>NZ_AWZV01000007.1 GCF_000472545.1 Burkholderia sp. WSM2232 | reverse complement strand
GTAGACAATGCACTGCTGAGCGCCCTGCGTAAGGCGCCGCACCATGTCGGCCCCCATGCGTCCCAATCCGATCATGCCTAGCTGCATTTCACCGCTCCCGAAAGTGCCTTGCAATGCTGCGTGGTTTTAGTCAGATGCCGATGTGGCGGCTGTTTGCCTGTTGCGTTGTTCGCCTGTTGCGTTGTTCGCCTGTTGCGTTGTTCGCCTGTTGCGTGTTCGTCCGCTGCGTGTTCGTCCGCTGCGTGTTCGTCCGCTGCGTGTTCGTCCGCTGCGTGTTCGTCCGCTGCGTGTTTGCTTGTGGCAGTTGTTTGCTTATGCCAGTTCTTTGCTTGTTGCGTTGTCTGCGAGACGTGAATCCGGTGCGCACGCGGCATGGCCTGATCGACCCTGTCCCAGCGCCAGTGCTCCGGCTACGATACGCCTCATTGCAGAGGTTGTGAGCGGCGTAAAGTTCCCTTCGCCGCGCTCAAAGCTCGCGCCCGCGGCGCACCGAACGCCTTGCCCTGAACGCGTCGTACTGCGTGCGCGCAAAGCGCCGCACTGCCCGCCACATGAGCGGATAGCGATAACCCGGCACCGCAAACAGCACCAGCGCGCACAACGCGAGCAGTCCGCAAAAGAGAAACGTGCCGCGATAGCCGAACCCCTGCACTAGCAAGCCCGACAGCACGCCCGACAGAATCGAGCCGACCCGCGCCGCATTGAAGAAGAGCGCCGTGGCGCGGCCTGGCGCCAGCGGCATCAGGTCCTGCACGTAGGTCATGCCGAGGCATGAAGTCACCGCGACCACGAACGCGTTGAGAATCTGCATCGGAATCAGAACTTGCACGTTCCCCGCGAGCGACATGGCGACGAAATACGCCGCGTGAACCGCCGCGCATGCCGCAAGCCAGTTCGGCTTGTGCAGCCTCGAAGATTTGGCGCCGAGCGCGAGCATCATCGGAATCTCGGTCAATGCGCCGAGGCCGAGCATGACGGATACGTCGAGATGCGTGCCTTGCAGACCATGCACGATATAGAGCGGCAACACGATCATCGTGGCGTTCGCGGCAAGTCCGAGCAAGGTCAGCGCAGCGACGGCGCGACCGATGTCGTTTGCCGATGCGACACCGGGCAGGTGCTCGTGCGCATCCGGGCCGGGCTCAGTGAGCGGCGGCACGGTGATGGAGGCCGAGGGCTCCGACGCGGTGTCCTCCACGGTGTGGTCGCCGAGATGTCCCTGCGGCTCCCGCATGCGCCAGACGATAGCCGCGCACGCCCCGAAGCTCGCGGCGGCGAACAGAAAAAGCCCGGTAAAACTGCTTGCTGCGAGCACCAGCGCGCCGACGGACGGACCGAATACCCAAGCCGCCGAGAGGATCGTGCGCAGCGTCGCGCTGGCAAACACACGCTCGGCCGCGTCGGGCACGGGCAGCGCGGCGCGGCTGAAGGAAAACACCATAGAAATGGCCGAGCCGCCGGCGCCGATGAACACAACGCCGACAACCAGCAGCAGGCGGTAGTCGCGCACCACGCATAAACACAGGTAGCCGAGCGCGGCGAGCACCAGAGCGAGCAGCAACAAGGGCCGATGCCGTCCACTTGCATCGCACGAGCGGCCTGCGAAGGTGCTGGCGAGCACGCCGCTCGCCGCGATCAGCGTCATGAAAACGCCGAGCCGCAACGGCGTCATACCGGCTCGCTCCACGCCGAACAACGAGAGGTACGGCGCAGTGAAGGACATGGCGACACCAAGCATCAGCGTGGCGGCGGCAAGTGGCTTGAAGCCGGGAATGTGCAGCAGGCCAAGGAAACGCGAGTTTTTCAACACGGGCGGCGGTGTGCTCAGGAAAAGCTAGCCTGCGAGGCGCGGCGCGCCGGGCAAGCCTCGTGGCGGGAATGAACGGGGCATTATCGACCGCTCCTGTGGGCGCGTAAAGGCGTGGGGGTGTATCCCAAATTTGCAGCGCGCGCCTCGCAGCCGGTGCGAGCGTAAATTGGACCAAGGCCGCGACACGCGCGGCGCGGCTCATGTCCGCCGTCCGGCCCTCCCGAACCAATAGCTGGTACTCTTATCAAACAACGTGCAGCGCGTGTCGAGAGCGGCGCAGCGTCGCCCTTCAGACCTCTAACACGTGCACGGCGCATCACTCAAATCCGCAGCGGAGCATGCATGGCAACCCGGAAACCCTATTCCACCCACGCCCCTACGCGAGCCGAAATCGACGCGTTGCCCGGTGCCACCGTGATCGAGTTCGGCACGGACTGGTGCGGCTACTGTCAGGGGGCGCAGCCCTCCATTGCGAAGGCTTTCGAAGCCCACACCGGCGTGAGGCACCTGAAAATTGAAGACGGCCCCGGCCGCCCGCTCGGCCGCTCGTTCAAGGTCAAGCTGTGGCCCACGCTGATCTTCATGCGCGACGGCGCCGAAGTCGCGCGCATCGTGCGCCCCACCAGCGTCGAACAGATTTCGGACGCATTCGCGTCGCTTTAACGGAGGCGAATGCGTTCATCATGAGGCAGGCCATTCATCACCTGAGTGTCAAGGCACGCACTCGCGCGCTGGTCGAGTTCACTGCCGAAGCCCGCCGTTTCGTCGCGGCGCAGCAGATCCAGACCGGCTTGCTGACACTCTTTTGCCGTCACACTTCGGCATCGTTGCTGATTCAGGAAAACGCGGACCCGTCGGTGCAGCGCGATCTGGAGCGCTACTTCGCGAGCCTCGCGCCTGAAGACGAGCAACGCTACGAGCACGACGCCGAAGGCCCGGACGACATGCCCGCGCATCTGCGCACGGCATTGACGCAGGTGCAGTTGAGCGTACCCGTCGAGCATGGACAGATGGTGCTCGGCACATGGCAAGGGCTGTATCTGTTCGAGCATCGGCGTCATACGCAGCATCGCGACATCGTGTTGCATCTGATCGGCGAATGATCGACGAATAAGCGACGAATAAGCGGCAAACCCGCCGAAGCAAAGCGCTCAGCCACGGGCCGCGACCACCTGATTTCTTCCGCAACCGGAACAAAGGGAGCACATCTCATGGACACCCGCAGCGAACTGCAAGCCACCGTCGAAGCCCTGGTTCAGCCAGGCAAGGGTCTGCTTGCCGCCGACGAAAGCGGCCCGACCATCGCCAAACGCTTCAAGACCATCGGCATCGAGTCGACAGAAGAAAACCGCCGCGCGTATCGCAACCTGCTGCTCAGCACGCCGGGCCTCGGCGAATACGTGAGCGGCGTCATTCTTTACCAGGAAACGCTCGGCCAGAAAGCCGACGACGGAACGCCGTTCGCCGAGTTCGCCGCCAGAAACGGCATCGTGCCCGGCATCAAGGTCGACCTCGGCAAGGTAGCGCTTGCCCACGCTCCGGGCGACGAAATCACCGAGGGGCTCGACGGCCTCGCGCGGCGCTTCGTCGATTACAAGCAGCAAGGCGCGCGCTTCGCGAAGTGGCGTGCGGTCTACAACATCGCGGCAAATCTGCCGAGCCGTCTCGCGATCGAAGCGAATGCCGACTCGCTTGCACGCTATGCGGCAATCTCGCAGGAAGCCGGCATCGTGCCGATTGTCGAACCCGAAGTGCTGATGGACGGCGACCACACCGTCGAGCGCAGCGCCGAAGTGACCGAAGCAGTCCTGCACGAGGTGTTTCTTGCACTGCACCGGCACCGGGTGGTGCTCGAACATATCCTGCTCAAACCGAGCATGGTGCTCGCCGGTTCGGAAAGCGCGCGCCCCTCGCCCACCGCGGAGATCGCGGCTTACACGCTGCGCGTTCTGAAACGCACCGTGCCTGCGGCAGTGCCCGGCATTGTGTTTCTGTCGGGCGGACAATCGCCCGAAGAAGCGACTGCCAATCTGGACGCAATGAATCGCCTTGGGCCGCTGCCCTGGAACCTGAGCTTCTCGTATGGACGTGCGTTGCAGGAACCACCGTTGCAGGCGTGGAAAGGCGCCGCGGCTCAGGTGAAGGAAGCACAGCAGGCGCTCCTCAAACGGGCGCGTCTGAACAGTGCCGCGGCGCTCGGCAAGTACGACGCAGCGCAGGAAGACCAGGGCTAGCGGCCTCGAACTCGTTGGCGCCAAAGCAGGCGGTACGTGAGTGAAGCGCGAACAAGGCTTCACTCACGCGCCACGGCGCGCCGTGGCCGGTCCGTGGCCAGTCCGTGGACGATCAGCGGATAATCAACGGACATTCAGCGGACACGGCGCGGACAAACCGCCCACGAACCGCGCCGCGAACAACAGCTGCGTTATTGCCCCTTCGTGTCGCTGCTCGCGTTGGCGCCCGGCATGTTGGTGGTGTCGTTGGCGGGCTTCATTTTGTTCGACGACTTCGACGAGTGCTTCTTCATCTTCGAATGCGAGGTCCCCGATCCCTGCATGTTGCCGCCCTCGCGGGTCGACCCATTCGCGCCAGCACCGGTGCTCGGGTCGTTGCCGGCCGGACCGCCGCCGGCCCCACCGCCGGCGCCGCCCGCGCCTTGCGCCATAGCCAGCGACGAAGCCGCGAGCAACGTGGTAACAAGCAATGCTTTCTTGATCATCATGAGTGTTCTCCTGTCGGAATGAAAGCGCAATGGAAGCCGATTGCGCACGCCGGCAAGCATGCGCATGCCTCGTCAGGAGTTCAGCAAGGGGTGTGCCGCGCGACGGCATGCCGCATCGTTCAGGATTCGCAAGCGACCAGTGCGTGCAGTTCCTCGATGTTGAACGGCTTGGCCAGGATGGCCACGCCCAAACCTCGCGCGCGTTCCAGTTCGTCGGCATAGCCCGTCATCAGCGCGATCTTCTGCGAAGGCCAGGCATTGCGCACTTTCTCTGCGAGGTCGATGCCGTTCAGCTTGCCCGGCATCTGGATGTCCGACAGCACGAGTTCGAAACGCTCGCCGCCGGTGAGAACGTCGAACGCCTGGTCGGCGGTCGGCTCGTGCCGCACTTCGCAACCAAACGTTTCCAGCACCGCCGCGACGCCTGCCGCGACATCTTCGTTGTCTTCCACGAGCAGCACCATGCCGGCGTGCCGCAGCGCCGGCTGCTCGACCACCTGTTGCGGCGCGGCCTGCGCCTGGTGGCGTTCGCGATGGCGCGGCAGATAAAGGCGCACCGTCGTGCCGCTGCCCTGCACACTGTCGATCTTCGCAGTGCCGCCGGCCTGTTCGCACATGGACAGCACCTGGGCGAGACCGAGGCCCGCACCGGAGCCGCTTAGCTTGGTGGTGAAAAGCGGTTCGAACGCGCGCCGCGCGACCGACTCGGGCATGCCCTCGCCGTCGTCCGAACATGCGATCAGCACGTACTCGCCGTCGGGCAACAGCGTGTCGCTGCCGACCAGCCGGTTGTTCTGGCATCGGATCACGAAGCGTCCGCCGCGCGGCATCGCATCGCGGGCATTCACCGCCAGATTCATGATCGCGAGTTCCAGGTCGGTCGGATCGGCCAGCACCTGCCAGACATCGTCGACGATGCTGAGCGCCAGCTCGATATGATCGCCGAGCGCCGCCTCGAGGAGCGGCGCCGCGCCCGGCATCCATTTCTTGAGGTCGATCGGCTCCTGTTTGAGCGGCTGTTTCTTCGCGACGCTCAGGAGCCGCCGCGTCAGCGACTCAGCCGTCGCGGTGGCGCGCTGCACCGCGGTCATTTCCTTTTCCAGATTGTTGTAGCGCTTCAGGCGCGCCAATTCGATATTGGCGGATACCACCATCAACAGATTGTTGAAGTCGTGCGCCACGTTCGCCACCAGATTGCCGAGCGCACCCATGCGCTGCAATTGCCGGCTCGATGCTTCCGCCGAGAGCCGCATCGCGACCTCGCCCTGCCAGCGTTCCCATGCGACGCGCTCGCCGTCCAGTTGACGCAGCGAGTAAATCACCAGAATCCAGATGGCGATGCAGGGCACCGCAGTCAACGCGGCAATCACGAGGAAGTGCCGGCGCCACGCGTCGACAATCGAACCCCTTGCATAAGCGCTCGTCACATAGAGCGGATAATCGCCCACCCGCCGGAACGCGATGAGCCGCTCCACGCCGTCCACCGGCGACTTCACGCGCACATGCCCCGACAACTGCTTGTCGCGCAGCGCGGCAGCAAATGCGTCGGAGGCCGGCGCTTTCGCGCCTCCGGGCCACGGTGGATAACGGACCATCAGGTTGCCGTCCTGGCGGTACAGGGCCAGCGCGAGCGACGGGTCTCCGTTGGTCAGCTCGCGGTAAAAGCGCGAGAAGTACTCGGTGCGCAAGGCAACCGACACCACGCCGAGGAACGCACCGTCCGCGCCGATACGGCCTATCGCGGTGCTGAACACGTTGGTCTGCGACAACGCCCCATGCATCGGCAGCGAAAAGTAAAAGTGCGGGCGCATGGCGCGTGCGGCGACAAAGTCTTCGCGTTGACTGACCGACACGGCCGGAGCGGGATAGGCGCGAGTGGATACCAG
Source organism: Burkholderia sp. WSM2232 (assembly GCF_000472545.1). GTDB lineage: Bacteria > Pseudomonadota > Gammaproteobacteria > Burkholderiales > Burkholderiaceae > Paraburkholderia. The sequence goes on along the minus strand of NZ_AWZV01000007.1, from coordinate 248,839 downwards.
CAGGTCGCCGTGCGCGCCGATCAGATAGATGGACGCCACTTGCGGAAAGTCTCCGCCGATCTCGCGCAACTGCTGGTTCAACTGGCGCTCGCGCGCGCGAATCTGCGCGTCCTCTTCAGTGCCGATCAACTCGACGATGCGCGAAGCCATTTGCTGATTCAGGTCCAGCACCTTGACGGCCTGCTCTTCCGCCACGCGCACGAGCCGGTCGATGATGTCGTTCGAATCGGCGATACGGCGCTGGTAATCGAAATAGCCGTAGCCAGCGAGACAGGCGAGCGGAAACAGAATTGAAACTGCAAGCACGACAAGAAGCACCCGCCGCGTCGCCGCGAAGTTGCGCGACGGCATAGGAAAATCGACTGCGACTCGCTCCGCACGCTGCACGGCCACGCTCCACTCAAAGGTCATACAAGTAGGAGAATTGCCCGCACGTATCGTGCCCCGGTGGTCGTGCGCTAATTCCCTTAGTTGGAATCTACCGCACTTTTCCGCCACGCACATAGCGTCGCGCGAGGCGACCTGAATGTTTTCCGCAGCCCCGGTCTTGGGCACGCCAATTGCTGCACGCAAGGCGATACCGTGCGTTTTCGCGGGTTTGCGTCGCCGCGCGGTGAAACTGCTTGAGCCTGCTTGAGGCTGCTTGAGCCTGCTTGAGGCTGCTTGAGCCTCCTTGAGGCTGCTCGAGCTTCGCCCACGATCCCGAGACACGCATGCCCACCCCTGCCCGACACGTCGCCCAATTTTCGCAGTTGCGCGAAGACCGGGCGCAGCGCGTCGTCGTGGATGACGAGAAGATCCTGCTGGTGCGCGACGGCGACACCGTGCGCGCCTATTCGGCCGACTGTCCGCATGCGGGCGGACCACTGGAGGAAGGAGCACTCTGTCGCGGCAGAATTGTTTGCCCGTGGCATAAAGGCACATTCGACGCCACCACCGGCAAAGTGCTGGAGCCGCCGCCGCTCGTACCGCTCGAACGGTATGCAGTGATTGTCGACGGCGACGACGTGATGGTGACGCCACAAAAGCTGCCCGGCGAAACGGAACTGGCGCGCACCCACGAGCCGCATTTCGTGGTGATCGGCGCGGGCGCGGCGGGCGCCACCGCCTGCGCGGCGTTGCGCGAATATGGCTTTACCGGCCGTGTAACGCTGATCGGCGACGAACCTCACGCGCCCTACGACCGCACGTCTCTGAGCAAGTTTGTTCCATCGAACGAGATGCCACCCGGCGACGTCGCGCCGCTGCTACCAGCCGACTGGTACGAGCAGCACGGGGTGGAACGGCTCGTCGCGAAGGTCGCCCGCCTTGACGTGCCCGCCCGCACGATCCACCTCGAAAGCGGCGGCGAGCTGACTTACCAGACCGCGTTGCTCGCCACCGGCAGCACGCCCACCGTGCCGCGAATCTCGGGCTGCGAACTCGGCGGCGTGCACGTGCTGCGTCACCTGGACGACGCCGCCGCGCTCGTCGAGGCGCTCGCCAACAGCGACACGGATGGGTTGACGCGCGACACGACATCCACACGCGTGGCGATTCTCGGCAGCAGTTTCATCGGGCTTGAGACCGCTGCGGCGCTGCGCAAACGCGGCGCGCAGGTGGCGGTTATCTCGCCGGACAAGGTGCCCTTCGCGAAGCAGTTCGGTGAGCGCGTGGGCGCGATGTTTCGCGAACTGCACGAACGCCATGGTGTGCAGTTTCACCTTCAGGCCAAAGTCGCCTCGCTCGAAGGTGAAGAAGGCAACGTGCACGAAGTGATGCTCGAAAGCGGCGAACATATTGCCGCCGACGTCGTGCTGCTCGGCACGGGCGTTGTACCTGCCACCGGTTTCGTGGAAGGACTGCCGCTGCAACAGGACGGCGGCGTGATCGTGAACGCGGGCATGCAGGCCGCCCCGGGCCTGTACGCCGCCGGAGACATCGCCGTCTTTCCGCTGCATGAAAACGAGGAGCCGCTGCGCATCGAACACTGGCGCGTCGCGCAGCAGCATGCGCGCATCGCGGCTCAGAACATGTGCGGCGCGCGCAACCGCTATGACGGTGTGCCGTTTTTCTGGACCTATCACTTCGGCAAGAACTTCGAGTACCTCGGTCATGCGAGCGAATGGGACGAGCTTGTTGTCGACGGCGAACTCGAACGTCACGATTTTGCCGCGCTGTATGTAAAGAACGACAAGGTTGCCGCCGTGCTTGCCTGTAATCGCGACACACAAACCGCGCAACTGATCGAGGCGATGCGCCAGGGCGCGCTCACGCGTGCGCAGGCACTGCGCATTGTCGGGCGCGACTCGTGCGGTACCGCTTGAGCAAAAGCCGCGTTCCGGACAATGCCCGCTGACCGTTCAACTCTACATGCTCATGTAAAAAGCACAGTACGCGGGCCGCGCGAATCGCGAGTGAATTTGCGCATCATGTTTGTTAGCTAAAGGAGAAGCGCCATGCCAGAACCCAAGGAACAGCATCCGAACGCCGATAAGACGGAAAAGCAGATCGACAAGGAAGTTGAAGACACGTTTCCGGCGAGCGATCCGCCCTCGACAGGCGGCACGACCAAGATCGTGACCGACGACGAAGACACGTCTTCCGAAGACGAAGCCACCGGCAAGTAGGCGTCGCCTGCCCGCAAAAAACGCCCGGACGCACAAGCGCCGGGCGTTTCTTCATTTGCGTCCTGATTGCGGCTGGCAAGCGCCTCGTTCGTTAAGCGCTGGCTACCGCAACTGGCGCATCGCTCGTACTGTCGCCGCGCGAGTGGCAGACGGCCAGCATTTCCTGCAACGAAGTCACATAGGCGTCAGCGCCCATCGCGTTTTGCAAGTCAACGCTCCACTTTTCCAGATCTTCGGCTGACCATAGTCCCACGACAATCGAGACGTTCGGCAGGCGCGCGCGAATGCGCCGGACCATGTAGCGCAAATGCGAAGGAATGCCGTCTATCTGCAGGTAGATCACGCAGACGATACCGACGTCGTCGGCATCCATCCGGTCGATCGAGGCACGCGACGCTGCTTCATGCGGCACCGCGCGCGCGGTGAATCCGTGTTTGCCGAGCAACTGCAGCATGATCGTGGAGGCAAGAGGATCGAGCGGACCGCGGCCTGGAATACACAACACGCGCTGACTGGTCCCGCGTGGCATGGCTTGCTGACTCTGCGCCCCGCGCTCGGCGATCTGCCCGGGCTCGCGTTGATCGCCGGTATCGCGGGTATCGCGGGTATCGCGGGTATCGCGGGTATCGCGGGTATCGCGGGTATCGCGGGTATCGCGGGTATCGCCAGTATCGCTGACATTGTCTGGCAGTGCGTCAGCCGCGCCGCGCGCCGCGTGATTCGCGAACAGCCTGTGTGCCGACGCGGATGCAGGCATTGCGTCGCGCGACGGCGCGACTGGCCCCAGCTCCGCGTCAAGCTCTGCTGCCGCAGCCCGCGGCGGCGGCTCGTCGGGATAACTGTCGAGGCCGTCGACGAGGTCGTTGGTCGTCGACTCGATGCGCGCGAGCTGCGCCGCCGTAACGCTGCCGCGCACCACATCGTTGGCGGCCAGTTGCAGGCCCCTGATCGTCACCTCGTCGTAGTAAGCCGATAACGAACGTTCGAGTAGCAGCGCCTCGGCTTGTGCGATCGCTTCATCGGGGTCGCCCGCGAGTGCGCGCTGATAGAAGTTTTCGACTGGCGTGAGCGCGGGCTGATCCCCTAGCATCACGTCGAGAAATTCCAGACGCCGGATATGCCGGCCGAGCACAAGCAAACACAGAGTCAACGGCGTAGACAGGATGAGGCCAATCGGCCCCCAGATCCAGCTCCAGAAAATCGCCGCGACAACCACCGAAAACGGCGAGAGCCCGGTACTGCGTCCATACAGCAGCGGCTCCACCACCTGCCCCACCAGCAGTTCGACGGTCACGAAAAGTGCGATGCACCAGACCGCCATATCCCAGCCGGGGCTCACTGCGGCAGCCAGCGCGGTGGCGAGCCCGCCCGCTATCCAGATGCCGACGTACGGCACGAGCCGCAGCAAGGCCGCGAGTATGCCCCACAGAATCGGACTCGGCACGCCGATAAAAAAGAGTCCCGCGCCAATCGCGACGCCAAGAGCCGCGTTCAGGCCAAGCTGCGAAACGAAGTAACGGCTCAGGCGCCGCGCCGCTTCGTCCATCACCATCGTTGTGCGGTGCAGGTCGCGCGAGCCGAACAGACGAATCGCGCGGTCGCGCAGATCGTCGCGTTGCAACAGGATCACCACCATCACGACGAACACGATGAACGCCGTCTCGAGCGGACTGATCGCCGGCGACAACACACGGCGCGCAACTTCGAGCGGAGTGGGCACGGGCTCGCGCACTTCGACCGGCACGGCCGCGGGCGCGCGGCCATCCGCGGAAGATGCGTCGTGCCGCGGCGCAGGTTGCGACGGCTCGACCGTGGCACGTTGCAGCGCCTGACCTGCCGCTTTTGCAAAGCGGTCTAGTTTGCCGACGGTCAGTGTGTGCGCCGCCTCCATCTTGTGCTCGATCGTCGCCTGATAACGCGGCATGCCCGCGGCGAGCTCCGTCAACTGCATCGCGATCACCGAACCGAGTACGCCGATCACCGAAATGGAGATCACCACGGCCGCGAACACCGACGCGACGTGGCCGAGCTTCAGGCGTCCCAACCATTTCACGAGCGGCGCGACAAGAAAGCTCAGCAGAATGGCGAGCGTCATCGGGATCAGTACGGCCCGCGCGAAATACAGGCACGCGACAAATCCGGCGCCGACGGCAAGCGCGATCAGCGAGTCCAGACCGAACGCGGCAGGCGGCGCGTCGATGCGCGTCGCTGCCCTGCCGCGCGGCGGTTCGGGAAGGTCCTTCATTGCGCTACGTGCAGCAAGTTGCCAGTTATTGTGATGCTCCCTGTCATGTCGTTATTTTTTGGGCTCTTCTGCAATCGGCCCGTTTTCTACTGGCGGCGCTTCTTTCTCGATCTCGCTGCGGGCCTGTTCCCAATACTCGTCGGGCGCGCCCTTGGGCTCGGGCGCGTGTTCCCACAGGTAGTACGCGCGTGTGCGAATCTGTTCTTGCTGGGAGGTCTCGTCCTGTTCCATATGATCACCTACGGTAATGGTCTCGCGAATGCCGGCATGGCGAAGCCGCGCGCATCATCGTGATGAATGCGCGTGGCTATCGCGAATGGAGCAAGTGGTATTCCCGCTCACGCGGCAGGCGGGGCTTCGCTTTCGTCCGAGGTGAGCTGCTCTTCGAGCTTGTCGAACACGCGCTGCGTCGCACGGCTCGGCGCCTCGAGGGCGAACAGCAGCAGTGAGCGCGCCGTAACCTGATACTCGTCACCGGCGCTGAACTGCGGCAACTCTGCGCGCACCGGCATGTTGGTATCGAGCAGGCAGGTCCACCGCTCGCCCTCCGGCACGTCGGGCAACTGGAAATTGACGACGTCGTGATGGGCGTTCAATACCAGCAGCAGCGTCGCATCCGATGCAGGACGGCGAATGCCGCTCGCCTGCGCGCGGCCGTCGATCACGAGGCCGAAGCAGCGCATGGAGGGGTCCGCCCATTGCTCGGGCGTGAGGTCGGTGCCGTCCGGCGAAAGCCAGCGCGCATCGGTCACGTCCAGCGCTTCGTTGTATTCGCCGGTGAGAAAGCGGCTGCGACGCAGCACCGGCAAGCGGTGTCTGAGCGTCGTCAGGTTCCTGACGAACTCAGTGAGCGCCTGGCCGTTTTCGTCGATGCCTTCCCAGTCCACCCAGCTGATCTCGTTGTCCTGGCAATACGCGTTGTTATTGCCCTTCTGCGTGCGGCCGAATTCGTCGCCCGCGAGCAGCATCGGCGTGCCTTGCGAGAGCAGCAAGGTGGCGAGCAGATTGCGCTTTTGCCGCTCGCGTTGCTGACAAATTTCGGGGTCGTCGGTGGGACCTTCGACACCCATATTCCACGACCGGTTGTCCGAATGGCCGTCGTTGTTGTCCTCGCCGTTCGCTTCGTTATGCTTGTCGTTGTATGAGACCAGATCGTTCAGCGTGAAGCCGTCGTGCGCCGCGATGAAATTCACGCTCGCCCACGGGCGTCGGCCGCGATGATTGAACTTGTCGCCCGAACCTGTCAGGCGTGTGGCCAGATCGGCCACCGTGCCCTCGTCGCCCTTCCAGTAGGCGCGCACGGTGTCGCGAAAGCGGTCGTTCCATTCGGCCCAGCCAGGCGGAAAACCGCCCACCTGATAGCCGCCCGGACCGCAATCCCACGGCTCCGCGACCAGCCGCACGCTGGAGAGAACCGGGTCTTGCCGGCAACTGTCGAGAAAGCCGCCGCCTTCGTCGAATCCGTGCGGCTCGCGGCCGAGAATCGTCGCAAGATCGAAGCGGAAACCGTCCACCTTCATCTCCGTTACCCAGTAACGCAGGCTGTCGGTCACCATTTGCAGCACGCGCGGATGCGAGAGATTGAGCGTGTTGCCGGTGCCCGTGTCGTTGATGTAATAGCGCGGCTCGTCAGGCATCAGGCGATAGTACGACGCATTGTCGATGCCCTTGAACGAGAGCGTCGGTCCGCGTTCGTTGCCCTCGGCGGTGTGGTTGTACACCACGTCGAGAATGACTTCGAGACCCGCGTTGTGAAAGGCGTCCACCATTCCCTTGAACTCGCTCACCGATTCCGTCGACGAAGCAAAGAAACGCGGGTCGGCGGCGAAAAAGCCGATGGTGTTGTAGCCCCAGTAGTTCGTGAGACCTTTCTCGAGCAGATAGCTGTCGTTGACGAAGGTCTGAATCGGCATCAGTTCGACCGAAGTTACGCCGAGACTCCGGATGTACTCGATCACCGCCTTCTGCCCCATTCCCGCGAAGGTGCCGCGCAGGTTCTCAGGCACTTGCGGATGACGCTTCGTGAAGCCGCGCACATGCGTTTCGTAGAAAATCACGCGGTCCCAGGGCAGCGGATTGCGCTCGGGATGCGTCCATGAAAAGGTAGCGTCCACCACCTTGCATTTGGGCACGAACGGCGCGCTGTCGCGCTCGTCGAACGACAGGTCGCCCTCTTCCGAGTCGAGCGTATAGCCGAAAATCTCGGGCGCCCACTTCAGTTCGCCGATATGCGCCTTTGCGTAGGGATCGAGCAGCAGTTTGTTCGGATTGAAGCGGTGGCCTTTCTCCGGCTCATAGGGACCATGCACGCGGTAGCCGTAGATCGCACCCGGCTTCAGATTCGGCACGAACACGTGCCACACCTCGTCGGTATATTCGGGCAGTTCGATGCGCTCGATTTCCTGGTGCCCGGTCTCGTCGAATAGACACAGTTCGACTTTGGTCGCGTGCGCCGAGAAGAGCGCGAAGTTCACGCCGCTTCCGTTCCATGTCGCGCCGAGTGGAAACGGAGTGCCTTCCGCGATGCGCGTCGTGTTACTGGCGGGAGATGACATAGAAGTTCCTGTGAAAAGCAGGGGCGCTGGCGCGCGTTCAGTGTAGGCAATATGAATAAACTGGCTCGCTCGTCTAGCAATTGGCGGGCCCGGCGCCGACCTCGCTTCGCGCACCGCGGTATGAAATTTGCAGCCAGGCCCTTGAAAGCAGACTCGCCGCACTGGCGGCGTCACATAACAAGGAGAAACCATCATGCGCAACATGCAATCTCGCACGCTGCTCGCAGCAGCGCTCTTTGCCGGCACGCTGGCGTGCCATGGCAATGCCCACGCGCAAGGCGCGCCGCAGTCCATTACCGAAAGACGCACTGACGTCGTGCAACTGGCGAGCGGTTACCGCGCGTCGAAGCTTACGGGAGCGGACGTCTTCAACAAGAACAAGGACACCATCGGCACCGTCGACGATCTGATCGTGTCTCCCGGCGGCGATCGGCGCACCTACGCGATTCTGTCGGTGGGCGGATTCCTCGGCATGGGCAAACATCTCGTCGCAGTCCCTTTCAACGACCTGCAGATCACCAATCGTCGGGTGGTTTTGCCGGAGGCAACCAAAAAGTCGCTCGAAGCGCTGCCGGAATTCAAGTACGCCGATTAAAGTGAAATAGCGCGTTCGGGCTCGCAGCCGGGGCATGGTCGGCGCATCTTGCGCATGACGGACAGGCCCGCAGCGACGAGCGCCGCCGCCCTCAGGCAACAGCCGACGCCCCATGTCGGCCGGCGTTCGATACGCTGTAACGCGGCCTTGCAACACGCGGCCGCGCTACAGCCCTGGCTCAGGCAAACAGCTTGTCGAGCGTAATCGGCAGTTCGCGCACGCGCTTGCCCGTCGCGTGCCAGATCGCATTGCACACGGCAGCAGCCACGCCCACTACGCCGATTTCGCCCACTCCCTTCGCACCGAGCGGATTGACGATGTCGTCATGCTCTTCCACAAACAGCACGTCGATCTCGTGAATATCCGCGTTGACCGGTAGATGATACTCGGCGAGGTTGTGATTCATCTGGCGACCAATGTCGTGGTCGAACTGGCCCTCCTCGTGCAGCGCCATGCTGATGCCCCACACCACGCCGCCCGCCACCTGGTTTGCCGCGGTCTTCGGATTGACGATGTGCCCAGCCGCGACCGCGCTCACCACGCGCGTCACGCGCACGGTGCCGAGCGCCTCATCGACGCGTGCTTCGACGAAAATTGCCGAATGCGTGCCCATCGAGTAAGCCTGCTGCTTTTCATGCGGCTTGACGCTCGCCTGCTCCTCGACTTTGTCGAGGCCCGCCCGCGCGAGCAGCGTGTCGATCTCGATTGCGTCCTCGGAGCCTGAGCCGCATACGAGCCGCTTGCCCATGCGCCGTATGTCCTCGCGCGCGGCAGCCGCGAAACGCGCGCCGCCATGCTGCCGCGCCAATTCGACTAGGCGGTTGTGCAGCCGCCTGCATGCCGCATCGACCGCACTGCCCACCGAGGACACGGTCCACGAGCCGCCTTCTATCGGCGCCTTCGGCAAACGAGTATCGCCGAGTTCGAACACGACGTCGTGAAGCGGCACGCCGAGCGCGTCCGCCGCGATCTGCGTCATCGCGGTGTAGGTGCCGGTGCCGATGTCGGCGGTCGAACTGGAAACCGTCACACGTGCGTCGCGTGTGAGCACGGCGCGAGCTGACGCTTCGTTCTGCATCGCGTCCCACGCACCGGTCGCCATGCCCCAGCCGATCAACTCGGTGCCCTCGCGCCGCGCGCGCGGTGCGAGCGGCCGCTTGTCCCAGCCGAATCGCGCGGCGCCTTCGCGATAGCAGTCGCGCAGCGCCTTGCTCGAAAACGGCAGGTTCTTGTTCGCGTCGCGCTCCGCGTAGTTGATGAGGCGCAGTTCGAGCGGGTCCATCTGCAGCGCTTCGGCCAGTTCGTCCATTGCAACTTCAAGCGGAAACAGTCCTTGCGCCGCGCCCGGCGCGCGCATGTCGGCGGGCGTGGGCACATCCAGCCTCGCCACCTTGTAGCCGAGGGTCACGTTATCGCATTGATAAAGCTGGCCCGCCCAGTTCACCACCACATCGCAATAGTCCTCGTACTGCGAGGTCTCGGACACCGCTTCGTGAATCACCGCCTGCAAGCGGCCGTCGGCCGCGGCGCCAAGCGCGACGCGCTGGATGGATTGCGGCCGATGCGCGAACGTGAACATCTGCTGGCGCGTGAGTGTGACGCGCACGGGCCGCTTCAGTTCGAGCGCCGCCATGACCGCGAGCGCGAGATGATACTGCGGCCGCAGACCCGAACCGAATGCGCCGCCGACGAACGGCGACACCACCTGCACCTCGTTGTCCTTCAGTCCGAACACGGCCGTCAGATACGACTTGGTATTCATCACGCCCTGAGTCTTTTCATACACGGTCAGGTGCCCTTGCGGGTCCGGGATCACGGTGCAGCCATGCATTTCCATCGGATTGTGATATTCGGCAGGCGTGCTGTAGAACGCGTCGACGCGCGCCACAGCGCTTGCCAACGCGGTGTCGGCATCGCCGCGCGGCGCCGGCGGCGGATCGAAGCCGCCCTTTTCCGTGGACGGCGGCTCGGCATCCATCAGTACCTCGCCCATCTCGGTCTGATGCGGCGCGGACTCATAGCGCACGTCCACCAGCGAGGCCGCATGGCGCGCGAGCTCCAGCGACTCTGCGAGCACCAGTGCCACCGGCTGGCCGCTGTACCACACGCGGTCGTCCCAAAGCGGCCTGAGCGGGCTCCCGCCGGGCGCCACCATGTCTTTGTAGGGCGTGTCCTCGCGAGGCAACTCAGGGCGGTTCTGGTACGTCATGACATGCAGCACGCCGGGCAACGCCAGGGCAGCCGACGAATCGATCGATACGATTCTTCCCGCCGCAATCGTGCTCGACACGACAAAGCCATACGTGAGTCCATTGGCCGTGAAATCGGCCGCATACTGGGCGGCGCCGGTCACTTTCAGCCTGCCGTCCACGCGTTTGTGCGGCACGCCGCTCGCGCGCAGCGCAGGCAAAGTCTCGATGCGGTTCATGGCGCCGGTTCCTCCAGTGAACGTTGCGCTGCCAGCGCGAAAGCGCGCTCGATAGCGCGCGCCGTCAGTTCGATCTTGAACGCGTTGCCGCGGCGGCCGCGCGCCTCGCGCAGCAAGTCGGTGGCGAAACTGCGCACCGTGTCCGCATTCAGCGGCCTGCCGCGCAGCGACGCTTCCGCGTCCACATCGCGCCACGGCTTGTGCGCAACGCCGCCGAGCGCGCAGTGCGCGTCGACAATCGTGTCGCCATCCAGTTCGAGCCCGAGCGCCACCGAGACCAGCGCGAACGCATACGAGGCCCTGTCGCGCACTTTCACGTAAGCATGATGCGCCGCGAAGCCCTGCTTTGGCAGTTCCACTGCGGTAATCAGCTCGTCGTCGCCCAGGTTCGTGTCGATATGGGGCGTGTCGCCTGGCAAGCGGTGGAAGTCGGCGAACGGCAACACACGCGAGCCCTCGGGACCGGACACGTGCACCGTGGCGTCGAGCGCGGCGAGCGCAACGCACATGTCCGACGGATGCACGGCGATACAGTGTTCGCTTGCGCCAAGAATCGCATGCATGCGGTTCACGCCTTCCATCGCCGGACAGCCCGTGCCGGGCTCGCGCTTGTTGCAGCGCGTGCCGGCATCGTAGAAATAGAGGCAGCGCGTGCGTTGCAGCAGATTGCCGCCGACGCTTGCAACGTTCCGGATCTGCGGCGACGCGCCCGCAAGAATCGCCTTTGCAAGCAACGGGTAGCGGGCGTTGACCGTGGCATCGTAAGCGGCTGCGCTGTTGGTCACGAGCGCGCCGATCTTCAGTCCGCCCGCAGTGGTCGGTTCGATCTGCTTGAGCGGCAGACGGTTGATGTCCACCACGAACTGCGGATGCGCGACGTCCTCGCGCCACAAGTCCACCAGATTCGTGCCGCCCGCGATAAACGCAGCGGCGCGATTCTCGCGGTGCTGCTGGATAGCTTGCGGCACTTCGCTCGCGCGCGTGTAGGAGAAGCGGTTCATGGCCGCGCTCCTTCATCGGCCTTGTCGGCTGCATCGAGAATTGCAGCGACAATGTTGGCATAGGCACCGCAGCGGCACAGGTTGCCGCTCATCAGTTCGCGCACCTCGTCGGCGGTTTTCGCGTGGCCTTCCTGCAGCATCGCGACGGCGGAGCAGATCTGGCCCGGCGTGCAGTAACCGCATTGAAAGGCATCGTGATCGATAAAGGCCTGCTGTACAGGGTGTAGCGCTTCGCCGTTCGCCAGTCCTTCGATTGTCGTAATCGACGCGCCGTCGTGTACCACCGCGAGCGCAAGGCACGTGTTGATCCGCTGACCGTTCACAATCGCGGTGCACGCGCCGCATTGGCCGTGATCGCAGCCTTTCTTGGTGCCGGTCAGGTGACAGTGTTCGCGCAGCATATCGAGCAGCGACGTCCAGGCTTGCAACTGGAACTCATGCCGCTTACCGTTGATGTCGAAGCTGACCGGCACGCGCTGGACGTCGTCCGGCACGACGTCCAGCGGCATTTCCGCAGTAGAAGTATTCATTGGGGATTCTCCTGACGATGGGTCACGCACAGGGAGCGCTACAAACGAACTAATCACGCGCGCAATCGCTGTGCCCGGCAGGAAAACGGATTGGATGCCAACGGGCGGCGTGGCGCGCAGCTGCTGTCTGCCCGCCTGTGCAGACAGCGCCGCCCTGCGGATTGATCAATATGCCTAAATAATCGGCGAGCCGCCCGTCACGGCGATAGTCGCGCCAGAGATATAACTGGCTTCGTCGGAGGCGAGCATGACGTAAGCCGGTGCGAGCTCGGCGGGTTGGCCTGGCCGTTTCATCGGCACCTGCTGGCCGAATTTTTCGACTTTTTCCGGCGGCATGGTCGACGGAATGAGCGGTGTCCAGATGGGCCCAGGCGCGACGCAATTCACGCGAATGCCCTGCTCGGCCAACAGTTGCGCAAGCCCGCCGGTGAAATTCTGGATCGCGCCCTTGGTGGTCGCATAGGCGAGCAAACCGGGATTCGGATGGTCCGCGTTGATCGACGTGGTGTTCACAATCGCACCGCCCGGCTTCATGTGCTTCACCGCCGCGCGCGTGATCCTGAACATCGCGCCGATATTGGTATCGAAGGTCTTGTCCCACTCTTCGTCGGTGATTGCGTCGAGAGACGGGTAGGTCATCTGATACGCAGCGTTGTTCACGACCACATCGAGCCGGCCGAATTCCTGCACCGCTTTGTCGACAATCGCGTTGCAATGCGCGGGGTCCGTAATGTCGCCGGGCATCAGCACCGCCTTGCGGCCTGCTTCTTCGACCCAGCGCGCGGTTTCGCGCGCATCGTCGTCTTCGTTCAGATAGGCGATCAGCACGTCCGCGCCTTCGCGCGCGAACGCAATGGCCACCGCGCGGCCAATGCCGCTGTCGCCACCGGTGATGATCGCCGCCTTGCCCGCAAGCCGGCCCGAACCCTTATATGACTTCTCGCCGTGATCGGGCTGCGGTTGCATCGGCGCAGTGCGGCCCGGCGTCTGATTCTGCTGTTGCCCTTCGAACGGCGGTGTGGGACGTTCTGTGTCGCTCATACGATCCTCCAGAATGCTGATGAACATGTGCGGCGTGCGAAGCGCACGGCATCATTGCCGAATCAGCAACTGGCGGGCCAGCGGGGCGTGCGATATGGGCAGTGCATGCATGACGCAAGCAGTGCGTGTCGAAGCGAAAAGCTCGAAAATGAAGCATGGCAATGGCAGCTTGCCAGTGGCTGTGCGGCGACTCATGAAACTGCGGGGGGCATATATGGAACGTACAATGCGGAACGCGCGACGCGGAACGCTCGACCTCTGTACCGCAATCGGCTAATCGCAGTTTTTTCAAAGCTCGCGCAGGCTTTACGGCGGCCCTGCCGCATGCAGGGCCGCTGCGGATTCGAGCACGCGCAGCAGCCGCTCCGGCGTGAGCGGCTTTGCACAATGCGCGTCGAAACCGACGGCACGCGCGCGAGCGCGGTCGTCACGCGAGGCAAAGGCCGTGCATGCCACGAGCAACATGTGCGCCGTGGCCGGATGCGCGCGCAAGCGCCGCGCAAGCTCGAAGCCGTCGAGTCCCGGCATCTTGATGTCGAGCACCACGGCAAACGGCTGCCACGCGCACGCCATCTCGCATACTTCGTGCGGGTCTTCCAGTGCGCGGCATTCGAAGCCGTCCGCGTTCAACAGCATCTGCAGCGCGTCCGCCGCCTCGCGATAGTCGTCCACCACCAGCACGCGGCGATGTGAAGCCATCGCATACTGGATAGGCCGCCATACAACCACGTCTTCACTGTCGTCGAGTCGGTTATCGAGCGTCACGCTTGCCTCCCTGGTCGCTGCTTGCCGCGTCGCGGCACCCGGCGCACGGCCGCAAGATTCGCTCCCGCGCTGCACCGCGTGGTTGATTACATGCATTCTGAATGACAGCGACGTTCAAGCCGCCCGATCGTCAATGAAACCTTTCAGCATCGCGAGCGTATCGGCGTCGTCGATATGCTTGTCCGTGCGCCAGCGCAGCATGCGCGGAAAGCGCACGGCCACGCCGGACTTGTGGCGCGAACTCGCCTGAATGCCCTCGAAGCCGATTTCGAATACGAGTGTCGGCGTGACACTGCGCACCGGTCCGAACTTCTCGATCGTAGTCTTGCGCACGATTGCGTCAACCTGGCGCATTTCCTCATCGGTAAGACCCGAATAGGCCTTGGCGAACGGCACAAGCGTGCGAACCCCGTTGGCTTCGTTCCACACTGCGAAGGTGAAATCGGTGTACAGGCTTGCGCGGCGGCCATGTCCGCGTTGTGCATAAACCAGTACTGCGTCTACTGCATAAGGATCGATCTTCCATTTCCACCATGTGCCGGACGCTTTCGTGCGGCCCACCCCGTACAGCGACTCGCGCTCTTTCAGCATCAGCCCTTCGACGCCGCGTGCGCGGCTCTCGTCACGAAGCGCGGCAAGTGCCTGCCAGTCGGCACCGCAAACGAGCGGCGAAACGCGCAGCAGATCGCGTGCGGGCGGGTTGTCGAGCGACACAGCAAGCGAGTCCAGACGCGCGCGCCGCTCGGCGAGCGGCGTCATGCGCAGGTCCTCGCCATGTGCTTCCAGCAGATCGTAGGCAAGCAATGCGGCCGGCGAGTCAGCGAGGACTTTTTTGGTCAGCGTCTTGCGCGCAATGCGCGGTTGCAGCCGCGCGAACGGCAACGGCGCGGCAGCGCCAGGTTCCCACGCGAGAATTTCACCGTCGATCACGAAACCGTCCGGCAGCACGTCGCCGAGCGCGGCGACTTCGGGAAAGCGATCGGTAATCAGGTCCTCGCCGCGCGACCACAACCACACTCGTCCCGCCCGCTTGACGAGTTGCGCGCGAATGCCGTCCCACTTCCATTCAATCAGCCAGCGTGCCGGATCGCCCAGTGTCCCCGGTTCGGCCTGCAGTGGATGCGCGAGAAAAAACGGATACGGCAAGCCAAGATCGCTGTCGTGACGCTCTATCGCACGCTGCGCGTCGTCACCCGCAGCATCGGCCGCCTCGGGCGCGATGAGCCGCAAATAACGCGCGGCGTCTGGCTTTTGCCGTGAATCGGTCCATCCGACCATGCGCTGCGCAATGCGCTTGTGATCAATGCCCGCCACCTCGGCCAGCGCGCGCACCACCAGTTGCCGCGCGACGCCCACGCGAAAGCCGCCGCCAATCAGCTTGGTGAGCAGAAAACGACCACTCCAGTCGAGTTCGTCCCAATAGCTGAAAAGACGCGGGCGCAACTCTTCGGGCGCGAGACCGCGCAAGGGCAGCACGCGCTGCTCGATCCACTGTGTCAGTCCGAGTTCGGAGTTGCGTTGCGCGGGCGGCAGAATATGCGCGATGGTCTCCGCAAGATCGCCCACTGCGTGATAGGACTCCTCGAATAGCCATGCGGGCAAGCCCGCGCGTTCGCGTGCGAACTCAGTGAGCAGGCGCGTAGGCACCGACTGCCGCGGCTTGCCGCCCGCCAGAAAGTACGACGCCCATGCCGCGTCTTCAGGCTCGGCTACGGAGAAGTAGCTGGTGAGCGCCTCCAGTTTGTCATGCGTGGAGGTGGTCGCGTCGAGCGCGGTATAGAGAGCAGCGAAGCGCTTCATGAACGGCTCGCGGTGTCGTCCAGCTCGGCAGCGGGGGCTTCGTTGCTTTGGTGAGGCGCGACGCTTTCTTGTGCAACGGCGCCTTGTGCAGCCGTGTCAGTGTCAGCCCCGCCGAGTGCGTCCGCTTCGACGGTATCGTCGCCATATTGCGTCGCGAAAGCGCCGGCCTCAAGGCCCTGCTCGCGCAGCCAGCGCACCATCGGCTCGACAGAACCATGTGTGACGATCACACGCTCTGCGCCGCTCGCGTGAATCGCCGTTTGCAGTGCGGGCCAATCCGCATGATCGGAAAGCACGAAGCCGCGGTCGACGCCGCGTCTGCGGCGCGCGCCACGCAAGCGCATCCAGCCCGACGCGAACGCGTCGCTATAGTCGCCGAAGCGTCTGAGCCACGCGCTGCCCTGCGCCGAGGGCGGCGCGACAATCAGCGCCTCTTTGAACACGGCCTTGTCTTTCGGCGCAATTTCGCTGACGAGCCGTATCGGCGGCAAGTGCACACCGGCCTCGCGATACGCGCGATTGAGCGGCTCCACTGCGCCATGGCAGAAGATCGGCCCGATGGCCGCGTCGACGCTCGCAAGAACGCGCTGCGCCTTGCCGAACGAATAGCAGAACAGGACCGATGCGCGGCCTTGGGCGGCGTTGTGACGCCACCATGAGTCCACGCCATCGAACACGCTTTGCGGCGGGTCCCAACGGTAGATCGGCAGACCGAAAGTGGATTCGGTGATAAACGTGTCGCAACGCACCGGCTCAAATGCATCGCACGTGGGATCGGGGTCGAGCTTGTAGTCGCCGGAAGCGACCCACGCGCGGCCACGGTGCTCGATGCGCAGTTGCGCGGAACCCAGTACATGTCCCGCCGGATGCAGCGACACGGTCACGCCGTTAATGTCGAGCCGCTCGCCGTATGCAAGCGTTTGCAGCGAGATGTCAGGCAGGCGCGAGAGCAGCACGTTCGCCCCCGCGCGCGACGCCAGATAATGCCGATGCCCGAAGCGGGCGTGATCCGAATGGGCATGCGTAATCACGGCGCGCTCGACCGGCTGCCACGGATCGATATAAAAATCGCCCGGCGGACAATACAAACCCTCTGGCCGTGCAATCACGAGGTCCCCGGGGCCGGCATGGTCCGCTGCGATATTCGATGCTGGTTCGAATGCCATGTTGCACGTAAGGAAGCAAAGCCTATTCCCGGCGGTGCTGGCGCGGCCGGAAGCAATGCGTGAGAGGTTACGCCCGCCGCTTTGCGACCTGTTTGAACAACGCCGCTTCGGGCATGGCGGCATTCTTGCTTGCCCCGGATGTAAAGCGCGTAGGTATGCGCCGCCCGCCGGCGGCCCGCGACCCGCGCGTGGCGAGGCCCCATGCACTTCATCATCGATCGGCGCACGCGTTACGTCGCACAACATCCCGGCCGCTTCACGCTCGAAACGTTGAAGGCTTTCCGCGCGAACCAGGGGCTGCTGCTCGCCGGCGCGGTCGCCTATTACGCGCTGCTTTCCATCGTGCCGCTGATGATACTGATCGTCATTGCACTGTCGCGCGTCGTGCCGCAGCATGTTTTGCTGCCCGCCCTGGGGCACCTCTTGCAGTGGCTCGTGCCTGGCCAGTCGCGCGCGCTCGTGCATGAATTGGCCAATTTTCTCGCCCATCGCGCGGTGATCGGCTGGGTGCTGTTTGTCACGATGCTGTTCTTCAGTTCGCTTGCCTTCACGGTGCTGGAAAACGCGATGTCGCTGATCTTCGTTCATCGCGTGGCCATCAGGCGGCGCCACTTCCTGCTTTCCGCGCTGCTGCCATATTGCTACATCCTGTTTCTCGGCGTCGGGGCGCTCATTGTTACCGTCGTGTCGAGCGGACTCGAGGCGGTAGGCGCAGAAGGCTTCGACTTCTTCGGCACGTATGTTTCGCTGCAGGGCCCTTCGCGCGTGCTGCTGTACCTGCTCGGCCTGGCAGGCGAGATTTTCGTGTTGACGTCGATCTATATGGTGATGCCGGTCGGGCGGCCATCCATCAAACACGCGCTGTTTGGCGGCATTGTCGCCGCCGTGTTGTGGGAGATCACGCGGCACGTGCTGGTGTGGTACTTCGCCACGCTTTCCCAAGTCAGCGTGGTCTACGGGTCGCTCACCATGGCGATCGTCATTCTGTTCAGCCTGGAGTGGCTTGCGACATTGCTGCTGTTCGGTGCGCAGGTGATCGCGCAATATGAGCGCTTCGGGCTCGAGCCACAAGGCGCGCCGAAGCAGCCCATCAAGACCGGCTGAGCCGTGCCACCGGCGCACGCCGCTGGCAGGTCCCAGGCGCGGCCGATGGCGCGCGGTTGCAAACGCCTGCGGTAACATGGCGCGCATCGTGTCCGCCCTGCGGCACGCAACAGGACCGCACAATGAGCACCGTTCAGCGCACACGCGTCAACCACTGTCTGCATAGGGCCGCAACGTATGCTTGACGAAGCGCTGGTCGCAGGCAAACTCGCCGAGCGCGGTCTCGTTCCCGATGCCAGGCAACGCGCTGCAATCGCGGCGCTCGTCGCACTGTTCGTTACGCCTCGCGGCGGCAGTAACCCGCGCTACCCGCGCTATCAGGGCGTTTATTGCCACGGACTGCCGGGACGCGGCAAGAGCCTCGTGGTCGATACCGTGTTCGACCTGGCGGAAGGCCGCAAGCGGCGGCTGCACTTTCACGAATTTCTGCGCGAGATGAATCAGCGCCTCGTGAACGAACCGCGCGGCGACGACCGGCTCGGCTCGGTGTCCAGACAATGGCTCGACGGTATCGAGCTGTTGTGCTTCGACGAATTCCACGTGCATGATATTGCCGATGCTTTTCTGATGGGCCGTTTTCTCGACACGGCTATCAAACTCGGCACGCGCATCATGCTGACATCGAACTATGCGCCGGACAGCCTGCTTTCCGACCCGGAGTTTCATGAGCGTTTCGTGCCCACCATCGAGCAGATCAAACAGCATTTTTGCGTGATTCATTTCGACGGCGCGCGCGACTATCGTTTCGGCGGCGAGGCGCATCCTTCGCCGCGCTTTTTCTCGCCGCTCGACGCAGCAACCAGCAACGCCCTGCGTGACGTCTTCCTGCGCCATGAGAGCAGCGGCGCGCTGCAAGCGACCAAGGTCAGCGCCGCGGGCCGTCCGCTGATTGCGCGCGCCGTGGGTGCGGCCATGCTGTGGGCCGACTTCGAAGCGCTGTGCGTGCAGAGCCGCTCGCATCTGGACTACCTGGACCTCGCCGAGCGCTGGCACGGCTTCATTGTCGACAACGTGCACACCGCGTGGCTGAGCCGGTCGCACACGCTGCAGCGGCTCGTGTGGCTCGTCGATATTCTTTACGATCGCAAGCGTGCGCTCTTCATTGCGTCGGATCAGCCGGTTCACGCTGCATTGCGCGGCCTCGAAGGTGCGCATGATCTGTCGAGGACACTGAGCCGTCTCGCGGAAATGGAATCGCGCACGTACCGCAATACGCTCGACGATGCGCTCCGCGAGTCGGCGCCGAGCGGGAGCGGGACTTCGCGCGAGTAGTCAAGCGCGAGACCTGGCACGAGCTACGCACTCGCCGCTGAAGCGGGAATGCACCGTGCTACCGCCGTGCAGACGACTCAATCTTCAGCGGATTAGCCTCCCGGCCCTCTTCACGATGATCAGAACCGCTTCGCTCGCCGCCGCGCTCTGCGCGGCCTGTCTTTCTTCTGCCTGCGTGCATGTCGGACCTTCGCGCCTGAAAGCCGATCAGGTCGATTACGCTCGCGCACTCGGCGACGCGAAAAAGCGCGAGATTCTCGCAGCCGTGGTAGGCCTGCGCTATGGCGATGCGCCCGCCTTTCTGACCGTCAGCAACATCATTGCGGCCTATACGTTCGATGCGAGCGGCGGCGCGACCGCCAACGCAGGCTCCGGCAGCCAGCCCAACTATGCGCTTGCCACCGGCAGCGTGTCGTATTCGAACCATCCCACCTTTACTTTCACGCCGACTACCGGCGAAGCGTTCGCCTCCGCCTATATCCGGCCGCTCGCGCCCGCGCTCGTGCTGCCGCTCGCCGAGGGCGGCATTCCGATCGACCTGCTGCTGCGCATTACCGCGCAATCCGTGGGCGGCTTGCAGAACGGCAACGCGCTCGGCGGAGAAAACAGCGCCGGCGCCCCGGGCTTTTTCGAATTGCTGCGCGCATTGCGGCGCTTGCAACTCGCGGGCGAGCTGAACGTGGAGTCGCGCAAGGTGGGCGAGAAAAACGACCAGATGAGCGTGTTTCTCGTCATGGGCGCCACCACCAGCGGCGACTCGCCGCAAATCAGCGCCGATGTCGCGCGCGTGCGCAAGCTGCTGCATCTTTCATCGAACACGCGCAGCTACGAAATCGTGTACGGGCCTTCGTCCGCGTGGCACAAGGCCGACAAGATACCGATGGTGACGCGCTCGGTGCTCGGCATTCTGACCGATCTCGGCGCGCAGGTGCAGGTGCCGACCGAACGTATCAGCGACGGTTCGACGAAGCCGACCGTGGGCCTGATCGGCGGCGAGACGAGGCCGACCATCATCGTTCACTCCGGCAAGACGGCGCCCGACAATGCGTACGTGACGATTCCGTATGGAGCGTCGGCCTACTGGGTGGAGCGCAACGACTTCGACTCGAAATACGCATTCACGGTCGTGCAGAACCTGATGGCGCTCGCCGAGGCCGACACGAGCAACAAGGCACCTGTCGTGACGATCCCGGCGAACTGAACGACGCGATCAATGTGGCACGGGGCGCCTTACTGGCCGGCGCCCTTGGCCTGCACACGCGCAATCTGCTGCTTCGCTGCTTCGTACACGTGCTCGGGCGTGAAGCCGAATTTCTTCTGCAGATCGGCAAGCGGCGCGGAAGCGCCGAACGTGTGCATTACCACCTGGGCGCCTTGCCTGCCGACGTAGCGGTCCCAGCCGAGCGACGCGGCCTGTTCGACGGCCACGCGCGCGTCGATGTCGGGCGGCAACACGGTGTCGCGATACGCTTCGTCCTGCCGTTCGAACAGATCCCATGAAGGCATGGACACCACGCGCGCCGCAATGCCTTCGGCCTTCAGCTTCTCGTACGCGTCGACGCAGATCGAAAGCTCGCTGCCGGTGGCGAGCAGAATGACTTGCGGCTTCTGTCCGTCGGGTGCGTCGGCGAGCACATAGGCGCCCTTCTTCACGCCTTCGGCGGATGCATAGCGGCTGCGGTCCAACGTAGGCAGCGGCTGCCGCGACACGACGATGCACGCAGGACGGCGCTTTTGCGTGAGCGCGACGCGCCATGCTTGCGCCACCTCGTTCGCATCGCCCGGACGCAGCACCGTGAGCCCGGGCACACCGCGCAGCGACGCGAGCTGCTCGATCGGCTGATGCGTCGGCCCGTCTTCGCCGACACCGATCGAATCGTGCGTGAACACGTAGATCGCCTCGACCTCCATGATCGCCGACAGACGAATGGGTGGCTTCATGTAGTCGCTGAAAATCAGGAACGTCGAGCCGAAGGGCCGCAGGTTCGACAACGCGAGACCGTTGACCACCGCACCCATGCCGTGTTCGCGAATGCCGAAATGCAGATTGCGGCCACCGTAGTTGTCGTATTCGAAGCTGCCCGCGCCCTCGAATTTCAGGTTCGTTTTCGTGGACGGTGCGAGATCCGCCGCGCCGCCGATTATCCAGGGCACGCGCGCGGCAATGGCGTTCAGCACCTTGCCCGACGAGTCGCGCGAGGCCATGCCTTTCGGGTCCGCGTCGAAAGTGGGAATGTCGTTGTCCCAGCCCACCGGCAAGTCGTGCGCTTCAATCAGCGCGAATTCGCGCGACAGTTCCGGATACTGCTTGCTATAGGCGTCGTACCTGGCCTGCCATTCTTCGCGGGCCGCCTTGCCGCGCGCGCCGATGCCGGCGGCAAAGCGCTCGTGCACGCCGTCGGGCACGTAGAAAAATTTGTCTTCGGGCCAGCCGTAGAACTTCTTGGTGAGCGCCACTTCCTCCACACCGAGCGCTTCGCCGTGTGCTGCGGCGGTGTCCTGCTTGTTCGGCGCACCCCAGCCGATGATGCTGTTGACGACGATCAGCGTCGGCCTGTCCGTCACGCTCTTAGCCTCGACCAGCGCTGCTTCGAGCGCGGCCGCGTCGTTCGCGTCGTCTACATGCAGCGTGTGCCAGCGGTAGCCGCGAAAGCGGCTCTCCACGTCGTCGCTATAGGCGAGATCCGTGTGCCCTTCGATGGTCACGCGATTGCTGTCGTAGATCCAGATCAGGTTCGAGAGCTTCAGATGCCCCGCAAGCGAGGCGGCTTCGTGCGAGATGCCTTCCATCATGTCGCCGTCGCCGCACAGCGCATAGACGCGATAGTCGAAGAGGGGCGCATCCGGCTTGTTGAAGCGGTTCTCGTACCAGCGCGCCGCCATCGCCATGCCGACACTGTTGCCGAGGCCCTGGCCGAGCGGGCCCGTGGTGGTTTCGACACCCGTCGTCATCCGGTACTCCGGGTGGCCAGGCGTCTTGCTGTCGATCTGGCGGAAGCGCTCGATATCCGCGAGCGACACCGCCGGCTGGCCGGTGGGCTTGCCGTCTTCGTCGACAACCTTCACGTTCGCCAGATGCAGCAGCGAATACAGCAGCATCGACGCGTGCCCGACCGACAGCACGAAGCGGTCGCGATTGGGCCACAGCGGCTCGTCGGGGTCGTAGCGCAGATGGTTCTGCCATAGATGGTAGGCAACCGGCGCGAGCGCCATCGGCGTGCCTGGGTGGCCGGAATTGGCCTTCTGAACAGCGTCCATCGACAGTGTGCGGATCGTATTGATGCACAACTGATCGAGGGCGGGATCGTTTTGCATGGGACACTCCTTGTTCGGCCGTCAGCCACATTGCCCGCGCGCGATGCCGCGAGGGCTCTGCTCAAAACGGTATTCAACGGTATTCAGACGGTGTGCGCGGGACACAACAGATGAACAACCCGACAAGCCTTCACGATAATGCGCCGATGCGCGCAACTCTGCACGCAGCGTGACATCGTGTGGGGGTCGAGCGAAATGCCAGCAAAAGGGGCGCGGTACTAGGCCGCGTTCAGCCAGTGCTCGCATAGCGGGCCGTGCTCGCCGTCGACCGGGTCCATTCGCGGAAACGGCAAGGCTTGCATGGTCGCGAGTTCCTGCGGCGTGAGCGCTTCGCGGCGAATGTCCCACTGCTGGCCCGCCGGATAGCCGGCCACCACGCGAAAGCGGCCCTGGAACGATTGCAGGCAATGGCCTGTGCCGGCGGGCAAAAGCAGCACGTCCCCAGCGGAGATGCTCACCACCTTGCCGCCCGGACCGCCAACGATCACTTCCGCGGACCCCTCGCTCACGCCGAGCACCTCGTGCGCAGTCGAATGGAAATGGTGATAGTCGAAAATGCCGTCGCGCCATTGCGGCGGCCATTGGTTGCGCGCGAACAGCACTTCGAACGCGGCCGCCACGTCGCCGATGGCGGGGTCGACAGCCTGCCGGTAAATCACGACCGGCAGCTTGCGATTGTTCGGTACCCAGTCGTGCGGTTCGAGCATGAAGGCTTCGTACTCGGTCTGCATCGCGTCGAATGCGTGCTTCGATTCCTGCTGCATGTCTGGCTCCTGTGCGTGGGGCGCCCTGCCGCATGCGTGAAACGGCAACCGGCGATCTTGCACTGCCGCATAAAGCGCGCCCGCCCGGCTGGCGGCGGCGCTGGCGGCCCCGCTGAAGGCCCGACTGGTGGCCCTGCAGGTGACCGCTTGTGGCCGCACGGGTCGCTTCGCCGGTGACCGCGCTAGTGGCCACGCTGGCGCCCTCCTGGAGAGCAACCAGGCCCGCTGCGGGGCGTCGCGCCGCGCAGGCACGCCACCGCTCGCGCATACGCGAAACGCTCAGCCGCCGCCTATGCCCTGCAGCACTTTGCCGGTGCCGCCGCACACGGTGCACTGCTTTCCCTCCACCTTGCCGGTGCCGTGGCAGGCGCGGCAAATGTCTTCACCAACGCCGGGTGCGTCGGGGGGCGCTTCATCGCCCGGGTTCAGGGGTTCGTTGTCCTGTTGCATGTGTCTCTCCGTTCGTTTCGACGTAGTCAGTTCTTGTGCGACGCACGGCCACCACCGCCCGCGGGCTCGCCATGCGCGCCTGTACCTAGCGGAACCTCGGCGGTCTGCTCGGGATGCTGGTTCGAGCGCGGCGGGTTCGTCTGTTGATCGACGCCGGTCTGCACGACCGGCTCGATGCCGAGCGGGCTCGGTTCGACGTAATGGGTGCCGCTCGGCCGGTTGCGCGCCTTCACTTCAGCGGTCGGTTCGGCAGCGCTGCTATTCGCGCGGGTAGTGGCGGACTGCGAGTCCGCTTGGGTGTCGCGCTGTGCATCGGGGCGCGTGTCGGGCTTTGTATCAGCGTGCGATTCGGGCTGCATTCCGGGCTGCATGGTTCTCTCCTTTTATCGGCTACGCCTGTGTCGCAGCAACATACGGACCCCAACGGTCGACTCCCATGGCTAACAGCGCTTTGCGGTCTGGCAGCAGCCGCGTTCACGCCTACAACTACCCATGCTTCGCCGCCCTACAAGCTGCTTCATCCATGAACGACGCATGCATTCGCGCATTCAAGGAGCGTGCTGCCCGCACGCATCGGACATTCATTGGGCACGTCCATTGCGTGCTCAACGCTGAAGCTTCGGATTCATCTTTGTAAAAAGGAGCGCCTCATGTCAGTCACGACCATTCGCGTGTCCGATACGGAAGTTCAGGTCGAACGAACCCTTTACACGTTCGCGCAAAAGAGCGATGCGGACGCATTCGCGCAGTGCGTAGTGAACGATTCCATCGACGCCTGCTATCGCAACCATCCGCCTCTGTCGGCACGGCCCACGGTGCCCGACGAGCACCCCGACGATCCCAATCGCGGCAGCACGATTTCTCCCTCGCTCGGCGGTATGCCCTGAGCGCAAAGCGAGGTTCCTCGTTGCTGCACGAGCGCGCCGCCTCGCAATGCTGAGCGCGCGCCGCAGTCACTTCTCCGGCGAAGCGCGGTCGGCCGCCACGATCTGCTTGCCGTACTCGATGGCGGCGCGCCGCGCTTCATCGGCGGTCTCATAGGGGCCGATCTCCGGCGCACCGTCGAATGGAAAAAGAATCCTCCTGTCCGCTTTGCGGAGGACCTTCAGTCCACCTACATAACGGCCGTCGCCTGTTCCGTGATAGCTGGCGAAAATCTCGAACTCGTCGTCAGCAACGTCGGCCTTGTGTCGCGCCATTTCGTGTTTCCCTGTGCCTGTATTTCCGGTGCTCGACCAAGCACCCCACGCTCTTCCGTGCCATGCCATGTGCATTGCGCGTGATCGAACGGAGCAACGGCCGTTCCACATGGGAATGCCGCTACGCGAAAGGCGATGGAGGGATCAAAGAGGGATCAAAGGGCATGCGCATTGCGCGCAGGAGAACCCAGCAGGAACACAAAAAGTGGAGATTACGATGACCCTGTCAAACACTTGCGGCGCAGCGGCGCATGTGATGCACACGCCGACGCCACCGGAGATTGACCCTGAAGCGCCGCCGGCCCCGAACATCGATCCGGATCCGCCGCCCGCTCCCGACGACGACCCAGGCGGCGCGCCGCCTGGTGCGCCCGAAGGCGACCCGCCCGCAACCCCGCCGCCAGTGCATGCGCTGCAGCGTGCGCGGCACTGAAGCGCAACCCGCGCGAAACTCGAGCGGAGCGATACACGGTCGGCGCGCACACGGCGGTCTCAATTCCGATCTGATGCAATCGCGATCGGATGCAGTTGCAATCGCCGCGTGAATCCGCGCCGCGCGAATCAGAACTGATGCAGCATGCCGACGTAAGCGCCGGTCTGCGACTCGCCCACCAGCGGGTTCGTGTTGTTCGTCGCATCGCGCGGCGACGCCTGCAGTGAGAAATTGGCGTTGCCGCTGTTGCGCACGTAGCCGACGGTGCCGTAAACGAAGGTGCGCTTCGAGAGGTTATAAGTGGTGCCGAGCACGTACATCATCGCGTGACCGGAAGGGTCATGCGCGGTGTCGCCCGCGCCGTCGCCGACCTTCACGTAGTAGCCGCCAGCGGTCACGGCCCAGCGCGGCTGGACAGTGTAGGTGGCGCCGAGCCAGTAGTGGTCCGCGGTATCGGCAACGCCAGCCGGTGAGTCCGGCGCGGAGTAATGGGTATAGGCGCCCTGAATTTTCACCGCATCGAAATGCACGTTCGCGCCCACAAAGTATTCACGCGAGCTCTGGAAGATGTTCGAGAAACGCCCATTGCTGTCGCGCAGTTCGTCGTAAATGCCGCGTACGTCGAAGAGCTGCGAATGATAGGTCAGCATGATGCCGTCCGAACGGCCGAACTCGCCGCTCGCGCCGCTGTTGAAGGCACCGGGCTGGTTGCCGAATGCGTATTGCGCCTGCACGTCGAAGCCCCAGAACACCGGGCTGTGATATTCGACGTTGTTGCTGGTCTGCTGCCAGTTCCGCCCGCGCACAAGCGACGCCGAGGAAAACGCCTGCTGCACGAACGGGTCGAATTCCCACACGCCGTCGCTGTCGATAAACAGATTGCGGCCCGCTTGCAGCGTGCCCCATTGCTGGCTGCTGAGGCCGACGAACGCGCGGCGTGACCAGAGCCGTCCGCCGCTCGTGGTGCCGTCCATTACCTGCAAGCCGGTTTCCAGGTTGAAGATTGCCTTCAGGCCGCCGCCCAGGTCCTCGGTGCCCTTCAGGCCGAGCATGCTCGTGCCCCAGTCGCCGCCTTCGGCGCGCCAGCGGCTCGAGCTTGCGCCCGTGCCGTTGTCGATATGATTCATGTATTCGATGCCGGCATCGAGGCGGCCATAGAGCGTCACGCTCGTTTGGCCATAGGCCAGGGGGCTCGCCAACGCGAGCGCGGCCACCAGTTTTGTATGTCGTCTCATTGTCTCGCCATCCGTTCTTGTGACGTTTGTTATGCGCATTCTTCGGGCGCGGTATGGGCACAGCAGGCGCAGGTGAACTCCACGCATTGCCGCCGAACTATAGGCGATGCGCCGCCCACCCACTATCCGTTTCGCGCAATAGATTCTTGCGAGGTGCGCACGCGCTTCAGCCCGACGCGCGAGCCGCACTTCACCGGCCTGACGCGGGCTGCATCGTCGCGATGGGAATCAGAAATTCGGAGAAGCCGGTCAGCATGATCTGCACGCCAATGCACAGCAGCAGAAACGACGAGACCCGCATGGCGACTTTGGTGCCTTCTGCGCCGAGGTATCGCGCAAACACGACCGAGCGGCTATAGACCAGGTAGACGGTCAGCGCCACCGCGAGCGAGATCACGACCGACGCAATGCCCGACAGTACGAACTCCGAGAGCTTATGGGTACGGTTGGCGGTCAGCGCAACGGCGGTGGCGATCGAACCCGGCCCGGTAGTCAATGGAATGGTCAGCGGGAAGAACGCCCTTGACTTCGCGTTTTCCGCGTCCACACGCTTGACGCCCGGCTGTTCGGCGGGCTGCGTGTCGGGCGCATTCAGCATCTGCCAGCCGCCCACCGCGACGGCCAGCCCGCCGCCGATTCGCAACGCCTCCATTGAAATGCCGAAGAAATGCAGAATCGGCGTTCCGATGAAAAACGCCACCAGCAGCACGCAGACGACATTGATCGCGATCTTCCGCGCGAGGGCCGTGCGCTCTTCGGTCGTCAAAGAAGCGGTACGGTCAAGAAAAACAAAAGCAACGCCAATCGGGTTGATGATGCTGATCAGTCCCGTGAAGCCAAACAGAATGTCTGCGATCAGACTTTCGACCATATGCGATCCGTGTCGGGCGGCGCTCCGGCAAGCCGACTGCCATGCGGTGAGCGCGCCGCGCCGTGTAGTTGAACTGGAGGCGCCGCGTGTTCCCAGCCTGCGCGCCCCGCCTGGCCAGAATCATATCGCGGCGCGATATAAAGCCGTAAAAAGGGACCGGGCCGCTCAACAGGTGCTGCGCGCGCCGGGCGTCGAGCTCGCGGATTGCAATGCAACAGGCGCAGGCAGAAAAGAGCGCCGATCGATGCGCACGCAACTTTCAACCAGCCTACAGTTTTTTGAACTGCTTTACGGAACGCAAGCATCAGGCATACAGTCGCCAGCGAAGCTGCACTTTCAACGAGACGTACTCACAGTTCGAGGAGTTGCCCCATGTTGCTTCGTGTACTCGCCGCGCTGCCGTTCATCGGCATTCTGCTTGGCGTTCCGTTTGTGAACCGCGTCGAGCCGCTCGTGCTCGGCATGCCGTTCGTGCTGGGCTGGATTGTCGCGTGGGTGGTGCTGAGTTCGGTCATCATGGCGATTGTCTACCGCCTTGATCCGTCGAACCGGCAGATTGCCGCCGACAGCGAGGAGGTCCGCCCATGAGCGCGCTCGTCATCATTGCAGCGATTACGCTGTTTGCGCTTTTCCTGGGCGTACGGGCAAGGCGCGGCCACGACATGAGCCTCGAACAATGGACCGTAGGCGGCCGCAGTTTCGGCACTGCCTTCGTGTTCCTGCTGATGGCCGGCGAAATCTACACCACGTTCACGTTCCTCGGCGGCAGCGGTTTTGCATATGGCAAAGGCGCACCCGTCTATTACATTCTCGCGTATGGCACGCTCGCCTACATTCTGTCGTACTGGATGCTGCCGCCCATCTGGCGTTTTGCCAAGCAGCAGCGTCTCGTGTCCCAGCCGCACTTCTTCACCCGCAAATACGACAGCCCCGCGCTCGGTACGCTCGTCGCGCTGGTCGGCGTCGCGGCGCTCATTCCCTACCTGGTTCTGCAGTTGAAGGGACTGGGCATTATCGTAGCCACGGCTTCGTATGGCGCAATTTCGTCGACCGCCGCAATCTGGATCGGCGCCGCTGTGGTCACAGCCTATGTGATCGTGTCGGGCGTGCGCGGCTCGGCGTGGAACTCGGTTGTCAAAGACCTGCTGATTCTCGCGATCGTGCTGTTCCTCGGCATCTATCTGCCGCTGCATTACTACGGCAGCCTCGGCGAGATGTTCCGTGCGATCGACGCCGCCCGCCCCGGCTTCCTCACGTTCCCGGCGAAAGGCTCCAGCGTGACCTGGTTCCAGTCCACGGTGCTGCTCACGGCGCTTGGCTTTTTCATGTGGCCGCATACGTTCGGCTCGATCTTCACGGCGAAAGACGAACGCATTTTCCGCCGTAATGCGATCGTGCTGCCGCTCTACCAGTTGATCCTGCTGTTCGTGTTCTTCGTGGGCTTCGCGGCGACGCTCAAGGTGCCGGGGCTCAAAGGCGGCGATATCGACCTGTCGCTGTTCCGCCTGTCGTTGCAGACCTTCGACCCGTGGTTCGTCGGCGTGATCGGCGCGGCCGGCATTCTGACCGCGCTGGTGCCGGGCTCGATGATCCTCACCTCGGCCTCCACGCTGCTCGCCAACGACGTCTACCGCGGCATGGTGAACCGCAATGCATCGGACGCGTCAGTCGCGAACCTCGCGCGCATTCTCGTGCCCGTTGTCGCCCTCGTTGCAGTGGCGTTCACGCTGCATGGCGGAGAAACCATCGTCGCGTTGCTATTGATGGGCTACAGCTTTGTCACGCAGCTCTTTCCCGCGGTGGTGTGCAGCCTCTTTCCGCACAATCGGGCGACGAGGCAAGGCGCGTTTTGCGGGATTCTTGCAGGCGTAGCGGTGGTGGCGATTACCACCACGATGCATCTGACGATCGGGCAATTAATGCCGTTCCTGCCCGATGCGCTCAAAGACGTGAACATCGGCTTTATTGCGCTGGCCGTGAACGTGATCGTCTTCGTGATCGTCAGTGCGATGACCCAGGGCGGGCGCGTCCAGCAGGCACAAGCGTCGGCGCCTTGAGCGCCGCGCGCGCCGCTTGAAAGCCGTCGCAATGCGACGGCTTTTTCTTTGCCGCGCGCGCACACAGCGCGTCAAAACTACATGCAAGTGCAAAAACGCCTGCCGGCCAAAACCCAAGCGCGACGCAGTAACTCATGGTTACCGCTGAAACACGTCGATTTACGCCAAGCCGGTCGCAAGCTGTGTCTCAGGCATACCGTTTGCTGTTTTTAGGCCCTGTGTTTCCGCCGCACTGCACAAGTGCAAAACACGTCCTCTGGGGGCCATCTTGCCGCTTAACGTTCTACTTGTCGCTTCCGAAGCCCTTCCTCTCGCCAAATCTGGCGGACTCGGCGACATGGTCAGCGCCTATGCCGGCGCCTTGCGCGATGCAAGCGTCGACGTTTCCATCCTGATGCCCGCCTATCCGGCCGCGCTGGAGAAAGCGGTCGACGTCGCACCCGTTGCCCGCATGACCGGCTTGCCGGGCGGCGACGCGCGCTTGCTGCGCGGGCGCATGCCAGACAGCGGCGTGACGGTGCTGCTGCTGCAAATGGACCACCTGTTCGCCCGCGAAGGTTTGTACCGCGACCCGCAGGGACGCGACTACCTGGACAACCTCACGCGCTTTGCGTCGCTCGCCGCAGCGGCCACGCGGGTGGCGCGCGGCGTTCGCAACCTGAAGCGCCCCGACATCGTGCACGCGCACGATTGGCATGCAGGGCTCACGCCGCTTTATATGCGGCTTGCCGGCGTGGCCGCAAAAAGCGTATTTACGATCCACAATCTTGCCTTCCAGGGCAATCATCCGCTGGCAATGGGCGGCTGGATCGGCGTGCCCTCCGAATTGCTGGTGCCCGCGCTGACCGACGAACGCAGCATCGAGTTCTACGGATCGCTCAGCATGATGAAGGCGGGGATCGTGCACGCGGACCGCGTGACGACTGTCAGTCAGCGCTATGCACGCGAAATCCTGACGCCGCGCTTCGGCCACGGCATGGAAGGCGTGCTGCAAGCGCAGGCGGCGAAGCTCTCGGGCATCGTCAACGGAATCGACACGTCTGCATGGAATCCGGCCACCGACGCCTATCTCGCCCGCCCCTATTCCGTCGACGACACGGCGGGCAAGCAGGCCTGCAAGCGCGAACTGCAACAGGCGTGCGGCTTGTCGCGCGACCCGTTTGCGCCGCTTGTCGCCATTGGCAGCCGCCTGACGGAACAGAAGCTCGCGGACGTGGTGATACGCGCGCTTCCGGTATTGCTCGAGCAACATCCGCGTTTGCAGTTCGCGATTCTCGGCCAGGGCGAGCGGGCGCTCGAACATGCGATGCAGGAACTGGCTGCAGCGTGGCCCGGCCGCGTCGGCGTGCAGATCGGTTACGACGAACGGCGGGCACACATGCTGCACGCGGGCGCGGATATTCTGCTGCACGGCAGCCGCTTCGAGCCGTGCGGACTCACGCAGTTGTATGCAATGCGTTACGGCACGATTCCGGTGGCCTCACGCGTCGGCGGCCTTGCGGACACCATCGTCGACTATGCGCCGGATTGCGCGCGCGGCGAAGATTGCGCGACCGGTTTCCTTTTCGACGGCGAAGATACCTATGATGTGGTGCAGGCACTGGGCCGCGCGTTGGCCGCTTTTATGCGGCCGTCGTCGTGGCATGCGTTGCAGCGCAATGCGATGAGCCGCGATTCGAGCTGGGAAGCGTCCACTTCGAGCTATCTCGCGTTGTACGCGGATCTCGTCGATGCACGCCCCGCACAGCGCGACACGCGCGTTCGCAAAACGCCAGGCCGTGCGAGAACCGCGGGCACCGCGGCAGCGCGCCAGGTTCACCGCGATGAAGCGTTCGGCGCGGGAGCCGGGGAAATGGTTCGGAGCGCGTAATAATCCAGCCACTCGGCGTATCGGCCGTTCACCGTGCGGGCGATGCGAACGCGTAGCCGTCCTTGCCGCCGCGCTTGACCTCATACATTGCTTCGTCCGCGGCGGCGACGAGCCGGCGATAATCAGCCACCAGATCGGGGTAGCTCGCAATGCCGATGCTCGCGCGAACCATGCCCATCCCCATCTGTTTATCGGTGCGCGCCACGCAGCCAATCAGGCGCTGCGCGATGTGACGCAGTTCCTCCTGGGCGGAAAACTGACGAACCAGCACGGCGAATTCATCGCCTCCGATTCGTGCAACCACGTCGTCTTTGCGCACCGATTCGCGAAAGCGCTTCGAGACTTCGATCAGAAACTCGTCGCCTACCCGATGACCAAGTGAATCGTTGACCTGCTTGAAGCCGTCCAGATCGACGTACAACACCGCCATTTTCCGCGCGCCCGCGTCCGCTGACGCCTGGATTGCCGCCTCGTGCAACTCGGTCACGAGCTTGCGCCGGTTCGCGAGGCCGGTCATCGGATCGTGCAGCGCAGCGTGCTCGAATTCGTGCGACTGGCCGGCCAGTTGACGGTTGCGCTTGGCGTACAGGCCGAGCGCCGTGATGAGCATGCAGAACAGCAGCGCGGCGAGCGCGATCAGCATGCGCGAGACAAGCGTGATGCGTTTGCGGATGTCGGCACTCTGCGCATCGCGCTGCGCATGCCAGTAGGACGACGCGTTGGCGAGCAGCGCGTCCATTTCCGCGAGCGTGGCATCGGGCAACAACACGGACGAAGACATGCGCGGCGCGCCGGCGGGGCTGGCATTCACCAGCGCCGCGAGCGACGCGAGGCGGCGCGTCAGTTCGGCACGCGCGTCGCGATAGCCGTTCGCGGCAGCGTCGTGCGCGCCCGGCACCTGGTCCCAGGCGCCCACCCGCGCGCGTGCCGTCCCGGCTTGCTCGACGGCCTCCAGCACGAGGCTCGCGTATTCCTGTTTGACCTGATCGGAGAATACCGTTCTGATCTGCAAGGCGAGGTACAGCAGGCCGATTAGCAGACACAGCAGCGAAGCCACGGCGAGCGTGGCGGGTCCGGGCGTGAGCCGCCAGCCGTTGGCGCGCAGCGGCCCCGGGCGCCACGCGAAGAGCGGCTCAGGGATGCGAGTAGAGGTCTTGCTGGCTTCCGCTGCCATGTTGTCGATAGCTGACTCGTCGAAAGAAGGAACCCATGCGCGTGAAAAGATTGCCTTTGCGCCGCGCACTGCTGGCCGACGCACGCCGCTCCTGCTGGGCGGATTTCGCTTCCCGCGCGGGGCGCGTCGATGCAAGCTGAGGCATCGCGGCTGGGGCAGCGCCTGCGGCGGCTTGCGCCGCGCGAGGCGCGATTGCGGGCGCGACGGCCACGCTCGAGGGCGCGTCGGCGGCGTCGTCCGCGAGCACCGCTTCCTCCTGAGGACGCGAGATCTCACCGGACCATGTAGATGGCTTGCGCCGCTCGTCCACCGTCGTCGCCGACGATTGCGCCGGAATTGCCGGCAAGTCGAGCAGCGCGATTGCGTCGGCGGGTGAAGTCGTGGCGACGGCAGGACTGCGTGCGAGAGGACCGGGCGCCGGCATCACGAGCGGTCCTGTAGTTGCCGCGGCAGTGGCCGGCACTGTCTGCGCGGTCGTAGCAGGCGAACTGCTGGTTGCCTCCGACGAGGTCGCCAGCATCGCCGCCGTATGGTTCGGCGCGGGCATGCGCAACGCCTGGCGCGCGCGGGCAATGGCTTCCGCGTACGTCTGCTGATCGCTGTTGAACCACACGCCGTAAGCGACGGTGCCGACCACGCCGAACGCAAGCGCGCTCGCCGCCGCCACGCAAAGCGCCAGTCGCCCGAAGCGGGGCGTCATGTCGGTTGCCTGCGCAGTTCCCAGGTCGAGGCCCGCATCGTCGCGGTCCGCGCCAACATGAGGCAAGTCAGGATCGTTGTACATCGTCATCCGCTCCGCAATTCTTCCGTCTCTTCCGTCTGACGCTCCATCAGGCCCGGTTCACACAGTCTGCACGGTCGATGCAAACGCTGCCCGAAGAATGTAACTCTCTCATCCGATAGCCACAACACGACCGGCTCTGCTTCAAACGTCTGTTCGGCAGATCGCATTTGAGCCCGCAAAAGCAGGTAAAACCTTCAAGGCGGCCATGCATGTGCGACAAACTCGTGGCGCGTCGAGTCGGCGAGCCCCGCTGCAAAGGCCCGCCGCGTGTAGCGACGAGGCCTCGCACGTGCGAGGGGCCTAAATCTACGCAATAAGCGCGCCTGCGTGGCGGATCTGGACAGTGTTGGTGGGCGGGTGCTTGAAACGCAGGTATGGCCGCAGGAACTGGTTGCGTGATCCACCAGATTGAGCAAATTTCGCGCGGCGGCGCGCGCAACGAAAAGAAGGAATGTGCTGGCCGAAGCAATTCAATTCGCGCCCGCGGGGGGTCGCGAGGCGCGGCCATAATTGGCGCATTTCGCAGAGGTTTCGGCACAAAAGTGCGATCGCGAAAGCCGAACGCGGGGCCACAGTCGCAGGTTCGCGTAGCGCTGGGCGGACACCGGCAGAGCGGCGGTCCATCCAGCGTTCTTTAGTACGGTGCGTGAGGCATGACTGCGGCCGCGGGGCTCTTATTCCCAGCGGCCGCAGGTTACTGCTTGCAGCGCAAATCCAGAGTGGCCGGCAACGTGCAACCGTCGCCGGCCAGTCCCTGAATGGTCTTACTGCGTCTGCGCCTTCTGCCGGAGCTTGCCCTGATAGCGGATGGTCGGACGCAGCGACTGCGTCGTCGGTGCCGGGGCTTTCAGCAGTTGACGGGCCACCATGGTGTTGGCCGAGGTGAGCGAGCCGATGCTCGTTTCACGCGACGGGTCGGCGAGTCCATGAGCAACCAGCAGTTTTGCCTCGAGTTGCAGGCTCGTCAGCAGAACCGGGTCGGTCAGCGCATTGCTTTGTGCGAGCAACTGGCTCCACGCGTTGTTGCTGTAGTTCGTCACGTAGTAGTCAAGGCCGCTCGGATCGGCGAGCACCGCGGAACAGCCGTTCAGCCGCACCTGCGTTTGCAGGTCCTTCATCGCGACCGTCTTGCGTGAAGTGAGTCCGTCGCCATAAGCAAGCGTGAGCGGAATCGTCCATTGCGTTCCGGGATACTGGTTCTGGTTCGGGAACGGCGCCTGTTTGAGCGTCACGATGGTCTGATTCGTGGTCAGATCGCATTGGGTGTCGAGCGAGATAAGCGGCACACCGGTTTGCCGCACGAAGCTGTCGCCAATCGCGCCCATCTGCTGACCGCTCGCCTTCGTGAGCTCGTCCCATAGACGCTTGGGCGTGACGTTGCCAAGCGCATAGTCCGCCAGATACTGCTGCAGACCCTTGCGCATCGTCTCTTCGCCGAGATAGTTCTCCAGCATCTTCAACACGTGACCGCCCTTATCATACGTGAAGGCGCTCGCGCTCAGCACGAAGTCGTTGGACGCCCAGCCATTGAAGTTCGGCTGCACCGGGAACGCCGTGGACTTCAGGTCCGCGTTGATGACCGCGTACTTGTTCTTCACGTCGTCGACCCAGTTGAAGCGGTCCGGGAAGAAGCGCACTTTCGTCTTGTTCTCGAAGAACGTGGCAAACGATTCGTTCAGCCAAACGTCGTCCCACCAGTCGAGCGTAACGAGATCGCCGAACCATTGATGCGCCGCCTCGTGCGTGAGCACCGTCACGCCATAGTCCGACATGCTCGTGCCTGGCGCCGGCAGAATATCGTCGGCGAATTCCAGAATCGCGCCCCAGTTCTCCATGCCGCCGAAGTTCAGGTCCTTCTGTTCCTTGAACGCGTCGTTCGCGGCAATCGTGTCGAACTTGGTGAGCGGCAACGGGATGCCCGTGTAGCGATAGTAGTAATCGAGTGCCTGCTTGGTCTGCTGCATGGCGGGCTTGGCCCAGTCACGCATGCCGGGCGGCGTGAAAATGCGCAGATGCAGGCCTTTGCCGTCGGGCAGCGGACTCGTGAAGTCGTCTTCGAGAATGTCGAACTGACCGCCGCCGAAGAACAGCAGGTACGAAGGCATAGGCGGGGTCTTTTCGAACGACACCAGCTTGTAGCCGCCGCCAACGTTCACGGCCGGCTTTTCGGCTGCGTTCGACACGACGTTCCAGTTTTGCGGCACTTCGGCGCTCACCTCATAGGTCGGCCGGAATGCCGGCTCGTCCCAGCCGGGGAACCACTGCCGCGCGAGATTCGACTCGCCCTGGGTAAGAATCGCGCCGCTCGTCGAACCGTCGGTCGCCTTCAGGTCGACGCGGAATACGCCCTCCGCCGCCGAACAGCCAGGATACGGATCGTCGCCGCAACTTCCGCCGGTTTTCGTCACCGGGTCGTCGTAGCTCTTGAAGTTGATGATGCCGCTCCACTCCATGTGCAGCGAGTAGTTGCCCGCGGCGATCTGACCGCTGACGGGCCGCAACTGGTAGAAGTCGCCGTCGTCCTGCGGCGTGGCGATCAGCGCGATGTTGCCCGGCTGAAGCATGATTGTGCCGTTGGTGAACTTGACGCGATGCCCCGCGATCGTGATCGCGTTAACGGCCTTGAGCACCTTGATCTGCACGTCGGCGCGGCCGTCGAACGACGACAGCGCCGGGTTGGGCCTGAACCACAGCTTGTAGTTGACGGGCGTTACCGTGTTGGGCAATTCGACCGGCTGCACGGTCTTGTCGATCGACGTGTCCGCGACCGCCGCGCTCGCCGGCACGACTGGCGTATCGGACGCGCTCGCCGGGGCCTGAGCGGATTTGCTCGTGAGGGAAGCGGAGCCGTCTCCTCCACCGCAACCGGCCATGACCATTATTCCGGCTAACGCCAGGCACTGAATCTGCAATCGGAAATTTATGCGCATTTTAATCCTCGACTGATAATATCGGTATAAACAAGGTGCGTTGAGTCACTTCAGCCGTGTTTCTCTTTTTTCAGCGAAAAAGGTCTCCCGCACCAGCACCGATCTGCTAGCGAGAATATATGGACGTGTTACACCCTCAGCACTAACGGCTGATTTTTGAAGTTGCAGATCCTAGTATTACAAAGCTTTCAGAAAAGGCATTTACGACGCCGCGCCGATTCCATGGGAAAGCGCATGCAGCGCGCTTCTTCGGGAAGCGCGATAAACGGAAATCAGTTTTGGCGACAGTGCGTAGCCTAGTTTGGCAAACGTTATCGTGTCAACTTCCTTTCACAAACTTTCTTAATCGACCACGCTGTATATGCAACTCGAATAAGGTAACTCGTTGGTCGAGTTAATACTCTAAATATGGGATTTTCCCGGCCTCACTACGGAAAAATTTTTATTTTTCTGTTGCCGGATGTGATAGGTCGAAAGAAGACCGCCGATTGCAAATCGGCGACCGTTGTCGTGCTACCGGTTGAGTCGAGCGGGACTTGTCGACAAATCCCCATGTTGTGAATCGGCGTGAATGCGCAGAAGCCGTGCGCACGACGGCCTGGGTACCCGCGCCGATGTCGATGCTGATCGCCTCTGTATGGATCGAGGACGACACCGCGCGCCGCATCATGGGCGCCCTCGTCGGCATTCGCGGTGGATCGCTGGGAGATCGAGCACGGCGTGCGGATCAACCTCGCATGTGCGGCGAGCTGCGGGCAGCTCGTGAGTGCTTTACCCTTGCTGGCAGGCACGCTGAAAAGTCGTCCGCGCGCGCTGTGCGGCACGATCTGACGCACCAGGACAGACACGTCACGTGCGCAGCGGTCTGAAGAAGCTGCGAATCTCGGCCGCCAGCAGGTCGGGCTTTTCCATTGCGGCGAAGTGGCCACCGCCTGGCATGTCCGTCCACTGCGCCACATTGAAGGTTCGTTCGAGCCAACTGCGCGGCGGATGGCTGATCTCTTTCGGAAAACGCGCAAAGCCGACGGGCGGCACGACCCGTTGCGCTCCGGCGAAACACATTGGCTGAAGACGGTTTTCCCAGTACATCTGCATGGCCGGCCCGATGCACTGCGTGTACCAGTAAAGCGAGATGTTGGTCAGCAATTCGTCCTTTGAAAAGACGCGCTCCACGTCGCCATCGCAATCGCTCCACGCACGGAATTTTTCAGCGATCCATGCGGCGAGCCCCACTGGCGAATCGTTCAGCGACGCTGCAAGCGTGAGCGGCTTGGTCATGTGCAGATGCGAGTAGCCGCCTTCGAGCGCGGCCCACTCGTTCCTGTCGCGCAAAAAGCGCTCTTCTTCCGCGCTCAACGCTTGTTGCGTCGCGCCGATGGCGGGCTCGTAGGAGCCCGGCAGGAAGTTCAAATGAATGCCCTCAACCACCTCGGGATGCCGCGCCGCCAGTGCAATCGAGACGCCCGCGCCGAGGTCGCCGCCTTGCGACCCGAAGCGCCGGTAACCGAGGCCGTTCATCAGCGACGCCCATAAATCCGCGACCTGAAACGCCGACATGCCGGGCCGCGCGGGCGCCTCGGAAAACGCGAAGCCGGGCAGCGAAGGCACGACCACGTCGAACGAATCCGCAGGTTCGCCGCCGAACGCGGCGGGGTCGCACAGCCGTTCCAGCAGAGCCTCAAACTCAACGAACGAACCCGGCCAGCCATGAGTGACGACAAGCGGATAAGGCGCCGGGCCCACGCCGCGCCGATGCACGAAATGCACGCGCTGTCCCTCTACGTCGGCCATGAACTGCGGCAGCCGGTTCAGGCGTTGCTCGGCGGCGCGCCAGTCGAACTGCCCGGCCCAATAGGCGGCGAGCTCGCGCAGCCATGCTGCGTCCATGCCCTGTTGCCATGCGGGCGACGGCGTCGCGGGCGCCCAGCGCGTTGCGAGAATCCGTCTACGCAGATCGTCGATGTCGTGCTCAGGCACGGCGATATGAAACGGCTGGATTTGCATGGGCGTCGTCCACGGTGGAGTAGTCGATCGAGCGCATTTTGCGCCGCGACGTTCGCGGCAACCGGCTCGCGTGATCCACAAAACTACCGGCATGGTACACAATGCGCGCTGTTCCGTTTCGTGTGCTGGAGATCGACATGCTGGGAGCGCTGGCCGCCCTGCTCACCTTTCAATGCCTTGGAGAAGGCGTGTCTTACGTGTTCCGCTTACCGGTGCCTGGCCCGGTGATCGGCATGCTGCTGCTGTTCGGCTTTGTGATGATGCGCCCGCAAACAGCGGACGCAATCGAGCCCACCGCGCTCGAATTGCTGCGGCATCTATCGTTGCTCTTCGTGCCCGCGGGCGTCGGCATCATGGTCTCGGCGAGCCGCATTCGCGGCGATGCGGTTGCCGTGATCGTTTCGATCGCCGTCAGCACCACACTGGCCATTGCCGTTGCCGCGCTCGTCACGCGTGCGTTGATGCGCCGGCAGCAGCACCGGGGACCGGACAATCGCGCCGACACGGAGGCCGCACAATGACCGCTTTGCCGAAGCTCGGAGCGATCTGGGTCTATCTGGCGGCGAGTCCGCTGCTCGGTCTCACCATCACGTTGATAGCGTATCTGATCGCACAGGCCCTGTATGCGAAGGCGCGTTTCAATCCGCTTGCCAATCCGGTGCTGATCGCGGTCGCGCTGCTGGTCGCAGTGCTCGAAATCACCGGCACGCCCTACGCAACGTATTTCGAAGGCGCGCAGTTCGTCCACTTCCTGCTCGGTCCGGCGACGGTTGCACTCGCGTTGCCGCTTTACCGTCAGTGGCCGAAGCTGCGCCGCTATGCGTTGCCGCTCATGGGCGGGCTGGTCGCCGGCTCGTTGACGGCGATCGTCTCGGCCATCGGCGTGGCGGCGCTGTTCGGCGCATCGCATCAGACGCTCGCGTCGCTCGCTCCCAAATCCGCGACTACGCCGATTGCGATGGCGGTCGCGTCGCAAATCGGCGGCATTCCCTCGCTGACCGCGGTGCTCGTCATATCGACGGGCGTGTTCGGCGCCGTGTTCGCGCGCGCCATTCTCAACGTGTTGCGAATTACCGAGCCCGAAGTGCGCGGCTTCGCACTCGGCGTTGCGTCGCATGGCATCGGCACGGCGCGCGCGTTTCAGGTGAGCGAGCAGATGGGTGCATTCGCCGGGCTTGGCATGGGGCTCAATGGCGTGTTCACCGCTTTTGTGGTTCCGGTGCTGATGCCTGTGATGGCGCGCTGGCTGGGCATCTGAGCGGTGGCCGCAGTTTCGCCTGCACACAAGAACAGCGCGCGTGCGCGTCGCGCAGGACAGGGGCGTTGCGTACGTGCGCGGCGGGCCACCGTGGTCGCAGCAGAGATCGGCAATCCACGGCGCCGCTTCCACAATGCTTCGCCATCCGAATTAATTGTTTTTCGACGGGACCGCTCTGTGGCACTCCGTCGCCAGAGCCAGGCCCGCCAGGCTCTGGCGATTCACGCAGCATAGTTTGAAGCGAGCCCGCTTTTATGCGATGCTAGCCACGCCCCGAACGCAGGTCACGGCAGGTCATCGAACGAGAGGGTGTGAGAGGCAGACCAATCCTGTTGTCCATTCCTTCAGGAGGAGACATGATTGTGTCATTGCAAGCGCGCAGCATTCACTGTGCCGGCCGCGCGCCCGGCATGCCTGGCTGTCCCAACGGTTTACTGCAGCCTTTGCCTCCCGGCGCCCGCCTGAAGTATCTGCAGCGCGCGGCCGCCGTTTCGGGCTTTGCCTTCCTCTTTGGTCTTTCATCGCTCTGTCATGCGGACACGCAGGTCGGCGGCACGTTGCCGCCCGCACCGGACATACTTTATGGGGAGCTGTTCGTTGCCGTGCAAACGGCACAG
This sequence comes from Burkholderia sp. WSM2232, assembly GCF_000472545.1. Taxonomy (GTDB): domain Bacteria; phylum Pseudomonadota; class Gammaproteobacteria; order Burkholderiales; family Burkholderiaceae; genus Paraburkholderia. The sequence goes on along the minus strand of NZ_AWZV01000007.1, from coordinate 208,767 downwards.
ATCTATCCGGACCAGAAGACCTTCGTCGACGCAACGCCTAACGCGGCCCCCGCCGTCATCGTGCAGCTTTATCAGCAGCAGAAGAACAATCCGGGGTTTTCGCTCGCGAACTTCGTGAACCAGTATTTCACGCCGCCGAGCGAGCCGGTGATCACGCCGCCCGCGAACCAGACGCTGCGCGAGCACATCAACTGGCTATGGCCCGCTCTCACGCGCACGACCACGAGCGCGCCGCCTAACAGTTCGCTGATTCCGTTGCCGAAGCCCTACGTAGTGCCCGGCGGACGCTTTCGCGAAGGCTACTACTGGGACACCTACTTCACGATGCTCGGCTTGCAGGAAGCGGGCCGCGAAGACCTGGTCGACAACATGCTCGACAACTTCGCGTACATGATCGACAAATTCGGCCATATTCCGAACGGCAATCGCACGTATTACCTCGACCGCTCACAGCCGCCCTTCTTCTCGCACATGGTGGAGCTCGCGGCCAAAGTGGAAGGCCACGGCGTCTATCAGAAGTACCTGCCCGCGCTGCGCAAGGAATACGGCTACTGGATGCAGGGCGAGAGCTCCACGCCCGCCGGCTCGGCCACGCGCAACGTGGTGGTGATGCCTGACCGCACCGTCCTGAACCGCTATTGGGACGAGCTGGACACGCCGCGCGACGAATCGTATCTGGAGGACATACAGACCGCGCAAAAGGCGACCGGCCGCAATCCGAATGACGTGTACCGCGAACTTCGCGCCACCGCCGAAAGCGGTTGGGACTTCAGCTCGCGCTGGTTCGGCGACAACATGACGCTCGCGACGGTGCGCACCACGTCGATCATTCCGGTCGATCTGAACAGCCTGATGTTTCACCTCGAGATCAGCATTGCGAAAGGCTGCGGCGAGACGCGCGATTTCCGCTGTGTCGGCGAATTCACGGCACGCGCGGCGAAGCGCGCGCTCGGGATCAACCGCTACCTGTGGAATTCGAACGGCTACTACGGCGACTACGACTGGCAGCTCGGCAAACCACGCGACAACAAGACGGCGGCCATGGTGTTTCCGCTGTTCGTCGGCGCTGCATGGCCGGATCGCGCGAAAAAGACCGCGCAGCAGGTGCAATCGACGTTGCTGCAACCGGGCGGCCTCGTCACGACGACCTACAACACCACGCAACAGTGGGACGCGCCGAACGGCTGGGCGCCGCTGCACTGGGTCGCCATTCAGGGCTTGAAGCGCTATGGTCAGGACGCGCTCGCGCAACAGATCGGCACGCGTTTTCTCGCCGACGTGAAAGGCGTTTATGCGTCTGAGAAGAAGCTGGTGGAGAAGTACGTCGTGGAAGGCGCAGGCACGGGCGGTGGCGGCGGCGGCGAATATCCGCTTCAGGACGGCTTTGGCTGGACCAATGGCGTGACGCTGAAACTGCTCGACCTGTACAGTCCGGGCGAGTAAGCCTGAAGGCGAGCGCCGCGCGGGCTCGCATGGCACGAGGAGACCACGGCCAGAGCAAGGCGAGCCCGGGCAAGTGCCTGCAATACTGTATAAAAACACAGTATAATGACCTGCATGAACCAGTCATTTCCCGGCGGGTCAGTATCCGCCCGGCGTTCGATCATGGCGTGCCAGCAAGCTCTGTTTGCCCCGGAACCGGTCAGTCTGTTCCGCGACCGCGAAGGCGGTATCCGTTATCTGCCCGAGTCCATCGCGCCAGATCTGGCGCAACAGTGGTTTGTCGAGTTGCTGGACAGCATTGGCTGGAGCAGCCATCAGCGCATGATGTATGAGCGCGAAGTGGCCGTGCCCCGCCTGATCGCCACGTTCCTGCGCGAATCGGCGGATCTGCCCGCGCCGCTTGGCGCCGCATTCGAGGCGGTGCGCTCGCTCGTCGGCGCGCCGTTTAACCGCGTGGGGCTGAACCTGTACCGGGACGAACATGACAGCGTCGCGCCGCACAACGACAAAACCGCCAACCTGGTGCGCGGCGCGCCGATTGCGATCGTCTCGCTCGGCGCCGCGCGCCGCATGACAATCCGCCCGAAAAAAGGCCCCGGCCGCGCGGTGCATGTCGAACTGGAGCCGGGCAGTTGCCTTGTCATGAGCTACGCGTCGCAATTCACGCACGACCACGGCATTCCCAAGCTCGCGGAAAGCGTCGGGCCGCGCATCAGCCTCGCGTTTCGCTGCTACAACGGTCCGCGCGAGTAGCCGTGCAGTGCCGCCCAGGTCACACGGCAAAAATGTCCGGATTTTCTAGCAAGGGCACGAATTGACCGGTGCGACCGTCGAGTGCGAGCATCACCCCGCTCTCGATGTCGAAAATCCAGCCGTGCAGTTGCAGTGTCTTGTTGGCGAGCCCGACCGCAACGGAAGGATGGGTGCGGATGTTCGCCAGCTGCGCGACCACGTTGTCCTTGACCAGCGCGTCGAGCCGTTGCGCGGGCGACTCGTAGCTGCGCGACGCGTTGATGGCCTTCGCGGCATCCGCGTGACGCAGCCAGCCGGCCACCGCTGGCAGGTGTTCCAGGTTGGTGTTGGCGGTGATCGCGGTCATCGCGCCGCAGTTCGAATGCCCGCATATCACAATGTCGCGCACGCCAAGCACCGCAACCGCATATTCGACCGTTGCGGACACGCCGCCGGGCTCGGGACCATACGAGGGCACGATGTTGCCCGCATTGCGAATCACGAAAAGCGCGCCCGGCTCCGCCTGCGTCAGCAACTCAGGGACCACGCGGCTGTCCGAGCAGGTCACGAAAAGCGTGCTCGGGCTTTGCGCGGTGGACAGGCGCTTGAACAAGGCGCTTTGCTGCGGAAACACTTCGCGTTGAAAGCGGATCAAGCCCTCGATGATTTCCTGCAAGATGTTCTCCAGATAGTCGAAGTTACGCGGCGCGCCTGGTTCAGCCTGGTTCGGCGCGGTTCGGCGCGGTTCGGCGTGTTAGCGCCTGCAGCGGCCGCGAGCGGTTCGCGCGACTATACCGCGTTGCCGCCTTCGGCTCAGGCGCGCCGCTCATCCCGCCGCGTGTCTGATGTGTAGGTCAGGTCCGCACGTGGCCCGGCGGCATGCCGGACCGGCAAGACCCGTCGTCAAGGGCCCGTCTTGTCGAAGTCGCGCGTTTCCAGTTCCACGGATTGCCCGCCGTTTTTTTCGAGCACGCGCGTTGCGGCCTTTTCGATCTGCGCGCGGTTGGCCTCGAAAGTGCCGACCAGGTTGTGAGCCGACGGCCCGCCGTTGCCGAAATGGTCGTTCAGCGCGTCGAGCGAGACGCTGCACCAGACGTCCTTTCCATCGACATTGGCTTCGAAGGCGACGCGCGCGGCCGCCACCACTTCACGGCGTCCGGTGAATTCGATCCTCATAATGACCCTCCATGTGTCGAAAGAATGTCGTAAGTTGCAATCGCCGTGCCACGCCGGCCTCCGCGTGCGACAGACTGCGCGGATTGCCCGCAAGGTGCATACTCGGAGTCGGCCGCGGCCGATGCACCGCACGGCACGCGCACCCACTATTCTGATACCAACTTCGCCCCATGTCCCGCAATCCGCAATCGTCACGCCCTCTGGTCATTGCCGCTGTAATGGCATCCATGGCGATGGTCGCCATTGAAGCCACCATTGTCTCCACCGCCATGCCGCAGATCGTCGCGCAACTCGGCGATCTGCATCTGTATAGCTGGGTCTTCTCGTCGTTTCTGCTCGCTCAAACGGCAATGACCGTGGTGTTCGGCAAGCTCGCCGACCTGTATGGCCGCAAGCCGATCGCCCTGGCCGGCATAGGGATCTTTCTGCTCGGCTCGGTGCTCGCGGGCTTCGCCTGGTCCATGCCGGCCATGATCGCGTTCCGTCTGATTCAGGGCATTGGCGCAGGCGCGATCCAGCCGGTCACGCTGACCATCGTCGCGGACCTATACCCGGCACGCGAACGCGGCAAGGTGCAGGGCTATCTCGCGAGCGTCTGGGCGATTGCGGCGGTTATCGGGCCGATGGTCGGCGGCTTCATCATCCACAACATGTCGTGGGCGTGGATCTTCTGGATGAACGTGCCGATCGGCCTCGCATCGGCGGCAGGCTTCGTTGCGTTCCTGCGCGAATCCGAGCGGCACGCGCGCCCGTCCATCGACTTCGCGGGCGCCGCGCTCTTCATGGCCGCCATCGCCGCGTTGATGACCGCGCTCACCTACGCGGGCGACGACGACCTCGCGCATGCATCGATGGCTGCGGGCGCATTCGTCGTGTGTCTGCTGCTGTTCGTGCTGCAGGAGCGCCGCGCGAGCGAGCCGATGATCTCGTTCGCACTGTGGAGCCGCCGCCCGATCGCCGCGTGCAACGGCGCCACGTTGCTCTCCGGCATGATCCTGATGGGCTCGACCACGTTCCTGCCGATGTACGTGCAAGGCGTGCTGAACCGCTCGCCCGTGATCGCCGGCCTCGCACTCACGATGATGATGGTCGGCTGGCCGACCGGCGCAACACTTGCGGCGAAGGCGTTTCACCGTATCGGCTTGCGCCGCATGCTGATAGGCGGCAGTGCCTTCATTCCCGTGGGCGCGGTGCTGCTGCTCCTTCTCGCACCGGGCGGCTCGCCGGTGGTCGCGGGCCTGGGTTCGCTCGTCATGGGCTTCGGCATGGGCATTGCGAGCGTCAGTTGCCTCATGTTGATCCAGGAGATCGTGAAGATGGACGAACGCGGCAGTGCGACCGCGTCGAACCTGTTCTCGCGCAACCTCGGCAGCACGCTCGGCGCGACGCTGTTCGGCGCCGTGCTGAACTTCGGTCTAAGCCATTCGCAAGGCAGCGCGGTAGTGACGTCCGATCAACTGAAAAGCCTGCTGCAGAACCAGGCGGCGAGCTTCGCCGGCAGCGAGGCCGTGCGCACGGTGCTGCATCAGTCGCTGCACCTCACCTTCGTGTCGCTGTTCGCGATTGCGATTTTCGTGGTCGTGCTGCTCGCGCTGGTGCCGGCCATCAACATCGGCGGCGAGAAAAAGATGCCGCTCGAAGCGCTCGCGCCGCTCGAAGACTGAACCGTTCAAACGCCCGCGCCGTGGCCGCCGCCGTGAATGCGTGAGCGAGTTGCGGGCGCTGCGTCAACCCGTTCAGCTTTTGGCGTACAGCGTGGAGTTGGCAAAGCCCTCGGCGGCCAGCACGTCTCCAACGAGAATCAACGCCGTGCGCTCGATCTGCGTCGACTGAATCTTGCCGAGAATATCGTCGAGCGTGCCGGTGATCTTTTCCTCGTCCGGCCAGCTCGCGCGATAAACCACCGCAACGGGGCACGCGCCGCCGTAGTGCGGGCGCAATTCGTCGACGATACGCGCGAGGTGCCGCACGCCGAGGTGAATCGCCATTGTCGCCCGATGCCGCGCGAGGTCGGCGAGTTGCTCGCCTTCGGGCATGGCGGTTCGGGTCGCGTAACGCGTGAGAATGAGCGTTTGCGAAATGCCGGGCAACGTGAGCTCGCAGCGGAGCGTCGCCGCGCATGCAGCCGTGGCGGTTACGCCCGGCACAATCTCATACGGTATTGCGAGTTCGCGCAGTCTGCGAATCTGTTCGCCGATCGCGCCATACAGCGACGGGTCGCCGGAATGCACGCGCGCCACGTCCTGGCCTTTGCCGTGCGCGCGCTCGAGCAAGGCCACGATCTGATCGAGGTCGAGTTCGGCGGTGTTCACCACTTGTAGCGCCGAATGTCCTTCGAGCACCGCTGCCGGCACCAGAGAACCCGCATAGAGAATCACCGGACAGCTGCGCACGAGGCGCTGCCCCTTCACCGTAATAAGTTCCGGATCCCCAGGACCCGCGCCGATAAAAAACACCGTCATTCAAGACTCCATGATTGATGCGGACGATTCAGTCCGGCAGACGCAGCGCTGCGAGCAGATCCGTTGTGCTGGCGAATTCGCGCTCCACCGCGGGCAAAGCAGGCCGACGCAGCATCACGACGGGCAAGCCGCGCTCGCGTGCAACTTCGAGCTTCGCTTCAGTCGCGCTGCCGCCGCTATTCTTGCTGACCAGCACGTCAAAGCCCTGCAGCGCGAAGAGCGCGCGCTCGCCTTCCAGCGTGAAGGGTCCGCGCGCGGTGAGAATGCGCGCACGCGGCGTATCGGCATGCGAGTCGAGGCAGCGCACGAACCAGAACTGATGCGCGGGAATCTCGTCCAGATGTGCGAGCGGCTCGCGCCCGAGCGTGAAGAGCGGACGTCTGAACGCAGCCAGTGCCGCCGTGAGTTCGTTCCAGTTGTCGACCATGCGCCAGTCGTCGCCGGGTTGCGGCTGCCATGCGGGCCGGCGCAAAGCCCAGCAGGGCACGCGAGCGGAGCGTGCCGCCAACGCCGCGTTCGCGCTCATTTGCGCCGCGTACGGATGCGTGGCGTCGATCACAAGGCCAATCGCTTCCTGTTCGATGTAGCGCTGCAGACCGTCGCTGCCGCCAAAGCCGCCCACGCGCACCGCACAGCGCAGATCGTCGGGCACCTTGCCGAGCCCGGCGAGACTGTACACGTCGCGGGCAGATAAGTGCCGTGCGATCCGCAATGCGTCGCCGGTGCCGCCCAGCAGCAGAACCCGCGTCATCGCGCGGCTCCGATCAGATTGCCTTGCCGGTCGATGGCGAACGTTTCGACATGCACCTGCGGCGGCACGATTTCGCGCGCCACCCGCAGCGCATGCTCACAGACGATGTCGGCGAGCGGCACCTGCTGCGCATGTGCGAGCGCTACGGCCTGCTGACTGGTATTGGCCGCGCGGATGGCGGCTTGCAACGTCGCGTCGGCGCCGTGTTCGGCGGCCCAGCTCGCGAGGCACGCGAGGTCGATGCTCGAACTGCGGCTATGCAGGTCCAGATGCCCGGCCGCGAGCTTGCTGAGCTTGCCGAAGCCGCCGCAAATACTGAGGCGCTCGACCGGCGCGCGTTTCATGTGCTTTAACACCGCGCCGACAAAATCGCCCATTTCGATCAGCGCTATGTCAGGCAAGCCGTAGTGCGCGCGCATTGCGTCTTCGCTCGCGTTGCCGGTGCAGGCGGCGACATGCATATAGCCGTTGGCGCGCGCGACGTCGATACCCTGATGAATCGACGCGATATAGGCCGAGCACGAAAACGGCCGCACGATACCCGTCGTGCCCAGTATCGAGAGCCCGCCGAGAATGCCGAGCCGCGGGTTCATGGTTTTCTGCGCGAGCGCTTCGCCGCCGTCCACGCCGATCGTCACTTCGAAACCGCCGCTATACCCGTGCTCGGCTGCAAGTTCCGCGAGGTGCTCGGTCATCATCTTGCGCGGCACCGGGTTGATGGCCGGCTCGCCGACCGCGAGCGTGAGGCCCGCGCGCGTCACCGTGCCGACGCCCGGCCCCGCGCGAAACACCACGCCCGGCCCGGCAACGAGCCGAACGCGCGCAAACACCACCGCGCCGTGCGTGACGTCGGGGTCGTCGCCAGCGTCCTTGATCGTGCCGGCTTCCGCGCCGTCGTCTGTCAGGCGGCAGAACACGAGCGGCATGGGTACGTGCTGCCCCTTCGGCAGCACGATTTCGGCGACCTCGCTCGCGACGCCCGCGAGCAGCAGACGCGCCGCCGCCAGCGACGTCGCGGTGGCGCAACTGCCGGTCGTGTAGCCGCTGCGCAGCGGCGCGGGTTGTTCGGGAGTCTCGTCGCGCATCGCAGTTACGCGCAGGGGTTGCTTGATGGATTGCTCGATAGGTCGCTCGCCGCACCGGCAGCGTCGCGACGCTTCACCACCTCCAGCAAGGTGATCGGCAACGCCTGCCGCCACGTATCGAATCCGCCAAGCGGTTGCGCGTCGGCCAGCGCGATGCGCGTGAGCGTGCCGCCGTGGCGCTCGCGCCAGGCGGCGAGCGCGGCCTCGCCCTGCAACGTGACCGCATTCGCCACCAGCCGGCCGCCGTCGCGCAGACTCGCCCAGCATGCGTCGAGCACACCGGGCGCCGTCGCGCCGCCGCCGATGAAAATCGCGTCCGGCGCGGGCAGCCCTGCCAGTGCTTGCGGCGCGCGGCCCGCGACGAGTTGCAGACCGGGCACGCCCAACGCGTCGCGGTTGTGTTCGATGAAGCGCTGCCGCTCCGCATGTGCTTCCACGGCAATCGCGCGGCAGGCCGGATGCGCGCGCATCCATTCGATGCCGATGGAGCCGCTGCCCGCGCCCACGTCCCACAGCAATTCGCCGGGCGCCGGGGCGAGACGCGCGAGCGTGATGGCGCGCACGTCCCGTTTGGTCAACTGGCCGTCGTGGCGAAAGGCGTCGTCGGGTAAGCCGCAGGTGAGCGGCAGACGCGGCGCGCCTTCGGTGGCGCGGCATTCGAGCGCGATCAGATTCAGCGTGGCGATCTGGCCTGCGGACCATTGATCCGCGCGGCCGTCGATGCGCCGCTCGGCGTCGCCGCCCAGATGCTCCAGCACGGTCATGCGCGTCGCGCCGAAGCCGCGCGCGCTCAGCAAGGCCGCAAGGGCCGCCGGCGTGCCGCCGTCCGCGCTCAATACGAACATGCGGGCGCCGTGGTGCAACTGAGCATTCACAGCCGATAAAGGCCGGCCGACGAGCGACACCGTGGCCACCTCCTGTAACGGCCAGCCGAGGCGCGCAGCGGCGAGCGACAGCGACGAAGGCGCCGGCAGCACGCGCAGTTCGTCAGCCGGCAACTGCCGCGTGAGCGTTGCGCCGACGCCGAACAGCATCGGATCGCCGCTTGCGAGCACGCACACCGGGCGGCCCCGCTGTGCAAGCAGCGGAGCGAGATCGAACGGCCGCGGCCACGCGGCGCGGCGTGCGGCAAGCCGCGCCGGCAGCATCGACAGATGACGCTCGCCGCCGTAAATCACCGACGCTTCGAGCAACGCACGCCGCGCGGGCCGCCCCAAACCGGCGAAGCCGTCGTCGCCTATGCCCACTACCGTCAGCCACGCCGGCATGCATCCTTCCTCATGTGGTATCTCAAACAATGCGCTGCGCCACGCCGGTCAAAGCGCCCAGCCTCGTTGTGCCATCCGAAAAAAGGCATAATACAGCCGCCGGTGCCCTTCGGGGCCTAACAGGGAACACAGCGCGGAACAGATTGCGCTGTGGCTGCCCCCGCAACTGTATGCAGCGAGTCCGCCTGCGCTCCACGCCACTGGTTTAACCGGGAAGGCCGCGACGGACGAAGACCTGCGAGCCAGGAGACCTGCCGGCGAGACTGTTCGTGCCAGCCAACATCGGGCGGGGTGTACCGATGCCGCAGCCAGGCCGCTTCATGGCTTGCTCGGGCCGTCGCGCGACGCTAACCGCGGTGTCCGTCTTGAATCCAGCCTGCTCCTCTGCTGTTCCGCCCGACGCGGCCCTTGCGCTGCGGCCCTCGGCATGCCCGGGGCTCGTGCGGATCGTCGCCGCGCGCGACGGCGGCATCTGCCGGATCAAGCTGCCGGGCGGCGAACTGGGCGCGGCGCAGGCAGAGGCGATTGCGCACGCGAGCGAGCGGCATGCGGCGGGTGTGATCGAGCTGACAAATCGGGCGAATCTGCAACTGCGCGGCGTTCGCGGCGGCGAGGAAGCGGCGCTGACTGCGGCGTTGGTCGAGGCGGGTCTCGGGCCGATGGCCACTGCCGGTTTCGACGGGCGCGCCGATGCTGAGGCCGCCTGGTTGCCCGATTCGGGCGCCGTGAGTGCTGCGGGTGCTGCGGGTGTTGCGAGCACCCCGAGCTCCCCAACCGCCCCCACCGCTCTCAGCGCCAGCGCCGCCGACGACATCCGCAACGTGATGATCAGCCCCACGGCGGGCCGCGACCCGTTCGCCCTTTTCGACACCAGACCGCTTTGCGCGGCGTTGCTCGCGCTGCTGCAAAGCGACGCGCGGTTCGCGGCGCTGTCGCCGAAATTCGCGCTGCTCGTGGACGGCGGTGAACGTCTTGCGCGGCTCGATCATCCGCATGATGTGTGGCTCGCGGCATCGCAGGATGCTTGCGGCGAGATCCGCTTCGTGTTCGGCCTCGCGGGTTGCCCGCCCGTCAGCGCAACCCGCCCGGCAGCCGCGTTGTCTTCGGTGCGGCCTGCGCAGGTTCCGGCGCTCGTGCGCGCGCTGCTGCACACGTTCCTCGACCTTGCTGCCGCCGACACCACACGCATGCGGCATCTTCTCGCCACGCATTGCGTCGACGCCGTCTTGCAGCATGCGCAAAGCTACGTCGACTTCCCTTTGCAGCGTGACGCCGCCCTCGCACACTGGCAACGCAGCACAACCGCCGAGCCCGCGTTGCGCGTCGGCGCCCATGCACAACGCGACGCGGGCACCTGGCATGTGGGCGGCCAGCCGTTTCTCGGCCGCATCCACGCAAGCACGCTGCGGCGCCTCGCTGCGCTCGCGCGGCAATACGGCAACGCGACGCTGCACGTCACGCCTTGGCAAAGCGTGCTGCTGCCCGACATCGGCACTCACGCAGTGCCTGCCGTGCTTGCCGCACTGACAACACTGGGCTTCGCTTGCGATGCCCGCGACCCGGCCACACGGCTTATCGCGTGTGCCGGTTCGAGCGGTTGCGCGAGAAGCCTCGCCGACACCAAGACCGATGCGCTCGCGCTTGCGAGGCGCCTGCCCGCCGGCGCTCAGGTGCACCTGAGCGGCTGCCCGCGCTCCTGCGCTGCCGCGCATCGGGCGCCCTTCACGCTGCTGGCGGTGGCGCGAGGCATCTACGACCTATATCGACGCGACGCACAGCCGGGCTTCGGCGAATGCGTCGCGCGCCAACTGACTATCGAGCAGGCCGCCGACGCGCTCGCGCCGCTCGCCAGCAGTGAACCGAGGCATGACCCAGATGAGTAACACCAATGCTTGACTACATTCGCGACGGCGAGGAGATCTACCGCCAGTCTTTCGCGACGATCCGCGCCGAAGCAGACCTGTCGCGCATCCCCGCCGACCTCGAAAAGCTCGCCGTGCGTGTGATCCACGCATGCGGAATGGTCGACGTGATCGACGATCTCGCGTTCTCGACGCAGGCCGGCACAGCGGGCCGCCTGGCGCTTGTCCACGGCGCGCCGATTTTCTGCGACGCCGGCATGGTCGCGCAAGGCATCACGCGCGCGCGGCTACCGGCGAACAACGACGTGATCTGCACGCTCACCGACGAGCGGGTTCCTGAACTGGCTCGCAAGCTCGGCAATACGCGCTCGGCTGCCGCGCTCGAATTGTGGCGCCCGCGCCTTGCGGGCAGCGTCGTCGTAATAGGCAATGCGCCAACGGCGCTGTTTCATCTGCTCGACATGCTCGATGCGGGCGCGCCGAAGCCCGCGCTGATTCTCGGCTTTCCGGTGGGATTCGTCGGCGCGGCGGAATCGAAAGCGATGCTCGCAGCCGACAGCCGCGGCGTGCCGTATGTCGTCGTGCACGGCCGGCGCGGCGGCAGCGCGATGGCTGCGGCAGCGGTCAACGCACTCGCGACGGAGGTCGAATGACAGGCGCACGGCAACCCGGCGGGCGTCTCTTCGGACTCGGCGTTGGTCCCGGCGATCCGGAACTCATCACCCTCAAGGCGCTGCGTCTGCTGAAGGCTGCGCCGGTGGTCGCGTACTTCGTCGCGAAAGGCAAGAAGGGCAACGCGTTCAGCATTATCGAGGCGCATTTGCACGACGGCCAGGAGCGCCTGCCGCTCGTCTACCCCGTGACGACCGAGGCGCTCGAGCCGCCACTCTCGTACGAAGCGATCATCGCGGACTTCTACGACACCGCGGCGCAGATCGTCGGCGGACATCTGAACGCGGGCCGCGACGTGGCTGTGATCTGCGAGGGCGACCCGTTCTTCTACGGCTCGTATATGTATCTGCACGACCGGCTCGCCGCGCGTTACGACAGCGAAGTGGTGCCGGGCGTGTGCTCGATGCTCGGCGGCGCGGCCGTGCTGGGCGCGCCTCTCGTGTATCGCAACCAGAGCCTCTCGGTGTTGTCAGGCGTGCTGCCCGAAGACGAACTGCGACGCCGTCTCGCCGATGCCGACGCCGCCGTCGTCATGAAGCTCGGCCGCAATTTCGACAAGGTGCGGCGCGTGCTCGTCGAGCTTGGCCTCGCACACCGCGCGCTGTATGTAGAGCGCGCGACGATGGGCAATCAACGCATCGTGCCGCTTGCCGAAGTCGACCCGATGGCATCGCCGTATTTCTCGCTGCTCGTGGTGCCGGGGGAAAAATGGCAAGGATGATGGCGCCCGCCGTCGTGATTCTGGGCGCGGGCGCGCTCGCTACCGCGCGGCGTATTCAGGCTCTGTATCCAGGCTCGCAGGTCCACGCATTGCGCGGGCGCGTGCAGGCCGACATGGTCGACGTCGCCTATAGCGAACTGGGCGCGCAGTTGCGCGAGCTGTATGCGCGCGGCACGCCGATCGTCGCGTTGTGCGCGGCCGGTATCGTGATCCGCTGCGTCGCGCCGCTGCTGTCGAACAAGGGCGCGGAACCGCCTGTGCTGGCCGTCGCCGAAGACGGCAGTGCCGTGGTACCGCTGCTCGGCGGCCTCGCTGGCGTGAACGTGATGGCACGCGACATTGCGGCCGCGCTGGCTGTCGCACCGGCCATTACGACGAGCGGTGAGCTCAGGTTCGGCACCTGTGTGCTCAATCCGCCGCCGGGCTACGCGCTGGCGGACATCGGCCAGGGCAAGCGCTTCGTTTCGGACCTGCTGGCGGGCGCGAGCACGCGTATAGAAGGCGACGCGCCCTGGCTCGACGACGCGCAACTGCCCCGCTCGGCCGGCGCACGGCTCGCGATTCGCGTGACGCCGCGCGTGTGGGACGGGCGCGAGGACGAGCTCGTGATTCACCCGCGCAGCGTGGTTGCAGCGGTGGTCCTGCAAACCGGAGAGGCGGGCAGCGCTTCTGCAATCGCGGGCCGCGTGCGCGCATCACTGGACGCACACGGCCTTGCCACGCAGTCGCTCGCCGCGTTGCTGGCAGCGCCGGAAGAAATGGCGAACGCTGCGCTCGCCGACGCGGCTGAAAGTCTGGGCGTGCCGCTGCGCTTCGCCGGACGGTTTGCCGACGGCCGGGAGGAAAGCGAGGCCGAAGCACGGGCCGAAAGCGAGGCCCAAAGCGAAGCCGAAAGCAAGGCCGAAAGCAGGGCCGCTCAGGCTCATACGGAACACAGCAGTTCACCAACAAGCCTGCTGCAAGCCGCGCTGCGCATCCCTTACGAAACGCTGGCCGGCGGGGATGACGAGCACGACAAGGGCGTCGCGCTCGCCCTTTCGCCTCTTGCGATCGACGCCAACACGATAGGCCGCGCACGGGGCCGGCTGACCGTGATCGGCCTCGGCCCCGGCAGCGCCGACCTGATGGTGCCCGCCGCGCGCCGCGCGCTCGACGAAGCCACCGACATTCTCGGCTACGAGACCTACGTGAAAATGGCCGGGCCGCTGCGCGCCGATCAGCGTGTGCACGGCACGGACAACCGCGAGGAGATGCAGCGCGCACGCCACGCGTTCGAACTCGCGAGCGAAGGACGCTCGGTGGTCATGGTGTCGTCCGGCGACCCCGGCGTGTTCGCGATGGCTTCGGCCGTGCTCGAAGCGCTCGACACTTCCGGCGACAGCGCGTGGGCCGCCGTGGACCTGCGCATCCTGCCCGGCGTCTCCGCGGCGATGGCCACCGCCGCGCAAGCCGGCGCGCCGCTCGGCCACGACTTCTGCATGCTCTCGCTGTCGGACAATCTGAAGCCGTGGAGCATCATCGAACAACGCCTGCGGCATGCGGCGCAAGCGGACCTCGTCATGGCGTTTTACAACCCGATCTCGCGCGCGCGTCCGTGGCAACTCGACAAGGCGCTCGACATCGTGCGCGAGTACCGCGCGCCCACCACTCAGGTGGTGCTCGGGCGCGACATCGGCAGGCCGGGCGCCACGCTGCGCACAGTGACGCTCGCCGAACTGCGTTCAACCGACGTGGACATGCGCACGATGGTGATCGTGGGTTCGTCGACCACGCGGCAGTTCACCAAAGGCGCGCAATGGGTCTACACGCCGCGCTGGTACACATGAAGCGCGGCGCGTAGAGCGCGAACGCTCAGGCCGCTGCCTTGATATCGTCGATGGCGCGCTGCCTCACGCCCAGGTCGTCCCACAGTTCCGGGTGGCAGGTGAACACGAGTATCTGATGCCGGGTGGCGGCGTCGAGCAGCGCCCGCTTGATCGCGTCGCGCCGTGTCGCGTCGGTATGCACCGCGGCATCGTCGAGCATCAGCAAGGTGGGCCGGCCCGACGCCTTCAGCAGATCCGCGTAGGCGAGCCGCGTGAGAATGCCAAGCTGCTCGCGCGTGCCGAAGCTGAGCGCCTCCAGCGTGTCGGCGCGGCCATAGCGGTCGAGCGTCGCGGGGCTCAGGTCGTCGCCGAGCGCAAGCGTGGATTGCGGGAAAATCCGTTTCAGATAGTGGCCGAGGCGCTCGGTCAGCGGCGCGCGCAATTGCGCCACGGCCGCATCGCGCTCAGCGACGAGCACTTCGTCCAGCAGGCTCAAAGCACCCGCGCGCAAACTCAGTTCTTCCTTGCGGCGCGTCGCCTGCTCGATCTTCGCTTCGAGCGTGGCGAGCCGCTCGCCCAGCCCCGACGCGCCCACCGTCTCCAGTTGGCTGCGCAAATGCGCAATGCGGACCTGCCGTTCATGCTGCTCCTGACGCGCCAGTTCCGCCGACGCCCGGTAGCGCCTGGCCTCGGCCGCCGGATCGTCCAGACGCACGGCTCGCAGTTCGCGCTCGCGGCCTTCGCGCTGCCTGGCGAGCGCCTCGACCTGCACCCGCTGTTCGACGATCTTTGCCTGCCACTGCGCGCGCTCGCGGCAGAACGCCGCGTCGCTTAACTGCGCTTCCTTGCGCTGCAACTGGAGCGCGAGCGATTCGGCTGTGGCGATGCCGGTCGAGCGTTTCTCCGCTGCGTCGCTCAACAGCTTGCGCGCGCTTTCCAGCGCGGCGTGCGCGAGGTCGGCGCGGCGTCGCGCTTCGTCGAGCGGCAGCGCGGCGGACACGTCGGGTAAGCCGGTCAGCCGTTCGCTGGCAGCCTGCAAACGGGCACTGGCCGAAGCGGACGCGGCGCGCAGCGCGTCGATGCCTTGCGGCGCATGCGCTTGCAGCAGGTTCGCGTGGCTCTTCTGTTGCGCGAGCAGCGCTCTCCATTGCTCGCGCCTGAATTCGGCTTCGGCGACCGAGGCCACGCCGAGCGCCTGCAACAACTGCGCGTGCTGCGCTTTGAGCGCGGCGAGTTCGGACAGACGCGCGGGCAAATCGGAAACGCCCGGCACCACGCGCAGTTCGCCAAGCTCGCCAAGCCCGATGCGCTTTTCTTCGTCCACACGCAGCACGCCCGCGCCGCTGACCGGCAGGTCATCCACCGTGATAGCGCCGTTCAGCCGATATTCGACGCGCGTCATCGCCGCTTCGGTGCGCGCGCGCAGCACGGTCAACGACGCGTCCAGCGCCGCGAGCTGCTTCAGCTTCGCCTCGTCGATTTCGAGCGAGGCCGCAGCGCGCGTGGCCTCGACGAGCGCGTCATGCGCTTCGCTCGCGGCGCCAATCGCCGCTTGCAGCCGTTCGAGTTCCGCGCGATGCATGCCTATCTGGCTGCGCAAATCCGCTGCGCTCACCGCTGCGTTGGCGAGTTCGAGCGCGCGATTGGCGTCGGCGGCGGCCTGCTCCAGTTGCGCGACGCGGCTTGCGGCTTGCGCATGGTCGGTTTCGGCTGCCGACACATTGGCGCGCGCCGCCTCGAACTGCTGGCGCTCGCGAGCGACGGCCGTTTCCAGTTCCACTGCGGCATGTTCTCGCTGCAACGACAGCGCGAGTTCCGCTTCGCTGACTTTCAGCGCCTGCACGAGCCCCTCGACGTTGCGCTCGAGGTCGGCGGCCGCCTCCGCGCGCTGTTGTGCGAGCGCGGCCTTCTCTTCGTGCAGCGACCAGGGGCGCTTGCGTTCGGCGTCGTCGAATGCTTCCTGCTGCGAGGCGAGTCGCGCGATGTTCTCGTCGAACTGCTCGCGCTGCCGCACGAGGTCCTCGCGCTCGGCGCTTAACGCGGTCAGCGCCGCTTCCGCTTCCGCAAGCGCTCCCGTGGATTTCTGCGTGCGCGCGGTCAGCAGTTGCCGCAGCTCACGCTGCACAACGGCGATCAACGCGTCCTCTCCCGCCGACTCACGGCTGCCCGACAGTTGCGACAACGCATCGCGCAGATACTGCGCCGCATGGCCCGTGGAATCGCGCATGTCCTGGGTGCCGCCCTGCTGCACCCACAGCAGGCCGGGCACCCCCGCGTTCTCCGCCTTCAGCGGTCCGCGCGCGGGGCGCGAGAAACCGAGCAAGGNGGCGAGCCGGTCTTCCGCTTCGTCCTCGCCGAACACGTTCTGGCCAATCTTCAATTCGCAGCGCTGACGCGTGACGAACTGCTTCGACAGGCGGCAGGCCACGCCGTCGAGATCGAAGCTCACTTCCACCGAGGGCTGCCCGCTTGCCTTGCCCCACGGGAGCAGATCTTTCAGATGCGAAGCCTTGTAGCGTTCGAGGAACACCGCGCGCACCGCCTCGGCGATCGTGCTCTTGCCGGCTTCGTTCGGCCCGACGAAAAGGTTAAGTCCGGGCTGCAGGCCGTCAATGAACAGCCGCCCGGTGAACTGCTTGAATTCCTGTATCGCAATGCTCTGAAGCTTCATGCGGACCTCGCCTCACGCGGCAGTTCACGTTGAAAACGCGCCAGCAGCAGCAATGCTTCGGCGGCGCGTTTGACCTGTTGCGGATCGGACTGCGGGTCCTCCTGCATCGCGCGCAGACGCGCGACGACTTTCGCCAGATAGCCGCTTTGCGCGCCGAGTTCGGCCAGGTCTTCGGTGGTGGGCAGCACGTGAAGCGCGCTCAGGTCGACGCGCAAGGCGCGCATGCGGGCGCGCGCTTCCTCGACCGCGACGCGCAGCGCTTCGGCCTCGGCCAGCGCTGCGGCGCCGCTCACCGTGAGGCGCAGCACGTCGTTGCGGCTCAAGGCGGCAAGGCGTGTTCTCAGTGTGTCCACGTCGGTCGGCACAGCAATCGTTTCATCCCAGCGGTGCCATTGGTATTGACCGACGCGCAGCGGCTGCACCACCGGCACCGCGCCGGGCTCGCTCAGGCTCACTTCGAGCACGAAGCCCGGATCGTTCGCGCGGAAACGGTCCTGCTCGTGCGTGCCGGCGTACCACGTGCGGTCGTCGACGCGCAGGTGGCCATGCCAGTCGCCGAGCGCGAGATAGTCCAGACGCGCGCTTGCTGCGCGCGTCGGCGCAATCGGATTGGACGAGTCGATGCCTTCCTGCAGGATGCCGCTCACGCTGCCATGTGCGAGGCCGACACGGTAGTAGCCGAGCGGCGTTTCGGCGGTGTCGAAGAAGCCGGTGGTGTCGTCATAAGTGATGCGTTGCGTGAGCGGCGCGCACAGCAGCGCCAAGCGGCATGCGTCGAGCAATACGACGCCCGGCTCGAGCACGACGCGCACGTTCGGCGGCACGCAATTCAAGCGCTGCGCGCGCGTCCATACGCTTTCGACAAGCGCCGCATCGTGATTGCCCGGCAGCATGATCCACGGACCCGTAAACGCTTGCAGCGCGGCAAAGAGACGCCGGATCACCGTGTCGGACACCGTTTGCAGATCGAAGACGTCGCCGGCCACGAGCACCGCGTCGACCTTGCGCGCGGCGGCTTCTTCGGCGATGCGGCGCACCGTGTCGAAACGCGCCTCACCGAGATGCGCCGCCTCGTCCGGCTCGAACTGGCCGAACTGCGTGCCGATCTGCCAGTCCGCCGTGTGCAGAAACCTGATCACTGTGCCTCCATTGCATTGCATTTGCCCGCATTCAATTTGCGTTGCCTTGCGACGTGCGCCACCTGGTCTGGCTGGCCGGGCAGCCACCGTCGCGGCAGTTCAACCGTACATGTTACCGCGCGCAAGCGGCAAAAAGCGGCAAAGCGAGCCGTGCGTCGCCCGCTTCCGGGCGGATGCGTTCACCCGGTGCCGCGCACGGCGCTAAACTCGCGGTTCCAGACCTGGGCTCTCGCGCCGATGAACAAAGCACTCGAACTGAAGAAAGCCAAACGCACGCCCTTGCTGCTGCTCGCCGCCGCGGCCTGCGTCTTTGTCGCGACGGCGTTGCTCCCGCGCGGCGTGTGGATCGACGGTATCAAGGCAGTGGCCGAGGCGGCTATGGTGGGCGCGCTCGCCGACTGGTTCGCCGTCGCCGCGCTCTTCAGGCGCGTGCCGATTCCGATTGTCTCCGCGCACACGGCGATCATTCCGCGCAACAAGCACAAGATTGCCGACAACCTGGCCGTCTTCGTGCAGGACAAGTTTCTCGACGTGCCGTCGCTCGTCGGTCTGATCAAGAAGCACGACCCGGCGCAGAGCATTACGCGCTGGCTCTCGGCGCCTGCCAACAGCGCACGTATTGCCGACTACGTGGTGAAGGTGACGGGCGGCATGCTCGATCTCACTGACGACGTGCGCATTCAGGCGTTCATCAAGGACGCGCTGCGCGACGTGCTCGGCAAAGTCGACCTTTCGCAGTCGATGGGCTCGATTCTCGACACGCTCACGAAGGACGGCCGCCATCAGGAACTGCTCGACGCCGGTATCGAACAGGTTCTTGCGCTGCTGCGCCAGGCCGAGGCGCGCGAGTTTATCGCGGAACGTATCGTCGATTGGGTGAAGAGCGAGTATCCGAAGATGGAGAAGATTCTGCCGTCCGCGTGGCTCGGCGAGAAAGGTGCCGAGGCCATCGCCAGCGCCGTGAACCGGATGCTCGAACAGATCAGCGAAAACCCCACACACCAGTTGCGCCAGAAATTCGATGACGCCGCCCACAAGCTGATCGTCAAGCTCAAAAGCGATCCCGCGTTCCTGCAAAAAGGCGAGGAACTGAAGCGTTATCTGGTGGAGGGCGAAGCACTTGCCTCCTATGTGAAGGACATGTGGGGCGAATTGCGCGCGTGGCTCAAACGCGATCTGCTGAGCAGCGACTCGGCATTGCACGCGCGAGTCGTCGCGGCCGGACAATGGGTTGGCCGCGAGCTCGCGAACGACGCGGCGCTGCGCCAGTCGCTCAACGACCACCTGGAAGAAGCCGCACGCGCAATGGCACCGGAGTTTGCGCGTTTCCTCACACGACATATCAGCGATACCGTGAAGAACTGGAACGCAGAGGACATGTCGCGGCAAATCGAGCTGAACATCGGCCGCGATCTGCAATATATCCGCATCAACGGTACGGTGGTGGGCGGCTTTATCGGCTTGCTGCTTTATGTGAGTTCGCAACTATTCGAGTTGCTGCGCCTGCAGTTCGGCTAGCGCGCCTGTATCGCATCGCAGCCCAGAACGCCTACAATCCGGGCATAAGGTTTGCTCCGTCGCAGTGGCCCTATGGCCCCGAGGCCCCATGGCCCGATCCCCCGCCGTGTTCTTCGCGTGCAGGACCTCAAAGCGACCGCGCCGCTCAATCGGACAATGTGCTCATGAAAATATCCCTACCGCCGCACGGGCGCCCAAGTCGCGTTTATCCTCCCGGCGCGCCCGGCTTGCATGGCCTTGCCTCGGTTATCACCGGCGTCGTGGTGGTTTGCGCGCTCTACTTCGGCCGTGCGGTGCTGATTCCCATCACACTCTCGGTGTTGCTGAGCTTTCTGCTCGCGCCGCTCGTGCAGATGCTAAGGCGCCTGCATATGGGGCAATTGCCGTCTATTTTCATCGCCGTGCTGTTCGCCCTTGCCGCGCTGCTTGCGGTCGGCGCGCTGATCGGCGCGCAGCTTGTGCAACTCGCGAGCGACTTGCCGCAGTATCAAGTGGCCATCGAGCAGAAGATCGAGACCGTGCAGGAGAAGACGATCGGCCGCGCCGATTCGTTGATGACCCGAGCGGCCGCCACGCTGCAACGCGTCGCGCCCTCGAAGCCGCCGCCGCCACGGCCTACCGGCCGCGCGGCGCGCAATGCGCCGGCCGTGCCCACGCCCGTCGAAGTGCACGAGCCGTCGCCCACGCCGCTGCAGCTCGCGCAGCGCGCACTGTCGCCGGCCATTGCCCCGATTGAAACCACGTTCATCGTGCTGGTGGTCACGATCTTCATCCTGCTGCAACGCGAGGACTTGCGCGACCGCCTGATCAGCCTGTTCGGCTCGCGCGACTTGCATCGCACGACTACCGCGATCAACGACGCGGCCGTGCGTTTGAGCCGCTACTTCGTCGCGCAACTGGGCGTGAATCTGAGCGCGGGCGGCGTGATCGCGATTGGTCTCGCGATTATCGGCGTGCCGGGTGCGCTGCTGTTCGGCGTGATCGCGGCACTGCTGCGCTTCGTGCCATATATCGGCATCTGGATCGCGGCGATTCTCGCGGTATTCCTCGCCGCCGCGATCCAGCCGCAATGGACGATGGCGGTGTACACGCTGATCCTGTTTATCGTCGTGGATGTGGTGGCCGGGCAGATTGCGGAGCCGCTGCTGTATGGACACCGCTCGGGACTCTCGCCGCTTGCGGTAGTGGTGGCCGCCATTTTCTGGAGCTGGCTGTGGGGGCCGATTGGCCTCGTGCTTTCCACGCCGCTCACTCTGTGCCTGGTAACGCTCGGGCGTTACGCCGACCGCCTGAACTTTCTAACGGTGCTGCTCGGCGACCAGCCGGCGCTCACACCCGCGCAAACTTTCTATCAACGGTTGCTGGCCGACGATCCGCACGAAGCGATCGTGCAGGCCGAGCGCCTGTTGCGCGAGATGTCGCTGATCGACTACTACGACAAGGTCGCGCTCGAAGGGCTCAAACTCGCACGCAACGATGCAATGCGCGGGGTGCTGATGCCCGACCAGTTGGCGCGCGTGAACGAAGCACTGGTGGACATCGTCGAAAACCTCGAGATTGCGGAGGGTTTGCCGGACCGCCTCGCGCGCCCGGAACCGCACGACGCGCTGGCGCTGCACGCGGCTACGTCGGCGGATCTGTCGGAGCGAAACGCCACTCATGCGCGCGCTCATCCGTCCTCACCCAATGACGGCGAGAGAACCGCGGTGTTGTGCGTGCCCGGACGCGGCGCGTTCGACGAAGTGACGACCGCCATCGCGGTGCAACTGCTCGGCCGCCTCGGCTTCGCACCGATTATGGCGACGCACTCCGGCTACCGCAGCGCGCGCGCCGACGAACCGGGCTTCAGGAATGCGCCGATCATCTGCATCGTGACGCTGGACGCTCCGGAGTCGCCGCCCTATCTGCGCAACATGCTGCGGCGTACGCGCGAATGGCGGCCGCGGGCGACGCTCGTGGTCGGCGTGGGCGGCACCGCGGAAAACGGGCACGACGCGGCAATGGGCGCGACCGCCGCTGCGCATTGCGCGCCGACGTTTCGCGTGATGATCGAGGAATGCCAAGTGGCGGCGTCCGTATTGCACACGCGCGAGCATTCACATGTCGCCGGCGCTGCGGAGTAGCGGGATGGCTCACTGCTGGCCGGCACACCGCCCTCAATACAGACCCAGCGTGCGTGCATGCAGACGCGCGAGACCCAGCAGCGCATCGGTGTATGGGGTGTTGACGCCGGTCAGTTGCCCGAGCTCGCGGACCGCGCTCACCAATGCGTCGAGTTCCACCGCCTTGCCGGCCTGCACATCCTGAAGCATCGACGTTTTCATCGCGCCGAGCTTGAGCGTGACCGCATGACGGTCTTCGGGATGCTGATCGATCGGAATGCCAAAACGCGCGCCGATCTCCTTGGCCTCCAGCATGATGCTCGTGACAAAGCCGCGCGCCAGTTCGTCGCTGAGAATGCGGTCCGTGGTGGCGCCGGTGATCGCGCTGATCGGGTTCATCGTCATGTTGCCCCACAGCTTGTACCAGACCTCGCGCTGAATCTGCTCCGACATCGACGCACTGAAACCCGCCGCGGCCAGCATGCCTGTTAGCGCCTTCACCCGTTCGCCGGAACGCCCCGCCGCCTCGCCGATAATCAGCCCATTGCCCTGATGATGCCGGATCACGCCAGGCGCCTCGACGAGGCAACTGGCATGCACCACGCAGCCTACTGTCTGCTGAGCGGGAATCGCGGCGGCGATGGCGCCGTCGGGGTCGATGGTTTTGAGCCGCTTGCCCGCGAAAGCGCCGCCGAGTCCCTCGCAAAACCACCACGGCACGCCGTTCATGGCGGTCAGCACGATGGTTTGCGGGCCGAGCAGCGGCGCGATCTGCGCGGCTACCGATGCCATGGCAGGCCCCTTGACCGCGATCACCACCAGATCCTGCACACCGAGCGCGGCTGGCTGTTCCTCGGCTCGCACATTTACTGCATGCGCGTTGCCGCCTTCGATCAGGCGCAAGCCGTGTTCACGCACAGCGGCAAGGGTCGCGCCGCGCGCAACCACGCCAACCTCGTGACCCGCTCGCGCGAGCTTCACGCCCATCCAACCGCCAATGGCGCCTGCGCCGTAAATTGCTGCCTTCATGAATTCAGTCCTTGTAACTGGCGTCGATACGCTCGACACGCCGCACGAGTGCATCGAACACGTCCTGCCCCGCACCGTGACGGGGATCGAACTGGAGCGCGTCGCGCGAGCAGCGGATCGCCACATCTTCCGGCACCGGTCGGGCCCGGCCCATCGAGAATGTCGCCATCTGGATCTCGCACGCGCGGTTCAACGTCCATAGAATCGCGAAAGTCTGCGGTAAGGTGGCGCCCCATGCAAGCAGGCCGTGATTGCGCAGAATCACCGCTTGTCTGTCGCCGATATGTTCGACGAGCCGCGGCCCTTCTTCCGCATGCACGGTGATGCCCTCGAAGTCGTGATACGCAATGCGGTCGTGCAACTGCGCGCTGTAGAAGTTGGTTTGCTGCAAGCCCTCTTCCAGACAGGCCACCGCCACGCCCGCCGTGGTGTGCGTGTGCATCACGCAATGCGCGCCCGGCACGCCCTGATGGATCGCCGCGTGCACGACAAAACCAGCGGGATTCACCGGATAGTGCGAGCCGTCGAGCACGCGCCCCTGTGCGTCGATTTTCACCAGATTGCTTGCCGTCACCTCGCTGTAGTGCAAGCCGAATGGGTTGATGAGGAACTGCCGCTCACCGCCGCTCACGCTGTCAGGCACGCGCAACGTGATGTGGTTGTAGATCATCTCGGTCCAGCCGAGCATGTCGAAAATGCGGTAACAGGCAGCCAGTTGCACGCGCGCCCGCCGTTCGTCGGGATGCATATGGGCGTTTTTCGGCGCACTCGCCGGTGCGATATCAAGTGTCGTCATCGACGTCTCCAGGGTTATCTCGTGGCTGTGCGCTACGCCCGGCCTGCCGCTATGCACGTGGGCGGGAGCGGCTCGCGTCGCAACGCCGCTATGCGTTTGCCACCACTGCTGCAATCGACGACGCCACATAGTCCGCGTTGCGCGCATTCAGGCCCGCCACGCACATGCGGCCCGAGCGCAGCACATACACCGCGTGTTCATTGCGCAGCCGCTCGACCTGGCTTTCGCTCAGGCCCGTATAGGTGAACATGCCGCGTTGCGCGACGTAACGCGCGCGCATGACTTCGTCGACACGCCCGGCGAGTCCCGCGTGAATCGTGCCGCGCATCGCGAGAATGCGCTCGCGCATGGTGGCCAGCTCCGCCTCCCACGAAGCGCGCAACGACGCATCCGACAACACGTTTGCAACGAGCCGCGCGCCATGCGTGGGCGGATTGCTGTAGTTCGCGCGCACCGTGGACATCAACTGGCCGAGCACACGGCCCGCTTCGTCCGCGTTGTTGCACACGACGCTGAGCGCACCGCAACGCTCGCCGTACAGCGAGAAATTCTTCGAAAACGAATTGGCTGCCATGAGCGCAATGCCGGCCTCTGCCAGCATGCGCACGCAAGCGGCGTCTTCCTCGAGGCCCGCGCCGAAACCTTGATAAGCCATATCGACGAACGCGATCAGCTTGCGACGCTGCAGTACCGGCACGAGCTCAGCCCATTGCGCGGCGCTCAGATCGACGCCCGTCGGGTTGTGGCAGCAGGCGTGCAACAGCACGACGCTGCGCTCGGGCAGCCGGTCGATCGCGTCGATCATATCGGCGAAACGCAGCCCGCCTGTCGCCTCGTCGTAGTAAGGATAGGTATTGACGGTCAGACCCGCGCCTTCGAACACGACGCGGTGATTCTCCCAGCTCGGGTCGCTGATCCAGATTTGCGAAGCGGGAAAATAGCGCCGCAGAAAATCCGCCCCGACCTTCAGCGCGCCCGAGCCACCGATGGTCTGCAATGTCGCAATGCGGCCCTCTGCGCGGGCTTCGCTGTGCGCGCCGAAGACGAGCGTCTGCGCCGTTTCGCGGTAGAGCGGCAGGCCCGCCATAGGCAGATAGGAACGCGGACCGATTGCATCGAGCAAGGCCGTTTCCGCGCGGCGCACGGCGTCCATGACGGGCAGCTTGCCTGCGTCGTCGAAATAGATGCCAATGCTCAGATTGACTTTGTTCGGGCGCGGATCGAGCTGGAAGTCTTCGTTCAGGCTGAGAATGGGGTCGCCTGGATAGGCGGGGATATGTTCAAACATGGCATTTCCTTGATTGGAGCCCGCCGAGCTCTGCATTGCGTCACACCGCGGGGCGAGACGGAAAGTCTAAGCGCCTTTGCGGACTCGCGTCGATTGGGACAAGTGTCGATCAGCAGGTGACAATTCACAATCAACCGATTTTTCACGATTCGTAAGTTGCTCTTTATAATCGCCGGATGGCTCTTACCCGCGTCACCATTCGTCAGTTCGAGGCGTTTCTCGCCATTGTCGATCTTCAGAGCATCGGCGCAGCGGCCGCGCGGCTCGGGCTCACTTCGTCCGCGGTCAGTCAACTGCTCGCCGAACTCGAAGCGGAACTTGGCTTTCGCCTGTTCGACAGGACCACACGGCGCGTGAATCTGTCGAGCGCGGGGCAGGACTTCCTCGCCTCGGCCGAATCGGTGCTGCGCCATGTGCGCGCTGCGGCTCAATCCGCCGACGATATTCGCAACCGCGCCGCCGGCATCGTTCGCATCGGCGCGCCGCTGGTGCTCGCGTCCACCGCGCTGCCCGCTGCGATTGCCGACTATGCGCGCGACAAGCCCAAGGTAGTCGTGCGCATTTGCGATACCGTGGTGGAGCAACTGGTGGAGCGCGTGGAAAGCGCGGACCTCGATCTCGCCATTGGACCCGACCGCCCAAGTGGTACGCGCGTGCAGCGGGACACGGCGTTCGCGAGTCCGTGGGTCATGTGGTGTGCGCCTTCGCATCCGCTCGGCGAGCGCAGGCGCGTGCAGTGGCAGCAGTTGCGCAATATCCCTATCGTCGCGACAGGGCGCGACCACGAACGCGCGGTCGATCAGATGCTCGCGGTTCTACCCGTCGAGGCGCGCATCGTTCCCGTCGATGTCGTGGACAACGTCACCACCGCTTTCGGTATCGCCTCACGCGGTCTTGCAGTGACGCTCGCCCCGGCTTACGTGGCGCCGCTCGCGCGCACTTTCGGGCTGGTGATGAAACGGATCGTCGAGCCGGAGACGATCCGCGAGGTGTGTCTTTATCGCTCCACTGAGCGCGCGTTGTCACCGCCCGCTGCCGGCTTCGCAGACTTCCTGCTGCCGTGGCTCAAGCGCTGGGATCGAGACATGCAGGCGCATACGCGAGCAACACGCGGCTAGAATACGGCCGGGCCGCTACACGGATTGCCGCGCTCACTTGCCGGAAAACGAGCCGCGTTGCAGAGTGACCATTCGCGGCAGTTCGATAGTGAAGACAGTGCCGGTGGATTCGTCGGATTTCACGCTGACACTGCCTGCGTGCATGCGCGCGATTTCGTGCACGATGTGCAGGCCGAGGCCAAGCCCCTGGCGCGAGCGCGAGCCGCCGTTATTGGGCCCAAATGCCTTGAAGAGATGCGGGAACACTTCCGGCGGAATCACGCCGCGGTTGGCCACCTTCAGCCGCACGTAATCGTCCGCTGTGCCATCTACTTCCACACTGACGTCGCCGCCCTCTGCGCCGTGGTGCAGCGCATTGCTGACAAGGTTGGACACTGCCTGCCACACCAGATCCGTATCCCATGCTCCCGCAGTATTGCCGTGGCTCGTGAACACAATGCGCTTGCCGTTCTCGCGCGAAGTGAATTCGTCGATCACCGAGCGGCACAGCGACGCCAGTTCGATTGAGCGCGGCTGCAACGGCAGACGTCCACCTTGCAGGCGCGCGAGATTGAGCAGCTGGTCGACCATGCGCGCCATGCGCAGCGAGCTGTTTTTCACGCGTGCGGCCACTGTCGCGGACTGCTGGTCGGCGGCGGTGCGCATCAGATATTCGGCGGACGCAAGCACCGCGCCGAGCGGCGTGCGCAGGTCGTGGCTAAGCACGGCCATCAGCATCTCGTTCGCTTCCAGCATCTGCTGGGTGGTGACGAGTTGCGCGGCGAGCTGGCGCTTCTGCTGCTCGAGCTGAACGAACACGTCCACTTTCGATTGCAGAATGCGCGGATCGAACGGCTTGTAGAGGAAATCAACCGCGCCCGCTTCGTAGCCGCGAAATGTGCGCGACGCATCCTGAGCGGTAGCGGTCAGAAAAATGATGGGGACATGCGACGTGCGCGGACTGCCTCTCATCAGAGCTGCCAGCTCGAAACCGTTCATGCCGGGCATGTTGACGTCGAGAATGGCGAGAGCCACTTCGTGCTTGAGCAGCAGATCGAGCGCGGCCGTGCCCGAATCGGCCACCAGCACGGCAACATCGGGACGCGTCAGCAATGCCTTGAGCGCGGTGATGTTGTGAGCGATGTCGTCGACGATAAGAATGTTTACGGGTGGGTTCGACATGGCATCGGGTCAAAGAGAGGCCGGCCATGCTGCGAGCCGCCGGGCCATGGTTTCGGGAGAATAGATGAAATCGGCCGCACCGCGTTCTATTGCGGTACGCGGCATGTCGGGCGAAGAGGCGGTGCCCGGGTCCTGCACCCATGTCACGCCGCCCAATGCACGCACGCGCTGCAGGCCTTGCGCGCCGTCGTCGTTCGCGCCGGACAGCAGCAACGCCAGCAGATGCTCGCGATACACCGTGGCCGCGGACTCGAACAGCACGTCGATAGAGGGCCGCGAAAAGCGCACGGCCGCATCGGTTGAAAGCGCAACGGTGCGGTCCACCTCGACCAGCATGTGATAGCCAGGCGGGGCGACATGCACGCGCCCAGGCGTGATCTGCTCGCCGGCGTCCGGTTCGACTACAGGCAGGACGCAACGGTGCGCCAACGCGTGCACGAGATAGCTCGGCGGATCGGGCGGCAGATGCATTACGATCATCACGGCTGGGGCGAAGGTGGCGGGTAACGCGTCGAGCAGCAGATTGATGACCTCCATGCCGCCCGCCGAACCGCCGATCACCACAAGCTCGCAGGCGCGCGCATCCTGCGCGCTGCGCGTTGCACGGGCGTCGGGCTGAGTGATTGAGCGCGTGGTCACGTTGGTATCAACGCTTCTGGTAGATGCGTTCGCCCGGACGGAATTCGTCGAAGGCTTCGTAATGACGCGAAAAACGCAGCGTTTCCTTGCTGCCGAGGCCGAGAAAGCCGCGCCGCACCAGCGCGTTTTCGAACAGCCCCAGCGCGCGATCCTGCAAGCCGCGGTCGAAATAGATCAGCACATTGCGGCACGACACGAGGTGCGCTTCGAGAAAGACCTCGTCGGTAGAAAGACTGTGGTCGGCGAACACCACGCGGCCCTTGAGGGAGCCCGCGAAACGCGCGCCGTTATATGCCGCGTGATAATAATCGGAGAGCGAGCGCGTGCCGCCCGCCGCGAGGTAGTTTTGCGTGAAGCCCTGAATCCGGTCCAGCGCATAAATGCCGGCCTCGGCGCGCGCCAGTGCGTCGGGATTGATGTCGGTGGCGTAAAACAGCGTGCGTTCGGTCAAGCCTTCTTCGTCGAACAGTATTTTCAGCGACCACAGTTCTTCGCCGGTACTGCAACCGGCCACCCACACCTTGATGGACGGATACGTGCGAAGGCGCGGCAACACATGTTCGCGCAGCGCGAGGAAATAGGCAGGATCGCGAAACATGTCGCTGACCTGCACGGTGAGATACTGAAACAGCCGCGAGAATTCGTCGCCATTGCGCATGATGCGGTCCTGCAATTGCGACAACGTACCGAGGCCGAATTCTTCAAGCGCCTGCGACAGGCGGCGGCGCAGCGACGACATCGCGTAGTGACGAAAATCGTGCTGGTACTTGAGGTAGATAGCCTCCAGCAGCAATTTCAACTCGATGTCGAAATCGCTCATGCGTTGCCGTGCATCCAGTTCGGATTGGCTCATTGCGTTGCCCGTATCGCCAGCTTGCACCACTGCGTCACCTGCGTTGTGTTCGTCGTTATCGCTGGCGCAGCCAGACACGGCACAGCGCAACCAGTTTGTCCACGTCGATGGGCTTGGACACGTAATCGTCCGCGCCCGCTTCGAGGCAACGCAGACGGTCGTTCGCCATGGCCTTCGCCGTCAACGCAATGATCGGCAAATGCGCGAAACGCGGATTGCGCCGGATCTCGCCCATTGCAGTCAGACCGTCCATTTCCGGCATCATGATGTCCATCAGGATCAGATCGACTTCGGGGCCGTTTTCCAGCGCCTCCAGCGCTTCGCGGCCATTGCGCGCGATCTGCAGCTTTGCGCCGAGCGGCTCGATCACATGCGAAAGCGCGAAGATGTTGCGCACGTCGTCTTCGGCGAGCAGGATCGTGCGGCCCTCGAATGCATTGTCGCGCTGCCGTACGGTGCGCAGCATGCGCTGCTGCTCGGGCGCAAGCGACGACTCCACGCTGTGCAGAAAGAGCGTTACTTCGTCGAGCAGGCGCTCCGGAGACTTCGCACCCTTGATGATGATCGACTTCGAATAGCGGCGCAGACGGTGCTCTTCTTCGTCGGACAGCATGCGGCCGGTGTAGACGATCACCGGCAACGCGGCATGTTCCGGGTTGCCCGCGAGGCGCTCGAGCAGGCCGTAGCCTGTGCCGTCCGGCAGCGCGAGGTCGGTCACGACGCAATCGAAGGACAGCTTCTCAAGGTGCTCGAGCGCCTCCGATAACGTTGCGACCGCAACGATCTCGGTGTTTTCGCTTTGCAGCAGCGCGCGAATACTTTCGCGCATCGGCGTGTCGTCTTCGATCACCAGCACGCGCTTCAGACGCTGTTGCAGGCGCGCTTCAAGACGGCGGATCGCGGCTTCCATCGTGGAGCGCGCGGTTGGCTTGAGCGTATAGCCAATGGCGCCGAGATGCAGCGCCTTGTCGGCGTGGTCCGTGGCCGACACGATATGAATCGGAATGTGGCGCGTGAGCGGGTCGTTCTTCAGCCACTCGAGCACGGTGAGGCCCGAGCGGTCCGGCAAGCCCACGTCGAGAAGCACGGCAGCCGGACGCATGTCGCGCACGAGCGCGAGCCCGCTGGCCGCGTTGCTCGCATGCACAAAGTCGAAGTCGAGCTCATGCACCAGGTCTCGCAGGATCTCGGCAAACGCGAGGTCGTCTTCGACCGCCACGATAAGACGGCCGGCGCGGGTGCGGTGCTCGCGGTCATCCGCAATGGCCGCCGGGCCGCCCTCCTGCGCGCCGCCAGCCTGCACGGCACTGCGCGCCCCCTCGGCAGAAGCGGGCCTCGCCGTCAGCAAACCGTTGGCCGGAGTGATGACCGCCGGTGACGCATCGCTCCACGACACAGGCGCGACCAGTGCCTGATCCGCACTGCCGTTCGTGGCGGTTGGACTCGCGGGCGTGGGCTGCTGCGAGGCCGCAATTGCGCTTTCGCCGCCCGCGGCCAGCGCCGCGCGCGCGTCGAGCGGCAGCCATAGCGTGAATACACTGCCCTTGCCGGGTTCGCTCGCAACGGTGATACGACCGCCCAGCAAGCGGGCGAATTCGCGCGAAATGGACAAGCCAAGGCCGCTGCCGCCGTACTGGCGACTCGTCGACCCGTCCGCCTGCTGGAACGCTTCGAAAATCATTTCCAGCTTGTCGGCCGCAATGCCGATGCCGGAATCGCGCACGTCGATGCGCAGCATGCCGTCGTCCGCCGGGGCGACCGAGAGCGCAACCTCGCCGCGCTCCGTAAATTTCAACGCGTTCGACAGCAGATTGCGCAGAATCTGCGTGACACGCTGCCCGTCGCTAACAATAGTCTCGGGCGCACCGGGTGAACGGTCGAATACCAGGCTCAGATGCTTGGCGCCCGCCATCGGCTTGAACAGCTCCTCGAGCGACTGCAACGTAGCGTCGATCGAAACGGTTTCAAGTTCGACGCTCACCTGCCCCGCCTCGACCTTGGAAAGATCGAGGATGTCGTTGATCAACACCAGCAGATCGCTATTCGATGCGTGAATGGTTTCCGCGTAACGCACCTGCTCTTCGGTGAGATTGCCAGTGCGGTTCTGTTGCAGAAGCTTGGCGAGAATCAGCGAACTGTTGAGCGGCGTGCGCAGTTCATGCGACATGTTCGCGAGAAACTCGGACTTGTAGCGGCTCGATTGCTCAAGACGCTCGGCATTCGCGGCAAGGTCGTCCTGCGCGCGCAGCAGGTCTGCTTTCTGCCGCTCCAGCCGGTGCGCATACTCTTCGAGCTGCACGTTGGTCTGCTCGAGCTCCGCCTGCTGCGCCTGTAGCCGCGTTTGCGTGTCGAGCAGCGCGCGGCCGCGTTCCTCCAGACCTTCGTTGGAAACGCGCAGTTCTTCCTGCTGCACCTGCAACTCTTCGTTCAACTGCTGGGTTTCGATCAGCGCGTCCTGCAAGCGCTCGCGATAAATCGCCGCTTCGATAAAGTCGCCCATGCTGTTGCTGACGAGCTCGATGAACTCTTCGTCACGCGGCGCGAGTGGACGCATGAAGCCGAGTTCCACCACGCCATTGATTTCGCCTTCGCTTGCAACGGGCATGATGATCAGGTTCTTCGGCGCGCTTTTGCCCGTTGCGGAAACAACCTGGATGTAATTGTCGGGTACGTCGCGCATCACGACCATGCGGCGCGAGGCGGCCGCCTGGCCGACCAGCGTGTCCGCCTGGCCAAGGTCGCGCGCGGCGGCCTGCTCGCCCTCGCGGCTAAACCCGTAGGTCGCGATGCGGCGCAGCGTGCCGTGCCGCTTGTCGCGCACGTACAGAGCGGCAACCACCGCGTCCAGGTACTGCGCGAGGCAATCCAGCATTGCACTGCCGACCAGTTGCGGCGTGGCCTGCCCGACCACGCGCTCGGCGAGCATGCGCTGCCCCGAGCGCAGCCACACCTGCCGCTCCAGAGCCTGCGTCTGTTCCGCCTGCTGACGCAGCGCCTTGTCGTACGCACCGGCCAGATTCAGCAATTCCCGCCGGCCCATCCATGCAAGCAGGCTGTTTATGACGATGCTAAAGAGTAGAAACACCGTCACCAGCACGCCTGTGAGGCGCCGCGACGCCTCGCTGCGTTCCTGGCGCAGGCTTAATTCCACGTCGAGGAAGTCGTCGAACTCCTTTCGTATGGCGTCGAATTCCATCTTTCCGCGGCCGCTCGACACGATACTCGCCACGTCCTGCATTCTGCGGCGCGAGTCGATCATGTTTTCGGCAAAGCGGTTCCAGCGCTCCTGAATCGTAGCGATCTGCTTGAGTTTTTCGACCTGCATCGGGTTGTCGGAGACGAGAGCCTGCAGTTCCTCCATTTGCGTTTTGAACAGCGGGCCGCCGTTTTCGTATTGGCCGAGAAAGCTTTCGTCACCCGTAATGAGAAAACCGCGCATTGACGATTCGCGCTCCACCGCCAGACGCAGCATCTGATTGGCCTTGCCGATTACCCGCTCCGAGTGCTCGGCGAGATTCGTCGTGGAAACGAGGTAGGCAATCAGCCCCACGAATACGGCTATCGTGATGAGGCCGACCAATAACGGCAATGCAATGTTGCGGCGGATGATGCCGCGAAAGTAGCGTTCGTCGACAACCTGGGATGCGGTCATTTTTTCTATATTCAGCAAGACGGGTCGTTGCGATCCGGAATATTTTTCGAGGATCCCGCGTGGGTTCTCGCGTGCTTTAGGCAAGCGCTTAATCATACCTGACGGGTCCTGGTTATGGCGCATACGAGCGCCGTTTTGCCTCACTGCACAAGGCGCGAAGCACACACGCAACTTTGGCGGACCGGCTGCGGTCAATCATCCGGACAACGCATGCCATTCAGCCCTTCTCGACCTGTTCAACCGATGAACGATCACGCCTACGCTGTCACCCATCTGCGCCCCCTGCGCCCTCTGCGCCCTCTGCGGCTTTGCAATGCGCTCGTTGCCGCGGTCGTGCTGCATGCGTCTTTCGCGAGCGCCGCTTCCACGGCCCATGCCCCTGACACTCAGCCGCAGAATGGCATTGCAACCAGCACTAGCAGCGTCGTCACCCATGTCGCGCTGCATGTGGAACCGCCTGAGCTGGCGTCCCCGGTTGTACCCGTGCCGCCCTCCGAGCAATACCCCGAGCTCTATCGCGACGTGGAGCTCGCCCACCTTTTTCCTGACAGCAAGACTTTCGCCGATATGTTGCCGCTCGCGCCGCCATCGCAGATCGCCGCGAGTTACACGGGCGCGAAGCAGCAGCCGGGCTTCGATCTCGGCGAATTCGTCAAGCGCAACTTTGCGCTGCCTGCAAGGGCATCGAAGAGCTATGTGTCCGATCCCGACCAGGACGTAGCGAGCCATATCGACACGCTGTGGACCGTGCTGCGGCGCGAGCCCGACTCCACTGCCAGCCGCTGGTCGTCGCTGCTGCCGCTGCCCGATCCGTACATCGTGCCGGGCGACCGCTTCGACGAAATTTACTACTGGGACTCGTACTTCATCATGCTCGGACTCGAAGCGAGCGGGCGCCACGCCATGGTGGTCGACGCCCTGAAGAACTTCGCAGCCCTGATCGATCGTTATGGCCATATCCCCAACGGCAACCGCACCTACTACCTGAGCCGCTCACAGCCGCCGTTCTTTGCGCAGATGGTGCGGCTCGTGGCCGAGAAGGACGGCGACGCCGTGTATGCCCAATACCTGCCCCAGTTGCGGCGCGAATACGCATACTGGATGAACGGCAGCGAAGGCCTTGCCGCCGGCCACGCGAGCCGCCATGTCGTGCGCCTCGCGGACGGCACGCTACTCAACCGCTACTGGGACGAGCGAGCGACGCCACGGGACGAGTCGTACCGTGAAGACGTCGCCAGCTCGCAGCAAACGCCGCAACGCAACCCCGAAGACCTGTGGCGCAATCTGCGCGCGGGCGGCGAAACGGGCTGGGATTTCAGCTCGCGCTGGTTCGCAGACGGCAAGACGCTCGCCAGCGTCGACGTGACATCGCTCGCGCCCGTGGATCTGAATTGCCTGCTGGTGGATCTGGAGCGCGCGCTCGCCAGGGCGTACCGCATGCGCGGCGACGTCACGCATGCAGAGAACATGGCGCAGCGTGCCGCGACGCGCGCAGACACCATCCGCCGCGTGCTGTGGGACCCGCAATTGCAGGCCTTTGGCGACTACGACTTCGTGCACCGCACGCTCACGCACAAGCTGACTGCCGCAACGGTTTATCCGCTGTATACGGGTGTGGCCAGCCGGCAGCAAGCGAAGGCCGTAGCAGCGACCTTGCAGCGCGAACTGCTGCGCCCCGGCGGCCTCGTAACCACGCGGGTCGCAAGCGGCCAGCAATGGGACGCGCCGAACGGCTGGGCGCCGCTGCAATATCTCGCGGTGATCGGCTTGCGCCGTTACAGCGAACCCGCGCTCGCGCAAACCATCGCGACCCGCTGGATCAGAACCAACGTTTCCTACTACCAGCACACCGGAAAGCTTGTCGAGAAATACGATGTGGATGCCGCGTTGCCCGGAGTGTCCGCGGGCGGCGGGGAATATCCGTTGCAGGACGGATTCGGCTGGACCAACGGCGTATTGCGCACGTTGCTCGCGCTTTATCCGCAAGCCGTCAGCAGTTCGCGCCCGAGCGATATTCCCGCAGGCCCAGCGGGCGTCTCGGCGGCTGCAGCGGCTGCCGTAGCCGCCCCGAAAAACACGCACCGGCTGCAAGGCATGCGTGTGAATCCGTAATCGCGGCGCTTACGCAAGCGCTGCGCACTCTTTGCGTAACCGACGCGATTGCGCCTCGCGTGATGCCCGCCTCAGAACCGGTAGTTGATCGATATGTCTGCCACGCCGTTGGCCTTGCGGTGTGTGATCGGACTATTCCCCGCACTGCCGACGAGCTGCTGGAACGCGCCGTCGGCAGTGGCAAACCAGTGCTTGTCGAACAGCCACACGGCGCTGATGCCAAAGCCTACCGACTTGACGCCTGCGCTTGCGTGATATTGCCGATATCCGGAACGCGCCGCCTGGTTCTGGTTGACGCCGAACCAGCTGTTCATATAAGTGGAGTCGGCGAGCGTTACGTTGGGGCCCGCGAACCAGAAGAACTTCTTCGAGCTGCCGGGCATGGGCATATACGCGCCAAAATCGCCGATCCATCCGTTGGAGCCGCCGAAATAGCGTCGTACGTCCGCGCGCAATACCAGCGGGAAGTCTTTCGATATCACGTATTCGCCTGAAAGCTTGAGGCCCGGCGCAGGATTGATGTTGCCAAGCCCGTTCAGTTCCTGCGGATCGTCGTGGCCGCGCCGACCCAGGTCGTAGACCGCTGCGAGGCTCGCGCGCCAGTTCTGCCCTTGTGCGAAGTTGACCCCTAGACCTTCGCCGCTCGAGAAGAAGAACAGATCTTTATAGCGCACGTCGATGCTCGGTCCCGCCATCAGGTGATAGCGGTCGGAGCCCTCATAGCGCGGTTGGAACGATGTGGCAGCGCCAATGCGCAACTGCCAGTCGGGAATGGACGGCTGCCAGATCTTCTGCAGCGGGATGCCGACCGAGTACTGCCATTCGCCCAACGGCGAAGGGGTTTGCGCGAGCGCCGTCCCCGGTAGAGCGGCGATGCCGCCAACAGCGAGCGCCGTCAAGGAAGTCGCCGCGATGCCTGTTTGTTTATTGCGGATCTTCCCGATCCACTTTCTACGGCTGTTCAACACCAATGCCTCCGATCTCGCGTATCGCGATGAGGGTTACGTTTTTCGCGTGCTTCCGGCGCCTCGCGTAAGAGTCGGGCGAGCGCCGCGTTACTACGCGCAGCATGTAAGTTTTTCAGCAACGACATGCGTTGCACGGCAAAGCGCTAGCTGCTCCCCGTTGGCTTGCGGCAATGCACCAGGCCATGCACAGCGGTATTCGTCGGAATATAAGAAAAGCAGATTTCGCCGACGGAGCTGCTAGTGCAAGATATGGGCCTGGCGCGCTGAGGCTTGCCTCCATGGTCCTGTGTAGCCTCATAGGGCAGCGAAGCGTCCCTCGCCGTGCGGTACGGGCGAGGCTCAAAGGCGATAGCGGTAACAACCGGGCGAATTCACTGCGCGAGCGGAACGAGCACCGGCTTGTCGCGGTACAGATTGGGGAAGAGCCGCTTCAGGTTGGCGACCTTGGGCAGGTCATTGAGCGCAATGTAGGCGGAGTTGGGATGCTGCGTCAGGTAATTCTGGTGATAAAACTCGGCCGGATAAAAGCCCTTGAACGCTTCCACCTTCGTCACGATAGGCGCCGGATAGGCACGCGCTTTGTCGAGCTGTGCGATATAGCTCTGCGCGACGCGCCGCTGTGTGTCGTTCAGGGGGAACACCGCCGACCGATATTGCGGACCGCTGTCTGGCCCTTGACGGTCCAGTTGGGTCGGGTCGTGAATCACCGAAAAGTACACCTGCAACAGCTGCCCGTAGGTGACCTGGGTAGGATCGAACTCGACCTGCACCGCTTCCGCGTGGCCCGTGGCGCCACCGCTCACTGTTTCGTAATGCGCGGCTTCGCGCTGGCCGCCAGAATAGCCGGACACGGCCTGCTTCACGCCGCGCACATGCTGGAACACGCCCTGCACGCCCCAGAAGCAGCCGCCCGCGAACACCGCGCTCTCCTCGTGAGCCGATGCCGCCGCCACTGGCTCGTCCAGTGCGGGCGGCGCAATGGGCACCGCCCGCTCCGTTGAAAACGCCACGCTTTGCGCGAGAAAGAGCCCGAGCAGCAGCGCGATTGCGCCCAGGCCGCCGCCGGGAAAGCGGCGCGCCGTGCGCGAGCCGAAGTGCCTGCTGTCGATACGCTTGCCGATATTCATGATGTCCGTCCTGATTGCACGTGCATGAGAGCGATACCGTTCGGTTCACGAGCGTCTGTGTAGATGTTGCGCGACGCGAACGGCCCCAAAAGTTGGTCGTGCGAACGCCGCATTAATGACAGCATGCGCGACTTTCCCGCTTCGCGCTGGCCGATGCAAAGCGAGCAGAAGGAACTCAGAACGGAAAGCGCGTGGTCGAGAGAATTTCCTTGAGCACCATAAACGAGCGGATCTGCCGTACCCCCGGCAAATACAGCAACTGCTCGGCATGCAGACGGTTGAAGCTGTCGCTGTCGCGCGTGCGAATAGTCATGAAGTAATCGAACTCGCCCGTCACGACGTGGCACTCCATGCAGCCGGGCACTTTCTGCGCGGCTTTTTCGAAGTCGGCAAACGATTCCGGCGTCGAGCGATCGAGCACCACCCCGATGATTACCAGCATGCCCGCGCCCGCGGACTTCGGATCGATCAACGCAACCACGCCGCGAATCAGGCCCGATTCCTTCAGACGCTCCACGCGCCGCAAGCACGCCGGTGCACTGAGCTTGACTTTGGCTGCGAGTGCGACGTTGGAGATAGACGCGTCCGTTTGCAACTGGCGCAGGATCGCACGGTCGATGCGGTCCAACGACTCAAACGGAGCGGATACTGCGACGCGGGCGGCAGCCGGGGTTGCCGGGGCCCGGCGCACTTTTGTTTTGTCTGGAGGCTTCATGCAGAAATAAACCTGACGGTAACATGCGCTGATCTTACCTAAATTAGGTACGAAGCATTTTCTTCGCAAGCTCATTTCTCGCGGTTTTTCCTACCATGTGTTGAACGCGGCGGCCCCTGCCCGCGCCCAACATCGACCATGGAGATGCCATGAACCTGCAACGCTTTCCCCGCTATCCGCTCACTTTTGGACCGACACCTATCCAGCCGCTCAAGCGCTTGAGCGATCACCTGGGCGGCAACGTGCATTTGTACGCGAAGCGGGAGGATTGCAACAGCGGCTTTGCGTTCGGCGGCAACAAGACGCGCAAGCTCGAATACCTGATACCGGAAGCGCTTGCGCAAGGCTGCGACACGCTAGTGTCGATTGGCGGCATCCAGTCGAATCAGACGCGCCAGGTCGCGGCGGTCGCCGCGCATCTCGGCATGAAGTGCGTGCTGGTGCAGGAGAACTGGGTCAACTATTCCGACGCTGTGTACGACCGCGTCGGTAACATCCAGATGTCGCGCATACTCGGCGCCGATGTGCGCCTCGTCCCCGACGGCTTCGACATCGGCTTTCGCAAAAGCTGGGAAGACGCGCTGGAAAGCGTGCGCGCCGCCGGCGGCAAGCCTTACGCGATTCCTGCCGGCTGCTCGGATCATCCGCTAGGCGGCCTCGGCTTTGTTGGCTTTGCCGAGGAAGTGCGCCAGCAGGAGGCAGAACTCGGCTTCAAATTCGACTATATCGTGGTGTGCTCGGTGACGGGCAGCACGCAAGCCGGCATGGTGGTGGGCTTTGCCGCCGACGGTCGCGCAGATCGTGTGATCGGCATCGACGCATCGGCCAAGCCCGCGCAGACTCGCGAGCAGATCACGCGAATCGCCCGGCAAACTGCGGAGAAAGTGGACCTGGGGCGTGACATTACTCCAAAGGACGTGGTGCTGGACGAGCGTTTCGGCGGCCCGGAATATGGCCTGCCCAACGCAGGCACGCTCGAGGCGATCCGCTTGTGCGCACGCCTCGAAGGCGTGCTGACCGATCCGGTGTACGAGGGCAAGTCGATGCACGGCATGATCGAGATGGTCCGCAACGGCGAGTTTCCCAAAGGCTCGCGTGTGCTCTACGCGCACCTTGGCGGTGTGCCTGCCTTGAACGGCTACAGTTTTATTTTCCGCGACGGCTGAGCATGCGGTAGTGCAGCGGCCCGAGCGCCTTTTTGACGCTCGGGCCGCGAGCTCTGACGCTCATGGCGTCAGGCGCTTTTTCAGATGCTTGCGCAGGAAGTCGACGAAAGCGCGAATCGTCAGCGAACTCTGCCGATGCTGCGGATATACCGCATACACGCCGGTTGAGCCCGGCATGAAATCGTCGAGCACCGTGACGAGCTGGCCGTCCCGCAGTGCGTCCGCAACGATAAAATGAGGAAGCCGAACTATTCCCAACCCGGCTACCGCGGCGTCGCGAATCAGATCGCCATTGTTGGCGCGCAACGGCCCGTGCACTTCAAAGCTCTTCATTGCGCCGTTCACGGCAAACTCCCAGGTCACCACGCCCCCGTGCCCGTAGAGCAGGCATGAATGGACCCCGAGGTCCGCAGGCGTCGCGGGCTTGCCGCGGCGCCGCAGATACCCCGGGCTGCAGCATGCGACGAAATTCACGTCTACGAGTTTCTGCGCGATCAGCGTGGAATCCGGCAGGACGCCGATCCGCACCGCCATGTCGAAGCCCTCGCCGACCACGTCAACGGTGCGGTCGCTCAATTCCATGTCGAACCGCACGTCGCGGTGCTCGCGCAAGAAGTCCGCGACGAGGGGCGACAGATGCGTCATGCCGAACGACATCGGCGCGCTCACCCTCAGCAGCCCGCGCGGGCCCGCGCGCCGCAGCGACATGGCCTGCTCGGCCTCCTCCACCTCGCTCAGGATGCGTTTGGCGCGCTCGTAGAACTCCTGTCCCAGTTCGGTGACGGCCAGCTTACGGGTATTGCGCACGAGCAGCGGCACGCCGAGCGCTTCTTCCAACGCCATGACGCGCCGGCTGACGAATTGCTTCGACAGCGACATGCGCCGGGCGGCGGCCGTGAAGTTATGGGCGTCGACGGTCGCGACGAAGATGCGCATGTCATCCAGTTGCATTGGCGTTGTCCACTTAAATGAGACGGTCTTTCCGATTATCGAGCAATTATACCAACTCCGGTTGACCTAAACTCTCATTCACAGATCGCAGACAACATCAATGCCGATCGCCCCGCAACGAAAGTTGCATCCCACGAGGAGCGCGACGCCTCAAGCGTCCCCCCACAGGAGAAAAAAGATGCTCGAAATCAGACATGCCAATCAACGCGGCCGCGCGG
This sequence comes from Burkholderia sp. WSM2232, assembly GCF_000472545.1. Taxonomy (GTDB): domain Bacteria; phylum Pseudomonadota; class Gammaproteobacteria; order Burkholderiales; family Burkholderiaceae; genus Paraburkholderia. The sequence goes on along the minus strand of NZ_AWZV01000007.1, from coordinate 169,567 downwards.
AGCACGGCTGGCTTAGCTCGCGTCACACGTTTTCGTTCGCGCACTACCATGATCCGAAGCAGAACGGCTTCTCGGACCTGCTCGTCATCAACGACGACCGCGTCGCGCCGGCCCAAGGTTTCGGCAAGCACCCGCATCGCGATATGGAAATCTTCTCGTACGTGCTGGAGGGCGCGCTGGAACACAAGGACACGATGGGCACCGGCTCCGTGATCGTACCCGGCGACATTCAGTTGATGAGCGCGGGAACCGGCGTTGCGCACAGCGAATACAACCATTCGAAGAGCGAGCCGGTGCACTTCCTGCAAATCTGGATCGCGCCCGCGCAAAAGGGCACGGCGCCGCGCTATCAGCAGCAGCATTTCAGCGAGCAGGACAAGCGCGGCGTGCTGCGCCTCGTTCTGTCGCCGGACGGTGCGAACGGTTCGCTGACGTTGCAACAGGACGCCCGGGTTTATGCCGGGCTCTTCAACGGCGACGAAACGGCGCGGCTCGAACTGGCTAGCAACCGCTACGCGTATGTACACATAGCGCGCGGCAGCGTGACGGTGAACGGCGTTGAACTCGGCGAAGGCGACGGCGCACGCGTGCGCGGCGAAGATGCGCTGACCTTCACGCAAGGCCACGACGCCGAAGTGCTGGTGTTCGACCTGCGCAACATCGAGGTGTCGGAGTTGTGGGCTTGAGCGGCGCTGCCGTGTCATAAGCTCATTTGAGGTTGGAAGCCGCCCGGTTTGCGCCGGGCGGTTTTTTGCACGCGCGTATTTCACAATGCAGGGCTCCGCTTGAGCCTTTCCGTACTTCCTACCCGCGATGCCGCAAGCACCGTATGAGTGCTGCGCGACGAGCAAATAAAAACGGCGGCCCGCGGGCCGCCGTTGTTCGCTACTGGTTGCGGGTGATCGTCAAACCGCCGCTTCCGCTTCCACCTCGCTGACCGCTTCCGTTTCTTCGCTGTTGCGGATCAGATGATCGAACGCGCTGAGCGATGCCTTCGCGCCCTCGCCCACTGCAATCACGATCTGCTTGAACGGCACCGTCGTCACGTCGCCTGCCGCGAACACGCCGGGCACCGACGTCGCGCCGCGTGCATCGACGACAATCTCGCCGTGCTTCGACAACTCGACCGTGCCTTTGAGCCACTCGGTGTTCGGCACCAGACCGATCTGCACGAACACGCCTTCAAGTTCCACCTTCTTCACTTCGCCCGAACGCAGGTCTTTGTAGACGAGCCCGTTCACCTTCTTGCCGTCGCCGGTGATTTCGGTGGTCTGCGCCTGCGTGACGATCGTGACGTTGGCCAGGCTGCGCAGCTTGCGTTGCAACACTTCGTCTGCACGCAGGCTTGCGCCGAATTCGAACAGCGTCACTTCGCGCACAATGCCCGCGAGGTCGATTGCGGCCTCCACGCCCGAGTTGCCGCCGCCGATCACCGCGACGCGCTTGCCTTTGAAGAGCGGCCCGTCGCAGTGCGGGCAGTACGCGACGCCGTGATTGCGATACTCGCGCTCGCCCGGCACGTTGATTTCGCGCCAGCGCGCACCGGTTGCGAGAATGATCGTCTTCGCTTTCAGCACTGCGCCGTTCGCAAGACGCACCTCGTTGATGCGGCCGGGAATCAACGCTTCGGCGCGCTGCACGTCCATAATGTCGACTTCATACGTCTTCACGTGCTGCTCGAGCGCAGTGGCGAACTTCGGGCCTTCGGTTTCGGTGACCGACACAAAGTTTTCGATCGCGAGCGTGTCGAGCACCTGGCCGCCGAAGCGTTCGGCCACCACGCCGGTGACAATGCCCTTGCGCGCCGAATAGATCGCCGCGGCCGCACCGGCAGGCCCGCCGCCAACGATGAGCGTGTCGAACACCGGCTTCTTTTCCAGTTCTTTCGCGGCACGTGCTCCGGCGTTGGTATCGAGCTTCGCGAGAATTTCCTTCACGCCGCTGCGTCCCTGGCCGAACACTTCGCCGTTCAGGAACATGGTCGGCACCGCCATGATCTGGCGTGCTTCGACTTCGTTCTGAAACAGCGCGCCGTCAATTGCCACGTGACGAATGCGCGGGTTGATGAGCGCCATCACATTGAGCGCCTGCACCACTTCCGGGCAGTTCTGGCACGACAGCGAGAAATACGTTTCGAATTGATAGTCGCCGTCGAGATTGCGGATCTGTTCGATTACCGCGTCGTCGAGTTTGACGGGATGGCCGCCCACTTGCAGCAATGCCAGCACGAGCGACGTGAATTCATGCCCCATCGGAATGCCAGCGAAGCGGATGCCGGTGTCCTTGCCCGGCTCGCCGATCGAAAACGACGGCTTGCGTTCGCTGTCGTCGCGACGCACAACCACGCTCACGCGTTCCGACAACGTCGCGATATCGTTCAGCAATGCCAGCAGCTCTTGCGATTTCGCGCTGTCGTCGAGCGACGCGACGATCTCGATAGGCCTGCTAACCTTTTCGAGGTACGTTTTCAACTGAGTCTTGAGATTGGCATCAAGCATGGCTATTCGATTCCGTGACGATGGGTGTTGGGTTCCCGGCGCCGCACGCGTACCGGTAGGACGCGTGCGGCCCGGGGACGTGCGAACCGCTGCATGAAGCGGCCCGCACGTTGATGCGCCGCGAAGGCGCTATTGCCTGAAGCTGTGAAGCAGATTGCCTTGAAGCTGACCGACGCTTCCAGGCCTGCGAAACCTTAGATCTTGCCGATCAGGTCGAGCGACGGCGTGAGCGTTTCTGCGCCCGGCGTCCACTTGGCGGGGCACACTTCACCCGGGTGAGCCGCGATGTATTGCGCAGCCTGCACCTTGCGCAGCAGTTCGCCGGCGTCACGGCCGATGCCGTTGTCGTGGATTTCGCACAGCTTGATCTCGCCTTCCGGGTTGATCACGAACGTGCCGCGCAGTGCCAGACCTTCTTCTTCGATCAGCACGTCGAAGTTGCGCGCGATAGTCAGCGTCGGGTCGGCCAGCATCGGGTACTTGATCTTCTGGATCGTGTCCGACGTGTCGTGCCAGGCCTTGTGCGTGAAGTGCGTATCGGTCGACACGCTGTAGATTTCAACGCCGAGCTTCTGGAAATCGGCGTAGCGATCGGCCAGGTCACCCAGTTCGGTCGGGCATACAAACGTGAAGTCGGCCGGATAGAAAACGAAAACCGACCACTTGCCCTTCAGGCTTTCTTCAGTGACGGTCACGAAATCGCCGTTGTGATAAGCCTGTGCCTTGAACGGTTTGACTTGACTGTTGATGATCGGCATTTGCTGAGTCCTCTTTCTGAGTGGTTGGAAAGTGGAGTCAGTATGTCAGACTGCGCTTAATAGGTAAAGTGGATTGTTTTAATTCTGTTGATAGATTGAATCTATCCATTTTGACCCTTTAGCCTATCGACCCTTGGGTCTATCGCACCCCTTTCGGACTCTACCGGCTATCGGTTCCCGTCAGCCTTGAGAATCCGCCAGAGCGTGGTCCGGCCTATTCCAAGCATCCGGCTGGCCGCCGCCCGGTTGCCTTGGCACTGCTCCAGTGCGCTTAGTATCTGCTGGCGGCTAGGAGCGGCGCGGGGTACGGAGGCGGCAGAGTCAGCGGCAGCCAGTGCGGCTTGAGGCGAGGCCCCGGGCGCAGGTCCGGTCACGGCTGCGACCGGCGGCGCGTTGAGCCGCGTGGCCACCGCTTCGTCAGCGGCAGTATTCGCCAGCGTGTGGCGCCCAGCCCGCGTCATGCGCTCGAACTCGGGGAAGAGCGCCCGCAGATCCGCGCCGCTGTCGTCGTCAGCGCCGTCGGCTCCGGCGGCGTCCAGATAAATCGCCGCCCGCGCCAGCAGGTTTTCCAGCTCCCGCACGTTGCCGGGCCACGTATAACCGTCGAAGAGCGGCGCCAGAAACGCGAGCACCCGCTCGAGCGCCGCCTCCGACAACTTATATTGAAGCGCACTGCGGCTTAACAAGTGCCGGGCCAGCGCAACCACGTCGGCGCGCCGCTCGCGCAGCGGCGGCAATTCTATCTGAAGCAGATTCAGACGGAAATACAGGTCCGCGCGAAACGCGCCCTGCTCGACCAGCGCATGCAGGTCGCGATGCGTGGCGGCGATCACCCGCACGTCGACCGGCGTCGCGCGGCCCGAGCCGAGCTTCATGACCTCGCGCTCCTGGAGCACGCGCAAGAGCCGGCTTTGCAATGCAGCGGGCATCTCGCCGATTTCGTCCAGAAAAATGGTGCCCGTGTGGGCAATCTCGAACAGACCCGGCTTGCCGCCGCGCCGCGCACCGGTGAACGCGCCCTCTTCATGGCCGAACAACTCGCTTTCGATCAAGCCTTCGGGCAGCGCCGCGCAATTGAACGCCACGAACGGATTGCCGCGCCGCCGGCTCGCGTTGTGAATGCCTTGGGCGACCAATTCCTTGCCGGTGCCGCTCTCGCCGCTCAGAAGAACGGTGACGTCGTGTGCCGCGGCTGCGCGCGCGAGCCGCCGCACGCGTTGCAGAGCCGCCGACTCGCCGACCAGATCCTCCAACCGGTGCCGGGCGACCAGATGCTTTGGCCGCTGACTGGTGCGCAGCGAGCGGTCGATCCGCTGCGCGACGAGCGCGTCCTGCACCGTCACGACGGAGCCGGAACGCACGCCCTGCTCGAGGATCGGCACACAATTGACTATCAGCGATCGTTCGCCGATCTGCTGGATCCGTTCGTCGACGGCGCCGCCGCGTTCCAGCGCTTCGCGCAGCCACGGGCCGACCGTTCGCACGAGCCCGGCGGACACGTCGCGATCGCGCTGCAGACTGAGCAGGTCGAGCATCGCCGGATTGACGGCTTCGAGCTGGCCCGCGTCGTCGAAAGCGGCCACGCCGTCGCGCAAGTGCGCGACGATCGTGTTCAGGCGCACGCGCTTGGACTCCTTTTGCCGGCTCACGCGCGCGAGTTCGACCGAACGCTCGAACGCTTCTTCCACCGCGCCGAGCGAGTAGAGGAACACGCTCGCGAGCCCCGCCTGCTGCGCGAGGTCGCATGCCATGCCGGGGCCGATAATGACGCGGCAGCCCGCGTCGGCAAGGTTGTTCACGGCGGTTCTGACCTCGTCGGCCGAGCGGTACGCGCGCTGGGTGAGGCGCACGTTCAGCCAGCCGTCCAGCTCGGCGAGTTCGTGCGCGATGGTTTCGTGCAGCACAAGGCCGATCGGTGCGCCGGGCCAAGTAGTGGTGGCGTGCGTGATCGCGCTCAAAACGTCGAAGCCGTTCACCTTGACCATCACGACCGGCACGCTCAGGTGGTCGCGCAAATAGGCGCCGTTCGAGCCAGCCGCCAGAACCACGTCGACGGAACCCGCATCCACGTAGCGCTGCAACGCCGTGACGGCGGCACCGTAACCCTCGCGCACCGGAAAAAACCTGGCACGGTCGGCGTAGCGCGGCGCGATAGTCTCGCAAAGCGACTGCAGGCGGCTGATACTGACAAGAGCGACACCTGGCCGGCCCCGGTCCGCGTTGCTGAAGGACGGCGTAAAAGTGGACACACGAACTCCTGTTGGCCCAGTCATGGCGGCGAAGGAACGCCGTTGAAACGTTCCATGAAACACTGTCCGGAACGTTCGCGCATTCTGCCACGAAACGCGCTTGCCCCGTGCCGTTGCGCAAGCCCCTGATTCAGCAAGGGAAATGCTCACGCGCCGCCAATGGCACACTTTCTGCCCTACCGGCCACATCTACCACTCGTCAACTTTCCGGAGAAACCGTCATGAGCACTTCCGCCACCCGCCGCGCCGCCTTCCGTGCGAGAGTCAATCAACGCGATGGCCTGCTGGTGCCCGGCGCATTCAACGCGATGAGCGCCCGCGTGATCGAGGACGCCGGCTTCGAGGCTGTCTACATCACGGGCGCGGGTGTCACGAACATGTCGCTCGGCTTGCCCGATCTCGGCTTTATCGGTCTTGCCGAGGTCGCGGAGCACACCGCGCGGATTCGCGACGCGGTCGCGCTGCCGCTGATCGTGGACGCCGACACCGGCTTCGGCAACGCGTTGAACGTGCGCCAGACCGTGCGCGTGCTGGAGCGCAGCGGCGCAGACGTGATCCAGTTCGAAGACCAGATCATGCCGAAGAAGTGCGGCCATTTTTCGGGCAAGGAAGTGGTCAGCACGGGCGAGATGGTCGGCAAGATTCGCGCGGCCGTCGACGCCCGCGAGGACGGCAATCTGCAGATCATGGCGCGCACCGATGCCGCGGCCGTTCACGGCATCGAAGACGCGATCGAGCGCGGCCATCGCTTCATCGAGGCGGGCGCCGACATCCTGTTCATCGAGGCGACCGAATCGCTCGCGGACATCGAACGCCTGCCGTCGCTGTTCGACAAGCCGCAGTTGATCAATATCGTGATAGGCGGCAAGACGCCCGTACAGTCGCGCGAGGCGCTGGCAAAGCTCGGCTACGGCATCGTGCTCTACGCGAACGCGGCGCTGCAAGGCGCGGTGCTCGGCATGCAGCGCGCGCTCGGCACGCTGAAGACGAACGGCCGCCTCGACGAAGACGCGTCGCTGGTCGCGCCGTTCAGCGAGCGCCAGCGTCTGGTCAACAAGCCGCTGTACGACCGGCTCGACCGCGAATACGCGGCCAAAGACTGAGCCGCGCGTGTCGCTTAAAGCGTGTTGGCGCCGCACGCGGCACGGCATGAACCGTGCTGCGTGCGAGAGCCGGCTGCGAGGACCGGAGGCGAGGACCCGCTGCGAGGACCGGCGGCGAAGACCGGCGGCGAAGACCGGCGGCGAGAATCGGCTGCGAGAATCGGCTGCGAACTCACGGCCGCCTTGCATGGCTCGCCGATGCGGCAAGCCCGATTGCGCTAGGATTCATGACCGGCCAGCAAACCCAGCGGGTGCCGCACGTCAGTGCAGCGGCGGCGGGCACCGCACGCACGTGCAGCGTCCAAGGCGGCTCTCGCGGCCCATTTCGACACGGTGGATGCCCGCACATCGCCTCGCCATGTCGCCGGACAACGGAACCACGGGGCGCGCGGCGCGATCGGCACGGTTGCGCCAGTCGCACGGCTACCGCAGGCCCGGCTGACCGGCACGGCACCAACACGCATTCGAGAAAGGTAGTCAATAAAATGAAGCCCATCACATCGCTCATGGCCCTCCCGGCGCGCGAGCGTGGCCCACACGCTCATGGCGCGCTCCAACGCGCAGTCCCCCGCAACCTGCGCGGAGCCAAGCGATGAGGGCGACGCACGCGCCTCACAAGCACGTCGGCTGGCTGCCCTACATCGTCGCGGGCACGTTTTTCATGGAGTATCTCGACACCACGGTGATCGCGACCGCGCTGCCGCAGATGGCGCACTCGTTCGGCGTGGGGCCGAACAGCATCAGTCTCGGCATGACGGCCTACATGCTGGCGCTGGCAATCTTCATCCCCGCGAGCGGCTGGGTGGCCGACCGCTGCGGCTCGCGCACCGTGTTCTTCAGCGCAATCGGCGTGTTCACGGTGGCTTCGATCTTGTGCGGACTCTCGCAGAACGTCGCCCAGTTCACCGCCGCGCGTCTGCTGCAAGGCATCGGCGGGGCGATGATGGTGCCGGTGGGCCGGCTGATCGTGGTTCGCAGCACCGAAAAGTCCCGCATGATGCAGGCCATCTCCACCATCACGTGGCCCGCCATCGCCGCGCCCGTGGTCGGCCCGCCGATAGGCGGCTTCATTACGACCTACGCGTCGTGGCGCTGGATTTTCCTGCTCAACGTACCGTTCGGCCTCGCGGCAATGGCCGTGGCGCTCGCCATGGTGCCGAACCTGCGCGGCAGCGAACGCCGGCCGCTCGACCTGGCGGGCCTTCTGCTGAGCGGCACCGCGCTCACCGCGATCCTGTATGGCGCGGAACTGGCGAGCCAGCCCGCCGAGAATCCGTGGGTGGCCGGTGCGATCATCGCTGCGGGCTTGTTGGTCGGCGTGGTCGCGTTCCAGCACGCGAAGCGGCATCCGCATCCGCTCATCGACGTCTCCACGCTGAAGATTCCGACCTTTTCCGTGACCGTGGTCACGGGCTCCTTTACACGCATCGGCATTGGCGCCGTGCCTTATCTGATGCCGCTGCTGTTTCAGGTCGGCTTTGGGCTGTCGGCGTTCAAGTCGGGGCTGCTGCTGCTCGCGAGCGCACTCGGGAATCTGGGCATGAAGGCGCTGACCACGCGCATCCTGCAGCGCTTCGGCTTTCGTATGGTGTCGATCGTCGACGTGACGGTGGCGGGCATCTTCATCATCGCGTGCGGCCTGCTGACGCCCGAGGTGCCGCTTGCGCTCGTGCTGATCGTGGTGTTCGTGTACGGCGTCGCGCGCTCCATGCAGTTTTCGACGCTCGCCACGCTCGCCTACGCCGACGTCGCCCAGCCGCAAATGAGCGCGGCCAGCACGCTATGGAGCGCGGCCGCGCAAATGACAATCGGGCTCGGCATTGCGTTCGGCGCGGTGTCGTTGCGCGCCGCCGCGTTCTTCAACGGCGAGACGTCGGGCCACGCCTTCACGCTCGACGACTTCCGCCTCGCATTCCTGCTCGCAGGCGTGTTGACGCTGCTGTCGGTGATCGGCTACATGGGCCTTTCGCGCGATGCGGGCCAAAGCATCGGCGGCGGCTCGCGGGGCGCCGAAGATCCCGCGAAGGGCTGAGCCACATCAGGAGAGAGTCAGGAGACAACGTGACGACGTCCAATGAGCTGAAAATCTCAAGCGACAACAGCGAGCTCGACCTCGACATGGTGCACGCGTTCCTCTCGCAGCAAACGCCGTGGGCGAAGGGCATGCCGCGCGAAACGCTGGAACGCGCGATTGCGGGGTCGCTATGTTTTGGCGGCTACGTCGGCGGCAGGCAGGTGGCGTTCGCGCGCGTCGTTACGGACCGTGCGACCTTTGCCTATCTATGCGATGTCTTCGTGCTGCCGGAGCATCGCGGTAAAGGTTATGCGAGCGCGCTGCTTGCGCAATTGTTGGCGAGCGAGTCGCTGCAAGGTCTCAGAAGAATCATGCTGGCGACAACGGACGCGCATCACGTCTATCGGCCGCATGGCTTCAAGGCTTTGTCGGACCCCGCGCTTTTCATGGAAGTGCACAACCCGGACGTCTACACCGGCGCCTGACAGAGCCGGCGCGGCCACGACAACCCGCGCCAAGGCCGGGCCTCATGCGCGCTGCAGCGTCGTTCAGACGTACGGGCGCTCGCGCATCCACTTCGTCATGATCCACTTGTCGCCGGATAGCACCGGCGCGCCGCCGTGCAAGGTCAGCGGATCGAGTTGACGCCGGCCGTTCATGTAGCGGAAGTACACGGCGCCGCCCTGCTGCGCCGCCACGGACAAGCCTGCTTCAGGAAAGATGGTTTCGCCGCCGTCACGCACGTCGTTCAGATAGACGACGAGCGTCGCCACGCGTTGTCCGCCGCGAGCGGTGTGCACCGCGCTGCCGGGCTGGTCGGGCGGGAAATAATCGAAATGCGGCCGGTATTCGCCGCTCGGCCCGTAATGAAGAATCTGCAAACCTTCGCCATTCTCCAGCGGCCAGTTCATCAGGCTTGCGATCCGCTGGTCGAGCCGCTCGATCAACGCGTCTTCTCCGCGCTGATACCAGATGCCTTCGCTGGTGCGATTGCGGATTACGTCTTCGCGGCCGGTAGCCGGATCGACGATGGTCGAGCGTTTCAGCCGATGCCGCGAACGCTCGATCATTTCGGCGCACTCGTCCGGCGAAAGCACGTTGCCGAACACGATGACCTGCGGCCGTTCACAGCGCATCAACACCTGCACGTCGCGGTCGAAGGCGCGAATCGTATTGCCGCGCGCGACGGGGCCTGCGTCGTACTCGTATGCCGCACGCGCCTTCTGTGAGCCTTGCGCCTCGTGCGGCAAGGCGGCTTCAACGCCACCCGCAGACGCCGGCAACGGCAATGCGTGCAACGCAGTCACGCCGAACGCGCCGCGCACCGCTTCTTCAGCCGCGTCGGAGGCAAAACCGGCCTGCACCATGGCCTCGATCATCGACTCCATCGTGCAGCCGCGTGCCGCGTTGGCGCGCAGCCATTCCTGCCATGCGGCGTCCACTACCGGCATACCTTTCCCCGCTGTTGGATAGAACAAGCATAATGCATCGGCAGACGCCCTCCGTTCACGCCTGATGGTCCTGGCGCCGATAAATGGCGAGCCCTTTGCGCGCCCGCGCACGGATCGAGCGCTGCACGAGCGGCGACCACCCGAGCAGCGCGCCCCGTGCGCCGAGTGCCTGACGCATCCACGCCCATAAATCAAAACTGTCGCGATGCTCGACGATCAGTCCGTCGCGAAAGGCAAAGCGCGCGTCGATCTGATTCACCACCGGGCGGCCGGTCTGACCGAATACGTAGCCCGCTGTCCAGTGCGCGCGGCCGGTGTGCTCGTCGGCTTCCACGCTGTCGAAGGTCAGCGAGAAATCCTGCGCGCGCGTGACGAGCATGCGCCACATGTCGCGCACTTCGTCGCCGCGCAGCTCGCCGAATGCCGGATCGCTGAACACGACGTCATCGGCATAGCAGGCGATCATGGTGTCGGCGTCGCGCCGCTGGAACGCCGTATAGAAGCGCTCGATCAGTTCGATATTCGGATGTCTCATTTGTTCTGGTAGCTGGGGTTGCCGGCATTCAAGCCGCTGAGGAAGTCCGCGACTTCGGGCGCGTGGGAAGGCGGATTGTATCGAATCAGCGCACACGCCCCTGAAGCGGCGGCGGCTAGCCCTCATGCGCGTGAGCCCGAGCGCGGATCCCGGCGAGCGAAACGTCGACCAGCAGTCTGCCGGAATCGAATACCGTTACCATCGCGTCCTGCCACTCGGCATCTGCATCGCCGGTATGTTCATGTGGCGCGAGCGGCAGCGTGGCCGTGCGGTACTCGCCCGTACGGCGATTCACGAGCAGCGTGAGCCGGCCTTTCATCGAGCGCTTGGTGGCGTCGGTCACCGGGTCTTTTGAAACGTCATGCCACCTGTCGCCGAGGCGGATCGCCGAACATTTCATCGCAAAGCGCTGTGTGTCGCGATTGATCTGTTGCAACAGCGCCCCGCCCATTCCGAACACGATGTTGTCCGCGGCGAAACCCGCATGTTCCATTGCGGCGAGAATGGCTTGCAGCGAGTCCGCGTTCACGCCGTCGCCCTGAATCACACGCACATTGTGCAGCACGCGCCAGCCCTTGCTGTTTACGCTGGATCCGAACGACGCCTCAAGCGCATGCAAGGTCTGCAACACGATGCTCCGCGGATCGCCCGAATCGGGGCGAATCACCAGCATGCCGCCGGAATCGAGCACCGCCTGTCTGAGCTCAGTGCCCCATACCTTTAGCGCAGCGAACAGGTCGTACGAGTCCGACACCACGGAGACGATTGCGCCCGGCTTCGCAAATTTCGCGATCATGTTGCGATATGCGTCGGTCTCGCGCTCCCGGCCCCATGACGTGATCGTGCTGTGTTCGGCGGCGGGCACGGAGAACGCGGCCATGCTTTCGTTGTAGTAGTGATTGGCAGCCACCACGCCGAGCACCGTGTCCGATCCCATGAAGCTCACCAGATGCGCGGCGCCGCCGATCGCCGCCGATTCGGCGCTCGACACGCCGCGCGCACCGAAGTCGTGCAACTTGAACGGCAGTTGCGTGAGATCGTCGCTGGTCTTGAGCAGATACGCGCGAATCGTCTGGCGCAGATGCCAGCTTTGCGTAGCAACCGTGACCGGATACCACACGCGCAGCAGCATCGTCTCCAGATATGAAGCGAGCCAGAACACCTGCGGATCGTCGCATTCCACGGTAACCAGCACGTTATGCGTGGGCACCACGGAACCTTCGGGCACCGCACGAATGCGCACCGGCAGATAACCGCCGTAATGCGCCACGATATGACGCCAGCCCGCTTCGTTGAACGGTTCGCCATGCGCGATGAAAAACGCCCTGGCCTCGTCGATCATCGACGCCGTAATGGGGCGGCACAAATACTCCTTGATGAGCATCTGCAAGCCGAAAAAGAGCGTGCGGTCGTAGCGCCCGCCGCGCGATTCGATGTAAGAAAACATCGCCGACGCTTCTGGCGGGTACTGCAGATAATGCGACGCCTTGTACGAATCCGTGTTGAGGATGGGATTCGAAAGGAACGCGCGCACGCCGCCAGGATCGCTGGACTCGTTGATCATGAAGAAACTCCGCGCTCGGCTCGCTGACAGTGACTGGCTTTACATGATGCCACGAGCATGCCGCGCGCGGCAGGCAACTGCCGGGCCCGGTCATTCGCGGCCCGCGCACGTTGGAGAGCGGCCTGCCCGCTGTCGGGCGACAGTGTTCAGTCGGCGTCGCCGGATTTGGGCGGACGAACGCTCGCATCGCGAGCGTCGGTCCTTTCATGCGAAACAGGCAGCTCGTATGCGTCCCGCAATGCCGGGCGCTGAAGCTCCGCCTGTGCGCGGCGCTTGATGGCCTCGGCAATCACGAGTGTCGTCAGATCGACGGGCGGCGCGGCGAACAACGCGCGCTTCGCGCCGAGATGGGCCCGATAACGCAGGCGCGCGGCACTGGCCGCGGACAAAGTGACTGATGTAGCTGATTGATCGTGGCGCGGCGCGCAGGCCGGCCTGGAAATTTGTGTTTTCATGACATCCCCCGTACGAATGACACGCTGATACGCTCATCTGCTCATGGCTTCGTTGCAGCGTTCCAGGTCCGCCGTGCTCACGCGAATGCGCGAACACGGCGCCCGGTCCACTCGCAACTCCGCCTCTCTATGGAGGCTCTCTGACCTTCTCCCCGCTTCGTCGCGCCGGTTGGCCAAGACCGTACGCTGCCCCTTTCCCTTGTATGCACGTCGCTCGCGCAAACGTTGCCGCGCGAGGTACCTGTCGTTATATGTCCAGCACCTTCACAGACGAAAAAAAACCGGCGAGGTCAGAGCTTGGCGTCGTCGGTTCACGAACCACCGCTTCGCATCGGTTGTTCGGCCCTTGTTGTTGGACGTCCGTCTGTCATGGCCCCGCCGCAGCCTCGTATGACGCATTGGCGTTCCCCGGCCGCGTCCACGAAGTCGTTCTGTTGCTGCCGGTCGTTCCGGCTTTCCCCTCGCTTCGGCCTCGTATTCCTTGGCTGACGGGCAGCAACACATTCGCTGTGACTCGCTTATTGCAATGGCTATGCCATGTGCACGCAGGTGCTGCTGCACAAGGCGTCTTGCACTTTGCGCGGCAGCGGCTCGCCTCACCACAGCATGAGATGACGCCGAGTGATTCGTATACGAGACGCGCTGCGGCCTCGCAAAGGTGCGCGACACGCAAATCGAACGCATGGAATTCGCGCATCATATAAGCGCTCCATCCTGCGGCGCCGCCTGCCTTCGCGCTTTGCGGGAATGCGCCGGTCAATATCGCGCCATCGCCGTGCATTGAAACGGTGCGAATAGGCCGCAAACGCATGAAGTCGATTTTGTTGCAGGACTGAAACATGGCAATTCGCGACGCGTGCACGCGCTGCGTACTGCAACGCTCACAACAGGGCTTGACGCAGCGCAAGTGAAACGGCATGCGATTAGCCGCGCAATGTCCGCCATATCAGGCAACTACTGAATAATCGCGAGTCAATCAACAAACTTTTCCGCTACTGATTTGTTTGTATAGCATTCCAAAGCGCTTTCGCTTATGTTTAAGTCACGCGCCGGACAGAGCGCGATAAAAAACAGCGTGCTGGCCAGGAAGCGGTATAAGTGATTCGGGGATGAACACTCCGGCGGTTGCAACATAGACCATGCTGCCGCCTGTCGCAAACATGCGGCACCTCCCGGCTCGCGCCGTACTTTTCCCGCCCGGCTAGAACGTCGACTGTTGAACCGGCCATTGGCCGCACTCACAAACGAGAGTGCGCCGCTGGCATTGGGCTTCGCCGGACCTCGCACACAGGCTGGCCGGCTCGCTTAATCCGGAGGCCGTGCGGCCTTGCCGGTCATGAACAACGTCGAACAGCAGTCTTCAGCCAGCACGGAATCGGGGGTAATGGAAATGACTTTCGCATCTGCGGAGATCGGACGCACCGTTCTTTATGTATCGAACTCGCCCGATCAGAAACTCGCCGACTTTCTCGCCGCGTCGGGCTGGCACGCTGTTCACGCGAAAACGACCGCCAGCGCGGAGCGCATGATCGAGCGCGAGAACATCAAGGTCGGTCTCGTCCAACTGCCGGAAGACTGCACGTCGCAACAGTTGTCCGCGCTCGCCTCGTGCATGCGCCGCCCGGAAACCAACTGGGTCGCGCAGATCGCGCCGGGCGAGGCGGACAACGAACTGGTCAGCCGCTTCATTCTCGATTACTGCTTCGACTTCGTCACGCGGCCGTGGCTGAACGAGCGGCTCGTGTTCGCGCTCGGCCACGCGCACGGGCTCTCGGCGCTGCGGCATGTGCAGGTGACGCCGGAACCGTCGCTCGGGCGGCACGGCATGGTCGGTCAGTGCGAGGCGATGCAGCAGTTGTACCGGCGCATCGACAAATGCGGCCCGACGGAAGCACCAGTGTTCATCGCCGGTGAATCGGGCACGGGCAAGGAGCTGACCGCGCGCGCCATCCACGACCGCTCGCCGCGCGCCGGCCGCCAGTTCGTCGCGATAAATTGCGCGGCGATCCCGCCGAGCCTGCTGCAGGCGGAGCTCTTCGGGCATGAACGCGGCGCGTTCACCGGCGCGCTTCAGCGCAAGATCGGCCGGATCGAAAGCGCGCATGAAGGCACGCTGTTTCTCGACGAGATCGGCGACATGCCGCACGAATGCCAGGCCGTGCTGCTGCGCTTTCTGCAGGAAGGCACCATTGAGCGGCTCGGCGGCAACGGCCCGATTCACGTCGACGTGCGCGTCATTTCCGCGACCCATGTCGACCTGGACAAGGCTGTGGAAGACGGGCGCTTTCGCGCCGACCTGTATCACCGGCTATGCGTGCTGCGTCTTATCGAGCCGCCGTTGCGCGAGCGCGGCGGCGACATCAGGCTGCTCGCGAACTACGCGCTCAGCATGTACCGGCAGGACGGCGGGCGCAAACTGCGAGGGCTGTCGAGCGACGCGATCGTCGCCATGTCGAACTACGCGTGGCCGGGCAATGTGCGGGAGCTGATCAACTGCGTGCGCCGCGCCGTGGTGATGAGCGAGGGTCGTTTTCTCACTGCAAGCGACCTGGGCCTGCCCGCTACGGACAACGGGCCGCCCGTCACGCTCGCGGAGATCCGCAGCAAGGCGGAAAAAGACGCGATAGAACATGCACTGCAGCGGCATGGCCATAAATTGTCAGAAGCGGCGGCCGAGCTCGGCATTTCTCGCGCCACGCTGTACCGGCTGATGCATGCCGACCGTCTGCACCAGGAGCCGGCGGGCGGGCATGCGTCGAGCGGCGGCGCGAACCGCAGTTCGCACGCGGACGACGACGGCGAATCGGAGAGGCGCGCGCCGTCGTTACTGTCGGCGGCTTCCGCGTAGGGTTCGCATAGCGCAGCGGGCGGGGCGCGTTGCGGTTTGCGGCGCGGTTTCGGTTCGGCAAAGCGGCGTGGCAGTGGCATGCGCCGTTGCATGCAGCGCGCCGAGATGCGGCTGAGTGCGCGGTTGCAGTTCGACAAGCGGCGCGGCGGGCGCCCAGAGCCGGCGTGTGCCCGTTACCGGAAAAAGCTCATTTGGACCCGTTCATGTCGAGCCGGCCGTCCCCGACCACCCACGCGCGTTCGCCTCATCAAGCGCAACTTCCAGTCGACATCTTTCCGCGCGGGCCCACCTTATAGCGGCCGACGCCCACCGGCTCGCCTGCCGCCTCACCGTTCCCGCGACGCACAGGCAAGCAACTTGCTACCGCCTCTGGCCAGCGCCGCGCGCCTTTCGCGAGCGGGCATTCGTTACCCGGCAGGGCCCGCCGCAGGGCTCAAGCTTGACGACTCAGGAACTTGTGCCGCCCGTGCCGTGTCGGTCAAGGCCCAGCCGAAAATCGCCAGACCGGCCCCTGCATCCTGCGATGCCGTCGCACCCCGCAGCCCGTCTTATACCTTATGCGCAAACTACTACACGCCTGCTTCGTCGCTCTGCTCATTCTCGGCGCCCCGCCCGTCCTCGCCGCTGTGACGCCGGCCACGCCCGCCTCGGCGGCCTCGGGAACCGCCGTCACACTGACTCCCGACCAGGCGCGCCAGGCGCTTTCGGTGCTCAACGACCCCAAGCGCCGCGCACAGGTTGCCGATACGTTGCAGGCCATCGCCGCAGCCGGCGCGCTCAGCGCCCCGGCGTCCGCCGCGACGCCGGCCTCGGCGCCCGCGGCCGCGAGCGGCGCTGCCGCGCTCGTGCCCGCCGCGTTCAAGTCCAATGGGCTCGCCTCGCAACTCGCGCGTCAGGGCGCGCACTGGGCCGTGCATCTCGGCACGTCGCTGCGCAACTCGGTGACGGCGCTGCTCGACGTGGCATCGGTGCGCGCGTGGTGGAACTGGCAATTGACCAGCCCGCAGGCCCGCTCGATCCTCGCGCACGTCGCCTGGTCGTTGCTGGCCGCGCTGCTGCCGGCGCTCGCGCTCGAATGGCTCGCGCGGCGTCTGCTGCGCCGCGCCTATCGCGCTCTCGCCGCGCGCCGCGAACACGGCGACCTGGTGGACGCGCCGCGCACCGACCTGCCGGTCGACGTGGTGCCCCAACCTGCCGACGCGCCGAATGCCGCGCCGCCCTTGCCCGCCCCGCCGGTCGCCGAGGCGCGGGCCGAGGCCGAAGCCGAGGCGGCGGCAAAGCAGGCCGCGGCAAGAGCCACAGCAAGCTCGGCAGCGACGCCCGCCACCGGCGAGCCGCCGGTGACTCCCACCCCCGCGCCGTCCGCCGCCACCGGCAAGGCCGCCGAAGCGAAAGGCAAGCAGAACGCGACGCATCACTGGACGCTCCTGCAGCGCCTGCCCCGCGCGCTGCTGGTCACGGTGCTGCGGCTCGTGCCGCTGGCGGTGTTCGTCGGCGCATCGAGCGCCCTCATGTCGCTCTTCACCGACGACAACACGCCGCAAGACCGCGCACTCGACTCGCTCGTCGACATTTATGTGCTGTGCCGCCTGGTCGTGATCGTCAGCGGTTTCTTCCTGCAGCCGGCCGCGCCGCGTCTGCGTCTGTTGCGCATGAGCGATGCATGGTCCGTCTTCGTGCATCGCTGGGTGATCCGCATTGTGACCGTGATCGGCGTCGGTTCGGCGGTCGCGGAAATTGCCAGGTCGCTCGGTCTGAACGAGGCCGCGCACCTCGCGTTGATGAAGGTCGTCGCGCTCGCCGGCCATGTGATGCTCTCCATCCTGATCCTGCAATGCGCGAAACCCGTGGGCGAGCTGATCCGGCAGCGCGCCGCCGCGCGCAAGTCGCTCGAACTGGCCGGCAACGCGCTCGCCGATGCGTGGGCATGGCTCGCGGTGTTCGTGGTGATGGCGCTGTGGTTCATCTGGGCGCTCGACGTGCAGAACGGCTACCACGCGTTGCTGCAGTTAGGCGGCATGTCGCTCGCGGTGCTGGTGGGCGCGCGCGTGCTTGCCATCGTGATCTTCGGCGGCCTGGCGCGGCTCTTCAACGGCCGCGACGACGCCGACCAGTCGCTCGTGCATCAGCACGCGTACCGCTACTACCCGCTGCTGCGGCGGGTGGTCTCGTGGATCATCGGCATCGCGACCGCGCTGGCGTTGCTGGCGGTGTGGGGCGTCGACGTTGGGGAGTTGTTCCGCGACGGCAGCATCGGTCACCGGCTCGCGTCGGCCCTCGTCACCATTGGCGTGGCGGCGGTGATCGCGCTGCTCGTGTGGGAAAGCGTGAACGTGTCGGTGGAACGGCGCCTCGAGCGCTGGACCACGAGCGGCGATCTGGTGCGCGCCGCGCGTCTGCGCACGCTGCTGCCGATGCTGCGTACCGCCCTCTTCTGCGCCATCGCGCTCGTCGTCGTGCTGACCGGCCTGAGCGAGCTTGGCGTGAACATCGGACCGCTGCTGGCCGGCGCAAGCATCTTCGGCGTGGCGCTCGGTTTCGGCTCGCAAAAGCTGGTGCAGGACTTCATTACCGGCATCTTCCTGTTGATGGAAAACGCCATGCAGGTGGGCGACTGGGTGACGGTCGCGGGCGTGTCCGGCACCGTCGAGTATCTGTCGATCCGCACGGTACGCTTGCGCGGCAGCGACGGTTCGCTGTTTACCGTGCCATTCAGTTCGGTCTCGACGGTGAACAATACGAATCGCGGCATCGGCAATGCGGCTGTGCGCGTGAACATCGTGTTCGGCCAGGACGTGGATCTGGCAATCGAAACGCTCAAGGAAATCGGCGCCGCGCTGCGCGAGGAAGACAAGTTCAAGGACGGCATTCTGTCCGACTTCAGCTTCTGGGGTGTCGACGCAGTGGACGGCTCGGCGGTGATGCTGGCCGGCCAGATGCAATGCCGCGACTCCGCGCGCTGGGGTGTGCAGCGTGAATTCAACCGGCGCATTCTCGACCAGTTCCGCGAGCGCGGCATCGAAATCGCGAACCCGCAGCGCAAGCTGCTGACGTGGGATCCGCAGAGCGCTGCGCCACGCGTGGAAGCGGCTGAACCGCCCGAGCAGGAGCCGCAGCGGCGGACAGAAGCGGAACAAGCGGCGCAAGCAGCACAAGCAGCGCAAGCAGCACAAGCGCCTTCAGGCCGTTCGTCCGCCGACGGGACTTCGTCCGATGGCGCTTCGAAAGGCGACGCGCCGGTGCAGGACCAGATTCCGGTGGACCCTAAGCCCGCAGGCGGCCCGGGCACGCCCGCCAATCCTGGACAGGCCTCGCCGCATGAATGACGCTCCCCGGGCGCTCACGCCCTACTGAACCTGCCACCAGCGGGGCAACAGGCGGCGCACCTCGGACCGCCGGTAACGGTCGTCGATCAGATGCACGACGCCCTCGTCGTGCTCCGTGCGAATCACGCGCCCCGCCGCCTGCACCACCTTCTGCAAACCGGGGTACAGGTACATGTATTCGTAGCCGTTGCCGAAGCGCGCCTCCATCGTGCGGCGCATCTGCTCGTTCACTTCGTTCATTTGCGGCAAGCCGAGCGTCGCGATAAAGGCGCCGATCAACTGCTGCCCGACCAGGTCGACGCCTTCTGAAAACGCGCCGCCGAGCACCGCAAAGCCGACGCCCTGATTCGCGGTGCGAAAGCGCGCGAGGAAGGCGTCGCGGGCCGCCTCGTCCATGCGCGGCTCCTGCGCCCACACGGGCAAGCCGGGATGGCGCTCGCGCATCAACGCAACCACTTGCTGCAAATACTCGAAACTGCTCAGGAACCCCAGGTAATTGCCGGGCTTCGCCAGATACTGCGCCGCGATCAGATCGACAATCGGCTCGAGCGAACGGTTGCGATCGCGCCAACGCGTGGATACGTTGCCCGCTACCCGCACGCGCAACTGTTCCGCGCGAAACGGCCCTTCTACGTCGAGCCATTGCGTGTCCTGCGCGAGCCCGAGGGTATCCCGATAGAAATGATGCGGCGTGAGCGTACCGGAGAACAGCACGGTGGCGCGCGCCGCCGCATAACGCGGTGCGAGAAACGGTGCGGGAATCACGTTGCGCACGCACAGCACACAGCTGCTTTTATCGCGGGGGGCGTGGGTGTCCGTGGTCAGCGTGATGTCGAAAATGGAATGTTCGCCGAACTGCTCGGCCAGCGCGACAAAATGCATGGCGTCGAAGAAAAAGCGCAGCGCTGCCTCGTCGATTGAAAGCGGCGCCTCGGCAAGCTGATCCGTCACTGCGCCGATCAGATTTTGCGCGGCTGCGAGCAGCTTGCCGGGCACCTCGGCATAGACCTCATACGACGCGTGCTGCGCGCGCCTGACTGCGTTCCATTCGCGCTGCAAACGTTCGAGCGGCTTGCGCAACGTGAGCGGCGCGGTCTTGCGCGCGAGCCGCAACGCCGCCTGATCCAGCGACGCCGTGTACATGCGGCGCGCGCGGTCCAGCAGGTTGTGCGCCTCGTCCACCAGCACGCCGACGCGCCACTGGTTGATCTGCGTGAGCGCGTACAGCATCGCGCTGCTGTCGTAGTAGTAGTTGTAGTCGCCCACCACCACGTCGGCCCAGCGCGCAAGCTCCTGCGACAGGTAGTACGGGCAGACGTCATGAGCGAGCGCTGCTTCGCGAACCGCCGCGCGGTCCATGCGCGGCACCGCGAGCGCCGCGCTGCGAGCGGCGTCGAGCCGGTCGTAAAAGCCGCGCGCAAGCGGACACGACTCGCCATTGCATGCTTTGTCGGGATGCTCGCAGGCTTTGTCGCGCGCGACCAGTTCGAGCGTGCGCAAAGGCAACGGCGCCGTGCTCCTGTGCAGCGTGTCGATTGCGTCCAGCGCCAGTGCCCGGCCGGGCGTTTTCGCCGTGAGGAAGAACACCCGGTCGATTTGCTGCGCGGCGCACGCCTTGAGCAACGGAAAGATCGTGGCAAGCGTTTTGCCGATGCCGGTGGGTGCCTGCGCCATCAGCGCCTTACCGTCGCGTGCAGCACGATAGACGGACACCGCCAGTTCCCTTTGTCCGCTGCGAAACTGCGCATGCGGAAACTGCAAGGCGCTCAGCGCGGCGTTGCGCGCGG
The DNA here is from genome assembly GCF_000472545.1 of Burkholderia sp. WSM2232. GTDB lineage: Bacteria > Pseudomonadota > Gammaproteobacteria > Burkholderiales > Burkholderiaceae > Paraburkholderia. Next base: position 148,979 of record NZ_AWZV01000007.1, on the reverse strand, counting down.
CACAGTGCGCTTCCTCCTGCACGGCCCAATCGAGAAAACGCTCGCACTGGTCGACGAAAAAGATCTCCAGCTCACGGGCCGTATGCAGCTGCGTGAGCACCGTTTCCTTCTGGCTGCCGACATTGAAGTAAACCAGTGCAACGCTCAACTCGGCGAGCCCGCGCGCGCGGCACAGCAAATGGCCGTACACCAGCGCCTGCGCCCAATGCAGCGTGCGATGATTGGCGGGCATGCGCTCGAGGTCGCCGCGATGCGTCTTGATCTCTTCGAGACGATTCGCGACCGGATCGTAGCCGTCCGCGCGGCCCCGCACGGTGAGGTTGCGATGTGTGCCCGTCAGCGCGATCTCGCTTTCGTAGCCGCTCGCGCGGCGGCCCGCGACGGTCACGTGGCCCGCCATGCCTTCCAGCGAAGTAGGCGCCGGCGTGAAGCGCAGATCGAGGTCGCCGCGTCTCGCGGTGAACTCGCACATCGCTCGCACCGCAACGACGTAGGTCATGTGGCGCGCTCCGCCAGGGTCGCGGCAGGTAGGGCTGTCGCTTCCGCTGCTTGGACGGCTGCATCGGCGGCTGCATCGGCGGCTGCATGGGCGGCCGCATGAGCGACCGCGTGGGCGCCCGCGTGGGCGGCTGCATCGGCGCACATATCGCTGTTCGCTTCGTCGGCCCAACGCACATCCAACACACGCACTGGCATGCCGTGCTGCACACAGTACGTGAGCCAACGAATCTGGTTGTCTTGCAGACGGTCGCCCGGCCCCTTCACTTCGATCAGTTCATAACGGCGCTCGGCGGGCCAGAAGCGAATCAGGTCCGGGAGACCCGAGCGATTGGCGCGCACGTCCCGCAGCAAACGCTCGAACCACAGCTTCAGATGGGCGGCCGGCAGACAGTCGAGCGCGATTGTGACGAGTTCGGGCGTGAGCAGCCCCCAGAAGACGAACGGCGACTGCACACCGGCCTTTTCGTGCAGATGCCGCAGAATTGTCTCGCGATAAACGCCGCTATCGAGTTGTTCAAGGCACGCGGCGAACTGTACCGCACGGCGCGCATGAAAATCCGGCGCGTGAAGATCGGCCGGACCGCGCTGGAACGGATGGAAAAACGCACCCGGCAGGGCCGCGAATACAGGTTGCCAGCAGAGCAAGCCGAACAGCGAGTTGATCAGCGCATTTTCGACGTAATAGACCGGCGCGGCTTCGCACGTCAGATGATCGCGTACGAGGTATTCAACGGACTGCTGCGCATGCGCGGCTTCGGGCGAGGACGCGTGCTGCGATGGCGCGGCTTGCGGCCTCGGCAAAATCAAGGTGCTGCGTTCAGCGGCGCGCTCGGCACGCACGCGGACCGCCGGCTCACCGAGCTTGCGCCTCAAGCGCGGCAGCATGCGCGCGATGCGCTGCTGCTCTTCCTCGCTTTCAGGCGACAGCGTGGCCTGCAACGCGAGCGCAAGCGCCGCGTCGAACCGCTCGCTACGCTCGAGCACACGCATGCGCCTATGGCGCGCGCCGGGCCAAGTGCATAGCTCGTACACCGTCAGCGCGTCGGCCCACAGTTGCCGCCGTTCGCAATGCTGGCCGATGCGAAACAGCAGCTTCGCGCGCCGCATTTCGAGCCATGAGTCAGGAATTTCGACTGCCCGAACGCGCGCGACTATCTCATTGATCACCGCCTGTTCCGCTTCGCGATCGATCAGCGATCCGAACGACTCTATCGACGCCAGCTCCTCGCGACATGCGTGCAACGCAAGATACACGTCAACGTCCGCGCGCCGCTGGAACGCACGCGATGACGGCCCGAACGCGACCTTCTCGTACTGGAACACGCCAAGATCCGCGAGCACGAACTCGGACCACTCCTGCTGCAGATTGCCGAAGAACATCAGCCGCAGACGCTCGCACAACGGCGCAACGTCCACGCGAAACACGCAATCGCTTGAATCGGGATGCCATGCCGATAGCGGGCGCGCGGTGTTGCCGGCGTTGTTGCCTAGGCTCTTGCCGCTGCCGTCCTCATCATCCACCTGCGCATGAAACGGACGCAATGCCTCCAGCAACTCAGGCTTGCGCAAGCCGCGCGCGCCTGGAATCAACACGAGTGCATCCGCGAAAATATCGAGCAGTTCGGCGCGTGTGGTGACCGTGAACAGGTCGTCGAGCGTCAGGTGCGGCGCCGGGTCTAACCAGCCCAGCGCGCTGATGGGCGCGGCCGCCTGCAACGGGCAGCCGATCTCGTCATAAGCGAGGCGGCTCGCGCGAAACAGCGTGCCCTTGCGCATCAGCATGCGCACCAGCAAGGCTCGCGAAGCCTGCGGCATCAGCGCGAACGCGCCGAGAAAAGCACGCTCGCCTGCATCGAGCAGGTCGTCGTAACGTTGCGCGAGCCAGGCAAGCGCCCGCTCGAAGTTCAGCAGATAGTAGGGAACGCCGGTGAGGGAATCCGGCGCAGCATCGGTTGCCACGGAATTTGCACGACCTGTATGTATATACAGTGATGATAGCAAACTCCATTGCCGCTACGCGCCGGCCGCCAGCCAGACGACCGTCAGCGAACGCACGCCCTGCGCGCCGCGAATGAGCACGCCTTCTATGTCTGCGGTCGCGGAAGGCCCCGTGACCAACACTGCGTAGCGGGCGTCGCGGAAGTCGTCGCGCCGGTAGACGTCTTGCAAGCCGTCCACTAGTTGCGCCGGATCGAGCAGCACCACCAGATGCTGCACGATGTAGCCCAACGCATTCACCACGTACTCGCGTTCGCTGAACCACACCGAACCCGTCTCCGCGACGCCGAAACGCCCGCGCACCACGCCCACGTCGATGTCCTGCAACGACGCCGGCTCCATGTCGGCGGTCAGCGCGCGCGTGCCGGGCACTTCAGCGGTAGCCGATACGATCGACACCGCTGCGCCGAAACGCTCGCGGATCGCGTCGGCCACGCCGGACGCGGTCTGCGCCTCTACGCATGTACCGCCCATCGTTTCCAACGCGGCCGTAAAGCGCGCGCGCAGGTCGCCGCCTACTGAACTGAACAGCGGCACCTCGGGACGCGGCCGCGCAGCCGGTTGCGCCTCGCGTACTCTGGCGAGAAAAGCCTCACGCGTTGCCATCGCCACCTCCGCGGTTCTTCTTGTACCAGGCATGGAAAGTCTGTTTGGGCGGCTCAGGCAACTCGCGTTGCCTGCCCCAGATGTTCAGCGGGTTGTACAGCACGAAATTCGGCAGCCGCCGCAATGCGCCGCCCATCGACGCGACCGTCGCCCGATACAGGGTGGGGCTCGCCAGCAGGCGCCCCGCCATCTTCAACACTTCCTGCTTCACGAAGGGCACTTCGTGACGCTCCGCAATTACCGTGCGCCATTTGTAGATCTGCTCGTGAATATTGATCTTCACCGGACACACGTTCGTGCAACTGCCGTTGAGCGTGGAGGCGAACGGCAACGCGCTATAGCGTTTCAGGTCGAAGGTCGGGTTGATGATCGCGCCGATCGGACCCGAGTACGTGCCGCCATATGAGAGCCCGCCGCTGCGCCGGTACACCGGACAGGTATTCATGCACGCACCGCAGCGTATGCATTTGAGCGAGTACCAGAAGTCCTCCATCGCAAGCCGTTCCGAGCGGCCATGATCGACAAGGATGAAATGCATCTCCGCGCCCGGACGCGGCGCGCGAAAATGCGACGTGTATTGCGTGACCGGCGAACCGAGAGCACTGCGTGACAGCATGCGAACGAACACGCCCAGATCGGCGACCTTGGGAATCAGCTTCTCGATGCCGATCGACGCGATATGCAACGGCGGCACGTTCGCCGAAAGATCCGCGTTGCCTTCGTTCGTGCACACCACGACGGTGCCGGTTTCCGCCACCGCAAAATTGCAGCCGGTCATACCCGCTGTTTTCTCGCGTACGAAGTACGGCCGCGTGTTCATGCGCTGGCTTTCCGCGAGGTAGTGAATGTCGCTGTTTTGCGGATCGGTGCCGATGGTCCGGCCGAACAGTTGCGCGACATCGGCACGTAGTTTATGAACCGCGGGCACGACCATATGACTCGGGTCCTGATTGTCGAGCTGCTGGATGCGTTCGCCGAGATCGGTTTCCATGACCGTTATGCCGCGCGGCTCGAGATATTCGCGCATCCGGCATTCGTCGGTGAGCATCGACTTGCTTTTGACGAGCGTGGTCATGCCGCGCTCCGACATGATCTTGTGCACGAGCGCGTTGTGCTCTTCGGCAGTCGCAGCCCAATGCACTACAACACCGTTCGCCTCAGCCGCCGCCGCAAACTGTTCGAGGTACTGCGACAAATGCGACAGCGTATGTTCCTTGATGGCTGACGCCAGTTCGCGCAGCGTCTCCCATTCGGCAATTCCGTGCGCCTGCGCGTCGCGCTTTTGCCGCAAATCCCATAGACGTCTGTCGTGAAACGCAACGTGCTCCGTCTTTTTGATGAAGTCTCCGGCTGCCTTTGCGTGGTCGATGCGGCTCATGCGCGCGCTCCATTGAGCACTTGCGCGATGTGAATAAAGCGCGCATCCGCCTTCATGCGTTCCGCGCAGCCTTGCTGGTGCATGAGGCACGACATGTCGCCCGACACGATGTATTGCGCGCCCGCGTTCAGATGGTCGCGCACCTTGTCCTGCCCCATGCGCACGGAGACCGGCTCTTCGGTCACCGAGAAGGTGCCGCCAAAGCCGCAGCATTCGTCCGCCCGCGACGGCTTGACGAATTCAATGCCCTTCACGCCCTCCAGCAAAGTGCGCGGTTTCGAAAACGGCTGCCCCGCCACTTCAGACATCGACGCCTCCTTCAAATGCCGCAGCGCGCTGCAACTGTTGTGCAGGCCGACCCGATACGGAAACTCGGCCCACGGGAATTCGCGCGCGCCCACCACGTCGTGCAGAAACTCGACCAGTTCGTATGCGCTTACCCGCACCTTCCTGACTTGGTCGGTCTGCTCGATCGCAGTGAGATGCTCACGCACGTGGTGAATGCAGCTTGCGGAGGGGCCGACGATGTAGTCGTAGCCCGCGAAGTTGCGCGCAAACACGCGCTCGGCCCCGGCAGCGTCGGCGTGCGCGCCGCTATTGGCCATCGGCTGGCCGCAGCAGGTCTGCTCTTGCGGATAGTCGACCTCGATGCCGAAGCGCTCAAGCAACTCGAGCGTGGCAACGCCGACTTCGGGATAGAACGCGTCGATAAAGCACGGGATAAAAAGGGCGACTTTCATGTGTTCATGAATTCACGGGAGAAGCGACGTGTGGACGGGTGGGCTCATGGACCGATTAACCGATTGTCCATTTACCGATGGACCTGTGGACGCGTGCGGGGATGCCGCCGGCCCGTCGGCAAGGCCGGTCAGCTTGGTCAGACCAAAATATAAGGAAGTCGCCGGTAACTGTCAATTCGAACGTGGCGGCTCACCGCAGGCGTGACCATGCCATCGGCCCCGCGCGCCGTGCGCGGCCAATGGCATCCGGAACCGGTCAAGTAGAAACGAAAGGCGCGTGCGACGGCTACAGCTTCGCCGCATCCTCCTGATAAATCTCGCGGACAAACGCGAGATGCCGTTCTGCCGCCTTGCGCGCCTTTTGCGCGTCGCGCGCCATGACCGCGTCGTAGATGGCCTGGTGCTGGCTCATCAGCTGCTTTTCCATCGCCTCGTCGTAGTCGATCAGGCGATGGTACTGACGCATGCCTTCGCCAATCAGCGTATGGATGCCATGCATCACATGTGCGAGCGCAATGTTATGCGTGGAGTCGGCAATCGCAAGATGAAAAGCGGCGTCCAGTTCGGCGAGATTCACGCGGTCTTGCGACTGCGACGCCGCCTTCAAGGCCTCGAACGCCGTTCTGATCTTGCGAAGGTCGGCCGCCGTGGCGCGCTCGGCCGCATACACGGTGGAAATGGACTCGAGCCCCTGGCGAAGCTCCAGAATGTCTGCACTGGTACGCGGATTCTGCAGAAGCAGTTCGGCGAGCGGCCGCGAAATGATCGGTGCGGTGAGGTCCACCACGGTAAAGCCGCCCCGCCCCGAGGTGGCGATATAGCCGTCCGACTCCAGCCGGATCAACGCCTCGCGCAACGAAGGCCGCGACACAGCCAGTTGCGTGGCCAGATCGCGCTCAGCCGGCAAGCGGTCGCCTGGCATCAGGGTGCCCTCCGAGATCAATTGCTTGATCTGGTCGGCAACCACGTCGGAAAGCCGTTTGCGCGTGAAGGACTGGATCGGGCGAAAGTGCATAGGCTGCGGCTGACAAAGCCGGATTGTTCGGTTCAGGGCGTGGGATCGGCGAGCGCAAACTGCGCGCGCGGCGCATGAATTATAGCGTCGCCACAAACGCCGCAATGCGCTTGCACGCCTCGGCAAGCCGCGCTTCGTCGACCACGAAGCCCAACCTCACGAAGCCGTTCGCCGTCTCGCCGAAAGCGCTCGCGTCCAGCACCGACACGCCTTGCGCACGAAAGAGCCGCCATGTGAAATCCACCGTATCGAGACCTGTGCCGCTCACGTCGACCATCATGAACATGCCCGCTTCCGGCAGCAGACAGCGCAAGCGTGGAATGCGGCTCAAATGCTCGAATACGACGTCGCGGCGGCGCCGATAAATCTCCCGCATGTCGGCGACTATGCGCGCCTTGTCGTGCAGCGCCGTCAGCGCGGCCTGCTGGATGAAGCCCGGCAAGCCATACAGCATGGCGAGCGCGAGGCGCCCCATGTGTTCAATGAGCTGGGTCGGGCCAATTGCCCAGCCTACGCGCCAGCCCGCCATTGCATGCGATTTCGACAGACTGCCGAGCGTAACGGTGCGCGCGGCCATGCCAGGCAGCGCCATGATGCTTACATGCTCGCGTTCGAACGTAAGGTCGGCGTACACCTCGTCGGAGAGCACCCATAGATCGTGCTTGCACGCGAGCCGCGCAATCCGCTCCAGATCCGCGCGCGGCATGACGACTCCGGTGGGATTGCACGGCGTGGCAAAGAAAATGGCCTTGGTGCGCGGGGTGACGGCGCTTTCGAGTGCATCGCAGTTCAGGTGGAAGGCCCGCTCGGGGTCGACCGGCACCGGCACGAGCGTCGCGCCGGCTGCGCGCACGCAGGCTTCGTAGGTCAGGTACATGGGCTCCGGAACGATGACCTCGTCGCCGGCTTCGAGCAGACACAAAGACGCGGCAAATACGCCGTTTTGCGCACCGGCCGTGAGAATCACATTAGCCGCCGTGACGCTGCAACCGCTCATGCGCGAATGTTCGGCCGCAATCGCCGCACGCAACGGATCGCGGCCCGACACCGCGCTGTAGTGCGTGTCGCCGCCGCGCAGCGCTTCGATTGCGCGCTCGACTATCGGCGCGGGCGTCGCGAAGTCGGGGTCTCCCACGCTCAGCACGATCACGTCTTCGCCATTGGCGGCGGCCTGCTGCGCGACACGATGAATTTCCCACGCCGACGTGCGCCTTCCTTGCAAACCCTCCACCCGACTCGAATACTTCATCGCGCTCACCCATTCCAGTTTGACCCGCCAATGTAATGGGGCCAGCGCGAAACGTCCAGATACGAAAAAGCGCCGCGCGGGCGGACAGCCTCGCGCGGCGCTTCAGCTTCGCCGGTCCCCGCGTGCAGGGACCTGGCAGCTCAGACCTGGCGGCGCAACTCCGCCGGCGGCACCTTCATCAGATGACGATACTTGGCGACCGTGCGGCGCGCGACCAGCACGCCCTGATCCGCCAGCATCTTCGCCAGCGTCACGTCGGAGAGTGGATCGCGGGCGTTTTCCGCAGCGATCATTTCCTTCAGCAGCGCCCGCACCGCGGCCGCGGAACACGTGCCGCCGCTTTCCGTGCCCAGTTCGCGCGGGAAGAAGTGCTTGAATTCGAAAATGCCGCGCGGCGTCGCCATATATTTGTTGCCGGTCGCGCGTGAGATGGTCGATTCATGCAGGCCGAGTTCGTCGGCGACGTCGCGCAACACCATCGGCTTCAACGCGATTTCGCCGTACTGGAAGAAGGCCTTCTGATGCGCGACGATGCATTCGGCCACACGCTGAATCGTATCGAAGCGTTGCTGTGCATTCCTGATCAACCAGCGGGCTTCCTGAAGCTGTTGGGCGAGCGGCGAACGGCTCGCACCCGCGGACTGCGCAAAGAGCTCCGCATACATGCGGTGAATTCGCGCGCGCGGCTGCACGGCCGGGTTGATCGTCACCACCCACTTGTTGCGGACCTGACGCACGATCACGTCCGGCACCACGTAGTTGTCCTCTGTGCGGCCATAGCAGTTGCCCGGCTTGGGGTCGAGCTTGCGCACGAGCGCGCAGGCCACCCGCAATTCCTCGGCGCTGCAGCCGATCTGCTTCTGCAATTCCGCCTGCTCGCGGCGCGCGAGTCGCTCGAGATGATGCTCGACGATCTGGCGGGCGACCTCGCGCCCCGGCGTTTCGGCAGGCAACGCGTTCAGTTGCAGCAGCAGGCATTCCGACAGCGAACGCGCGCCGAGGCCGGGTCGATCGAGCGACTGCACGAGGCGCAGCGCGACCAGCAGTTCTTCTTCCGTCAGCTCGGGCTCGAGATCGACGCTGTCGGCGAGATCCGCGAGGTTCTGGCGTAGATAACCGTCGTCGTCGAGCGCCTCGATGATGAAGCGCGCCACGGCGCGATCGCGGTCGTCCAGCCTGTAAAGACGCAGCGCGTCGTGCAACTGCTCGCGCAAGGTGGGCTGCGAACGTGCCCATTCGGCGGGATCGCTGCCGTCCGAATCGCCGTTCTGACGGGCCGAACTGCGGCTGCTGTAGTCGCCGGAGAAGTCGCCGGGCATATCGTCCGGGCCGCCGCTGTCTAGCGTTTCGCTCGTGACCGCTTCTGCGGGCAGCGCGTCGGGCTCCGCTGCCGCGACGGCATCGGTGGCGGGCAGCGCGCCGGACTCGTCGCCGGGGGTCGCGGTTGCGAGCGCAACGTCTTCTGTATCCGACGAGTCGTATTCGAGGAACGGATTAGTGTCGAGCGCGGTTCGCAATTCCTGCTGGAACTCCAGAGACGATAGCTGCAACAGACGCACGGACTGCTGCAACCGCGGCGTGAGTGCAAGAGACTGCCTTGTGCGAAGTTCAATTGAAGGCATCGTGTTGAGGTCCCGTTAATAGCTGAAGTAGAGAGCACCCTCCATAGAGCAACTGCTGTACCAGCTTTTGCAAGACACTGTTTTTCCTAGCCTTTGTTTTTTCGGGCTCGCCGTTTGCGGCCCCGCGCGGCGCCATTTTTACAAGCGGGGCGGCAAATCCGGGCTCCCTCGGGACGGCCCGTCAAACGCTTTCGCCATGCGGCTTGGGCTAATTCGTCAGCGGAATTCATCCGCGCCGCCCAGTTCGCTCCCCGTGTTGCCGGCGTAAGCCAACTGTTGGGCATGCACTTTGCGACACGCTCGGCGTGGACGGACGTGTGTCCCCGCATCCCGCGCGAATCGCGCAACGACTGCGGGACCCGGCCGGTGTCGATAACGGGCCCTGACGGAACCGTAGCGGCAACGACCCCACGCGAGTCATCGGCGGCTTTGGTCGCGATCGACCGCAGGCAACAAGACCGCAATTTTCATCAACACCCGAAGGAGAAACCATGAAGACCATCCAGATGCTCAAGACCGCCGGCACCATCGCGTGTTTTGCATTCGCACTGAACGCGACTGCGCAAACCAGTGCCTCGGCACCGCCCGCTGCATCCGAAAGCATCGGCCAGCACATCGACGACGGCACCATCACCACCAAGGTCAAGGCAGAATTGCTGGGCGCGAAGAACGTAAAGTCCACGCACATCCACGTGAAGACGCGTAAGGGCGTGGTCTGGCTCACCGGCACCGTGCCTTCCGCCGACGACAAGCTCGCCGCGCAGGAAGTCGTGGAAGGCGTGAAGGGCGTAAGCAGCGTGAAGAACCGCCTGAAGATCGCGGCTGAATAAGTCCGGTTAAGGCGCGCCTGGCGCCTGGCGCACTCAATGTCACTGTGTGCGCCAGGCGCCAGGCAAACAAAAGCCGTCCGCATGCGGACGGCTTTTTTACGTGACGCCTGAGCTTACGTGCTGGCCGTGTTAGCTCTTCGCGGCATACTGGTCGCGCAGATCACGAACGCGGTCGTGGTTTTGCAGCACGCCCTGATATTGACGTTCGACAATCGCACGCACGTCGGCCGGTAGTTCTTTTTCCAGCGCGTCGTGATAGTTCTTCTTCGCGACGTCCTCGCCCTTCTCCACCTCGACGAGTATCTGATGGTCGCTGCGGTCCGTCACCGCCGACTTCACGTCGACCCAGCCGCGATGCAACGCGCCGCTTACGCTGCCGCCGGTCTCGGGCTTACCGCCCAGCCGCTGCACCACGTCCTGCAGTTCGCGTGCGCCGCGCGAGCAGTCTTCGGCTCGCGTGAGGAACAGCGTCTTCAACTGGGCGTCGCGCGCATCTTCGGCGGCCTTGCGAAAGCCCTTTTCTCCATCCTTCGACGTTTCGATCAGATCGTTCAGTACGGAAACAACGTTCGTAGCCATTCATACCTCCAAGGGTTTCGTTGATCGCGAAATCCGTCGCCGGCCTGCACGCATGCGTTAAGGACACGCGTGCCGTCGGCCATGTCATGAACTGCATGAGCAACGGGGTTCGTTCAATACCCGCATGGCGCGTGCCCGGCGCCCCGCGTGACCCGCTTGCGCCCGGGCCGCCATCAAGCCACGGCTGTTCCTGCCAGGCCGCGTAAATGTTGCGCGGCGCGATTTTCCAGGGGCACCGCGCGCGCCCCGCGGGGCAAGGCTTTTGCCGGTGGCATATGGGTTGCTTATCGCGTTGGCCCTTCGCAATGTCATGCAGCGCGTCAAGCGAAAACCTGCACGACGTACAGACAAATTGAAAAGACTGGGCGAGCAACGACGACAGGGAGAACACCATCATGAAGATCAGCAGCGCAGAGTTTCTTGCCACCGTGGCGATAGTCTCGTCAGCCACGGTACTGCAGCTTCGGCAGCACTCTCAACCCGACGAGAACCTCGCAACGAGCGCGCCGCAAAGCGTCGAGGCGGCGCCCACGTCTTGCGAGCGCGCGCGCAACGGCATCATCCCGGCGTCATGCGAAGCTGCACGCGAGCAACGTCCTGCGGAACACGCGCCTGCGCAGCGTGGCGCCGCACGCATCTGGGTATAGCTGGAGTGCAAACGGCCGGGCAGCATCACACGAGCGCTCTGCTCTGTGCCCGGCCATCAAAGACAAAGGGCCCGACAATCGTCGGGCCCTTGGCGTTTTACTGAGGCGCTCACTCAGGCATTCACTCAGGCATTCACTCAGGCAACGCGCGCCCTAAGCGCGCTTTTCGTTGAATTCGCTAAGTGGCACGGGCTGCTTCAGCGGATCGAAATCGGCCCAGCGGCCTTGTTGCCAACGACCGGTCGCGCGTTCAATGGATACGCCGCCTGCATCGCGCAACACGCGCGCCGCCTCGAGCTGATTATCCGTCGACACGTGCACGGCGACGAGCACACCGGAATCCCGCGTCTCTTCATGAAACGGCGTGCGCTGCCCGGCCTCGGCACCCTGCCGTGTGCGCCACATGGCGCCGGCCAGCGACCCGATATACGCGCCGACGCCCGCCGCAATCGCCGACACGAGCAACGGTGCCGAAAACGCCGCGAAGATGCCGACACCCACTATTGCGCCCACCACCGCCCCGATCGTCACACCAAAACCTGCGCCCCTGGAGGCGCCCTTCGCTCCCGCGTCGGTGTGCGTATCGCCGCCGATTGGAAAACGCGCGTGCTGGCCGCGGGGATTGACGAAGAAGAGCGTGACGTCTTCCTCGACGAAGCCTGCGTTGAAGAGTTTTTGCGCCGCTTCTTCAGCGGCTGGGAAAGTTGTAAAGCGTGCTGCGACGATGAGTGACATAAGGCCTCCTTGCATCGTGATAGCATTTTTGCGGACGACGCGCGCGAACTACGGTGCGCCTTCTGGCGATGAGCAGCGGCTTCGGTCGCCACCGAGCGGCCACCCGGCCCACTCAGTGCGTGGCAACCCGGGTGCCCGCGCTAGGCGGCGGTGCCGCGATCGGACTCCATGCCTTCCACCCGGAACAGTCCGCTGTGCAGGATGACGCCCTCGCCGTTGTTCTGGTCGAGTGCCTCCGCGCACACCGAACGGATGCGGTTGCGGCCTTTTTCGAAGGCTTCCATCAACGCGCTTTCGAGCGGCGACTCGGCGCCGAAATGATCCTCGAGCGCCTCGACGGTGATTGCGCACACAACCGGTTCGCCCTCCACGCGCGCCATAAAGCGAACGGTCAGGTTCGCGCCGTCGAAGGTCGGCTTGTCGTCGGGAAAAGTGATCTGCATAAGAGAGTCCTCATAGGCAGGCCGCGGCAGGATTGCGTTCATGATGAAGAACCCTTCATGGTGCCGGCAAGCTGCTTCGCCATCTCGAGATGATGCTGGATGATCGGCAGCGCGCGCGCGGCTGCGGCCTTCAGTTGCGAGTCGGTGCCGCTCTGGCTCTGCTGCTGGAACAGATCGACCGCCCGCTGATGCGCCTCTACGCCGATCTGCTCGACATACGCTTCGTCGAACTGCTGGCCCTTGAGCGTTTGCAGCTTGCCGACGAGCGCCGAATCCGCCGCAGGTACCGCGGGTACGCGCTTTTTCGCCGTGAGCGCGGCCATGCTGCGCGAGAGTTTCGTGTGGTCCGTGATCATCTGCTGCGCGAACTTCTTCACACGCGGATCGCGCGAGTTCTTCAGCGCGATCTTGCTTGCGGCGATTTCGGTAGCGTCGGATTGCGAGGCGTCCTGAATGAACTGCTGGTCCGCCGGCGAGAGGCTGGTGCCGCCCGCGGGCGCCGCGCTCGCCGGGGCGTCGCTTGCCTGCGCATACGCTGGGCCGGCCGATGCCACGCCAAGGCCCAGCGCGAGCGCCGTTACCTGGAGGGAATACCGTAGTTTCATGCTTTTCTCCCTTGCTTACGGAGTCACCGGCGCTGTTCGACCACACCCATCGCCTTGCCTTGCGCACAGCGCGACGCGCGTCGTGCCGCTCATGCTGCCTTGCGTTTCGACAGTTGCCCGATCAGCGCCTTGTTGAAAGCGGGAATGTCGTCGGGCTTGCGGCTCGAAATGAAGTTGCTGTCTTCCACCACTTCCTGGTCGACCCACGTGCCGCCGGCGTTGCGAATGTCGTCCTGCAAACTCGGCCAGCTCGTCACCGTACGGCCCTTGATGATTCCCGCCGACACCGGCAGCCATGTGCCGTGGCAGATCACCGCGATCGGTTTGTGCGCGCTGTCGGCGGCCTTCACGAAAGCCTGCGCCTGCGGCAATAGACGAATCGCATCGCCGTTCACCACGCCACCGGGCAACACCACCGCGTCGTAGTCCGCGGCGGTGGCTTTGTCGAAAGTCGCATCGACCTCGACCGCGTCGCCCTTGTCAACATGCCTGAAGCCCTGGATCTTGCCGGGCTTCTCCGAAATCACATGCACGGTCGCGCCGGCTTCGGCCAGCGCGCGTTTGGGTTCGACCAGTTCCGCCTGTTCGAAGCCATCCACTGCGAGTACCGCTACTTTCAGACCGTCGAGGCTGTTAGCCATCTGTTCTCTCCTTCATTCAAACGCGGGGCTGCGTGCGTGACGCGAGCCCTCGTCATCTGCTATTCGTCAATCGGGGGGCAGCAAGGCATGTGCCTGCCGCTCGGGTGTGAGCTGCCGTGGTGCCTGCCCTCGCGCGGTATGACCCGCCAGGCACGGACCACAGCCCAACGCGACGCAACGCAAAGCAACGTAACGCAGCGCAACGCAACGCGAAGGTAACCGTACAGCGATCACGCGTGCTGTCTAGAGGCCGCTCGGGTCCTCGTCGAGACCGTCGTCGTCCGCCGCTTCCGGCGGACTCACGATGCGATCCGGTTCGATGTCGCGATCCGGGTCGAGCGTCGAATCGCCGTCGGCTGCGGCGCGCTCGCCGGTTCCGGCGCGGTCGGTGTCGCTGGCGAGTTCGAGCTCGCCGGTTTCCAGCGCGTGATTGTCGAGTTCGGTATCGACGTCGAACTCATGGCGCTTCTGGCCTGCGACATCGCTGCCGCTATCGGACGAATCGCTCGGTCCCAACGTGCCTGTCGTGCCGGAGGTTTGCTTCACGACCTGTTGCGGCTCTTCATCGGGATTCAGCGTGCTGCTCATGGCGCTCTCCTGTGCTGGTTGATGGGCGGATGAATACGTATGAGGTTGAGCGCAAGGACTGTTCCGCACGCGCAACGGCGGAGCTCCCGGCGACGCAGCGGCCAGGCACCGCCCTTGCTTCGGGCCATCACTGGCGCAACGCGCTTCACGCTTGAAAGTTCTACCTGCGAAGATGCCCACGACCAACAGCACGACACCCAACGCTCACGCGCCGGCCGACGACGCCGCGAAGCAGGCCACCGCGACGACAATGCCGCCCGGTTTGCGCCATGCGGACGACAGCAAGCCGGGCTACACGCGCAAGCGCGAGAAAGACGGCTTCGCGTATTTCGACGTCGAAGGAAAGCGCATTGAAGATGAAGCGGAAATCCAGCGCATCAATTCGCTCGCGATTCCGCCCGCCTATGAAGACGTATGGATCTGCCCCGATCCACGCGGCCACATTCAGGCAACCGGCCGGGATACGCGCGGCCGCAAGCAATACCGTTATCACCCGCGCTGGCGCGAAACGCGCGACGCGGACAAATACGAACGCATGCGGGAGTTCGGTCGCGCATTGCCGAGGATTCGCGCGCGCGTGGCGCGCGACCTCGAACTGCCCGGCATGCCTTGCGACAAAGTGATGGCCGCCGTGGTGCGGCTGCTGGACACGACGCTCGTGCGCATCGGCAGTGTCGAGTACGCGCGTGAAAATCAGTCATACGGGTTGACGACGCTGCGCAAGAAACACATGAAGGTGGAAGCGGGACAAGTGCGCTTCAAGTTTCGCGGCAAAAGTGGCATTGAGCATGACGTCACCGTCGACGACGCGCGCGTCAAGCGCATCGTGCGACGTTGCGCGGAACTGCCGGGGCACGACCTGTTCCAGTATCTGGATGAAGAAGGCAACCGCCGCACGGTCGGTTCCGCCGACATCAACGATTATCTGCGCCGCGCAAGCGGCGCCGATTTCACCGCGAAAGACTACCGGACATGGGCGGGCAGCGTCTACGCGCTCGCCACGCTGCGCCGCCTCGTGTGCGAGAGCGCCGCGGAAGCGCGGCGCCATATCGTGGCCACCGTCAAGGAAGTGGCGGGCCTGCTGCGCAACACGCCGGCCGTATGCCGGCGCTGCTACATCCATCCTGCTGTGATCAGCGCCTTCGAGGCGGACGAATTGCAGAGTCTGCCTCCTGGCCAGTCCAGACGTGGCCTGAAAGTGGACGAAGTGGCGTTTGCCGCATTGCTCGCGCACGCGGAAAAACGCGCGGCGAAACTCGCACGTCAGGCGGGCGCGAAGGGACGCAAGCTGCGCGAAGCGCAAGAGGCGGACAGCATCAACGGCTCCATTTCGACATTGCTGCAGAAGTCACGTGCGATCCGGAAGGAAGCGAACAAGGCGGCGCTGAAGGCAGGCGCGAAAACCGCCCGTCAAGCCCGTGGCAAAGCCGCCGCGAAAACCGGCGTGCAAGGCGAAGCCGAAGCTGGAATAAAAGCTCGCGCGCGCAGCTCGCGGCGCGCCGCTGCTCCGCCGGGCGCGGACAAACCGGCTGCCGGCTGAGCCACTCGCACCGCCGGGCGCTGCCGGGGCGGCAGCACGCCGGCAGTTTGTCGCGAAGCGTCGCGTCACACGACGAGGAACGCGCGTTGCTTCACTGTCATCACCCCTTAACCTACGAAGGAGGCAGATCATGGTCATGCAAAGTCAGACGCAAGGCATGCAAGGAGCACGTATCGTCGGTAAAGGCAGTGCAACGGCGGAAGGCCCCGGCCCGGACGTCATGGCGGCAGACACGCTCGACGACAACCGGGTCCTCAGCAGCGACGGCGAGGACATCGGCAAGATCAAGGACATCATGCTCGACGTGCGCTCGGGCCGCATTGCGTATGCGGTGCTTTCGAGCGGCGGCTTCCTCGGCATCGGCGACAAGCTGCTCGCCATTCCGTGGCAAGCGCTCACGCTCGACACCGAGCAGAAGTGCTTCGTGCTGAACATGCCGGCCGAAAGCGTGAAGAACGCGCCGGGGTTCGACAAGGACCACTGGCCGTCGATGGCGGATGAGACGTGGGCGACCTCGGTGCACCAGTACTACGGCAGCGAGCCGTACTGGAGCCGCGACCGCTTCGACCTGCGCGACGACACGCGCATCGGCGACATTCCGGCCGGCTCGTCGGACGCGCCCGAAGCCGGCGGAGTCAAGCTGTAATTTGCAAGCTGCGGCGAGTGCGTGAAGCGAATCCCGTCTGAGTTTGCCTGGATCTGCGCTCCGCGCTGCTCGCCTATATTGCGCCGGCAGCCCTCGCGGCGACCGGCGCGCTGACTTCCGTTACCGGCAGTCTCGTGAACCGCACGAGGCGAACGGGCACAGCCGGGCCACCCAGCACCCGAAAGGGAGGCGGCTCTCATGGCCACCAGCAAAACCACCAGTAAAGCGAGGCGCCCGCAGGCGCGCGGCAAGTCCGGACGACCGCCGCGACAACGCCATGCACAGGCGCATGCCGCGCAACATCGCAAGGCGGCGAGCGCGGGCGGCGGCAAACGCCCGCGCAAGTGGTCGCATCATGTGATGGAAACGAGCGACGCGATGGATCTCCAGCCGGACATCTTCAAGAACGCGAACGCTGAAGAGATCGCGCAGTCGCTCAAACAGTCGTCGACGAAAAGCCGGCGCCGCAAAGGCACACCGTTTCAATCGGCGATGTCGATGCTTAACTTCTACATCAACCGCGCGGGCCGAAACCTGCCGAAGACGCGCCGCGCAACCCTGGAGCAAGCCAAGCGCAAACTGCGTGAAGCATTTGGACGCGCGCCTTGAGCGCTTCACCCGGCCTGCCGTGCACAGCTCGCATGGCCGGCCTCAACCGGATGCACATGCACGAAACATACTGGTTCCTGATTGTCGGCGCGGTGTTGGTCTTCATGGGCATAGCCGCGACGACACTGCGCCGCCTTCCCGTGAGCGCCGCGATGGTGTATGTCGCGCTCGGATACGCGCTCGGGCCGCCGGGCCTCGATCTGCTGCACCTCAACATGATCGCCGACGCCCACCTGCTGCGCACGCTCACCGAAATCGCGCTGCTGGTCTCGCTCTTTGCAATCGGCTTGCGTCTGCGCGTGGGCATGCTGGACCGGTTATGGACCGTGCCGCTGCGCCTCGGTTTTCTGGCGATGCTCGTCACCGTGCCGCTCCTCGCGCTTTTCTGCGTGTACGTGCTTCATCTTGGCTGGGGACCCGCCATCCTGCTCGCCGCGATTCTCGCGCCAACCGATCCGGTGCTCGCTCATGACGTGCAGGTGCACGACCCTGGCGATCACGATCTGCTGCGTTTCGCGCTCTCCGGCGAAGGCGGCCTGAACGACGGCATTGCGTTGCCCTTCGCGATGGTCGGCCTTGCGTTCTGCGCGATGCCCGGAGCCGGCGCTGGCGACGTGCTGAATCTGAGGCTCGCAGGCACTGCCGCGTGGGGCGTGCTCGGTGCGATCGCGATTGGCGGTCTGCTCGGCTGGGGGACGACGCACGCGGTCGCGTGGCTACGCACGCGCCATGCGCATGCGCTCGGACTCGAGGGCTTTTTTGCGCTCGGCCTGATCGGCCTCTCGTTCGGTGCCGCGCAGCTCGCGCAAACCTACGGCTTTCTCGCCGTGTTCGCAGCAGGGGTGTCGATGCGCCGCGTCGAACATCGCGCGAGCGGCGGCATCTCGCCGCGCGAAGCGATCGGCACGATCGATTCGGCCGATGTCGAAGCGACCGCGTCCGACCCCGACAAGGCCCACGCGTTCATGACCGAGTCGGTGCTCGGCTTCACGATCGAGCTCGAACGCATCGCGGAAGTGATCATCATGGCAATGGTCGGCAACGTGCTTGCCACGCTGAACGCGCCGCTCTTCACCTGGCCGGCGCTCGCGCTTATCGTTGCGCTGTTCTTTGTGGTGCGGCCCGCGTCGGTCGAGTTGTCGCTGCTCGGCTCGGCCGCTTCGCCGACGCAAAGGCGCCTGATGAGCTGGTTCGGCATTCGCGGCGTGGGCTCGTTCTACTACCTGGCGTATGCGCTCGAACACGGACCGGCCGCCGACATCGCGCCGCTGATGCCGCTTGCGCTGGCGGTCGTCACCGCTTCGGTCGTGATTCACGGCGTGTCGGCAACGCCGCTCATGAACCGCTACCGCCGGCTGCGCCGTCGCGAACGGTAGAATACGAGCGCCCTTGCGCCGCTTGCGCGAGCCGCCTTGCTGCTTCGCGAGGCGCCTTTGCCACTTCGCCTGCCGATGACCCCTTCCGACGATCCAGCGCACACGAGGCGCACAAGCGCCGGCGAATCACTGTTCGCCTTCCTGAAGTCACTGCCGTTCGCCGAGCGGCTCGCCGAAGGCAGTTTGATGGCCTTCCAGGCCGTGGCGGGCGCAAGCCTCGCGTTCGGCATCGGCCGCATGCTGCACACGGAGCAGGCGTTCTGGGCCGCGATCACGGCCATCGCAGTAAGCCAGCACAGCTATATCGACACGCGCAAGCTGTCGCGCGACCAGTTCATCGGCGCGATGGTCGGCGGCGTGTGCGGACTCGCGGGCGCCACCGTCGGCCACGGCTATTTCGCGGCTTATGCGGCGACAGTGGCGGCGGCTATCGTGATCTGCTGGGTGGTCAATGTAGGCAGCGCAGCGCGGCTTGGCGGCATTACCGCGACCATCATGCTGCTGGTGCCGGGCATCGGCCCGGCATGGGACAAGGCGTTGCTGCGCCTTGGCGAAGTCACGCTCGGCACGGTGTGCGCGTTGCTCGTGGCTTGGCTGATGTTGGTCGCGGAAAAACACTGGCCGGGCACGCACCGCGACACGCGCTAGGCCGGCCCGGCTTCATGCCGCCGCGGCCGGCGCGCCGTCGTCCGGCAAGCGCCGGTAGCGCCCCGGCGTCACGCCGACGTGCTGCTGGAACGCCTTGCCGAATGCCGCTTCCGATTGATAACCCACCGCCTCGCCGACTTCCGCCGCGCTTCGTTGGGTCCGGCGCAGCAGATCGCAAGCGATCGTCATGCGAATCTGCGTGAGGAAGTCCATCACGGTCATGCCCGCGCGTTCGCTAAAACGCCGCGCGTAAGTCGCGCGCGACATTGCCGCAAGCTCGCCGAGTCCGGCGATGGTCCATGGCCGCTCTGGCGCGCCCAGCATGCCCTGCACCGACGCTGCAAGACGCGGGTCGGCAAGCAGCGCCAGCATGCCGGGAGCCGAACCGGCCTCGTCGCCGTGCACGCGCAGCGCCATTGTGAAGAGCGCCTGGCTCAGCGCGGTGACGATGGCAAGCGAGCCGGGCCGGCGTTGACCGGCTTCGTCGCGCATGAGGCCGATGAGCGCCTGCAACGGGCCGAGCGCGTGCGCCCCGCCGAGCGACACGCGAAACGGATCGGGCAGTGCGTTCAGCAGCAAGGCGGACGAACCCGGCGTGTAGACGAAGCGGCCGCACAACAGGTCTAGCTCGGCGAGAGGCGCGACGCCGTTCGACAGTTCGCCGGCCGCGGCGGCGCGATTGCTCTTGATGGGCAGCAGACCGTCGTGGCCCGTCACGAGCGGCGCAGTGGTGGTGCCGCGCTTCGTATCCCGCACGCGATGCGCGGTGCCGCGTGGGAACAGCACGAAATCGCCGGAGCGCAGCGGCACTGGTGCCCCGTCTGCCGTCTCGATGACACACTCGCCTTCCAGCACCAGATGAAACGGCGCGATGCCCGGCTCCATCGGCGCGTGGTCTACGTCGAATGCGCCGCTCAGCAGGCAGCGCAGATCGAGGCTGGCCTGCGGCCGGGCGAGGTCGAGCAATCGGCTGAGCGTGTCCATGAGACTTTTGCGCTAAAAGTTGAGCGAAGCGAGTATTCAGGATATCGCCACCGGGCGCAATACTTTGTCCCAAGATGCCGGCGACCGCCGGCTGGCAATCGACAAAGGAGGGCTGGCGTGGCGCGCCGAGCGCGGCATTTGGCAAATGCCGCGAAAACCTGCGAGACTGGTTTCCCGGCCCGGCCGGGTTCCGCTGTCGGCGCATGGCGATTGCGTCGCTGGATATCGGGCGTCGCGCCCCCATCTAACTTCGCATGACTTCAACCGCCGCCAGGACCGCATCCGCCGCCTGCCCCGCCCCGGTTTCCGAGGCGGACAGCACCGCCGCGCCCCGCCCATCTAACGCACCTGCCGCGCAGGCCGCACCTGCGAGACCTGCCACGCCTGCTGCGCCTGCTGCGCCTGCCGCGCACATCGCGCTGGCGGACTTTCACCCCGCTGTGGCCGGCTGGTTCCTGAAGACTTTCCCGGCGCCCACCGACGCGCAAACCGCCGCGTGGCCGTCCATCCGTCAGGGGCGCTCGACGCTGGTCGCCGCGCCCACGGGTTCGGGCAAAACGCTCACCGCGTTCCTGTCGGCACTCGACGATCTGGTCCAGCAAGGTCTCGCCAGCAACGGCGCCTTGCCCGACGAAACGCTGGTGGTCTACGTGTCGCCGCTCAAGGCGCTCTCCAACGACATCCGTCTCAATCTGCAGGTGCCGCTGCAAGGCATCGCCGCGGAACTCGCAGCGCGCGGGCTCCCGCCGCTCGACATCCGCACGGCCGTTCGCACCGGCGACACCACGCAGCAGGAGCGCAACGCGCTCAAAAAGCGTGCGCCGCATATTCTCGTCACCACGCCCGAATCGCTGTACGTGCTGCTTGGCTCGGACTCCGGCCGGCGCATGCTGGCCACGGTGCGCACGGTGATCGTCGACGAAATTCATGCGCTCGCGGGCAGTAAGCGCGGCAGCCATCTCGCGCTCAGCCTGGAGCGGCTCGACGCGTTGTGCGGGCGGCGCCTGCCACGCATCGGCCTGTCGGCGACGCAAAAGCCGGTGAGCGCGGTTGCACGATTTCTCGTAGGAGGCGCGAGCGTCGACAGCGAGATTGCGGCCGACTGCGCGATTGTCGACGTGGGCCACATCCGCGCGCGCGACCTCGCGCTGGAAATTCCGCCGGTGCCGCTCGAAGCCGTCATGCCGAACGAAGTCTGGGAGCGCGTCTACGACCGGCTCGCGGAACTGGTCGCGCTGCATCGCACGACACTCGTTTTCGTCAACACGCGCCGCATGGCCGAACGCGCCGCGCGTCATCTGACCGAGCGGCTCGGCAAGGAAGCCGTCGCCGCGCATCACGGCAGCCTCGCGCGGGAGCACCGCTTCGACGCGGAGCAACGGCTCAAGCGCGGCGAACTGCGGGTGCTGATTGCCACTGCGTCGCTTGAACTCGGCATTGACATCGGCGACGTCGATCTGGTCTGCCAGATGGGCTCGCCGCGCGCGATCGCGCCGTTCCTGCAACGCGTCGGGCGTTCGGGCCACCATGTCGGCGGCATGCCGAAAGGCCGGCTCTTTCCCACTTCGCGCGACGACCTGATCGAATGCGCGGCGTTGCTCGACTGCGTGCGGCGCGGCGAACTCGACGCGCTGCGCATCCCGCGCGCGCCGCTCGACGTGCTCGCGCAACAGATCGTCGCGGAGGTGTCGAGCGCCGAGTGGAGCGAAGACGCGCTCTTCGAGCTGGTGCGCCGCGCGGCGCCGTACGCGGAGCTCGCGCGCGAGCAATACGACGCCGTGCTGCGCATGCTCGCCGAAGGCTACACGAGCCGCAACGGGCCGCGCGCCGCGTATATCCATCGCGACGTGGTGAGCGGCACGTTGCGCGGCCGGCGCGGCGGCAAGCTCGTCGCGGTCACCTCCGGCGGCACGATTCCCGAGAACGCCGACTACGCGGTCGTGCTCGAGCCTCAGGCGATCAATATCGGCACCGTCAACGAAGACTTCGCCGTAGAAAGTCTCGCGGGCGACGTGTTTCAGCTCGGCAACGCGTCGTACCGGATTTTGCGGATCGAAAGCGGCCGGGTGCGTGTGGAGGATGCACAGGGCCAGCCGCCCAACATCCCGTTCTGGCTCGGCGAAGCGCCGGGCCGAAGCGACGAGCTGTCGTTCGGCGTGGCGCGGCTGCGCGCGCAGATCGGGCGGCTGCTTGGTGGTGATAGCGGCGATGTTCTGGCCCGCGGGGCCGGCCCGGCGGATAGCGCCTACAGCGCTGATCGAGCCATTCTGGACAATTCCCCCGCCGCCGTGCCCGCGCGTCTCGAACGCGCGATCGACTGGCTCGTCGCCGAACTGGGGCTCGACGAAGCCGCGGCGCGCCAGATTGTCGAGTACCTTGCGCGCGCCCGCGCGGCGCTCGGCGTGCTGCCGACGCAGGACACGCTGGTGATGGAGCGTTTCTTCGATGAATCCGGCGGCACGCAGCTCGTGATTCACGCGCCGTTCGGCAGCCGCGTGAACCGGGCGTGGGGCCTCGCGCTGCGCAAGCGCTTTTGCCGTCAGTTCAACTTCGAACTGCAGGCGGCCGCCACCGAGGACGCAATCGTGCTGTCGCTAACCGGCAGCCACTCGTTCGTGCTCGACGAAGTGTGGCGCTATCTACATTCCGCAAGCGCCGAACGGCTGCTGATCCAGGCGCTGCTCGACGCACCCCTGTTCGGCGTGCGCTGGCGCTGGAACGCGACCACCGCGCTTGGCCTGCCGCGCTACACCGGCGGGCGCAAAACGGCGCCGCAATTGCAGCGCATGCGCAGCGAAGATCTGCTGACGAGCGTGTTCCCCGAGCAGGCCGCGTGTCTGGAGAACGTGGTCGGCGAGCGCGACCTGCCGCGTCATCCGCTCGTCGATCAGACCGTCGACGACTGCCTGCACGACGCGATGGACAGCGAGCGCTGGCTCGCGCTGCTGCGCCGCATCGAAAGCGGCGAAGTACGACTCGTGGCGCGCGATCTGCCGGCGCCTTCGCCGCTCGCCGCCGAGATCCTCAACGCGAAGCCCTACGCTTATCTCGACGACGCGCCGATCGAAGAACGCCGCACGCAGGCCGTGCTGAACCGCCGCTGGAGCGATCCGTCAAGCGCCGACGACCTCGGCGCGCTCGACGCCGACGCGATTGCCAGCGTGCGCGACGAAGCGTGGCCGCAGGCACGCAGTGTCGACGAAATGCACGAGGCGCTCACGGGCCTCGCGTGCGTGACCGAAGCCGAGGCGCGCAACAACCAAGGTTGGCTGGAATGGCTCGCCTCGCTTGCGCAATCGGGCCGCGCGACGCGCCTCGCAATTGCCGCCGACGCCGCGCTGTGGCTGCCTGTCGAACGCCTGACCTGTTTCGCCGCGCTGTATCCCGGCACGAACGGCGCGCGCTTTGCGCCGCCGCTCGCCGCGCCTAAGGGCTACACGAACGAATGGAGCGCCGAGGACGCCCTGCTCGACGTGCTGCGCGCGCGGCTCACGGGCTTCGGCCCGCAGCCGGCCGGCGCGATTGCAGATGCGTTGCGGCTACCGCAGACGGCAGTGGACGAGGCGCTCGTGCGCCTCGAAGCCGAAGGCTACGTGATGCGCGGCCGCTTCACTGCGCAAACCACCGACGACGAATGGTGCGAGCGGCACCTGCTTGCGCGGATTCACCGCTATACCGTCAAGCGCCTGCGCCGCGAGATCGAACCGGTGGAACGCCATGACTTCATGCGCTTTCTATTCGAGTGGCAGCACCTCACGCCGGACACGCGAAGCGAAGGCCGCGACGCGCTCGCGGCCGTGCTCGAACAGATGGAAGGCTTCGAAGCCGCGGCCAGCGCCTGGGAGGAAGACATCCTGCCCGCTCGCGTGAAGGCTTACTCCAATACTTCGCTCGACGAACTATGCCGGGCGGGCAAGATTGTCTGGACCCGGCTCACCGAACGTTCGCGCAGCGCCGCAGCTCCGGTGCGCGGCACGCCGATCGTCCTGTTGCCGCGCGCCCAGGTGCGCGTGTGGAGCGCGCTGATCGACCCGGCGCGTCAGCCCGAACTCTCGGCGCGCGCGCAATCGGTTCACGACGCGCTATCCGAACACGGCGCGATGTTCTTCGACGAACTACTGCACGAACTTCGCGTACTGCGTATTGAACTCGAGAACGCCCTCGGCGAACTGGTGGCGGCCGGTCTCGTCAACTCGGACAGTTTCGCTGGCCTGCGCGCGCTGCTCAAGCCGGCCGCCAAACGCAATGCGTACGCGGGTAGCCGCCGCGCGCGCTCGACAGCGCTGATAGGCGGAATGGACGACGCCGGGCGCTGGGCGCTGGTGAACCGACGCGGCTCGGCGGCCGCGAGCACGCAGTCCGGCGACGTCGCCAAAGACGCGCAGCGGCCGGCACAAGCGCCCCGGCAATTGCCGCCCGAGCTTCTCGAACATGTCGCGATGACCTTGCTGCGGCGCTACGGCGTCGTGTTCTGGCGGCTCCTTGCGCGCGAGGCCGACTGGCTGCCGCCGTGGCGCGATCTGCTGCGCGTGTATCAGCGGCTCGAAGCGCGCGGCGTGATTCGCGGCGGACGCTTCGTGAATGGACTGGCCGGCGAGCAATTCGCGTTGCCCGAAGCGATACCCCTGCTGCGCGAAGTGCGCAGGCATGCGAACGATAGTGCTTTTGTGTGCGTCGCCGGCACCGATCCGTTGAATCTTGCCGGCACGCTGCTGGTCGGCGAACGCGTGCCGGCGGTAGCGGGCAACCGCGTGCTGTATCGCGACGGCATCGTCGTCGCCACGCTCGCGGCGGGCGCGTTCTGGTTCGACGCGTCGGTCGAGGCCGACCCGCTCGAACGCGAGCGCGCGCGCAGCCTCCTCACGCGCCGGTTCTAGACGCCATCCCGCGGAACGCGCCGCGGGTAGAGAATGCCTCACCCGGCATCGTTCGGACTGCCTCTTTTACCGATTCAGGCGCGCGCTGCGCAAGTGCGGGTCATTCATCTTTATGGCCCGAATTTCAGTGGCTTCGCTACAATGGGCCCGTCTTTAAGTATGATGAAGACTGTCTGCCGCTATCCGCCATCAGGGCCGAAACGGCACACCGCCCGGGGATCCCATGAATGACGACCAACACGAGCAGGTGCTTTATGCGCAGTTCGGCACAAGCAGCCCTTGCTGGCGTCTGTCGAGCGACAGCAATGCGCTCGAACTGACGCCAGTCACGGGCGACGTGCCAGCCAACGTGGCCATTCCGCTGAATCCCCAGCAGGCAGCGCAGATCCGTTGCCTCACGGGTATCACGTCGCACCTGGTTCTCGACGTGCGAATGTTCGGCGAGCCGCTGCGGCTGCATCTCGTCGGCAGAAAAATCAACAGCAGCAACTGGGCCGGCACCGCCTCCGCTTATGACGACACGGAATCCGTCGCGCGCGATCTGATGCACGGTCTGTCGTTCGCGGAACAGGTGGTGTCCGAAGTCAATTCGGTCGTGGTGATCGTCGACCGGCATGGGCGGATCCAGCGCTTTAACCGGCTCGCCGAGGAACTCACCGGCGTGAAGGAAGAGAACATCGTCGGGCGCAACGTATGGGCGCTTTTCATGTCCTCCGAAGACGGCGCGGCGTCGAGCCAGAACATTACGGGCTTCTTCAATCGCGGCGTTTCGTATGAAGTAGAACGGCGCGTGAAAACGCTGCAGGGCGAACGGCTCTTTCTGTTTCGCAACAAGTTCGTGCAAAGCGGCAGCGGCGTGGATGAGCAATATCTGATCTGCTCGGGCACCGACATCACCGAGGAACGCCTCGCACAGGAACGTCTCACGCAGCTTGCCAACACGGATTCGCTCACCGGACTCGCCAATCGCAATGCGATTCAGGACAAGATTCGCAGCGCAATCGAAGAAGCCGCTCCTGGCGAATCGGTCGGCGTGCTGTTTCTCGATCTGGACAACTTCAAGAAGGTCAACGATCACTACGGCCATGTGTTCGGCGACCGTCTGATTCGCGACGTGTCCGCGGCAATCGGCACGTGCCTGAACGAAGGCGACACGCTCGCGCGGCTCGGCGGCGACGAGTTCATCGTGCTCGCGGCCAGGGGCGCGGCGCACGAACTGGAAGCCACCGCGCAGCGCATACTCGAGCGCATGCGCACGCCGTTCAGCCTCGGGCTCGTGGAGGTCTACACGGGCTGCTCGATCGGCATCGCGCGCTATCCGGAACACGGTGACAATCTTGAGTCGCTGATCCGCTCAGCCGATACCGCGATGTACGTCGCAAAAGACGAAGGCAAGCGCACGCACCGAGTGTTCTCGCCGGAAATGAACCGCAAGGTCGCCGAATACATGTGGCTCGACACGAACCTGCGGCGCGGGCTCGAAGAAGGCCAACTGACGCTGCACTATCAGCCGAAGCTGCTGCTCTCGACCGGCGCTGTGCAAGGCGTGGAAGCGCTGGTGCGCTGGAATTCGCCGGAACGCGGTCAGATCATGCCGGCCGAGTTCATTCGTTATGCCGAAGAATCTGGCCTGATCGGCGTGCTGGGCCGCTGGGTCATGCAAACGGCCGCCAAACAGGCCGCCAAATGGAAAGCCGACGGTTACAACCTGCGCATTGCGATCAACGTGTCGGCGCGGCAACTGGTGGACACGGCCGTGGTCCGGCATTTCACCGAAGCGCTTGCCGAAGCCAGACTCGATCCCTGTCTCGTCGACGTCGAACTCACCGAGAGCTGTCTGATCGAGGACGAAGCCGCCGCAATCGACCTCATCCGGCAGTTTCGCCAGATCGGCGCGCAGGTGCATCTGGACGACTTCGGGACCGGCTATTCGTCGCTCTCGCAATTAGGCCGCATTCCGCTCGACGTGATCAAGCTCGATCGCAGTTTCGTGCGTTCCATCAACGCCGACTCCAAAGCGCAAGCGCTGGTGCGCTCGATGGTCGTGGTCGCGCAGGAACTGGGTTTCAAGGTGGTCGCCGAAGGGATCGAGACGGAGTCCGAAGAGGCGTTCATGAAGGGGCTGGACGTGGAATACGTGCAGGGCTATCTGTACGCGCACCCTATGCCCGCCGCCGATTTCGAGCGCTGGCTGCAGGACAGGCAGAAGCTCAGGCTGATCGCCTGAGCTTGCGAGCGGCACCGCGCGCGCTGACCGCGCCGGCACGGATTCAGCCGAAATTGGCTGCGCTCGCAGCCGTCTGCCGCAGGTTGGAGGTGCGGCGGTTTTGCAGCATGACGAGCCGCTCCATGAAGGCGAGGTCCTTCTCTTCGATCATGAAGGCGGCGTCC
The DNA here is from genome assembly GCF_000472545.1 of Burkholderia sp. WSM2232. Taxonomy (GTDB): domain Bacteria; phylum Pseudomonadota; class Gammaproteobacteria; order Burkholderiales; family Burkholderiaceae; genus Paraburkholderia. Next base: position 121,731 of record NZ_AWZV01000007.1, on the reverse strand, counting down.
ACCCAGTCCTCGGTGATTTCCATCAATTCCGCACGCGGCAATTGCAACACGCGCTGGCGGGCCCGCAGCATCGCGCGAATGCCGTTCATTTTCGGCTTGAGCGTGTCGATGAAGGTGCGGGTCGCCACGTAGGCGTCGCCGGGCTCGAACAGTTGATCGACGAGACCCTTTTCGCTGTGCCACTCCGCGGTATGCGATTCGCCGGCACCGATCAGTTCCTCGGCGAGGCGCATGCCCGCCTTGCGTGCAACGAGCGAATAGCCGCCCATACCGGGAAACAGATTGAACGCGATCTCGGGAAAGCCCATGCGCGCGTCCGACTGAGCCAGCAGGAAATGATGCGCGAGCGCCGCTTCGAAGCCGCCGCCGAGCGCCGTGCCCTCCACCATCGCAATGGAGATCGCGCCGGTGTCGAAGCCGCGCGCCGCCGCATGAACACAGTCGACGCAGGCGCGCGCGTAAGCCATGAGCGCCTGGCGCTTGCCGGAGCGGATCGCGTCGGCGAAGAAATCGAGGTCGCCACCCACGTTGTAGATGTTCGGGATCAGCGAACCCGTCACCCAGAAGTCGATAGGCAGGCCCGACTCGCGCGCCGCCTGAGCGAGCCCGAGAATGTCATGGACCAGATCGAGATTGAAACAGGGACGCGGCTGCGCGCGCAGCATCATCCACATGATATTGCGGCCTTCTTCGTAGTAGGCGGAGATTTGCGACAGATTGCCGGCTTCGAGGAACGGGCGGCAGGCGTGGTGGTTTTGTAGATTCATTTGAGCGGTCCTTTAGGGTTAAACACTGATATTGCAATGCGAGCCTAAAACAGACCGGAATACGATGGGAGCGGGATAACCAACAGATGAATGCAAGGAACCGTCAAATCCTTGCACAGCGGGCATCGCTGCGGCGGCTGTCAACGCGCACGCGTGCGCTGCCGCGCAAACGCTTGCGCGAGGAAGATGCGCGACATAGGACGAAATTGACCGCCGTCGCCGGATAGTCAGACTGCGCGCGAGAGAGAATATGCGCCTTGCAAATCTGAAAGAAAAAACAATAAAGCGGGACTAGACACCGTGTGGCCTGCGCTTTCCTCCAGTGCCTTGAGCTCTTCTTTCGTGAATCGACGAAGTGGTCTTTTTCAAACTCTAGCCATTTTGCATATCGGCATGCCCGGCGCGTTGCCCGGCGGCCTGCGAAACGTACTGCCGCCCGACGCGCGAGACATGCAAGATTACGCAACAGCAATCTGCTACGCGATAACCGTGGCGAGACAAAGGATGTGGAGAAGCAGGCGTACCCGCAGCGATGGCAAACGGGCGGAGCGGAATAAACCGGCTCGTCAGCTGTTCTCAGTTGCAACCGGCCTAACGGGCCGTCAATCGCATTCCGGAAAACCTCTACACGATGAATTTTGCCACTTTCTCGTCACCTGCTTTTTTCGCCGACCCATATCCCCTCTATGAAAAGGTACGCGAAGCAGGTCCGCTGGTGAGCGCGGGCCCGTCCGCGCTCGTCACGGGCCGCTTCGAAATCGTCGACGCGCTGCTGCGTGACCGGCGCATGGGCAAGACCTATCTGCAAAGTGTGAGCGCACGTTATGGCGACGCGGCGACGCAGTACCCGGTGTTCCAGGCGCTGAGCCGCACGTTCCTGATGATGAACCCGCCATCTCACACGAAGCTTCGCACGCTTCTTATGAAGGCCTTCAACGCAAGGCAGATCGAAAAGCTGAAACATATCGTCGACGCAACGAGCCACGCCCTTCTCGACCGTATCGGTTCGGCGGCCGAATTCGATCTGGTGAGCGAATACGCGCTGCCGCTGCCTATCGAGATCATCTGCCGTCTGCTCGCCATCCCGTCTTCGCACGGCACTGAACTGGGCGATGCTGCGAGCCGTCTCGTAGCCGCGTTCGACCTGGCTCCGCTCGACGAAGCAGCGCTCGGCGCGGCAAATGAAGCAGCGCTCACACTGGAGCGGTACTTTCTTGATGTGGTCGAACAGCGGCGCGCAGATCCCGGCGACGACATCATCTCGTCGCTCGCGAGTGTGGAAGAAGAAGGCACGAAGCTGACCGACGACGAGATCGTCTCGAACGTAATCCTGCTGTTCATTGCCGGCCACGAGACCACGTCGAACATGATCGGCAATGCGATGGTTGCGCTATTCCGTCATCCGCCGCAACTGGAAATGCTCAAGCGCGATAGCACATTGGTTCCAAAGGCTGTCGCCGAATGCATGCGCTACGACGGCGCTGTGCAAATGGTGGTACGCACGGCCTTCGAAGAAGTGGTCGTGAAAGACGTCACGCTGCCGGCCGGAAGCATAGTTTTCATGCTGATCGGTGCGGCTAATCGCGACCCCTCGGTCTTTTCTCATCCGGATCGACTCGACTTTGCTCGCGGCGCCAACGTGCCCTCGCTCTCGTTTGGTGCCGGCATTCATCATTGTCTCGGCGCGCGGCTCGCATTGCTCGAACTGGAAGTAGCGATAGGCAGTCTGCTCGCCCGTTTCCCCGACATGCAACCGACACAGCTGGACCAGTTGAGATGGCATGCGCGAAATAACCTGCGCGGCGTGCAGGAGCTTCGAATTCGCACTTAAGGTCTGGAACTGCGCGACGCAATCGCCGCGTTTGCAATAGCCCGGGCAGTTCAGGACCTTATGCGATGTTTGTCGCGATATATGCGCCTTGCTGGGTGCAAATTTTTTTTCGGCGAATTCGCACGGTTCGGCGGTTCACCTCGTTCTGAGGCGCGGAATCGTTGCTCCTTGTTCGCTGCCGCCGCCAGTCCGGCTCGCGTGGCAACGATCACGCTGCGGGCCTGGATTCACGACCTCAGGCGGATGCATCGCCGTTCCTGCCGGTGAGTCCGCAGCTTCACGCAGCGACTCCGTGGCTCGCTGTCGGTTCGTGCCCGGCAACGTCTACCGTTCAAGGAATGCAGGATTCAGCGGCCGAACGTCATACCTGTTCGAGTGTTGCGCGCCGCCGAACCGTGCCTCCCGGCGCGAACCAGCCGCCGTGAACTACTGATAGAACACGTACTCCGCGAGATACGGCGAACTGCCGACTTGTCCTTGAGTAGTGCATGCTCCCGCCGGCATCGCGCCTCCCACGGTATGCATTCGCTGTACATACCGTACCGCCGACAGCACGCCGCTCCCCGCAGTGGAATGCGTCTGCAGCAACAGTTGCGGCACGCTTGCCTTATTGTCGCTGGGGCGCTGGCTCAGCACACGTCCCACGATCCGGCTGCCGTCTTCCGCTTCCCACGACGGTCCCGCCGCATGACGGACCGCCGCATGACCGCTGCGGTCAAACAGCGTTGCCTGAGGACTCTGGAACACCCATCCGAGCCGATGCTGCGCATCGAACTCGCATGAATAGATCTGTATGCCCGAGGCGGTAAGCGTCATGATGGGTTGACCCTGCGGCGGGTCGATCGACGCCGCCGCAGGAGCTGCCGGAGCGAGCGCGCAAGCGCCCAGTGCCAGGGCGCTCACCGCGAGCGCGACCATGGCAACCGACTGTAGGTGTTTCCTCGACATTTTGGGCCTTGAATGAACGGTTAAGCACTCGCGCGGACCGGGCGCACGGTCAAACGCGCTCCAGGTTGGCCGATGCGAAAGCCCAGTTCAAATGACGCGAGACGGCCGCCACCAGATAGTCAGGACGACGATTCTGATAGTCCAGATAGTACGCATGCTCCCAGACGTCGACGGTAAGCAGCGGCGCGAGACCGCGCGTGAACGGCGTTTCTGCATTGCTGGTCTTGATCACCGCGAGTTCGCCGCGATCCACGACAAGCCAGCCCCAGCCGCTGCCGAATTGCGAGGCGGACGTGGCCACCAGCGTTTTTGAAAGCGCTTCGACAGAACCGAACTTGCGTTCTATCGCCGCCTGAAGCTTCGCGCCAGGCGCCGTTGCTGCAGACGCTGGGCTCAACGAATTCCAGTAGAAGTTGTGATTCCACGCCTGCGCAGCGTTGTTGAATACATCGGCAAGCGCGGGTTGATCGTGTGACTGCATGATGATCTGTTCAAGCGTTGCCTGCTCCAGCGGCGTGCCGGCCAGTAGTTTGTGCAGATTGTCAAAGTATGCACGGTGATGTTTGCCGTAATGAATGCCAACCGTACGTGCCGAAATGGTCGGCTCAAGAGCGTCTTGCGCGTAGGGCAACGGCGGCAGTGTCTGCGGGGAAGCCCCAAGATAGGTAGGAACGACAGAAAGCGTTGGCTTTTCTCCGCTTGACGAGCGTGTGGATGAATCTTGCCGCGTGTCACCAAAAGCAAAGCGCGAGAGACCGGCACCGAGAGAAGCCAGCGACCCGGCCGCAATCAGACGGCGGCGGGAAATAAGTGAATTGAGCATGACAGTTACCGTAAGTGTGGAGAAAGCGCGCCTGCCGCCCGCTTTTCCGGTCGATCATGGCCGCCCACCCATAACAGTCGATACAGCGCTGCTATTCCACCCCACGCTGAATGCAGCGAAAAACGCTCCAAAAATTTCGCGGCCGCGCGACGGAATAATGCGCGTCATCGCACGTTTTCGGTAGGGACGATTCAACGATTCGCGGCACTGCCGTCGAATCGGCGGCCGTTGCCCGCCTGTCGTCGCACGCACTACCGCGTGGCCCGTCCGGTCGTGGACGATCAAGTTAGTACAAACCAATCCATTCAGAGGAATCATAAAATGAAGTTGCATAGAGACGCAGTGCTTGCCGCGCTACTCGGCCTCACCGCTGTCACGCTCGCCGCTTGCGGCAGTAGCGACAACGCCGTTAATCAGACGCCGACGATCGCCGCGCAATTCAAGGCTACGACGCTCGTATCCGATGGCAGCGCCAACGCAGCCAATGTCGATCCGAATCTGAAGAACGGCTGGGGCATAGCGTTCAACCCCACTGGCGTAATGTGGGTGTCGGACAACAACACGAAAAAGTCGACGCTTTATGACGGCAACGGCGTGGTCCAGTCGCTGGTGGTAACGCTCCCGCCCAACGCCGCCGGCCAGGCGGCCGGGCCAACCGGCATTGTCTTTAACAAGACCACGGATTTCCAGATCAGCGCCAATGGCGCAGCCGCGTCTAACGCGGTGTTCTTGTGGGCAACCGACGCGGGGACGATCGCCGCATGGTCGCCGAAAGTCTTGCCGACTCAGGCGGTCAACGCATTCGACGACGGTGCGGGCGGCGCCGTCTACAAGGGTCTCGCGATTGGTGCGAACGCCGGTGCCAGCCTGCTGTTCGCAACGGACTTCCACAACCGGAAAGTGGACGTGTTCGACAAGTCGTTTAACAAGATCCAGCTTCCCGGCAAATTCATCGATCCGACTCTGCCCGCCGGCTTCTCGCCGTTCGGCATTGCGGCTATCGGCAACACCGTATATGTGACCTACGCGCTGCTCGGTCCGGACGGCCGCACGCAAGTCAACGGCGCGGGCAATGGCGTAGTGGATGCCTTCGATACCGCGGGCAACTTCGTCAAGCGCATCGCGACGTCGGCTACACTCAATTCGCCATGGGGTGTCGTAATTGCGCCGGCGAACTTCGGTGCCGCGAGCAACGAACTGCTGGTGGGTAATTTCGGCGACGGCACGATCGACGTGTTCGATCCGAACTCCGGCGAGTTCAAGGGCGCGCTCACGAATACCGACGGCACAACCTTCAAACAGCCGGGCCTCTGGGGCCTCTCGTTCGGTAACAACGCCGCGAACCAGCCGCTCAATACGCTGTTCTTCGCAGCGGGACCGACACCGACGAGCGGCGTGTATGGCCGCATCGACGTAAGGCCCTGACCCAGCGTTTTAAGCCCGGGGGCGCTTGCAAAAGGGATGATGGCGGCCGGACCCGATGTGGGTCCGTGCTGTCGGCAGCTTATAGGCACGTTGATTCATTTAAAACTACGAAATAACGGCCGATGCAGATACTGCCCCTGTCGCCTTGAATCGGTGCCAGGGGTAGCCACAGGAACGCGATCTGATTGCGTCGCGGGTCAGCGGGTGTCAGAAGGTGGTGCGCATTCGGACCTATGCTCGGGCGCTATCTGAATCCGTCGCAAATGTGGACTCGTGCTGCGCGCGCCGTCGTTGCATAGGCACGCATAAGGGCAAGTCATTCCACTCGCGTCGACAAAAGAAACGCGCGAGCGGAGATGTCTGCAATGATCGTCTTGTCGACAACCCCGACAAACAGACTTACTCGCGCCGCGCTCCATAGCGCATAAAGAAATGCGCAGGAAATTTGGCGCGGCATATGCCGAAGTCGGGGCACTCTACCCTGCACAAACTCGCGCGGCGCTCTACTCTTCCATTACAGCCTGAGGCGTGTTCCGGAAGCTGATTGCCATACGATTATAAGTATTCATCAGGCTGATCGCGATGGTCAGGTCAACCAGTTCACGTTCATTGAACACGGCACGGGCGGCCTCGTATGACGCGTCGGGCACGCCGGTCTGCGCCACCAGCGTGACTGATTCGGCCCACGCGAGTGCTGCACGCTCGCGGTCGTCGAACAGATGGCCCGCCTCTCTCCATGCCTGCACGAGTGCCAGCTTCTCGACTTTCACGCCCTTCTTCAGCAGGTCGCGTGTATGCATGTCGAGACAGTAGGCGCAGTTGTTGATCTGCGAGACGCGCAGATAAACCAGGTCGACGAGAACCGGCGACAGGTCGCAGTTCATAACGTAGCCGTAGACGCCTCCGAGGGCTTTGACGCCCGCGGGTGCAATCTGGGTGTAGTCGAGGCGCTTGCTCATGAGGTAGCTCCTTGAGACAGTGGATTACTTGATGGGGGTAGTCAGGACTTTATCGTTGCTGTCCACGACGAACACGGCGAGCAACTTTGCAGGCTTCGTTGCGCTTGCATTGCGGCTTACGCGGTGAATAGCGCCAGGCTCTTCGAAAAAGCTCTCGCCGGCATGGTAGACGCGCTTCGGACCATCACCTACCTGTGACTCGATGTCGCCCGATACGACGTACGCATAGATGAATGCTGAGTCCGCATGCCTGTGGGCGGACGACGCGGCGCCCGGTGGGTAATCGACGGAGACGGCGGTCAACGACTTGCCAGGCACGTTAGGAATGGCGTGTTGAAAGTTGGGTGTGACGGTTTCGGCCCCGCCATGCGCGATAGCTGGAACGGCAATGCCGAAGGCCATGGCTGTGCAGGCGGCTCGTATGTTAGAGGGAATGTTCATGGGTTGATCGCTCCTTTGTGTTCCCGCATTATCTGGCGACATGAGGGCCCACAAAAGCACCGGGAACGAACATTTTCAATGCACCAAGAAGCGTAGGCGGACGAAGTCCGCCGGTTTATTAGTGGTGCCCGAGTATGAGTTCCAGCAGGCGGGAGCAATTGCTCGCCACCGTTCTCTCATTCACGTTCGTCACACCGAGCAACAGCCCCCGCTGCCCCGGATTGCTCGTGTACCAGGGTGACAGAGGAACTGGAGCCAGCCCGAAAAGTCGCGCCCGCAAAGCGATGTCGACATCCGATACGGATTCGGGAAGAGCGGTCACGACGGTCATGCCTGCGGCGGCTTGCACCTTGATTGATTCCGAGGTCAGTTCGTTCAGACAACGAACGAGAGATTCCTGTCGGGCGGCGTAAAGGCGCTTCATACGACGCAGATGGCGAAAATAGTGGCCGTCGTGCATGAACTCGGTGACGGCGTGCTGCGCAGATGCAGCCGGCGCGGGCGCAAGGCAAGCCGCGACGTCGCCAAAGCGGCGTGCCAGGTCCGACGGTACAACGAGAAAACCCAGCCGTAGTGCCGGGCTGATGGTCTTGCTGAACGTCCCGATGTGCAGCACGCGCCCGTCCTGGTCGAGCGAGGCCAGAGCCGGTGCGGCCCGTCCCCTCAACTGCAATTCGCCGAGATAGTCGTCTTCGACGATCCAGGCCTCGTGGTGTCTGGCCCACTCGAGCAGTGAAATCCGTCGAGGGAGCGACATCGTCATTCCGAGCGGCGCCTGCTGACCCGGTGTGACCACAGCGAGGACGGCTCCGGGTGCGATCCGGATGCCCGCGTCGATATCCAGTCCGTCCACATCCACCGGCACTCCTGCCACGGTCATGCCCGCCAGCGCGAGCGCAGTACGCGTAAGCGGAAAGCCCGGATCTTCCATCCAGGCTTTCCTGCCTTCCAGTTGCAGGCCGCGAATCGCGAGATTGAGCGCGCCGGAGAAGCCTGCCGTGACGAAGACCTGCGAGGGACTGCATCGCAGCCCGCGTGAGACTGCAAGATACGACGCGATCTCCTGCCGCAGATCTGGTTCGCCGCGTGGATCGGGGTATCCGACAGGGGCCGCTGCCGCCCGGCGCGCCGCGCGTGCCTGAATGCGCGACCAGAGCTTGAACGGAAAAGCGTCCTGCGACGGTACACCCATTTGAAACGCTAAAGGCGCCGTGCTGAAGTCGCTGAAGAGCTCCGGAAGCGGCGGCGCTTCCGGTGACCATCCAGTTCTCGCCGGCAAGGGCCGGGCGGCTACCCGGGTGCCGGCCGCGCCCAGGCCGATCGCGAACTGCTCGTCGATCAGACGTGCATAGGCAGCACGAACGGTGCCTCGGGACACACCGAGTTGCGCGGCCAGATCCGACCACGAAGGTAGCCGCGCGCCGGAGGCAAGCTGGCCGGACTCGATTGCGTCCCGGATGGAGCCGTAAATTTGCGCCGACAGCGAGATGTGCCCTGCGCGATCGATGCCAATAGAAAGCTTTGTCATGGGCGCAATAGTACATTCCGATTGCCAGATCTTGGGGCTGTTCCATGCCCCACGGGAAGCGTAACTTCTTCTGTGTAACTGCCGCCAGTCAGTTCCAGCGCTTATTAGCCCGCCCGAGGGGTGGTCCAGAAAAAAGCGTGCAGCAGCAAACGCACGCTCCGACCCGGTTCAGCAACCAATGAAGCACGATAAAACGGCCTCGACGAACGAAACGCTCGATATCGTCATTCCTGACAGCCAGCTAGCGCGTGAGGTAGCCCAGCTCGTGCGCGACACCGAAAGTAAACTGCTGTTCAATCACTCGACGCGCGTCTACCTATGGGGCGCGCTGTTGGGCAAACGAAACAGTATTGCCTTCGACCCTGAGCTGCTCTACGTGGCGGCTATGTTCCACGATATCGGTTTGACGTCGGCCTATCGCGACAGCGAACTGCGTTTCGAAGTGGACGGCGCCAACGCCGCGCGCGATTTTCTGCGCAGCCACCATATCGACGAGGCGGACATCGCGAAAGTATGGACCGCCGTGGCGCTCCATACCACGCCAGGCATTCCAGAGCACATGCACGGCGAGATCGCGCTGGTGCAGGCAGGTGCCGGGATGGACGTAGCGGGACGCGGCTTCGATGAGTTGACGCACGAACAGCGCGCGGCGGTGGTCGAGGCCTATCCGCGCGGCGCCGATTTCGTCGGCAAGATGATCGACGCCTTCTACGAGGGCATGAAGCACCGCCCCACCACTACGTTCGGCACCTTCAACGACGATTTTCTGGCGTACAAGGACCCGGGCTTCGAGCGCGTGAACATGTGCAGCATCATGCTGAACTCCAGGTGGGGCTGACGCTCTCGTCACCCTACGAACTCTCTTCTACCGCTACTTTCTTTTCACCATGCGCAGACGTACATTTTTGATCACCGGCGCCAGCAAGGGTATCGGGCGCGCTTTGTCGCACCGGCTCGCCGCTGACGGACATCAGGTCATTGGTCTTGCACGCGGGGCCGATGACCCAGGCTTCCCCGGTACGCTCGTTTCCGTCGATCTAACCGACCGGGACGCCACGACACGAGCGCTCGAGAGGCTCGTCGGCCGTTATAGCTTCGATGGCGTCATCAACAATGCGGGGTTTGTCCGTCTGGCCAGCGTTGAAGCAGTTGATCTCGACGATCTGGAGGCGTCTTTCCGCCACAATCTGACCTCTGCCGTGCAAACAGTGCAAGCCTTGCTGCCCGGCATGCGGGATCGAGGCTGGGGGCGAATCGTTAATCTCTCGAGCCTTGTCGTGCTTGGCGTTGCCAACCGCACGGCATACGCTGCGGCGAAAGCCGCGATGATGAGCTTTACGCGCACTTGGGCACTGGAGCTTGCGCAGACCGGCATTACCGTGAACGCGGTCGCGCCCGGGCCCACCGAAACCGAACTGTTCCGGCAAAACACGCCCGTCGGCAGCGAAGCGGAGCAGCGCTTTCTGTCGCTGGTGCCCATGAAGCGATTCGGCAAGCCTGAGGAATTGGCGGCGGCCGTGGCGTTTCTTTTGTCCGAGGATGCTGGCTTCATCACGGGGCAAACCTTGTTCGTTGACGGTGGCGCGTCGGTGGGCAAGGCGGCATTCTGATCGTTCGTCTCCTGTCTCCTGTCTCCTGTCTCCTGTCTCTCGCCTCTCGCCTCTTCTCTCTTGCCGTCCTCAAAATTCGGAAGAAAGGGCACGTTCGTCTGCTGGCAAACGCAGTTGCGCATCACCCATATGAGACGAGTGACGCGCAACAGCGAGAGGAGAACGCTGACTGGAGCAGTAACACAAACAAGGCCCGCGCCTCGCCACGACGCAAGGGCCACCACACGGGTCGCGGTGACATTGACCGGTCACCGGCAATTCGCCCACAAGCTCAGTCTGCCCGATAGGCGCAAGGAAAATCGAGGCAATCGTTTGTTCTCGACGTAAGCGCGCGTTCTGCGAACAAGTGTCTCACGCTGGCAACCAGTATCATGTCGCGGGCATTGGGCGGCTCGATACCTTTGCGGGGTCGAGGACGGAAGACAGCGTCGCCCGGGCGGACCGCGTTGCCAGTCAAACGGCACGTCCCGTTGACGCGCGCGCATCCGATCAGCCATCGCTGATCGACGAATCGGCCTAGAGTGGGGTCGCTCCAGGATACGAGTAGTGTTGCATCCGACTGACGCGCGATGTCCACGATATCGAATGCGCTCGATACAGCACGCGCAGGCTGTACGCCATAACCGCCCGACCGACGAGCGCCAATCGTGCGAATCGTCGGCCTAACACCCAACGCCGCTTCCTTTAGCCGATAGACGATAGCAAGCCATGGATCTCGATTGACCAAGGTTGGACCTCCGTTCCGCTCGGGTAAGTCCTGATGCGGACTCATCCAGGTGCCGAGGACGTTCGCAAAGCGCGAGCCGCTTGCGCGGCCCGTATTGGGCCTTCAAACCAACGGATCAAAGCGCCTGATTCGTCCTCGCCTCGCGCGCACGCTGCGCCTCGAGTGCTGCGGCTACGCCCTGACCGTAGGCCGGGTCTGCCCTTGTACAGTGCTCGATGTGGAGCTTTCGGATCGGCTCGGACACTCCGGACAGTGCACGTGCGGTATTGCCGAATAGCGCCTGTTTCTGCGTATCGGACATCAGCCTGAATAGCGCGCCGGGCTGCGAGTAGTAATCGTCGTCCACGCGATGGTTCCAGTGATCGGCCGCACCTTCCAACGACAACGGCGGCTCGCTGAAATCCGGCTGGTCCAGCCATTCGCCCCGCGTGTTCGGGTTATACGGCGTTGCGCCGCCGGCGTTGCTGTCGACTCTCATCATGCCGTCGCGGTGATAACTATGCACCGGGCAGCGCGGCGCATTGACCGGAATCAGGCTGTGATTCACGCCTACCCGGTAGCGCTGCGCGTCGCCATAGGAGAAGAGCCGGCCTTGCAGCATTTTGTCCGGCGAAAAGCTGATGCCCGGCACCACGTTCGCCGGATTGAACGCCGCCTGCTCTACCTGCGCAAAATGATTCTCCGCGTTTCGATTCAATTCCATGACGCCGACTTCGATCAACGGATAGTCTTTCTTCGGCCAGACCTTGGTCAAGTCGAAAGGATTGATCGGATAGGTCGCCGCATCGTTCTCCGGCATGATCTGCACAAATAGCTTCCAGCGAGGGAAGTCCTCGCGTTCGATCGCTTCGTACAAATCGCGATGCGAGCTTTCACGATCGACACCGACGAGCGCTACTGCCTCCTCGTCAGTCAGGTTCTGAACGCCCTGCTGGGTCACCAGGTGGAACTTGACCCAGAAGCGCTCTTTAGCCGCGCTGATAAAGCTGAACGTATGGCTTCCGAAGCCATGCATGTGTCGAAACGACTTGGGAATTCCCCGGTCACTCATGACGATGGTCACCTGGTGCAATGCTTCGGGCAATTGCGTCCAGAAGTCCCAATTGTTTTCCGCGCTGCGCAGGCCGCTGCGAGGGTCGCGTTTGATCGCATGATTCAGGTCTGGAAACTTCAGCGGATCGCGCAGGAAGAAAACGGGTGTGTTATTGCCGACCAGGTCCCAGTTGCCCTCTTCCGTATAGAACTTGACCGCAAAGCCACGAATATCACGCTCGGCGTCGGCCGCGCCGCGTTCGCCTGCTACTGTGGAAAACCGTGCGAACAGTTCCGTCTTCTTGCCGACTTCGGAAAAAATCTTTGCACGCGTGTACTTCGTGATGTCGTGAGTAACCGTGAAGGTGCCAAATGCGCCCGAACCTTTGGCATGCATTCGCCGCTCAGGAATCACTTCACGATCGAAGTGCGCAAGTTTCTCGAGAAACCATACGTCTTGCAGCAATGCAGGACCACGCGGTCCGGCCGTTTGAACATTCTGGTTGTCCACAACGGGTGCGCCAAAAGCAGTTGTCAGCTTCTTCACGGTCAGCTCTCCAATGATGATAGAAAGGCCGGCGGTCAGCATGCCGGAGAAAACGATGAGTCTGAGACGTCAACGCCTCCGTGTCTTCCCGGACGGCGTCAAACAAAACCGGCACATGTTCAACATGGGATGTTCGCCAGGAACACGCTTACGCTTGAACGCGACGACCGGGCATGAATGCGCAGTGGAACAAAGCACCAATGCGGGCCGGTCCTCCGTTGTTCATTGGATGAGCGGAATTCTAAGGGGAGTTGCAGCGCGGCGGTCTGCATTCGTGCGGAATGCCGTGTGCAAAATTGCGCACTTGCCGTTGCGCACGCACGGGCCGCTGCCCGTCGAAGACACGAGGTCTGGAGGAGTCTGCCGCCTTTCGCAGCGAGAGACGCAAAAGCCCGGCCGTTATCGATCACTGCCAGCGGGCTGGCTACAACGGATCTGTCTGCCTTCGATAAAATCGCGCTCCCTTGCGACCGCATCGGCGCAATGAGTAAGGAACGCGTAAACCCGTCCTGACTTGCGGATGTCAGGATGGGTGAGGACCCACAATTCATCGAATACGTCCGGTTCCACGGGACCCAGGCGTACGAGCCCCGGCACGAGATCTCCATGCATGCACGGTAGAAAACCGATCCCCATGCCGGCTGCAATCGCTGAAGCCACGCCGACTACTGAATCGCTTCGATATGTGATCCGTTCGCGAGGCACGCGATCGTTGACAAATTTGAACGCCTTGAGGCGGGACAGGCCGCTCCCATACGACACCCAGCGCTGTTGGTAAAGACCGCCCGCAGTGGGCAATGTACCGGCGTAGTCGACGCGGCGGCCATAGATTGCCCATGCAACCGTGGCGACCTTGCGCCCAAAAAGATTGTCGGGGACCGCAGTGGTCGCCCGTAAAGCAATATCGGAATCCCCGCGTGCAAGGTTCAACGGTTTATTGGCGACGATTACCTCTATCCTGATCTCCGGATTGTCTGTCTGAAAGTCAGCAATGATAGGTGTCAAAAAATCGAGCAGAAGGGAGTCGCTTGTCGTAATGCGCAGATCGCCCTTATGGCCTTGCGTACCGCCTGAGACTCGTCGAACGACGCTCAGAATGTCTTTCTCTACCCGCTCGCCAAGCGCCATGACTTCTGCGCCGATGCTCGTCAACACGTAACCGGCGCGGCGCCGGTCGAACAGAGCCGCGCCGAGCGATTGCTCGACAGACGAGAGGCGCCGCGAAACGGTGGAATGGTTTATACCGAGCACTGCCGCGGCACCCGCCAGGCTGCCACTTTCGCCAATCGCCTTCACGATTCGCAGGTCGTCCCACGAGAGCTTGTCCGGAATTGCAGTCATTTGTTTGTCGTGCGCTGAGCAGCGTCGGTCCTTGCAGAAGATTCGGCCATGCCCGAATTAAAGCAGAAGTCGCGGCATTTGCTGTCACATGTTCGACTGGCTGTTGGCGGGGTCGGCCAACGACGGGCTCGCGAGGAACCGGCGATCATCACTGTCCGACCAAAGTCGGGGCGCAGATGCCCCGCGCCCGAGGACGCTGGTCACTTTCCGGTAGCCCAATGCGAATTGCGCATCAGCTTGCTGAAGTCCCTACGGGCGAATCCGGGGTCCTTGTAGGCCATGACGTCGGCGAGACCCGTTCCTTGCGTGGTCTCCGGGCGATGCTTCAGGCTGTCGTAGAGAGCCTGCATGAATTCCTCTGCAAATTGTGGCGGGTGGGGATAGGCCGCCTCAACCGCGTTGCGCTGCGCGGCTGTGAAATCGTCGTAGCCGGCGCCCACAAGGTCCATGTTGGCGCCTTCGGCAACAAGTGCAGCAATGGGGAACAGTTGAGCGGAAATCCCATTGGTCGTGTGCAGTGCAATCGCAAGCCAGACCATCTGACTATCCGCCTCGCTAACGCCGTGGCTCCGCAGAAATTCACGTGCCGCGTTGGCGCCATCCACTTCATAGCGCAAGTGGCTGTGTCCATAAGCTGCCGTCAGGCCGAAATCATGGAACATCGCCGCAATGTACAGAAGCTCCGGGTCGAAAGCGAGGCCCTTGCGCTTTCCTGCCAGGGCAGCCCAATAGTAGACGCGCATGGAGTGCTGAAAGAGAAAATCGCCTTCCGAATCGCGGATGGTTTTGGCTGCCTCGCGCGCTAATTCGCTATCGGGAATCTTTACGCCGGGAACATCATCGCCAGCGTTCGCCATAGCTTGATCGAATTTGGGTTGCGTCTGCGCCTGTGCATCGGGGGCAAGACTGATTCCCCCAACTGCGAGAACGATAGCGGCGCAAACTGCAGCAACGATACTGCCGGACTTCATGATCTTCTCCATTTCGCAAACAAGTTTAGATAACCAGAACCCGCACACCGATCCCGGCGAGGCGTGTGCGTAAATCCCCACAGAAGTCCCGGCCCGGACACCGCGCGTTTCGCACCACATGCAGCGACGGTACTGCGAGTGATCGGCAATAACCAGGCTTTCAGGCACGCCCCGATCAACGGGTCCGCAGTTCCCGTTTCGAATCGGGGACGATGCTGCGAACCCTGGGTCGCGCGAAGTCACGATCTTTTAACCGGGGAAATCGTCGTTGCAAGTACCGAATGCGCTGCGGGGCGATGGCTCACGCCGTGATAGAAAGCAACCGACGATCTTCTTTGCAGCTCTAATGGCATTGCAACCGGTCAGGGGCTGCATGTGACGGATGTTACGCTCCTATCAGGCCACCATACAGATCCAAGATTGACGCTTCTGGATGTACCATTCCGGGTCAGGACCACGCTATCCCTTGGTCTGATCGCTCCGCCCGCACATAAATTTCGACATTAGGCTGACGGAACGCGATGGAAATACAACTGCGTTGAAAAATACTGAAGGTGACCTGTGCAGATTAGCAATTGGCGGCAACCAACTGATCACCGGCTACGTGGATGAACGAGCGGACGGATGAAAAGCAATTGATGCCTCCCGAGCTGCAAGGTCGGGAGCACGACATTGCGCTGATCAATCACCTGATCGACCGGATCGATCGGGGCAGCTCGACGCTCGTCATCAGCGGCGAGCCCGGCATCGGCAAATCTGCGCTGCTCGAGGTGGCCAAACATCGGGCGGCCGGGCGAGGCATTGCAGTACTGACCATGACCGGCGTTCGGGCCGAAGTCCATTTGCCGTTCGCGGCGCTCGAACTCGCGCTGCGCCCACTTATGAAGCGCGCCGCGAGCCTCGTGCCGCGCCAGCGGTCGGCCTTGCTCACGGCGTTTGGTGTCTGCGACGACGCAGGGCCGCCGGACATCTTTCTGGTGGCTCTCGCAACGCTGACGTTGCTGACCACAACCAGCCAGGCCGTGCTGCTCGTCGCGGACGACGCGCAGTGGCTCGATCAGGAAACCTACGACGTGCTCGCTTTCATCTCGCGCAGGTTGGGTGCGGACTCTGCCGCTCTGCTCGTCGCCATGCGCGAGGACTTCAATCGCTCCTTCGGAGACACGTCCACCCTGCGGCTGCGGCTTTCTGGACTGAATGACGCCGATGCGGGGCGTCTGCTCGACAGCCGCGCCCCGAACCTGCCCGCCGACATACGCAGCCGTTTTCTCAAAGAGGCAGCAGGCAATCCGCTGGCGCTGCTGGAACTGCCTCGCGGCGAGCGTGCCGGGCAGGCGCCGGACGCGCCGTGGCTGCCGCTGACAGAGCGGCTGGAGCGCGCCTTTTCGAGCCGTTTGCCCGATCTTCCGGATGCGACTCGAACGCTGCTGTTCGTGGCGGCGGAAAACGACGGCACGTCGCTGCACGAAATACTCTCGGCTGGCGAAGCGGTGCTCGGCGAACGGTCGGGCCTGGATGCGCTGTCGCCCGCCATCGCCGCCGGGCTCATCCAGATCGACGGAACGGAGGTGCGCTTCCGGCATCCGCTCGTGCGGTCCGCGATGCATCAGGCGGCGGACCCGGCCACCCGGCAGAAGATTCACGCGGCGCTCGCGGCGATCATCCAGGACCAGCTCGATCGTCGGCTGTGGCATCGCGCGGCAGCTACCATCGGCACCGACGACGCCCTCGCCGACGACTACGACCGCATGGCGGCGCGCGCACTGCGTCGAGGCGCCGTGGCCATGGCCATCGAGGTGCTCGAAAGGGCGGCGCGCTTGAGCAGCACGGCAAGCGGGCGGACCGACCGGCTCTTGCGCGCAGCGGAACTGGCGGCCGACCTGGGCCAACCTGAGATGCTTGAGCGTCTGCTGCGTCAGGCCGACGTGGACGCCGGCGATCAGCTTGCGTCGGCGCGAGTGGGCTGGTGCCGCGAGATCATCCAGCCTCCCGCCATCAGCGATCCCGCGAAAATACCAGCGCTCATCCACTTCGCGGCCCAGGCCCATGCCGCCGGTGCGAAAGAGCTGGCCAGCAATCTCATGTGGCGCGCCGCGCAACGCTGCTGGTGGAGCAGCGCGAACGAAGAACTGCGCACGCGGGTGCTGAGCGCCGCAAACCGGCTCGATTTGCCGCAGACAGACCCGCGCCTCATCGCCATCTCGGCGTACGTCGAACCGCTTCGTCTGGGCGGCGATCTCCACGAGAGGCTGCAACAGCTTTCGGAAGCACGGCACGGCGATCCTGCCGTCGCGCGCATCCTGGGCAGCACGGCCAATGTCATCGGCGCCTTCGACCTTGGTGCCGGCTTTCTCTCGGAATCGAGCGCTGCGCTGCGCGAACAGGGGCGGCTCAGCGACCTCGCGCGCGTGCTGTTCGCGCAGGCGTGGGCGGAGATGGAAGTCGGCCGCTGGACAAGCGCAATGAGAGAGGCCGAAGAAGCGGTGCGCTTCGCCGAGGAGACGGGCGGCACGCCGTGGATCGCCGCGGCCACCATTGTGAAAGCGCGGCTGGCGGGAATGCAGGGCGACATGGAGCAATCGGAGGCCTTCGCGGCACAGGCAGAACGCCTCGCGCTCTCGATCGGCGCCAGCTTTTTGCTTGCCATGTTGCAGGTGGCGCGCGGCATATCGGCTATCGGCGCGGGCCGGCATGGGGAGGCGTACGAACACCTGCAGCGCCTTTTTACGCCTTCGGATCCTGCCTTCAATGCTGGTCTTCAATTTTTCGGACTCGCGGATTACGTGGAAGCCGGCGTGTTTTCCGGCAACGCGGACGCCGTGCGTGGCGTGATCGAAGAAGCCGGACGTATCGCGGCGCCAAAGCCCGTGCCGTGGGTCGAGACCATGCTGAATTACGGCAAGGCGCTGCTCGCGGCGCCCGCCGACGCCGAGCGCTTCTTTCTGCAAGGCCTCGGGCCTTGCGCAAAGAACTGGCCTTTCCTGCGAGCGCGACTATTGCTCGCCTACGGCGAATGGCTGCGCCGGCAGCGCAGACCGGCGAAGGCAAGAGCGCCCTTGAGAGAAGCGCGCGATATGTTCGATGCACTCGGTGCGTCACCGTGGGGCAACCGCGCGCGCGAGGAACTGCGTGCCTCGGGCGAAGCA
Source organism: Burkholderia sp. WSM2232 (assembly GCF_000472545.1). GTDB lineage: Bacteria > Pseudomonadota > Gammaproteobacteria > Burkholderiales > Burkholderiaceae > Paraburkholderia. Next base: position 103,635 of record NZ_AWZV01000007.1, on the reverse strand, counting down.
AGCCGAGGGCGCACGGAGCGTGCGTGGGAAACGCTCACGCCACAAGAACTCCACATCGCGCAACTCGCGGCCGAAGGGCTGTCGAACAAGGAGATCGGCGTCAGGCTGTACCTCTCTCACCGCACCGTGGGCTATCACCTGCGTCAGATTTTTTCGAAGACCGGCATCACGTCGCGATCTTCGCTCGGCTCCATCGTTGCCAAAGTCGAGAACCCGGCCGGTTGACCGCCCGCCGGTCGTCAGACTGGTCATTTGACAGAAGCGCGCGTCGGCTTCACGGAGCACACTATGTGGCTCCAACCCGAGCACTATGACCATGAAGTTCGCGCTCTCACTCGCAACCTGCCCCTCGGAGCAGCCCTCATGACGCAAACCAGCAGTTGCACGCGCTTCAGGCCGCGCTCATGGTCACCGCGGAAAACGACCCGTTGCGCGACGAAGGCGAAGCCTACGCCCGCAAACTGAAGGAGGCCGGCGTTGCGGTCGTCGCCAGGCGTTACCACGGAATGATCGACGACTTCGTGCTGCTGAACGGCATTCAGGCCGATCCCAATCCGCAGACGGCGATCCGTCAGATATCGGCCGGAACCAAGGCGCATCTCGCGCGCTGACCATGCGAACGCCGCCGCACGTCGCACCGCTCCTGATTAACGATGTGGTGTAAGACGATGTGGTGGTAGACCTTGTGCCGCTCGCGAGGCGCGAACTGCTGGACCACGGCGTTACGCTCAGAACGAAGCCCGAGGGCCCCGCCGTGGGATTGGGCAGCCGCAGACCATTGTTCGGTCGCTGGACGGCGAAATATCGAAGAGGAACAACGACGGGCCCGGCGCAACGGTCAGGATAAGCGTGCCGGCCCCGAGTACCGTTCCTTTCGGACTGGATGGACGATACACCTTATGACCGGAATGACAGGCGGCGCAAACGAGCCGACCGTCTTCGTAATAGACGACGACAGCGCGATGCGCCAGGCCCTCGATTCGTTGCTGGACTCGGTGGGCGTGAACGTCAGGCTATTTGCCTCGGCACAGGCATTTCTCGCGCTGGATTTGCCTGACGTACCGAGTTGCGTGGTGCTCGACGTCAGGCTCAAGGGACAAAGCGGACTCGCAGTGCAAAAGCACATTGCGCACACGCTGCGCATTCCCGTGATTTTGATGACGGCGCATGGCGACATCGCCATGTCGGTGCAGGCGATGAAGGCCGGGGCGGTCGATTTTTTTTCCAAGCCCTTCCGGGCCCAGGACATGATCGATGCGGTTGCCCGCGCGCTGGAGGCCGACCGCAAGCGGCGCGCAGCCGAGCGCTCCGCGGCGGTGCTGCGCGCCTGCTATGAGCTGTTGACGCCGCGCGAGCGCACCGTCATGACGAAGGTTGCGAACGGTTTGCTGAACAAGCAGATCGCGGCCGAACTGAATCTCAGCGAGATCACTGTGAAACTGCACCGCGGCCAGGCGATGAAGAAGATGGAATCGCCGTCGCTCGCGGATTTCGTGCTGAAAGCCGACGCATTGGGCCTCGTCGATCGCGAGAACCGGCTCGCAGGAAATGACTGAATGCGCGACTAAACCCGCAACTGGGCGCGCAGCAGGAAGGCTCAGCTAGTGCAGACCCACTGCATACCGCAAGCCCTGGTTCTCACGCCAGAGCTGGGCCGAATCTGAACTCAACACCGTTGCCACCCCGCGGCATGCGGCCCAGGAAATAGAGAAGCGGCATGCCCGCGCGTTCAGCGCGCCGCATCCGCGCGACCTGCCTTCACCGTTTCCAGATGACGCGAGACCTCGGCGGCGTCGACAGGTTTGCTCAGCACACAGAGCGCGCCGAGCTGGAGCGCCTGTCGGCGCACGAAGTCAGACGCGAACGCTGAAATGAAAATGACAGGCAGCCTGACGCCGCTGTCCAGAAGACGCCGATACATCTCCAGCCCGGAAATGCCGGGCATCTGCACGTCGGAGATGATGCATGTCACACCGTCCACTTCGTCGCTTGCGAGGAACTGCGCCGCGGATGCGTAGAGCCGTGCCCCCCAGCCAAGCGAACGGACGAGGCTCGAGGTTGCGACGCGCACGGACTCGTCGTCGTCGACAATCGAAACGATCGGATTCATGTGCAAACGACGGCTCCCCGGCCGGATTGACGCTGACAGCGGCGCGACTGCCCGCTACGTCGAACGGATCTTAATGAAAACGCCCCACCGCGAAAATCATATGTAGGTATAGGCGCGGTTGCACGAAAGACGGCTTGCCTCCCGCAGCGCTGCGCTGCGCCGCGTGACGCAGGCCGCACACGGCGATTTGCGCGACGCTTCACTCGTCCTCTCTTGCAGGGCAGCCTCGTCGCGCAACGGCATCAGTATCGAAGCGGGCCGGCCAGAGCCTTTTCGGTGCGAACCGGTGTTTTCCGATCTGCACGGTCACAGTGTGCTTCCGCTTCTTCGTCACGGCATTGGCCCACCAGCCATCGTGCAAATCGGCTGCACGGCGGGCGAATTCGAAAGCCGCGACGCACGCGAACGATCAACATCCGCTTATGAACGTATCGCTTGTCCTTATCGAGCAAACCCTGCTGGAAATGTGCGGCGCGCCTATGCCGCCTCTCATTCCCACCCGCAACGGCTATGAGCTGGCCTGCCTGTCGACCTGCCTGTCGACCTGCTTGTGGACCCGAGCGTAGCCACGCCGTTTGCAGGGCCGGTGCCCGCCGCCCCGTCATTCACGTCCATCTAAAAGGAGTCCCACCATGTCAAACGTCACTCACACCACCACCGCACAAACTGCATCCGGCTTCGACCAGCGCGCCATCGGCGCAATCTCCGACGCGCTGAACCCACTGCTAGCCGACGTGTTCGCGCTCTACCTGAAAACGAAGAACTTTCACTGGCACATGCTGGGCGCGCATTTCCGCGACTACCACCTGATGCTCGACGAGCAAGGCGCGCAGATCTTCGCCATTGCCGACGACATAGCGGAGCGCGTGCGCAAGATTGGCGGCACGACGCTGCGTTCCATCGGGGACGTGGCGCGACACCAGCGCATCGCGGACAACGATGCAAGCGGACTGCGCGCGGAAGCGATGCTCGACGAACTGCACCGCGACAACCTGCAACTCGCCGCGTTCATGCTGGACGCACACGAGGTGTGCGAGAGCCATCGGGATGTCGCCACGGCAAGCCTGCTCGAAAACTGGATCGACGAAGCGCAGCGGCGTGCCTGGTTTCTCGCAGAAGCGTGCCGCTGACGCACGCGCGCAACTTTCGGGCCGCCATCCTACGCCGGCTTGCGCCGGTGGCTCCCGGCGGGCGGTCCTTTTCGCACGGAGTGTTTCCATGAAGCCCAACGCCTTGAGATCCGTGAAGCCTTTGCGCCTCGTCGCGCTGGCCGCCGTGGCCGCGACGGTAACGCACGTCGTCGGGCTGCCGGCGTTCGCCGACGCAGTCCGCTGCGTCGGCACCGACATGCAGATGCCGCTGGAGCGCATGGCAACCGACGCACCGGACGCGCCCGAATCGTCACGACGTGGAGCGCGTCGCCACGAGCCGTCCGCGCCCGCGACGAATGCAGCGGGACTGAGCGGTTGGAAAGATGCGCTGCGCCCGCGCGCGGCACATCGCGCATTGGGTATCGCGCCGGGCTACCGGCAGTCGGTCAGCGACTCGAAATACTGGACCTGAGCGAACGCACGTCGCACCACACACGTGTCAAAGCACCAACCGCGACGTGCGAATCCGGAACGCGCGCGGCGACGGCTCAGTGGCGTCGAGCGCGGGTCGAAGCGAACGGAACAGGAAGTCCCACATGGCCGGCAAGAAAGTCATACGCATCGCGCACAGCGTTGCCGAACGGGAAAAACCTGGGACGACTAGAACTCGCAATGCGCGGGCCCTCATGCACCCCGGTCTACGACAGCGCGCTGGACCGCTATGTACCCATCGAAGGGAACGCAGCCTTCGGGCTGATCCGCAAGCACCTCAATGCGCCCCACCATCCGTCGTCGCGGCGATCAGCGTCGTGACGGGTCGTACGTTGCCCGGGCCACGTACCTCGAAGAAAACGGTGGGCGCGGCGCGAGCGCTCGAGTGACGCGCTGCGCCTTGCGCGATGGCCGTTTAGTCGGCTTCCACGTCGCGCAGCACCGAGGCAAGAATCATTGCGCCGTCGTTGAGCGGCCTGGGGCGACTGCGCCGCGGCTGGTAGACAAGGTCGCCACGCCGGATCGCGCGCCCACTCATAGCGCAGATGCCGCTGCTGCGTGCGCGGGCGGCCAGCCACAACTGGTCACCGTACGAGCAGTGCGTGGCATCGCGCCATGCGATGGTCACGGTGGTCGAACTGGGACGTTCTAACACGCTCAGCGAGACCGGGCGGCGCATCGCATTGCCCGTTCGCGCACGCGCGGGCGACGCCTCTGCGGATGCGGCCGCTGAACCCGCCATGCGCGCAAACTGCGCCTCGTGTTCACGTGCCGCAGGCCGCGCATCGCCGCCGCACAGTTGGGAAAGCAGACCGAGTGTCTGCGTCCACGGGTCCGTCGGGGTGCTGTTCGTCGGGAAGTCCATTGCTGCCCTCGTTGTGTCGATAGACTGGGTCGTTCAGACGCGCGGCGTGGCGAACGTGTCGTCGTTCCCGGTGCGGGTCGCCCGGGTGGCTTCGTGTACGCGCAAGCCACAGCACGGCATACGCATGTCCTGAAATGGCCCGGCCGCCAGCCACGCATGCTTCGCCGGCAAAGCGCTGCCGGCTTCACGAAGAAAGGCCTCGCTGATCGCGAGGAACGTGGGGATCTGGTCATCGATCGACATGGGTCTTCATCCTCCAGCAGTAAGGGGTTTCGCCGACAAAGCGTTTGAACACCGCCGTGAAGTGCGCCTGCGAGCGAAAGCCGCAACTGAGCGCGACGTCGAGTACGCCGTGGCGCGTGTCGAGCAGCAACTGCTGCGCGTGCTCGATACGCCGCCGCATCAGATATTCGTGCGGCCGCAGTCCGGTTGCGCGGCGAAACTGGGTCGCGAAGTGCGTGCGCGCGAGGCCGGCGCTCTGCGCCATGTCGGCGAGGCTGATGGAATCGGCCAGGTGTGCGTCGATGTATTCGAGAGTGCGACGCATGCGCCACGCAGGTAGCGCGGCTGCGCCCCGAGTGTCGCGTGCTTCGCGTCCGTCGGCCGCGAAGCGCCGCGCGACGATGCGCGACACGATCGCAAGGCTCACGCTGTCGGCGAATACCTTGCCGAGCGTGGCGTCCTGCGTATGCGACACGGCGAGCGCCTGGCCCAGCCGTTCGAGTGCGGGGTCGCGCACGAGGCGCGGGTCGTCAATCACGATATCGCCCGCATACGGACGGCCGAACAGGTCTTCGTAGCACTCCGCGAACACCGCTTGGGACGCGAACAGATGCAGCACGTCGCTCGGCGCGTCGAACACCGCGCGGCACGCCACGCCGGGCGCGGTGATCTGCGCGGTCCCGGCCGTCACGCGCCCTTGCACCAGCGTGCGCCCGGCATGCGAGAACGTCAGCGTGGTGCACTTCAGGTTGATGCCGATGCAATGCCAGCGCGGGCTGCCGTCGTTGACCAGTTCGAGCGGTTGCGCCGCATTGCGGGTCCAGCGCGAGAGCGCGATGTCGGCCCCGGCCTCCCGGGCGGCGGCGCCGGGATCGCGCCACGCGCGCTCGGCACTGATCGGACTGGACACCGGACGGGCGCCGGCAAGAGCCACGGCATCGGCGGCCGCGGCGGCGGATTCAGGAAGCTTCGGTGACGCGAGAATCATGACGGGTTACCTGGAATCGTGAAGCGTTGCGCGCGGGGCCTGCGGCGCGGTGAACACAAGGTATCGAAACGCGGTGCGCCGAACCAGCCGTACAAAGAGGTTGTCCGGAGCCATGAAACGCTAGCTCGCGCCCGCCGATGGTGTGGTCGCGTCATACGAAGGTTTAGTCGGGCACTGCCGCGCCGTGCATGGAGCGTGACGTGCGGGGCTGCGCACGGCGCGGCATCGCCGACAGGCGCCGCTCCTTGCACATGCGTGGTTGCAAAAACGCGCGACTCGCGCACGAACGCAGACGCATGCGAACTCTGCGTCGGCAAAGCGGACAGGACGTTCCATACGCCCGTATAGGTGGACCCCGCATGCGATGCACGGCCTCGCCGCCGCCATCGTGCGAATTTCAAAGACCACGGCCCGACGTGAAAACAGGCAGGCACAGAGAGCCCGCATGCTGGTGACATCGCGTGCTGCCTGACCGTCGACACGCACGCGATGCCAAAAAGGTATGCCAGCGATGACGAATTTGAATATTACAAGCGGGATAGCGCTACCTATACTCGCTCTCGCCGTGGTGCCCTGCTTTCGACAGTAGCCGTACCCATCCGCCTGTGTCACGACGCACGCCATCGAGCGCTTCCTGCTCGAGGGGGACGCTTTACGCGCGCTCGCCGCGCATTCATCTCAACGAGGAGCTTTGTCGAAATGAACTTCACGATTGGCACGCTGCTCGCGTTGTCGTTCCTGATTTCCGTGCTCGGACTCTTCCTGTTCCTCTGGGCGCAAATGAACGGCCTGATGCGAGCCGGACCTGAGGCCGCCGAGGTGATCTTCGCCGAAGGGGAAGTGGGACAGACCGAAGAGCCCGGTCTTTCCGCGTCGCATCGCGAGGCGCTTCAGCAGGCCGCGGAACATGGCGCACCGCCCGGCCCCGCAGGCAATCGGCTAGCACTGAGCCGCGAACTCGAGGAACGCGCACAGCAGGACGCTTCGAGCCGCGGGCCCGCGTTCGTCTTCGTGTGCTCTTCGGTGTTCTGGCTGTTGCTCGGCTCCGTCGCGGGTCTGATCGCTTCGCAGAAGCTCACGTCGCCGGACTTCCTCACGCAGTCCGCGTGGCTCACGTTCGGCCGTGTGCGCACGGCGCATCTGAACATGGTGGTGTACGGATGGGCCTCCATGGCGGGCATCGGCATCTCGCTCTGGATGCTGCCGCGCCTGCTCAGGACACGGCTCGCGGGCGAGCGCTTCGCCATTGCCGGTGCCGCATTCTGGAACGCCGGCCTCGCCGCGGGCATCGCCGCCATTTTCTCGGGATGGACCGACGGCCTGCAATGGCTCGAGATCCCCTGGCAGATCGGCATCCTGCTCGCCGTGGGCGGCGCGCTCGCGGCGGTGCCGCTCCTCATGACCATCGCAAGGCGTACCACGCACCACCTGTACGTTTCGGTGTGGTATCTCGCCGCGGCGCTGCTGTGGTTCCCCATTCTCTACGTCGTCGCGAAGGTGCCCGGCGTGCACTTCGGCGTGGAGCAGGCCATCGTCAACTGGTGGTTCGCGCACAACGTGCTCGGCCTGTGGCTTACGCCGATCGGGCTTGCCGCCGCCTACTACTTCATCGCGAAGGTGCTCGGGCGGCCGATCTACTCGTACGCGCTCTCGCTCGTCGGCTTCTGGGCGCTCGCAATGTTCTACAGCCAGGCCGGCATTCATCACCTGCTGGGCGGCCCGGTCCCGCAATGGCTGCAGAGCGTCTCCGTCGTGCAGAGCGTGATGATGATCGTCCCGGTACTCGCCGTGGGCGTGAACCATCACATGACTGTGGCGGGCCACTTCAGCGCGCTCAAGCACTCGCCGACGCTGCGTTTCGTCGTGCTGGGCGCAGCGCTGTACACGCTGGTGTCGTTGCAGGGCTCGCTGGAGGCGTTGCCGTTTTTCAACCGGCTGGTGCACTTCACGCAGTACAAGGTGGCCCACGCGCACCTGGGCCTCTACGGCTTCTTCTCGATGATCATGTTCGGGTCGATCTACTTTGCGATGCCGCGCGTGCTGGAACGCGAATGGCCGTACCCGAAACTCGTCTGGCTGCACTTCTGGCTCGCGGCCATCGGCTTTGCCATCTACTTTGTCTCGCTCACGGTAGGCGGCGTGCTGCAAGGCATCGCGCTGCTCGATCCCGCGCGTCCGTTCATGGATTCCGTCGAGGTGCTCACGCCATACCTGCAGGCTCGCACCCTGGGCGGTGCGCTCATGACAGCCGGCCACTTCGTGTTCGCGTATCACTTCTTCGCGCTGGTCTTCGGTCGTCAGAGCGCGCGTTCCGACGCGGCGCCGGCTCACCAGGCGATCTCGATGGGAGCCTGACATGAACCGCATTCTCACAGTCGTAATCGGCTCTCTCATCATGCTGGCCATGGCGACGCTCGTGCTCGTCGCGCTTCCGTATCGACAACTGCGCGACGAAGCACCACCCGAGCCGCTCAAGCCCTACACCGTCGCGCAACTGCGCGGACGCGCCACCTACGTGAACATGGGCTGCGTCTACTGCCACTCGCAACAGCCGCGCGCGTCCTCGCTGGGTCCGGACGAACTGCGTGGATGGGGTCGCCCGTCCGTGCCCGCGGACTATGTCTACGACTATCCGCATCTGCTCGGCGTATCGCGCACGGGCCCGGATCTCTTCAACATCGGCGCGCGGCAGCCGAGCGCCGCATGGCATCTCGCGCACCTTTATCAGCCACGCGCGCTGACGCAAGGCAGTGTGATGCCGGGCTATCCGTTCCTCTTCAAGGTGGTCGATCACGCGAAGCCCGGCGACGTGCTGGTGCAGTTGCCGCCCAAATTGGCGCCGCCCAACGGCCGGCAGGTCGTCGCATCGCAGGACGCACTGGATCTGGTTGCCTATCTCACGGCCCTCAATCACACCTACCCGGCTCCGGCCGATCCGTCGGGAGCAACGAAATGAGCGAACAAGACAACGCCAATGCCGTTCGCGCGCGCGAGCATGCCGAACCGGTGGAGCGCCGCAACCCGGTGCCCTGGCTGCTGGGCCTCGTGGCCGCCGCGCTGGCGGTCTGGGGCGTGAGCTACTTCCTGCTGAACCCCGCGCTGGGGTTGGGGTCCGATTCCGGCGCTACGTCAGGCGGCACAGGTACGGTGGCTGCGACGCCGGCCACGCCTAACGGCGCGCTGCTCTTCACGAGCCGCTGTGCCTCGTGTCACCAGGCCACGGGCGAAGGTCTACCGGGTGTCTTCCCGTCGCTCGCGGGCTCGGAATGGGTCAACGGCGATCCAAAGGTCGTGGCCCGCATCCTGCTGCTCGGCGTCACCGGCAAGATCACGGTAGCGGGCAGCACGTTTAACGGATCGATGCCCGCCTTCGGCACCACGCTGAGCGATGCCGCGATTGCAGCAGTGGCCTCGCATGTGCGATCGAGCTTCGGCAACCACTCGGCCGCGCTGAGCGCGGACGTGGTGAAAGCCGAACGAGCCGCCATCGGCAGCCGCACGGCACCGTGGGCGGGCGAAGACGAGCTGAAGCGTCCATGAGCGAGGCCTTTGCCATGAAGCCCGCTGCGCCCGACGCGTCGGCTGCACCTGACAGCGCGACGCTCGACGTGCGCGGCATGTGGTGCACGAGCTGCGCGAATGCACTCGAACGCGTGCTGCAACGCCATCCCGGCACCTTGCAGGCACGAGTGAGCTTCGCCTCCGAATCCGCGACGGTCGAATGGGACCCGCGCCGCACATCGCTCGACCGTCTGCTCGCGGCGGCGGCGAAGCTCGGCTACGAATGCACGCCCGAGCACGCGACGCCGGATCGAAGCGCGCATACGGCCGCGCTGCTCGAAGACCTGACGGTCCGGCTCGTCATCGCTGCCTTCTGCTCGATGTGGGTGATGACGGCGCAAACCACGCTTTACTTCACCACGGCCGCCACGGTGCCCGAGCCTGTTCGCTATGGCCTCGCCATACTCGCCGGCATCGCCACGTTGCCTGTGCTCGCTTATTGCGCGCAGCCGTTTTTCAGGGCCGCGTGGCGAACCTTGCGTGCCCGCGTGCCGGGCATGGACTGCCTCGTCGTAATGGGGACCAGCGCGTCGTTCCTGCTTTCGGTGTGGCGCGTCGCGCACCGCGAATCGGTCGTCTATTTCGATTCGGCGGCCATGATCATTACCTTCCTGCTGGCAGGCCGCTGGCTCGAACTGCGCGTGCGCAGCCGCGTGTCGGATGCCGTGCGCGCCCTGCTCGATCTGCCCGCGCCGACGGCGCGCGTGCTGGCGAGCGACGGCACGCAAGCGGTCGTACTCGCGAAACGCGTCGCACCCGGCAGCGCCATTCGCGTGCTGCCAGGCGAGCGTCTGCCGCTCGACGGTGTCGTGATCGACGGCCAGTCTTCGCTCGATCGGGCACTGCTCACCGGTGAAAGCGAACTCGTCGGCGTGGCCCAGGGCAGCTTCGTCGAAGCGGGCGCACTCAACGCCGACGGCGAACTGCTGGTGCGCGTGACGCTCCGATGGGGCGAACGACGTGTAGATGCGATCGCAAAGAGCGTACGCGCGATGCTCGCGCGCAAGACGGCGTCGCAGGCCATCGCCGAGCGCTTCACGCGCCGTCTCGTTCCGGCCATCGTCATGGTCGCGCTGGTGGTGTTCGTCGGCGGGGGGGTGCTGGGTATGGGGTGGCGGATGCGCTCGAACGTGCCGTCGCCGTGCTCGTCATCACGTGCCCCTGCGCGCTGGGCATGGCCGTGCCGCTCGCGCTGAGCGCGGGCGTCGGACGCGCGGCGCGCGCCGGCATTCTCTTTCGCGACGTGGAGGCCATCGAGAAGGCGCACACACTGAGCATGTTCTTCCTCGACAAAACGGGCACGCTGACGGAAGGCAAGCCCAGGCTCGTGCGTGCACTGACCGCGCACGACGTTCGCAAGGCGGACCTCATCGAGGAAGCCGCGCGCGCCGAACGCGGCAGCGAACATCCGATCGCGGCGGCCATTCGCACCCTCGTCGCACCTGACAGGCTGGCCTGCGCAGTAGATGCCCCGCCAGGCACCTCGCGCGCAGTGCCCGGCGCCGGCGTGCTGTGGCAAGGCGCGCACGGCGAGCGCATTCTCGCCGGCACCGCCGCGTTTCTGCGCAGCCACCATGTGCCGGTACCCGATATCGACGACGCGACCACGGCGGTCCACGTCGCCCGCAACGGCCGATGGCGCGGCATGCTCGGCTTCGCGGACCGCCCGCGCGAAGGCGCCCGGCACGCCATCCACTCGCTGCGCGCGCAGGGCGCCACAGTGGCCATGCTGACCGGCGACCGCCCGGGCGTGGCGCGCGCTATCGCCGACGCCGTAGGGCTGGGCGACGCGCCGCTCTTCGCGGCCCAGGGGCCCGAGCAGAAAGCGGCGCACATCGTTGCCGCGCAGCGCATCAGTCAGGGCGGCGTCGCCTTCGTGGGCGACGGGCTCAACGACGCGCCGGCCCTCGCCGCAGCCGATGTCGGCATCGCCGTCGGTAGCGCTTCGGCTGCATCGATGGCTGCCGCGTCGATCGTGCTGGTCGATGCCGGCGTGGAAAAACTCGACCTCGCCTTGCGGCTCGCGCGCCGCACCGCGCTCACCATGCATCAGAACCTGGCGGCCGCTGTCGTCTACAACGTGCTTGCCATTCCGGCTGCCGTCTGCGGATTCGTCTCGCCCGCCACAGCCGCGGCGCTGATGGTCGTGAGCTCGGTGTCGGTCACGCTGAACGCCGCGCGCCTCGCGGCCCGCACCGATGCGCCGTCGCCTCGCGCCGGCCCATCGCCTGTATCGCGTTTCACACGCGCTTTGCCCATCGAACAGACCTGGAGCCCCTCATGAGCCAACATGATCACGATCCCTTCTCGCTGCACCGGCGCCGGCTGCTGGGCAGCCTCGGCGCGCTGGGTGCAACGGCGTTCATGACGCCCATGCTCGCGCGCGGCGCGCAGGGCGGCACCATCGAATTGCCGTTCGAGAACGGCAGCCGTCCGCTCACTTCGGACCTGCCGCAAAAATCCGGCGTGATACTGCAGCGCACGCGCCCGCCGCTGCTGGAAACACCCTTCGACGTCTTCGATCAGGGCGTCTTCACGCCAAACGACCGCTTCTACGTGCGCTGGCACCTCGCGAATATCCCCGCTTCCATCGACCCGGCCACCTACCGCATCGCCGTTCATGGCAGCGTCAAGCAAACGCTGAGCCTTTCGCTCGACGACCTGATGCGCAAGTTCCCGCGCTACGAGATCGCCGCGGTCAATCAATGCTCGGGCAACTCGCGCGGCTTCTTCAGCCCGCGTGTGCCGGGCGGCCAGTGGGGCAACGGCGCGATGGGCAATGCGCTATGGAAAGGCGTTCGGCTCAAGGACGTGCTCGATTACGCGGGCGTGCGCGGCAACGCGGTCGCCGTGCGCTTTAACGGACTCGATTCGGGCGTCATTCCGCAGACGCCCAAGTTCCTCAAGTCGCTCGCTATCGACCATGCGCGAGACGGCGAAGTCATGCTCGCCTACGCGATGAACGGCGAGCCGCTGCCGCTGCTCAACGGCTATCCGCTGCGGCTCGTCGTGCCGGGCTGGTACGCCACGTACTGGGTGAAGATGGTGACCGACATAGAAGTGCTCGACACCCCCGACGACAACTTCTGGACGGCCAAGGCCTACAAGGTGCCCGCCAATCACTTCGCCAACGTGCGGCCCGGCGAGACCAACGTGCCGCAGATTCCGATCAACCGCATGCTGCCACGCTCGTTCTTCACGAACCTCAGGACGGGCGACAAGCTGAACACCGGGCAAGCCGCGCTCGTGCGCGGCATCGCGTTCGGAGGCATCAACGCGCTCGCGCGCGTGCAGCTGTCGACCGACGGCGGGCGCAACTGGGCCGAAACGCAATTGGGCCGCGACTACGGCAAGTACAGCTTCCGCCAGTGGCAGACCCATGTGCGCTTCACGCAGCGCGGCCCACAGACGCTGATGGTGCGCGCCATCGACTCGACGGGGCAGGCCCAGCCCGCCACGCCGAACTGGAACGGCGCAGGCTTCATGCGCAACGTGATCGAATCCATTCAGCTCGACGTGGCCTGACAAGGAGCAACGACATGAACGCAAGAATGAAGCGTATCGCGCTGCTGCTCGTCGCGCCTGTCGTGCTCGGCGCGCTGCTGGGCGTGGCGGGCCGGCACTATCTTCCCGAGTCGATCGCAGCGCAGGCCGCGCGTCAGGACGCTATCGCACCGCCCGTGCATCTCACGGCGCTCAACGTGATCTTGCCGCCGGGGCAGTCCACCTTTCCGCCGGGGCCCGGCGTAGAGATCGCCAACGCGAATTGCGTGATGTGCCACTCCACGGGCATGGTGCTGCGGCAACCGCCGCTCACGACAGGCGAATGGAAGGTGGAAATCAACAAGATGCGCAGCGCCTTCGGCGCGCCCATTACGCCGGACCAGATCGACGCGCTGGCGCATTACCTGAACGCCATCGATGGCCGCAAGCCGCAGGCGGGTCCCTCGGGCGTCGACAATCAGGCGAGCTGAACGCCATAACGGCACGTCATGGCACGCATTGAAATGATGCATTTTTCGCGCACGCGTAGCTCCACTAACCTTCATTCATCGACTCGCAATTCATCGCCGCAGCGGGAATAAATCGGACTCGCCGGTGTAAACACGAATGACACGCCGCAGACGCGCGCACGCAAGAGCCACCCACGCTTCGGCGAGCGCAGCGGCACACGTCAACAGCGATCGATCAACTGCGAAAAATGTTTCGCGCTCAATTCAACTGAAGGAGTCTCAACATGAAAACGCTTGCCTGCCTCGCCCTCGTTATCGGTACCCTTGCCGCGCCCACGCTAAGCTTCGCTCAATGCACCACGCCCCTCACGCGTGCACAGGTGCGCGCCGACCTGATTCGCGTCGAGCAGGCCGGCTACAATCCGTCGACCGGCAACGACGTGCAGTACCCCACCGACATTCAGGCAGCCGAAGCAAAGGTGGCTGCCCAACAGCAACAGGCCGCGGGCGACGTGGGCGGCACACCGATGAACGGCACCGCGGCAAGCGGCATGCACGCCCACACGGCGACGCACGCGCCAGATTCCTGCGTCGGCCCCGTGAGCTTCTGCGATCTGTACTTCGGTAGCTGAGCGCTCATGCTGAGCGCACTGTCCGCACTATCCGCACTGCCCAGCAAGACCCGACCGATGGCCGGCTCCGCTGGGCACGCGCGGTCCTTTTTCGACATTACATGAACTTCACTCACCTGCTCGCCTTTTACGAAGTGGCCCGCGCGGGCAGCATCAGCGCCGGCGCGGAGCGGCTGCACGTCAGCCAGCCGGCCGTGACGCGCGAGATTCGCGAACTGGAAGACCGCCTCGGCATGATGCTCTTTGACCGCCTGCCGCGCGGCGTCGCACCCACCGAAGGCGGCAAGCTGCTCTACGAATACGCGAGCCGCATCTTCACGCTTGCGGATGCCGCCGAGAAAGAGCTGGCAGAACTCGCCGGCCTCGGCTGCGGACACATGAAGATCGGCGCGAGCGGCACGCTCGGGGTGTACTTCGTTCCCGATGCGATCGCGCGGTTCAATGCGCGCCATCCCCACGTCGCCATAGACCTCACGGTCACGAACACCGAACGCGTGGAAGCGGGGCTGCGCGATCTGGCGTTCACCATCGGCTTCATCGAAGGGCCGTTCGACGATTCCATTCTTCACGCGCGCCGCATCGGCTCCGACGAAATCGCGGTGATCGCGGCGCCGGGACATCCGTGCGCGGGCAAGAAGCTGCGCGCGTGCGAACTGGTGGAACAGGCTGTCATCATGCGCGAGCCAGGCTCGGGTACGCGCGCCATCATCGAAGAGTCGTACCGGCGCGCGGGGCTCGACATCGAACCGCTCATGTCGGTGAGCGATACGGAAGCGATCAAGCGCATGCTGCTTTCGCGGCACGCACTCGCCTACATCTCGACGCTCAGCGTGAAGGAAGAATTGCGGCGCGGCGAGCTGACCATCATCGAGGTGGAAGACCTGCACATCGTGCGGCCGCTGCACATGGTGTGGGCGAAGGGGCGGTCGCTGTCGCCCAGCAGCCAGGCGCTCTTCGACCTCGTGGCAAGCGGCACGCTCAACGCCACGGCTGCCGAAGAAGGCGCAGCCGGCGCTTGGGAAGCCGTTGGCCCCGAAAGCGCCGGCAGCGTCAGGCAAAGCCGCCGTTGACGTACACGATCTGGCCGTTTATCCATTCGCCGTCGTCGCCCACCAGAAACGCCACGGTTCCCGCAATGTCGTTCGGCTGGCCGTGGCCGGCCACCGGGAATCCGTCCGCGGCGAGACGCAACGCCACGGCCTTGCCAATGCCGCCCGAGGCGCCCGTGACGAGGGCGACTTTCGACGCTTTCGACATTTCTGCTCCTTTCAGTGTGGTGAGGCACCGGCCTGCCCGGTGCGCGTCCCACCATGCGCGCCGCACGGGAAGACGTTTTTCGATTTGCACGCTCTGAAAGCAGACAAATGCCGACGCTGCGAAAATCGGCGTGGCGAACCCATGCAATGTGCCTGCCGCGGCACTGCGAAAAGCCTTCCAGGGCTGTTTTCGCAGCATTTTGGTTTTGTATAATCGCCGCAACTTTCTTGTCGCGACTTCCCGCCGCCGCAGTTCAGGGAAAGTTGCCCATCCGCCCGTATCGGACCTGCCGCATGAACGAGCCAAATACCGAGGCGATAGCCGCGCCGATACAGCAACCGCTGGATGCATCTGCGCACTTTGCGAACGAGGCGCTTATCGAAACAGACGGCCTGTTCCGCGATGCGCCCATTCCGATTCTGATCGAAGACTGGTCGGGTATCAAAGCGTGGGTCGACTCGCTCAGAACCAGCGGCGTGGACGATCTCGACGCCTGGCTGGACGAGCATCCCGAGGTGATTCAGAAGCTGCGTGAACTGCACGCGTTCGTCGACGCCAACGACGCGACACTTGCGCTCTTCGATGCCGCGTCGAAGGAAGTGTTTTTCGAGTGGTCGCGTCAGTTGCTGCCGGCGAACCGGTTCAGCAACTCGCAAGTGCTGCGCGCGATGTTCGAAGGTCACGCATCGTGCCAGGGCGAGCGCGTTCTCACCACCCTCACCGGCCGGAAAGTGCCGATCGTCTGGCGCTGTTCGCTGCCGAGGGACATCGCTCAATATCGGCGCCTGCATTTCTACGCGTTCGACGTCACCGAGCACAAGGAAAACACCGACCGGCTCGAGGCGCTGCGTGCCCAGATGGCGCGCACGGCGCGGGTCTCGATGGTCGGGCAGCTCGTGGCGTCCATCACGCACGAGATCGGCCAGCCGCTCGGCGCGGTACGCACGGGGCTCGACGCCGCGGTGCGCTGGCTGGACCGGCCCGAACCCAACGTGGCCGAAGCGCTCGCCGCGTTCCGTCATGCATCGCAGTGGACCGACGACATCGCGGGCATTTGCCGGCGTCTGCGCGGCTTTCTTGCGGGCGCGCCGGTCGAGGCGATCGAACTGGACTGCGCCGAGATCGTGGATTCCGCGATGCTGCTGATCGCGTCGGAAGCGAACGCGAATGCGATCACGCTGGCCAAGGAGATCGAACCTGCCGTGACCGCCTACGCGGACCGCATCCAGCTCCAGCAGGTGCTGACCAATCTCCTGATCAACGGCATCCATGCGATTGCCGCTACGAGCGCCGAGGGCCGCGAGCCGCTGCTCACCGTGCGGGCACGCCGCTATAACGACTCGCAGACGCTCTTCGAGGTGGTGGATACGGGCGGCGGCATCCAGGCCTTGCAGCCCGACGCGATCTTTCAACCGCTCTCCAGCACCAAGAGCGACGGCATGGGTATGGGGCTGCCCATCTCGAGGTCGATTGTCGAAGCGCACGGCGGCGCGATATGGGTGGCGCACACGGGCGACTCGGGCACGCGGTTCTGCTTCACGCTGCCCTGTTCGGCTCGCGCGCACGGCACAGGCCGACCCGTCGCGCACGCAACGCGGGCAGCCGTGAGCTGCAACGACGGTTCGCTCTAAAGCAGCGCGAGCCGCATGCACCGCTCCCCGAACTACGACCACGCCGCAGCAACGGCTTTGCACCGTCTCGCACCTGGCACGTTAGCCACGATCGTGCTCGCGAACGCGATCGAATTCTTCGACTACTTCTGCTACACGGTTTTCGCCGCGTTCATTGCGCGTGCGTTCTTTCCGCATGCCGTGGGCGCATACGGAACGCTGCTCTCGCTCGGCACGTTCGCGGCCGGATTCCTGTCGCGGCCTGTCGGTGCGCTCGTCATCGGTACACAGGCGGACACGGCGGGGCGCAAGCCGGCGTTGTTGCTGACGGCGGCACTCGTCACCGCGGGCTCGCTCGGCGTGGCACTCACGCCGGGTTATACGACGCTCGGCGTGCTGGCGCCGATAGCGGTATTGCTCTGCCGGATCCTGCAAGGCGTCGCGGTGGGCGGAGAAATGGGCTCGTCGGGGGCCTTGCTGATCGAACATTGCCCGGCCGGCCAAAAGAGTCTGTACGCCGGCTGGCTGATGGCCGGGCAAGGGCTCGCGCTCGTCGCGGCAGGCGCCTGCGGCATCGCGCTGCACGACCTCCTCACCGCGGAGCAGATCGGGCGCTGGGGTTGGCGCGTGCCGTTCGCGCTCGCCGCAGCACTTATTCCCGTGCAGATCTACCTGCGCCGTCATATTGCCGAGACGTGGCAGCCGCCGCATGACGCGCAGCCATTCCGCGGCATGCTGGCCCGCTTGCGCGGGCAATGGCTGCTCGCCGTCGTGCTGATCTTCGGCGGCACGGTGCCCACCTACGTGGCCACTTACGCGACCACGTTCGGCGTCGCGGGCGCGCCGCCGTCCGCGCACGCCTCGTTCGTGACGACCGCCGCGGTGGGGATGGTCACGCTCGCGCTCTCGGTAGCGGGCGGCTGGCTCGCGGACCGCATCGGCCGCCTGCGCACCATCGCGTTCGCCCGCGCGTTGACCATGCTTGCTGCTGTGCCCGCGTTTCACTACGCGGCCGCGTATCCGCAACCCGGCGCACTCTTTTGCGTCGTCGCGCTGTTCGCGGGGTTGTCCGCGCTCGCGGGCGGACCGACCATCATCGTGATCCTCGAAATGTTTCCGGTACGCGGGCGTGCCCTTGCCATGTCCCTCGTCTATGCCACGGGCGTCGCGCTGTTCGGCGGCACGACGCCGTTCGTCGTTGCCTGCGTCGCCGCATGGAGCGGCTCGCAGGCGGCCGCCGGGTGGTACGTGTTCGTGTCCGCCGCCGTCACGTTGCTCGCCCTTCTCCTGTTGCGGGTCTCGAACGCCGCGTGCGCGCAAGGCCCCGCTGCGAACGCGTAGCGAGGCGCATTAGTCGCGTGCGAGATTAGTCGCGTGCGAGCGCGACGCCGTCGTGCAAATCTGCAACGCCCTCACGTTTGCCTACAGCGCGCGCCCCGCTCGCGCGCGACACTCCTTTCCGTCGTCCAGCGCAATGCGCAGCAACCGGCGCGCGCGATACCGCGCCGCTCCATCGTCGTTGACCTTACGGAAAGGATCGAACCATGTCTCACCACCTCGACTCCCCGCTCGCCCGCCAGGACGTGCGCCTCGACATCACGGATCTTTACTGCTTTCGCGGCGAAACGGGCACCGCGTTCGTGATCAACGTGTGCCACTCGTTAGCGGGCGAACAACGCACGCCCGGCTACCATCCCGAAGGCTTCTACGAATTCAAGATTGACCTGGATCACGACGCCGTCGAGGACGTGACTTATCGCATCACATTCGACGAACGCGACGCCCAGGGAAAACAGCGCTTCGTCGTGCGCCGCATTGCCGACGCCGAGGCAACAGACCCGCATGCGCAGGGCGACGTGGTGGCGCGCGGCGGCACGGACGAAACGGTGACGACGCCTTCCGGTCTGCGCGTGTGGGCAGGCCATGCCGGCGACCCGTTCTGGATCGAACCGGACGTCCTGCATGCGGTAGGCCATGCGTTTCAGGACGGCACGCCGCTCGAGCTCGGCAGTTGGCAACCCGCCGACGCGCGCAACCTCTTCGCAGGCCACACTGTGTACTCGATCGTGCTGGAGGTGCCGGACGCCGATCTGCTCGCAACAGCCGGCACGAACCGCAGGATCGGCGTATGGGCGGTTGCGACACTCGCCACGGACGCAGGCGGCTGGCGGTCCATCAACCGCGTGGGCCTGCCCATGATTCACCCGCTTTTCACGCAGTACAACGAAGAACTTGGCGACCGTCTGAATGCGGGCCGTCCCGCCGACGACTTCGAGACGTATGGCGCGCAGCTCATCCGGTCCATTGCCGGGGCCGTGCGGGCCAACGGCACGAGCGAAGACCCGGAGGGCTATGCCACGGCTGTGGCGCACCGCTTTCTGCCCAACATCCTGCCGTACACCGTGGGCACGCCGGCCGTGTTCGGCGTCGCGCTCTGGAACGGCCGGACCATGACCGACAACGCGCCCGACGTGATGTTCACGATGGCCGCGAACACGCCGATCAGTCTCGGCATCGGCAAGGAGTCGGTCACCTCGAAACCGTCTTCCCGGTTTCCGTACGTGCCCAGGGCCGTCGCATGACACCGGCGCGCCCGGCCGCGCAAGGCGTGCGCAGCCGGGCGTGCCGCCCCATCGTGCCAACTCCGCTTTCCCTCTCTTGATCGGCCCACCATGTCTACACGTCCTGTTGCCGCGATGGGCGGTTTCATCGCACTCCTCCACCTTGTCGGCTGGGGCACCTTGTTCG
The DNA here is from genome assembly GCF_000472545.1 of Burkholderia sp. WSM2232. Taxonomy (GTDB): domain Bacteria; phylum Pseudomonadota; class Gammaproteobacteria; order Burkholderiales; family Burkholderiaceae; genus Paraburkholderia. Next base: position 84,106 of record NZ_AWZV01000007.1, on the reverse strand, counting down.
CTCTCGTCGCCCCTCTGCACCGCGGCGGGAGCGCCACGGCATTGGGTATCGGCGCGGGCATTGCCGCGTACGCGCTCGGCATGCGCCACGCGTTCGACGCCGACCATATCGCCGCAATCGACAACACCACACGCAAGCTGGTAGGCGAAGGCAAGTCCTCGTTATCGGTCGGATTCTGGTTTTCGTTCGGTCATTCGAGCATCGTGTTCGGGCTCTCTCTGCTGATCGCGGTGAGCATGCGTTCAGTGTCGAACCAGTTGGTCGACAGCGGCTCGACGTTGCGCACACTGACGGGCGTGCTGGGCACGCTCATTTCGAGCGGCTTTCTCTTTGTGATCGCGCTGCTGAACGTCGCTGCGTTCCGTGACATCTACCAGGTCTTCCGGCAAATGAAAACCGGCCGCTACGACGACGCGTATCTCGTGCGGTGCCTCGAATCGCGCGGCCTCGTGAGCCGCGTGCTCGCACCGCTCATGCGCATCGTGAGCAAGCCCGCACAGATGTATTTCGTCGGTCTGCTCTTCGGCCTCGGCTTCGATACCGCCACGGAAATCGCGCTACTCGTGCTGACGGGTTCGGGCGCGGCGTCGGGGCTGCCGTGGTACGCCATCCTGTGCCTGCCCGTGCTGTTCGCGGCAGGCATGCTGCTGTTCGACACGATCGACGGCTCGTTCATGAGCTATGCCTATGGGTGGGCGCTCGACAAGCCCGTGCGCAAGATCTACTACAACCTCGTCGTAACGGGCCTTTCCACCAGTGTTGCGGTGAGCATCGCGACCATCGAAGTGCTGGGCCTGCTCGATGCCGCGCCCGGCGCAGCGGGCAAACACGGCGTGCTCCAGACATGGACCTCGAGCGTCGATCTCAACGAAGCGGGCTACGCCATCGTCGGCCTGTTCGTTGCGACGTGGGCCATTTCGGCTGCGATATGGAAGTTCGGACGCATCGAAGAGCGATGGTCCGTCGTTCCCGAACCCGCCGTGCGCGACGAGCACGACGCATGACTTCATGGGTCGTCCATTGACCCGCGTTTTCACTCCATTTAACCGTTCAAGGAGATTCGATCATGAGCCAAGTCGTTCTCATCACCGGCGCTTCCAGTGGCTTTGGGCGCCTGACTGCCGAAGCGCTGGCGAAAGCCGGCTACACCGTCTATGCCTCGATGCGCGACACACGCGGCCGCAATGCGCCAGTGGCCGAAGAGATGGCGGCCCAAGCGCGTGAAGCCGGTACGGACCTGCGCACGGTGGAACTCGACGTGTCGTCGGAAGCGTCGGTAGAGGCGGCAGTCGCGAAAGTCATCGCCGATGCCGGCCGCATCGACGTGCTGATTCACAACGCCGGTCACATGGCATTCGGTCCGGCCGAAGCCTTCACGCCGGAACAGTACGCGCAACTCTACGACGTCAATGTGGTGAGCACGCAGCGCGTGAACCGCGCGGTGCTGCCGCACCTGCGCGGCCAGAAGCAAGGGCTGGTGGTCTGGGTATCGAGCAGCAGCGCGGCCGGCGGCACGCCGCCGTACCTTGCGCCCTACTTCGGCGCGAAGGCCGCGATGGACGCCATCGCCGTGCTCTACGCGCGCGAGCTGTCGCGCTGGGGCATCGAAACGTCGATCATCGTGCCGGGTGCTTTCACGCGCGGCACCAACCACTTCCCGCACGCGGGGCTGCCCGCCGATCAGGCTCGCGCCGCCGAGTACGAAACGGGACCGTACGCCGGCTTCGGCAAGGAGGTTCAGGAAGCCTTCGCCGCCATCGTGCCGCCGGACGCCGACGCGAGCCTCGTCGCCGACGCCATCGTGAAGGTGGTGGACAAGCCGTTCGGCAAGCGGCCGTTTCGCGTGCACATCGACCCCACAGAAGACGGTGCCAATGTGGGCTTCGCGGTTCTGGACCGGCTGCGGGCCGAGATGCTGCATCGCGTGGGGCTAGGCGAACTCCTCGTGCCGCAGGTCCACACCGCGACCTGAGCGGGCACGCAGCGTCGGCGCGCGTGCGCGCGTCGCCGGCGCGGCGCGATGCCATCCGATACAAACCCATTCACTCAACCGTCCGGCGCTGGTTGCGCGACGCTCGTCGACCGCGACCGGGCACTTATCTCAAGGAGCGCGGTATGTCCTCAACGTCTGGCAAGGTTGCGATCGTCACCGGTTCTTCGCGCGGCATTGGCGCCGAAATCGCCATTCGTCTCGCGCAAGACGGATTCCGGGTAGTCGTCAACTACGCGAGCCATGCAGGCCCTGCAGAAGAAGTCGCGGCGAAGATTCGCGAGGCGGGTGGCGACGCCCTGCCCGTCAAGGCAGACATTGCCGATCCGGCGGCCACCATCGCCCTGTTCGACGCTGCTCAAAAAGCGTACGGCGGCATCGACGCCGTCGTCAACAGCGCCGGTGTCATGAATCAGGCAAAGATCGTGGATTTCGACGACGCCACGTTCGATCGAACTGTGGCCATCAATTTCAAGGGTGCGTTCAACGTGTCGCGCGAAGCCGCGCGCCGGGTGCGTGACGGCGGGCGCATCGTGAACCTGACGACGAGCGTGACCGGTGTGCGCCTGCCGACGTATGCCGTTTATATCGCCACGAAGTGCGCCGTCGAAGGACTCACACAGGTTCTCGCACAGGAAATGCGCGGGCGTGGCGTCACGGTGAACGCCGTGGCGCCGGGGCCGGTTGCTACCGATCTGTTCCTCGCGGGCAAGAGCCCTGAACTCATCGACCGCATGGCGAAAATGAATCCGCTGGAACGGCTCGGGCAGACCGAAGACATCGCGAGCGTGGTCGCCTTCCTGGTGGGCTCGCAAGGCGGCTGGATCAACGGCCAGATCGTCCGCGCGAACGGCGGCATGTGCTAAGCCGCACAGCAGATAGGCGCAGGAACGCCCACGGGCGTGTGCGTTCCTGCGCCCGCCATCGTTATTCGCCATGCGCGGAGAGCATGGCCTCGACGGCAAGCGATTCCTCCAGCAGCTCCTGTACCGAAGCGCCGATCTTCGCGCAGGCACACGCGTCGATCTCGAGCCCCGCAACCCGCTCGAACGTGCCGTCGCGGCAAATCACGGGCACGCCGAACATGAGCCCTTCGGGCACACCGTAAGACCCATCGGACGGTACGCTCATCGACACCCAGCTATCGGCGCTGCCGTGAATCCAGTCGTGCATCTGATCGATGGCGGCATTCGCAGCCGAGGCCGCCGAAGACGCTCCGCGCGCTTCGATGATCGCGGTGCCGCGACGCGCTACTTCCGGAATGAAGACTTCCCGATTCCAGCGCTCGTCGGCCACGCGCGCCGCCGCCGGTTGTTCGTCGATCAACGCGAAGCGGTAGTCGGGGTACATCGTGGGCGAATGATTTCCCCACACGATCATGCGGCTGACAGCATCCACCGCGACGCCACAGCGCGCGGCGAGCTTCGAGACAGCGCGGTTGTGATCGAGGCGGATCATTGCCGAAATGGCGTCGGGCGGCAGGTCCGGCGCATAGCGGCGGGCTACCCACGCATTGGTATTCGCAGGATTGCCGACCACGAGCACCTTGACCTCGCGACGCGCCACCTCGTTGAGCGCCTGGCCCTGCGTGCGGAAGATCGCACCGTTGGCTGCCAGCAGATCGCGCCGCTCCATGCCTTTGCCGCGCGGCCGCGAACCCACGAGCATCGCGTAGTCGGCGTCGCGAAACGCTACGCGCGGGTCATCGCTGACTTCGACGGAACGCAGCAGCGGAAAGGCGCAGTCTTCGAGTTCCATTACCACGCCGCGCAGCGCCTCCAGCGCTTGCGGCAGTTCGAGCAACTGGAGGATCACGGGTTGGTCTTCGCCGAGCAGGTCGCCGCGTGCGATGCGGAACAACAGCGAATACGCGATCTGGCCGGCCGCGCCGGTGACAGCCACACGCCGTGCGGGTCTGGACATCATGAAATTTCTCCTGGAGAAGGAAACGCGAGGGTGCAGGGAGCGCGGGGATACACACGCTCATTCGATACGCCGCGGGCCTCGCAGGTTTTGCAGGACGACGGGGCGTGATAGCGGTCAGGCCAGCGCTGCTCGCACGTGAGCAACGAGGCACGGGGCATGGAACAGTTCGCCACGCGCAAGAGCGCGCAATGTACGCGACAGCACGACTACCCAGAAGGCGCCCAGCATCGTCGCGAGCACGCCGCCAATCACGGCAAACGCAGCGAATCCTGTCGCGCGATACAGCCCGAAGGTCGCAACGGTGTAGACGCCGAGCGGGAACGTGAAGGCCCACCATCCAAGATTGAAGGGCAAGCCCTCGCGGGAATAGCGCACCGTGAACAGCATGGCCGTAGCGAGCCACCAGAAGCCCACGCCCCACAGCAGCAAGCTTCCGATCAAACCGAGGTCACGCGCGACCAGCGCCGTAGCGGCGAGCGGCGTGCCGGCAAACGCAGCGGGCGCGGCGAGACCGAGCGTGAGCAGACCGAGTGCGCCGGTGCCGATCGGACCCAGCGTGAGCCAGCTCGACGGGCCAAGGTCGCGATGTGGAAGCTTGTGAATGACGAGCCGGAAGAAAACAACGGTCAACACGCTAAACGCGAGCGGCACGGAAAGCGCCCAGAGCACATAGCCCGCAGCCACGACGAAGCGGGCCGTTTGCGCATCGACGTGCGGGGCCAGCACGGCGGCGCTCGCCGCAGCTACTTCGGGCGCGACGATGGGCAGCAACAGCACCGCCGTGATGCGCTCGAATGCATGGCTTTGCGCCGTGAACATCATGTACGGCACGCCGATGGCGACCGCAATCGCGAGTATCGCGTCGAGGCACCACAGCTTATAGGCGAGCTGATACGCGCCGTCGCCCAGGTGCGGGCCGGCAAACAGCACGAGTCCGTTGATGATCGGGGCCAGCCCCATTGGCACCGCGCCGAGGAACATGGACTGCAGCGGGTGATGCAGCATCGGCCGGATCGTCTCGGGATAGAAGATCCAGCGCGCGATCAGCATCGCCGCGAAGACCGCATAAAGCGCGATGCTGACGGCCCATAGCATCTCGGCCAACGCCGTCTGCGCGGCGAAATGCCAAGGCAGTCCGGCCAGCACGAGATACACGATCCCGTTGCCCATCGTCATGGCAAACCAGTTCGGCGTGAATTGCCGCACTCTTTCCGCCCATCCTTGCCGACCGTGCGTCGGCAACACGCCATACCTTTTCGCGTTCATCGCGGTGTTCCTCTTCGAAGCCATCGGATGAATGCAATGTAAAGCGCGGGCTGCCATACGAAAAATACATCTTTTGCATAGACGCGATAATAGATTGGCATGGGCCAGATCTTTACGGGAGCCAACGCTACAGCTATCCGGCCAGAAAACCCTGAAGGGACGTCAATACCGCACCGGGCGCATCCTCGGGCAACAGATGGCCGCCGGGCAATCCCTTGCCTGTCACGTTCGCTGCCCATCGAGACCAGGCTTCGAGGGGCTGGATGCCTCGAGCCCTCTGCTCCCTCTCGCTCCACAGTACAAGCACCGGACAGGCGAGTTTTCGTCCCGCAGCTGCATCGCTTGCATCGTGCTCCAGATCCTCGGCAGCAGCGGCTCGATAGTCTTCGCAGATCGCGTGGCGCACGTGCGGACGCCTGAACGCATTTCGATAGACGTCGAGAGCCAAGGGATCGATCCGCTCAAGACCGCCGGCCATCTTCGCCAGTGCAGTGTCGAGATAAGCATCCGGGTCAGCCGCAAGCATTCGCTCCGGCAGATCGCCCGGCTGTGCCAGGAAGAACCAGTGCCAGGCGTTCAGCGCGAATGTCTTGTCGATAGATGCGAATGCATCGAGCGTCGGTATCACGGTCAGCGAGGCATACGCCGCGACGCGGCGACGATGGTCGAGCGCAAGCCGGTATCCGGCCCGAGCGCCCCGATCATGCCCGATCACTGCGAAGCGCTCGTGCCCGAGCCGGTCCATCAGCGCGACGAGCGCGCTGGCTACGCGACGTTTGGACCAGCGCGGCTGATCATTGCGGGTCCGGCTGTCGCCGTACCCCGGCAGGTCCGGCACGATCACGGTGTGCGACCTGGCGAGCGTCGGCGCAACAAATCGCCACGCAATGTGTGTTTGCGGGTAGCCATGCAGGAGCAGAACCGGCGATCCGCTCCCGCCAATTCTGCCCCGAAACGAGACATCGCCCGCTTCGACGTCGAGGCTCCCGAACCCCGGAAAGAAGTCATGCTCGACTCCATGCGCCATGCTCATGTCCTCGTAAAACGTGGCTTCATTGCTGCGACGCCGACCTGACGAACTCGGCCAGATCGCGATTGAAACGCGCGGCTTCCTCAATGAACGGCGCGTGACCCGAGTCCGTGTATACCTTGCTGACAATGCGGGGGTTTAGCGCGGTCGCGCGAGCCAGCGTCGCATGTGTGTTGACCAGCGCATCCTGACCGCCGTAGATGAAGAGCAGCGGTATGCGTGTTTTGCCGAGCCCCTCTGCAGCGAACACCGTCATCGTCGGCACTTCTTTTTGCATGTCCCACGATGCCATCGCGGCGTTGGCTAGCAGCCGGTCAAATGTATCGGCGTCAGGCCGATGGTTGAAACACAGGCCGACGAAGGTGCGCTCACCGTCGAGATGCGTCTTCAGATCCGGCGAATTCATGTCACGATAAACATCGGGATGGTCGACAATCTGAACCGGCGCCAGCTCGACCACGCCGTCGACATACACAGCACCCGCGACCGCGCGATCGCCATACTTCGCGAGGTAGTTCGATATCACGACACCGCCGAGCGACCAGCCAACCAGCACGGGCTTGCGCGCGTGTGAGCCCTGGATCACCGCCGCGAGGTCGTCCCCCCAACGGTTTCCGTCGTGATACGGCTGTGCGCCGGACGGCTTATCAGACAGACCGTGGCCGCGCAGATCGTAAGTAATGATCCGGTATTGGCGCAATTCGGGACTCTGCACCTGCGCGTCCCAGTTCAGGCGGCTGCCGAGCAGCCCATGCACCAGAATGATGGGCGGACCGTTCGGGTCACCGCTTTCCTGAACCGCCAGCTTCACCCCATCCGCCGATGTGACCATATAGCTGGTCGGCGCCGCCATCGCGTCGGGTGCAGATGCAAGCAGTGTCGCGGCAGACAACGCGGCACTCAAAAAGTGAAGGAACGTTCGCAAGCTCATTGTCTTTCCCGAAAGAGTGGCAGTGCGCCTAGTCTCAACCCTTACACCGATGTGAGAGTCAAGCGAATTCGTGTTAGCCTGCTGTTCATGAAAGACACGCCTACACGCGAACTGTTGACCATCGGACAACTCTCGCAACTCACCGGCGCGAGCGTGCGATCTATCCGGCACTACGACGAGCATGGTCTGCTCGCCTCGGTACGTGCGAGCAACGGCTATCGCATGTTCCCCGAAAAAGCGGTCACGCAGGTCAAGCAGGTTCAGCGCATGATCGCGACCGGTTTCACCATCGACGATATTCGTGGCTTTCCCGACTGCATGCTTCTGATCGAAGGCGCCCGTTCTTGCGATCAGATCACCGACGTCCAGCGAGTCAGGCTCGCAGCCATCGAGCGCCAGATCGCGGACCTCGAAAAGCGGCGCGCCCGGCTCATCAAGACCTTGCTGGAAGGTGCGGTGCCGCCCGTCGACTGACGCGAACCGCGACACACAGAGATCTCCGTCAAACAGGAACATTGAACGCGGCTTTTTTGCTGCGCATGTCTGCGCGCGGCCTACCTGACCGCTTCAGTCACTGACACATTTTGTGCACCGCACCCAACGCGCGAGCAAAAAGTATCGGCGGCTTCCGTCTTTTGCAGTGGCTGGACATTGGCCGCGGCCACTACAGTTCTCGTCACCGTACGCCTGCCCTGCTCTGAATTGCAGCACCCGTATGGCGATGCCAAAGAACATTCCAAAAGCGGAGACGAGAGTGAAACCCATCCCATTGCTCACAGCTTGCGCGTTCATGAGCGCAAGCCTTCCCATGCTAGCGACGGCGCAGACCTGCAACGTCCCCGTGCTCAAGATGCTTGCCCAGAAGAGCCTCGGCCTGTCAGTCATGGAGAAGTCGCTGCCCGATTATGAAAAGCGCAGCGGCACCCGGATTGAAATCAACTACTTTGGTGAAAACGACCGTCGTTCGAAGTCACGACTTGACGCGTCAACGGGCGCGGGTTCCTACCAGATCTATTACGTTGACGAGGCGAATGTCGCCGAGTTCGCATCAGCGGGCTGGGTCGTGCCGCTGTTGAAGTACTACCCGAAAGACGCCGACTACGACGACTTCCTGCCGGGCCGGCGCGCGGTGGCAAGCTATAAGGGTGTCGCGTATTTTGCTCCGCTGATCGGCGGAGGCGATTTCCTGTTCTACCGTCGCGACATTCTCGAGAAAGCGCATCTTCCAGTGCCGAAGACGCTCGACGAGCTCGTCGCGGACATCAAGAAGCTCAATGCGCCGCCTAACATGTACGGTTGGGTTGCACGCGGGCAACGCGGGTCGGGCATGAACGTGTGGCGCTGGGCGCCATTCATGCTCGCCGAGGGCGGTACCTGGACCGACAAAAACCAGGCTCCATCCTTCAATTCGCCGGGCGCCGTGAAGGCGACGCAACTCTATCGGGATCTCTTCAAATACGCGCCCCCTGGTTCTTCGACGTACGACTGGAGCAACGCGCTTGAAGCGTTCCGTTCCGGCAAAGTCGCGTTCATGATCGAATCGACGCCGTTCGCCGACTGGATGGAAGATCCGACCAAGTCCAGCGTGGCGGACAAGGTGGGATACGTTAAGCCGCCAGCACCGTTACCGTCGGCTGCTTACGGTCACGGCCTCGCGATTTCTTCTGTCGGCGCGAAGGACGAATGCACGCGTCAGGCGGCAGGGAAGTTCATTGCCTGGGCGACAGGCAAGGATCAGGAGCAGGCCCGCCTTCGCGACAACGTCTTCAGCGACTACAACCGCTCGAGCACGATCAAGAGCGATTACTTCCAGAAGCACGTCAAGCCGCAGATTCTCGCTGGCCTGAACGATACCAACCCGGTGACGAAGGTCACGATCTGGTCAAGCCCGCAGTGGCCGGATATCGGCGACAACCTCGGTATCGCGCTGGAGGAGGTGTTCACGGGTACGCAGCCGGACGTTCAGGCAACCTTGAACGACGCCGTTCAGTACGCTCGCGACGCAATGGAACATGGCGTGAAGAAGTAACGTAGACGCCCCTTGCTTGCTGCACCCGTTGCGTCGCAAGAGGCACTGCAGATCCGGTCGTGGTCTCACGGGAACACTGAATTCGCGGACTCTACGCTGTTGGAGAAGTCAATGTTCAATCGGGGCAAAACAAGCCTTCCATTCGTATTTCTCGGACCGCCTCTTGCGGTGATGGCGGTCCTCGGTCTGGTTCCTACCGTCGCGGCAATCAATCTCGCGCTGAAAAATCGCGTGCTGCGCTACCCGGACAGCGAATATGTGTGGCTGCGCAATTTCCTGCGGCTCTTTTCGGATAGACGGTTCCTCAATTCCATCGAGGTGTCCGCGATCTGGGAAGTTGCCACGGTCGTGGGCTCGGTCGCGGTCGGCGTTCTGGTTGCGATCTATCTGTTCGAGCAGATTCATGGCCGCATGCGCAGCGTCATTTCGCTGTTGCTGATCGTGCCGGTGCTTCTACCGCGAGTGTCGGCGGCCTTCATCTGGAAGTTCATGTATTCGCCTCTCACAGGCATTCTTAGCTGGTTTCTTGGTCTGCTGGGAATCGGGAACACGGCGTTTCTATCCGATCCGCACCTGGCGCTGTACGCGGTGGCACTCGTCGACATCTGGCAGTGGGGACTGTTCTTCGCGGTGGTCGTACTGAAACTGCTTGAAACGCTGCCGCCAGAGCCGCTCGAGGCCGCACGACTCGACTATGCGCGCACCTGGCAGGTCTACGCGTATATCGCATTGCCGATGCTGAAGGTGCCGATCATGAGTCTGGTGTTCATCAAGATGGTGGAATCGCTGCGCTCGTTCGATCTGGTCTATGTAATGACGAAAGGCGGACCGGGCATCACCACGGAAACCCTCGACATGTATGCGTATTCGCAAGGTATCGGGTTGTCCGGAAAGGTCTCCTATGCGTCGAGTATGGCCGTGCTGATGATGGTTGCGACCACGGTGATTTTCACTTTCATCTGGAAGCGGGTGAACAAATGGGAAGACTGATCTCGCGAAGTAGCACATGGTCATTTGGCCTTGTGCTCGCAGTGGTCGCCGTGTTTCCGATATTCTGGGCGTTCCTCAATTCGCTGAAGAATCTGCTCGACATCGTCACGCCGACGCCGCGTTTCATTTTCTCGCCGACGCTCGATAACTACCGGCAGGTCGTGTCGAGCCCCGAGGTTCTGATCGGACTCGGAAACAGCCTCTCCATCGTAGGTCTTGCTGTCGTGCTTGGCGCGCTCCTTGGCGTTCCGGCTGCCTATGTTATTGCGCGCTATCACGTGCCGGGCAAGCGCGACATCCAGTTCTTCCTTTTGTCGCTGCGCTTCCTGCCGCCGGTCGCGGTCGCCATACCGTTGATCGCTATCTGGGTGGACTTGGGACTCTACGACACGAAGTTCTCGATGGTGGTCACGTATCTGCTGGTCACGTTGTCGACCATTACGTGGCTGTCCATCCCGGTATTTCAGCGCCTGCCTCGCGAAGTGGAAGAAGCCGCTACCCTGGACGGCTACGGCCCGTACGGGGTGTTCTGGCGCATTGCCTTGCCGATCAGCGCAACCACCCTGATGGGCGGCATCGTGTTCAGCTTCGTACTGGTCTGGAACGAACTGATGATCGCACTCGCCTTGACATCGTCGAGAAGCGCGACGCTGCCGGTTGTTGCCTCCGCGTTCACTTCGCTCGGGCAGGAGGTGCCGTGGGGCGTCATCAATGCTTCCACCGTCCTGCTCGCTCTTCCTCCGATTATTTTTGTCGGCGTCCTGAGCCGGCTGTTGAATTCAATGCTCAAAGGCAAGTAAGGAGATCGTTTTGAAAGCCCTCGTACTCGAAGAAGCGCGCCAACTCGCGCTGCGCGATATCGACCTGCCGCTCGAAGTCGGTCCTCGCGACGTCAAGATCAAGATTCATACGGTTGGCGTTTGCGGTAGCGACGTCCATTACTACACGCACGGACGCATCGGACCGTTCAAGGTCGAAGCACCGATGGTGCTGGGTCACGAAGCGTCCGGAACGGTGGTCGAAACCGGCAGCGAGGTCACGCACCTGCGTATAGGCGACCGCGTTTGCATGGAGCCGGGCATTCCTTCATTCGACTCGCCGGCGACCATGCGCGGCCTGTACAACCTGGACCCTGCGGTTCGTTTCTGGGCAACGCCGCCCATTCACGGTTGCCTGACGCCTTATGTCGTGCATCCGGCGGCATTCACCTTCCGGCTTCCCGACAATGTGTCGTTCGCGGAGGGCGCGATCGTCGAGCCCCTGTCCATCGGGCTACAGGCCGCCAGGAAGGCTGCGATGAAACCCGGCGATGTCGCCGTCGTCATCGGCGCCGGGACGATCGGCGCGATGACCGCCCTCGCCGCACTGGCAGGCGGCGCGTCGCGCGTCATTCTGGCCGATGTGGTCAAGGAAAAACTGGCTCTCTTCGCCGACAACCGGGCAGTGACGACAGTCAATGTGGCGCAGCAACGGCTGGCCGATGTGGTGCGGGAAGTCACCACAGGCTGGGGTGCCGACGTCGTGTTCGAAGCGAGTGGCAACGCGAAGGTATTTGACGACCTGTTCGATCTGCTTTGTCCCGGTGGCTGCGCGGTCCTGGTCGGGATGCCGGTCGACCGCGTGCCGCTCGACGTCGTCGCCATGCAGGCGAAGGAAGCGCGCCTCGAATCGGTGTTTCGCTACGCGAATATGTTCCCGCGCGCGCTGGCGCTCATCAGCTCAGGAATGATCGACGTGAAGCCGTTCATCTCGCGCAAGTTCGCATTCTCCGACGGCCTCAGCGCGTTCGAAGAGGCGGCCGCAGGGCGTCCGGACAATGTCAAGATCCAGATCGAGATGGACTGAGCCATGGCCAAAATCGTCTGCAAAGGCCTCACGAAGCGTTACGACGGCGGGCCACCAGTGCTGCATCCGCTCGATATGGAGATCCGCGACAGCGAGTTCGTGGTGTTGCTCGGGCCATCCGGATGTGGCAAGTCCACGATGCTTCGCATGATTGCTGGTCTCGAAGCTATTACGGGCGGAGAACTCGCAATTGGTGACACCGTCGTGAACGACTTGCCGGCGCGCGAGCGTAACGTCGCGATGGTGTTCCAGAACTACGCGCTGTATCCGCACATGACTGTGTATGACAACGTCGCGTTCGGCCTGCGCCGGCTGAAGGTGCCGGCTGCAGAGATCGACCGTCGCGTGCGGGAAGTCGCTGCGATGCTGAACCTCGACGCGTTGCTCGATCGCAAACCGCGCGCAATGTCGGGCGACCAGCAGCAGCGCGCCGCGATCGCTCGGGCAATGATCAAGACGCCAGAGGTATTTCTCTTCGATGAGCCGCTGTCCAACCTCGACGCGAAACTGCGAGCGCAGTTGCGCGGCGACATCAAGCGGCTACACCAGCGCCTGAAGACCACGACGGTGTATGTGACGCACGACCAGTTGGAGGCCATGACGCTCGCCGACCGGGTGATTCTCATGCGCGGCGGGCGGATCGAGCAGGCCGGCACACCATCCGATCTGTACCATTTCCCGCATACGCTGTTCGCCGCAGGGTTCATCGGCACACCCGCCATTAATCTCATATCCGGGACGATCGAGCGGACAGGTGAAATGTGCTTCGTCCAGGTACAGGGTCAGCGCTGGGCTCTTGCCGGGCCGCGTTTCGCAGGACTGCAACACCGCCAGCCGGTGAAACTGGCGATCCGGCCAAACTATCTGAAGGTGGCGTCCGCCGACGATGAGTCCGGCTCGCTGAGGCTTCGCGGCAAAGTGGAGCTGATCGAACTGCTGGGCGCTGAAGCGCTCGTCACGTTTGAATCCGGCGGCGAACGCCTGGCCGCCCTGGTGCCGGCGGGCGAGTTGCCCGAACGCGATAGCGTGGTAACGTTTCAGTTCAAAGCAGCCGACCTGCACGTTTTTGATGCCCAGACGGAGCAGAACGTCTCGTTGCCTGTTGCTCGGAGCACCGGAACAACGCACGCAGCTCCGTCACATCAGGACGCAGGCGTACAGGGAGCGGCTTTGCATTAACAGAAGAAGACGCGGCGTCCAGACGGCCGAGGAGGAGAAGCGGTATGAATCCAGACCTGGAGTTGGTGCACACGCGACGGGACGAGTCGTTTCGGGCCTGGGCGCACGACTATCCGCATACGGTAGCGAAATGGCACTTTCATCCCGAGTATGAAATTCACGTGATCCGGGCGTCCACCGGCAAGTTTTTTGTCGGCGATTTCATCGGTGACTTCGCGCCAGGCAACCTGGTGATCACCGGGCCGAATTTACCGCACAACTGGATCAGCGAAGTCGGCGAGCGGGAAACCGTGCCGTCACGCGATGTGGTTCTGCAGTTTTCGCGCGATGCGGTCGAACGCATGGTGGCCGCGTTCCCCGAATTGCACTCGATCGTCGGGCTGATCGACGATGCAGCTCGGGGGATACAGTTTCCGGACGCGGTGGGTCTGGCGATTGCGCCGATGATGCTGGAGCTTGCTGTTTCGCACGGTTGTCGCCGCGTCGAATTGTTGATGTCGATCTTCGACAGGTTGTCCTCGTGCACCGAGCGCAGATTGCTCGCAGGACCCGCATACGATGTCAACGCGCATCGCTACATGCAGTCCACGATCAATCAGGTGCTCTCGTACATTCAGCAGAACCTGCCGGGCACATTGCGCGAAGCCGATGTCGCCGAGCTTGCAGGCATGAGCGTGAGCACCTTTACACGTTTTTTCCGGCGACATACCGGGTGCACGTTTGTGCAGTACCAGAACCGGCTGCGGATCAACGAAGCGTGTGAGCTGCTGATGTGTTCGACGCTTAGCGTGACGGAAATCTGCTATCGCGTTGGCTTTAACAATCTGTCGAACTTCAACCGTCAATTCCTTGCAACGAAGGCGATGCCGCCATCGAAGTTTCGCGCGCTGCATCAGCTTAACGAACACATGATCGCGGCTTGACGTCTTGCTTCGGCAAGGCGAGCCGGCCACAAAACCGGGACGACACTCTTGACATTCCTTGGAATCGACCTTGGGACCTCCGAGGTAAAAGCGCTACTCACAGACGACGAATCGCACACGATCGCCACCGGCGGTGCACGACTCGAAGTCGAGCATATTCACGCTCATTGGTCCGAACAGAGCCCACAGGCGTGGTGGCACGCCACGCTCGACGCAATCGCGCAGGTGCGGGCGGCCAATCCGGCTGGCTTTTCGGCGCTACGCGGAATTGGTTTATCTGGACAGATGCATGGCGCGACCCTGCTTGATCGCGCCGGTCAGGTGTTACGCCCGGCGATTCTGTGGAACGACACCCGGGCGTTTGCCGAATGTGTGGAACTCGAAGCGCTGGTTCCCGAGTCGCGCTCGATTACCGGCAACCTTGCAATGCCGGGTTTCACCGCGCCGAAACTGCTCTGGCTGTCTAAATACGAACCGGCGGTGTTCCGCGCGGCGCACAAAGTCCTGTTGCCCAAGGACTACGTGGCGTGGCGGCTCACCGGTGAGTTCGTCTCCGAGATGTCCGATGCGTCGGGCACACTGTGGCTCGACGTCGCGAAGCGCGACTGGTCGGACAGAATGCTCGCCGCGACCGGGCTCTCGCGTGAGCATATGCCGAGGCTGGTAGAAGGCAGCGAGGCTGCGGCTCAGTTAAACGATACATTGCGGCGCGAATGGGGCATTGCGAGCCCAGTGCTGCTTTGCGGCGGTGCGGGCGATAACGCAGCAAGCGCGATCGGCATGGGCGTCGTCGACGCCGGTAGCGCGTTCCTGTCATTGGGCACATCGGGCGTGCTGTTTGCCGGGACCGACCGGTTTGCGCCGAATCCCGCACAGGCGGTACACGCGTTCTGCCATTGCCTGCCGGACCGCTGGCATCAGATGAGCGTCATTCTGTCGGCGGCTTCGAGTCTCGCGTGGCTCTCCGGCGTGCTCAAGAAGGACGTCGTCGAGGTTGCCGGCCTGGCCGAGCAGGCCGACGCGCGGGGCGCCCCACTCTTTCTGCCGTACCTGAGTGGCGAGCGTACGCCTCACAATGACGCGAATGCAAAAGGTGTGTTCTGGGGGCTGACGGGCGCTCACGGCGAGGCCGACCTTGCGTACAGCGTAATGGAAGGCGTAGCGTTCGCGATGGCCGACGGTTACGCAGCGCTGCAAAGCGCCGGGACGGCGCTGGACACGGCGTCTTTCATCGGGGGCGGCTCGCGTAGCCGTTTCTGGGCGAAGCTCTGTGCCACAGCCACAGGCGTTGCAATGCGCCGCCATCATGGCGGAGATGTGGGCGCCGCTTTGGGCGCTGCACGGCTCGCAAGGTTGGCCGTCACGAAGGAGAACGTCAACCAGGTGTGTACGTCTCCCACAACCATCGAGGTATGCGAGCCCGACGCAGCGCACCGGACCGTGACCGAGGACCGGCTCGCGCGGTATCGCAGAATCTACGCGGCGCTGAAAGACGAATTTTCCAGGTAGATGTCCAGCCAGATCCGCGCGTCTCGGGGTTCCTGATCGAGAGTGCTGAGGTCTTTGCCAGTCCTTCCGTCGCGCCGTTGTTTCTTTCTGTGTTCATCGCCCAGATTGCTGGCCGGGCGCCGGGCGTCGTAAAAATCGCGGCGCGCGCCGGCTCGCACGCACCTGCGCCCGAGTGGCGGCATCGACGGAAATGTCATTGGCTTCGCGCACGACGTGCGAGGTGCGCGAGCCGCGCGAGGTGCGCGCCGGCCCACCCCGCCCGACGAGCCGAGCGCCTCCCGATCAGGGCGCTGCTGCAATCACCTGGGCGACCGCCGCCGTCAGCTTCTTGCCATACGGCACATGCAGGAACTCATTGGGCCCGTGTGCATTCGACTTCGGCCCCAACACACCGCACACCATGAACTGCGACTGCGGAAAGCCGGCCTTCAACACGTTCATCAGCGGGATCGTGCCGCCCTGCCCCATGTACGCGACGTCCGCGCCGTAATGCGCGCGCGAGGCGTCGTTCAGCGCAGTGGCGAGCCACGGCGCAAGTTCGGGCGCGCTCCAGCCGCTCGCCGCGCCGGCGTCCGGCTTGAAGGTGACCTTCGCGTTGTACGGCGGGTCGAGTTCGAGCAGCGCCTTCAGTTCCGCGACGGCCTTTTCCGCTTCGATCAGCGGCGGCAGGCGCAGCGACAACTTGAACGCGGTGCGCGGACGCAGCACGTTGCCGGCGTCCGCTAACGCGGGCAGGCCGGCCGCGCCGGTCACCGAAAGCGACGGACGCCACGTCGAGTTGAGCAAAGCCTCCTTCGGATCGGTCGTGGTAGGCAGCACCTGGCGGCCGTCCTGGCCGCACGCCCACGGCAACTTCTTCCACACGTCGTCGCCGAGAATGTGCGCGGTGGCCTCGGCTTCGAGCAGACGGTCGGCGGGAATCGGGCAGTGAAAGCCCTTGGGCAGCAGCGTGCCGTTGGCCGCGTCCTCGAGCCGGTCGAACAGTTGCCGCATGATGCGGAAGCTCGACGGCGCAATGCCGCCGTAGCCGCCCGAGTGAATGCCTTCGTCGAGCACCTGCACTTCCAGATCGCCGGCCACGAGTCCGCGCAGCGACGTGGTGAGCCACAACTGATCGTAATTGCCGGCGCCCGAATCGAGGCACACCACGAGGCCGACCTTGCCGAGCCGTTCGCGCAATGCGTCGACATAGGGCAGCAGATCGTAGCTGCCCGACTCCTCGCAGGTTTCGATCAGACCGACGCAGCGCGGCCGCTCGACCCCTTGCGCGTCCAGCGCGGCGAGCGCGGTAATGCTCGCGTAGATCGCATAGCCGTCGTCAGCGCCGCCGCGGCCATAGAGCTTGTCGTTTTCCAGCTTGGGCGTCCACGGACCGAGGTCGCTGCGCCAGCCGTCGAACTCAGGCTGCTTGTCGAGGTGGCCGTAGAGCACGATGGTTTCGTCGCTGCCGGAACGTGTGGCCGGGGTCTCGAAAAAAATGACTGGCGTGCGGCCCGGCAAGCGCACGATCTCGAGCGTGAGGCCGCGCACCGGCTGCTGCTCGACCCATTGCGCGGCGTCGGTAATGACCCGCTCCAGGTAGCCGTGCTGCACCCACTCGGGATCGAATGCGGGACTCTTCGCGGGCACCGCGATGTAGTCGGTGAGCGCCGGCACGATCTCATCGTTCCATTTGCGGTCCACGAATTCGCGGAGCGTGTCGGGGTTCAGGCGCTGAGCCTCTTGGGTCGTATCGTCGGAGATCATGATGGCTGTCCGTAACGGTTTCGTTCACTCGAAACGGACATGATAGTCCTGATGCTGCGTGCGCTGAAGTATTCGTGGCCCGGCGGCGATGCCGCGGCCCGGCCGGCGGCGCAAACGGCATGGAGCGCGCAGCACTGCACCGCACCGCACCGCACCGCACCGCACCGCACCGCACCGCACCGCACGGCATAGCATGGCATGGCATGGCACGGTGCAGCGCAGCGTGTGCGTGGTGGGCATCCGCCGTGTCCGGCTGCGGCGACATGGCGGCGGCGCTGCGTTGAATCCATTACCGACGCACTGGAAAGCTTTCACCAACGCTGCACCCGGCCAACAATCGCGCGACAATTGGTATATGAGCCGCAAGGCACACGCATTTGCGCACGCCTTGCATGCGAGCCGCGTCTGGCAGGCCGGTGATTCGGCCACCCGCCGTGCAGCGACTCAGCTTTCGGGAGGCGGCATATGAATGAGCGCGTTGCCATTCAGATCATCGCCGTGGTGATCGCGCTGGCGCTGTATTTCCTGCCGGCGATTCTGGCCGATCGACGCAAACGCGTCGACGTGCTGACGCTTGCGCTCTTCAATGCGTGCCTGGGATGGACAGTGCTCGGCTGGCTGCTCGCGCTCTACTGGTCGTTGCAGCCTAACCCGCCGAAGAATCTCGCGGGCGAAGTGGTGGAGAAACGGAAACTGGTGAGCATGCGCGCGTTTTCGTCCGCGCTGCTGCTACGCGTTCAGCGGCGCGACACGACGCGAGATCGCCCGCAGAAATAGGCCCGCTGACCACTGCCTTCATGCGGCGCGGCTCATGCGGTTCCACCGCACGGAGCCGGCCGGAATCGAGCGCGGCTCGGCACGCACGCTGGAAGGCGCGAACATTTCGCGGCGCAATTCGCCGTGCTCGTCGAACCACTCGCACACCAGCCATTCGCCAGGATTGAGCGCCACCGGGCCTGCGTACGTCACCGTCATGCGCGGGCCTCCGTCTTTCAACGTGACGACGTCGCCAGTGCTGAAGCGGGCGGGAAGCGGCGTGAGTGCGTCAATGGTAGCGGTCAGCATTTTCAATCCTCTACGGAACCTTTTCGGTATTCAAGTCATTGCGCCGTGTATCGACTACGACCAACTGAGGGATGCCTCTAGAACGCGTTCAGATTAACAATCGAAAATGAAGTCGGCAAGCGCTTTTCATTAATAACGCGCTAATAAGCCGGAGAAAGACACTTTGCCGCAGTGCAATTGCGGGTTACACCCGAGTCGCCACCCGCAAGGGGTTGCAGGCCGAACGTGCGGCACCGCACAGAGCGCAAGAATTACTGACCCTGCCGGCCCGCGCTGTAGATACTGCATGCCGAAAATGCTTCAAATCTGAAACACCTTTGAATCCGCATAGGGTTGCCAGCATTTACCGCGCATTCCCGATTACCTATGAATGACGCGATCATCCCTAAATAGCCTGGCAAATTAAATGAAATCCGTGTGAAAAGCGTTAATGATTTTCACGCTGCCACAGCCATGAAAACGATTACTGCCCCGCTGTTTTAAAGCGGGCGTGCGGCGCGGCGCAACGCGAGTTGCTGATGCCGCACCAGCAGCACGCTCAGACCGATGCAAACGAACATCAGTACTGCGTTGATCGCAAGGCTCAACTGGAACGCGTGCGCATAGGCGGCCGGCGTCGCGCTTGCAACGTGGCCGCCGCTGATCGCTGTCGCATTCGCCGCGCCGAGCGCGCCGAAGAACGCACCGCTGATAGCAGCCGTGCCGAATGCCGAGCCGATCTGCAGGGTCGACGACACCACGCCCGACGCGAGCCCGGCCTTTTCAGGCGCGACCTCCAGCAGCGCAATGCGCATGATGTTGGGCAACAGCAGACCATGGCCGACGCCCGCGCACACGAGACCGGCATAGAACGCCAGGTCCGGCGCTGCGGCCTCGGTCGCGGCCCAGCCGGTCACCGCGAAGCCGAGCGTCATCAGCGAAAAGCCGAGCGTGAGCACGTGGCCGCCGATGCGCGTGACGACCGCCGGCGACGTCAGCGGCCCGATCACGAAGCCGATGGCGAACGGCATGATGGCGACGCCCGAGGCGAGCGGCGTCCAGTGCAAGCCGGTCTGCAGAAAGATGCCGTAGGTCAGGAAAAACGCGCTGTTGCAATAGAACAGAAACGCGAGCGCGAGACCGAGCGCAAACGCGCGATTGCGAAACAACTGCAGATCGACGAGCGGATGCCCGCCGCCCTGCTCCACCCGCTTTTCAGTGGCGACAAAAAGCGCCAACGCGGGCACCGCGAGCGCGAACATTGCGAAGGTCCACGCGGGCCAGCCGGCTTCGCGGCCGTGCGTCATCGGGTAAATCACGAGCAGCAGCACCGCGCAGAGGAGCGCGACGCCCTTCATATCGAGGCTGGTGCGCGTAGCCGGCTGGTTCTCGGGCACGAACTTCCACGTGCCGAGGAACGCCACGATGCCAATGGGAATATTGATGAGGAAGATGATGCGCCAGTCGAGCCCGAACGGACGATAGGTAATCAGCGCGCCGCCGCCAAGCTGCCCGACAATCGACGAGAGGCCGAATACGAAGCCGTAGAGACTCATCACGCGGGTTTGCTGATGCAGCGGCACGACGGCGCGGATGGTCGCCAGCACCTGCGGCGCCATGATTGCCGCCGCCATGCCCTGGACGATGCGCGAGATCACCAGCATATGGCCGCTCGTCGCGAAGCCGCATAACGCTGAGGCGACCACGAACCCAGCCATGCCCGCCATGAAGATGCGGCGCCGGCCGAACAGGTCGCCGAGCCGGCCGCCGGTAATCAGCAGCACCGCGTACACCGAGGAGTAAGCCGACACGACGAGCTGCAGTTGTGCATCGGTCGCGTTCAGGCCACTACGAATGGACGGTAGCGCAAGATTGACGATGAAATAGTCGAGTGGCGCGAGAAACGCGCCGACAAACAGCACGGCGAGCGCCAGTCCCTGACGTGCGAACGCGGGCGCGGGTTGACCGGCCAACGACGCGGGTTGTGCCGGGTCCCCGCTCGCGCTACCGCTGTGGGTCCTGCTGTGGGTCCCGCTGTCGGTTCCGCTGTCGGTTCCGCTGTTGGTTCCGCTGTTGGTTCCGCTGTTGGTTCCGCTGTTGGTTCCGCTTTTGTGCCCGCTGTTGTTCGCGTGTTCGGCCATTCGATGTGTTGCGGTGGCCGTCGCGCTCTGTGCCGCGGCGCTCGCCGCGACAGGCCCCGGGCACACGGCAACGCTGGCGGCGGCGCGCGGCGCGGCTGCAACGCCATCCGCCTCGGCGAATGCCGTCGATGACGACTTGATCGGCTCCGATTTCATGACTGATCGTTCAATAAATAGATAAAAAAATTAGATAAGCGCCCGCATCGCCACCTCGACGATGCCGGTCAGCGCGTCTTCCTTGTGAGCGACCCGCCCCAGTACGCGCAAGCCTTGCATGACGCACAGCAGAAAATCGCCGGCGGCTTTTTCGTCAAGCGTGGAGTTGAATGCGCCGCTTGCCTGGCCGCGAATCACCGAGGCTGCCAGCAACGTCGCCATGCGGCGCTGGATGGCGGCGACGCGGCTGCGCAGCTCGTCGTCGCCGGGCTGCATTTCCAGTGTCGTGTTGGTGATGAAGCAGCTACGTTCGCCGGAGAGCGCGCAGGCAACCCGCGCGTAGTGGAGCAGCGCATCGCGCAGGGCCTCTTGCGGGGGCACGGGCGCATTCAGCCGCTCGGCGAGCCGGGCAACTGAACCTTCGGCGTAATGGTCGAGCGCGGCGAGCATGATGCCGTGCTTGTCGCCGAACACGCCGTACAGGCTGCCGCGTAGCAGGCCGGTGGCTTTGCAGAGGTCGTCGATGGAAGTGGCGTGATAGCCGTGGTTCCAGAACACCTGGCTCGCGCTGGCGAGCACGGCGTTCGTATCGAACTCGCGCGGCCGCCCGCGCGGACACATTTCGCCCGCTTTCTTCGGCGACGAATGGGGTTGACCGGTTGGCTTCATCCAACGGATATTATGACTAACCGTTCAACAAATCAAATCGAAATTTCGTAGGCAGCGGCTCATGCCGGCGTGCCTGCACCATAGACGGTGAAAATTGAGCGATAGACTCGGAAACGCCGGTGGATGCCGTGCAATGACCCCGAAAATGAAAGTTGTTTTTAATGTTTTAAGCATCGAGCCATGTCGAGGTCTCAAATTGGGCCGAACTCGGGCTAACGCAAACCTCGTAGGATCGCTGACGCAAGCTCAACGTCCCGGATTAACTCGCCTCCGCCGCTCAAAGCCGGGCACGAACGCGGTGGGTTCGCGAAGTCCGTACCAGGTTTAAAAACGCTTGCAGGATCGGGGAGTTGTCCCCACGACGATACAGACAGGTCAACTCGATTTCCCGTAACTGTGTCGATCTGAGCGGGCGGTACACAACGCCAGGCAGCCGAAGATTGACCGCCGATTCCGTGGTCACGCAAATGCCGAAACGGCTCGCAACCAATGCGATGCACGTCACCACGTCCTCGACTTCCTGCTCAACACGCAGTTGCACATTCTCGGCGCGAAACGCAGCGGCCACCTCCTGCGCGAGGCCATGCACGGGTGCGTTGGGATAAAGAATCATTCGCTCGTTGTCGAGATCCCGCAGCGTCACTGCCTTCTTCGCGCACAGCCGATGCCCTTCGTACAGCGCAACCAGAAACGGTTCTCTTAGAACCCAATCAACCGCGATATCGGGTTCGTCGGGCACGAGACGATTGAAACCGATTGTGATGCGCCGCTCACGCAGCGCACTGATCTGCTCGGCCTTGGACATATTGTGCAAGCCAATCTTGACTTCGGGCCGCTCGGTATGGAACTCGGCGAGCAGCCTGGGAATGACGTTCAGAATCCCCGAACTGAAGATGCCGACATCCAGCCTTCCCAGGTAGCCCTGCCCGGCCAATTGAGTCTGTTCCTCCGCACGCCGGGCAAGAGCAAGGATGTTGGGCACCTCTTCCATCAACGCGCGCCCCGCCTCGGTCAGCTCGGCGCCCTTCGTGGTCCGGACAAACAATTGCGTACCTAGTTCTTGTTCGAGCGCACGGATGTTGCGTGTGAGCGGCGGTTGCGCCATGTGCAGACGTTCCGCCGCCCGTCCGAAGTTCGACTCCTCTGCCAGCGCCATGAAATAGCGCATCTGCTTCAGGTCCATGTTTCCTCCAGATACTGCCTTGATTCCAATACCGATTCGGTATCGATACAGGTCCAAACGGTATTGGACCGTCACGGCATGCATCGTACATCATGACCTCGCTCATAACATGCCAGGAAACGAGTCATGCCAATCATCCACATCTCGCTCATCGAGGGCCGCGATGCCGAGGCCGTCAAGGCGTGCCTTAAGGCAATCGCCCGTAGCGTGCACGAAACGCTCGGCGCGCCCCTGGAAAGCATTCGGGTCTATGCGAACGAGGTGCCCTCGACACACTGGGCAATAGGCGAACGCACCAAGGACGAACTCGGCACCCCCGCTCTGGAGAACGGCAAATGACGCCGCTCCTTATCGAGGAAGCAGCTGCTGCGCTATCAACAGCGCAGCGCAGCGGCAAATACCTTGCGCCGTTGCGTGAAACGTACGATCAACTGACTATCGAAGACGCGTACGCGATCCAGCGAGTGAACACCGAGCGTCGCCGGGCCGAAGGCCGCCGCGTCGTCGGATGCAAAATCGGCCTCACCTCGGTCGCCGTGCAGAAGCAGCTCGGTGTAGACCAGCCCGACTTCGGCATGCTCTTCGACGATATGGGGTACGGCGATGGTGAGCCAATCCCATCATCGATTCTCACGCAACCCAAGGTCGAATCAGAAGTGGCATTTGTCATCGGACGTGACATGACGATGGACCACCCAACCCAGGTCGACGTGCTCAACGCGATCGAGTACGCGCTGCCTGCGCTCGAGATTGTCGGCAGCCGGATAGCGGACTGGAATATTCGCATCACCGACACGATTGCGGATAACGCGTCCTCGTCGGCGTACGTGCTCGGCACCACCCCTCGCAAATTGTCTGAATTCGACCTGCGCTTGTGCGGCATGGTGATGGAGCGACGCGGCGACCCAGTATCCGTCGGCGCAGGTGCCGCCTGTCTGGGAAATCCAGTCAATGCAGTTGTCTGGCTGGCCCGGACGATGGCATCGCTAGGCCAGCCCCTAAAAACCGGTGACCTGGTGTTGTCAGGCGCCCTCGGACCCATGGTCCCCGTCATCCCGGGGGACGTGTTCGAAACTCGCATCCACGGGCTAGGGTCCGTGCGCGCCGTGTTCGAACCGCTATCAAAAAACGAGGTGCGCTAATGAGCAATATTGCCGAATTCGCCAGGCTGCTCGACGATGCAGCATTAAGTGCAACGGAGGTCACGCAGTTCGATCCCGACGGCCGTCTGTCACTCGACGAGGCGTACCGTATTCAAGCCGAATCGATCCGCCGTCGACTCGACCGCGGCGAACGACGCGTCGGTGTGAAGATGGGTTTTACCAGCCGGGCCAAAATGGTCCAGATGGGCCTGTCCGATGTCATCTGGGGACGACTGACCGATGCAATGCAGATCGAGGAAGGGACAGCGATCAGTCTCTCGCGCTTCGTTCATGCCCGCTGCGAACCGGAAATCGCTTTCATACTGAAGCGGCCGCTCGAAGGGAACGTCACAGGACCTCAAGCCCTCGCGGCCGTGGAAGCGATCGCTCCGGCGATCGAAATCATCGATTCGCGCTACAAGGATTTCAAGTTCTCGCTGCCGGAAGTGATCGCAGACAACGCGTCCTCTAGCGGTCTTGTTATCGGCACCTGGCGCGACCCGAAGATCGACTTTTCTAACCTTGGGCTGACAGTGAGCATCGACGGGCGGGTCGTCCAGGTAGGATCCACGGCAGCGCTGTTGGGTCATCCTTTACGTTCGCTCGTCGCCGCCGCGCGTCTATCAGCGGAGGCTGGCGAGCCTCTTCAAGCCGGATGGGTCGTCATGGCGGGCGGTGCTACACCAGCGGAGTGGATCAAGCCAGGGCAGTACATATCAGTCGATATGGAGCAGCTCGGCAGTGTTGGATTTCACGTCGCGGCGTAACCGCAATCTCGGAGTGGATATGAACGAAAAGGTAAAAATCGCGATCATCGGTCCGGGCAACATCGGGACCGACCTGATGATAAAGGTGATGCGCAACAGCCAGCACCTCGAAATGGCTGCAATGGTGGGAGTAGACGCGAAATCGGATGGGCTCGCGCGCGCTGCAAGGATGGGCGTTGCGACGACAGCGGAGGGGATCGACGGGCTGTTGAAACTCGATGGGTTCAAGAACATCGATATCGTTTTCGACGCCACGTCGGCCAGTGCGCACAAGCATCACAACGATGTGCTGCAAAAGCACGGCGTGCAAGTTATCGATCTGACGCCGGCTGCGGTTGGCCCGTATGTGATTCCGGCGATCAATCTCGAGGCCGAAAATGCGTCCAACATGAACATGGTCACGTGCGGCGGTCAGGCGACAATTCCGATTGTTGCAGCCGTGTCGCGTGTCGCGAAGGTCCACTACGCGGAAATTGTCGCCTCTATCTCGAGCAAGTCTGCGGGGCCGGGAACGCGGGCAAACATCGACGAATTTACTGAGACCACCCGCAGCGCAATCGAGACGCTGGGTGGGGCAACTCGGGGCAAGGCAATCATCGTGCTCAACCCAGCTGAGCCGCCATTGATGATGCGCGATACCGTGTTTGTATTGTCCGATCTCGTAGATCTTGGCGCGGTTGAGAACAGCGTCGCACAGATGGTTGCCAGCGTGCAGGCTTATGTTCCCGGTTATCGCCTGAAGCAGAAGGTTCAGTTCGACATCGTCTCGCCGGAAAAGCCGCTGAACGTGCCGGGTATCGGTGTAAAGCACGGGTTGAAGACGTCGGTATTCCTTGAAGTAGAAGGCGCCGCCCATTACCTGCCCTCGTACGCGGGCAATCTCGACATCATGACATCGGCCGCGCTCGCGTGCGGCGACATGATGGCCCGCCGACGCCTTGCTGCCGGCATCGTCCGAGGCCAGAAGGAGGCTATTCAATGACATCGCTCGACAAGAAACTATATATCTCCGACGTAACGTTGCGTGACGGCAGTCACGCAATCCGCCATCAATACAGCATTGCCAACGTCCAGGCAATCGCCAGGGCGCTTGATGAGGCGGGTGTCGACAGCATTGAGGTCGCGCACGGCGATGGCATCGAAGGGTCGAGTTTCAACTATGGTTTCGGTGCGCACAGCGACGTCGAATGGATCGCTGCAGCGGCGGAAAGCGTCAAAACCGCGAGGATAGCAACGCTGCTGATTCCGGGCATTGGCACCATCCATGATCTTCGCAACGCATATGATGCAGGCGCACGCATCGTGCGCATCGCGACGCACTGCACCGAAGCCGACGTGTCCCGCCAACATCTCGGATTCGCTCGCGAGCTTGGCATGGATCCCGTCGGATTCCTGATGATGAGCCACATGACGACGCCGCAGAAACTTGCGCAGCAGGCAAAGCTGATGGAGAGCTACGGCGCGACCTGCGTCTATGTCGTCGATTCGGGCGGCGCGCTGGGTATGGCGGACATCCGGGACCGCTTCCGCGCTTTCAAGGACATGTTGGACCCACAGACCCAGACCGGCATGCACGCACACCATAACCTGAGCCTTGGCGTCGCGAACTCGCTGGTCGCCGTCGAAGAAGGTTGCGATCGCGTCGACGCGAGTCTCGCCGGAATGGGTGCAGGCGCAGGAAACGCGCCGCTTGAAGTTTTCATCGCCGCAGCGCAGCGTCAGGGCTGGAATCATGGCTGCGACCTGTACCGCCTGATGGACGCGGCAGACGACCTGGTGCGTCCGTTGCAGGATCGTCCAGTGCGCGTTGACCGGGAGACGCTGGCGCTCGGCTATGCCGGCGTGTATTCCAGCTTCCTGCGGCACGCCGAACTTGCTGCAAGCAAGTATGGTTTAAAAACAGTCGATATTCTCGTCGAACTCGGTCGGCGCAAGATGGTTGGCGGCCAGGAAGACATGATCGTCGACGTGGCTCTGGATCTTTTTAGCCAAGGCGGACACGAGCGTGATAGAAGCGCATTACAAAGTGCATAGATATCGTTCGATGACTAAGTATTGGCTACCTGCATTCGAAACTCATATCTCATTCGATGCCTTGTTCATCAACGGGCCGTAGCAAACCCTCAAGATGGAAGGCGGCTAAAGCGTGCGTGCGAAGCAGCACTGGCAGCGGGCACATTACCACCTTAATCCTCGGGGTCGTAAAAGGAACGGGAAAAGAAGGTTTGGTGCGGTAAGGCGGATGGTGGCTCGAACGTGAATATTGGGCAAGGGTCGTCAGTCGGGCGTTGAGCCTGCCAACGCGAGGTTGTAGACAAATCCCTTCGACGGGATTGCAGTCGGTCAATGCGAAGAATCGCCTCGATAGCAGAGCGATTGTCGACCGCCGTTCGCCTCGGGTTGCATGGCAATGCGCGTTCGGCTCCTGCCCACACGTCGTCGCTGGGTAACATCCGACGCATCATGGCCTGCTAGCGCAAAAGACAAGGTGCAAACACATTTCATCGATAATCTGGAAAGACCGTGGAGGAAGACATGCAGGACTACTCATTAAGAAAAAGCCTCAAGCAACGACACATCACGATGATCGCACTCGGTGGCGTCATCGGCGCAGGCCTGTTCGTCGGCTCCGGCTCCATTATTGCAACCGCCGGCCCCGCGGCGATTCTGTCGTACCTGATCGGGGGCGCAATTGTGACGCTGGTCATGTTCATGCTCGGCGAAATGGCGTCTCGTAACCCTGACAGCGGCTCGTTCTCCACGTATGCGAGCAGCTATCTCGGTGAATGGGCCGGCTTCGCGGTCGGCTGGCTTTACTGGTTCAAGTCGATGATTACGATCACCGTAGAGGCGATCCTGCTCGGCGCGATCCTCCACGATTTCCTGCCATGGCTACCGGTCCCGGCTGGTGCGCTGTTTATGCTGATCGCGCTGATCGGGAGCAACGCGTACTCGGTGCGCTCGTTCGGCGAAGCCGAATACTGGCTGTCGTTCGCGAAGGTCGCGACGATCATCGTGTTCATGGTGCTCGGCGCGTCGATCCTGTTCGGCTTACAGCCGCACATCCCCGCGCCGGGGCTCGTGAACCTGACTGACCACGGCGGCTTCATGCCCAACGGCATTTCGCCCGTGGTCTCCGGCGTGATGGTCGTGATCTTCTCGCTTGGGGGCAGCGAAATCGCGGCAGTGGCCGCAGGCGAATCCGAGAACCCGGGCAAGAACGTGGTCCGTGCCATAAAGAGCGTGATTGTGCGCGTGATGGTGTTCTACGTCGGTTCGGTGTCGATTTTGATCTTGTGTATGCCGTGGACCGACAAGGCCAACCTGAAATCGCCGTATGTGTCGCTGTTCAGCATGGCGGGCTTCACCGGCGCGGCCATTGCAATGAAGGTCGTGCTCTTCGTGTCGTTCATGTCGGTGATGAACTCATTCCTGTTCTCCAATTCGCGCATGCTGTATTCGCTGAGCCAGCGCGGCCATGCGCCCGCGATGTTCGGCCGCACCAACGCGAAAGGTGTGCCGATGAACGCACTCGTGCTGTGCCTTGCGATTTGCGTGTCGATCCTCGGCATTCACTTCCTGAGCGGCGGCGACCTGTTCCTGATGCTCGCGAAGAGCAGCGGCGCGTTCGTTATGATCGTGTGGATCTTCATTATCGTCGCGCACTTCGCGATGCGCCGGCAGACGAAGCACGAGCAACGCGACCCGGCTGCGTTCCGTGCATGGTTCTATCCAGTGTCGAACTGGGTCGCGCTGCTTGCGCTGGTCGCCGTGCTCGGGTCACAGGCATTCAATCCGGAATCGCGCTTTCAGTTCTGGTTCGTTATATCGACGGCGCTCGCGATCGTCGCGTCGTACCACGTGCGGCGCAGGCATCCGTCGTTCGAGCAGACGTCCGGCGCGAAGGTGCGCTGACGAGGCGGCCTGTGTTTGCATTCAGTCGAACAGCGCGACCTCGTGCACCGTGCCGTTCATGAGCGGGTGCGCGACGGCGCAGACGGTCGGGCTGGCCACCATTGGATGCCCGATCAGCGCCTCGGCCCGATTGCGCGGGGTACGACGCTGCGTTCCGCACTAATGCGACCGCGGTCAGTCATCCGGGAACGCCGCGGTAGGCTACGATCCCGATTGTCCGTCTCCGTGTGGAAGAACGAGTGGCAAAGCGTCGCGTCGCGCGATCGCTGCGAAGTCGCGGTGCGTCCGGTTCGTCCGTTGTCGGCGGTGCGGCGGTCATCCGGACGACCGCGGACTAGTGATTACCGATGTCTCCCAAAGGCCGCGCACAGCCTTTCAGCAACCAACGCGGGCGCTCCCACACCCCGCCAATTGCAACAATTTAGCGTCACAAATCCGGCGCGTCCAGTTTGTTACGTACAGGCTCATTGGGCGTGTGACCGAATGCGTTAGCAATACCCTGACCTCAACGAAGCTTGGTGTCGGCAACTGCGCGACGGAAACGCTGTCCTCGAAATAGACCAGTCAGTAAGTAGTTAGTTTTGCTACTAATTCACGCGAAACGTACTGACGCGCAGACGCGGGCAGGCCCTTCGCCGCAGAACCGGACGCGGCCTGCTCCTGTTGTGCCGGACCCCTGCGCACTGTTCTCCCATTCGTGGAATAACCCAGGCTGCCCACGTGTTCTTGACGATGCACCGGTCACGCTGTCGGGCACCCGCGTGGTCATGCGTGACAACGCATTGTTTCTGATCTGGGCTAGGGCCTTGCATCGGCTCCTGCCGCCATAACACTAGAATATGACACCCCATTCGAATATGCTGCTCCTGTACGATGGAACGGCCGAATCTCAAGCAGCGCTCACGCGCTGCACGCAGCTCTCCCTGGCATTGAAGTCTCATGTAGACGTCGTGTGTGTCGTCGATCCAGACAGTGCAAACGCGACCTGCGCCGGCATGCTGAGCCAGCTTGCTTACACCTACCTCGAAGATCTCGCGCGCCGCACGCTCGCTACCGCGGTTGCTCAGTTGATGCAACACGGCGTGACGGCGCATGGCTATCTGACGTTCGGGCGCAAGGCGGATGCGATTTCACACCACGCGGCCTCTTCGCCGCCGGGTATGGTCGTGGTCGGGCATCGTCCGAAAACGGGACTCGTGCGCTGGTGGGGCGAGCGTCCCATTTATGTCGATCTGGCAGAACGTCTGCCGGGTTGCACCATCGTTACCGTTACGCTGCCGGCAGAATAGAGAGTTAGTGATCGTTTTGCCATTTGGCGAGCGCGGCGACCTGGGCGGCACATGCCACCAGCCCCGTCCCGGCTCGCCGAGTCGACCAAAGGAAAGACCACTTCAGACTGGCCAGTGAGTTGCCAATGGCGCCCTGCCCGTTTCCAACGGACATGCGCCGCCGCCTACATCTTGGCGACGTCGATCAGCGTTTTTTCCCGCTTCATAGCGATACAACGATACGACGATACGACGCCTTGCTTGAGGTCGCCCTTCGAGTCAGATCTGATCTCACCCGTGCCCCCGGCGTAGTCGGTGCTCGCCTGATTTTCACATCGTCGTCGCTTCATAGCTCTCTTTCAGCCTACCGCCAGCAGAATGACCGCCACATTTAACGCCCCGCTCCTTGGCTCGCGCTGTCAGAACGCGCCGTCGGAGCCAACCGCTTGCTGAACTGGGCGCCGATCTTTTGCCGCGCACGAGAGAGTCGGCTCATGATCGTG
Organism: Burkholderia sp. WSM2232; assembly: GCF_000472545.1. Classification (GTDB taxonomy): domain Bacteria; phylum Pseudomonadota; class Gammaproteobacteria; order Burkholderiales; family Burkholderiaceae; genus Paraburkholderia. The sequence goes on along the minus strand of NZ_AWZV01000007.1, from coordinate 53,954 downwards.
CCGATCGGCACGCCTAGCGTTTCGGCCGCTTCCGCATAACTCAGCCCCTCCACAGCCACCAGCAGCATGACGATTCGCTGTGCCTCGGGCAGTCGCTCGACGGCCGCGATGACCTGGCCGCCCAGCACGGCCACGTGAGGATTGCGCGCGCCGGGGTCCGCCGCAGTGGCGAGCAAGATGTCGTCCCATTCCTCGCTGCAACGCCTGCGCACTTGACGGGAGCGCACTTCGTCAATCCACGTGGAGTGCGCGATAGAAAACATCCAGCTAAGGGGCGACGTACCTGGCTGCAGTTGGCCCGCACGCTCGAGTCCTCGCACGCAGGCTCGCTGGAGTAAATGCTCGGCGTCGTGCTGATTCCCGCACAGGCGCAGAGCGAACGCCCACAACCGCGGCAGCATGCCTGGCAGCAAACTGGGCAGATTCTCAAAATCTGCTTTTGACATGATTGACCAGTTGAAAGCGAAAGTTACAGGGCACTCAAATGCGGCGGATGGCTGCTGGCGGACGGACGGCTGCCAACTGCCACCTCTCTGACTCATGTCCCGCAGCCATTCGTGCAAGCATTCTTAGCCCGTGTGCATGCGGCGCGCTATCATCGTGTAGAAGTTGCAGGATGCAAAGAACGTATTGCTCGACGATGCTCTTTGCAACTTGTCGACGTAGTCACTGGCCTCACGTTCCGACATCACTCCAGCACTCGGCAGCAGAATGCGTAACGCGGGGAGAGTCGAGGACCAGAAATCGGCACGTCCGATGTCGGCGGCAACATACGCTCTTGACCATTCCAGGCTGAATCCCTGATCTGACAGAAGCCTCGGCATTGCCCGCATCACGCGGCCTTGAGTGTGGCCCGCCAGCGCTTGCAGCCGGTCAGTCCCGGCGCCTCCGTCAGGCGCGTCGGTCGCGTACGTGAGGGAATCGAAGTCACCGTCAAATACCACGATCCTGCCCTCGGGCCGAAGGAGTCGCCGCGCCTCCTGCAAAACGGTTGCTGGGTCGACAACATGACTTACCAAAGTATGCATGATCAACACATCATAATGACCCTGCAGTTCGATGATTGAATGAGCGTCGCCGGTCAGGAAATCTATCCTGTCGGCCAGTCCTTCCTCCGATGCCAACCGCTTCCCGGTCTCTATAAGGTAACGACTGATGTCAATTGCCGTGACCCGTCCGCTGAAGGTGTCGCGCTTCGCGATCATCCGGGCGATGGCTCCCGTCCCGCAGCCAAGGTCGAGAACCGATTCATGACCGTTAAGTTTCAGTGCGTTGACATATTCGTCAACCACCTGCTGAAAAAAGCAGTGCTTTGCGCGGGCCTCCAGCCGTGCAGCAATGGCTGACAGTGATTTCTCATCTGCCTCGAACGTTCGGGCAAAGACGTCCGGGCCTTTCAACTGTTTCTGTGACACCATAATGGACCGTGAGTGAAGCGGGAGAAGCTCATACGTTCTACCTCCCTTGCGATGAATCGTCCCTGAAGATTTGCATCCGCATAGCGCACGAACAACTTCGGCGTGTGCTGTTCCTTGCGCGAGCGGTTTGCTACTCATCTAGCAGGCTGTCGTTATGTGGCGCACCAATTCCCGGGCACGAGCAAATGCCGATACAACGAATCGGACAATAGCGAGACCGGGCTAATCGGCGCAGCCACCGGTCGTATCCGATCGTTTCTCCGCGGAACTGCCAGCCGCGATGGCAGCGCGTCAGTGTAGTTCGATGAACAACGTTGTGTATCCGCAATTCGCGAAATTGCCTTTCCAAATCGAGCACGGTCGCTGCGGGTCAATGGTGTAAGCCCGGATCGCAAGATGATGTCCCTGGATGTCGTACGCGCCAGCGATACGAAGATGCTTCCATGGTCCCGCCTGCCGCTCATGCAATCGCGTTGGCCCCCATCAGAGCGCTGATCGTCTGCACCATCGATAGGCAGCCTGAAACGAAAGGTACCCTGCTGCTGATGTGTTGCAGCGTAGCCCGACCATCGGAGGCGCCGCCGCGGTACGCTCCTCTCCTGCTGGAGACAACGAATGCCCGCCTGGCTGTGACTCAGATCGAAGTGCGTCGCGAAGCGTCGATTAGTGAGGTGAGCTGGCCGAGGCTGTCGGCAGCAGGACCGGAGTGCGGTGAACTGATAGCCCTAAGTGCTTACCTCGAACTTGAAGTCTGCACTAAACATTGTTCATCGAGCCCGGTGATAAACACCATTCGTCGGGTAGGCTCAACGGAATAACCATCTACCTGGCTCGGGCTTCTGTCATGACGCACTGCTGGAATAGCAGGGCGCCTGTGACTCGAGAATCATGCGTACAAAGTTCGCCGGGTGCGATCTCACTGACGTGGGGGGCAGAAACACCGAGTCTCCGCGTCTAACGTGCAGACCGCTAGAAATACATAACCCATCGTCCCGCGCGACGCCTAGCCGCCATAGTTGGTCAGCGTACCTGCCGGAGCACGGGTCGCTCCACGACACGCTGAGCGTCCTTGTTGTAAGTCGCTCCATGTTTGACACGAGCCTCTCAGGGTTTTTTACGTAAGCCTGCGCCCGCGCATTGGCTCGCAGCCGTGGCGAAAGCCGACTCTTCCTTCCTGGACCGAATCCGCCCGTCGGCGCCAGTTTCTCTGCGAATGGATGGGGCATCAGCACCTCAACCAAAGCACGGAAGTAGAAATCTCCTGGAGCCGCAATAGCCGCCGGGTAGTTGCCTGGATAGGTATCGCCCTCTTCGGGCAAGGCTTCCGGTCGAGCGGCGCCAATGCAATCATTCGCGACATTACTCATTTTGTCCTGCTCACACGTCGACAGATCTGGAGGTGCTGCGTTTGCGCTGTGTGCCACAGGGCTGTCATCCAAGTGCCTGGATGCGCGCCGGGGGGCCGCCGTCCACTGGCAAGCCAGGGGATTAGCTGTCGCCTGCATGCACCACCGCTCGCGAGATAAGCACCAGGCGACCAGCGCGTACCGTAACGCGATCAATTGCCCAGATCAGTTTTAGTCCCGCAGTTCAGGGGCATAGAAAACGATCAATCTGCTTACCGTTCATAGAACCTGCCCCCGCCGCCATCCTCTAGCTCCACTGCGTCAGCCGCCGTTACGCGGGCGCAGTTGTCACGAAAGGAGTCGTCGGCTAAGGACAAGATCAAAGCTGACCGTGGTGAACGGATCGCTCATCATGTTGCCGTCGGGCGATCGACCTCGCATGTGACGGGTCCAAGGCACGACTAGCGAGGATCGGACGCCGAACACCGCATCGCCGTCAAGATAAGGGTCGCCTTCCCTAAACACATGGGTGACAAGCCGTTCGTACCCGGGCGCTGTGACCATGAAGTGCAAGTGAGCGGGACGCCAGGGGTGACGCCCTAGCGCAGAGAGCATGAGTCCCACCGGACCGTCGTGTGGGATCGGGTACGGCGTGGGCACGATCGAGCGGAAGAAATAGCGTCCATCCGGCATGCTGTGCAACACGCCTCGCGCGCGTTGCTGTGCGTCGTTCAATCGCTGAACGTCATAAAGCCCATCGGCGTCCGCTTGCCATATTTCAATACGCGCGCCTGCTATCGGTTCGCCTTCGGGGCCACGAACATGACCAGAAACGAAACAGGGCTCGCCAGCAGCACCATTGGCAATATCGTCGCCGTTCCGATAGGCCGGTGCGTTGTCAACGAAAAAAGGTCCAAGGACGGTGGCTTCGGTGCAGCCATCTGGCTTGCGATGTGCCATCGCTGTGACAAGCGCGGAAAGCCCTAGAGCGTCGGACAGAAGAACGAACTCCTGACGCTGCTCGTTGGTAACGTGACCGACGTCGGTTAAAAAGCGGATTCCAGCCTCCCATTCTCGTTCTGTCAGGCCGGTTTCCCTTGCAAATGCGTGAAGATGCCGGACAAGACTGGAGACGATAGCTTTGAGCCTTTCGTCTGGGGCATTCTGGTGACTGGCAATAACGGCTTCTGTAACGGTGTTTTCGTCGAGATTTCGCATTCGTGAGTTCGTTTATGGCGACCGGGTCGCGAACCGGACTGCTGACGGGATTTTGACCGGCCCATTTCCGTGGTGCTGGTGGCAGTAAGAAGGTATTGCCAGGCAGGCAACGACGCCTCACCACGTAGAACACTTGGGATCAGGTGTTATTCCAGAAGGTCACCGCAAAGATGAAAAGCGGCTTCACTGAACTGTTCCAGCCAGACGCCCTTTTCCCGGAATCATCTGCGCATGACCCGCAGCGCGTTCCACAGGAATCGCTGAACAGCCGAACTATTTGCGCTGGCTTCGTCTTACCAATGCGCGCCTAGAGATCTACTTAAGGCGTACGATTCACAGGCTTCGCTTGCCCAAGACCACTCATCGTGGACGCAGAGCGCTCCGGCACGCGGTCTTCGCCGGCTCCGTCTGGCGCGTTTTGGGGCGGCGAGCATCGGGAGAACGTTTGCGGCCGGGCCGGGACAACGACTTGCTCGCGCATGGCCCGTTCGACAGTTGATTGGAGGTAGATAATTGACTATCCGAAACCCGGCGTGAGGCCGGGCGCTGAATCCCGCGCCAGCAGCGTCCGCCAAAGATCCACCAGCGGCGGGCACGCGGCGCATGCCCGGGCAAACTGATCCAGCTGGACGGCAGTGCTCACCGCTGGTTCAAGGGGCACGCGCCGGCGTGCCCGCTGCGGGTATCCATCGACGATGCGACGGTCCCCCTGATTTTCTGCCGGTCTACCACTGTCCACCGCGCCAGTAACTGGCGGCGAGCTAATGGGACTACCGCGCAAATTCCGCCCGGCAGCCAGTCATGGGCGAGTTAAGGCTGACGTGTGGCATTGCAGTAGCCCGCGGGTGGCTGGCGGGCTTCCCATGCGCACAGCAATTACATCCTCAGGATCTTGCCGACCGTCTCACGGAACTTGCTGGTGGCGTTATCGATCGCCTCATCGGCCTCATCGTCGAGGTTGCCGACGTTCTCATCCAGCACCTCCTGCAGCGTCAGGTACGCTGCAATGATGCCGTCTGCCTGTTCGTCAGCCATGTGCTCATACACAGCTTCCCCGAGTGCCTCCATGAAATCGCCACGGCCTCCCCCAATGAGGCCATCCGCGTTGTTTTCCAGGTCGTCCTTGAACTGCTCTACGTGAGCCATGTTTGTCCTCCGAAATGTCGGTACAGCGTGGTCAGTCAGTGCGTACGATGAGCAAGGAATGCGCCTGACGCGGCTATGCTCCGCGGGGCCAAGGCCACCGTGGCCGGGCCAGGCCGCCGATAGAGGCGTATCCGCGCCCGCCGAAGGCAAGCTACTTGAGCATCCGTACGCACACCTCGAAACGACGCCGACGATTTCAGGCATCACTGGCATGCGCGTTCGGCAGCTTGAACTTCGAATGGTCCGACGCCGTGCGGCTCGCGTTGTCTGCCTTGCTCCCCCGCCGCGAGGAAGCGCGTTCCACGGCCTATGTGCGATGCAGCACGCAACCGCGGTCAGGCCGCGAAGAAGAGCCGTTCCAGTTCCGCGCCAGGGTCTGGCGCGCGCATGAACGCCTCGCCGACGAGGAACGTGTCGACGCCAGCGCCGCGCATCCGCTCGACGTCGCTGGTGCGAAGAATGCCCGACTCGGTGACAACAATGCGGTCGTCCGGAATGTCGTCGAGCATGTCCAGTGTCGTTTGGAGATCGACTTCGAATGTGCGCAAGTTACGGTTGTTTATGCCGATTAGAGGTGTGGTCAGGGTCAGAGCCGTGTCGAGTTCTTCGCGCGAATGCACTTCTACCAGCACTGCCATTTTCAGAGAATGCGCAAGAGCCTCGAAGTCACGCATCTGCGCCGGATCGAGCTCAGTTGCAATCAGCAGGATGCAATCGGCTCCCATCGCGCGGGCTTCGTAGATTTGATACGGGTCAACCGTGAAGTCCTTACGCAACACCGGCAGGACGCAGGCGTTACGCGCGGCAGTCAGGTCGGCGGCGGTCCCCCGGAAGAATAGTCGATCGGTCAGCACCGACATGCATGCCGCGCCATGCTTCTGGTAGGACGCGGAGATCTGCGCCGGTTCGAACGGATCGCGAATCAGGCCTTTCGATGGACTAGCCTTCTTAGCTTCTGCTATCACCGCGGGCAAGCCGCTCGCGTGCTTCTCGCGCAGTGCGCCGACAAAGTCGCGCACCGGCTGAGCTGCACCCTCACGCTGCAGCACTTCTACGGGCTTCGACGCCTGGTTCGCGACGATTTCTTCGCGCTTGGCGGCAAGGATTTTCTTCAAAACATCGGACATATTTGATTTGCTGGTCTTGCATGGCACTGAATGCCACGGTAGTTGAAAAACGTGCGTGCTTCGGGAGTACTCGCCCTTAGAACACGCTTCCCAGACGAATATTCCCGGAAGTTTGTGTTTCTTTGCGCCTGCAACGAAGCAAGGCATGCGGTGCATAGGGGCTGTCGGCATTCCCCCGTGGAGCACGAGACATAGACGTCACAGTGTGATTTTTTCGCATTTTTTTCGCAATGCATGAAGCTGCGGCCGATCCTCGAAAGCACAATGAAAAAAAGAAATCACGTGCTGGTCATATCGTGTCTCTAAGGTCTGCGCACGGCAACACGTGACAGCTTCGTCACCGCCGTCAACGGAGATAAACAACATCATGCGTACGCCCTTCCCTGCCCCGCCCACCAACAAAATGATCGCTGCCGCTGCGGCAGTCATCGCTCTGGCGTCACCAAGCGCGCAAGCCGGGTTGCCAGATCCCACGACACAGATTACGCAGAGCGGCTACACGCCTTTGTATATCGGCGTCGATACCGAAACAGCAACCGTGCCGTCGAATCCGGCGACGGCTGGGGGCAAGCCCACCATCAGCCGCGCGTATGTGATGCGCGTCGATTTGCGTGCGCCAGGCGTGAGCGTCGAGACAACCGCACATAGCGGCCCCCTGATGACGACTTCAGAGACAATTTCGCAGTTTGCCGCCCGCACTGGCGCACGCCTCGCAATCAACGCGAACTTCTTCGCACCTTGCTGCGCCGCTACACCCGAGCCGAAGACGGTCATCGGCCTGTTGGTGTCACACGGGCAGGTCGTGAGTCCATTGACCAATGATCCGACGCAAAGCGAAGCGGTGCTCGCGATCACGCGACAAGGCCGCGCATACATCGCAGAAGCACCGCAGATTTCGGCGCAGGACCTGAAGCTTATCGACACGGCAGTCGCCGGCTCCGCGATTCTGCTCAAGAACGGCCAGGACGTCAGCGCCCAAAGCCCCAACGAAGGTGATCCGCTGAATCCGAATCCACGGACGCTGGTGGGCCTCTCGAATCAAGGGCGGTTTCTCTATTTGACGGTGATCGATGGGCGTGTGGCGGGCTACTCAGCGGGCACGACCAACGCGCAGTCAGCGCAATTGATGAAGGCGATCGGCGCGGATGATGCAATCAACCTTGATGGCGGCGGGTCGACCGAACTCGTGAGCGCTCAGCATGGAGGAGTGCCTTTCATCGTCAACACGCCAAGCGGCGGTGCAGAACGGCTCGATGCGGCCGCAATCGGCGTACATGCGTTGAAGCTGCCGGACTTGCCCGGGTCGCCGTTCTAGCACCTTTGAAGATGGCGGATACACGACGCACCGACGCGCCCGACGGTTAGCGCGTCGATTCGCGAGGGCTCACGCTCGATCGAGCGCGGCGTTATTCGGACCCTTGTAGACGGTGTTCTGGGTGATAAAAACGTACTGGCAGCACAAACGGCCCAGGTAGGGTGCGTAGCGTGTTCTTCAGCGTGGACATTTATGCACTCCTTAGTGTCAAAAAAATGACATCTATGACGTTAAAAAAACAGGAGCTTTCTTCACATCTCGTGATTCCGTGAACCAACGTGAATTGGCTATTTTTCGATTCGCTAACGCAGCGGAGAATCGTTATCATGGAGGACCATTGTTGTTCTCCCAATCCGTCCAGCTTTATCTGCGATATTTACAATGTCGATTACAGTCAGTTTTCCTGCCGAAGTACGCGACTGGATCGCACACAATCTGACGCGCGGCGTGGTGCCGTCGGCGATCGTGCAAGAACTGGTCGGCCGAAACAATCCTGTCGAGCTTGCCTCGGCCATGGTCGATGCGGTGTCGTCTGCGTTCATGTACGGCGCACCATTGCCCGGCGAGACGATAGTGATCGGCGCAACGCCGCTAACGTATCAGCCGGAGCCGCTGCGTATTCCGGACGGCACGCTGATTCCGCTCGGCGAGCGCACGGCGCGCGTGATCGCGCGCATGCAGCGGCCGGCCGCGGTGCAACTGGCCGGTTTTCTGAGTGCGAACGAATGCGAACAGTTGATCGCACTCGCGCGACCTCGTCTGGACCGCTCGACGGTAGTCGATCCGGTGACCGGCCGTCAGGTAGTGGCCGGTCATCGCAGCAGCCACGGCATGTTCTTTCGTCTCGGCGAAACGCCGCTGATCTCGCGCCTCGAAGCGCGTATCGCCGAACTTACGGGGCTGCCGGTCGAGCATGGCGAAGGTCTGCAGTTGTTGCATTACGAAGCCGGCACGGAATCGACGCCGCACGTGGACTACCTGGTCGCCAACAATGCGTCGAACATCGAGTCAGTCGCTCGCAGCGGACAACGCATGGGCACACTGCTGATGTATCTGAATGACGTCGATGGCGGCGGCGGAGAAACGGTCTTCCCGCATCTCGGCTGGTCGGTGACGCCGCGACGCGGCGATGCCCTCTACTTCGAATACGGCAACAGGTCCGGGCTGTCCGATCCGAGCTCGCTGCATGCGAGCACGCCCTTACGCGCGGGCGAAAAGTGGGTTGCCACGAAATGGATTCGTACGCGCCGCTTCGTGCCGCGCGACAACGCCCGTGACAACCCATAAACGCCTGCGGGTGGGCGGCATCAAGCCGCCCTGCCTTCACCGCTGGAATACCTCGTCGGCGACCCAGCCGTGCGCCGTGAGGTACACGCCTTCGCGCAATTGCATCGTGCCTGCGCCTTCGACTACACGCTTGATCATCGGAAATACGCGCTGCGCGTCGGCATTTTTCGCCCACGGCGCGGGATCGATCTTGTACGTGTACACCACCGAGGTCACCGTCTTGCCGTTCAGTTGGATGGGTTTTTCCCAGCCCACCACCTTGTCGAGCGTCAGGGTCGCCGCGCAGAAGTCGGCCGGATGCGTCACGCGTGACACGGCGGTAGCGACCACTTCGGGAATGTGCAGATAGTACTTCTGACCTTCTGGCGTCAACTGATACTGCCGCGCCATGGAGGTAATCTTCTTGCCGTCCGCGTCGACACGTTCAACCTGCATGTCCTTGCCTGCCACGAGGCCGAGTTTTTCGAGCACCGGCATCTGAATCGCGTCGCGCGTACCGTTGGCGCGATCGTCGGGCGTCACGTAGATCGGCCAATCGTACTTGGCGAGGCACAGATGGCCGTGGTGCTCGAGGAAACCTTTGACGGCGGCGGTGAAATTCTCGCGATTGGCGTCCTGACTCTTGTCATGGCAGCCGGCGAACAAGGTAAGCGCAATCAGGGACAGCGCGCCAAGAGCAAGGCGGGCGGCAGTGGAACGTCGTGTCATGGTCTATGTTGCTCTGGTTGATTAACGTCTGGATAAGTTATCGAGTTGCGATGGGCCGGCTTTATGGACCGGTTACGCGTGGCGATACATGCGAATAGATGGGTCGACATGCGGCGCTTGGCCGGCCGTGAGCCAGGCCCTGCGCCGTTCGTCGTTAGTTGACGCAGGCACCGCTCGTCGGCGGCGTAGCGGGCGGTTGATAGCCGTCCGTCAGCGTGTTCAGGAAGCAAATGACGTCGGCAATGTCCTGCGGCGTCATTTGCGGCGCCGAGTGAACCGGGCGCGGCAGCGCGCCGTCCGCCGCGGTCGTGCCGCCCGCATCGGTCTGCCCTTGGCCGAGCGGCAGTTCTTCGTCGATATTGCCCTGGAATTGCGCGGGCAGATCGTTGAAACGTGCGGCCGTGGCACCCGAGGCTGCCTGCGGGAACAGCGCAAACGACGGATTCTGAACCATCTGGCTGGTGTCGCCACCTGTGCTCGGATACCAGTACTCTGGGTTCGTATCGCGCGTGTTGTAGAAATTCAGTACCTGCACGAGCGAGTGGAAGACGCCGTTATGGAAGAACGCAGTGCGCGTCGAGACGTTGCGTAGCGTCGGCACCTTGAAACGGCCGCAGTACGGGTCTGGAACATTGACGCCGGTAAACTGGTCCGCACCGCCGCCGCTGTTTGCGGTGCCGGGCGGGTGAATGGTCGCGAGCGGACCGCACAGGCCCATGTCGTAGTACGCGCTATTCGCGTTGCTTGGAATCGGGTTTGGATTACCGGGAATCTGCGCGTCGTTGCGCGGCGCGCCAATTGCCTGATACGTGAAGTCGGTCATCAACGCGACCGAGCCGTTGAAGTTCGCGCCCCCGAAGTGGCAGGCTGCGCACCCTGCGCCGTTGTCGGTATTGTTAAAGAGCGCAAGTCCGCGCAGTTCTGCCGCAGTCAGCGTGCCGCCAATCTTGTTCCCCAGATACAGGTCGAACTTGCTCGAGTACGGCTGGAAGCTCGGGTCTTCTTGCTGGAACGCCTGCAGTGCCAGTCCGATGTCGGTAAACGCGGCATCCGTATTCGAGAACACGCCTGCACCAAACGCCTGCTGGAACAGCGGCGCATAGGACGCGCTCTGCACGGCGTGCACCACGTTCGCCGCAGACGAATTATTCATTTCGAGCGGATTGAGGAGCGGCAGCGACGCCTGCGTCGCGAGCGTAGTGGCGCGGCCGTCCCACATGAAGCCGCCGCCCGGCGCGTTTTGCGTGACGCCGTCCGGGTTGGCAGCGATGTCGTCGTACGGCGGCGTCATGGATTTGTACCGCAGAGAAGGCGCCGCGCGCTGGCCGCTCACCGAGGGATCCGAGCCGAGCTGAACGGACAGGCTGTTGGGCGGCCCGTACGCGAATTGGGGGTTGTGGCACGTCGCACATGCCATGTTCTTGCCACCCGACAGATTCTGGTCGAAGAACAGTTGCTTGCCGACCTGAGCGGCCGCGCTCAGCTTCACTTGCTGGGTCGCGTCCGGGCTGGAGCCGAGTGGTTCGCTCGACGAGGCCTGGGGCGAATCCCCGCTGCCGCCGCCACAGCCCGCCAGGATTAATAAGAGCGCACCCGTAAGCACGCCGAGATAAAGCTTGCGCATATCGATTCCTTGCGGGTTCGCTCTTCAGACGACTCCGTTCTCAACGTATCGGAGAGCGAACGCAGGTGGCACGTCACACAATGCAACTGGCAGGCCGCGCAACACGTGGCCTGCCATGCATCAACTGGTATTAACGAACGAATGCATATCGGCAGCGGGAAGCCGAATTGCGCCTCCCGCTGCCGTCCGCTTTGCTTACTTCTGCGTCCACACGTTGGTCTGCTTCGCGTCCGGACCCACCTGCGCGGTAGCGAGCGAAGTGCCGCTCACGTCACCGGGATTAAGGCGCTGCTTGTACGCCGCCGGAATGGTGTAGGCGTGATTCATCGGGCGAACGGAATCGAAGTGCGTGTCCGCGCTGCTGGCGAATTCAGGCAGGTTGAGGATGTTCTGCGCGATGAACAATTCCGTGTACTTCGCACGGGCGAGGTATGTGGCAGGACGCATCGGATCGGCGATCTGGAACATGTCCTGGAGCGTACGCACCAGCGAGAAGTGGCTGTACGAATCGCTGTCCGTAATACCCTGAGCCGCGGTCTGCTGGTTTGTCAGGACACCAAAGATCGAGTTGCCGTGACCGTGGTTGCCGTTGCCGTACTTGAGCAGCGATGCCGCAACCGGCGAGAAGCTGCCGTCCGCGTTCTGCTGTAGCGGCTGAGCGCTACTACCGGACGTCGGATTCCAGCCGCAGCATGAGGTGCTGGTGCCGCCGCCTTCGTCGAACATCACGACTATCGCCACCTTGCGCTGGCGATTCGCCCAGAGCGGCGATGCCTGGATCTTGTCGACGAGCAGCTTAACGTATGCGTCACCACGCTGGATGATGTTGGTGCCCTTGCACGAGGCATCGCTACCAACGCTGTGCATGTCGTCGCACTGGTCCGGCATGATGAAGTTGATGTTACCCACATCGCCGCTTGCAAGGTCGGTGCTGAACTGATCGTAGTTCCAGCCGGCCGGGATCGGGTAGGCCGTGGACTTCGCCCAGTCAGCGGCCGTGTATTGCGTGCCGAACAGCGTGCGATTATCCGCGTAGAACTCCGGTAGATCGCGCGTGGTCTGATAGGCCATGCCCGGGTGGTGCTTCGTCTTGTACAGACCGCCCGGAACCGCGGACGGCGTGCCCACCGCGCCGGGGCCAGTAAAGGTGTCGGACACCGCGGAATCGGCAATGCTGTCCGAGCGCGGATCCTGACCCGGGTTCATCGATTCGCTGTACGTGCGCCAGTTCATACCGGCTTGCGAAATCATCGTGAACAGGCTCGGCGCCTTCACGTTGTGTACCGCAACCGAACCGACGGCGCAGCTTTGACTGCCGAAGCTCGAAAGATGTGCGCTGTCGAGCGGCGGTGTAGTGCCCGTCGCGACGAGCGGTGCGCCATCCGAGGCGGTGCCCCCGGCGAACGCGGCGTCCGTCGGAGCACCGTTTGCGCCGCTGCCCGGCGCGCCCGCGCCGCAACCCCACCAGCTATCGTCGGTGATACCCCAGTCGTCTGCGCCACCGAGTGCCGTGTAGTTCGGCTCGCTCGGGTTGCCGGTCGCGTAGTACGTGGGGAAGTTGTTGTTGGCCGCCAGCAGAGCGTTGATGTTCGGGGCGAACTGTGAGCCGAGAATCGTGTTCGTACTCTTGTTCTCGAGCATCACGATGAAGATGTTGTCGTAGCGCGGAATCCCTTCGATGTTGAATGCGGCCTGCTGCGACTGCGCGAACGTAATCGGCGTTTGCTGCTGGGCCGGCGCCACGGCGGTGGCCGTGCTTACGTTAGCGAGACCGACTAGCGACGGATCGCCGCCCGGCACAGCGAGGTTATCCGGGTACAGGTCGTGGCGGTCGAACTTGGTCGTCGCGTACGTGTAGCGGTTCGCCAACTGGTTGTCTTCGAACAGCATCGACTGCTGCGCTGCGCCCGACATAGCGTTCAGGTCGCCGAGCACGGTAGATGCGGTTACTGCCACCGACGACGCACCCAGTGCCGGCACGCTCATGCGCGTGGCCAGGTTGTTCTTCTCGGTCGCGTAGCTGGTGCCGTTGGCTTCGACCAGACGCTGAACTTCGCTTGACATGGGGCTGATGACGACGTTAGTCGCGCCCTGGTCGGCGATCTGGGCGGCGGACGCCCGCAGAATCATGTGGCTGGCGACGGTCTGGCCGTTTGCGGTGTTTTTAGCCTTGGTGCTGATGTCGGCGATCAACTGGCCGGTGCCGGTGGTTTTCAGCGTGAAATGGCCATTGGCGTCCGTCGTAGCTGTTTCCGAATCGCACGCGCCATCGCCGTTTGAGTCGAAGCACACCGTAGCGCCGCTGTAATAACCAGCCTTGATGGTCGGATTGCCGGTCGTGTTGCCCGGAACGTAGGCCGCGGCTACAACGACGCCGGCTAGCGTCTGCTGCGGCTGTGCACTGCCGACGGACGACGACGAACCATTGTTGTCGCTGCCGCCGCAGGCGGTCAGCATGCACGCTGACGCGATTGAGGTTAGAAGAAGCGTATTGCGAGGTTTAGTAATGACCGACATGTGGGAGCCCCTGGGGTAGTTGCGTTGCTACTTCTTATGCTCTTGCGAACTCTGAACGTGCTAGTGGCGGGGTCGAATTGTCGGGCGGCGAGATTAACGTTCTGTGAAACAAAGTAACTTTTGATAACTTTTATTCTTTCGTTTCTATTTCAATGAAACGTTATCCTAACTATATGTCGGCTTCTGTTGGTGCTAAATGCCATCAGACATTACGCCCAAGCCACCTTCATGCAGACGGATTGCATATTGCTCTTCGTCGTGTTCGCCTTGCCGCTGATGCTGTGATAATGCACAAAATTCGATAGGTTCATATCATTAATGGAAGAGTCTGATGAGGGCTCTACAGGCCGGACTGAAGACAGGGTGAAAACCTTCTTGCAGCGCCGTTATCAGACAGTAATGTTTGAATACATAATTCGTAAGTTTCCCGACTTACATTCTCGTAGCAGGGAAATAGCTCGGATCGAAGCGTGCGGGTCTTCGATCCGGTTGAGAGAACAGCGCCTTGTGTATCGGCCTGGGCCGGACTGTCGCGGTCTTTCGCGGCATACACACTGAGGCGCATTTGTCGCGCCCCACTGTCTGCCGGGTCGACGAGCGAACGGATTGGCCTGTGCAATCGTGACGGTTGGCGTCACACGATGGTTAGGCAGACTAAGCTTCAGCCCTATTGCCTGGTCAACTCCGCGGAACGAAACGTCAACCCGGATTTGCCGCCGCCGCGGGCCGCGAGCAGGATCAAAGCGCCGCAAACTCCGATAACGCCAAGCGCGATAAACGAAGGTCCAAAGTTAGTTGAAATGGACTTCGTGTATCCGACAAGCAACGGGCCCAACAACTGACCAAGGAAACTTCCGCCGCCAATAACCAGGCCCACGGCAGGCACCGCCTTTCGCAGCGGCAGTACTTCTGTCAGGTACGACGAGATGAGCGGCGTGGGCATCTTCAGCACGAAGCCGACTGCGAGTATCAACGCGATCTGGGTGTACAGAAGGCGCGTCGGAGTCAGCGCGAGGCAGATCAGCAAAATGCCCGATACGGCCATGGGTACTGCAGCGTGCCAGCGGCGTTCCTGATTATGTTTGTCCGACCGGTCCGTAATGTAGTAAATGCCAAGCATCGACAGGATAAACGGTGCGCCGGACAGCACACCCACCATCATGCTGCTGATACGATCGTTAGCCTTGAATATGGTGGGAAGCCAGAGTGTCAGGCCGTAGAGAATGATCTGACTGCAAGCAAACCCGAGCACCAGCATCCAGACAAAAGGTTCCTTGAAGATCGTGAGCCATGAGTCCACGTTCCTGTCCTTGTGCACTGCCTGTTCGTCGGCAATGTGATATTCAATAGTTTGGCGATCGGCATTCGATAACCATCGCGCAGCGCCGAGACCGCGGGGGATCGCATAAAACCATACAAGACAGAATATCCACGCCGGAAGCCCTTCGACAATCATCATGACACGCCAGTCATGATGAGCGAGAACCAAAGCGGAAATAGGTCCGGCGAGGAACCCGCCTGCAGCGACGCTGAGGTTCGAGATGCCGAAGGCGCGGCCTCTTTCCGACTTGATGAACCACTGAGCCAGCAACATCGCCGAAGCCGCGTAGATCGGACCTTCCGAAAGACCCAGCGCAAAGCGGACAGCAAGCAGCTCCTGAAAGTTGCGGGCAAAACCCGTCAGCATCGATAGGCCGCCAAACAGCACCAGACAGATTCCGATTAGCCGTCGCGGACCCAGCCGGAGTGCCAGATAGCCGGCGAGCAGTTGGGTCACGATATATCCCCAGGCGAAAGCGGCGCCGATCCACCCCGATTGCACAGGGTTCAGCGCGAACTCTTTGGCGATGTACGGCAGTGCCATGCCGACATTCACTCGGTCGAAGAACGAGATCATGTACATCACAAAGACCGCTGGCAAGATGATGAACCAGCGCTTTCGTGCCATGCTCTTCACAGTCGTTGTCGTGTTCGTGCCCATCTGCGTGTCTCTCTCCAATGTGCTTCATTGCGCCGCCGGCAAGTGATCTGCGTATTAGTAGCCGGCCGTCGGATCTTCCGCGTTTGCTCAAGATAAAAGGACACGGAAGGGGTAAATGGTTGCGTCAGAAATGCGGTAACAATAGAAATTCGCGGACCCCATCACACAGGTCAAACTGACGCGAGCAACTGCGTGGACAGCGCCCGCGCCCCTGGTGCAATGCGCAAGGCAGCGGCGCCGCAAACGAGGCGCGGCGCAAACCGGACGCCTTACCGCGCCAGCCGGAGATCGAGCCACGGTTGCTCTGCGAGCCGACCAGACTCGAACTGGCGAATCCGGTCCGATTGGCGCAGCGTCAAACCGATGTCGTCAAAGCCATGCAGAAGACAATATTTACGAAATGCATCTACTTCGAACGGGTACTCGCTGCCGCCGTCGATGCCGCACACCACTTGCCTCTCCAGGTCGATGGTTAGCTGAAAACCGATGAACGCGTTGACATCGTTGAACAGGCGATCGACCTGCGCTTCGCTCAGGACAACTGGCAGCACGCCGTTCTTCAGGCAGTTGTTATAGAAAATATCGGCGAAGCTGGGCGCAATCAGTGCACGAAAGCCATACTGATGTAATGCCCAGGGTGCGTGCTCGCGCGAACTGCCGCAGCCGAAATTTCGACGGGTCAGCAAGATCGACGCGCCTTGATAGCGTTGCTGGTTCAGCACGAAGTCTGGGTTCAGTGGGCGCTTCGAGTTGTCTTTGCCCAGTTCGCCCTGGTCCAGGTAGCGCGATTCGTCGAAAGCGTTGAGGCCAAAACCGGTGCGCTCGATCGACTTCAGAAACTGCTTCGGAATGATCGCGTCGGTGTCGACGTTTTCACGATCGAGCGGTGCGACGAGGCCGGTGTGTACGGTGAATTTGTCCATGATGCTGTATGCCTGTTCAAGACCGCGGCGCCTGCCACGCGCGTTTGCAGTGAGCGCGCGTGAAGACTCGGTGCCAACGGCGATTTGGAATTCGTTTATTGCAGCCCCGGGTTGCGACGCGTCCAGAGCCGCGTCTCAAGCCGGGTCTGAAGCTGTGTCTCAAGCAAGCTTGCGAATATCGACGAAATGGCCCTCGATAGCAGCTGCTGCGGCCATGGCGGGGCTCACCAGGTGCGTACGCCCGCCCGCCCCCTGGCGGCCTTCGAAGTTGCGGTTCGACGTGGATGCGCAGCGCTCGCCCGGCGCGAGCCGGTCGGCGTTCATGGCGAGGCACATTGAGCAGCCCGGTTCGCGCCACTCAAAACCTGCATCGATGAATATCCTGTCGAGACCTTCGCGTTCGGCCTGCGCTTTCACGAGACCAGAGCCCGGCACGACCATCGCCAGACGGACGCTGGATGCCACGCGGCGCCCCAACTTCCTGACCACCCACGCGGCCGCGCGCATATCTTCGATGCGCGCGTTCGTGCACGAACCGATGAAAATCTTGTCCGGCTTGATCGCTTCCACCGGCTGGTTGGGCTCGAGGCCCATGTACTGCAACGCGCGCTCGAGCGCTTCCCGTTTGACCGGATCTTTCTCGCGATCCGGATCCGGGATATGGCCGTCTATCGACGCCACCATTTCGGGCGACGTGCCCCACGTAACTTGCGGGACGATGTTCGCGGCATTCACCTCGATCACCCGGTCGAAGTGCGCGTCCGGGTCCGAGGCGAACTGCTTCCAGCGTGCGACGGCCTTGTCCCACTCGGGACCGGTCGGCGAGAACGGGCGACCTTTGAGGTACTCGATCGTGGTGTCGTCGACGGCGACCATGCCCGCCCGTGCGCCCGCCTCGATCGTCATATTGCACACGGTCATCCGACCTTCCATCGACAGAGCGCGAATAGTCGAGCCGCCGAACTCTATGGCATAGCCGGTGCCGCCTGCGGTGCCGATCTTACCGATGATGGCAAGCACAATGTCTTTCGCCGTACAGCCTCGCGGCAGTTGGCCTTCCACCTTGACCAGCATGTTGCTGCTCTTCTTTTGCAGCAGGGTTTGCGTAGCCAGGACGTGTTCCACCTCCGACGTTCCGATGCCATGCGCAAGTGCGCCGAAGGCGCCGTGCGTCGACGTATGCGAGTCGCCGCAGACGATCGTCATGCCCGGCAGCGTGGCGCCCTGCTCTGGCCCGATGATGTGCACGATGCCATGACGCATGTCGTTCATCTTGAAGTGGGCAATGCCGAACACGTCGCAGTTCGCGTCGAGCGTGTCCACCTGCTTCCTGGAAACCGGATCGGCGATGCCCTGGCTGCGGTCGGTGGTGGGGACGTTGTGATCTGCGACGGCCAGGCTGGCGCTGTTGCGCCATACCGGGCGCTGCTGCAGCCTCAGCCCTTCAAATGCCTGAGGGCTGGTGACTTCATGCAGTAGATGGCGGTCGATATATAAAAGCGTCGTGCCGTCTTCTTCGGTGTGGACCGCATGGGTGTTCCACAATTTGTCGTAAAGAGTCTGTGCCATGGTATGCAGGGATAGTGATGACTGCGGGCAGTCGGTGATTTATGGTTGGTTGCTGACTGGACGGCCGCACAGCGACTGCTGCGCAGGACGTGCCCTTACGGCGACGTACGAACGCGCGAATCCATGAGGCACGACTGACATGTGCACGATGACAGGCTCCGCGACCGAAAAACGATGGCGTTAGATTACACAGCAAGCAATGGAATGTGCATCTCATTTAACTCATAAACAGCGGTCACGCAGTTCGTTTTATACTGTCTTTCTTATTTTTTTAGAATATCGCCACCATGAGCCCCGTGACTCGAAAGCTGGACAGGATCGACATCGCCATTCTCAATGAGCTGCAGCAGAACGCTCGCATAACGAACGCCGAACTGGCCCGCGCGGTCAATCTGTCGACCACGCCTTGCTTCAATCGCGTGCGCGCGCTCGAAAAGCTCGGCCTTATCAAGCAGCAAGTGACACTGCTGAACCCCGAGCCGTTGGGCCTGCGAATCAACGTGTTCATTCAGGTGAGTCTGGAAAAGCAGGTGACGCTGGCGCTGCGCCGTTTCGAGGAAGCTATCGACAAGCGCCCCGAGGTGATGGAGTGTTATCTGATGTCGGGCGATGCCGATTATTTGTTACGCGTAGTGGTACCCGACATGCCGAGTCTCGAGCGTTTCATTCTCGAGCAGTTGACGACAATTCCGGGTGTCGCCAACATCCGGTCGAGCTTTGCGCTCAAGCAGGTACGCTATCGCACGGCGTTACCTTTGCCGGCAGCAGGGATGACGCTGAGTTCAGGAGACGACGAGAACCGGGAGTGACATCGCATGCGATGCCCGCTCTGTTCCCGACGCCGCCCGAGCCGTGAAGGTCCGAAGTTAGGTGCCATCGAGCGCGGCCTTGGAGTCATATTTCACCTACGCGCCGTCGTGCAAGGTTCCCGGAGATTGTTCAGCGCGGTGCATGCTACCGACGTGCCGATGTCCCTGCGCAATGGAAGCGATGCGCACATGGACAGCGCAACGGGGAAAGAGCCATGCACTGAATGATGTGTCGTGTTATACGTTGTGGACCTCTCAACAGAAAGGAGTGCACGAATTACCGATGCCGACTCGCAACTAACTCATCGGAAATTCTTGCATGCTGCTGCTGATATTTTCGCATTGAGCGAACGGGGCGCACGTCATTTGCGGCGGCGCTAATACGTCTGCGCTTGTTGCTTTAGAATGCTTGCACGGTCGTGCTCAGCAAATATCTCGCAACGACTTCGCTGCGTCATCTGTGCTTTTATGTTTCGCCTCTTCGTCTGATTCCGCAACTTCCAGGTTCCATTCGCACGTTGACCGACCAAATCGATATCGCCAGAGAACCCGCTGGCCCGAGAAGTGATAAACAACGCGTACTCGCCGCATTGCGCGCAGCGACTTCGAAACAACACGAGTTGACGCATCAACTCATGCCGCTGTCGGTGAATAGCGTCTCGCGTGACGACTACGTCGCACACCTGGGCATTCTGCGCGAATGGCTTCGGCAACTCGAAGCATGGTTGCAGCAGTTCAGCGACGGGCCGCAGGCTACCCATGTCGTGTCGCCGGTGAACCGCCTCGCATTGATCGAGGCGGATCTATCGCACCCTTGTGTGAATGCCCAAGGGCGCATCACAATGCCGCCGGCTAATGAGCAACCCGATGAACAACCCAATTGGCGAAGTCGCAGCGAAAGCGCCGCTTATCGCTGGGGCGTGTGCTACGTGATCGAGGGTTCCCAGCTAGGCGGTGCGGTTCTCTATGATCGTCTCAAAGAACGCCTGGCGCCCCATCCTCTCGACTATCTCGCACTTGGTCGCGGGGCGCCGGGCAAACGTTGGCCCGCTTTCGTTCAAGCCATGTGCGCCGGCCTGGACACCGAAGCGAAGATTCATGAAGCGTGCCGCGGCGCGTCAGACGCGTTCGCACTTCTCATCGAACTCGTGCCCTGTTCCGCTCTCGCTGGCGGCATAAATGCCGACTAATCCCCGGGCGCCCACGCCATGAATCGCTGCCATGAGGACAGTTCAGCGCCGCCGTATCCGCTCGATGCAGCGGCGGCTTTCGACTTGCTACCGGATGCGTATCTGATCCTCGATCGGCAGTTCAGGATACTGCATGCAAACGCGAGCTACCGCAGCCTGGTGGATCAGTCATCGAGCAACGTGCTTGGCAAATCGATTTTCGACATCAACCAGTTCGGTCCGCGCGAACAACGCGAAGCCCGGCGCTCGTGGCTCGACAGCGCGCTAGCCGACCTCGTTCCCGGCGAGTCAAAATGGTCGACCCTGTTCCGCTATGAAACGCCGCCGCGCGCGACGGCAGCAGCGCGTGAACCCGTTTCCGATCCTGAAGCATCTGCCCCACAGCTTGCGGCGCGTTACTGGCGAGTCAAGGCGACGCTGCTCGCTACGGCGCACGACGGCAACGCGTATATCGCGCTGCGCGTCAGCGAAGTCACCGACCGCGTCGACGAATACGAACGTCAACAGCGTGAGCGCGCCAAGCTGCGCTCGCAGGCGCAGCTTCGCCTGGTGGTTGCGCAGGAAGCCAAACAACAGTTGCGCGAACACGAAGAGCGCTTCCAGCTCGCGCTCGAGTTTTCACAACTGGGCGCCTGGGAGTTGGACCCGCGTACCCGCCTCATCAACTGTACGGATCAGTGCAAGACCAATCTCGGTCTCGTGAGCACGTCGGTGATTACCGAGCAGCGGCTATTCGGCGAGATCGCGCATCCGGAAGACAGTGGCCGTTTGCGCGACGCAATGAACATGGCCGTTGCGAGCCGGGATCATTTCGAAGTGGACTTCCGGGTAGGCTGGACTACCGGGTCGATCCGCTGGATTCTCGTGCGCGGCGTTGGCCGTTTTCTGCCGGACGGTACGCTCAATTCGGTCATCGGCTTCACACTGGACATCACCACGCGTAAAGAAGCGGAACTGGAGCAGCAGCAGATCGCATTGTCGGAAAAGCGGGCGCGTGAGCAGAGCGAACGTCTCGCCACCGCAATGGACCACTTCGTCACGACGGTCAGTCACGAACTGCGCTCGCCGCTCTCGGCAATCATTTCCTGGACGCATCTGCTGGAACGCTCGAGCGAGCCGTCACAGGTCGCGCCGCGTGCTGCCGGCGTGATCAGCCGCAACGCACGTCAGCTTGCCCACATGGTCGACGATCTGCTGGACAGCGGCGCAATCGTCACGGGAAAACTGTCAGTCAACATGAGCCCGGTGGATCTCGGCGCACTGGCGGGCAATGTCGCCGAAGATATGCGAATTGACGTGGAAGCAAAAGGCTTGCGCCTGATCGCCGACGATCTCGCTTCGGTTACCGTTCTGGCGGACGAAAGCCGCATGAAGCAGGTGGTGTGGAACCTGTTGTCGAATGCGCGCAAGTTCTGCACGACCGGAGCGATTGAATTGTGGGTGAAAGCCGACACTGAGCACGTGGAACTGGCTGTGCGAGACACCGGCGTCGGTCTGGACGACCAATCGCTCCAACGCATTTTCGAACGTTTCCAGCAGTTCGCAGCGCACGGCTCCGGACGTGTTGCCGGGCTCGGTTTAGGCTTGTGGCTCGTGAAGAATCTGGTGGACCTGCACAACGGTACGATCGTCGCGGAAAGTGCGGGCCTGGGGCATGGCGCCACCTTCCGTGTCAGGCTGCCCCTATACCGCTAGCGCCAGCATAGGCGTTCATGCGCGCGGGTGCGGCGGCGGTTCGTTGAGCACGGCCCAGAAAACGCCGAGATCTTTAATGGCGTCCATGAAGTCGTCGAACTGGACCGGCTTCACCACGTACGCGTTCACGCCAAGGTCATAACTGCGCAGCAAGTCGCTTTCCTCGCGAGAAGAAGTGAGCATCACCACTGGAATGCGCCGAAGCTCCTCGTCTTCACGAACGGACTTCAACACCTCATGACCGTCCACCTTGGGCAGTTTCTTGTCCAGCAGGATAACGGCCGGACTTCCTTCGCTGCGCTCCGCCCAGCGCCCTTCGCGGCGCAGCCATTGCAGAGCTTCTTCTCCGTCGCGCAACGACACGACCGGATTCGCGAGCCGCGTCTTTTCGAGCGCGATCAGCGTAAGTTCGATGTCGTTGGGATTGTCTTCAACCAGCAGAATTGGTTTCAGCACGCGCTTTTCCTCCATTCCTGTTCACCATTTTCAGCCTTTGCGCACAACGCGCATGCGCTTACCTGTCAGCAACGCGCTGGACCGTGCCGTTGAGATAGCCGAAGATTCATCGCTCTCGCTCGCCGCCACGTGAAGGGAATGAGGCAAAGAAAAACTCACGGTTGCGCCTTTCTCCGCTTCGCCCTCGGCCCAGGCCTTGCCGCCGTGGCGTTCGATGATCCGTTTGACGCTTGCAAGTCCAATGCCCGTGCCGCCGAATTCTTCCATACGATGCAGGCGTTGGAAGACCTCGAACAGCTTGTCGACATAGAGCATGTCGAAGCCCACGCCGTTGTCCTTCACGAAGAAAACTTCCTGGTCGGCGAGTTGGCCCGTGCCCGCGTAACGGCCGATTTCGATGATGGCCGGATCTCGGGTAGCCGTAAATTTTACGGCATTCTCGATCAGATTGCGCAGCACGATGTGAATCAGCGTCGCATCGGCCGTGACCTCGCCGAGATCGCCGACGTGCCACTCGATGTTGCGGTGAGCCGTATGCTTGGCTTCGTCGGCGATGAGCGACTCGACCAGCGCGTTCACGTCGAACGGTTGCGGACGCAGTGCCGCGCGGCTCATTTGCGAGAAGGCGAGCAGATCGTCGACCAGTTCGCCGCCGAACTTCGCCGACGAGATGATTCGTTCCAGAAAGTGTTGACCGCGCTCGGACAGCGCGTCGTTCTCCATCTGACGCAGCAGGTCCGCGAAACTCGCAATGTGCCGCAACGGCGCGCGCAAATCGTGCGACACGGTGTAGGAGAAACCTTCGAGTTCTTTGTTGGCGCGCCCGAGTTCCTGCGCGAGTTGCGCCAACTCTTCGGCACGGCGCAGCACGATGCCGAGCAAAGCGGCACGAAACTCAGCCGCGATTTCGACTTCGGCGGGACTCCAGGCGAGCGAGCGGTCTCGCACGGTGTCCGTCCAGACCTCGAAGCTCCTGCGCGGCGACAGCGAGGGAGCAAGATTTGCCAGTTTCAGCCGCGGATCGCCGGCCCATTTGATTGTCTGGATGGCCTCCTTGCGGAACCACAGCACGTAATTCCTGAACAACGTCGAAATAGATATGGCCAGCAGACCGGCGTAGTTCGGGTTGGCCGGCAGCACCGGGCAGGTGAAGCCGAGCACGTCGGTATCGAACGTCTCCTCGCTTTTCGAATCCAGCCATTCGACCAGTTTGCCCACCTCTTCTTCGGACGGCGTAGCGCCGATCAACTGGATGCGGCCGTCGAACACAATAGCTGCGCCGTCTGCGGCGGTCAGTGCAAGAAGATCGGCGGGATCGCTCGCGAGCGTTTCAGTAAAACTGTCTGCATCGGCCATCACGCCGAGCAGCCGAGTCAGTGTGCGGCGCAGTTTGAGCCGGTATTCGGCTTGCGCATGATCTTCCTTCGATTCGATCTGCAACGACAGCACCTGTGCGATGTGTTCGCACGCCATGCGCACTTCGAATGGCGGCACGCGTGCGCTAGCGTGATGGCACGAGATGAGGCCCCACAACTTGCCCCTCACCACGATCGACATGGACATGGAAGACAGCGTATCCATATTCTTCATGTATTGCACATGCACGGGCGACACGCTGCGCAGCGAGGCGTACGTGAGATCGGTGGGCCGGCCCGTGGACGGATGCAGAGACGGTACGAGCGGCGAGGCCTGATAAGCGGCGTCGGCGATCAGACGGATGCGGTTGCGCACATAGAGTTCACGGGCTTGAGCCGGAATGTCGGAGCCCGGAAAGTGCTGGTCGATGTAAGAGGTGTATCCCGGCTGGATGTTTTCGGCGATCACATGACCAACCCCGGCATCATCGAAGTTATAGACGAGCGTGCGGCCGTATCCTGTGATACGGCGCACTTCGTCGGCAGCAAGCTGTGCGAGGCGCGGCACACTGTTCGCCTCTTCGAGACGATTGATGAAGGTGCGCACCAGCGGGTACATCGAAGAGAAAACGTCCTCGGTGCCGAGCGCCGGTTCGAGTTCGACAAACAGAACGCCCTGATAGCGGTGCACGACCACGGCGAAAGGCCCGATTCGCGCATCCGCTGTGTCGCCGCGCGGGTCGCTCATCGAACCGATGTACAGCGGAACACCTTCGGCCTCTTGAGAGGCCAGACCGCTGATAATGCGCGCGCTCCATTCGTCGCCGAGAACATGAGCGATGGGACGGCCCAGCGCGCTTTCTGCGGATGAACCCGTCAACGTGGCGATATTGGCGCTGGCTTGCAGCAAC
This sequence comes from Burkholderia sp. WSM2232, assembly GCF_000472545.1. GTDB lineage: Bacteria > Pseudomonadota > Gammaproteobacteria > Burkholderiales > Burkholderiaceae > Paraburkholderia. The sequence goes on along the minus strand of NZ_AWZV01000007.1, from coordinate 29,359 downwards.
GTTCCATCCGGAGCAACGCTAAACAGGAACCCGTGCGGTTGAATACCGCCTGGAATATGGATGGGTTCTCGCGCGCATTCGGCTTCGGCCGCCGACGACGGCGGTGAGGAGTGCAATTGGGCCATGCTTGCTCCGGGATGGGTGTAGTGCATTTTCGCATAGTCATTTAGCAGTTCCTTCACTTTCGACGGGCGTGGAGCGAAGGAACGTCGGCTAAAAAAGCGAAAATGGACCTGTCAGCACGCGCTTTGCGCAGCGACGCGCGTCGCGCCGAATAGCACTTTCCAGCCAATTCGAGCGGCAGAGCGTGCGGGCCACCAGTTAGAACGACTGCCAGCTCGTACTGCTTTCGTTGGCAGCGACTGCGGCGTTGGGCCTGCGTTGACCAACGCTTGCCGCCTTCCGCGCCGCACGCCCGGGAGCCGCGCTCAGCGTCTCGGGCGGACCGGCTGTGCCTGCGCTTGAAGGAGGCAGGCGGAAAACCGAGACCAGTTCGCGCAACGTGCTCGACTGCGATGCCATCGATTGCGCTGCTGCCGAAGCCTCCTCCACCAGCGCCGCATTCTGTTGCGTGACCTCGTCCATCTGCATGACGGCCTGATTGACCTGTTCGATACCGGTATGTTGCTCAACCGATGCCGACGCAATTTCGCCCATGAGGTCGGTGACACGCTTTACCGAGTGGACCACTTCCTTCATCGTGGCACCCGCATTGTCGACGAGCAACGTGCCCGCCTCCACTTTGGCCACCGACTGGTTGATCAGCTCCTTGATTTCCCGCGCAGCAGAAGCGCTGCGCTGCGCAAGCCCCCGCACTTCGCTCGCCACGACGGCAAAGCCCCGGCCTTCTTCGCCAGCCCGTGCAGCCTCAACAGCGGCATTCAGCGCGAGTATGTTTGTCTGGAAAGCGATTCCCTCGATGACAGCAATGATTTCAGCCACTTTTGCCGAACTGTCGGAAATGTCGTGCATGGTGTCAACGACCTCGGCAACGACCTGACCGCCTCTGGCTGCCACCTCCGATGCATTGCTGGCGAGCGTGTTGCCCTGGCGGGCGTTGTCCGTGTTCTGTTTGACCGTCGCCGTCAACTGCTCCATGCTGGCCGCCGTTTCCTCGAGCGATGCAGCCTGCTCCTCGGTACGCTGGCTCAGGTCAGTGTTGCCCGCGGCAATCTGTGCGGAACCGGTGGCGATGCTTTCGCTGCTCGAGCGCACGCGGCTCACCACGTCCAGCAGCCGTGCGTTCATGTTGCGCAGCGCGAGCAGAAGCTGGCTGGTCTCGTCACGACCGGACACTTCGATCTCCGACGTGAGGTCGCCGCGCGCCACCGTCTCGGCTATACCAACCGCCCGTTCGAGCGGAGCGACGATGGAACGGGTAATCAGCCATGCAACGACGACAGACAGCAGCAGGGCCGCGCCGCACAGCACGCCGGTCAGCACGATGGTCGCGTGATAATTTCCTGCTGCATCTGTCGTGGCGGCGGCCGCGCCAGCGCGATTGAGATTCACGTCCTGCTCGACGAGCTGCAGCGCCTGAGTGAACAGCGTTGCTGACTCGCCTGTCGCCAGCGACCTGGCAGCGGCAAAGCCGGCATCGCCCGATTCCGATAGCTGAAGCAGCTTCGTGTCGGAAGTCTCGAATGCGGCCCAGGCTTTGGTCAGATTGCCGAAGATCTCCTGCTCCTGGGGCGATGACACGAGCTTCTCATAGCTTGCCATAGCGGCCTTGAAGGATGACAGTGCGGCGTCGTGCTGCGCGCGCTGGCTCTGCTTCGCTGTAGCCTCGCTCTCCAGCACGGATCGCAAGCTCGCCCGGCGCACGCCGTTAGCGAGCGCCCTGATCTCGCCCAGCGTCTGAACGCTGGCAAGCCAGTTGTCGGCGATTTCCTCAGTTCCTGCATAGATTCTCGACGCCTGCAGCATCGCCAGCCCGCCCGTCATCATAAGCAGTAGCAGCGTAATGCCGAACCCCACCCGCAGGCGGGTTCCAATTCGTAGGTTACCTAAGTATTTCATGTGATTCTCCAGTTTGAAATTCTGCTTAACGGTTTCGCTCTGCCAGTCCGAATGGCCTCGGGGCTAGAAAAGCTTTCATCAGGTTGCTGTTGGGGATGCTTCTTTCGTGTACGGTGTCCCGGGCGCCTGCCCGATTCAACAGACGGGCAACGCCTCGTTCAAGGGGCCATTCTCGTGCCCGATGCCGGGCTGCTCAGCAGAGCGGTCGCGCGTTTGCGCATCGTGGTGCCCGGGATCTGCTACTAGTGAACGCGGCTTACCCTCGAAGATTTCGGCGCCCGTCAGCAGCTCCCCGAGCCTGCCGCAGCGATCGACGAGGGCGGCCTTCATGCCACGCTCAAGCGGGAGCGTCTCCACGAACTCGTCCTGCTGCCGCCCCCAGATGACATGCAGCAGCGAGAGCATGCCTGTCAGGTAAGCGGTCTGTGCAAACGCCGTTGCGCGAGGGTCCTCGGAGAGAGCCGCCTGCAACATGAACGACGCGCGTTGCCTCGCGAGCGCGAGCAGCGGATCCCGACAGACGGCGTCGGGGTCCGAATGGTTGTAGAGCAGCAGACTGCACCACTGGAAGAGCCGGGTCGTCCCGATCGTCGCGAGCGCCTGATGTAGCGACGCAATCGCAGTCCGCTTAGGATTTGCGTTACCCGAACAGTTGGCGAGTCTCAACACCTGCGTGACGAGCACCGGCATGTCCGACAGGGCGCGGATGATGCGATGATCGCAAGCATCGTTGATGATCAGGTTCAACAGCTCCAGCAGTTGCCCGAGGTCGGGCACAAGACGCCGCGCCTCCATGATCTGCGGCCGGCTGAAGTAGAACCCCTGCACCATGTCGCATCCCCAGTTAATCGCGTTTTGCCATTGCTCGCGGTCGTCCACCTTCTCGGCAACCACAATCTTTCCGGCGCGCTTGAGCTCCCGGACCATCGCTCGCGCGGTGGTCGCATCCAGCGCCGGCCATTCGAGCTTGACGATGTCGACTGCCGGCAGGAAGGCTTCGATCGCGGGGCTAAGCTCTGCCACGTCATCCAGCGCAATCCGCAGACCTGCCGCGCGCAATGCGTTGCAGCGCTTTCTGAGCGCCCCGTCCAGTTCGCACGATTCGAGAACCTCGAGCACGAATCGCCCACCGGTCAGGATCTGGGGCACCCCTGAGTGCAGGAAGTGCGCCGTGCAATTGATGTACCCATCGAGCCCTGTCAGAACCATGTCAAGCCCCAACGCGCCAACGGTGCGCTCGACGACATGCGCGGTGCAGCCAAAGCCATCGGCTATATCGGCAGCAGCAGTATCGCCGTCCCTGAAAAGCAGTTCATAGGCGACCATGCGCCCGCCCCTGTCGACGATGGGCTGCCGCGCGACGAACGTCGTGGCGGCCTCGGTCAGTGTCCCCGGCCAGGCGTGGCTCATGAGTTTGCTCCTCCGTTTTTCGCGTTCTTGTTGGCTTCGGCCCGGCGCGCGCTGCGCGGAGCTCTGACGGACTTAACGGCAGCCGTCAGCGATTCTTTAACATAATTTGCCGATTTTTCCGAATTACGCGGTTACTACCAAGCCGCGCGAAAGCGCCGCCGACGTCGCCCCGATCATTCCAGATTTTCCGTTCCACCCCGAAAAAACGCGCGTCAAGGGCGAAAAAAAACCGGCCGGAGGCCGGTTCGATAAGCCCTTTCCCGTCGGGGTGGCGGGTCAGGTCGAGGACTGATACGGGATCTATCGTAACGCAAATTTCCGAATTTGCCATTTTCTTATTCCCTGATGCCGTATACCCCTAGATCGAGTATGCTGCGAGCAATAGAACAGGAATCACATGGAAGACCCCATCATCACGACCCGGGAAGCGGCGGAACTTCTCGGCGTGTCGGCCCGCACCGCACAGACGTGGATCGAGACGAATACGCTCGACTCCTGGAAAACGCCCGGTGGTCATCGTCGTGTCCGCCGCAGCGCTGTGATGGACCTTAAGGCGAGGCTCGCTGCGCAAAGGATTCATGGGCCCGCGCTGGTGCTGGTGCATACGCCCCGGCACAAGGCTCAGCGCTTTGTAGAAATGTTCAACGCCATGCCTGAGTGCGCCGTGCACGCAAGCTCCGATGCCTATCAAACCTTGCTCAGTGCCGGCCACCTTCTGCCATCAGTGATCGTGCTTGACTTCGACGCCGACGGGTCGGATTGCATGCGCCTCCTCGAGGCGATTCTTGCGCACCCCGCTCTCGGTCACACTCACGTGGTCATAGCGGGGGACGTCGGCGGCACAGACCTGTCGGCATTGCCGACTGCCGGCCGGCGCCTGCATGTTGTAGCCGCCAACAGGTCTGCGGGTACGCTCCAGTCCACGGTCCGCCGGTTGCTTGGCGACGGCGGACCGTTGGCGCGGCCTGTGGTCGAACCGTTGAGCGGTGACCCCGCGGGTAATGAGGCGCAAAGGCTGATCGCAGTCACGGCTTCCGGCCTGGTGGATAGCCCTGCCGAAGAATCGTTTGATGAAATCACACGCCTCGCCGCCACGATTCTCGAGGCGCCAATTGCTCTGCTGACGCTTCTCACGCCCGACAGGCAATGGTTCAAATCTCGTTGGGGGCTCGAAACGGCAGAAACGCCGCGGTCATGGGCGTTCTGCAATTTCACGATCCTGCAGGATGGCGTGTTCGTCGTTGAGGACGCAACGATCGACCTGCGATTTGCCAGTAACCCACTGGTAACGGGCGATCCTCACATCCGCTTCTACGCCGGGGTCAACATTTGCGACGTTCAGGGCTACCGGCTCGGCTCACTCTGTGTGATCGACCGCACGCCGCGCCGGCTCCTGGAATCGCAGCGCGACGCACTCACTACACTGGGACGCCTCGCGTCTGACCACATCAATCTGCGCGTCATGGAACGAAAGCTCCGCTGGGCCACGGCGCAGCCGGCGAGTTCCACCGCAACGTCTGGTGTTTGATGCAGTCTCGTCTGCCCTCGCTCAAGCGCTGAGGGCTGGCGCGGAGACTGGCGGTGGCACTGCTTTTTTGCTGACACGGCGCATCAGTAGGTGGCGCCTTCCCATTGAGTACAGACGAGGTCATGTCGCGCTGCTCGGCCGGCATGCCATCATTTTTTGCCCGCGGCGCGTCGGCCGAGTCGATCAAGAGTCCACGGCTGTGCTCGGCTCCGGGGAGTGCAAAGCGGGCAACGATCCTGTCGACCTTGATTTTGAGCGGTTTTTTCCGCGCGACGAAGCCCGATCCCTTGTTCTGACAGATCACCGTCCTCTTGCCGGGGCTCTTTGTCGCATATCCGGGCGGGTCTGGCTCCGATAACCTCCGGCTTTAATGGGTCAACGCCCTGGCGCACTATCGGACCTTTGGGAACTCCTGGCGGTGGATGCGGTGATGGTTCATGTTAATCAAAGGACGTTTCGACTAACGGCCGTTAGCAGTTGGTTAGCGGTCCTGGCGGATCAGATAATGACCACTGTTGCAGGTCGTCTCCCGCCAATTGCTCAGGCAACGAAGCTATAGCTTCCGCGGCGAAAGTTCTGCGCGGCGCACGCGAGCGGTCTGTGCTGGGAATGCAACGGGCGCGAGCGTTCGTCGACTTCATGTGCGACCGCTATCCGGAAGCGCTTCTTGTCCTGAACCGCTGAGAAACAGAGCAAGGTGTGCGCGCTTATCGGATTCGTACAGGCGATGAGCGGCGCGGCTGCACGCCCACGTCCTGGAACTCGCGCCGCCATCAGCGCTGTACCAGACTTTGGCTTCGAGTTTGGTCGCCGCGCTCAAAGCTTGGTAGATCGAACGGGTTATCTGCTAAACCTTTCCCCCATATCGCCGTTAATGGGGAGAAAGGTTTTAATGTTTGCATCGAGTGCATGGAAGTCAAAAATTCAAAACGGTGGGCGCCACGTGGCCGGAACAGGTGGATCGCCGCAGCAGCGGCACTCGTTGCCGCGGCGATCATCCGGACGGTCCTGCACCCGCTGCTCGGGCCGTTCATGCCCGGCACTGCTTTTCTCGTCGCCGCGGTGCTCGTCGAGTACTACTGTGGCCTCGCGCCCGCGTTATGCGTGATGCTGCTCGGCCTTTGCCTTGCCGATTATCTCTTCGTGCCGCCTTATGGCCACATCGAAGTGATCGACGCGTCGGATCTGCATCTGCTGATCTCGTACCCTCTGATGACGGTTTTCGTCATCGGCCTCGTTGAACGTTTGCGGCGCGCGCAGTATCGCGCCGAACTGCTCGCAGCCGTGGCGCAATCGCGCTACGAAATGCTGCTGCGCCATGACAACGAGCGGCTGATTGCCCGCCGGGCCACCGATGAAATGCATCGCATGCTGCGTCATATCGCCCAGTACAACCGCTCCCTGATCCTCATTAAGGCGCTCAATCCCGCCAACAGCTTGCCTCCGTGCAACTTCGTGGCCGCCGCCGCCACGGCTACACCCGACGCCCCCGCGGGCGACGCATCGTTGCACGCGGGCATCGCCTACTGCGCGAAGCATACGCAAGTGCATGAGGAGGATCTCGCGCACGTGAGCGTCCATCTGACGCCAGGGCGTCACCGCATGCGTTTTCTCTCCAGCGCCCGCGACGACTGGCGGCCGGTTGAGTGCGCGTGCGACCGCTTCACCACGTCGTCCGGTGAATTCCTTGTTTTGCGCGCAGATGACTGACATGAACGCCACGCCATTTTCAAGCCTTGACCACAGCGATCACGTTGTGCTGCTGTTGCACGGCCTGTCGAGCTCGCCGCTCGAGTTGCGTTTTCTCGCGCGACTGCTTGCCGACGAGGGCTTTGCCACCCATACGCCCGAATTGCCCGGCTACACCGCAGGCACCGGACATCTGCCGATGGAGCAATGGATCGGCGCGGCCATCGCGGAGTTCGATAAGCTCGCCTCACAGCATGAGCACGTTTCGATATGCGGTCTGTCGATGGGCGCGACGCTCGCGGCTGCCGTCGCGCACGAGCGGCCCGCCGCCCGCGCGTTGCTGCTGCTATCGATCACGCTGAACTACGACGGCTGGTCGCTTCCCTGGTATCGCTTTTTGCTGGACTACGTGTATTACACGCCCCTTCGCTCACGTTATCGTTATCGCGAACAGGAACCCTACGGGCTGCGCAACGAGGCGTTGCGCTCGAAGATCGCGCGAGCCATGCAGAAGAACGACATCAGCGAAGTTGGACCGGCATCCATCGGCATGCCAGCGCTGCACGAGGCCGGCCGCCTTGCGGACTCGGTAAAGAAGCAGCTCAAGGGCATCGGAACCGATTGCCTGATTATTCACGCTATCGACGACGAGACCTCGAGCCCGCATAACGCGCGGTTCGTGGGGACCACCATTGGCGCGTCGTTCTTGCGAACCATCTGGCTCGACGACTCCTATCACATGATCACTTCCGACAACGAGCGCGAAGTCGTGGCGCGCGAATGTGCACTCTTCCTGCGCGAAAGCGTGGCTGCAACGGTGTGCAGCCATAATCCGGCGCCCGTGGTTTCCCGGGCGCTTGCGCGCCGCCTGCGGCAACTGGCGACTGTGGCGAGGAAAGCATGAAGCGCACGCCTCTGCCAGCAGTAGTGTGCGGCTTCGCGGTGGCAGCTTTTGCCGGCGCGGCTCACGCCGACGAACCGCAAGCAGCAAGCAACTGGAAAATATCGGTTGGACCGGGCTTGTATGTGTTTCCGAAATATCCGGGCTCTTCGCAGATTCAGGTGCTGCCGTTTCCCGTTCAGGACATCTCGTGGAACGACCGGGTCTTCTCCCAAGGTCCGGACGTGCTGGGCGTCAATGCGCTCGCGGGTGAGAACTATCATGCCGGGGCCTCGCTGAGCTTTGATTTCCAGTCGCGAAGCAGTTCGGACGATGTGCGGCTCAAAGGCTTGCCCGATGTGCACTACGGACCGAAACTGCGGCTTTTCGCCGACTACACCTGGTGGGCCTTCACTGGCTCGGCGGCGGTGTACCGGGACATAGCCGGAACCGGGCAAGGCCTGACCGCGATGGCGGACCTCTTCGTATCCGCGCCGCTCGGCAAATTGCTGCTGTCCGCGGGGCCAGGTGTGACATGGGCGAACGCGACGTACACGCAGACCTTTTTCGGCGTGAACGCTCAGGAAAGCGCAGCGTCGGGCCTGCCTCGGTATGCGACGCATTCAGGCTTGCGCGACGTGCACATCAACGTGAACGCGCTGTATAAATTCGATTCGCACTGGTCGGCGAACGTTGCGGCTGTAGTCGGGCGTTTGCAGAAGTCCGCTGCCGGTAGCCCGATCACCGAGCGGCGTCTCGATCTGAATGGCATGGCTTCGGTGTTGTATCGGTTCTAGCGCGCCGTTCGCTAGCGCTCGACCTGCCTGCGTAGCTCGTCGCACGCACTGTGACCAACCACAGCGGCCAACGCAAATTTCGGGCGTTATCTCAGCGCGAAAGATGCTCACCAGACGGCCAGGTTCTAAACGCAAGCTCTGACGATGGGCTGTCCGCAATCCGCTGCGCGCCACGCGAGAGCGTCGGCCAGTCAGGGACCGTTACAATCGTGTCACCGTCTACCAATTCCAAACAAAGAATGTCGAAAAAGCACAGAGTCACGACTGCCGTGCTATGCGCGCTCGCCTGGATCGTCGTCGACCAGCTGACCAAGGCAATATTCAAGCAGGTATTGGCTCCGGGCGACGTAAAGTCGTTTCTTGCCGGAAGCCTCGTGGTGCTTCCTGTCTACAACCATGGGGCCTTCCTCAGCCTCGGGGCGCACATGTCTGACGCGACTCGCAACATCGTATTTATCTATGGTGTGCTCGCCGTCCTCGTCGGCTTGTTTGTATGGTTACTCGGGTCACCCAGACTCGGCCGCATCGAGGTCCTTGCGATCGCCTGCGTCCTGGGCGGTGGACTGAGTAATCTCCTGGATCGCTGGATTTATGGAGGCCTGGTCTTCGATTTCCTGAACATGGGAATCGGGCAGTTGAGAACGGGCGTTTTCAACGTCGCGGACGTCGGAATCATGCTCGGAGTGGTTATGCTTCTTTTTGCGGGCATGAAACGCAAACCGACGTTGCCTGGCTCTGCAAGTGCCTGACCATTCCATCCGCTCGTGATAGCCGGCCGTCGCGCGGTCCGCGCTTACTCAGAACTTGTGACGCAAAGCCAGACGCACCAATACCTGGTTCTTCGTAGTCGACGCATCCGGCGCCGCAGAGCCACCTGTACCGAAAGTGTCGGGTGCAATCGATGCCACCTTCGCATCCCCAGCAGCCCTTTGGTAGGCGCCAAGCAGATACACGTCTGTCCGCTTGCTCAGAAAATAGTCGCCGACAAGTTGCACCTGGTGGTACTTCGGGCTGGCGTCCGTCGACTTCAGCTTGCCGTCCGTAAAGCTGTACACAGTGGCCAACGAAAAGAATGGAGTGACGAAGTAGGTCCCGTTGACCTGGTAGTTGTCGAACGTTAGACGGTCGACGTTCGAATCAAACCGAGTATGACTGTAGAGCACGCCGACTTTCCCGCCGCTGAAAGCATAGGAGCTGCCTACGCCCACGACGTCCTGTCTTGTGACTGGGCCCGCGAGCCCAATTGATTGCAAGGCGCCTGTGCGACCCACGTTGATGTAGTCTCCGGACACGGCGCCGGCTGTGTTGCTGTTCGGCGAATTCAAGTGCAGGTATGCCGCGCCGACGCTGAATGCCCCCACCGTGTACGAACTCCCGAGGCTCCAGGCACGGTTGACGGCGAAACCGGAGTTGGGCGCGCCGGTGCTTGCGCTATTACTGAAGGCGTACATGCCGCCGAACTTCAACCCTTTAAACTCCGCGCTGGCGTACTTGATAACGTTGTTGATCCGGAAGGAATTGACAATGTTGTCGTTATCCAGCGGATGCGCAAGACCGGTGTATGGTACGCCGCTATAGGGTTGCAAATAATCGACGACCGAGTCGTACTGGCGCCCGGCCGTCAACGTGCCAAAAGTGCTGCTGCTGATTCCGACATAGGCCTGGCGCCCAAACATGCGCCCGCCCTGGCCCAGGTTGCCGTTGGTCAAAGAGAACCCGCTTTCAAGGCGAAACACCGTCTTCAGACCGTGCCCGATGTCTTCAATTCCCACCATGCCGAACCGGTTGCCCTGCAATACACCGGAGGGACAGAGCTCGTTATAGATAGGGCCGGCGTTCAGCAACATGGCGATAGTGCCGTTTGCCGTACTTGCTTCGAGCAACTCGCCGTCTATTTTCTGAAGAAGCGGGTGATCGAGCCGGCAGGGCGCAACCGCCCCGAGCGGCAAGTTGTAGTCAAGTGTGACCGACTCAATGATGTCCTGCGAACGCTTGTCGAGCGCGTGAATTTCCCGCTGGGTAATGGCATCCCCGAGGATGGCATTACGCTTGTGGCTGCCGCGCTTCTTCGTGTCGAAAATTTTCTGCATGGCCGCCTTACTGCTGCCGACCATGCCGTATCCGACATCGTTTGGCCAGATTGCAATGCCCCCGCCTTTTACGACTTCAAAGACCCGGCGTACATCGCCTGCAATATCGATTCTCGGCATATTCGCCTCCAACGTAAGGATTATTGGATGTGATCATTCGTTATACAAATTGTTATGAGTTGATGGACATGCATCATTCCGTGCACCGGGTCTCACGCTACGCTGCGGCCGGAATCGCGCCTGGGTTGACGGTTGAGCATTCATCCAGTCGAACGTAGATCGTAATCGCGGATTGCGTCCGCAACCTGATCTTCCCCCTCGGGGAAGCAGCACTTGCGATGCAAGTCCATCAAGCGCTATCCTACATCTTGTCATACCATCTTTATACATGGTAGTATACCTAGTATGGTTTGCTCGACACGGGCAGGTCTTTTGCGCTTCTACCTTTGGAGAATTACCGCAATGAGTGTGACAACGCTCGACTCTCGAACAGCACTAATAGTCCTCGACCTTCAGAAGGGCATCGCCGCCCTTCCGCTGGTTCACCCCGTCAGCCAGATTGCCGAACGCGCGAATGCGCTTGCCGCGGCGTTTCGCAGCCGTGGCCTTCCGGTGGTACTGGTGAATGTCGCCGGGGGCCCTCCTGGTCGTGCAGAGTTCTGCCACAACACCGCCGACTTCCCCGCCGACTGGACCGATCTGATCGCGGAGCTTGAGCGAGATGCAGACGACCACCTCGTGACCAAGCAAACGTGGGGCGCTTTTTCGGGCACGGCTCTCGAGTCCTGGCTCCGCTCCGAAGGCGTGACTCAAGTTGTGCTGGCCGGCATCGCCACCAGCATTGGTGTTGAATCAACGGCGCGAGAGGCACATGCTCTAGGCTTCAATGTGACCCTGGCCATAGATGCGATGACTGATCTGAACGCAGATGCGCACGAGAACAGCGTATCGCGCATCTTCCCTTGGCTTGGAGAAACCGGCAGGACCGGGGAAATCCTCGCACTCGTGCAAAAAGCTGGATCATGAGAGTCACGCCGTTTCCATAGCTGGTCAAAGCGAAAGACAGGCCGCGATGCCCTGAGACACCGCGGCCTTCACCCCCTCCAATTCCTCGCACCCGATCCTGTTAGCTGTGTATCCACTCGCCGGCTTCTACGCTGAGTAGTCGTACACGCCATGGCCGCTCTTGCGTCCCAGGCGCCCCGCTTCTACAAGTTCTCGCAGCAACGGACACGCGCGGTACTTCGGGTCACCAAAGTCCCGCAGATAAACATCCATCACTGAGAGACAGACATCAAGCCCCACAAGGTCGGCCAGCGCGAGCGGCCCAACAGGATGGCTAGCGCCAAGCTTCATGCCCTTATCAATGTCTTCGGCACTCGCGAGACCTTCTTGCAGAACGAAGAACGCTTCATTGATCATGGGCACGAGGATGCGATTGACGACGAATCCCGGGGAATTGCGCACGCCGACAGGTGACTTGTCGATCCGCTCCGTGAGTTCATGAACAGTGGACGCTGTCCTGTCGCTCGTCTGCAAACCCCGGATAATTTCCACAAGCGGCATAACAGGCACCGGATTGAAGAAGTGCATACCGATGAAGCGCGAAGGGTCGGCCAGTCCCGCAGCAAGCGCCGTAATCGAAATCGAAGACGTATTGGTTGCAATCACCGCGTCTGCTCTCGCGGCCGACTCGATCTGAGCAATTATTCGGTTTTTCAACTCTACGTTTTCAGTCGCGGCCTCAATAACCATATCCATCGACGTGAGACTTGCGTACTCCGTTGAAGTAACGATTCGCGCAAGCGCCGCCTCTCTCGCAGACACAGCCAGTTTTCCATTGGCTACGAGTCGCTGCAGGCTGTGGTCGATCCTCCCTGTGGCCTTTTCAAGCGCAATGTCGCTTACGTCGATAATCACAACGTTGATGCTGGCGACAGCGAGTACCTGCGCTATTCCGGAGCCCATCGCGCCGGCACCTACGACACCAACCGATTCAATTTTCATAAGTCATCTACTTCGAAAGGACCGGTCCGATCATTGAAGCTTTTCGAAAACGGCCGCAATTCCCTGGCCGCCACCTATGCACATCGTGACAAGCGCATACCGCCCGCCAATGCGCTGCAGCTCGTACAGCGCTTTTACCGCGATAAGCGCGCCTGTTGCGCCGACCGGGTGGCCGAGCGAAATGCCGGATCCATTGGGATTGACCTTTTGCGGATCGAGCCCAAGTTCATTCATCACAGCACACGCCTGTGCGGCGAATGCTTCATTGCTCTCGATGACATCGAGCTGCGCAAAATCGAGACCGGCGCCTTGCAGTGCAGTGCGGCTTGCAGGCACTGGACCGATTCCCGAGCTTCGTAGCGCTCAATCAGGTCTGCGGACTCTTTGCCAGGAATCTCTGATTCCATAGCGCCTGTATGTCCTCTCGGGAATATCGGCGCTCAGAAGTGCTCCTTTGTCAAACAGAGCAGTGGATCATCGCCACTTGCCGAGACGATGGCTTCTGCAAGCGCGCCGGCCTGGGTCAGCACGTACTCAGAAAAACAGTGCGCAGTTGCGATCTTCGCCTCGTAAAACATAGTGTCCTCGGCCCGTTTTGACTGCGCCACAATAAGGGCGCGCGCCATTTGCCAACCCGAAAGGACGATCCCGGCGAGCTTCAGATAAAGGACACTGCCCGCGAACACGGCGTTCGGATCGCTCTTTCCAGCCTCCAGCATGTACTTGACGACGCGAGCCAGTGCGGCCCGCCCGTCCGCGAGCCGGCGGTGCATTGCGCCGAATGCACGCCCCGCGTCGCGCGCGCCGAACGCGTGGAGTTCATCAAGCGTGGCATCGATCTGTGCCAGGAGGACGTTCACCACTGTGCCGCCGTCCCGTAACGTCTTACGTCCAACCAGATCGTTTGCCTGGATTGCAGTCGTACCCTCGTAGATCGGGAGAATTCGCGCGTCCCTATAAAACTGAGCCGCACCGGTCTCCTCGATGAATCCCATTCCGCCATGCACCTGCACGCCGAGACTTGTTACGTCGATACTCATTTCCGTGCTCCACCCCTTCACGACCGGGACGAGATACTCGTAAATCGCTGCGTTTTCCGCGCGAACGGACGGGTCCTCGTGATTGCGCGCAATGTCATGATGGGCTGCCGCTACGTACGCCAGGGCACGCGCGCCCTCCGTCAAAGCGCGCATCGTACCGAGCATGCGTCGAACGTCCGGATGCTCGATGATTGCCACCGGCAATGCGCTCGATCCGTCCACGGGTCGGCTTTGAATGCGCTCTTTCGCGTAAGCGGCAGCTTTCTGATATGCGGCCTCTGAGATGCCGATTCCCTGTATGCCGACAGAGAAGCGTGCCGCATTCATCATGATGAACATGTATTCCAGCCCGCGATTCTCTTCGCCCACGAGGTATCCGGTCGCGCCGCCGTTGTCGCCGTACTGCAAGACGGCGGTCGGGCTTGCCTTGATACCCAGCTTGTGCTCGATGGAAACGCAGTTCACATCGTTGCGCTCGCCGGGGCTTCCATCGTCATTCGTCAGGTACTTTGGGACCAGGAACAGCGAGATTCCCTTTACGCCTGGCGGCGCGTCGGGTGTTCGTGCCAACACGAGGTGCACGATGTTCCCGGCCATATCGTGCTCGCCCCATGTAATGAATATCTTCGTCCCAAACACTTTGTAGGTGCCGTCGCCCTGTCGTTCGGCACGTGCGCGGACAAGAGACAGATCCGATCCCGCCTGAGGCTCGGTCAGATTCATCGTGCCCGTCCAGACACCTTCAATGAGTTTCGGAAGGTAACGCTTCTTCAGTTCATCAGAGCCGGCGGTCAGCAGCGCCTCGATGGCGCCGTCGGTCAATAGAGGACAAAGCGCAAACGCGACGTTGGCCGCATTCAGCATTTCGGTGCACGGTGCCGAGATCAATTTTGCGAGGCCCTGCCCACCAAATCCGGTCGGATGACTGGTGCCTTGCCACCCACCTTCGACGAACTGACGATACGCGTCGCCGAAGCCCCGGCTCGCTTTGACTGCGCCGTTATGCCACTCGCTTGGGCTCTGATCACCGGGCAGATTAAGGGGAGCAACGACTTGAGAGGAAAGTCTGGCACCTTCTTCCAGCACCGCACGCGCGGTGTCCGAATTCGAATCCGCAAGACCGGGGAGTTCTGCGACCTTCGTCAGGTTCGCCAGATTTTCCATCACGAAAAGCATTTCCTTGACGGGGACCGTGTAGCTCATGAATGTCTCCTGATAGCGCCACGTCCCGATCGCAAGGAGTGTGGACTACGAATCTGTTGCTACGTTGCGTGTCATAGTAGCGACCGTCTCGCCATTCAACGTTACCTAAAGCTGCCCTTTGATTGACTAAACCTGCCAACGTGACGTTCAGGCCAGCGGGCATCAAGCGCCCTCGCCTCCCGGTATGCACCAGGCGTACTACCGGTCCAGTGACGAAAAGCGCGATGAAACGCCGTCGGATTGTCGAACCCGACGTCATAGGCGATAGAGGCAATCGCGTCGTCTGACCGAATAAGCCGCTGGATCGAAATGTCCCGGCGAACTTCGTCCTTGATGGCCTGAAAAGATGTGCCCTCGCCTTCGAGGCGCCGGCATAAGGTACGAACGGAGTAATGCAGCTGCTCTGCGACAGCATCGACTGTCGGCACGGCAGGTAGCCTCGAAGCGATGCACTGCCGGACTCGATGGCAGACCATCTCCTCGGAGAACGAGACGAAGATCCAGTCCTCCGGGGCGCGTTGGAGGAACAGGGTGAGGTCGGATCTTCGCTGGCGGACCGGAAGGTTTAAATACGCCG
Organism: Burkholderia sp. WSM2232; assembly: GCF_000472545.1. Lineage (GTDB taxonomy): Bacteria > Pseudomonadota > Gammaproteobacteria > Burkholderiales > Burkholderiaceae > Paraburkholderia. The sequence continues at coordinate 14,119 of NZ_AWZV01000007.1, read as the reverse complement.
CATCGAAGATAAGTCGCGTGCAATCGCGCTCGAAGCGGACTGGCCCGGGAAACAGATTGAGCAGGTCGCCCGACTGCTCCGTCCGCGGAAAATCGAATTCGGCTTCGACCAGTGGGATCTTTTCGCGTACGAGCCAGGACGCAACGCCATGTACCAACTTCAGCATCAATTCGCGCGCGAGCGCACTTGCAACCGGTCCGTGCGGGTTAGGCACGATCTCGACGACAGCATGTGCTTCTGCACGACGGGAAATGATCTGGAACTCGTCGAGAACCAGGTGAAAAAACTGGCCGAAGCGATGCAATGCCACTTCAAGACGCGGTGCATCCAGGAGGCTCAGGCACAAGAACTTCAGTGTCCCTTTGCGCAGTGGCCGGGCAAAGATGCCAGGCATCTCGTCGTCGAGCTCGGTAGCCAGCAGCCGATACAGCGTCGCGAACTGTTCCTGCGTTACGCGTGCCGCAGCTTGGGACAGCAGGTTATGTGAAATGCCCGAGCGGACCGCGAGGCGACCGATTGCAGAGCGATCCGCGCGCGCCAGGAATCCGTTGACGACCGAGATGGGTACGGTAGCGCAGAGAGGGCTCATGCCGATGACCCGAAGGTAGTGAAACGTCGCGCCTGGCGGTTGTTCTTCAGTTGAACAACCCTGCTGCCTCCATTCGCATTGCCTGGCCGTTTTCGGGTTGAGGGGACGAGACGATTCGATACGTGAAGCTGTCCGCCCGGAAAGTGGCCGTCATGCTTTGTATGGGTCGCCCGGTTGCGTCAGATACCAGGCGCTCCATGACAAAGACGGGATCGCCCTTTTTCAGCTCGAGAAGTTCAGCGACTTTCGCGTCGCACGCCTGTGCCCGCATTTCCATCTCGGTCCGCGCCGCCCGCAGACCGCGACTGGACAACTGATCGAGCATGTTGGTCGCTTCCAGTGTCTCTTTCGACAGAAGCGCCCCGATTGGCGCAGGAACTCGCGCAACCGTATGCAGAACCGGACGCTCGAACCGACGGCGCAAGCGCGTCACCTCGAGAACCGGCTCGCTGGGATCGACCTGCAAGCGCTGCGCTATGTCAGCACTCGGCATCTTCCACAGATACGACAGCACGTGCGCCACGGTTCCGCGTCCTATCTCAAGTATCGACGGCAGGTCCTGGTCGATAGCCATCGTCGTCGACGCAATGAGAGGAGCGGCCACCCTTGCCGGCCTTCCGCGGCCACGCTCTATCAAACCGACCCGCTCGAGGTCATCCAGCGCCCGCCGCACGGTAATGCGACTTACGCCGTATTGCTTTTCCAGTTCCTTTTCGGTCGGCAGCACGGTTCCCGGCGCAAGCTTGCCACGCTCGATGGCGTCCATGAGGGCCCGATGGACGCGCGCGTACAGAGGGCCTTCTTTGGGTTCTGTCATATTAATAGTCGCGCTTAAAGAAGTCATATTACCTCTGCACCACAACGACTGCCAACACTGGTTGACTGACCTGCCAACAGAAATTCCCGTTTCTCTACGCTTAGCCGTTGTAAGTATAACAACTACTTGCATGTAGTCATAATAGGTCGTAAAGTGAAAGCACGCTAGCAAGACCGGAGAAGAAAATTGGAAGCAGTCAGCAAGCTGCGCAAGCAGCTGGAGTCGAAGGAACTCATCGTTGCGCCGGGCGCCTGGGATGGCATTAGCGCCCGCCTGATCGAGCAAGCCGGGTTTCCCGTCGCGTATATGACCGGCGCCGGCGTAGCGGCGGCGAACGGTTACCCGGATTTCGGGCTGGTTACCCTGACCGAGATGACGGCGGCCGCGCGGACATTGACCCGCTCGGTGTCCATTCCCGTTATCGCCGACGCCGACACGGGCTTCGGGAACGCACTGAACGTGCGGCGCACAGTTCAGGAATACGAGAAAGCGGGTGTTGCTGCCATCCAGATTGAAGACCAGCTGTTTCCCAAGCGCTGTGGCCACCTGGAAGGCAAGGAACTCGTCCCGACGGCCGAATTCGTGGAAAAGATCGCCGCGGCGGCTGCCGCACGCAGCGAACGCGGAGTCCTGATCGTTGCGCGGACCGACGCCCGCGCTGTGACGAGCCTTGATGACGCGATCGAGCGCGTGAACCGGGCGCTTGACGCGGGCGCCGACATCGCCTTCGTCGAGGCTCCGCAAACCGTCGAAGAAGCCGCGACCATCGCCCGCCGGGTGAATGGACCTTGCCTTCTCAACCTGGTCCCGGGCGGCAAAACCCCCAACATTCCTTTGCCGCAAGTTGCCGAGCTGGACTTTCGCATCGTGATTCTGCCGGGGCTGTTGCTGACCAACATGATGAGCGCTGCAGACCTCGCACTTTCGACGCTACGCACCAAAGGACGCATTGAGGCGCGACCCGGCGACCTTCCTGTGCGCGATCTGTTCAACCGGCTCGGTGCACTCGAATGGCAGTTCCCGTCTGCGTCGTCCACCGTTGTTGATGGAGCGAAATGATGGCGCAGACCCTGTTCGACCGGATCTGGGATGCTCACGTGGTAACAGACCTGGGCGGCGGCTGGGCGCTGCTCGCAATCGACCGCCATCTGCTCCACGACCTTTCGGGACCCGGCGGTTTCGAGACGCTCGCTGCGCGCGGACTGCCTGTGAGCCGCCCCGACCTTTCCTTCGCAACGGCGGACCATGCGGTCAGCAGTGCCCCGCACCGTACGGGCGAGACAAATCCGGCTGGCGCGAAGCTGTATGCGAGCCTGCGGCAATACTGCGATACGTCTTCCGTTCCTTTCTACGACCTCGGAAAAGCTGGCCAGGGCATCGTGCACGTGATGGCGCCGGAACTGGGCCTTACGCTGCCCGGCACGACTATCGTGTGCGGCGACAGTCATACCTGCACGCACGGCGGCCTGGGCGCACTCGCGTTCGGTATCGGCTCCTCCGAGCTGGCACACGTCCTCGCGACACAGACCGTTCGCCAGAAAAAGCCTCGCCAGATGCGAATTGTCTATAGCGGTGCATTGGGCGCCGGCGTGTTTGCCAAAGATCTCGCACTTCACGTGATTGCAAAACTGGGCTGCTCCGCCGGGGTCGGCTACGCAATCGAACATTCGGGCCCTGCCCTTAGGGGCATGAGCGTCGACGAACGGCTCACGTTGTGCAACATGTCGGTGGAACTCGGAAGCAAGATCGCTTTGTGTCCTCCCGACGACGTTACCTTCGAGTTTCTGCGCGGTCTGCCCTACGCGCCTTCGGGCGAAGCATTTGAGCAGGCTGTCAGCGAGTGGCGCACTCTGCGTTCTGACGACGATGCGCAATTCGATGTCGAGGTCCGGATTGATCTGGGCGATGTGCAACCGATGGTGACCTGGGGCACGACACCCGAGCACGCGTTACCTGTCACGGCCACGGTTCCCGACCCGCAAGACAGCACGCACGCTGAGCGCCGCAAGGATTTCGAAGCGGTGCTTGAATACATGGGCCTTGGCGGCGGAAATTCTCTGGCTGGAACAGCCGTCGACTGGGTGTTCATCGGTTCCTGCGCGAACTCGCGAATTTCCGACCTGCGCGAAGCAGCGGCCATCGTGCGAGGCAAGCACGTTGCGCCAACCGTGCGGGCGTGGGTCGTACCCGGTTCCCAACTGGTCAAGGAGATGGCCGAGGCCGAGGGTCTCGCGGACGTATTCCGCGCGGCCGGTTTCGAGTGGCGCGAGCCCGGCTGTTCGATGTGCGTCGCCGCCAATGGCGATGTCGTCCCGCCAGGCCAACGCATCGTCAGCACGTCGAACCGCAACTTCATCGGTCGTCAGGGACCAGGAGCGCGCACGCACCTGGCAAGTCCCGCAACGGCAGCAGCCGCGGCAATCGCCGGCGCCATCGTCGATCCAAGAAGGGGATAAGCAATGGAACGTTTTCAGACTGTGAATGGCCCGGCAGCTCCACTGCTACGTCGGGACGTCGATACAGACGTGATCATTCGCATTGAAAGGCTGACCGGTCTTCCACGGGAAGAGCTCGGTCAGTACGCGTTCGAAGTCTGGCGCGGACCCGACTTCGTTCTTGACCGGGCGCCCTTCGTCGGTGCCCCGATTCTGATCGCAGGTGCGAACTTCGGCTGTGGATCGTCGCGCGAAGCTGCTGTGTGGGCACTACAAGGCTTGGGACTGCGCGTTGTCATCGCCCCGTCGTTCGGCGAGATATTCATGTCGAACTGCTTCCAGAACGGCGTATTACCAGTCGTGCTCACCGAAGAGAAGGTCGCAGATCTCGCTGAACAGGCGCAAGGCGGCGCAGCAGTAACCGCAGACCTGGATGCCTGTGTCGTCAAGGCTCCCGACGGAACAGCGCTTGCGTTTTCAGTGGACCCCGTGAGACGCGAAATGTTGCTCGAAGGCGCCGATGAGCTGTCGCTCACCCTTCGCAGGCAAGACGCCATCCGCCAGTGGCAGACAGACGACGCGCTCAGGCGTCCTTGGGTCTACATCGGGTCACGCTCAGCCAACTAGCTGTCGAGCTCGAAACATAGAACTACTACGGAGACACACATGAAAGGCAAAAAGGGCATCCTGGTCGCAATATGGTTGCTGCAGGTCGTCAACTATATAGATCGCGTCGTTCTCGGTTTTGCGGGACCCGCGATGATGCACACACTCCATCTCAACCCGCAGACATTCGGCGTCATCTTATCGGCATTCGCCGTGGGATACCTGGTATCGCAGATGCCAGGAGGTTGGCTCGCTGACCGCTTCGGCACGCGCGTAGTTCTCGTTGTCGCACCGCTTTTCTGGGCGCTGCTGACGGGACTGACGGGGCTGTTCACAGGAGTTGCGATTCTTGTCCTCGTGCGTTTTGCCTTCGGTGTCTCCGAAGGACTGTCAAACCCCGCGATCTACAAGCTTGTTGGCGATACGTTCGATGAGCGCGAGCGGGCTCAGGCGGTTGCCTGGTGGGCCACGGCCATCGCGGCAGCGCCAGCCCTCTCGGGTCCACTCGTCGGGACACTTCTCACCACGTTCGGCTGGAAGATGGTGTTCGTCATGCTCGCCGCTCCCGCAATTGCGATCGCTGTGCTGAACGCCGCACTGCTTCCGAGGAAAGCCGAGGTGGCTCGCGCTGTTGGCATGACAGAAGAAGCCAGGATTCCGTTTCGAATCCTGGCTCAACAGCCGGCACTGTGGTTGATCAGTGGTGTCTTCTGCTTCTGGAACGCAGCCTACTGGGGCTTGCTCGGCTGGATGCCAAGCTATCTCTCTCTCGAACGACACATCGATCTGAAGTCCGCCGGCCTGCTCGGTGGCATACCGTATGTCTTCGGCGTAATTGGGCTGATTGTCACTGGTTGGCTTGGCCGGGGCCCCATGCTGAAGCAACGTCCGCAGCTGCTTAGCGGCATCAACCTGCTGGGCGCTCTTTGCCTGTTCGCCGCGTACTACGCCAACACACTCCCGCTTTGTATCGCGGGCTTGTGCGGTGCTGCCTTCTGCGTCTACGGCGGTCTCGGCACATACGGCACCCTCGTGCTCGATTTCGCACCCAAGGAAGCGCGCGCCGCTTACGCGGGCATCGTCGCCACCGTGGGCATGATCGGTAGCGTACTCGCCCCACTCGTAATCGGAACGCTGGTCAAGGAAACGGGCACGTTCGCGAGTGGTTTCGGCGCAATGATGGGTTCGCTTTTCATTGCTGGCTGCTGTGGTTTCGCCTTGGTCAGGCACGCCCCTGCACGCTTGCAAACTGTAACCGGCGCCTGAGCGCCACCGACGGAGATCCTGAAGATGCGCTCTACGATGATGGACCAACCGCTACTTATATCGTCGATCATTCGTCATGCGGCGGCCTGTCATGGGTCGACTGAAATCGTCTCGCGGGTAAGCGACGGTTCGCTTCATCGCACGAGCTACGCCGAGGTCTGCGAACGAAGTGGGAAACTGGCGAATGCCCTTAGCTCCTGGGGACTGCAAAGCTCCGAGCGCGTCGGAACGCTCGGGTGGAACGACCATCGGCATCTGGAAATTTATTACGGAGTGTCCGGCGCGGGCTTCGTCTGCCACACCATCAATCCCCGGCTTTTCCCGGACCAGATCGTCTATATCATCAACCACGCCGGTGACCGTGTGTTGTTCGTGGACCCAAGCTTCGTTGGATTGGTAATAGGTCTGCGGCAGCGCCTTCGTTCCGTGGAGCGCGTCGTCGTGATGTGTGCGGCGAATTCCATGCCGGCCGAGGCCATCGCAGAACAATTCGAGTGCTACGAGGAAGTCATCGCGCCGCACGATGGCACGTTCGATTGGCCATGTCTGGACGAGAAGGACGCGTCGGGAATCTGCTACACGTCAGGCACGACCGGCGATCCGAAGGGCGTGCTCTACAGCCACCGTTCCACTGTGCTTCATGCGTTGGCGGTCTGCGCGCCCGACGTGTTCAACCTCGGTGAGCACGCGACCGTCATGCCGGTCGTCCCTATGTTTCACGTCAATGGTTGGGGCCTACCGCACGCCGCCCCGATGGTTGGCGCACGACTTGTCCTGCCGGGGCAAAAACTCGATGCCGCCAGTCTCTACTGGCTCATCACCGGTGAAAAAGTAACGTTCACTGCGGGCGTACCAACAGTATGGGGCTCGTTGTTGGACTGGCTCAACGAACAGAAGGAGACCCTCGCCCCGCTGGAACGGGTGGCCATCGGCGGCGCAGCATGTCCGCAGATTATGGCCGATCGTTTTCATAGGCACGGCGTTGAGGTTATCCACGCATGGGGGATGACAGAAACCAGCCCGGTCGGGCTGACCCATCGCTGTCCGGCGCCTGCCTCAATTGCTCCAGAAGGCACAACGCCCGCCAATCAGCGCCTGAAGCAAGGCAAGCCACTCTTCGGTGTAGAGACGCGCATTGTCGACGACAACGATCGAACCTTGACTCACGATGGAGAGACCTCCGGACGGTTGCAGGTTCGCGGTCCATGGATTGCGTCGACATACTTCACCGTTCCCTTTGTCGAATCAAAGAGCACCAATAGCGACTGGTTCGAGACAGGTGACATTGCGACAGTGGAGGCATCTGGTGTCGTCGAGATCGTCGATCGCGCAAAGGACATCATCAAGTCGGGAGGCGAATGGATCAGCTCCGTTACGCTCGAGAACGCCGCGATGTCCCATCCCGACGTTTGCGAAGCTGCGGCCGTTGCTCGCAATGACGAGCGATGGGGCGAGCGCCCCGTCCTGTTCGTGGTCGCTCGACCCGGCACTTCGCCGTCCAGAGAAGACCTGGTGTCTCACCTCTGCACCCGGGTCTCGCGATGGTGGGTGCCCGATGAAGTCCACTTTGTCGAGGAGCTTCCCCACACCGCGACAGGCAAGGTTGTCAAAGCCACACTTCGACAGCACCTTAAGCAGTAGATATTGCTGCCCTACTGTTCTGACCGTGCGCTCAGCGCACGAGGTAGTGCTGACGCCGTAAAGCGCCAGATTCTTTATATAACTGGAGAAAGCAATGCCACGACTGGACATTCCCGGTGACGTTCGCCGCGTTTTTGATGTCATTAAACAGGGCGGAGTAGCCATTTGGCCCAATGATGTCGGCTATGGGATGATCGGGGGAACCACTCAGGCGCTGAAGAAGATCTTCGACACGAAGAAGCGCGGAAGTCATAAGAGAAACGCCCTCATCGGCGACGCCGTCACCCAACGTGAAGTACATAAGCTCGATCGACGTTCGCAGGACATCATCGAGACGATTACTATCGACTACAACCTTCCTTTGGGCGTGATCGCGCCGTGCAATACCCACCACCCCTTGCTGCGTAAAGTCGATCCCGAACTGCTGGAAGCGAGCACGGCAAATGGCACGATTGCCATGCTGCTCAATGCGGGCCCCGTATATGCCGAGTTGACGCGTCTTAGCCGCGAAGAAGTACAGCCTCTATTTGGCTCCTCTGCAAACCTGAGCGGTACGGGTCAAAGGTTCCGGGCCGACGATCTCCAGCCGGAAATCCGCGCTGCCGCAGACATTGTGCTGGACTATGGGCTGCGCAAGTATCACCACTACGGACGCTCAGTAACCATCATGCGTTTCCCCGAGGTTGAGGTGGTGCGTATTGGAACCTGCTACGAACTGATCGTCGATGCTGTTCGACGGGAGTACGGTATCGAACTTCCGGCGGACCCTGGCCGCGATGTTCTGCCGTCTGGTCATCTGAAAGAGTTCGAGCTCGCCCGCTAAAAACAACTAGCAGCTCAGATAGCCGATAGCGCGCTCGCTCGGGTACACGTGGGCGCACTTCGAGTACCTTCGATGCGGGGTATGGCGGCCGGTCCACCGGAATCGATCGTCTGCCCGTTTGTGACCGCTTCGCCAACTCTCGACAACGGAAACACGACGGACGCCTCAGCGGGGTATGACTGCAGCGCTGTGTGCTTGTCAAACCCGTTGCATCTGCAACGATGAATGGACTCCGATCGTCCGGACGGTTGCATCGCATCAGTGCCGGGCTGAAGAAGCGGTAGCCGTTTTCCAGATACGGCAATGCAAGATTGCCCTGTTTCGGGGCCGCGCAGATTTGTCCTGGCTAGAAGTCAGACACCGGCCGGGACCGTGCTTTTCAACGCTGCGAGCAGGCTGACGTCCTCGATGGATAACAGACTGAAAAGCTGGGCGTCACTGGCGACGCCAAGCTTGGCCATTGCGCTGCACTTGCACGTGCTGATCGACTGCTTGGCGCGGAAGCGCTTTTTCGCGATTTCGCTGACGCTGAGGCCCGCCATCAACAGATGCAGCACATCGATCTCGATATTTGAAAGAGGCGTCGGCTTTCCGCGAGCACGTAAGTGCCCCTCAACGGTCGACCTCAATCGGGGCGACAGGTAACTGTCACCGCGTTCGGCTGCCGAGATGGCCTCACCTAAGTGCTCGATAATATCGAACGAGTCGACCAACACATCAACCCCGCGGCTCAATAGCGTTGACAGGTACGCTGCATTGCTATTGCACGAATGAAGAACAACACCTTTTTCTGGATGTCGATCGCGGATAAGGCATACAAGGGGACGCCATTCGCCGTCTCCGGGTGCCGGTACGCTCGTGTCAGTGACAAGTACGTCGAAAAAGACCTTGTCTGCGAGACGTAGAGCACTGGAACAGTGATCGGCGGAACCTGCAAGTTCCGTATTTTCGAGCCGGTCGATGATGGAAACTATACCTGCCGAAATCACGGGGTGTCTGCCCGCGTAGATGACCTTAGTGCACATGGACGTCGTTGTTAAGAGTCAACCGAGATTGTGATTGCCGCAGAGAGCTCACCATCACGCGAAGCATGCTGGTGAGCGGGAGCGGGCTCGTTGCAAAGGCGAGTTGCTGCTCGAGCGGCACACACGTTATGCTCCGCCAGTAGGCGTCACCCTGCGCGAAGCCTGCAAGGTGAACGTCACTGTCAAGAGACGCGACAAGAGACGCGACGCTAGATAAGACGTGCGTGCCGCAATACACTTAGGGCAGCTTTTCGGAGGTCAGAAACTATACTGGAAGCCGGCGGTCACCAATCCGACCGCATTCAGGCCACCCGTGCTGTCGCGTGCCACGCGCCGGTCGCCCTCAAGCGCTTGCCCCTCTAGCCGCACTGAGAGATGCTCGCTGACGTCATATGACGCGCCTACCCCGACAGCAGGTGCAATGGCCCATTGCCTGCCCCCGCTCCCGTTGTCGAGGCTAATCGCTGAGGCGCCGGCCTTGAGAAAGACTTTGACCTGGTCAACTGGCTCCAAAGAGTATTTCGCCGATAGAGCGCCACCCCACGCTGGCTTGGAAAGATAATTCTGGTTCAACAGTCCCAGTCCCATTGCATCGAGTTCCATACCGATGCTGCTCTTATTATCGGGCAACTTCATTTCCCAGCCAGCAAACGCCTTACCTGCGCTATTAATGTTCTTGTTGTCGAGATGAAGTACTCTACGACCAGACTGGTGGCCACCGTTTACCTGAGAAAAGAGGCTGACTAGTCCGCCAGGACCACCAGCGCCGCCAAGGTAAAACCCGCTCTCCGACGCAACGGCGGAGACAGAAATGGACAGGCCCATCAGCCCGGCTATAGCCACTTTTTTCATACTTGTTGCTCCAGAAATAAGAAGGCGCGTTCGCACACGGATACTTCGTGGTGAGAAGGGACAAGAACTACCTATTCGGGAGAACTTGACTGCGCCCTCAGTTGAAAATTACTTAGCTGCCGGCCGACTGCATGCTGCTCATCTCGCATGCTCTTTTTCGGCTCGCGGCAATCGATTCATGTCGCGTGTGACTGCCCGCCGGATCCACACGGAGGCGTCAAAATCACGTCAGCGTCCGGTAAATTGCCTGGAAACCAGATTGGACGCCGACTGAAAACATGCTCCGAGAATTGTGGTTCTCGTGAGTAATGTTTTGCTCGCCTTAAACGTACTGCTGCACACCAAAACCTCTGTCCATTTTTCTTCACTTCTCGCGGTCTATGCTTTTTCGACCCTTGATTCTTCCCTGCATATGCCTGCGCTTGCGGACACGTGAAAGTCGCCGCGGTCCCGCCCTACGCCGACGGACAGATCAACGCCGCTGATGCCGTCAAAGTCGAGTTTCAAGCTGTCCGTACTTCTGTATATGGTGTTGGTGCCTAGCCAGACCGCGAGATCGCCGGCATCCGGGGTAACTGCATCTGGCGATGCTTCGCGTTGCGAGGCTTGGCAAAGGGGCCGGGTCAAGCAGCGACGCCAGTGAACAGTCAGCCCTCCGTCACAATGGCGGAGATCGAAACGGAAAGTCCGATTGGACTGGCTATAGCGATTTTCTTTCATGCCTGTTGCTCCTGAATGGAAAGGCTCGCTCAAACACGAGACAGTTAGCATTTAACGCCATTCAGGTCGGTCTGTCGCGGCACGAATTCCCGCGCGAAAGCATGCCGAAATGCCCTTCGTCGCAGTTAGACGGCAAGACGTGCAGGCGCGGACGCCGTCTGCACGACAATTGTCACCTTCCCTTTTGTGTTCCAGGTACGAAGCTGTGCGGCCCGTACCGACGTCCCCCGCTATGTCATCAGGCGGCATAAGCAACGAACATCATTCTCATTCGCTTAACACGAAGATGGTTGCTCAATTCTTTGGCGAGGTCGGGCGCGAGGAACGCCTTCGTTCTGAGAGACATGTTGAGGTCTTCCTCTAAAACGAGCGAGCAAGGCAGAGGCTCTGACGCCATCAACAAGGAGGTCCCGACTCACGCCAGCCCCAGAAACCGGTTCGGTCGACCGGCGTGTTGACTACCACTTGCGTCAAGTTCTCCGGCCACCACCTTGAGGAGACGATGACTTGCGGCGATACGGGCGGTTCACCGATTAGTTAATACGGCGACGGAATGACCTTTCTCTACCCGCCTGACGCACTGTTCTGTTGCGTTGCCGAACGTGTGCGGCATGGAACAGGGACGATTCCTTTGCCATGACAGATGGGCCGGTTTCGAGCTCTAATGGTTGCGCGCCCGGAGCACAGTCTGATCTGGACTGCCTGAATTCGCGGGAGCGCAACATTACTCAGAGAGGTGACCACGATGTCCCACACCGTTTTTAACCCGACTTTTCTTTGCCGTATCCTGCCCTCCTTGCCCGGAGGTCTGTCCACTCGTCCCGTCACGAGTACGTCTGGTTCGCACGCGAACGTGGTGCAAATCATAGGGAGCCCGTATGGCAAGGTTAGTTAGCTCTGGCGTTGGCGCTTTGTGCCGTCGCGAGGTCGAGTCCCTGACGGGGCTCTTGTATTCAAGAATCTGCGCAAGAAGATCTTTGGCATCTTTCTTCGCAGCAGTTTCGGTCATTTTCGATAATGGATCGCCTAATGGGTAATCCTCATTCCTCTATCCCGTCCTTTTTCGATATTACGAAGTACGAGGGGACGGAGAAGTTCAGTGCTTTAAGGTGGGCATCAAACCTGATCCCTCGAGAATTCGATTTGTTCGAAGCAGAGCAGCTACGGAACGGTCGCTTTCCCTTTCCTGATGGTGAAGCGGCTCAGCTGGCACATGTCGACGCGCTTTATCGGAAATGCATGAGGCGGATTCAGCAACCGCTCTTGCCGGCCGTCGACGGGTCTCGGCTGTGTTTGGATGACACGGTCGATCGACAACGGGCCGTCATGGAGGTGACGGTGAACAACTTAAGCGAAATGCAACTGAACGTGCGTGCAGCGAGCTGCTCTTCTGACGCCGTGGCGCGTCATTCTGAGCCGGACACGGGCGGCAGTGCACTCCCGGCCGACTGCCAGCTTTACCAACTTGGCAGTCAGCCCTACAGGACACTGATCGACAGCGATGGGAAGCGCATCCGCGAGGACGGCTATGCCTATTTCCGCGTGAACTTGCTCGCTCCGACAGAGACGATCCTCAAAGATATGGCATCAACCGTGCAGAAACTCAGGAAGCACACTGGAATTAAAGATATGCGAAGCCCATTCAAACAACGCGATTTTGATAAATGGCACCGCAATAGAGTGCTGGCCTATCTCGACCTTAGGATCATTGGATTGTTGGGAAACAAGAAATTCACCCTGAACGAAATAGGTCTGCACCTCTTTCCGGATGACATTGAACTTGCCAGTCCCGCCGATAAGGTACGTCGTACTGTCGCGCCGCTAGCCTTGTCGCTGATGAAGCCGCAGACCCTATCGGTACTGGTGGACCAGGTGCGCGACTCGAAGACGGGAGGCAAATGACAGTTGCCATCTGGGCGGCGTCCGCGCCTGGACGTCTTGCCGCCAAACTACGACGAAGGGCGTTAAGGCACGCTTTGCGCCGAAATCAGTGCCGCGACAGACCGACCTGAATGGCTTTAAATCTGGGTATCCGTTTCAGGCCAGGGTCGCCGCCAGTGGGGTGCTCCGATTTGCTGCGCGACCCGCCTCCCGGATGTACGCGCCCGCAACTTCTTCAACCTGATATCAAAGAGTCCTTTTATGAACCAGTTCACCAATGCAGACAAGAAGAACCTTGACCCGGCAAAGCAGGACTTTGCATGGCAAGCGTTAGCCGGTCATTTCAATGGACTGTGTACAGAGGAACTTGCATCCTTCCGATGGAAGTTTCCCATTCACACGCGCCCAAAACTTCAACAGACGCTCTCCACACCGCTTACACCTCACTCCCCCCGCCTTGTGGAGCTGGATAAGGAAGGCGAGCCGCTCGAGTTGCCGGCCTATGGCTGGTCGCCGAAGGCGAACTGGGAGCCGCCGTGCTGTTCGGGCCGCACATTGACATTGAAGGATGGACGTATGTCGCGAGCGTGGACATTGTCAGCCTGCCTGACACGCCCGGCCTCGCGTTCAGCAACGAGGTGTATGTGTCACTGGAGCGGGCGATTCGCGAGTTCCGTCTGTAGGGGGGCAAGGTCATGGCAGTGCTTCTGAGCGTGCTAATAGCGGCGGCGAGTTTCGATGCGGGCACAACGGATTTTCCGGCCTCTACGTCTGCCAGAGGGCCTTCCTTCTACTGCTCACGCCATCCGACCACCTGGTTGGCGCATCTGCCAGGCCTCGCTTACTGATAGACACAGGACCATATCTTTCGAGGTCCATCCACACGAGTAACGGCTGTCCTTCAGCCGTCCCGGGGCTAAACCAGCGACTCCCGGACCGATCGTTCACACGCGTCGGTTCGGTCATGTTATAGACAATTTTGAGTCCTAAATGAAATTGACCAGATTCCGAAGTCTACCTTTCCATTGTGCGAAGGCATTTGCGTGTGCCGCTCTTATCTGGGGCACCCCGCCGGCGTATGCTACCGGTTCCCTCGTAGTCGCTGGCATCCGGATCGAGGGATTGCAACGCGTCGAACGTGGTACCGTGTTCGAGTATCTGCCAATCAAGCAGGGCGACACGTTCAACGACGACAAGGCGTCCGAAGCCATTCGCGCGCTGTACGCTACGGGCTTCTTCAACGACGTCAAGATCGCAACCGAAGGCAATGTGGTGATCGTGCAGGTGCTGGAGCGTCCNNCCATCGGCANNATCGACTTCGCGGGCATTCACGAGTTNGNCAAGGAAANCCTNACCAAGGCGCTGCGCGCGGTCGGCCTGTCGCAGGGCCGTTACTACGACAAGGCGCTCGTCGACAAGGCCGAACAGGAACTGAAGCGCCAATACCTCACGCGTGGCTACTAT
>NZ_AWZV01000051.1 GCF_000472545.1 Burkholderia sp. WSM2232 | reverse complement strand
GTCGGTATCAAGCCGACGGTGAAGACGACCTGCACGGGCGTGGAAATGTTCCGCAAGCTGCTCGACCAGGGTCAGGCGGGCGACAACGTGGGTATCCTGCTGCGCGGCACGAAGCGCGAAGACGTGGAGCGTGGCCAGGTGCTGGCCAAGCCGGGTTCGATCAACCCGCACACGCACTTCACGGCNGANGTGTANGTGCTGAGCAAGGACGAAGGCGGCCGCCACACGCCGTTCTTCAACAACTACCGTCCGCAGTTCTACTTCCGTACGACGGACGTGACGGGCTCGATCGAGCTGCCGAAGGACAAGGAAATGGTCATGCCGGGCGACAACGTGTCGATCACGGTGAAGCTGATCAACCCGATCGCGATGGAAGAAGGTCTGCGCTTCGCTATCCGCGAAGGCGGCCGTACCGTCGGCGCAGGTGTGGTTGCCAAGATTCTCGAGTAAAATCGCGGATTAATTTGCAGTAAGTGGTGCCCGGAGCCGGGCGCCCGCCCCGCGCGGGCACCCGGCTCTACGTTCTTTTACTACCTGGCGGCGCAATACCGCCTCGCTCTTTCCAAGGAATTGTCATGCAGAACCAGAAAATCCGTATTCGCCTGAAGGCTTTCGACTATCGCCTGATCGACCAGTCGGCTGCTGAAATCGTTGACACGGCGAAGCGGACTGGCGCAATCGTTCGTGGTCCGGTGCCCCTGCCCACCCGCATTCAACGCTTCGACATCCTGCGCTCGCCGCACGTCAACAAGACGTCGCGCGATCAGCTCGAAATCCGCACCCACCAACGCCTGATGGACATCGTCGATCCGACGGACAAGACCGTCGACGCGCTGATGAAGCTGGATCTGCCGGCTGGCGTGGACGTCGAAATCAAGCTGCAGTAAGGCTCTTAGGCGTTACCTGCTCGCGCGGGTGGCGCTAAGTCTTTGATTGCTTGCGAAAAACGAAAAGCCTCGCTATAATGCAAGGCTTTTCGCGCATTTGCGCAAAAAAGTCGGTGTGCTGCAGCGTGGTTTCACGCCCGAAACGGCACCGGCATTTTGTAAATTAGCCCCGACCAATCGCAGTCGGGAATGGAGAAAACGATGAGCCTTGGACTCGTAGGTCGCAAGGTTGGCATGACCCGTATCTTCACGGCTGAAGGGGATTCGATTCCCGTTACCGTGCTGG
Organism: Burkholderia sp. WSM2232; assembly: GCF_000472545.1. Lineage (GTDB taxonomy): Bacteria > Pseudomonadota > Gammaproteobacteria > Burkholderiales > Burkholderiaceae > Paraburkholderia. Next base: position 16,794 of record NZ_AWZV01000051.1, on the reverse strand, counting down.
ACGTGTCCGACAACCGCGTGACGCAGATCAAGACTGTTGAAACCGACGGCTACACGGCCGTGCAGGTTGCATTCGGTACGCGCCGTGCATCGCGTGTGACGAAGCCGTTGGCCGGTCATCTCGCCAAAGCCGGTGTTCAAGCCGGTGAAATCCTCAAAGAATTCCAGATCGACGCCGCTAAGGCTGCCGAGTTGTCGAACGGCGCCGTGGTCGGTCCTGACCTGTTCGAAGTGGGCCAGAAGGTCGACGTGCAAGGCGTGTCGATCGGTAAGGGCTACGCCGGTACCATCAAGCGTTACAACTTCGCATCCGGCCGTGCATCGCACGGTAACTCGCGCTCGCACAACGTGCCGGGCTCGATCGGTATGGCGCAGGATCCGGGTCGTGTTTTCCCGGGTAAGCGCATGACCGGTCACATGGGTGACGAAACGGTAACGGTGCAAAACCTCGAGATCGCTCGTATCGACGCTGACCGCAAGCTGTTGCTGGTCAAGGGCGCCGTTCCGGGTGCGAAGGGTGGCAAGGTATTCGTTACGCCGGCCGTGAAGACGCGTGCCGTGAAAGGAGCGAAATAATGGAACTTAAGCTCCTGAATGCCAATGGTCAGGAAGGTGCAGGCGTTAGCGCGTCGGACGTTGTGTTCGGCCGTGACTACAACGAAGCCCTGATTCACCAGGTCGTGGTGGCGTATCAAGCGAATGCCCGTAGCGGCAACCGCGCGCAGAAGGACCGTGAGCAAGTCAAGCACACGACCAAGAAGCCGTGGCGCCAGAAGGGTACGGGCCGCGCCCGTGCCGGTATGTCGTCGAGCCCGTTGTGGCGCGGCGGTGGCCGGATCTTCCCGAATTCGCCGGAAGAAAACTTTTCGCACAAGGTCAACAAGAAGATGCATCGCGCAGGTCTCTGCTCGATCTTCTCGCAGCTGGCCCGCGAAGGCCGTATCTCGGTGGTCGACGAGCTGACGCTCGAAGCGCCGAAGACCAAGCTGCTGGCCGAAAAATTCAAGGCGATGGGTCTCGACTCCGTGCTGGTGATTACCGACACGGTTGACGAAAACCTGTACCTCGCGTCGCGCAATCTCGCCCACGTGGCGGTTGTCGAGCCGCGTTACGCCGACCCGCTGTCGCTGATCTACTTCAAGAAAGTCCTGATCACGAAGGCTGCGGTCGCCCAGATCGAGGAGTTGCTGTCATGAGCGAGATTCGCAAAAACGATCATCGTTTGATGCAGGTCCTGCTCGCGCCGGTGATCTCCGAAAAGGCGACGCTGGTGGCCGACAAGAACGAGCAGGTTGTGTTCGAAGTCGCGCCCGACGCCACGAAGCAGGAAGTGAAAGCTGCAGTCGAGCTGCTGTTCAAGGTGGAAGTCAATTCCGTCAACGTGCTGGTCTCGAAGGGCAAAGCCAAGCGCTTTGGTCGCTTCATGGGCAAGCGCAAGGACGTGAAGAAGGCGTACGTCTGCCTGAAGCCCGGCCAGGAAATCAACTTTGAAGCGGAGGCCAAGTAATCATGGCAATCGTTAAAGTTAAGCCGACTTCGCCGGGTCGCCGCGCGATGGTTAAGGTGGTCAACAAGGACCTGTACAAGGGCAAGCCGTTTGCACCGCTGCTCGACTCGCAGTCCTCGACCGCCGGCCGTAACAACAATGGTCACATCACCACGCGTCATAAGGGCGGTGGTCATAAGCACCACTATCGCGTCGTCGATTTCCGTCGCAACAAGGACGGCATCGCAGCGAAGGTCGAGCGTCTGGAATACGATCCGAACCGTAGCGCGAACATCGCGCTGGTTCTGTACGCAGACGGCGAGCGCCGTTACATCATTGCGCCGAAGGGTCTGACCGTCGGCCAGCAACTGATGTCGGGTTCCGAAGCGCCGATCCGTGCAGGCAACACGCTGCCGATCCGCAACATTCCGGTCGGTACGACGATCCACTGCATCGAAATGTTGCCGGGTAAGGGCGCGCAAATGGCGCGTTCGGCCGGTACCTCGGCAATGCTGCTGGCTCGTGAAGGCATCTACGCACAGGTCCGCCTGCGCTCCGGTGAAATCCGCCGCGTCCACGTTGAGTGCCGCGCGACGATCGGTGAAGTTGGCAACGAAGAGCATAGCCTCCGTCAAATCGGTAAGGCTGGCGCGAACCGCTGGCGCGGTATCCGCCCGACGGTGCGTGGCGTTGCTATGAACCCGGTTGATCACCCGCACGGTGGTGGTGAAGGCAAGACGGCTGCAGGTCGCGATCCGGTGAGCCCGTGGGGCACGCCTGCTAAGGGTTATCGCACCCGCAGCAACAAGCGCACGACGAGCATGATCGTCCAGCGCCGTCACAAGCGTTAAGGAGTAGGCAATGGCACGTTCTGTAAAAAAAGGTCCGTTCTGCGACGCCCATTTGCTGAAGAAAGTTGAGGCGGCAGCAGCTTCGCGGGATAAGAAGCCGATCAAAACCTGGTCGCGTCGCTCGACGATCCTCCCGGATTTCATCGGTCTGACGATCGCCGTTCACAACGGCCGTCAACACGTTCCGGTGTACATCTCGGAAAACATGGTCGGCCACAAGCTTGGCGAGTTCGCACTGACCCGTACGTTCAAGGGTCATGCAGCCGACAAGAAGGCTAAGAAATAAGGGGCTCAAGATGGAAGTGAAAGCAATTCATCGCGGTGCCCGCATCTCGGCGCAGAAAACGCGCCTTGTGGCTGACCAGATCCGCGGTTTGCCGGTCGACAAGGCGCTGAACGTTCTGACGTTCTCGCCGAAGAAGGCTGCGGGAATCGTGAAAAAGGTCGTGCTGTCGGCGATCGCGAATGCGGAGCACAACGAAGGCGCCGATATCGATGAGCTCAAGATTACGAGCATCTACATCGACAAGGCTGCGTCGCTCAAGCGTTTTACCGCGCGCGCTAAGGGCCGCGGTAACCGCATCGAGAAGCAATCCTGTCACATCACTGTGACGGTCGGGAATTAAGGGGTCATACGATGGGACAGAAAATTCATCCGACTGGCTTCCGTTTGGCCGTCAGCCGCAATTGGGCTTCGCGTTGGTACGCGAACAACAACAATTTTGCGGCGATGTTGCAGGAAGACATCGGTGTTCGTGAGTACCTGAAGAAGAAGCTGAAGAACGCGTCCGTCGGCCGCGTGGTGATCGAGCGTCCTGCAAAGAACGCGCGTATCACGATTTTCAGCTCGCGTCCGGGTGTCGTGATCGGCAAGAAGGGTGAAGACATTGAACTGCTGAAGTCCGAGCTGCAGAAGCGCATGGGCGTTCCGGTTCACGTCAACATCGAAGAAATCCGCAAGCCGGAAACGGATGCGCAGCTGATCGCAGATTCGATTACGCAACAGCTCGAGCGCCGGATCATGTTCCGCCGCGCGATGAAGCGTGCGATGCAAAACGCGATGCGTCTGGGTGCTCAAGGCATCAAGATCATGAGCGCTGGCCGTCTGAACGGTATCGAAATCGCTCGTACGGAATGGTATCGCGAAGGTCGCGTGCCGCTTCATACGCTGCGTGCTGATATCGACTACGCGACTTCGGAAGCGAAGACGACGTACGGCATCATCGGCGTGAAGGTGTGGGTCTACAAGGGCGATACGCTCGGCCGCAACGACGCACCGGTGGTTGAAGAAGTCGCCGAAGAAAAGCGTCCGCGCCGCAACGCACGTCCGGGTGGCGATCGCCGTCCGCGTCGCGATGGTGAAGGTGGTGGCCCGGCAGGTGCACGCCGTGGCGCTCCTCGTCGTGCTGGCGGTGCCGGCGGCGACGGGAAGACTGGAGAATAACGATGCTGCAACCGAAACGCAGAAAGTATCGCAAAGAGCAGAAAGGTCGTAACACCGGCGTCGCAACCCGCGGTAACGCGGTGTCGTTCGGTGAGTTCGGCCTGAAGGCTATCGGTCGTGGTCGCCTGACCGCGCGCCAGATTGAAGCGGCACGTCGTGCAATGACGCGTCACATCAAGCGTGGTGGCCGCATCTGGATTCGCATCTTCCCGGACAAGCCGATCTCGCACAAGCCGGCGGAAGTGCGTATGGGTAACGGTAAAGGTAACCCTGAGTACTACGTCGCAGAGATTCAACCGGGCAAGATGCTGTACGAAATGGACGGCGTAACCGAAGAGCTGGCACGCGAAGCGTTCCGTCTGGCTGCAGCGAAGCTGCCGCTGAAGACGACCTTCATCGTGCGTCAGCTTGGCGCCTAAGGAGCAAATGATGAAGGCTTCCGAACTTCACCAGAAAGATCAGGCCGCGCTCAACAAGGAGCTGTCGGACCTGCTGAAGGCGCAATTCGGCCTGCGCATGCAACTCGCGACCCAGCAGCTCACGAACACGAGCCAGCTGAAGAAGGTTCGTCGCGACATCGCACGTGTGCGGACCGTCCTGACTGAGAAGGCGAACCAGAAATGAACGATAGCGTAAAAACCTCGCTCAAGCGGACGCTGGTCGGCAAGGTCGTCAGCAACAAGATGGACAAGACGGTCACCGTGCTGGTCGAGCACCGCGTGAAGCACCCGATTTACGGCAAGTACGTTGTGCGCTCGAAGAAGTACCACGCGCACGACGACGCGAACACTTACAACGAGGGCGACCTCGTTGAAATCCAGGAAACTCGTCCGATTTCGAAGACGAAGGCTTGGGTCGTGGCTCGCCTGGTCGAGGCTGCTCGCGTCATCTGACGCCGCGAAGCTGTAGAAGTAGTTGAAATCGCAGTAGATTTCGCTTGCAAGACCGAGATTATTTGTTATAATCTCGGTCTTCCCTCTTTATGGGAGCCCCGTCGCGGGCGAAGTTGGTGGGGGAAGCGGTTCAGGCGCCAGCCTGTCCCGAAGGATTCACCGGATTGCGATGGCGGGTTTCGTTTGCCGTCGCTGCTGTTCTAACCCAAGCAGCCGATTGGCTGACGGGACCAAGACTGACCGGGTACGCCATGGTGGTGTGGCCGGATTAAGTTGGGAAAGATAAACCATGATCCAGACCGAAACTCGGCTTGAAGTGGCCGACAACACGGGTGCGCGTGAAGTCATGTGCATCAAGGTGCTCGGCGGCTCGAAGCGTCGTTATGCCAGCATTGGCGACATCATCAAGGTGACCGTCAAAGAAGCAACGCCGCGCGGGCGCGTGAAGAAAGGCGAAATTTATAACGCCGTGGTGGTTCGTACCGCCAAGGGCGTGCGCCGTCAGGACGGCTCGCTGATCAAGTTCGACGGCAATGCGGCAGTGCTGTTGAATGCCAAGCTCGAACCTATTGGCACCCGTATTTTCGGGCCTGTCACGCGCGAGTTGCGCAGCGAACGATTCATGAAGATCGTTTCGTTGGCACCTGAAGTGCTGTAAGGAGTCGCGATGAACAAGATTCGCAAAGGTGACGAAGTTATCGTCATCACCGGCAAAGATAAAGGCAAGCGCGGCGTCGTGCTGTCCGTTGGCGATGGCAAGGTCACTGTCGAGGGTATCAACCTCGTCAAGAAGCACGTCAAGCCGAACCCGATGAAGGGTACGACGGGTGGCGTGGAAGCCAGGACGATGCCGCTGCAAATTTCGAACGTCGCATTGGTCGACGCGAATGGCAAGGCGTCGCGTGTAGGCATCAAGGTCGAAGGAGACAAGAAAGTCCGTTTCCTTAAGACGACCGGTGCCGTGCTGAGCGCCTGACGCTGCGGAGTAAAAAAATGGCTCGTTTGCAAGAGTTTTACAAAGAAAAGGTTGTGCCCGGCCTCATCGAGAAGTTCGGGTACAAGTCCGTGATGGAAGTGCCGCGCATCACCAAGATCACCCTGAACATGGGCCTTGGCGAAGCGGTTGCTGACAAGAAGATCATCGAAAACGCCGTTGGCGACCTGACGAAGATCGCAGGCCAGAAGCCGGTGATCACGAAGGCACGCAAGGCAATCGCTGGCTTCAAGATCCGTCAGGGCTATCCGATCGGTGCAATGGTCACGCTCCGTGGCCAGGCAATGTACGAATTCCTGGACCGTTTCGTGACGGTCGCGCTCCCGCGTGTGCGCGACTTCCGTGGCGTGTCGGGTCGTGCGTTCGACGGTCGCGGCAACTACAACATCGGTGTGAAAGAGCAGATCATTTTCCCCGAAATCGACTACGACAAGATCGACGCACTGCGTGGGCTGAACATCAGCATCACGACGACTGCGAAGACCGACGACGAAGCAAAGGCTCTGCTCGCCAGCTTCAAGTTCCCGTTCAGAAACTGAGGTTACCGTGGCTAAACTGGCACTGATCGAACGTGAAAAGAAGCGTGCTCGCCTCGCTGCTAAGTACGCGCCCAAGCGTGCAGAGTTGAAGGCGATCATTAGCGATATGAGCAAGTCGGACGAAGAGCATTACGCAGCACGTCTGGAACTGCAACAATTGCCGCGCAACTCTAACCCGACCCGTAAGCGCAATCGTTGCGCGATTACTGGTCGTCCGCGCGGTACGTTCCGTAAATTCGGGCTGGCGCGTAACAAGATTCGCGAAATCGCGTTCCGCGGCGAGATCCCTGGCCTGACCAAGGCGAGCTGGTAATAGGAGAAACATAAATGAGCATGAGTGATCCTATCGCCGATATGCTGACTCGCATCCGCAACGCGCAGATGGTTGAGAAAGTCTCGGTGACTATGCCCTCGTCGAAAGTCAAGGTTGCGATTGCGCAGGTCCTGAAGGACGAAGGTTATATCGACGATTTCGCAGTGAAGTCCGAAGGTGCGAAGTCTGAATTGAACATCGTGTTGAAGTACTACGCGGGCCGCCCGGTCATCGAGCGCATTGAGCGCGTTTCGAAGCCTGGTCTGCGTGTGTACCGCGGCCGTAACGACATCCCCGTGGTCATGAATGGCCTCGGCGTGGCAATCGTGTCGACGCCGAAGGGCGTGATGACGGACCGCAAGGCGCGCGCTACGGGCGTTGGCGGCGAAGTCATCTGCTACGTCGCTTAAGGCCGAAAGGAGAGAAACATGTCTCGAGTAGGTAAGAGCCCGATCGCGCTGCAAGGCGCAGAAGTGGCCCTGAGCGATGATCGCATCACCGTCAAGGGCCCGCTGGGTACGATTACGCAGGCGGCAAACCGCCTCGTGAAAGTGGTGAACGACAACGGCATTCTGAAGATCGAGCCGGTTGACGAAAGCCGCGAAGCGAATGCGATGTCGGGCACGATGCGCGCACTGGTTGCGAACATGGTGAACGGCGTGACGAAGGGTTTCGAGCGCAAGCTGACGCTGGTTGGCGTTGGTTATCGTGCACAGGCGCAAGGCGACAAGCTGAATCTGTCGCTGGGTTTCTCGCACCCCGTGGTGCACCAGATGCCGGAAGGCGTGAAGGCTGAAACCCCGTCGCAAACCGAAATCGTGATCAAGGGGATCGACAAGCAGAAAGTTGGCCAGGTCGCTGCAGAAGTGCGCGGCTATCGCCCGCCGGAGCCCTATAAGGGCAAGGGTGTGCGCTACGCCAACGAGGTCGTGATCCTCAAAGAAACGAAGAAGAAGTAAGGGTGCGCAATCATGGATAAGACTCAATCTCGCCTGCGCCGCGCTCGTCAGACGCGTATCAAGATCGCTGAGCTGCAGGTCGCGCGTCTCGCCGTGCATCGCACGAACACGCACATCTATGCGCAAGTGTTCTCGCCGTGCGGCACCAAGGTGCTCGCCAGCGCGTCGACGCTCGAGGCCGAAGTGCGTGCGCAACTGGCTGATCAAACTGGCAAGGGCGGCAACGTCGCCGCTGCTACGCTGATCGGCAAGCGCATTGCAGAAAAGGCTAAGGCTGCCGGCATCGAATCCGTCGCCTTCGACCGTTCGGGTTTCCGTTACCACGGCCGCGTGAAAGCGCTGGCTGATGCGGCGCGCGAAGCCGGACTCAAGTTCTAAGGGAAGAATTCGTCATGGCAAAGATGCAAGCGAAAGTTCAGGCTGACGAACGCGACGACGGCCTGCGCGAAAAGATGATTTCGGTCAACCGCGTGACCAAGGTCGTGAAGGGTGGGCGTATTCTCGGCTTCGCCGCACTGACCGTGGTTGGCGACGGTGATGGCCGCGTCGGTATGGGCAAGGGCAAGGCGAAGGAAGTGCCGGTCGCTGTCCAGAAGGCGATGGAACAAGCCCGCCGCAACATGTTCAAGGTGCCGCTGAAGAACGGTACCCTGCAACACGAAGTGCACGGCAAGCACGGCGCATCGATGGTTCTCCTCGCTCCGGCGAAGGACGGTACCGGTGTGATCGCTGGTGGTCCGATGCGCGCAGTGTTCGACGTGATGGGCGTGCAGAACGTTGTGGCCAAGAGCCACGGTTCGACGAACCCGTACAACCTCGTTCGTGCAACGCTCGACGGTCTGCGCAAGCAGTCCACCCCGAGCGATATCGCGGCGAAGCGCGGCAAGTCCGTCGAAGATATTCTGGGCTAAGGTGGACACCATGTCTGAAAAAACTGTCAAGGTCCAGCTCGTCAAGAGCCTGATCGGCACCCGTGATACGCATCGTGCAACGGTGCGTGGCTTGGGCCTGCGCCGACTCAACTCGGTTAGCGAGTTGCAGGACACGCCGGCCGTGCGCGGCATGATCAACAAGGTTTCGTACCTCGTTAAGGTCATCAGCTAAGCGGCTGACCAGGACTCAAGGAGTTGATAATGGAATTGAATAACCTGAAGCCGGCTGAAGGCGCGAAGCACGCAAAGCGTCGCGTTGGTCGCGGCATCGGCTCCGGCCTCGGCAAGACCGCTGGCCGTGGTCACAAGGGTCAGAAGTCGCGTTCGGGCGGCTTTCACAAGGTGGGCTTCGAAGGCGGTCAAATGCCGTTGCAACGTCGCCTGCCCAAGCGTGGCTTCACCTCGCTGACGAAGGAATTCGTCGGTGAAGTGCGTCTCTCGGATCTGGAAAAGCTGCCGGTCGACGAAATCGATCTGCTGGCTCTGAAGCAAGCCGGCCTGGTTGGCGAGCTGATCAAGAGCGCCAAGATCATCGCGACGGGCGAGCTGAAGCGCAAGATCGTTGTGAAGGGTCTGGGTGCGACGAAGGGTGCGCGTGCTGCGATTGAAGCAGCCGGCGGCTCTTTTGCCGAGTAACGCGCAAGTTATTTGCCGTCACTAGCATTTGCATCGGAGAAGGTACTTGGCTAACAGCCCGAGTCTCGCAAAACCCGGTCGCAGCGCGGCGAAGTTCGGCGATCTGCGCCGGCGTGCAGTGTTTTTGCTGCTGGCGCTGATCGTCTACCGTATCGGCGCGCACATTCCGGTGCCGGGTATCGACCCGGACCAGCTGGCAAAGTTGTTCCAAAGCCAGTCGGGCGGCATCCTTGGCATGTTCAACATGTTCTCGGGTGGCGCGCTTTCGCGGTTCACGATCTTCGCGCTTGGGATCATGCCTTATATTTCGGCATCGATCATCATGCAGCTGCTGGCCATTGTTTCGCCGCAGCTGGAAGCGCTGAAGAAGGAAGGGCAGGCAGGTCAGCGCAAGATCACGCAGTACACGCGTATCTTCACGGTCCTGCTGGCGACGTTCCAGGCGTTCGGCATCGCTGTCGCCCTGGAGAACCAGCCGGCTCTGGTGATCGATCCGGGAATGGTGTTTCGGTTGACGACGGTCGTGACGCTGGTGACAGGCACGATGTTCCTGATGTGGCTGGGCGAGCAGATCACGGAGCGCGGGCTTGGCAACGGTATCTCGATCATCATTTTCGGCGGGATTGCAGCGGGTTTCCCGAACGCGATCGGTGGTCTTTTCGAATTGGTGCGAACCGGCTCGATGAGCATCATCTCGGCGATTATCGTCGTCGCGCTGATTGCTGCTGTGACGTATCTGGTGGTGTTCATCGAACGCGGCCAGCGCAAGATTCTTGTGAACTACGCCAAGCGGCAAGTTGGCAACAAGATTTACGGCGGTCAGTCTTCGCACCTGCCGCTGAAGTTGAACATGTCGGGTGTGATTCCGCCGATCTTTGCGTCGTCGATCATTCTCTTCCCGGCAACCATCCTGAACTGGTTCAGTTCGGGGTCGCGCACCGGCTGGTTCGCAGACACGCTGCACAATGTGGCCGAAGCCCTCAAGCCCGGTCAGCCCGTGTACGTGTTGTTGTACGCGTTGGCGATCGTTTTCTTCTGTTTTTTCTACACCGCTCTGGTGTTCAACAGCAGAGAGACGGCCGACAACCTGAAAAAGAGTGGCGCTTTCGTTCCTGGCATCCGCCCGGGCGATCAAACGGCGCGATATATCGACCGCATCCTCACGCGTCTGACGCTGGCCGGTGCGATCTACATCGTGTTTGTTTGCCTGCTGCCCGAGTTTCTGGTGCTGCGCTGGAACGTGCCGTTTTATTTTGGTGGAACGTCGCTGCTGATCATTGTCGTCGTCACAATGGACTTCATGGCGCAGGTGCAGTCGTACGTTATGTCGCAACAGTATGAATCGCTGCTGAAGAAAGCTAATTTCAAAGGCGGCGGCGTCCCGATGCGTTGAAAGGACTTATGGCCAAAGACGATGTTATCCAGATGCAGGGTGAAGTCATCGAAAACCTGCCTAACGCTACCTTCAGGGTGAAGCTGGAAAACGGCCATGTCGTATTGGGACACATATCCGGCAAGATGCGGATGCATTACATCCGAATCCTGCCGGGCGACAAGGTGACGGTTGAATTGACGCCTTACGATCTGTCGCGTGCGCGGATCGTGTTCCGGGCGAAGTGATTTGAAAAAAGGGTAATATCATGAAAGTGATGGCATCGGTTAAGCGCATTTGCCGCAATTGCAAGATCATCAAGCGCAAAGGCGTTGTGCGCGTGATTTGCAGCTCTGATCCGCGCCACAAACAGCGTCAAGGCTGAACGCCGCGCTTTTGCTTGCGCTTTTTGTTTGAGGAAAAACAATGGCTCGTATCGCAGGGGTTAACATCCCGAATCACCAGCATACTGAAATCGGCCTGACGGCTATTTACGGTATCGGCCGCACGCGCTCGCGCGACATTTGCGTCGCTGCTGGTGTGGCATTTTCGAAGAAGGTCAAAGACCTGAACGACGCAGACCTCGAAAAGCTGCGTGAAGAAGTCGGCAAGTTCATCGTTGAAGGCGATCTGCGCCGTGAAACGACGATGAACATCAAGCGCCTGATGGACCTCGGCTGCTACCGTGGTGTGCGGCATCGTAAGGGCTTGCCCCTGCGCGGCCAACGCACGCGTACGAATGCCCGTACGCGCAAGGGTCCGCGTCGTGCAGCGCAATCGCTGAAGAAGTAAGCGGAACTGACAGTTACAGGAAAACGTAATGGCTAAGGCTTCGAACAACTCCGCGGCGCAACGCGTTCGCAAGAAGGTCAAGAAGAACGTCGCCGAGGGCGTGGTTCACGTTCACGCGTCGTTCAACAACACCATCATCACCATCACCGATCGTCAAGGCAATGCACTTGCTTGGGCAACGTCGGGTGGTCAGGGCTTCAAGGGCTCGCGTAAGTCGACGCCGTTTGCAGCTCAGGTGGCCGCCGAATCGGCTGGCCGCGTGGCGATGGAATACGGCGTGAAGAACCTCGAAGTGCGGATCAAGGGCCCCGGTCCTGGCCGTGAGTCGGCGGTGCGCGCGTTGCATGGTCTTGGCATCAAGATCACCGCGATCTCCGACGTGACCCCGGTCCCGCACAACGGCTGCCGTCCGCCGAAGCGTCGTCGCATCTAAGACGCTGTTTTCGCTAGCGCCTGTTGCCGCCGGTTCAAGTACCCGGCGAAACAGGCTGCTTGCGCTATTGAATTGACTAAGCCCACCGTTCGACCCAAAGGGCTCGGACTAGCGCGATTGCATGCATTCGCGTGACTAATCAACGAAGGAATCAACGTGGCACGTTATATCGGCCCTAAGGCCAAGCTGTCCCGCCGTGAAGGCACTGACCTCTTCCTGAAGAGCGCCCGTCGTTCGCTCGCTGACAAGTGCAAGCTTGACAGCAAGCCAGGCCAGCATGGCCGCACTTCGGGTGCACGTACGTCCGACTACGGCACGCAGCTGCGCGAAAAGCAGAAAGTGAAGCGCATCTACGGTGTGCTGGAACGTCAATTCCGCCGTTACTTCGCCGAAGCCGACCGCCTGAAGGGCAACACGGGTGAAAACCTGCTGCAACTGCTCGAGTCGCGTCTGGACAACGTCGTGTATCGCATGGGCTTCGGTTCGACGCGCGCTGAAGCGCGTCAGCTCGTGAGCCACAAGGCGATCACGGTGAACGGCGTCGTCTCGAACATTCCGTCGATGCAGGTGAAGGCAGGCGACGTTGTCGCGGTGCGCGAACAGTCGAAGAAGCAGGCGCGTATTCTCGAAGCGCTGTCGCTGGCTGAGCAAGGCGGCATGCCGAGCTGGGTTTCAGTGGATTCGAAGAAGTTCGAAGGCACGTTCAAGCAGAAGCCGGAGCGCAGCGATATCGCTGGCGATATCAACGAAAGCCTGATCGTCGAATTGTATTCGCGGTAATCGGATCAATGGCCGGGGCACCCCATTGCGTTGCGCAAGGGGGCGTCTCGGCTGTTCATTTTCAGGTTGTTACCGGTCAGCCTTATCGGTGTAACGAGCCGAGGGTATTGGAAAGGAAAACCTATGCAAACCAGTTTGTTGAAGCCCAAGATCATCGCAGTTGAATCGCTGGGCGAAAGCCACGCGAAAGTGGTCATGGAACCGTTTGAACGCGGTTACGGCCACACCTTGGGTAACGCGCTCCGGCGCGTGCTGCTGTCGTCCATGATCGGCTATGCGCCGACCGAAGTGACGATCGCAGGCGTCGTACATGAGTATTCGACGCTCGACGGTGTGCAAGAGGATGTGGTCAACCTGTTGTTGAACCTGAAGGGCGTGGTGTTCAAGCTGCATAACCGTGACGAAGTGACGGTTACGCTGCGCAAGGAAGGCGAAGGCGTGGTTACCGCCGGCGATATTGAGCTGGCGCACGATTGCGAAGTGATCAATCCTGATCACGTGATCGCGCATCTGTCGAAGGGCGGCAAGCTCGACGTTCAGATCAAGGTTGAGAAGGGCCGCGGCTATGTGCCGGGCAACGTGCGTCGTTACGGCGAGGAATCGGCCAAGATCATCGGCCGTATCGTGCTGGACGCGTCGTTCTCGCCGGTTCGCCGCGTGAGCTACGCCGTCGAAAGCGCACGTGTCGAACAGCGTACCGACCTCGACAAGCTCGTGATGAACATCGAAACCAACGGTGTGATTTCGCCTGAAGAAGCGATCCGTCAATCGGCTCGGATTCTGGTGGACCAACTGTCGGTGTTCGCTGCACTGGAAGGCACCGAAGCGACGGCTGAAGCACCGTCGCGCGCGCCGCAGATCGATCCGATCTTGCTGCGTCCGGTTGATGACCTCGAACTGACGGTTCGTTCCGCGAACTGCCTGAAGGCCGAGAACATCTACTACATCGGTGATCTGATCCAGCGTACCGAAAACGAACTGCTCAAGACGCCGAACCTGGGCCGCAAGTCGCTGAACGAAATCAAGGAAGTACTGGCGTCGCGTGGCTTGACGCTCGGCATGAAGCTGGAGAACTGGCCGCCCGCAGGGCTGGACAAGTAAGCCCGAAGTCAGCCGTGGCAGGGTCCGCCGCTGCACTGGCAAAGACGCGGATTTTCCTTTAAAATCCGCGTCTTGTCTTTTTTCACTACCGGCCCGTGCGCTCGTTGCTTCGAGGTAAAACCTCGGGTGAAGAAGCGCGATAGAAGAGCTGGACCAAAACTTTGAATCGAAGGAATTAACATGCGTCACCGTCATGGTCTGCGGAAACTGAACCGCACGAGCAGCCACCGTCTGGCAATGCTCCGTAACATGTCCAACTCGCTGATTGAGCACGAAGTCATCAAGACCACGCTGCCCAAGGCGAAAGAGCTCCGCAAGGTCGTCGAGCCGCTGATCACGCTCGGCAAGAAGCCGTCGCTGGCAAATCGTCGCCTGGCTTTCAACCGCCTGCGCGATCGTGACTCGGTCACGAAGCTGTTCGAAGTGCTCGGCCCGCGTTACGCTACCCGTCCGGGCGGCTACCTGCGCGTGCTCAAGTTTGGCTTTCGCGTTGGCGACAACGCGCCCATGGCGCTCGTCGAACTGCTCGACCGTCCGGAAGTTGAAGAAGTTGAAGTGCAAGAAGCTGAATAAGCTTGCGGCGCTTAGTGCTCATGAAAGCCAGGCTCACAGCCTGGCTTTTTTGTTTCTGGGCGAGCAAACGGAGGTGTAGCCAGGCATGCGCGGGCTGGGCGGCGAAATGCCGCATGCGCGCAGCCGTGGTGGAGGCGGCGCTCGGGGAGCAAGTGATACGATATTGCGATGGGACTGTGTGTTGCCGGAGCCTGCTGTGAGCGTGAATGTGACTCTACTTTTGACGACTGTGCCAGACGCGGTCGTCGCACAGAAGCTGGCCGCGGATGCGCTGGCCGCGCGCCTGTGCGCATGTGTGACGCAACTCGGCGCCGTGCAGTCGAGCTACCACTGGCAAGGTCGGCTTGAAACGGCGCAGGAAATCCAGTTGCTGTTCAAGACCAGCACAGCGCGGGCGCTTGAGCTCGAGCAGTACGTACAGGCGCATCATCCCTACGACACGCCCGAAATCCTCACATGGCAAGCCGACGCGTCGGCTGCTTATGGCCAGTGGATCCTTGCAGAAACCCAACGCCCCCTCCATGTTTAACTGCCTCAGCCGACGTGTGCGCCATGCGCTGCACGCCGTATTCCTGCTGTCCGCATGCCTGCTTCTCGCGCAGTTCGTACCGCTTGCCCGTGCCGCGGACGACTTCCTTGATCCCGCGGTCGCCTTCAAGTTCAGCGCGACCGAAAAGCCAGGCGAAGTCGATATCACCTACAAGATCGCGGACGGTTACTACATGTACCGCGAGCGGTTCGCGTTCACGACGCGCAACGGCGCTGCGACGATCGGCGAGCCGCAACTGCCCGCGGGCCACATCAAATTCGATCAGACATTCAACAAGGACGTCGAGACCTATCGCGATCAACTGACGATCCGGATCCCGGTGAAGCAGGCGGCTGAGGGATTTGATCTCGCTGTTACGTCGCAAGGCTGTGCGGACGCCGGCATCTGTTATCCGCCGATGGAGCGGGTCTACCACGTGAG
Source organism: Burkholderia sp. WSM2232 (assembly GCF_000472545.1). Classification (GTDB taxonomy): domain Bacteria; phylum Pseudomonadota; class Gammaproteobacteria; order Burkholderiales; family Burkholderiaceae; genus Paraburkholderia. Next base: position 1,727 of record NZ_AWZV01000051.1, on the reverse strand, counting down.
CGGTGCCGCATTGCTGCCGGCTGGTAGCAGCGCCGCACCGCAGTCCACGGCAGACGAGGCCCCTTGGTATGAGCGCGCCACCAGCGCCGACTATGCGCAGTCCCTACTGCAAGGAGGCGGTTTCCTCGCGATCGTCGGACTCTACTTCGTCGCAGGCATGGTCTTGAGCCTGTTGCCCTGCTCGTACCCAATGATCCCGATTCTTTCGGCAATCATCATCGGTGAAGGCGTGCGGGTTACACGTCGGCGCGGTTTCGCGCTATCGCTCGCCTATGTCGTCGGGATGGCGCTTGTCTACACCGCGCTCGGCGTTGCCGCTGCGCTCCTCGGGCAAAGTCTCGGCGCGTGGTTGCAGAACCGGTGGGTGCTGGGCACGTTCGGCATTCTGCTGACTGTTTTCGCACTTACGCTGATCGCCGGCTTCGATATCGCGTTGCCGCAGCGCTGGCAGGAAGGCGTGTCGCACGCGTCGGCGGGGCGCTCCGGCGGTAAATTCGCAGCTGTGGCCGGCATGGGCGCGCTGTCCGCGTTAGTTGTCGGCGCCTGCATGACTGCGCCGCTTTTTGCGGTGCTCGCGTTCATCGCGCATACCGGGAACGCGGTACTCGGGGGCGCGGCATTGTTCGCGATGGGTCTCGGGCTCGGCGTGCCGCTGCTGATCGTCGGTGTGGGCGCCGGAACCTTGCTGCCGCGGGCCGGCGCATGGATGGACGGCGTCAAGGTACTGTTCGGTGTGGTGCTGCTTGCCGCGGCTCTCTGGATTGTCTGGCCGGTGCTCGGCGCGGCGGCGACCATGTTGTTGAGCGTGCTCTGGTTGTTGATCGCCGCCGCATCATTGGGCTTCTTTGCCGCGCCTCTCGCGCAGGCATCGATCTGGCGTCGGCTCGGGCGCGGCTTGGGCGCGGCCCTCGCCGTTTGGGCTGCCGTGCTGCTGGTGGGGCTTGCGGCTGGTTCGTCAGATCCGTTGCGACCGCTGGCCGTGCTGGCTGCGCGCGTCCCGCCAGTGAGCGCGGACTCGCCGTCTGAGATGCCTCAGACGGCGTTACAGGGCGGTCTGGCGTTCCAGCAGGTCCGCTCGGTAGCTGAACTCGATCAGGCCGTCAAAGCGGCGGCAAGGCCATCCATGCTCGACTTCTACGCGGATTGGTGCGTAAGTTGCAAGGAGATGGAGAAATTCACCTTCAGCGACCCGCGAGTCCAGGCGAAGTTAAAGCAGATGAATTTAATGCGTGCCGACGTGACCGCCAATAAGCCTGACGATCAGGCACTGTTGAAGCGTTTCGGCCTTTTCGGACCGCCCGGGATCATTTTCTTCGACCGAGGCGGCAAAGAGGTGCTGCGAGTCGTTGGGTACGAATCAGCTGACAAATTCCTGCGCTCGCTCGAGCGGGCAAGCGTCTCGCCAACCTGACTGGACGCCGCGCGGGCTTCGCGCCCGCATGCGCGCTCACATCAGCATTTCCGAACCGCAGCACGGCAGGACGGCACCACGGCACCACGGCACCACGGCACCACGGCACCACGGCACCACGGCACCACGGCACCACGGCACCACGGCACCACGGCAGCACGGCAGCACGGCAGCACGGCAGCACGGCAGCACGGCAGCACGGCAGCACGGCACCACGGCAGCACGGCACCACGGCACCACGGCACCACGGCAACACGGCAACACGGCAACACGGCAACACGGCAACACGGCAACACGGCAACACGGCAACACGGCA
>NZ_AWZV01000050.1 GCF_000472545.1 Burkholderia sp. WSM2232 | reverse complement strand
ATCTCGACCAGCTCCAGCAGCTCGGCGTCGTCCACCATGTCGCACTTGTTCAGGAACACGATGATGTACGGCACACCGACCTGACGCGCCAGCAGGATGTGCTCACGCGTTTGCGGCATCGGGCCGTCAGCGGCCGAGCACACCAGGATCGCGCCGTCCATCTGCGCCGCGCCCGTGATCATGTTCTTCACATAGTCAGCGTGGCCCGGGCAGTCGACGTGTGCGTAGTGGCGGTTAGCCGTTTCGTACTCGACGTGCGCCGTGTTGATCGTGATACCACGNGCCTTTTCTTCCGGCGCCGCGTCGATCTGGTCGTATGCCTTCGCTTCGCCGCCGAACTTCTGTGTCAGAACCGTCGTGATCGCTGCCGTCAGCGTGGTCTTGCCGTGGTCAACGTGACCGATCGTGCCGACGTTCACGTGCGGCTTGGTCCGTTCGAATTTACCTTTAGCCATGTTTCTCTTCTTTCAAAAAGTTAATCGTTGAATGACTTGCCGCGCGATTACTTCGACTTGGCGTTGATGATCGCTTCCGACACGTTACGCGGTGCTTCAGCGTAGTGCTTGAACTCCATCGTGTACGTTGCACGACCTTGGGTCAGCGAACGCAGCGACGTCGAGTAGCCGAACATTTCCGACAGCGGCACTTCGGCGCGAACGATCTTGCCGCCGCCAACCATATCTTCCATGCCCTGGACGATACCGCGACGGCCCGACAGGTCGCCCATCACGTTGCCCATGTAGTCTTCCGGCGTTTCGACTTCCACAGCCATCATCGGTTCGAGGATGACCGGTTGAGCCTTGCGCATTGCTTCCTTGAACGCCATCGAGCCGGCCATGCGGAACGCATTTTCGTTCGAGTCAACGTCGTGGTACGAACCGAACGTCAGGTGAACCTTGACGTCGACAACCGGGAAGCCCGCCAGCACGCCTGCCTTCAGCGTTTCCTGGATACCCTTGTCCACCGCCGGGATGTATTCGCGCGGAATCACACCGCCCTTGATCTCGTCGAGGAACTCGTAACCCTTGCCTTGCTCATTCGGCTCGAGCGTGATGACCGCGTGACCGTACTGGCCGCGACCACCCGACTGCTTGACGAACTTGCCGTCAACGTCTTCTGCCTTGCCACGAATCGTTTCACGGTAAGCAACCTGCGGCTTACCGACGGTCGCTTCCACGCCGAATTCGCGCTTCATACGATCGACGAGAATTTCCAGGTGGAGCTCGCCCATGCCAGAAATAATCGTTTGGCCCGATTCTTCGTCGGTTTGAACGCGGAACGACGGATCTTCCTGTGCCAGACGGTTCAGCGCCAGACCCATTTTTTCCTGGTCGGGCTTCGTCTTCGGCTCAACAGCCTGCGAAATCACCGGCTCCGGGAAAATCATGCGCTCGAGCACGATCGGGCTTTGCGGATCGCACAGCGTGTCGCCGGTCGTCGCGTCTTTCAGGCCGACTGCTGCAGCGATGTCGCCCGCGCGAACTTCCTTGATTTCCTCGCGCTGGTTCGCGTGCATCTGCAGAATACGACCCAGACGTTCTTTCTTGTCTTTGGTCGCATTCAGCACGGTATCGCCCGAATTGACGACGCCCGAGTACACGCGGAAGAAGATCAGTTGGCCGACGAACGGGTCGGTCATAATCTTGAATGCCAGGGCGGAGAACTTTTCGTCGTCGGCAGCGCGGCGCTCGCCTTGCTCACCGTTTTCCAGCTCGCCGGTGACCGGCGGGATGTCGATCGGCGACGGCAGGAAATCGAGCACGGCGTCCAGCATCCGTTGCACGCCCTTGTTCTTGAACGCGGTGCCGCACAGCATCGGCTGGATTTCGCAAGCGATCGTACGGTCGCGCAGACCCTTGATGATTTCCTCTTCCGTCAGTTCGCCCGACTCGAGGTACTTGTTCATCAGATCTTCGCTCGACTCAGCCGCCGCTTCGACCATCTTTTCACGCCATTCATTGCACGTGTCGGCGAGTTCAGCCGGAATTTCTTCGTACGAGAACTTGGTGCCTTGGGACGCGTCGTCCCAAATGATCGCCTTCATCTTCATGAGGTCGACGACGCCCGTGAAGTTTTCTTCCGCACCGATAGGCACCACGACCGGGACCGGGTTTGCCTTCAGACGCAGCTTGAGCTGGTCGTAAACCTTGAAGAAGTTCGCGCCGGTACGGTCCATCTTGTTGATGAACGCGAGCCGGGGAACCTTGTACTTGTTAGCCTGACGCCACACGGTTTCCGACTGGGGCTGAACGCCGCCCACTGCGCAGTAGACCATGCACGCGCCGTCGAGCACGCGCATCGAGCGCTCGACTTCAATCGTGAAGTCGACGTGGCCCGGGGTGTCGATGATGTTGATGCGGTGCTCGGCGCGGTCGCCGGCCATGCCTTTCCAGAACGCCGTCGTAGCAGCCGACGTAATCGTGATGCCGCGCTCCTGCTCCTGCTCCATCCAGTCCATGGTGGCAGCGCCGTCGTGAACTTCACCAATCTTGTGGTTCACGCCGGTGTAGAACAGGATGCGCTCGGTCGTCGTCGTCTTGCCGGCGTCGATGTGAGCGCTAATACCGATGTTACGGTAGCGCTCGATAGGTGTCTTGCGAGCCACTTTGATCCTCTATGGGGATGACGCGATGCGAGAAAATACCCATCGCGCTGTAACACAAACGGGCGAGGCGCCTGATAAGCGCACCCGCCCGGAATTTCTTTCCGTATTTGCCTGCTAACCCGAGGTCGGGAAGCTTAGAAACGGAAATGCGAGAACGCCTTGTTGGCTTCTGCCATCCGGTGAACTTCGTCGCGCTTCTTCATTGCGCCGCCACGGCCTTCGGCCGCTTCGGAGAGTTCACCTGCCAGACGCAGGGCCATCGACTTCTCGCTGCGCTTCTTCGCGGCTTCACGCAGCCAACGCATCGCCAATGCCATACGACGCGACGGGCGCACTTCGACCGGAACCTGATAGTTCGCACCACCAACGCGGCGGCTCTTGACTTCGACCACCGGCTTGACGTTGTTGAGCGCTACCGTGAACACTTCCAGCGGGTCCTTGCCACCCTTGGTCTGGATCTGTTCGAAAGCGCCGTACACGATGCGCTCGGCAACCGACTTCTTGCCGGAGAGCATCAGCACGTTCATGAACTTAGCTACATCAACGTTACCGAACTTCGGATCCGGCAACACTTCCCGCTTGGGGACTTCGCGACGACGCGGCATGTTTCTTCCTTTGACTTTTCAGTTGGAGCTGGGTTGAACCCATCTAGCCCCGCGGCCACCAACTAACCCGATTCATCTCAACGACTTACCAGCCTGGTCGGGTGACCACTTACTCGATAGCACCGGCGATTCCGGCACCACCGCTATTACCGCCTTTGCAGGCGACCTGAACTACTGACCGGCTGATTACTTGCCGGCCTTGGCGCGCTTCGCACCGTACTTCGAGCGAGCCTGCTTACGATCCTTGACGCCCTGGGTGTCCAGCGAGCCGCGAACCATGTGGTAACGCACACCCGGCAAGTCCTTCACACGACCGCCGCGAATCAGCACGACCGAGTGTTCCTGCAGGTTGTGGCCTTCACCACCGATGTACGAAATGACTTCGAAGCCGTTCGTGAGGCGCACCTTGGCGACCTTACGGAGTGCCGAGTTCGGCTTCTTCGGCGTCGTGGTGTACACACGGGTGCACACGCCGCGACGCTGGGGGCAGTCCTGCAAGGCCGGGCTCTTGCTCTTCGTCGTTTCCGACGTGCGGCCTTTGCGAACCAGTTGATTGATGGTTGGCATTGTTTATTCCTGAAATTGAACAAAATCGACGCATCTGTTTTCGGGCAAAGCGAAAACGCCTGCGCATCGAACTTCCGGCTAGGGTGACAACCATGCGGGCAGCGCCCGCGCGCAAGCACTCCAAGAACCGGAACCTAGCATAATATTCCGAAAACACTAAGTGAGTCAACAGGTTGCAATGCTTCGCAGACCTGCCGACCTCGCCCAGCGATTGCCGCCGCGTCAATCCGCAGCGACGACTTCCAGCAGTTCTTCGCCGAAACGGTCCAGCTTACGGGCGCCCATGCCTGGAATGCCGCGCAGATCCTCGATCGAATCGGGGCCGTTGCGGGCGATCTCCGCGAGTGTGGCATCGTGGAAAATCACATAGGCAGGCACACCATCGCTCTTCGCGGTTTCGGTGCGCCACGCACGCAGCCGCTCCCAGCGCGCGCGCTCGCGCGGCCCCATGCCGACCGTGGGGTCCGCGCGCTCGCTCGTCCGCCCCGACGACTGACGCGTGCGCGTAGGCTTCACATAGCGGCGCATCGTGACGCTCTGCTCGCCTTTCAGCACAGGCTTGCTGGCTTCCGTAAGAACCAGCGAGCCGAACCCTTCGTGGTCGACCGTCAGATAGCCGAACGCCACCAATTGACGAAACACCGCGCGCCATTCCGGTTCGCCGAGCGCCGCGCCAATGCCGAAGGTAGTCAGCTTCTCATGACCGCGCTGCAGGATTTTCTCGCTGCGGTTGCCGCGCAGAATGTCGATCAGGTGGCCGGCGCCGAAGTTGAAACCGCTTGCCCTCTGTGCGCGGAACACGCAGGACAACGCCATCTGCGCCTCGCGCGTCGCGTCCCAGGTGGCCGGCGGCTCGAGGCAGTTGTCGCAGTTGCCGCAAGGCTGGCTCGATTCGCCGAAGTAAGAGAGCAATCGCACGCGCCGGCAGGTCGCTGCTTCGCACAGGCCGAGCAGCGCATCGAGCTTGCCCGTTTGCACGCGCTTGTGGGCGTCGTCGGCGTCGGACTCTTCGATCATCTTGCGCTGCTGGACGACGTCGCCGAGTCCATAGGCCATCCACGCGTTGGACGGCATGCCGTCGCGCCCCGCGCGGCCTGTTTCCTGATAATAGCCTTCGACGCTCTTCGGCAAATCGAGGTGGGCGACAAAGCGCACGTCGGGCTTGTCGATGCCCATGCCGAACGCGATCGTCGCGCACATCACAATGCCCTCCTCGCGCTGGAACATTTCCTGATGCTTCTGCCGCGTCTCGAATTCCATGCCCGCGTGATAAGGCAGCGCGCGCATGCCTTTTTCCTTGAGCCACTCGGCCGTTTCCTCCACTTTGCGCCGCGACAGGCAATAGACGACACCAGCGTCGGTGGTGCCGTCGGCGCGCGTGTGCTCGGCGCGGATAAAGTCGAGTAGTTGCGTGCGTGCATTGTCCTTTTCGACGATCCGGTAGCGGATGTTCGGCCGGTCGAAGCTCGACACGAAAACACGCGCGTCGTCCAGCGCAAGACGGTGGATGATCTCGTCGCGCGTGATCGCGTCGGCCGTGGCAGTCAGCGCGATGCGCGGCACGTTGGGAAAACGCTCGTGCAGCACCGACAGCTGAATATATTCAGGCCGGAAATCGTGCCCCCATTGCGAAACGCAGTGCGCTTCGTCGATCGCGAACAAGCCGATGCGCGTGCGCTCGAGCAGTTCCTGAAAACGCGGCGTCATCAAGCGTTCCGGCGCGACGTACAGCAGGTCGATCTCGCCGTCGCGCAGCGCGCGCTCCGTCGCCATCGCCTCGGCGCTCGAAAGGGTCGAGTTCAGATAAGCGGCGCGTACGCCGACTTCCGTGAGCGCTGCGACCTGATCCTGCATGAGTGCGATCAGCGGAGACACCACGATGCCCGTGCCCAAGCCGCGCTCACGTCGGACAAGCGACGGAATCTGATAACACAGCGATTTGCCGCCGCCCGTTGGCATCAGCACGAGACAGTCGCCGCCGCGGGCGACGTGCTCGACAATTTCGCCCTGCTGTCCTCGAAATGCGGGGTAGCCAAAGACTTCGTTGAGGATTTCGAGCGGACGGGACATGAATTTGAGAGAGGCGGCGTAGAGCGGGTGACACGAATTTTACCAACGCATTCGTGCTGCGCCCGCGCTTTGCAACAACGTTAGCCATCCGGCCTACGATTCGCCCAAAGCACGTAAGAAACGGCGCATAAAAAAAGCCGCTCAGTCGAAACTGAGCGGCTTCGCTGGCGGTAGAGCCCAGGCGGCTTGCGCCGCCCGGACTTATTCGCCGGAGTGCTGCTGTTCGGCGGCCGGGGTTTCCGGCGTACCGAATTCGAACGACTCTTCCGCTGCGATCTGATCGAAACGCTCGCGGTCGGACAGTTCCTTGCTCTTGCGCGCCTTGTGGAACGCGAGACCCGTACCCGCCGGAATCAGACGGCCGACGATCACGTTTTCCTTCAGACCACGCAGATCGTCGCGCTTGCCCATGATCGCCGCTTCGGTCAGCACGCGCGTCGTTTCCTGGAACGACGCAGCGGAGATGAACGAATCGGTCGAGAGCGACGCCTTCGTGATACCGAGCAAGACGTTTTCGTACGTTGCCGGACGCTTGTCTTCCGCGATCATGCGGTCGTTTTCGTCGAGCATATCCGACCGCTCGACCTGTTCGCCCGGGATGAAACGCGTATCGCCGTTGTCCGTAATCTGCACGCGGCGCAGCATCTGACGAACAATCACTTCAATGTGCTTGTCGTTGATCTTCACGCCTTGCAGACGGTACACGTCCTGCACTTCGTCCACGATGTAGCGCGACAGCGCCTCGACGCCCTGCAGACGCAGGATGTCGTGCGGATCGGCCGGTCCGTCCACGATCATTTCGCCCTTGTTGACGACCTGACCATCGTGAACCAGAACCTGCTTTTCCTTCGCGATCAGGAACTCGTGCTGGTTGCCTTCGAGGTCCGTGATGACGAGACGCTGCTTGCCCTTCGTGTCCTTACCGAACGACGTCGTACCCGTGACTTCCGCCAGGATACCTGCGTCCTTCGGCGAACGTGCTTCGAACAGTTCCGCCACACGCGGCAGACCGCCGGTAATGTCACGCGTCTTCTGCGATTCGGTCGGGATACGTGCGAGCACCTCGCCGACCTGCACTTGCTGACCGTCCTTCACGGTGATCAGAGCGCCCACCTGGAAGCCGATCTGCACCGAATGCTCGGTGTTCGGAATCTTGACTTCCTCGCCGTTCGCGTCGAGCAGCTTGACCTGCGGACGCACGGTCTTCGAAGCTTGCGAACCGCGCCGCTTCACGTCGATCACGACGAGAGTCGAAAGACCCGTCACGTCGTCGATCTGCTTGGCAACCGTCACGCCTTCTTCGACGTTTTCGAACTTCACCGTGCCACCGTACTCGGTGATGATCGGACGCGTCATCGGGTCCCACGTCGCCAGTTGCGTGCCGGCCTTGATCTGCGCGCCGTCCAGTTGCAACAGCGTTGCGCCGTACGGCACCTTGTGACGTTCGCGCTCGCGACCGTGGTCGTCGGTGATCATCGCTTCGCCTGAACGCGAAATGACGATCTGCTCGCCCTTCGCATTCGTGACGTAACGCATCGTCGACGTGAAACGCACAGTACCGTTCGACTTGGCTTCAACCGACGAAGCCACTGCCGCACGCGACGCCGCACCACCGATGTGGAACGTACGCATGGTCAGCTGCGTGCCCGGCTCACCGATCGACTGAGCAGCGATCACACCCACCGCCTCGCCGACGTTCACGAGCGAACCGCGGCCCAGGTCGCGGCCATAGCAGGCTGCGCACAGACCGTAGCGCGTCTCGCAGGTGAGCGGCGTACGCACGCGCACTTCGTCGATGCCGAGGCGTTCGATTTCTTCGACCGCGTCTTCGTCGAGCAACGTGCCCGCTTCGTACAGCGTTTCCTGCGATTCCGGATTGACGACGTCAGCCACCGCCACGCGACCCAGAATACGGTCACGCAGTGCCTCGACGACTTCACCGCCTTCCACCAGCGCCTTCATCGCCACGCCTTGCGACGTGCCGCAATCGTCCTCGACCACCACCAGGTCCTGCGTGACGTCGACGAGACGACGCGTCAGGTAGCCCGAGTTCGCCGTCTTCAGTGCCGTATCAGCCAGACCCTTACGTGCGCCGTGGGTCGAGATGAAGTACTGCAACACGTTCAGGCCTTCGCGGAAGTTCGCCGTAATCGGCGTCTCGATGATCGAGCCGTCTGGCTTCGCCATCAGGCCACGCATACCGGCCAGCTGACGAATCTGAACCGCCGAACCACGCGCGCCGGAGTCCGCCATCATGTAGATGGAGTTGAACGATTCCTGACGCGTTTCGTTGCCGTCGCGGTCGATTACCGGTTCCGTCGACAGCTGTTCCATCATCGCCTTGCCGACCGCTTCCGACGTTGCCGACCAGATGTCGACCACGTTGTTGTAGCGCTCTTGCGACGTGACGAGACCCGACATGTACTGACGGTCGTACTCCTTCACCTTCTTCGCCGCGTCGCCAACGATGGTTTCCTTCTGCGGCGGCACGAGCATGTCGTCCACGCAGATCGAGATACCAGCGCGCGTTGCCAGACGGAAACCCGACTGCATCAACTGGTCGGCGAAAATCACCGTTTCGCGCAGACCGCACTTGCGGAATGCGGTGTTGATGAGGCGCGAGATTTCCTTCTTCTTCAGCGGCTTGTTCAGCACCGAGAACGGCAGGCCCGGCGGCAGGATTTCAGACAGGATTGCACGGCCAACGGTCGTTGCGTACAGCGTGACCTTCGGCACAAACGCCGGCGCGCCTTCCGACTTGTCTTCGTTGTGGACCATTTCGGTGATCCGCACGTTGACGCGCGAGGCGAGCTCGACTTCCTTGTTCTCGTAAGCACGCAGCACTTCGGAGACGCCCGTAAACGACAGGCCTTCGCCCTTGCCGTTCACTGCCTCGCGGGTCGCGTAGTACAAACCGAGCACGATGTCCTGCGACGGCACGATCGAGGGATCGCCGTTTGCCGGGAACAGCACGTTGTTCGACGCCAGCATCAGCGTACGAGCTTCCATCTGCGCTTCGAGCGACAGCGGCACGTGAACGGCCATCTGGTCACCGTCGAAGTCGGCGTTGAACGCCGCGCAAACGAGCGGGTGCAGCTGGATTGCCTTACCTTCGATCAGCACGGGCTCGAAAGCCTGAATGCCGAGACGGTGCAGCGTCGGCGCACGGTTCAGCATGACCGGATGCTCGCGGATCACCTCTTCGAGAATGTCCCACACGACCGGCGTCTGGTTCTCGACTTCCTTCTTCGCAGCCTTGATGGTGGTAGCGACACCCATCACCTCGAGCTTGTTGAAGATGAATGGCTTGAACAGTTCGAGCGCCATCAGCTTCGGCAGGCCGCACTGGTGCAGCTTGAGCGTCGGGCCGACCACGATCACCGAACGGCCCGAGTAGTCCACGCGCTTACCGAGCAGGTTCTGACGGAAACGACCGCCCTTACCCTTGATCATGTCAGCGAGCGACTTCAGCGGACGCTTGTTCGCGCCGGTCATGGCCTTGCCGCGACGACCGTTGTCGAGCAGCGAATCGACGGCTTCCTGCAACATCCGCTTTTCGTTGCGGACGATGATTTCAGGCGCCTTCAGCTCGAGCAGACGCTTCAACCGGTTGTTACGGTTGATCACCCGGCGATACAGGTCGTTCAGGTCGGACGTCGCGAAGCGGCCGCCATCGAGCGGCACCAGCGGACGCAGTTCCGGCGGCAGCACCGGCAGCACTTCGAGCACCATCCAGTCAGGCTTGATGCCCGAGCGCTGGAAAGCCTCGAGCACCTTCAGGCGCTTCGCGTACTTCTTGATCTTCGCTTCCGAACCGGTGTTCTTGAGCTCCGTGCGCAGCAGTTCGACCTGTTCGTCGATGTTGATCGCGCGCAGCAACTCGCGAACGCCTTCCGCGCCCATCTCGGCACGGAATTCGTCACCGTATTCTTCGACCTTGTTGTAGTAATCCTCTTCGGTCATGATCTGGCGCGCTTTCAGCGGCGTCATGCCCGGGTCGATCACCACATACGCTTCGAAGTACAGCACGCGCTCGATGTCGCGCAGCGTCATGTCGAGCACCATGCCCAGACGCGACGGCAGCGACTTCAGGAACCAGATGTGCGCAACCGGCGAGGCCAGTTCGATGTGGCCCATCCGTTCACGACGCACCTTGGCGAGCGTCACTTCGACGCCGCACTTCTCGCAGATCACGCCACGGTGCTTCAGGCGCTTGTACTTGCCGCAAAGGCATTCGTAGTCTTTGATCGGGCCAAAGATCTTTGCGCAGAACAGACCATCGCGCTCCGGCTTGAACGTCCGGTAGTTGATGGTTTCCGGCTTCTTCACTTCACCGAACGACCACGAACGGATCTTGTCCGGCGAGGCCAGACCGATCTTGATCGCGTCAAAAACTTCAGGTTGTTGGACTTGCTTGAATAGATCGAGCAAAGCTTTCATCGCTTCTCTCCAGTAGTCCGATTAGTTGCGGTCGAGGTCGATATCGATACCGAGCGAGCGGATTTCCTTCACCAGCACGTTGAAGGACTCCGGCATGCCTGCATCGATCACGTGATCGCCCTTGACCAGGTTCTCGTACACCTTGGTCCGGCCCGTCACGTCGTCCGACTTCACCGTCAGCATTTCTTGCAGCACGTACGATGCACCGTACGCTTCGAGCGCCCACACTTCCATTTCACCGAAACGCTGGCCACCGAACTGCGCCTTACCGCCCAACGGCTGCTGCGTCACGAGCGAGTACGGGCCCGTAGAACGCGCGTGCATCTTGTCGTCGACCAGGTGGTGCAGCTTCAGGTAGTGCATGTAGCCGACCGTCACCGTACGTTCGAACATCTCGCCCGTGCGGCCGTCGTACAGGCGAACCTGGTTCTTCGACGGCGTCATGCCCAGGTTTTGCGCGATGTCGTCCGGGAACGCCAGATCCAGCGCGCGCGACATTTCTTCTTCCGTCGCACCGTCGAACACCGGCGTTGCGAACGGCACGCCTTCGCGCAGGTTCTTCGCCAGTTCGACGATCTCGTCGTCGGTGAAGCTGTCCAGCTCTTCAGCGCGGCCCGACTCGTTGTAAATCTTGGTCAGGAATTCGCGCAGTTCTTCGATCTTCGCCTGACGCTGCAGCATTTCGCCGATACGCCAGCCGAGACCCTTCGCGGCCCAACCCAGATGCACTTCGAGCACCTGACCCACGTTCATCCGCGACGGCACGCCGAGCGGGTTGAGAACGACGTCAGCCGGACGGCCGTCGGCCATGTACGGCATGTCTTCGATCGGCACGATCTTCGACACGACACCCTTGTTACCGTGACGGCCTGCCATCTTGTCGCCAGGCTGCAGACGGCGCTTGACTGCCAGATACACCTTGACCATCTTCAGCACGCCCGGCGGCAGTTCGTCGCCCTGCGTGAGCTTCTTGCGCTTTTCTTCGAACGCGAGGTCGAACTGGTGACGCTTCTGTTCGATCGAGTCCTTGATGGCTTCGAGCTGAGCTGCTGCTTCTTCGTCCGCAAGGCGGATGTCGAACCAGTGATAGTGGTCGAGATCTTCCAGGTAAGCCTGTTCGATCTTCGTGCCCTTCGCCAGCTTCTTCGGACCACCGTTCGCGACCTTGCCGGTCAGCATACGTGCGAGACGCTGGAACGCGTCGCCTTCCACGATACGCAGCTGGTCGTTCAGGTCGAGGCGATAGCGCTTCAGTTCGTCGTCGATGATCTGTTGCGCGCGCTTGTCGCGCTGAATGCCTTCACGCGTGAACACCTGGACGTCGATCACCGTGCCGCTCATGCCCGACGGCACGCGCAGCGAGGTGTCCTTCACGTCCGAAGCCTTCTCGCCGAAGATTGCGCGCAGCAGCTTTTCTTCCGGCGTCAGCTGGGTTTCGCCCTTCGGCGTGACCTTGCCGACGAGCACGTCGCCTGCTTCGACTTCAGCGCCGATGTAGACGATGCCCGACTCGTCGAGACGGCCGAGTTGCACTTCAGCCAGGTTCGAGATGTCGCGCGTGATTTCTTCCGGTCCGAGCTTCGTGTCGCGCGCGACGACGTTCAGTTCTTCGATGTGGATCGACGTGTAACGGTCGTCGGCCACCACCTTCTCCGAGATCAGGATCGAGTCTTCGAAGTTGTAGCCGTTCCACGGCATGAACGCGACCAGCATGTTCTGGCCGAGAGCCAGTTCGCCGAGGTCCGTGGATGCGCCGTCAGCCAGCACGTCGCCACGCGAAACCTTGTCACCGACCTTTACGATCGGACGCTGGTTGATGTTCGTATTCTGGTTCGAACGCGTGTACTTGATCAGGTTGTAGATGTCGACACCGACATCGCCCGCCACCGCTTCTTCGTCGTTCACGCGAATCACGATACGGCCTGCGTCGACGTAGTCGACCACGCCGCCGCGGAATGCCTGAACCGTCGTGCCCGAGTCGACCGCCACCGTGCGCTCGATACCCGTGCCGACCACGGCCTTTTCCGGACGCAGACACGGCACAGCCTGACGCTGCATGTTCGAGCCCATCAACGCGCGGTTCGCGTCGTCGTGCTCGAGGAACGGAATCAGCGATGCAGCCACCGAAACGATCTGCGACGGCGCCACGTCCATGTACTGGATGCGGTCGGGCGTCACCATCAGCGTTTCGCCGGCTTCACGCGACGACACCAGTTCGTCGGTCAGCGTGCCGTCTTCAGCCACGGCCGCGTTCGCCTGAGCGATCACGTAACGGCCTTCTTCGATCGCCGACAGGTAGTCGATCTGGTCGGTCACCTTGCCGTCTACGACCTTGCGATACGGCGTTTCGAGGAAGCCGTATTCGTTCAGGTGCGCGTACAGAGCGAGCGAGTTGATCAGGCCGATGTTCGGGCCTTCAGGCGTTTCAATCGGGCAGACACGACCATAGTGAGTCGGGTGCACGTCGCGCACTTCGAAGCCTGCGCGCTCACGCGTCAAACCGCCCGGGCCCAGTGCCGAAACACGGCGCTTGTGGGTAATTTCCGACAGCGGGTTGGTCTGGTCCATGAACTGCGACAGCTGCGACGAACCGAAGAACTCGCGAATCGCCGACGAAATCGGCTTCGAGTTGATCAGATCGTGCGGCATCAGGTTTTCGCTTTCGGCCTGGCCGAGGCGTTCCTTCACAGCGCGTTCCACACGCACGAGACCGGCGCGGAACTGGTTTTCCGCCAGTTCGCCGACGCAACGCACGCGGCGGTTGCCCAAGTGGTCGATGTCGTCGACTTCGCCCTTGCCGTTACGCAGCTCGACCAGGATCTTGATCGTGGCGAGGATGTCGTCGTCCTGCAGCGTCATCGGTCCAATGATCTCGTCGCGGCCCACGCGACGGTTGAACTTCATACGACCAACCTTCGAGAGGTCGTACGCGTCTTCGCTGTAGAACAGACGGTTGAACAGCGCCTCGACCGCTTCTTCGGTCGGCGGTTCGCCCGGGCGCATCATGCGATAAATCGCGATGCGCGCGGCCATCTTGTCGGCGGTTTCGTCGATGCGCAGCGTGGACGAAATGTACGGACCCTGGTCCAGATCGTTCGTATAGAGCGTCTGGATGTCCTTGATCTTCGCTTCGCGCAGCTTTTCGAGGACGGTCTCGGTGATTTCGTCGTTCGCGTTCGCGATAACTTCGCCCGTGTCCCCGTCCACGACATTCTTCGCCAGCACGCGACCGAGCAGATAGTCTTCCGGAACCGAAATGAACTTCGTCTTGGCGTTGTCCAGGTCGCGAATGTGCTTCGCGTTGATCCGCTTGTCCTTCTGGACAATCACGTTGCCGTCGCGGTCAGTAATGTCGAAGCGCGCGACTTCGCCACGCAGACGCTCCGGCACGAACTCCATCTGCGCGCCTTCCGGCATCAGCGTGAAGTTGTCGAACACGAAGAAGTTTGCGAGGATCTGTTCCGGTGTAAGGCCGATGGCCTTCAGCAGGATCGTGACCGGCATCTTGCGGCGACGGTCGACGCGGAAGTACAACACGTCCTTCGGGTCGAATTCGAAGTCGAGCCACGAACCACGGTAAGGAATGATACGCGCGGAGAACAGGAGCTTGCCCGAGCTGTGCGTCTTGCCCTTGTCGTGCTCGAAGAACACGCCAGGCGAACGGTGCAACTGCGAAACGATCACACGTTCCGTGCCGTTGATGACGAACGAACCGGTCGGCGTCATGAGCGGAATTTCGCCCATGTACACTTCCTGTTCTTTCACTTCCTTGACGACCGGCTTGCTCGGCGATTCCTTATCGAGCAGCACCAGACGCACTTTGGCGCGCAGCGCCGAGCAGTACGTCAGACCGCGCTGCTGACATTCCTTGATGTTGAACGCCGGCGGCGACAGCATGTAGCTGACGAACTCCAGACGTGCGAACCCGTTGTGCGAGACGATCGGAAAAACGGATGTGAATGCTGCCTGCAGGCCTTCCGGCTTGCGTTGCGTGGACGACGTGTCTGCTTGCAGAAACGTGCTGAATGATTCAAGCTGGGTAGCCAGCAGGAAAGGTACTTGGTGAACGATGGGGCGCTTCGCAAAACTCTTGCGAATACGCTTCTTCTCGGTGAAGGAATATTGCATACGATCTCCGAATCACGGCGGGCATTGTTGTCGAGGCAGGATACCTTGATGAGACAACCCGAGTGTTCACCGACTGAGACCCGATGGCCGTCCGATGGCTTGAACGAGCCTAGAAGCTTGGTGGTTGGCCGCTACCAACCGCTGGCTGACGGCAGCGGATGCCTATGTTGCCCGCTACCCGACCAAACTTGCCTTCTGCAGTCGCTTCAGAAGACAAAGAGAAGCGCCGGTCAATATTGCCGATAGGCGATTTTCTTTGGCTTCTGGGAGTCGCATTCTTGCCAGACAGCGATGCAAAAACGCGTCCCCCACAAAGCACAAAAAGGCCGGCGGTGAAAAACCGCCAGCCTTCGCACAGCGCACTGAAACTTACTTGATTTCAGCCTTCGCGCCGGCTTCTTCCAGCTTCTTCTTGGCTTCTTCAGCAGCAGCCTTCGGTACCGATTCCTTAACAGGCTTCGGTGCACCGTCGACCAGGTCCTTCGCTTCCTTCAGGCCGAGACCCGTCAGTTCGCGAACTGCCTTAATGACGGAAACCTTGTTCGCGCCGACGTCAACCAGGTTGACCGTGAATTCGGTCTGCTCTTCCGCTGCAGCAGCGCCGCCGCCTGCACCTGCCGGGCCCGCCACTGCAACAGCAGCTGCCGACACGCCAAACTTTTCTTCGAACGCCTTAACCAGCTCGTTCAGTTCCAGAACCGACATCGAGCCTACGGCTTCGAGGATGTCTTCTTTTGCGATTGCCATTTGAAATACTCCTAAATTGAATTCGGATACAGCTAGCGATCAATTACGCTCGGCTGAAGTGCATTACGCAGCGGATTCTTCGCCTTGTTTCTTTTCTGCCAGCGCGGCCAGAGCGCGCGCGAAGCCAGAAACAGGTGCTTGCATAACGAACAACAGCTTGGAGAGCAGCTCCTCGCGGCTCGGGATGTTGGCCAGCGCTTGCACGCCTGCCTTGTCCATCACGTTGCCTTCGTAGGCGCCGGCCTTGATGACCAACTTGTCATTGCTCTTGCTGAAGTCGTTAACGACCTTCGCAGCAGCAATTGCATCTTCCGAGATGCCGTAGATCAGGGGGCCAGTCATCTGCTCTGCCAGCGGAGCAAACGGGGTACCTTCGACAGCGCGGCGCGCCAGCGTATTTTTCAACACGCGAAGATAAACCTGTTGCTCACGCGCTTTCGCGCGCAGCTTGGTCAGATCGCCAACCGTGATCCCACGATACTCAGCCAGAACCACGGTCTGGGCTTTCGCGACTTGCGCGGCAACCTCAGCGACGACGGCCTGCTTGCTTTCTTTGTTGAGTGGCACGGTTAACCTCCAGATTCGATACACGCGGCGTGCGCCTTGTGTACCGCGTTCAATAACGGCGTCCGACCAGTCAGGAGTATTTCGACCGCCCGACACCCACATTGCTGAGAGCATCCAACGGCTTCATCACTACAAAACCTTTTCGGGTTCGCCATCTGCGTTGGCTTTGCATTAAGGGTCCGCCTACCTGATGCGTGCCCGCCAACGGTCTTTGACAACCGGTTGCACGATGCAACTGCCACCGCACAACCGCCCAAAGCCCATAAACCGCCCCGGCTCGCACCGAGGCGATGAATTACTTACTGTGCCGCGAGCGACGCCTGATCGACGCGAACGCCGACGCCCATCGTGCTCGACAGGGCGACCTTGCGCAGGTAGACACCCTTGCTGGTCGCCGGCTTGGCCTTTTGCAGCGCGTCGATGAGCGCGCTCAGGTTGCTGCGCAGAGCCGTCGGCTCGAACGAAGCACGACCGATCGTGGCGTGGATGATACCGGCCTTGTCGACGCGGAATTGCACCTGACCTGCCTTGGCGTTCTTCACTGCCGTCGCGACGTCCGGCGTGACCGTACCGACCTTCGGGTTCGGCATCAGGCCGCGCGGGCCGAGGATCTGACCGAGCGTACCGACAACGCGCATCGTGTCCGGCGAAGCGATCACGATGTCGAAATCCAGATTGCCAGCCTTGACCTGTTCAGCCAGGTCTTCCATACCGACTACTTCGGCGCCGGCTGCGCGAGCCTGTTCAGCCTTCTCGCCCTGTGCGAACACGGCGACGCGCACCGACTTACCCGTACCTGCCGGCAGAACGACCGAACCGCGGACCACCTGGTCCGACTTCTTCGCGTCGATGCCAAGCTGCACTGCGACGTCGATCGACTCGTCGAACTTCGCGCTTGCGCATTCCTTTACGAGCGACAAAGCGTCGTCGATCGGGTACAGCTTCTGACGGTCAACCTTTGCTGCAAATGCTTGCAGACGCTTAGAAAGCTTAGCCATTTACACGCCCTCCACGGTGATGCCCATCGAGCGGGCGCTACCAGCGATCGTACGAACCGCTGCGTCCAGATCAGCTGCCGTCAGATCGGGCATCTTGGTCTTGGCGATGTCTTCAGCTTGTGCGCGGGTGATCTTGCCGACCTTGTCGGTGTGCGGCTTGCTCGAACCCTTGTCGATCTTCGCTGCCTTTTTGATCAGAACCGTTGCCGGCGGCGTCTTCAGGACGAACGTGAAGCTCTTGTCAGCAAACGCGGTGATCACGACCGGAATCGGCAGACCCGGTTCCAATGCTTGAGTCTGCGCGTTGAACGCCTTGCAGAACTCCATGATGTTCAGGCCGCGCTGGCCCAGTGCCGGACCGACCGGCGGCGACGGGTTGGCTTTACCTGCAGGAATCTGCAGCTTGATAAAGCCGATGATTTTCTTTGCCATGTTGAAAACCTCTTTGGAGCGCCGCCTTACCAGCGGACACTCAGTGAGTAGTAGCGCGCGTTCGCCGAAGCTCCGACTACTTGCGCTCCTCAACGGCCGTTACGCGGACCGTAAGCGCGAAGTACGAAACGCGCCCGTTGGCGCGCTGCGTAGAATTCTGGATTACAACTTCTCGACCTGTCCGAATTCCAGTTCGACCGGGGTTGCACGGCCGAAAATGGTGACGGACACACGGACGCGCGACTTTTCGTAGTTCACTTCTTCGACGCTGCCGTTGAAATCGGTAAAAGGACCGTCCTTCACCCGCACCATCTCGCCTACCTCGAACAGGGTCTTGGGGCGCGGCTTTTCCACACCTTCCTGCATCTGCGACATGATCTTCTCGACTTCGCGCGGAGAGATCGGACTCGGGCGATTGCGAGCGCCGCCCACGAAACCAGTCACTTTCGCCGTGTTTTTCACGAGGTGCCACGTCTCGTCGGTCATTTCCATTTCCACGAGCACATAGCCCGGGAAGAAACGACGCTCAGTCACCGACTTGTGACCGCCTTTCACCTCGACAACTTCTTCAGTCGGAACGAGGATTTGACCAAACTGGTCTTGCATGCCGGCGCGCTCAATGCGCTCCTGAAGCGCACGTTGCACGCTCTTCTCCATGCCGGAGTAGGCGTGCACGACGTACCAGCGTTTGCCGCTCGGAGATGCCGGAGTATCGCTCATATCATTTCCAACCCAGAATCACCGAGAAAATCGCCCATTCGATGGATTTATCACTAACCCAAAGAAAGATCGCCATGATGAACACGAAGCCAAACACCACCAACGTCGTCTGAGTAGCCTCTTTGCGAGTTGGCCAGACGACCTTGCGGACTTCCTTGTACGAATCTTTGGCGAAAGCGATGAAACCCTTGCCAGGCGCGGAGAGAAGACCGACTGCAACACCCGCGATTGCACCAACAGCCAAGGCGGCTCCGCGGACGTACCATTCCTGACCGTTGAGCCAGAAGAACCCCACGAACCCGGCCAAGACCAGCAATACGCCCGCGACGAGCATCAGCTTGTCGCTGGATGTATTTACAGTTTCGACGGAAGGATTCGCCATAACACCTTAACGAAGCGTCACATTCGACGCGAGAGTTGGCAGGGGCAGAGGGAATCGAACCCCCAACCTTCGGTTTTGGAGACCGACGCTCTGCCAGTTGAGCTATACCCCTAAACCATTTGGGGTTGACGACACCGCCAACCCCGAAACTACAGATTAACGAGAACTATCTGGCGTTACTCGAGAATCTTGGCAACGACACCTGCGCCGACGGTACGGCCGCCTTCACGGATTGCGAAGCGCAGACCTTCTTCCATCGCGATCGGGTTGATCAGCTTCACCGTGATCGACACGTTGTCGCCCGGCATGACCATTTCCTTGTCCTTCGGCAGCTCGATCGAGCCCGTCACGTCCGTCGTACGGAAGTAGAACTGCGGACGGTAGTTGTTGAAGAACGGCGTGTGGCGGCCGCCTTCGTCCTTGCTCAGCACNTACACNTCNGCCGTGAAGTGCGTGTGCGGGTTGATCGAACCCGGCTTGGCCAGCACCTGGCCACGCTCCACGTCTTCGCGCTTCGTGCCGCGCAGCAGGATACCCACGTTGTCGCCCGCCTGACCCTGGTCGAGCAGCTTGCGGAACATTTCCACGCCCGTGCAGGTCGTCTTCACCGTCGGCTTGATACCGAC
>NZ_AWZV01000049.1 GCF_000472545.1 Burkholderia sp. WSM2232 | reverse complement strand
GCGGAGGATTTCCCGGATGATCTGCGGTGTGCTCAGGTGCTGGAAGGTCTGCGTGTTCGTGACAGCCTGGAGTCGTCCGACATGCGACTTCAACACGATCTCGTACCGGGTGAAATCCTTCGTGGTCTGCACCGTCGAGAAGCGTTCGATGTAACCCGAGAACTTTCGCACCGTGCCGGTGTAGGGCCTGATCGTGAACACCGCATCGCGGCTCAGGTAGTCCGCGCGCGCGAGCTGCTGCGGATGGGTCAGCACGATGCGCACTTCATTCGGCTCTCCCATCTTTTCGGTTGCCTCGAACGACACGACCGAGAGCGCGGCAGCGCTGCCGGTGCCCGGCACATCCAGAAAATACGCCTGCTGTCCCGTCATGCTGTGGATTAACGGATCAGACTCTGCCACTCCCCGCTCCCTGAAAAAAGACCAGTGACACAGCATTTCGCTGCGGAATTGCTAATTGACCATTCAATACTAATCAGGTTAACTTAATTAATTTGAGACAGACGATTCTTGACGCAGCTTTACAAAAAACATGGTGGTCAGTTTTTAACGCATAAGAATGGACTTGGTCAGGTGCCTTCCCGCAGTGAGGCGTCACTTTGCAACTCTTCCATCATCGAAGCGGGGCGGGCGCGGGAGACCCCGGGCGGCTGGCGCTTCATCGCACGCATGCCGGACCGCGGCAAGCGTTACGCGCGGTCACACTCCGGGCGGCGTTTCACGCGACGCTCCTTTAAGCAGGCAGCGGAGCGCAAGTCAACGCTGAGTGCTTGGCTCGGTATGCACTCGGCCGGACAGGCCGCAGCCCTCATTCCAGTATGAGGCCGTGATTCGCAGCGCCGGGGTTATGGAGCGACCCTTCGCCGATGCCATGCAAAGCATTTCCCCCGCCATGTTCGCCGCAAAAACACCTGCCGTGTCCCGTGTCAGGCATGGCAGAAGCTATCCACACAATCTGTTCGCAAACCTGTGGACAACGTTCGCATAGCCAACGTAACTGGTTGACGCAACGGCCCAAATGGCGCCCGGTCGATGTATGGGCAGCGCAGGGGTGGCGGAAGTTGGCTTGATCAACAGACGCGTTCGCGGGCAACTTCCAGTCTCGTGCCGATGGAGGATGCGCGGTTGTCCACATAATTTGTTCATAGACCTGTGGACAACATGCGCATAGTCGAGGCAAGTGCTTGACGTTGTGGATGAATCTGCTGGCGGTGCGGGAGGCGGCAGAGCGCGACTCTTCATGCGCCCGCTTGTTCTGCTCCGTTCCAGCGGCCCAACTGGACGCGGGTCATGCGAGTCGTACTGTTTCGCGCGTCAGCTACCGGCGCTTCCAGCTGCGCGGTAAAACCCAGGCTTGTCTGACGCGGCTCGAGCGTGGGCCTCGGCATGAGGTCCGCGCGCACATGCATCTCCAGGTCGGCCTCGCTCTCGTAGCCGAGATAAAAGCGCAGCAACGTCATGATCTCGCGATGGTCCGGTTGCCCCGGAACGAGCGACAGTACCGTTTCGCGCGAAGCCGGCGTAATCACCACCCGAACTACGTTGGCGCGATCGTAGAAGCCGCGACCGAGCAGGCACTGCTCACCTAGCGCCGAACGTTCGAAGTCAGTGACCTCGCGCCAGGCCGGATGAAATTCCTCAACCGTGATCGTGGCGTCCGGCACCGCATGCCGCAGCACGCCTGCGAGGCCTTCGGCCGTGCGCGTCTTCTGCATGGCGAGTCCGAGCATCGACAGCAGCCGGCGCTTATCCGCTAGGCTTGCGAGCCTGCGACGCGCGCCCCCGGAGTTCGGCTCTTCACCCGGTGCACCCGCAGGCAGGTCGCGGACAGGGACGGCTCCGCGGCTCGGCGCGCTGAACCCGAACCCGGCGAAGCTCAGCAAATAACGCGACACGGGATCCGTGCCGTCTTTCCTGAAGCCGACGGGGTACCGGTACTTGCGCGCGACGCGGTAGAACTGCGTGACGATGCGGTGGTGGAAGATGTCGAGAAACGCCGACAACGGCTCCGCCCCATCGCGATGCTGCGCCACTTCGTCGATGAAATAGGCGGGCATACGTGCATCGACGCCGTAGAGCCCGAGGAACGTCGTTACCACCGAGGGCGGGCCGGCGGGATTGTCGATCTCGTATCTGACCGCATCGATCTCACGGCCAGGAAAGCCCAGCCGCGCACGAGAGCGGAACCGCACCGGATCCGCAGCCGGAGAATCCGTCGTTCCCAGAGACGGCCGGTCGGGAGCGGCCAATTCGAGCAGTTCGCAGAAGCGAATGAAGTTCATCCGCGTCGCTTCATCGAACAGCGCGGGCAGCAGGGGCGCGGTGTTCGCCGGAGCAACCGCAGGCGTCGGCGTCGGCGTCGCGCGTGCGTTCAAAACGGCGCCCCTTCGCCCTTCGTTTCGGGCCATTCGATACGGCGTCCAGTTGGCTGCGCCACGATAACGAGCTTCGTATAGAGGTTCAACGTCGCATAAAGTGCAACGAAGCGGTTAAGCATGCTGCCAAAGAGCTCGAGGTCTCCGTCGCCGGCGAAGCGCCCCGAATCCAGCGTGACGGTGATTTCCACGCCGCGCATGAGTCCGCCCTTCACCAGCTTGCTGAGCGGCCTGTGCCGAACGTCGCTGATTGCGTTGATTCTCCGGCTGTTGAGTTCGCCCTCCGTCCAGTCATAGAGCGCGAGTGAGCCGCGCAGGATTTCGGCGTCGAGCAGCGACAGGTAGTTCGGCGCAAGATGGGAAAGCACGCGCCAGTGGTATCGGTCGCCGGTGGGCGGATAGACCGGAAGCGTGGGCGCCGTGAGGTTGCGTACTGCGCCGATGTTGGTGAACCCGCCGCGCATGCGTGTAATACCCGCTTCGCGCAGCGCCTTGCGCGGCAGCATGCCGTTCGTGCCGGTCACCGATAGCGTGAGCGTTTCGGTGGGCAGTGTGTCCTCCTGATCCCATGCATGGCCGCCGAGTACGATCCACGTATCGAAACGACCGGACGGTCCGCGCCGCATGCGGGTGTGGTAGTAGCGCTCAGGCATGTCATGGCGCAGCATGCCGCCACGATGTTTGAACGCGGCGAACGGCACGTACTCGAAGCGCCGGCCGCGCTCGAAATACTCGACGCCGTCTACCGAATAAATGTCGATCAGCGAACCATGCTCGGTCCGCGCACGCACCCGGTACTCGGTCTCGTGCTGCGTGACCGTGAGCGGATCCGCGCCTACTGCGAAAAGGTTGATGACCGGCGTGCAATATAGGCGGACGTTGTCCGCACTGAAGCGCATTTCGTCCGGATAGGGACGCTCGAGCACGATCTCCACGTCAACCGATGTAGCCGACGCAGGAATCGCTTGCAGGTCGAGCCCGAACAGGTCGACGAACATGAACTTTTCTGGGAACGTAAAGTACTCCAGCAGTAGCTGGTAGCCGCCAAACGCATTGTCTGCCTTCGGCCAGAGACGTTCTTCTGCAGCGAACCCCGCCGGCGCCAGACGAAGACCCGGCAGCGCGACGGGCGCACCCGGCCGGTCTTCGGGCCAACCTGGCACGCGCACCTGCATCGCCACCGGCTTTGCAGTGAGTGCGGCATAAAGGGCGAGCGCGACGGGGCGGTCCGCGTTCAGGTACAGGCGCAGGCGCGGCACCTGAAGGCGCCCGCGTTCGGTTTGCGTCTGGATATCGAGGCGCAGGCGAATGACGGAGCGCCCGTCCTCGCGCGCATAGACGCCAGCTTCGCTCAAGGCCAGCGGGTATAAGTCGACCGGTTGAGTAGTGCGATAAACACACTCGGTCGACACAGTGCCATCGCCCACCGGGTCGGAGGTGGCCTCCAAACCGGGTTCGAGGGTTTCGTGCTTTTGCAGTGCGCCTCTTTCCGGGATCAGCTCCAGAATGGCCAGCGACGGAATCATGCGCAGGTAGTGCGGCCACAGCATGCTGACCAGTCCCTCAGTCAGCTCGGGCAGTTCGTCGTCAAGCTTGTGGCGCAGGCGTCCCACCAGAAACGCAAAGCCCTCAAAGAGCCGCTCGATATGCGGATCACGCTCGCCTACACGGTCAAGGTCCAGCTCGCGCGCACGATCGGGGAACGCCTGCGCGAACTCCTTACCCGCTTCGCGCAGGTAGCGCATTTCTGCCTCGTAATAGCGCAGGATCTCGTTATCTCGGGTAGGGTCTGTCATGGTACTGACTCTTTGTCGGGCTATGCATCAGGCTTCGGGACGATCGCATCGCGTATCACATGGATGGATCACTCCGGCACCTTTCCCTGCGGGATGGGCACGGACGCATGTCTTGCGGCTGCGAGAGCTGCCTTGGGCAACGGCGGCGGTCCGCTCGATTTCGGCGCTTTCGCGCCAGGCGCCGCGGGCTCCATGAAGATACGAGTGGGCAACGCAAAGCCCCTAAGCGCAAGCAACTCCAACGGACCCTTGCCGACGTCGGTACGCAGCAGATAGCGCAATGGGCGAGTCATACTCAAGGGCGCGAGCGCGCGTGGCTCTTGCGCAGTCAGTGCCGCAGGGTCCGCACCGTCCTCCACCTTCTTGAGGATGGCCTTCACCTCCGGATTCTCAGGTCGGGCCTGCCACGTCAGTTGATACGTGGCGCTATCGACCGGCTCGACACTCGCGTGCTCGAGCATGCGCAGGAATGCCCAGCGCCCGCCGTATTCAAACGTGCGGTTGGTGCCCGCCGTTTCCGTCTGCCATTCGATCCGTGTGCCGGCGCTTTGCGGATCGCGCGACGGCCATGTCATGGTGTGCCACGTCTGCGCCTGGTTGTAGTAGTGAAGCGGTTGGGAGTCGACCGTAAGCAGCGTATCCGTGATACCGGGTGTGGGCACGGGCTCAAGCGCGAACATGTACTGCGGCTCGCCCTGCGCGAGCAGGTGGCCGGCAATCTGCTGCAACGTATTGATGGCCTTGAGGAACGCGGGATCAAAGGCCCGCGTCGTACCACTCGCGCCTGTTCCGACTGACGCTGCG
The DNA here is from genome assembly GCF_000472545.1 of Burkholderia sp. WSM2232. Classification (GTDB taxonomy): domain Bacteria; phylum Pseudomonadota; class Gammaproteobacteria; order Burkholderiales; family Burkholderiaceae; genus Paraburkholderia. The sequence goes on along the minus strand of NZ_AWZV01000049.1, from coordinate 14,685 downwards.
ACCCATTGATCGCCCTGCAGTTGCAACGCGCCTGCCAGCTGGGTAGCCAGGAAAGTGTTGATGAGGCCGCCCTGAGGACGCACGAAGCGCGCGAACTCGGGCAGCGACGCATCGTTGGTCGTGCTCGCAAACGGATAGCGCCCGGCAAACGAGCGATTCCATGCAGCAACGATGGTCTGCCGCCATGCATCGTTCAGGCTTGCCTGCGCCGGCCGCAGCACGGTCTGAGTAGCCTGTTCGATCGGCTGCACGAAAAGCGCGCTGCCCATGCCGGCCCATTGTTCACCCAGACTTGCCGCGACCAGTTGGGCGTAAGACAGCGTATCCGAAAGCTCCGATCCCTTGCCCTGGAAGAGCCCCTGCGCAACCTGGCGCGCCAGTTCGTCGGGGTCGGCGCTGTCGCTGATCTGCTGCAGCTTCAGCCGCAACGTGGTCACGCGCTCAGTGAAACGTTCCATGCTCATGTCGCCGCCGGCCGCAGGTGCTGCGGCACCGTTGCCCGCCACGCCGACCAGCCTCAGCACCGGCCCGAACGATGCGTCTAGCGGTCCAGCCGGAACGGCCTGCGCAGCCTGCGGCGCGTCGTCTTTCTTGCCAAACAGGTTCTGTGCTTTCGTGACCAGTGCATCCGAAAGCGAGGCCTGCTGCGCGCCAGTCGCGCCCTGCCAGGCAAGCGTTTTCATTAGCGCAATAAGCGGCGACTGCCGGCCATCGGCGATAACCTTGAGTTGCCCCACCGCAGCCGGCAAAGTGGATGCAGCTTCGCACCGTATGCTGTTCATGAAGTCCTGCCAGTGCTCGGCGTAGTCGGAGAAGTAGTGAGCACGCAGGGCGGTGCGGAGGGCATCGGGCGTCATTGCCCCGCCAGCCTGGGATTCACCGCTGTTGCCGAGAACCCAGTTGCCCTCTACGCCGTTGTGTTTCGCGGCAGCCTCGATCGCTGCCTCGACCGAGCCCTCCCAGGCTTGACGCGTGAAGACGCCGGATACTGTCGCCGACGTCGAGAAAAGACCGCGCGTGTCGGTGCCGGCCGTAAGCGACGCGAGCGTCTGGTCCGGATACTTGTGGCCGACCGAATCGAGAATTTCCTGGTAGATCGTGTCTTCCGAATTCTTTACGCCAATTATCGCAAGCAGCGTCAGACGCGCGTTGCCCACGAGATCCTCACGCGGCTGGATGCGCCAGTCGCGATGCGCCGGCAGGTGCTCCGCCCAGAAGGCCATCAGTTGCGTGGACAAATCGAGCTTCTCGCCTGGCGGCAGACCGGTGTCGATGTTCCAGTGATGCGCAAGCTGCGGCGTCATGACGGCGGCGTCGGCACGTTGCGGGTCGGCCATCATGAGATAAGTCTTGAGTGCCTGCTGCCCATCCTGCGCCACCTGGCTGATTTGCGCGCCAACCTGGGCGGTCGACATCTGCCCGAGATCGACCAGCTGACCTTCGATGTCCTGCTGAACCGGCGCCACCAGCAGCGGCTTTGCGGCACGCGCGTAAGGCGTCCACAGCGCATTGAGCATGGCCCGGTCGTGGTTCAGACCAAAACGGGTAAGCAGGGGCGTGTGCTCGCGAACGCGCGCTTCAGGCGCCGCGATGCGCTGCTGGAGTCCGTGCAGCGCGCGCAGACGACCGGCAGTGTCGCTCGCGCGGTCTAGCGCCTGCAAGGACTCTTTCGTGAGCATCACTTGGTGTGCGTTGTTCATGCCGGAGACGAGCATGCCGGCGCTCCACAGGCCGATGACGGCGAGCGCGATCGTGGACACGATCGTCAGCGGATTGGAGAATGTCCGTCGTCCCGGCGTGTGGCCTGCGGCGGCCGCGAGATAGCGCCATAACGGCAGGCGGGAGCTTTCCGCGAAGCCCGATGTCGTGGCGCCTGAGAGGGCCAGCGGAGCGAAAAAGACACCCCCGATCGGCAATGCTCGCCGCTGCCAGTCAGCGAGGCTCGTGATCCAGCGTGCGAGCGGCGTCGCGCGGGTGTCGAGTCGGCGCGATAGCCCGAACGTGTAGCTGTCGTTGCCATTGAGGGCAAGCTGGTGCACGCTGCGGTCGGCCATTCTGTCGCGCAGGTCGAGCAACGCGGCCTCAATGGCAGACGCATTGAGCGGGCGAGTGAATTCGCAGCCCGTTACCGGCGAGTCGATGTGGTGCACGGAATCCGTGCCCGCGACGTCCACCACATACACTGGCGGGGACCAGCGCAGAAGCTCGACGATATGCGCGAGGTGAAGTCCCCAAGTGTTTTTGCTGCGTGCGGGATTCGGTAGCTCGGTGTTGCCGTCGAGCAGGAGCGCAATCGCCTCCAGCGGCTGGATGCAGCGCAACCGACGGATCTGGCGCAGCCAGCTTTCGTCGAGACGACCGTCGGTCCCCAAACCGCCCCAGATAAGAACGGCGTCGTCTGTCATTATCGAGCCGTCTGCGGCCAGTTCCGGCATCAGAGCCGTGACCGTTGCTGCGTCGCCGGCAACTAGTATCCAGGGTTGTGCGGGGGCGAAGCGATACCAGCGCTTCTGCTTCAGGTGAGATCGCAGTTGCCTCGCCCACGTTTCGAGTTGCTCCGCGCGACTCTTTGCGGCGTCAGCGGCAGGATCGGTCTTTTCCGGCGGTTCGCTGCCCTCCTTTTTGGATGTCTGCTGGATCCCGCTCCGCATCCGTCTGCGTCGATAAAGAGCAAAGCCGAGTGCGCTGATGATTCCCAATGCAAGGGGAACGAGCAGCGCTAGATTTCGGGTTGACCAGGCGAGCAGATCTTTTGAGTCAATTGTGAAGGCAAGCAGCAACACCACGACGACGGCCAAGCCGAGAATCACCATACCCCCGCCCAAGATACGTACCTTTTCGTTCTTCAAGCTGGTGTTTCCTTCTTAGGCAGGGGTGACAGAGTGCACAGGTACAGTGATTCAGATGCTGGCTCGCGCCAGCCGACAAGTTGCGGGCCGCTTCCGCGCATTGCTTCCATTGCAATTGCGAGTGCAATCCAGCCGCTCGCGGGCCCAGGTAATCCCAGCGACTTGTCGAGCAGGCGTTCATCTGCCGAGTCGTTCGCGCCCGCTGTGAGAGCTGAACGGATGGCGGTCGACTCGGCCTCCTCGCAGCGGGTAAACCACGCAAGTTCCAAGCGTTCCGCCGTTATCTGATAGTCCTTTATCTGCGAAAGACCGATTTGCAGCGTATCGCGCGGGCTGGTCATAGGGCGGAAGATAAAGCCCGCTTGCGCCGCGTCTGGCGAGGTCAAGAACGCCGCAGCGCCTTCGCTGAATTCGTGCTGCTGCTTGTCTTCATCGTCTGCCCACAGTTGAGCTGCGATCACAAGCCGAGTGGCCGAATCGACGAGGTCCACGTGCCGGGTGATCCAGTCAACACCGTTTTTTGCTGACTGCACGTCGACATGGAAGGTCGTTTGCGGGATCAAGCGCGTAAAAATGCGCAGCAGCTGTGCGGTCCAATCTTGATCATGTGCGAGCGATGCGTCGTCCAGCATCAGCGTGACGAAGACTTCTTTATGGAGTCGAAGCTTGTCGGCAAAACGCCGGGCTATGAGATGCAACAAGCGAGCGCATCGGAATGCCGTGCCACGATCTTTGGTCCAGTCGAAAGTTACGCTTCGGCCGTTGTTGGTGGGTAGATCGTCTTTCGCTTCTGCGAAGCAGGCAATTTCAGATGTAGCGGCAGGGAAGGCTGCCGCCTCGATGACGCACAAGTGACGGCGAGTCCATCCGCGCCACATGGTTTTAAGCCGGACTTGGTTCCGTTCGGTTTCCTCTGCATTCGTTTGGTCCTTTTCCCACCGGTCCACCCTGTAGCCGAACGTCAGCAAGCACGTGATGAACGGAGCGCCAACCAGCGTGCACCAGAACTGATAGGTGTTGGTCGGCTTACCTTGTGGCCAGAAGAACAATACGGCAGCCACCGCAGCCAATGCGAGCGCGACGAGTGCCGGCAGCCAGAAACGCACGGAAATAGGCTCGGGATACTCGACCTTCTTGAAATCAGGAATAGGCCAGGACATCGGGGAAATTTTTGGCGACGGTGTTGTGTGCTTTTCTTGATGGAGTTGCTGTCGGGAATATTGTGGGGTTGCGCAATTCGGTCCGCAGTATTTCTCTCGGCGCTGTTCTCCAAGAACGGCGCGGCGTTTTCGAATCGCAGCAGAAGCCTTAAATCGATATTCAGTACGCCTACCATTCAGCATACCATCGTATGCCCGCGCTGAGATTTTGGGATACCTCTCGATTTTGTGGAGCGGAGAATCAGAAATTTCGCGCGGTAAAGACGGATATTTCCTGCGATGCGTTAGGAGGAAGTGCATTAAACAAAGATGCCTGTCGTCACATTCCACGCGCAGACGCTGCTCAATAAACGGCACTGCTCGATTGAGAGCATATTTGCCTATCGGGATGCCCTTGCCGAGCGTGCGGGCAACGCTAGTCTGCGCCACTGCAATAGTGCGTCAGTTTCGGGTTCGAATTGGGCGGGCCATACTTCTTCGTTTTGGGATCGAATCCGATCGTGAGGGTCCGCTCCTGCGTATCGCCGATACTCTCGCTATAGCAATCACGAGTAACGCGGAGTTTTAGCCAACCGGTTGTACGGTCCATCGCATCGGGCTTTACTGTGGTGAAAAGATCATCTCCAACCTGTACATAACTTCCATCGCGGCACTGAGCAAATAGCATGAAATGCATAACTTCGTCGTTTCCGTATCCCGCCGAAAAGTCTTTGATCACGTAATCATGCAGATTGTCAGTATTTAAGTGAAGACGGCTATGCACAAAAGTCTTGCCGTACGTGTTCGTATAGAAGCAATCTCCAGCACCCTCGGCGGGACATACACTTACCAGACTGTTGTGGTACTCCTTGATCTAAAATTGCCGGCTCCGGTTTTGGTGCAATCGCCACTTATACCGGCCGCCGCCTGGCTCGCAGGGGCAGCGAGGCTAAATGCAACGAGAAATACAGTGGAAAGGAAACTAAGACGGTTCATGTTGATGAAAATTGTGCTCATGAAAAATCTACCACTTGCACACCGTTCATTTGCTCAGGCTTTTTTTGATTGCAGTGGCGCTTTTGAAGGGGAAATTGACAATCTTTCCTTCGTGCTTTCCAGCGAATCCAGATCCATATAGATTCGAAAGTTTTATGTTTTCCGAAAAAACGACGTTTCCCGCCCGGCTTTTTATCGCGTTATACGCGTGTACCTCATAGTAGTCACCTTCCGTGTTGACTCCGGACAGGTAATACCGCCATTTCACTATCGCAAACAATACTTTACTGCGGCCAACCGTGGCTGCGAAAATGCTGACTAGTTCTGGAAGCGCCGGACCGTCTTGGTTGAATGCGGCAATTTGGATAGCGTGCCCTTCCTTTGTAATAAGCTGGATTAAGAGTTTTTGAGGGACTTCGTCAATGTGGCTTACCCCAATCCAGTCGGGCACAGAAAGAAAGCCAATGGGCATCTTGTCGGGTGCGGGCAGTTCGACAGGCGCTGCCGCATGTGCCGCAATCGATCGCAGCATCATCAACCAAGCTATAACCTTTATGGAACAATGAAGTGTTCTGATCATCGTCTCTTCGCCTCATAATTCTTTCATTCGCCACGTTGTGCGAAGATCCTTCTCCCGGCCGGGAAAGTAGAAACATATTTCGCGCAAATCAGCAAAGGTACGTTGCGGCTATTTGCATATCGTTAAATCTTTGCACCTTACCCACTTGGTGGTCGATCTGTTTTGTTTTGAGACGTATTTGATCAGATACCAAAGACCGTTCGAATCGTCAAAGTCGAGCAGTTGAACTTTGTCTCCTTTGACAAGATATAGTTTGGTCATGGAAGTATCCGATGCCGCTGAGTACAGCCCAGCCCGTTCAGCCCTCACAGACGAGACGATTGGCCGGCGTTCGACATACTTTCTCTCATTGGTGACCAATAGCTTCGCGGACAGTTGTCCGTCATGGTAGACGGAACGCGTGATCTGATCGCATCCAACGCACCCGTCACTCACAATGAGCTGATAGGCACCATCTCTGATCTGGTAGACATCTTCATACTGCTTTGAATCGAGCTTGTACGAACTGATTAAGCGGCGGCCTTCGACTTTGTAGTTGCAGATATCTCTACCGTGGCCAACAAAACTTATAGCCGAAAAGGCATGTGTCGCTCGGTTGAATGAAAAGAACTTTGAGCATCCACCCGCGCTCGTTGCTACCAGTTTCTCATCGCCATCCCTATAGATATCAACTAAATAAAAATTTTCGTACCCTTCATCGATCACTTTCTTGAATTCCGCAGTCGACGTGATGTTTTTGCAAACCGACTTTGCGTTGCATAACCGAATCTTGTCGGCAGCATAAATAGACGGCAAGTTATCTTTTGCTTGACCCGAGGATGCTGGGAGCGGCGCGATAACAGCGATAGAAAGGAATCCACGAAACAATAGCTGACATAAAGAATGTGCGACAGGGCGACCGGCGGTGAAAGGGTAGATGCTCACCCTTTTGCCATCTTTCTTCGAACCGTCGGACGTCTGCATCATTTCGCTCAATATAGCCCCGAAAGCCGCCAAGTTCACCGCCAGCTCATAAGTTTTTCCGTCTACGGTGCCCGACCACGTCGCCAGCTTTTGCCACTAATCCCTGATGGGCTAAGCTTGGTCGCAGGATCAATCTACTTGACTCGAAACACTTTCCCAGGCGGCGCAGACGTCCAAATACCATTTAGATTTAATAAATCCGGATCCAAATTAAATAAACCACTAATCTCTTTATTTGCAGCCAGTTCCAATAAATTCAAAGAATCTTTTTGCGCAACTCCGAACAGATCAATCTGACCGGACCCGTTATCATAGACGTAAGTTCCGGAGGCACATTTTCCGCTTTTATAGACGGAGTATTGGATTTGATACTTTCCGATGGCACCCGTTTTAAAAGCTGCGCCTCCCTGCTTCTTGGACGAGATCATACATTCCAAGTTGTTAGTATGTAAAATTACACGTTCATTGGACGCTCCAATAAAAGCAAATTCTCCGCCTGACGATCCACCTGGGATAAATTCGTAACCCAGCACCGAAAATATCCTTTCACCGCTTGTGTTGAATGCGATGGTAGTCTCCTTAGATGGCTCTGGATACCCTTGCTTTGCACACAACGCGATACGGTAGCTCCCGTATTCAATGCCTGTTGGAGTCGGGCAGTCCGTGGACATTACATTCCGAAGCCAATTCAAGCCCGCTCGATATTTAAGCAGGTGCGCTTCGCTAATCGTGGCTTCTGGGTCAAATTGGCGCAGTGGCGTCAAAGCACACGCCGCACCCACCGATCGATTCCCATCGTTTGAGTCAAAAACAGATTTGTAGACGCAATCCGTATACGGCACTCCGTCCTTTTCAAGGATGGGCACAGTCAGCGAGTATTTATCTCGCGACCCTTCTGTAGCTATTCTGATGACGGGTGTTCCCGTTGTCGACTTCTCGACGTCCGTTGAGATGGCAGCATTGCTGACTAAAACATTCGAAAACTGTCCGAGGCTCTTTTTCCCGCTATACAGAAACAAAACCCCATTTTTCTTGATGAAAGTCAGCGGCAATGCCATCGTAGACGAAGATGGCCAAACAAACAGGGTTAAACCGAAAATCGCCGGACCCATAATCTTTCCCAGCATTTGAATGCCACGCGAACCTAGCCGAAAAAAGTACATTATCTATTTTGTCGTTAATTTCATGCCGCCAAACTTGCATCTGGCTAGTTGACAACCTCTCGATTTTTTTCGAGCCGATGGACATCCATAGATTGACGGTCCGCGATCCCAAATCGGGGCAAAATTTTCAATTAATCGCTCCCTGCAGATATTTGGGAATTTCATAAGAAGTGCCATTGAATCTTAAGATATAATCATGGGTCATTAATGGCAACTTAGTTAGTGTGCATTGCGTCCCAGCCCTTTTAAAACGAGTGCGATTTTTCTTCACGCGTACACGTAGATCAAAGTGCCCGTTGTTCATGGTTTTCAGCACGTCGAGAGTGGAGGAGCTCATAATTCCAGAGAAATCGCAGCCCGCCCCCCCTTCACCATTATCAGAGCTCATCACCAGAGCATCGACAACCTTCCTAAGGCGCCCCTGTTCTAAAGCATACATGCTCATCAATTCTTCGCGAACAGGGACGGCCGACGAATGGTTCTGTCTCTGTGTGCGCACACCAAACGCGAGATTTCCGGGCGATATTGCGTAGTTTGCTGTATCAACAGAGATTGCGTTGGGCTCAATGGCGTCTACCACCATTAACTGTCTATCGTTAATGGCGCCAACGACATTCCCGGTTCTTTCACTAACCACAGCCGCAACCATGCCAAAATATCGTTGGCTGTCGGTCCTGGTTTGGTAGACGTACGGCTTGACAACAAGCCCATACTCCGGTTTCTGGGACCAAGCTTTACATGCGGGCGACACGTATTGAAAATCGACAACAGACGTCGCTCCTGGATTCTCGATCGATGTCTTAATGTCTCTTTGCAACGCATCAAGCACCGTGTTCTCGGCGATGGAACAGGCAAGGACTCCTCTTGCCACCATCAGAACAGCCACCAGAGCGAGCAACAGTTTCATTCTTATCGCGTTGCAGACTGGGTTGACAATTCGTCCAACCGCTTCTTCATAGATGCAATAATGCAGATCTTGTCCGCGTGGCATCTATTTCGCGCGATCAACCAAGATCTCTGGTCGCGTGTGACAGAGCCGTCGGCGTTGCCGGCGCTTTTATTTTGAGAGAGCGCCAATTTGTATGCTGCCCATACGCTGCGATCAAATGCGGATAACTGAACCGAATGACATATCTCGAATTCGGTTGCACTGTTCGCCTTCGAGCAGTCGAACGACGGACGTGGTTTCTGCTTTTCAGTCATGCGACCCAGGACGAGGATTGTTTCGTCGTACCATCGCAACATGATCCGATTCGCATCGACACTGAATAACCAAGACCCCTCCGGACCACCCTCCGCGCCGAGATCGGCATTCCACAAGCCGCCGTCACAGTAGATCTGTACGACTTGCACCGACTTTTGCCCGTTATCAATATCGTATGACTTTGCACCTGCCTGCTTTGCGGGGTATCCATACCCCGCCATGCTTTTGCTAATCAGCTCGTCGAGGTGCATGTGGAATATCTTAGCGGTGGGCTTCAAACACCGAAGGCTCTCCGCGGTATCATTTTCAAATTTGGCAGGCGCGAAGGTAAATATTCGCCCAACGATGCGGGGATCATTCCATGCATAGAGCGGCGTACGCGATGCATCCGCATTTATATGAACTTCAGTTACTTGCCACTTTCCGAGCATGGATTCGGGCAATTCGCTGGAAAAAACCACTGGCGCCCAAAATATTAATGCATAAATTAAGAGACGATGAATCATTTTAAACATTTCCCTCGTCACGCAGTCAAGTGACGTTGCCACTTACCTGGGCAGTGGTTGACTATTGAACTCGCACTGACCATGCATGTGATGACAACACATTGCAAATAATATTTGCGGCGCGCGCAAACAAAACAGTCCGACAGACAACTTCAATACGACCTTATCAAAAACTCAATAATCATGCAGATTCACTTCATCCGAGCATCAGGGCGTAAAGCGCTATGTCCCTAGTGGTTTCTCAAAACGTTTCGCCAAATGGATAACAAATAGCTTTTGTCGCGTTTTGAGACTGGCGCCAGCCAGTAATTACGGTCGCCCGCAAGAACTTTACCGCTATTCCGGTAAACAGAAAATCGCTCATTTTCGTAGGTTATGTAACCAATTTCATAGCAGTACGGGAAACTGTCGTTGTGAGGATGCTTGAAAAGTAAAACAAATGTGCTTTGCTCTAACTTTTCTTTTTTCGGCCCACCGCATAACTTCGTACCGCCAAAACGGTCTGGTATGTCGGCACCCGCCGCCACCTTCGCAATGAAAGATTTGGACACGAAACGACCAGTGGTGAAAGCGTAAACGTTTGTCCTTCTGCTATCGATCAGCCAGTTTGTATTGGATTCCATCGCACAGTCGCAAGGACATTGCAAAATCATTTGGTCCGCGTCCGTTTTCTTCCAAAATGCAAAAAAATGCGGGGAATCACAAAGCGTTGAATAGGACCCATCGGTCAGTATGGCACTGCAATCGTCACCATCACACGACACATTCTCACGTGTTTGACTTGCTGCAGACGCGACTGGATACGTATTAAGAATGACCAATATGATCGCGACGGATGCTAGTCGTTTAAAGTTGAAAAACATTTTGCCTTGCCAAGATATTTAAGCCTGCAGAACGCAGTTTATCTCGCGCCGCGGGATGTCTCACCTGAGGCAGCATGAGCACCTGCTGCTGGGATTCCAACACCGTCTGCAACGGCCCTGACGGGACGCCTTTGTCCGGTGCAAACCGCCGGAGGTCTGCATCTTCCGACTCAATAGATCCGAGAGGCTATAAAGAAGTCGTGCGTCTTGCCGGACGTGAAAGAATGCCATTTCCCCACAAAGGCGTCTCTTAAACCACTACCTTCAAACGTCGCCGACCCCTCGCTATTTTGCTTCACCGCAGGCGGTGATTCGCGCAAATAGAGTCTTCCGCGCAGATATTTACCGACCAGTTCAATCCGCTCTCCTTTGCCAACATAAACATAACTTCCGGTAACCTCATAAGGTTTCTCGGTGTTATGAAGGACGCCGTCGATCCAGAGATCTTTATCGACCCACCCGCCATAACGTCCGAAAGATTCGCTCCCAGACTTGCAATTCTTTAGGCATAGCAATGCTCCTGCGTCCGGCTCATCAGCGCCCGGAAAAAAATAAACCGCATCTTGCTTTGACGTCGGTCCGTAAACCGGGATTGCGACGACCAAGCCGCGTTTTCTAGCTACCTGAGTGATTGCGCTCTTTCCTTCATCCCGGAACTCCGGTTGCCGCCTGCCTCCGCACAGTGCCATTTGTGCAGCATCAAACGGGGAGTATTGCTGCTCCATAAGAGCGTCGCCTCTACATTCATACCCAAGCCAGTAGACCTTTGACGTTTTCATAGCAAAACTTCTTGACAAAGAAATCACCCGCTCTGCGCGGGGAGAAGACCCGGTAGCATAGGTGACTAGAAGTAAGTCCCAGTTCTTTGAAGACGTTGTATTACTGCGCTCGACGATGTAGTGTATTCCAGATCTCAGTAATAAATAACTATCGGAGATTGTCTGCCTGAACGGCTTTTCAAAAATTTTTTTATGCGATGTTGAATCCCTTAGATAGCCATCGCTATCCAAAATGATGGCGCAATCGGACTTTTCGTCGCAGACTGTGATGTCCGAAAGTTGATAGGGCGTCGCTGCTCGCACCGTTACAGCGATCGACAGTGCGAGAAAAATCGAGAGGAAAAGTTTTTTCATCGCGTCGCGTCGATCAATTGTTCAAACTTTTTGGCGTAGAACGCAAACTGACTGGCCTTGTCGCTGCCATTAATGATTGCGCGCGCACCGACGTAATCTGGCGTTTCAGAATCGAGGAAGTCAGACAACCTTGCCCCAGAAAACGTGCCGTCGCGCATACCGCACATCATTATCTGCACAGCGAGCGGTAATTCCAGAACCTTATCTGGATTTTGAACTAAATCGGTACCGGCTACTCCATTGAACCTACGGTATGCTTTTTTAAAGGTCAGCTGGACAAGGCCGCGCCCCCGGTACTTGTAACCGTCACCGATCGATGTATTTTCATTACTTATAGCCCTGTTCTTGTGAGTTAAGGTCGCGGTGGGGCCGCATCCATAATTTGCCTCTGCATCTGCGTAAGATATCGACTCGGTGAAAGGTCCAAAGAAAATACCATTATGCCAGTCGTATGACTCGACACGAGCAGTGGAAAGCATATATGCCAGATATGAGGTTTTACACTCGGAGAAGGTCGACGGATACTGTCGCATCATTTCAATCAACAACATTTTCAGGTTGTGTTCAGATTGTTCGTTTAGCGGATTAATGTTGATGTGACGACCATGTCCATCAAACCATCCGAATTCGGTGGCGTGTAGGGCTTTATACTTTGCGCAAAAAGCATCAATGTTTATGCAAGTACAACTCGACGAAAAATTCCCCACCAAACCCACCGGATGAATATGATTCACCACCGGACTAGACGGAAACCCCTCCACCTTCCCCTTCACCGATTCCCACCACTGAAGCTTCCTGATTCGCTCCAGCTCGCATTTCCAGTTCTCGGCTGCATTGCGCATCAGCGGAGTCAGCGCTTCCCAGCGGCTCATGCCGCCGCCCCATTCGCTCTCATATTTGAGAATGACATGCCCCAGCTCGCTTGCAAGCCATCGACGCCCCAGTGCCTGCCGCAGCTTCACTGCCGTCACGACTACACGGCCATCCTTGCCTGGTTGTTCCGGCGTACCATTTGGCGACGGCAGACGGCTTACAGTCTGCTCGAGCCTCGATAACAGTGCGCTGTTACCCACCGCCTCAGTGGATGGTGCAAACGCCTTCTGTTCTTTCGGGTCCGCGGAGCCGGTGACTGAAAGATTGCGTCTGAATGCGTCGGTGAGGTTGATCCCCGTAGCGTCTACGATTTCAAAGCCCGGCCACGCCCATGGACTCTCCCAGTGCGTACCGGGGTGAGCGCCACTGCCATCGGACTGCTTCCCGCCGCACACCCAGCCCATGCCCGTTTGTCCGGCGCCCGTACCGACCTCGAGGCGCCACCAGGTGACCCCCTTGTCGTCGATTGCAATGTTCCCATCGCCCAGTGCGTTCAACTGCGCACGCGGGTAGGTCACCGGGTCCGCATTGACCGGTGACGCCGCCTGACTCAATCGCAACGGGAACGATTTCCAGGCCGGCAGTCCATTCGGTGAATCGAGTGCACCTAACCCCGAGCGCGCGATCCAGACGGGACTCTGATATTGCTGTGGATGACCGGGCGCACCGCTAATCCAGGGCTGCACATGCACCCACGGTCCGGTCTTGGGGCTGGTTGCTGTGACGGTAAGTCTGGCAAGCGACACTGTGCCGCCGAGAGTGAGATCTGGGTCGGCCGGTTTCGCCACAAGCCTGGTTCCGGCCGGGATAACAAAGATGGTCCGGTCCGCAGGAGGCAGCTGCGCAGCACGCGCACGACTCCTGTCGATAAAGGCTTTGAGCGTTTCATCGGCGAAAACCTCGACATGTACCAGCTGTCGGCTCGGCGAAGGCGGAAGGGGCGTCGACGTTTCGTAGTCGACATATTCGCCTGGCTGGCCCAGCAGCGTACCGGCCTTCACCGGAATCGGCTCGAACTGCGGATGAGTCATCACCGTGCCCACGCCTGTGGGCTCTTTCACGGCCTGCTGGTCGTGCAGGTATATCCAGCCCCAGTCTCCTTCCGCCGTGCGTGCCGTTCCGGTCTGCGTGGCGAGGCCGGGCATAGGAGCTTCGCCTGGCGTTGCCTCCTCACTGACCCCGTCCGGCAACTGCCACGGCGCCTGCGGCCCGTCTTCCCAGCCGAAGTAATCCCCGGCTCTGGCAGCGATCATTGTTCCCGAGGTGATCTGCCTGATATGCCCCCACGGCCCGCGTGTTTCGCCAATTGTGACCTCGCTGCCTTCCGGCAGGAAACCCACGTGTTGCCCTGGAGTGAACTTGTTCTTCTTGCCGGGCTTCGGAGCGGTGTAGACGAACGCACCCTTTGTGCCGCCTCCAGTCTGCGTATCTTTGCCGCCGATCCGGAACGCATCCACGCCTGGCCACCAGCCTGGCCGCGCGAGCTTTCCGTCCAGCAGATAGGTACTCCAGTCAGCCATGTGCATGTACAGGCTGAAGAAGGTCAGCGTCTCGTCGGCTGGCTGGGCGGCCGTACTGCCTGGCGCGCGCGGCATGGTCATCCTGTGCCGGACCAGTACGAAACCCGTCGAATACCAGGCCCAGCGGCGCGTCTGCGTGTAGTGCAGATGCGGGTAAGTATCGTCAATCCGGTACGCGACGATTTCGCCATCCGCGATCACCTGCACACCTCTCGACTGGTCCAGACGCGACGAGGAGGCGCTGCCAAAGTGAACGCCGCCATGCGGAAAGCCATTCACACCAAGCGGGAAGAACCCGTCGCTCATGGCGCCCAACGCGCCGTAAAAGGTCTGCGGATCTGCGCCTGCTCTGGCGTCCTTTGCAGGGAACGGATACTGCCAGCTCAGTGACGGCGCAGGCTGGGTTGCAGCAGAAGTGCTCTGCCCAGTTGTCGGGGGATTTTGTGTTGAGGCCATATTGCAGATGAAGTGAGGTTAGCCGGAGAACCTGGAGCTATGTCCGACTACGTCGGCGAGGTCGTTAGGCGCGGGCAGCTTTGAGGACGTCCGCATCGACGCCGCCCGCTTCTTCTGGATCGTGATGACCTTGAAGAACAGGTCTGCCGGACCGCCGAGCGTGATGTTCCCGTCTTTAAACTGGATGAATGCGCCGCCGCATTCGAGAGTCAATTCCTTCGCAGCCGCAATCGTGACCTTTCCGTTCACACTCGCCACCGACACATCCTGGTCTGCAAACAGCGACATCGCATCGCTCTGAGCCTGAATCTCGACGGGGCCCTTCGCTGCAAATATCCTGATGCCGAGCTTCTGGGCAAACAGCGAGATCTTCTCGCCCGCGGCGACCGTGAAGCGTTTGACCACGCTCCAGTCGGCGTTCTTCCCCGCAACCGCCGAAA
>NZ_AWZV01000048.1 GCF_000472545.1 Burkholderia sp. WSM2232 | reverse complement strand
GTCAGCGTGACGGCCTTCGTCGCGCCCGTGCCGCCCAGCGTGACCTTGCTCTTCGTCGTGTCGTCGTACGCGACAAATGCGTTGGTCGCCACGCCGCTGCTGTTGAACGTGCCGCCCATGGCCTGCAATTGCGCGACGTTGACTGCGTCGCTGGCCGCGACGCCATTAGCCACGTTGGTCAGCGTGACCGGTGCTGGCGTGCCGACAAGACCGCCGAGCGTCACCTTGTTGTGCGCCGACGAGTCATACTGAACCGCGTTTGCAGAACCGCTCGCCGTTGCAGCCGTAATAGCGGAGCCCACGTCGGAATACGTCTGACCGCCAATCGTGAACGAAGGCATTTTGACGGTGCCGTCAGCGTTCACTCCCGCGCCGCCGCCGATCATGCTGGTAACGCCGGTCAGCTGATTAATATTGACCGCATCGGTACCCAGGGTACCCGCTGCAACGTTCACCACCTGGCGTTGTGCCGATGCACTGCCAACCGAGACCGTGTTCGCACGGTCTGCAATGGAGCCACTACCCAAGGCGACGGCATTGCTTGCGCTGGCTGTAGCGTTATAACCCAGAGCCACTGCATTCGCCTGGTTGGCCATTGCATTCGCGCCCAAAGCCATGGCGTTCAGGCCTGCTGTTGTCACCACGGCGTTGCCGCCCATTGCCAACGCGTTGGACGCGTTAGCCATGCTGGTAGAGCCCAGCGACAGCGCGTTCGCACCTTGTGCAGCTGCGTTGTAGCCGATCGCAACGGCGTTGGTGGCGGCATTGCTCGTAGTCGCGCCTGCGCCGATTACGGTGGTGTCCAGAGCCAGAGCCGCTGCTCCGCTACCGACGGCGGTGGAACCTGCCAACGCCGTGCCGGCGCCAGCACCGACTGCGAGGGAGCCCTGACCCAGCGCTGTAGCCGTCGGACCAATCGCCATTGCATCCAGCGAGTTGTCAGTACTCGTTGTCGTGCCTGCCGTAACGTTCGAACTCACCGCGATGTAGGCCGTGACCGGAGTCGCACCAAGCGTAGTTGCGCCGAGGAGCATGGATTTAAGGCCGGTCGACTGAGTAATCTGTTGCGACAGCGCAGTCTGGACAGCCGACAACTGACTGTACGTGACAGCGTCAGTGCCCGAGACGCCGTTCGCCACATTCATGATGCGGCGTTCCGCACCGACGTCGCCTACAGAAACAGCATTCGCCACCGTGACGCGAGAGTTAGCGCCGAGCGCCACGGAATTTGCAAACTGTGAGCGTGCGCCAGAACCAATAGCGACGGAGCTGGCTCCGCTCGCGTATGCGGCGCCGCCGATCGAAACCGACTCGGCACCCGTGGCGATCGCCGACGACGCAGCCGATACAACCTTGATGTACTTGGACGAGTTGGCGACATCATTGCTAAGGCCGCTGATAGCGGTGTCGACCTGGCTGAGGGCGGAGCCAACGTCGTTGTACGTACTGCCCTGCACGGTGTATGTCGGGTTGGTGACAGCACCCGTTGCGCTCACGCTCGAGCCACCGCCCAGCGCATTGGCAACACTGCTGGCGGTGCCGTACAACTGCGCCCCGTTCACGGCATCCTTGCTGGCAGACGTGACCTGCCCAGTTGCCACGTTGGTGAGGCCGACCGTTGACGTGGCCTGCGCGCCGCCAAGCGTCAGCTTGTTATGCGCGGACGAGTCGTAGATCACTGCGTCCGGCGAACCGCCACCCGCAACCGCTGCGATCGCGGCGTCCATCTGGCCGAGGTTCACTGCGTCGGTAGGCTGAGTACCTGCGCCGACGTTGATGATCTGGCGGGGTGCGGTGGTCGAGCCGACGGACACCGCATTCGCGCGGTCGGCCACCGAATTCGAGCCCAACGCCACCGAGTTATTCGCCGATGCGATTGCCAGGCCGCCGATCGCAACCGAATCCGTGCCGTCAGCTGACCCGTCTCCCAGCGTCGAATTGGTATGGAAGTACTTGACGCCGTGGTTGTAGATATTGATGATCGCCCCGCTCAGGTTATTCCCGAGCGAATTGATCGTCTGGTTCGTCTGGAACAGCTGGCCGCCGTTGACCGCGTCCGTGCTGTTGGCCGACGAGATATCGCCAGCCGCGACGTTCGTCAGCTTGACCGACGCCGTCTGTGTCGTGCCGCCGAGCGTCACGATGTCCCGCGCCGACGAATCGTATGTAACGATGAGCGGATTGCCGGCAATACCGTTGTTGACGAAGTTGTTGACCACATTGGTCACATTGGCGAGATTGCCCGCGACGTTAGCCACGTTGTTCGCAACGTTCGCCACGTCCTGGTTCGTCTGGAAGAGCTGGCCACCGTTGACTGCGTCTGTGCTCCACTTGGAACTGATGTCGCCGGCAGTCAGATTCGTGATCTTCGTACCGCTCGTACCCTTGAGCGTGATCAGGTTCGACAGCGAGCTGTCGTAGGTAACGGCATTCTGAGTCGTGCCGCCACCGCCGCCGTTGACGCTGGCGATTGCGGCATTCAACTGGTCCACGTTGACCGCATCGGTGCCCGCTGCGCCGGCGGTCACATTAGTGATTTGCCGCGTGTACTGAGATTTGCCATCCGAAGAAAGATAGCCGACTGACACGGCATCGCTGCGGCTCGCAACAGAGCCCGCGCCCAGCGCGACCGAGTTCGACGCCAATGCCACAGCGTTCGCACCGTATGCACTGGAATTACCGCCTGCGGCCAGTGAATACGGGCCGGACGCCACCGAGCTCGAGCCGGTTGCGCGCGCGCTGCTGGCCGTTTCCGTCGAAGGCGAATTGGCCTGGAAATAGCGCGTGTACTGATAAAGCTGCCCGCCGTTGACGGCGTCGGAGCTGCCGAGCGAGACGTCACCGGCTCCCAGTTGGGTGATCTTGTTGCCGGTCATGTTCACGGTGTTGAGCATGTAGATTCCGCTCAATGCCGCCAGTTCGAGGTGGCCATCGGCGTAGCCCGCTACACGCGCAGTAATGGCGCCGTCCGTGTAGCCGTTCGCGCCGTTGTCCGTTGCGCCGTTGTTCAACGAGAACGACATGCCGTCGTTGAGGTTGCAGACCATGCTCTGCACTGCGCTCGACACCGGCCCCCACGACGAGCCCATGGCATTCGTCAACTGTCCGGGACACAACTCCAGACCACCATTGCCTGTCACCGCCTGGGCCGCCGCCATGCCGGGGGCCATCGACATGCCCATTGCACCGATTGCCATGGCGATAGGCATGAAGGCAGTCTTCAACGAGGTCGCCGGGCGGCTCTGCGCACCGGCGTCCGACGAGATAGTGGAAGACGAAGCTGTCGCACGACCACGCGCCTTCGCGGTCTCGGGCGCAGCCACCCATGTTCCGGATACGTCATTCCAGACGCTGATATACGACTTATTCATAAATTCCCTAAATAGAGGGCAAGCCCCGCTTGCAGTTCGATTTGAGAAACCGTGCGCACACGCTCCCCGCACAAAAAACCGACCGGCACGTTTAAAGCTCGATCCAAAGTTTTCACGCATCGCGAATCTAACTGGGGGATGTATCTCTAAAAATCAGGAAACAGGAAAAACAGGTGGGAATTTTCCGCACATGTGCGGGATAAATCGCAGCCCATAGAAGCAATGCATTTATCGATACCAGGATGGACAAAATGACCATCAGGACGCCCCTCATCTGCACGCGCGCGTCAGCAAGGCCGACGCTCATGAGAGCATGCCGACGCCTCTTCACGGGGGCGCCCGGCCGCCGCTCGCGAAAATACACCAAGTAGCCGATTTACACGGACGACGTCCGATACAGGAATTGCAATGCCGAAATTGGGAAATTTCGCCGATCTATATGCCCCACAGATTCTTATACTTCTATGCGACACCGTTGCTGATATTTACCAGGCAAGATCATTCCTAGTTTTACATTCATACCTAGGACAACACAGCTTGCACAGCCGTGTCTGAGCACTTCTAATCCTCTTTAAGAGAAATCATGAAAATCGCACAAATCCGCCGCAGAAATAAGCAACTCGGTCAGGGCATGACGGAGTACATCATCATCGTCGCATTGATTGCCGTGTCGGCAATTGGCGTGTATTCGCTGTTCGGTCAGACACTGCGTAACCAGACCGCCGGCCTCGCCGTCGAAATGTCCGGCCAGAATGCCCAGAGCAATATCTCGACGGCGCAAACCAACGCCAACACGGCGACAACCAACGCCAACAAGACGAAGAACATGGGTACGTATAACGACGCTAACAACGTCGGCAACTAATCGACTCCGGTTAGCGATATCCATCATGCAAAGCTCTGCCCGCAAGGGCAGGGCCAGGGTCGCCGGCGCTAGCGGGCAGGCGCTGGTCCCTGCTCTGATTTTTCTACTGGTCGGCTGCATCGGCCTGTATGTGGCGTTCAACTCGTTCCAGATGACGAGCGCCAGAATCAAACTGCAGAACACCGCCGACGCAGCAGCCTACAGCGCGGCCGTGCTGCAGGCGCGTGACTACAACTTTTCTGCTTATACGAACCGCGCTGCGATTGCGAATCAGGTCACCGCCGCGCAGATAGTCGCCTTGAAATCGTGGATCGACGAACTGGACGCGACCTACTCGCCGTCGGACCTCGACAACATGGTCAACGCGCTTGCTGACCATCCGGCGCAATGGACTACCCCCAAGCAGATCGGCAAGGCCAGCATCGCACCGGTGCGCGCCACCCTGGACGCACTGCTGCCCACTGTTGCCCGCAACATCGGCGTGCTCAATCGCGCGCTCAGCGACGCTCAGGCGAACTATCACGCAGCCGTGCTTGCTGCGGTACCCGACACGGCCGAGGCAGTCGCACAACTGAACCAGCCCGACACTCACGTCACCGCCGGCTACTTCACGAGCCCACGCAATGCTGCGCAACTGGCGGCGTGGAACTCCTACACGGCGACCATCACGCCCGCGGGCAAGGTAGGACAGGACGACTTCGCCGACGTGGTCACGAATCCCGCCACGCTCGACCGGTTCGTCAAGAATCGCGACTCCGTCCGCAGCGTCGCACCGAATTTCCAGCAATTGAACGACAGCGCCAACACGATCTGCGGACCGGGCAGCTCTTTCACCATCAACGTGACGCACGACGGCGGTACCCAGTTGCGCACGGATAAAAGCGGCTGGCAGTCCATCGACGCGAGCACGGCGCACCTGCGCATCAGTTGCATTGGACCGATGGAAGCGGAAGCCGGCTACGGCGGCAGCGCCAACGGCAATATCACGAGCTACATGACCCATCCGCCCTTTGCTGCATGGCAGGACTGGGAGGGCTATGGCGGGTATTTCAACTTTGGCTACACGGGCAGTTCGACGCCTGGCTGGCAGGTGCCGGACGCCATGGCGGAACAGTTCCGCGCAGGGCCCGGACCTTCGCTCGACCCGGTCAACGGCGGCCTGCTGCCTTATCAGGAAGTGAATGGACAGCAGCTCTCCGCCAAGGCACCGCGCATCACTATCGAAGTCACGCGCGGCAGCGACACGCTCGTGAAAACCGTGGGCCTGCAGGGTGGCGGACGAATGCAATTGAACAGCGGGGCGGCCGGCGGTGCGATGCGCGCACTGTCGAGCGCCAGCGCCTACTTTGCGCGCCCCGATGAGACGTCTTTGGGCAGTTCGATTCTTGGCGGTCTCGTGCACGCCGACCAATGGGCGCGCCGACCATGAGACCGAGTACCCGAGCCTCTTCAGCCCGTACTGGCAAGCAGCGCTGGCACCGGTCGATGCCAGTGAGCGCGCGGCGGCTCAGGCAAACCAGATCCCGGTAGACCTTCAGGCGCAACAATAATGAAACGAACACCCGCTAGAAATGCACCGCAATCCGGCCAGGCGATGGTGGAATTCCTCGTCGCCATGATCTCCGTCATGAGCGTGCTGATGCTCGCGGTGATCATGCTCGGCAAGTTCAACGACGTCCGTAACCGGACGCTAATGGGCTCGCGCTATGCTGCGTGGGAGCGCACGGTCTGGACGGACAATGACCCGCGCAAGAATCTCGCCGCAGATGCCGGCACCACCGAGGGCTGGTCGAATAGTTACGGCGCCGCGGCACTCGCCGTAGGCAAGACCGACTCGGATATCAAGGGGGAAGTCCTGGAGCGCATCATGGCTGGCGACGGCGCGCCCGTTTCAGGCACAGATCACCAGCAGAGCGAGCTAGCCGCTACACAGCCAGCCATGTGGCACGACTATGGCGGCAACGCCCTGCTGGCCTCTGCTTCGGACGTTCAGATCAGCACAGGCACCGCGGACGATCCCGCAAGCAGTCAGACGGTCTCAGCCCTGGCCACGTGGCAAGTTCCAACTGCAACCGGTACGCCCTTCATGGCGCACTTCGCCCTGCCCACGCGAACGCTGCGAGCCGGCACAGTCAGCGTAGCCATCGCTCAGGACAGCAGCGTACTCAAGCGCTTGTGGCCGAAAGACAATCAGTTGCCCGCATTCAGCGGCCTCGCCTTCTCGAATACGAACGTGCTTATGACCAACACGTGGGTGCCGGACGGCTCGAACAGCAATCGCGCGCTGTTCAGTCAGGCGGTCCCGGCGGCCCACGTCACGCTGGTGCCGCCTAACGGCTATCAGTCCTTGCAGAAGTACGCGCCGGAGATTTCCACACTCCAGTTCGGCCGCATTCAGCAGGACGTCGTCCCGCCCAACCGCTTGAGCCAATGACACTGTTTACTCATCTTGCACGCGGCGCTGCGGCCGCGTGTGCGCTTCTTGCCGGCCTCGCGGTCGCGGGCGGCGCATGTGACAAGACGCCGGTTCGGCCGCGGAGCGTCGAAGCAATCGGGCGCGACATGATCGTGAACGGTGTGCCGACGTCGGTGGTCGGTATGCAGTTCGACGGCACGGTCGACGATGTCTCGAAGGCTTTCCGCGAATTCTGGTCCGCCGAAAACGCCCCGGCGAAAGGCCGGAGCACCGCATCCGGATTGATGCTCAGCGCTGTCGACGGCGACTGTTTCTACTTGCTGAGCCTGCCGCCGCAACGTGACAGCGCCCGCACCCGCGGGCTGATGAGCGTGGTCCGGCTTGGCGCCGACAAGGCGGAGCATCGGATTCCGGACTCGGCAGTCCCGCTGCCTGAAGAAAGCAACGTGGTCTCCGATGTAGAGAGCCACGATGGCGCACAGGCCGGACGCACGTGGCTGCTCGATCTGCCCGGTGGAGCCGGCTGGAACGCGCAGCGATACCGCAACCGCCTGGCGTTGCAGGGCTGGATGAACGTGGGCCGCGAGCCCGACTATCTGTCGGTCGGCGCGCGAGCCATGCAAGGTAAAGCGTTCGCGATGCAACGCGGAAAAGACAGCCTAGACGCCAGTTTTTCAGGCCGCGACGGACGAACCGTCGCGGTCATCAATGCAACCAGGAACCGTTGAGATGCACCAACGCTTTGATTTTCTTGCGAGGCTTCGCCGGCAGCGCGGCCAGGCTTATGCGGAATACCTAGTGGTGACGGCCGCCCTGATCGGCGTCCTTCTCGTGGCCACTGGCGACACCGCCTCGCCGTTCGCGTCGCTCGTCTCAAGTTTCAAGTCGCTTTTTAGCGCCTACAGCTTCACCCTCTCGCTTCCCTGACCGGCAACGGTCGTTTGGTCATGCTTAAGAAAATTAAAATCCGTTCGCTTCTGTCGAACTCGTGGGTACTGTTGTTCGCCGCCGTATGCGTTGCAGGCGGCTTGACATTTCTCCTCTACAAATACCTCAATGAGCGTGAAATCAGGCTGAAGCAGGAAATATCCGCGAACAAGACGCATGCCGACGTTCAAGTGGTGGTGCCCGCACGCGATCTGCCGGCCGGCACGCCGTTGTCGAGCAGCGATTTCGTTTCGCGTGAAATCCAGAGCGATCTCGTCTACGACGACATGATTCGTCCGGACAATTTCGAGCAGTACCGCGCGTCGCACCTCGTGAAGCCGGTGCGCCGCGGACTCCCCTTGCGCGCCGCCGACATCGACGCACTGCGCGGCCGTGATTTCTCCGACATTCTCCCGGCGGGACAGCGCGCCGTGACGGTCGAGATCGACACGGTCAACTCCACCGCGCTCCTGTTGCGCCCCGGCAATCGTGTCGACGTGTACTGGATCGGCAAAGCCTTCCATCAGGACCGCACATCCGACGACCAAAGAGTCGCGCAATTGATCATGCCCAACGTACTGGTGCTCGCCACCGGTCAGGACTTGCGCCCGCGCGACGCGGGCGAGGCGAGCGAGCAAGATCAGGCGAATGCGAACAGCAGCGCAATGAGCCGGCAACAGGGCATGGGCTACACGACCGTAACGCTCCAGGTGCCGGCGGAAGACGCGGGGCGCATTGCGCTCGCGCAGAAGATCGGCGGCTTGCGCCTGATCTTGCGCAACGCCGACGACAAGGCCAGCGGCGGCCCCGTGTTGACCGAAGAGCAAGACGTGTTCGCGGACCCGGCGACCGTTAGCGGGTCCGGCGGCAAGAAGTCCGGTGCGACGGCGCCGGTGGTCGAAGTAATTTCGGGGGGCGGCGCGGCCAGCGCCAACATTGTTCCGAGCATGCAGTCCGACTCGTCGCGCGAAGTCTCGACGTCTGCCAATGCACCGTCTGTCGCGGTTCCATCCGCATCTGTTTCGCCACAGCGCCAGCCAAGCGTCTACGAGCAGCCCAACGCCATCGCCCAACAACTGCAGAGGGCCGTTGCGCCCAGCGCGTCTCAGCAGAACTAAAGCATCGAGCACAGGTTTCAACCAATGAAAGTCAAAAACAATGCGGTGCGATTGCGCCGTCGGGTCCTGCCGTCCGTGCTGGTCGGCGTGTTGTTGTGCGAAGCCGCATCGCTGGCGCTCGCTCAGAGCATCTACTCGCCCGCAGCAGACGACGCCTCGGCGGCCAGCCGCGTGCTGGAAATGTTCCGCGGCGAAGTGCGGATTCTGCACGTGCCCGGCACCATCAAGCGCATCGCGATAGGTAACGGCAAGCTGATTACAGCGAACGTGGTCGACGGCAATCTCATGTTGCTGGGCGAGCAGGACGGCATGACGTCGCTCGTTGTGTGGAACGAGAAAGGCATCGCGCTGCAGACCACGGTGCGCATCGCGAAGTCTGAAGTCAACGCGTCACTGCAGCAGTTGCGCGCGGTGCTGAAGTCGGTATCCGGACTTCGCATCGACGCAATCGGCTCGAACATCGTACTGTCGGGCGTCATCCACCGCGACATGGTGGCGGTCGTCAAATCGGCGACGCAGGACATGAAGAACGTGATCGACACAACCACCGTCGACGAAGGCGAAGCACTGAGAAAGACCGTGCACTTCAAGGTGCAGATCATGGAAGTGACACGCAATGCCCAGAGAAAGCTGGGCATTGCGTGGGACAGCGCCTTTCGTGGACCGCAAATAGGTGGCGCTGGGAGCATTGCGACAGGCGCGGCAAAGGCTGTCACGGCGGGTACGAGCTACTTTCTTGCGGGAATTGCGTCGAACATCAGTTCGCAGATCAACTTCGCCGTGAATAACGGCGATGCGTTCATTCTGGCCGCGCCCGAACTGAACACGAGGAGCGGCGGCACCGCCAGCTTCCTGGCCGGTGGACAGGTGCCGATTCCGCAGTCAGGTGCGCTCGGCACCACGAACGTCATGTACAAGGACTACGGCGTCAAGCTGAGCATCAATCCGGTCGTCGACGCGAACGGCATCATCTCGGCACACCTGACCACCGAGATCAGCCAGATCGACCCAACGGTGAGCTATGGCGGTCTGCCCGGCTTTCTCACGCGCAGCACGAGTTCGGACATTTCCATGCGCACCGGCGAGACGCTCGCCATTTCCGGCCTGATCAGCGCAGACGCAGTCAACGACAGCGACGGCATGCCGTTCCTTGGCCAGATACCTGTCATCGGTCAGTTGTTCCGTTCGGACAGTTTCCGCGCGAAGAAAAGCGATCTGGTGATTTTCGTGACGCCGCTCATTTCCGATCCGGAACTCGCGCCTAACTCGGATCTGCTGGCGCGTGCCGATGGCATCGACAGCGCGTACGTCAAGAAGTTTGGCAATCCCGAGCCGCTTATCGCCGACCAGGAAAAGGCGGCGCACACCAATGCAGTTCGTCAGCCGATTCAGCCGACGCCCGCATTGCTGCCGGGACCAGTCCGCAGCACCCCGCCACTTGCGCCCGCGGCCGAAGGAGCACAGGCATCTGATTTCGACCAGGTGGCCGCTGACGGTGTGCCGCAAGCACAGCAACTGCGTTCGTCTTTCGCGGCGCTCGGACCCGACGCGGCCTCTTCGCCATCGTCTCCAATGATTCCGCAGGCGCAGCCGCAAACACAACCTCGGCAGCAAGCGCTAACGCAAGCGCAGACAGGCTCACAACGGGAGCAGCAACAGCAAGCGCAGCCTGCATCGCGATTGAAGCCCCAGGCGCAACCGCGACCGGTCACGCAAACACAGGCACAGACACAGACACAACCCCAGCCACAAGCGCAAATGCAACCGCAAACGCCGCCGCCCTCTGCAAGCACTCCACCCGAGGGCGTCGCCGAGGCCCTGCGCATGCTGAACGCCGCCGGTCAGCCGTCAACCGCGCCGAGCGCCACGCCGGACGCGGCGCTCTCCACGACGAACGGCAAAGTGCCGCCGCAGCAGATCGGCGTCCTCGGCAGCGCGCCGAACTGAACACGCCCTGCGGAGAATCGCCATGCTCAATCTTCAGATACACACGCGAAACGCGCCGGTGCGCGCGCTGCAAGTCGAACACGGTTGCACGATCGGCAAGGACGCGAGTTGCGACATCAGCGTCAAGGGTCTCCTGATCGGAAAATTGCAGGCGCGCATTGTGCGCGAGAACAACGCCTATTACATCGAGGACCAGGGCGGCATTGCGGCAACGCTGGTCAACGGCTCGCCGATCACACGCTATGGACCGTTGACTGAAGCCGACCAGATCGAGATCGGCATGACGACGATCAGAATCGTTCGCGCCGAAGCCAACGAGCATTCCGTTAGGCCGAGTCATCATTCGGCACACGGGCGCTCGGTGCACACTTCGCCGTCGGTGCACCTGGCGGAATCCGCACCTGTCGCGCTGTACTCGGCACAGAGCCCGGTTGAACCGGAGTGGCGTGCGGAGCCGCAGCGCTCTGTCGAAACAGGCTCGGCTGAGGCTGCACCTCATCCGCGGCCGCTTTCTCAAGCCCCGACTGCTTATGGCGCACGAGAGCAAACCGCGCGTCGCGAACAGCAGGCAGCCACAGCGCCGCGAGGGATGGTGCCCAGTTCAGCACCCGCCGGGAAGGCGACCGCCGAACCGCTGAAGATCGCACCGATCAACAGCCCGCTCGGCATCGAATTGCGCAAGCAGGCTCACATGAAAGTGATTGCGGCGCTCGACCTGCGGCGGCTGAACGTCGCACGCATGGAGGACGACGAACTGCGCAAAACGGTCAGCGCCGCGCTCGACGACATCCTGAATCACGACCCGATGTTTCGCACGCCGGATATTCCGCTCCAAACGCTGAAGAAGAGCGTGTTCGACGAAGTTATCGGTCTCGGCCCGCTCGAAGAACTGATTTCCGACCCGACCGTGTCGGAAATCATGGTCAATTGCCACAACGAAATTTTCGTCGAGAAAGACGGGCAATTGACTCGCTCGCCGGTCATCTTCACCGACGACCGCGCTGTGCTGGGCGCGATCGAACGGATCGTCGCACCAATCGGCCGCCGCATCGACGAAAGCTCGCCCATGGTCGACGCGCGCCTCGCCGACGGCTCGCGCGTGAATGCGGTCATCCCGCCGCTCGCGCTCAAGGGGCCGAGCATCACGATCCGGAAGTTCTCCCGGCGCAAGCTCGTGGGCGAAGATCTGATCCGGTTCGGCACGCTGTCGCCGCACATGCTCGAGTTCCTGCGCACCGCCGTCAAGCAGGGCGCCAACATCATCATTTCAGGCGGCACGGGCTCGGGCAAAACCACGTTGCTGAACGTGCTGTCAAGCTACATTCCCGACGACGAGCGCATTGTGACCGTGGAAGACGCCGCGGAGCTGCAACTCTCGCAGCCCAATCTCGTCTCGCTCGAAGCGCGCCCCGCCAACATGGAAGGCAAAGGCGCGGTCCATATCCGCGATCTGGTGAAGAACTGTTTGCGGATGCGCCCGGACCGGATCGTGGTCGGCGAATGCCGCGGCGGCGAAGCGCTTGACATGTTGCAAGCCATGAACACCGGTCACGACGGCTCGCTTACGACTGCTCACGCCAACACGCCGCGCGACTGCATTGCGCGTCTGGAAGTGATGACCTTGATGGCCGGGCTCGACTTGCCAGTCCAGGCAATTCGCGAACAGATCTGCTCGGCGGTCGACATTGTCGTGCAGCAGTCGCGTTTCTCATGCGGCTCGCGCCGCGTCACGCATATCACCGAAGTAAGCGGCATGGAATCGGGCGTCATCACGCTGCAAGACGTGTTCGTGTTCAAGGAAGAAGGCTTCAGCGAACAAGGCAAGATTCTGGGCAAGTTCGTGCCCACTGCCTATATTCCGGACTTCTATCAGGAACTGATTCGCCGGCGCATTCCCGTGAATACCGACATCTTCACGCATCCAGAGTGAGGACGACCATGAGCCTTCCGATCATTCTCACGCTCGCGTTCGTCGGCACCCTGTCTCTGATTTTCCTCGTGTCGCGCATGGGCACCTCCACGCTGCGGGCCGGTTCGCGTCAGATGGCCGGCGAGATCGAGTCGTCGCTTGCCGACACGTTCGTGTTCGTGAGCCGACAGAGGGCGGCTGCATGGAGCATGCTCGTCATTGTCGGTCTGCCGGTGGTTGTCTTTCTGCTCAGCCGCAGCCTGATCGTCGCGGCCGCTTCCATTCCAGTCGCGATGATGTTGCCGCGCAAGTACTTCGAGCGCATGCGCAAGAAACGCATTGAAGCCATCGAAAAGCAACTGCCCGATGCGCTGCTGATGATGTCCGGCGCGTTGCGCGCGGGCGCGAGTTTTCCCACCGCGCTTGAAGCCGTGGTGCATGAAACGCCCCCGCCCATTTCGCAGGAGTTCGATCTGTTGATGCGTGAAATCCGCCTCGGCATCGACCTCGACATTGCCATGCGCAACGTTGAAAAGCGCATTCCCGTTCCCGACTTCCTGATGATGACGGCGGCCGTGACCATCGCGCGTGAGGTGGGCGGCAATCTGGCCGAAGCGCTCGAATCCGTCGCGCGCACGCTGCGGGAAAAGCTGACGATGGAAGGCAAGATCAGGGCGCTAACGTCGCAAGGACGCATGCAGGGCATCGTGATGACCTGTCTGCCGCTCTTTCTGATGCTGGTGCTGCGCTTCATGGAACCCAAGGCAATGGCGCCGCTCTTCACGCAGCCGGTTGGCTGGGCCACGCTCGCCGTGATCGGTGTAATGGAACTTCTGGGCTATTTCTCGATTTCGAAAATCACCAATATCGACGTCTGACCATGCTGCTATTCATCGCTCTCGTTGTCAGTATCGGGCTGCTCGTTATTGCGGGCATCGCCTACTGGTCGATCAGCGGCCTCGCCGGCGCGGTGCCGCCGGAAGACCGTACCTATCTCGACCCCCTGCCGAAGTCGCTGCGCCCTTTGTGGCCGCTGGTCAATTTCGTGGTCCATCATTTCGGCTCGCGCTTCGGCAACAAGCTGGTCGCGAAAACCCAGCTGCAATTGCGCCTCACATCGTTGACGTTCCTGATGAACGCGCATCAGTTCATCGCGCTGTCTATCATCGGCGCGGCCATCGCTGCGCTCCTCGCGCTGCTGGGCATGCTCGCGCTTGGCGTCTTCTCGGTGCCGGTGGTATTCGGCGCCGCGTTGCTTGGCTATTTCTATCCCCGCATCTGGACGCGCGACGTGCGGCGCCGCCGGGTCGCGCAAATCCTTAAACATCTGTCTATCTATCTCGACTTTCTGACGCTTGCCGTCGAAGCCGGTCTGAACATTAACGGCGCGATTCAGAAGGCGGTGGAAAAAGGTCCGGCCGGGCCTTTGCGCTGGGAACTCGAGCACGTGCTGCGCGACCTGAAATCGGGCCTCAACCGTACGGAAGCCTTGCGCCGTCTGGACGACCGGCTGCGTATCAAGGAAGTGACGAATTTTGTCGGCGCCGTCGTGCAGGCCGAGCGGATGGGCGCCGGGCTCGCCAAGTCGCTGCGCTTTCAGTCCGAGCAGCGCCGCTCCGAACGCTTCCAGCGGGCGGAGAAAAAAGCAATGGAAGCGCCGGTGAAGCTGGTTTTTCCGCTGCTCGTGTTTATTTTTCCGATCACCTTCATCGTGCTGGGATTCCCTATCGCAATGAAGTTCGTGCAAGAGGGATTCCTATGAAACTCGCGTGTCTGAAGGTTCAGGGGCGCGACGCCAATCTCAAGGTGTCGATTGCACAGACCATGTGGCAACGCATGCGCGGCCTGCTCGGCCGCGACTCGCTGCCGCAAGGCGAAGCACTGCTGCTCAAACGCTGTGGTTCGATTCACACATTCGGCATGCGCTTTGAGATCGATGTGCTGTTTCTGGACCGGCGCGAACGCGTCGTCGCAATTCATCCCAATGTGCGCAAGCGCCGCGCGCTATTCAGCCTGCGCGCGGCCCACACCCTGGAAATGCCGGCCGGAGCCGCCGCTGAGCACGGACTAGCGGTCGGCGACTGTCTGATTTTCGAGGCCGCGTCGTGAATCTTTTTTCTTTCCCGCTACGGAGATCGCCGCTGTCCGGCGCAGTGACACGCGGCACACGCAAGCGCAAACAGTCGGGTCAGTCGATGGCGGAGTTCATCGTCATCGCGCCGCTATTGCTGTTCGTTTGTTTCGGCACGCTGCAGTTCGTGCTGCTGTACCAGGCGAAATCGACACTGGACGTCGCGGTGCTGGAAGCCGCGCGCGAAGGCGCCGTCAACCACGGCTCGATGCAGGCAATGCGCTTGGGCCTTGCTCGCGGACTCGCGCCAATTTACGCGCGGCAGGCAAGCGCCGAGGGCGCCGCGGCAGCGCTCGCGAAAGCTCAGGCCGACGCCAGCAATTTCAGCGTCATCACCGTCCTCAATCCGACGCCGGCCGCGATCAGCGACTACGCGCGGCCACGCTATTACTCCGACGAGGGGGTGACCTACACGGAGATTCCAAACGACTCGCTGATGTATCGCGACCCTTCGATACCGACCACTGCGGCGTCGGGAATGAACGTTCAGGACGCCAATATTCTGAAAATACATGTGCACTACTGCTACAACATGTATGTGCCGCTCGTGAACAAAGTGATCTACTACGCGGCCAACGTGATCGGCCCTATCGGCACTGGGGGGATTCTTACACGTGAGCCGGCGAGGCCCGACATCGATCCCTACGGTTTTCCGAAGAACGGCGACTCGCTGTGTAGAGTCAAACTCGTGGACGGCATCAAGACGGGCCGCTGGCCGATCTCGCTGGATTCGGAAGCGATTGTGCGCATGCAGTCGCCGGTGAGAGCGTCGGCACTGAGCGACTCGCCGAACCCGACGGGCGATTGATGGCGCGTCGGCTACTGCTGGCCGCCGCCGCGTGCAGCGCTTACCTACCGCTTCGCGCTCAAGCCGTGGATGCGATCGTGACTGGCTTACGACCAGCGCCAGGCGTAGTGATGATGGTGGGCGGAATGGCGGGCGCCGCGGAGCCGGTCGCGCGGCCCGCTCGCGCGGCGCCGCGCGCGCTCGCGCCTGCGCGTGACGATGCAATCGGTCCCCAGCCGGTGGTGGCCTATCCACCTGACGACGCCGACGCTCGCCAGTCCGTCGTAATCCAGCCTGGCCGTGCATCATTCAGCGACGCGGTCCGGCAGTCATCCGCGTCGGTCGCTGCGCGCGTCATGGGACTGTGGCCGATCATCAACGAAGCAGCGCGCGCGGCCGGGCTGGACAGCGCGCTGCTGATGGCGGTGATCGACGTGGAGTCAGGAGGTAATCCGCAAGCGGTGTCGCCGAAAGGCGCAACCGGCCTCATGCAATTGATGCCCGACACGGGCGCACGACACGGTGCGTCGGATCTGTTCGACGCACGTCAGAATGTGGCTGCGGGCGCCCGCTATCTGAAAGAGCTCATGCGCCAGTTCGGCGAGTTGCCGCTTGCGCTGGCTGCCTATAACGCCGGCGAGGGAGCCGTACAAAAGTACGGTGGTCAGATTCCGCCGTACGCTGAAACGCAGAGCTATGTGCCGAGGGTGATCTCCCGCTACACGTGGTATCGGAACGCAGCGTCTTCAACGACGAGCGCGTGGGGAGCTGAACTAGCCGAGGGCGGGAATGGACGCATGTTCGCGGTAGGTTCACCGTCCCGGAACTGAACGAATAACCTGGAAGCACACATTACGCGTAGTTAGGGCCAGCGTCTGCGCCAGTATCGAACCGCACCGCTTCTTCGATTGCTTTATCGAGACGGATGAGCGCGTCTGCAACCACTGGCATCAGCGCCGTTGCGAGCTCACAATGCTGCTCACGCGCTGCCGTTTCCAGTTCGGACAACGCAGTAATCAACGCATCGTGACCCAGCATGCGGGCCGATCCGGCCATGCGATGTGCGGCGCTTGCCACTTCGGCCCAGCACCCCGCCTCGAGACTCTGCTGTAACGACGCGAGCCCCGTTCGGTTTGTCTCCGCGATCAGTTCAAGCACACGCTTGATGGCGCGCTCGTCGTCGCCAACCAGTTGCTGTGCATTGGCTCGCAGCAAGCGGGAATCCGGACAGGATATTGCGGCTTTCATGTTGTGCGTACCTCGCTCGTCACGCCGATGCAATGCGGCAACGACGCGCCAGATCGATCAACTCGACCAGCGATTTCACGCCCAGCTTGTGCATGATGCGGGTCTTGTGACTGCTTACCGTCTTGTTGCTGATGAACAGCGCGTCGCCGATTGCCTTGTTCGACATGCCCTTTGACAGCATCTGCAAAATCACGAGTTCCTTGTCGGAAAGCAGCATGATGCGCCCTTCCTCGCCGCTCGATGCCACGCCCGGCGCAATGCTCGCGCCGTTGGGGCCCACCGGAAAGACGGTGTAGCCGGCAAGCACGGCTTCCACGCCGCGCATGATCTCCTTCATTTCCTGCGACTTGCCGACGAAGCCGTGCACGCCCGAACGCATGGCGCGCGGCGCAAACGTAGCCGGGTCATGGCCCGAGAGCACCATCACGCGAATGGGCGGGTGTACGAGCTTCAGGCGCGGGATCACATCGAGGCCGCTGATGCGCGGAATGTCGAGGTCGAGTATCGCGAGGTCGGGCTTGTACTGGCGAGCCATCTCCACCGCGGTCTGGCCGTTGTCCGCCTCCACCACTTCTTCGACACTCAGCAGTTGCATGAGCTGCAGCCTGACAATCATCCGGAACGCTGGGTGGTCGTCGATAATCAGAATGGTTGACATGTGTTGCATTTCTCCTGAAAAAACTTCCGTTTCCCGTTGAGGCCGACCCTGGACTTCCGGTGGCTCGCTGCCTGGCTTCCCGCCGCGTTAGGTCGTTGTCGTCCAGCCGTCGAGAGCGCTGGCGCGCGCAGCGAACACGCGTCAGGACGCGGCAACGACAAACTGGATCTCAACGCGGCGATTGGGCGCAAGACACCGCACCAGTTCATCGCGCCTCGTTTGACGGCATTCGGTTACCGGCTTTGCGCTGGCGAGCCCACGCACCGAGATGGGCGAGGTGACGCCGCGCGCGCGCAGATAGCGCGCCACCGTTTGCGCGCGTTGCAGCGACAGCCTCTGGTTGTGTGCGTTTTCGCCAAGACGGTCGGTGTGGCCGGTGACCGCCAGTTCGCGAAGTGCGGCAACTGTCCTCAGGCTGCGCGCTACCTCGTCCAGTTCGCGCCGGCCTGCGGGCAGCATCGCGGCATCATTGCCGCCGTCGAAACGGAACAGCAGATCGGCGCGCAGCGTGATGGTGCGCGACACGGTGGGCGGCGCTGCAGTTGGCGTTGCGGCTGGCGCTGCGAGCGCCGCGTGTTTGCATTGCAACGCGCTTTCAGCCGATTTGCGCAAGTTCTCCTGCACGTCGGGCAGACGCTGCTCGGCACGAGCGAAGCTGCGCATCCATGCATCGTGGCCGGCTTGCATGAGCTGCACCTCGGCACACGCGAGCGGCTGCTGCGCCTCGGGGCACGAAGCGATGACAGGATCGGACTTGATGGTATTGACGATCTTCCATAGATCGGGCCGCACTACCGAGACAGTGCGCAAAGCAGGGTTGGTAGCGGAGAGTGACGCGCCTTTTTCAAGGCCGCTTGTGATAACCGCCGCCTGGCCGATTGCCTCTTCGACGAAACCCCAATGATCGCCCGCCTGCCGTTCCTGCTGGCCGGCGTCGATCCAACATTGCGCCTTGCTGCGGAAGTAGCCGTTCTGTTGCGGTTGCAGGAGGTCGAGGCGCGCCTGCAATGACTTGAGCGCTGCGCCGGTGTTGGCGACGGGGGCGTACGTATTGACCCATTGCGGGTTGGCGGCCCCTGCCGCCTCGTCTTGCGGGGCACCCAGGCCGGACGTCAGCAGGGTGGGGTCTTGAATGCCGAGCCGTGCACGAGCGGCGTGGTCTGCGCAGGCTGTTAGTGTCAGCGCGCACACAAGCACGGTTAGCGAGGTCTTCATCAGCGGTCTGCGTCTCGCGCATTTTTTTATCGAGGGATAAAAGTATGACGAGACGCAGAGGCGCGCGGAATGGGATGAATCTTAGAACGATGCAAAGAGTTGTTGATTATCGCGCTGCGTCAATGAAGTGCGCGACATTTTCTGGTCCGCCTTTACGCCCTCACCGCGCGCGCCGCATTGCGGCCACGCAGCCACTCGAGCGCGAGCAGCAGACACGTCGAAAACACAATCAGGATGGTGG
The DNA here is from genome assembly GCF_000472545.1 of Burkholderia sp. WSM2232. Lineage (GTDB taxonomy): Bacteria > Pseudomonadota > Gammaproteobacteria > Burkholderiales > Burkholderiaceae > Paraburkholderia. Next base: position 2,173 of record NZ_AWZV01000048.1, on the reverse strand, counting down.
CCAACGCCGCAATAGTCGGACTGATATTCTCGCGGATGCCTGTAAACATCTGGCGCGGCAGCGTCGTCTGGTCTGCGCCCGCCAGGAAGAGCGTCACCACCACTTCGTCGAACGACGTCGCAAACGCGAACAGTGCGCCGGAAATCACACCCGGTGCGATTACCGGCAGCGTGATCCGGAAAAACGTCTTCACCGGATTCGCACCGAGCGACAGACTCGCACGCACGAGGTTGTAATTAAAGCCCTGCAACGTCGCCGCGACGGTGGTCACGACAAACGGCACACCAAGCGACGCGTGGGCAAGAATCAGCCCAATGTAGGTATTGGCCATCCCGAGCGGCGCGAAGAACAGATACATGCCGACGCCGACCACCACGACAGGCACGATCATCGGCGAGATCAGGATCGCCATGAGCAGACCCTTGCCGCGGAAGTTGGCCTTGGTGAGCCCAATGGCAGCCAGCGTGCCGAGCACGGTCGCAACCACGGTCGCGGACGGCGCGACGATGAAGCTATTCTTAGCCGCCATACGCCACTCATCAGACGCAATCAGATTCTGATACCAGCGCAGCGACCAGCCAGGAATCGGATACACCAGAAAAGTGCTCGACGAAAACGACAGCGGCACGATCGCCAGCACAGGCAGGATCAGATACAGCAGCGTCAGTACGGCAAGCGCGCGCAGCGCGAAGTACCAGACGCGCTCGACGAGCGAGGTGTGCGGCGCGAACAGGGGCTTGGCAAGTTTCATATCGGCAGACTCCGTTCAGCCGAGGCTCAGCGATGAACGCGTGAAGCGTCCGTAAATTACGTACAGCACGAGCGTGGCGGCCAACAGCAGCCCGCCGAGCGCGCAGGCCATGCCCCAGTTGATCGTCACGTTGGTGAAATACGCGACGTAATAGCTGACCATCTGGTCGTTCGGTCCGCCGAGCAACGCGGGCGTGATGTAGTAGCCGATCGCAAGAATGAACACGAGCAACGCGCCGGCGCCAATGCCGGGATAAGTCTGCGGTACGTACACGCGCCAGAATGCGGCAAATGGATGACTGCCGAGAGAAACGGCCGCGCGCTGATAGGTGGGCGGAATCGACTTCATCACGCTATAGAGCGGCAGGATCATGAAGGGCAGCAGAATATGCGTCATCGAGATATAGACGCCGGTGCGGTTAAAAAGCAGCGCGAGCGGATCGTGCAGCAGGCCGCTGCCGAGCAGCGCCTTGTTCACGAGCCCTTCGCTTTGCAGAATCACGATCCATGCGGCGACGCGCACGAGAATCGACGTCCAGAACGGAATCAGCACCAGAATCATCACGAGGTTCGCGCGACGCTCCGGCAGCGTCGAGATCCAGTAGGCGAGCGGATAGCCGAGCAGCAGCGCGAACAACGTGACGGCCGCGCCGATCACGAAGGTGCGGCTGAACACGGCCAGGTAGATCTGCTGGTCGGGGTCGGTCGGAATGATGTGGCCGAATGCGTCCTGCTTGTGATCGAGCGAAGCGAGCAGATAGAACGGTGAATACGGACTGCCGTTTTTCGCGATGGCCTGCCAGTACGCGATGTTGTTCCAGCGCTCGTCGAGTTCGGCGAATTTCGCGTGGAATTGCGCGGGCGTCAGTTGCAGCGGCTTGCTGTTGTCGTCGACGAACGGCATGGCGCGCGCCGACTTGGCGACGAGCGACCTGTAACCGGCAATTTCCACGTTGAGCCGGCGGGCGAGCGCGCCCATGCCGTCGCTGTCGGCAATCGCGGTCAGGTCGGTGGCGAGCGCGGCGTAGGCGGCATCGGGCGGCGGCGTCTTGCGATCCCAGGTACTCAGCGCGCTCAGCGTATGCGGCAGTGCGTTCACGACCTCGGGATTCTGCGCGGCGCGGGTCAGCAGCGCCCCGATCGGCACGACGAAGATCAGCAGCAGAAAAATTGCCAGCGGCGCGATCAGCAGCAGCGCCATGGCGCGCTTTCGCGCTTCCGCGGCTTTGAGTTCGCGCTTGAGCCGGCCGGTTGATTCCGGCGTGGAATCGGCGGCGATCGTCATCGTAGTCACACCTGGTCTCCATGCAAAAGCTGTCGGCCGGAGTTCGCGCTTTAGCGCGTTACTCCGGCCCCATGCAAAGCTGTCGGCCGGAGCTCGCGCTTTAGCGCGTTACTCCGGCCCCATGCAAAGCTGTCGGCC
>NZ_AWZV01000047.1 GCF_000472545.1 Burkholderia sp. WSM2232 | reverse complement strand
GTTGTAGATCTCTGCGCCGGACACGATGCACGACGCGCCGCCTTCGAGCGCTGGGCGCAGGCACATCAACGCGACCACGTCCGAGCTGTCGGAGTGAAACGGCAGCAGGTCGCGAATCTTGGCCGAAAGCGCATCGGGATCGTCCAGCGTTTTGTCGGAAGTCGCGTAGACATGATCGAGCAGATCGCCGAGTTCGTTCTGGCGGATCGGATCGCCGATGTGCAGGCCCAGGATGTAATAGATCGCCGCCGACAACGCATCGGAATAAAGATGCGTGCGCAGCCCGCGCGCGAGCACGAAGCCGCGTCCCTCGTCGATGTCTTTGCACCATTCGTCGACCGCGGCGGCGCATGCATTGAGGGGATAGTCCGAGGCCTTNACGAAGCGCAGNTCGGGATCGTCCTCGANGAAGCGCCGCCCGAGCACTTCCAGCTCGCCGATCTGNGCTTCGTTCAGATGGTAGATCCAGTTCTGCTTGTCGAGAAGTTNGTCGCCGCGCCACGCNGCGGCGCTGGTGACCGGGGACAACGCAATGGAAGTCGTCATGATGGTATCGGGGTTGAGGCGTTGAGAGGCGTGATCGACGATCACGAACGTATCATGGTCAAATTTGCGCGGGTTTTCTTGCCCGCAGACGTACGACCGCTTGATCGTCAGGCTTTGGACGAGGACACGCTGCGCCAGCGCGTCAGACCAGGCGCGAGGCTCGCGCCCCAACACCCGAAGGCCGGATGCCGCTCGCGACCGCGACGGCGAGTCAAAACCGCCGAATGCGCAGCCGTTCGCTAGCACGCCAAGAACGAAACGCCGGTGGAGCAGCGCGTCGCGGTAGTTGCGCATGATCGCGGACAGATGGAATGTATGCCGCTCGGCAGCCGGCAGGCTTTCCGCGAGCCACAGCCGGCACACCGCGAGCAGTGTCAGCGCAAACACTGCGAACAGCGCGAAGATCGCGCCAGCCGAAAGCCGCGTTCAACTGGCCGCCGAGCACCGGCGCGACGGCCGGCGCGAGCGCTAACATCATCATGATGTCAGCCAGCGTGCGCTGCATCTGCACCCGCCATCGTATCGCGCATGATCGCCTGGCTGATCACCATCTCTTCGCTCACGGCGAACTGCCGCGCGACGGCAGGCGGCGCCGGCAAGTGGCTGTCGGTGGCGAATGGGCCGAGCACCGACAGCGCGGCGAGCAGCATCGAAAGACTGCGGGACTTCATACGGAAGCGCGTTCCGTGTTCAAACGGGCTGATTCGTTGCCGCGAGCATGATCTCGCGGATGCAGACATTTTGCGGCATTTCATACGCGAAGCGGATGGCTTCGGCCACCTCTTGCGGTTCCAGGATCACGCCGCCGATCGAGTCCTTCCACGCCTGGAAGCCTTCCTTGATCGCGTGGTTGGTGGTGACGGTCTGTAATTCGGTGTTGCATGCGCCGGGCGCGATCAGCACCACGCGCACGTTATGCGGCGACACTTCCTCGCGCAGGTTCTCGGAAAGTGCATGCACCGCGTGCTTCGTTCCGACGTAGGCCACGTGCTGCGGATACGTCTTGCGGCCCGATGTCGAGCTCACATTGACGATGGTGCCGCGCCGCCGCGCCACCATGCCGGCGAGCACCGCATGCACGCCGTTGAGTACGCCCTTCACGTTGACATCGAGCATCCGGTCCCACTCCTCGGGGTGCTGCGCCGTCATGTCGCCGAGCAGCATCACGCCGGCATTGTTAATGATCGCATCGGCAGGGCCGAATTGTATTTCCGCTTCCCGCACAGCCGCGAGCAGCGCGGCGCGATCGGTGACGTCGACCTGACGGCACAGCGTGTTGGGTAACTCCAGCCCTCGCAGACGCCCGAGTCTGCGAGCGAGCAGCAGCAAGGGGTAGCCAAGTTGGGAGAAGAGGCGGGCGGTGGCTTCACCGATGCCGGAACTCGCTCCCGTGATGATGACAAGACCTTTCGACATGTCTTTCCTTCCCGTGGATGAAAGCCGCTAGCGCAGCGCCACGAGCTTAAGCGTGAAAACCGCGCCGGCTCTTGTCTCGACGCGCGCAAACGCTTGTCGGGTCGCGCATGTTTTTGACATGGGGGACGAGATCATTTTTGACGAGGTATTAATCAATTCCTCGCGCGCATTTGGTCAAGAACTGCCGAAATTGTCTGGATAGCGTTGAACGTACCGAATCGAGCTGCCCGCCGGGGCGCGCGGCAGTGATTCACGTAGAAGAAACACGTTCCCCTCTATCCAGGACCACACCAATGAAAAAGTATCTGACGGGCTTTGCGATGCTGACGGCAATGAGCGGCGCATATGCGCAAAGCTCGGTCACGCTGTATGGCCTCATCGACGCCGGCCTCACATACATCAGCAACGAAGGCGGCGGTCGTCTGTTCGAGTTCCAGGACGGCGCCAACTTCGGCAGCCGCTTCGGGCTGAAGGGCAGCGAAGACCTTGGAGGTGGACTCAAGGCGATCTTCCAGCTCGAAAACGGCTTCTCGCTCGGCACTGGCGCGTTGCGCAATAACGGCGCGCTGTTCGGCCGCCAGGCGTTCGTCGGGTTGTCGAGTAACTACGGTACGTTGACGATGGGTAACCAATACGACTTCATCGCCGACTACATCACGCCGTTCAACCTCAACGGCTATGCGAGCGTGTATGCGGGCCATATGGGCGATATCGATCGCATCTCCGCCGTGCAGTTGCCCAATTCGGTCAAGTATCAGAGCCCGACTTTCGACGGCTTCAGCTTCGGCGGCATGTGGAGCTTCGGCAACGTAGCGGGTAACTTCAGGCAGGACAGCGCATACAGTCTGGGCCTGAGTTACAGGAACGGCGGCTTCAATACTGCGGCGATCTACGAGCGTCTTCACGACGTCGACATCTACCCGTACGCGCAATTCGGCGTATTCCGCTTCCTCGGCCAGACGGTCGCGACGCGCAATCCGGACGGCAGCGTGAACGATCAGTTCTATACGACACCGTTCGTCGTCGACACGCAGTCGGAGTTCGGTATCGGCGCGAGCTATACGCGCGGCAAGCTGACGCTCGCCGCTAACTTCACGTCGACGCATCTGGAAGCAGCCACCGGCAGCGCGACCATGAACGTCTACGAAGCGGGCGCGATGTATTTCGTCGCGCCCGATATCGCCGTGCTCGGCGGCTACCAGTACACGACCTGGGACCACACTCACTGGCATCAGCCGACGATCGGCGCGCAGTACTACCTGAGCAAGCGCACCAGCTTTTACGTGAACGTCTCGTATCTGCATGCGCAGGACGGTGTCAACGCGAACCAGGGGGCCGGCTTCTATGCGCTGCCGTCGAGCACGAACACGCAGATCACGTCGCGCATCGCGATGATTCACACGTTCTGACGCCGTCCGGCGCGCGCCAGTCAGGAATGCGTGCGCGCGTGGACAAGACACTGCGGTTTTGGGCTCTTAATCTGAAGCCATGTCGTGACGGTTTCACCGCATGGCCGCAATGAAGCGCTTCGCGCAAACGGACATTCCATGACTACTCGTAGAAACTTCATTCAGATGCTGGGCGGCACGCTAGCGGGGCTGAGCGCGCCCGCGGCAGGCATGCTCGGCGCCCTCGGCGCAAGCGTGAGCGCCGATGCCGCGACCGGGCCGCTGACGATCGCCTTTCCCACCGACGTGCCGTCCTGGGACCCCCTGGTGCGCGTCGCGCCGAATCCAATTTCGATCTATCGCAGCGTGTTCGACGCAGCCCTCGACATCGACGTCAAAAGCACGCTGCGTGCCGGCGTCGTCACTGCATGGCGCTGGAAAGATACGGCGGGCAAGGTGCTCGAGCTGGATTTGCGCAGCGACGTGCTTTTTCACAACGGCGACACCCTTACCTCCGACGACTTCAAATTCACGCTGTTCGACCGGCTCCAGGCCGACAAGTCGCTGCAGGTCGGGGGCATCTGGTGGGCCCTCGAAGGCATCGAGACGCCGTCGCCGACGCGCGCGCTCATGCACTTCAAGGCGCCGATGATCACCGCGCCCGCGTTCCTCGGCTACATGGGAAGCTACATCCTGCCCCGTAAGTACTTCGAACGGGTCGGCGCACAGGGCTTCATCGCCAAGCCGATCGGCTCGGGTCCGTATCGCCTGATCGCCTACGAGCGCGATTCGCGCATCACGCTAAGCGCGTTCGACAAGCACTGGCGAGGCGCGCCGAAAATTCGCGACGTGGTGTTCCAGGTCGTCAAGGATCCGACCGCGCGCGTGGCGGCGGTGCAGGCATCGCAGGCGGACGTCTCGGGCATGCTGCCGCTGCGGGAAGCGGTGCGTCTCGCGCAAGGCGGCACGCACGACAGCAAGATCACGCCGACCATCGATTCGTATCTGATCCACATGGTGAATGGCGGCCCGACTCAGGACAGGAACGTGCGGCTCGCGATGCATCACGCAATCGACAAGCAGGCGCTGGTGCGTGCGTTCTTCAACAACGTCCCCGCGCCGATGTCGACGCCCGCTGCGCCGGGCACGCCCGCGTTCGATACAGACTTCAAATTCGCGTTCGACCCTGCGCAGGCCAAGGCACTGCTCGCGAAAAGCGGCTATTCGACGGATAAGCCCGTGCGGGTCAAGTTCCTCGCGACGAACGGCGTCTACCCGAGCGACTACGACATGGCGCGCGCGATCCAGCAGATGTGGAGAAAGGTCGGCATCGAGGCCGAACTAAGCCCGATCGAAACGGCGCAGTTCTTCGCTCAGGCCGTGGCAGGCACGCTGCCCGGCCCGACCTTGTGGATGTGGCAGAACGGCAGCGGCGACCCCGAACTGTCCGCGGGCTCGTATCTGAATCCCAAAACGGGTTTTTCGGTGTGGCGCAGCGCCGATGTCTCGCCGCGGCTCGATCCGCTGCTCGCCGAACTGGACGAGGCGAGGCGCATCGCCGGCTACAAGGAATTCCATCGCTGGGCGGTTGGCGAAGGCTATGCGTTGCCGCTGATGCAAGGCATCGCAACTGCGTCGTACCGCAAGGGCGTGCAATACACGCCGTTTCTGAGCGGCTGGATGCTGCCGGATTACTGGAGCGCGTGAACACGCCGCGCGACCTGAGACAAAGGAACACTGTAATGGTCAATAAACCTCTTCATCCGAAATTTGACGCGCAGTTTTTTGCCGGGCTCGATCGCTCCGCGAAGCACGTTAGCCAGGCGGAGACCTTGCCGCCCGCGTGCTATACCGACGCGGACTTCTTCGAGTTCGAGAAGGAAGCGTTGTTCAATCACGAGTGGCTGTGCGTCGGACGTGCGGGCTGGATCCGCAATCCGGGCGACTACTTCACGACGTCGATCGTCGGCGAGCCGCTCGTCATCACGCGCAACGCGAAGCGCGAGATCAAGGCCATGTCGTCGGTGTGTCAGCATCGCGCAATGGTGGTGGCCGAAGGCTTCGGCAATGCGCGCGCGCTGTTGTGCCCCTATCACCACTGGGCGTATTCGCTCGACGGCGAACTGATCGCCGCCCCCGCGATGGAAGAAACGGAGGGCTTCGAGAAGAAGGACTTCTGTCTTCCGACTATGCAGGTGGAGTGCTGGCAGGGCTTCATCTTCATCAACTTCGACCATGCGGCGGCACCGCTCGCACCGCGCCTGACCGCGCTCGACGCGGTGCTCGAAAACTTCGATCTGAAGAACGCCGAGGGCCCGCGCCCGGAGCAGCCGTTCCATTTCGGGTGGAACTGGAAGGTGATGTTTGAGAACAACAACGACGGCTATCACGCGAACCGGCTACATCACGGCCCGCTGCATGACTTCGTGCCGAGCGCTCTGGCGAGCTTCCCAGCCGAGCTCCCGGGGGACACGGCCGGCTACTATCGGACCAATGGCACCCTGCACGCCGATGCCGCGTTCAATCCGACGCAACGCGCGCTGTTCCCGGTGTTCCCGAAGCTGACCGACGAGGAGCGTAACCGGATGCTGTTCGCGAACCTGCCGCCGACCCTGTCGCTGGTGGTGTCGGTCGACAGCGTGATCTATATGATCCTGCGCGCCGATTCTGCGGGCACACACTACCTCGATCAGGGCGTGCTGTACGCACCCGGTGCGATGAAAGACCCGCTGTTCGCGAAGCGCGTCGAAATGAGCATGAGCGCGGTGTCGGACATCATTGCGCAGGATCTGCATGTCGACGAGATGGTGCAGGTGGGGCTGAAATCGCGCTATGCGGTGCGCGGTCGCTACTCGTGGCAGGAGCGCGCGCAGCAGGAACTCAACGCGTGGCTGGTGCCGCGCTACCAGGCGGCCTACCAGCGCATGAGCGAAACCGCCGCGAGCGCGCAAGGCAAGCTGGCCGCGATCGACGTCGCGGTAGCGGGCTGACGGATACACGTCGATGAGCACGCCCATGAGCACGTCAGCCACCAAAACAGGCGTAGGGGCTGCGCCGACGCGCGGGATTGCGTACGGACTGCCGCATCGGCTGCTGAAGTTCGCGCTGCGTATCGCGCGGCGCCTCGTGATCCTGATCGCGGTGTCGGTGGTGATCTTCGGCGTGCTGCGGCTGCTGCACTCGGACCCCGCGGCAATGCTGTTGCCACCGAACGCGAGCCTCGCGCAGATCGCCGAGGTGCGGCACGGGCTGGGGCTCGATCAGCCTCTCGCCGCACAGTATCTGCATTGGCTCGCGCATCTGGTGCGCGGCGACTTCGGCAATTCGCTGCAGAACGGCCGGCCGGTCGGCGGGCTAATCGTCGCTGCGCTGCCGACCACGCTGCAACTGCTCGCGGGCGGCTTGCTGCTAGGCGTGGCGGCGGGCATCGCGAGCGCCGTGTATGCGTTCAGCCGGCGTGATACGTTCGCCGAGCGCATCTGCGAAATGCTCAACGGGCTCGCGATGTCGGTGCCCGATTTCTTATGGGGCATTATGCTCGTGCTGCTGTTCGGCATCGCGCTGCGCTGGTTGCCGTTTCTCGGGCCGATCGACAACGCGTACACCGTCGCGCGGCACACCGGCTTCCTGCTCATCGATACATTGCTCGACGGCCAGTTCAGAGCGTTCGGCAATGCGCTGTTGCACCTCGTGCTGCCGTGCCTTGCGCTTGGCATGGGCATCGCGCCGCCGCTGATGCGCATTCTGCGTTCCAGTCTGCTCGATACCTACGCCGAGGAATACATCCACGCCGCGCGTTTGCGCGGTCTCAGCGAAGCGCAGATCTTGCGCCGGCACGGCTGGCGCAATGCGGCGCTGCCTACGCTGAACATTCTGGCGATACAGGTGAGCCTGCTGATCGGCGGCACGCTGCTGGTCGAAAAGGTGTTCGGGATGCCCGGCATCGGCACGCTGATGATCAACGCCATCGGCGCGCGCGACCTGCCGGTGATCCAGGCACTCGCGCTCATCTACGCAATTGTCGTCCAGTTCTCGAATGCGGTCGTCGATGCGCTCGAGCTACTGCTCAACCCGCGTCTGAGAGGTTTATGAATACACCGCTTGTTTCGGAAGCGAGCCCGCGGCCAGCGTTGCCTATGTCGCCCGCCTCGCCTGCGCGGACCGCATGGCGGCGCGTCGCGCGCGAGCCGCGCGTGCTGTTCGGCGCGGGCGTGCTGCTGCTGCTCGTGGTGCTCGCGCTGCTTGCGCCCGCGATCGCGCCGTATCAGCCCGACGACCAGGATCTACTGTCGACCTTGCTGCCGCCCGCGTGGGCGTCGGGCGGCTCGCACGAGCACTGGTTCGGCACAGACGCGCTCGGCCGCGACGTGCTGAGTCTGACGATCTACGGTGCGCGCATCGCCCTACTGGTCGGCTTGGTCGCGCCGCTGGGCACCGCGCTGATCGGCGGCTTGCTGGCGGTGCTGGCCGGATGGCGGGGCGGCAGGACCGACTGGCTAGTGTTGCGGTTGGTCGAAGTGTGGATGTCGTTTCCAGCGGTGGTGCTCGCGCTGGTGCTGGTCGTGTCGATGTCGCCGAGCATCGCGAATGTGATCGTCGCGCTGGTGTTCGTCGACTGGACGCGTTTTTGCCGCGTGCTGCGCGCCGAGGTGATCGTGATCCGGCGGCGCGACTACGTCGCGGCCGCACGCATCGCTGGCGCCGGTCCGCTCGCGACGATCTTTCGCGATGTGCTGCCAGCATTGCTGCCGACGCTGATCACGCTGATGAGTCTCGAGGTGGGCATCGCGATCGTCGCGGAGTGCAGCCTGTCGTTCGTCGGACTGTCGGCAAACGCGAGCCAGCCGAGCTGGGGCACGATGGTATCCGACGGCCTTGCCAACGTATTTACTTCGCCGTGGGGCCTGATTCTGCCGATCGCCGGCATGGTGCTGGCCGTGCTCGCGACGACCTTTCTCGGCGAGGGCCTGCGGCGCGCGACCGATGCGCGTCTTCTCGAACGTTCGGAGCGGCGCGGATGATCGGCCTGTTCAAGTCTCTGGCGCCGGCGGCGTCGCGCGCGGCCAGTGCGCACGGAAGCGGCGATGAGCTGCTCACGCTTGCAGCGCTCAACGTGGAACGCGACGGCGTAGCGTTGCTCCGCGACGTCGCGCTTGCGGTGCGGCGCGGCCGCACGCTCGGCCTCGTCGGCGAATCCGGCGCGGGCAAGAGCATGCTCGGCGGTGTGCTCGCGCGCAGCCTGCCGCGCGGTTTCGAACTGCGCGCGGACCAGCTGCGTTTCGCCGGCATCGATCTGCTTGGCGCGAGCGCGGCGCAACAACGCGCGCTGCTCGGCAAGCGCATCGCCTACATTCCGCAGGAACCGATGAGCGCGCTCGATCCGACGCTGTCGATTGGCCGGCAGTTCGCGCTGCATCTCGCGCGGCTCGGCGTCGCCGCGCCCGAGCGCAAGCAGCGCAGCATCGACGCGTTGGCCGAAGTGCTGCTCCCCGATCCGCAGAATTTGCTGGCTCGCTATCCATTCGAGTTGTCGGGCGGCATGTGTCAGCGCGTGTGCATCGCAATGGCGTTCGCGAGCAACCCCGATCTTGTAATCTCCGACGAAGCGACCACCGCGCTCGACGTAACGACGCAGCGCCACGTTGTCGAACTGATGCGCGATATGCAGGTGCGGCGCGGCACCAGCGTGATTTTCGTCACGCATGATATCGGCCTTGCGCTGCATGCGTGCCACGACATCGCCGTGCTGTACGCCGGCGATCTGGTGGAAACCGGCCCGGCGCGCGAACTGGTGGCGGCGCCGCGGCATCCCTATACGCGCGCATTGCTGCGTGCGAATCCGGTGCTGAAGGGCGAACGCGTGCGCGTCGAGCCGCTGAACGGCCACATGCCGAGCTTCGAGGAACTGGGCGCCCTGCATGGCTGCCGGTTCGCCGCCCGCTGCGCCGACGTTATGCCCGCTTGCAGCATTGCACCGGTCCCGTTGCTCGCGAGCGGTCCCCGCGCGGTGCGCTGCCTGCGCGCCGGCACGTTGCCGCAAGCCTCGCCGCGCACGCCTCTGGATACACGCAGCGCGATGGCGACTACGCCGTTCCTTGAATTGCGCGGCGTCGGCAAGCGCTATGCAAAGTCCGCAGTGCACGCCGTGCAGCCGCTCGGCCTGACGATCGCGCCCGGCGAGTTCGTCGCCGTGGTCGGTGAAAGCGGTAGCGGCAAGAGCACGCTCGGGCGTCTCGTGATGGGCCTGGAAACGCCCAGCGAAGGCGAGATCCTGCTCGACGGCCAGCGACTCGATGCGAGCCGCGCGATGTGGCAAAAGCGCATCGAAGCGATCCAGATGATCTTTCAGGACGCGCGCGCCGCCCTCAATCCGCGCCGGCGGCTCGCAAGCATCGTCACTCAGCCGGTGGAAAGCCGCGCGCATATGCTCGTGGACCGCGCGCGCCGTGCGCTCGAACTGCTCGATGAAGTAGGACTCGCGCCAGAGTACGCAGCGCGCTTCCCTTCGCAGTTGTCGGGCGGCCAGCGGCAACGCGTGAACATCGCGCGGGCGCTGTGCGAGGTGCCGCGTCTGCTGGTCGCCGATGAAATTGTCTCCGGGCTCGACGTCTCGGTGCAGGCGCAGATCATGGAACTGCTGCTCGCGCTGCGCGACTCGCACAAGATCGCGCTGCTGCTGATCTCGCACGATCTCGCGGTGGTCCGCTATCTGTGCTCCCGCGTGATCGTCATGCGGCGCGGCGTCGTGGTCGAAGCGGGACCGACCGAAGACGTGCTCGCGAATCCGCAGCATCCCTATACGCAAACTCTGATCGACGCGGCGCCGCACGTCGCGCAATTCGATTTTCTCACCGCATCGAACGCATAAAGCACATGTCCACCAACCAAACACGCATGCCCGTAATGTTCTTCGGCCACGGCAGTCCGATGAACGCGCTCGAAGACAATCGTGCGACCCGCGCCTGGGCGGCGATGGGCGCGGCGGCCGGCAAGCCGCGCGCGATCCTGATGATCTCCGCGCACTGGCTCACGCGCGGCACGGCCGTGACGGCGATGAACCAGCCGCGCACCATCCACGATTTCGGCGCGTTTCCACCGGCGCTGTTCGCACAGCACTACCCCGCGCCGGGCGATCCGGCGCTCGCGCGCCGCGTGGCCGAACTGCTCGCGCCACTGCCCGTTACGCTCGACGAGCGCTGGGGGCTCGATCACGGCAGCTGGTCGGTGCTGCTCAAGGCATTTCCCGACGCACGCATTCCGGTCGTGCAACTGAGCATGGATCGCGGCTGCGACGCGCGATGTCATTATGAGTTGGGGCACGCGCTCAGGCCGCTGCGCGACGAGGGCGTGCTGATTGCTGCGAGCGGCAACATCGTCCACAACCTGCCGGCGATGGATTGGAGCAAGCGCGACTCGGGCTACGGCTGGGCGCAGACGTTTCATGACCACATCGCCAACGCGATCGCGGAAAACCGGCCCGACGACGTGATCGATTACGAAAGCGCGGGCCCACTCGCGCTCCATTCGGTGCCGACGCCGGATCACTACTGGCCGGTGCTATATGCGCTCGGCGCACGACACGACGACGACCAAGTCAGCTTCGAGAGCAACTTCCTCGAATACGGCTCGCTGAGCATGCTGAGCTTCGTTCTCGCCGGCAGCCGTGCCTCTGGCGTGCGGGAGGCCGCGTGAATCTGCACGACGCTTCTCTCGTACATGCCGCGACCGCGTTGAAGCTGCGCGTGGTCAGCCGCGACGAGATCGCCCGCGACATCGTTGCGTTCGAATTCGAAGCGGCCGACTATCTGCCCCTGCCGGGCTTCGATGCGGGCGCGCACATCGAGATCGATTGCCACGGCGTGGCGCGTCAATATTCGCTCTGCGGCGATCCGGGCGACCCGATGCGCTACCGGATCGCCGTGCAATGCGAGGCGAACGGCCGCGGCGGCTCTCGCTTCATGTGCGAACGCGTGCAGGTGGGCGACACCCTGGACGCGGTCGGTCCTCGCAACCACTTTCGGATGCATCCGGCGCAACGCGCGGCGCTGCTTATTTCCGGCGGTATCGGCATCACGCCGATGCTGGCGATGGCGTGGACGCTGCATGCGTCTGGCACCCGCTTCTCGATGCACGATTTCGCGTCGGCACCTGAGCGCCAGGCATTCGTCGATGAGATCGCGGGCGCACCGTGGCGCACCGAGGTGACGCGCCATACCAGCCGATGCAACGACTTCGCGCCGTTGATCGGCGGCTTCGAAGCGGGGCGGCATCTGTACGTGTGCGGCCCTTCTGCGATGATCGACGCCGTGCTCGATACCGCGCGCGCGCTGGGCTGGCCCGACGATCATCTCCACTGCGAACGCTTTGCTGCGCCCTCGCAGACCGCGAGGGCATCGCCGGCGCAAGCGGACCAGCCGTTTTACGTCGAACTAGCATCGACGGGCCAACGCGTGCACGTCGCGCAAGGACAGAGCGTATGCGCGGCGCTCGCCGAGGCCGGCGTGCGCGTGCCGATGTCCTGTGAACAGGGCGTGTGCGGCTCCTGCATCACGCGCGTGCTCGACGGTGTTCCTGATCATCGCGACTGGGTTCTGAGCGCAGATGAACAGGCGTCCGGCAAGGTCTTTACACCGTGCTGTTCGCGCGCGAAGACGCCGTTGCTGGTCATCGACCTGTAGTTTCCGCTTGCTTCGATTTCTTCGCTACGTCACTCTCAACGAGCACTACCATGCCATTGATTCCAACTGAAGGCGCCGCGCGTGCCGCGATCGAACCCGGTGCGCTGCACACGCTGCGCGCAACGCCCGGCAATGTCCACTGGGGCTATTTCGACGCATCGCTTGCGCCGGCCCTGAGGGTGAAAAGCGGCGATCTCGTATACGCCGAAGCCGTCACGCACCATGCGGGCGACGCCCCTGACCTGATGATGGATCAGGCTTTGCACACACTCTGGCGAGCGATTCCGGAGGACGACCGCAATCCCGGCGTTCACATCATGACCGGGCCGATCCACGTTGAAGGCGCGAAGCCCGGCGACATGCTCGAAGTGCGTTATCTGCACATGACGCCGCGCTGCCGCTACGGCTCGAACCTCGCAGCGAATTGGGGCTATCTATACAAGGAGATGGGCGAGAAGGAACGCGTGACGATCTATGAACTGGACGAAGGTGCGAACCATGCGTCGGCGCTGTATGCATACGATTTCAAGGGCAGGTACGTGACGCCCGGCACAATCACGGAATGCCCGGTGTGCGATCGCCAGCCCGCGCTCGATGGCGTGCGCATTCCAGCGCGTCCGCACCTGGGCACGGCCGGCGTCACGCCCGCGGTGGACGGGCGCGTGAGCACGATTCCGCCCGGCCGCCACGGCGGCAACATCGACAACTGGCGCATCGGCGCTGGCGCCACGATGTACTACCCGGTGCAGGTGGACGGCGCGCTGTTTTCGGTCGGCGATCCGCATGTTTCGCAAGGCGACGGCGAAATCAGCGGCACCGCGATCGAGTCGTCGCTGAATGTGACGATGCAGATCATCTTGCGCCGTGACTTCACGTTCCCGACGCCACTGCTCGAAACCGCCGACAGCTGGATCGTTCACGGCTTCGATCCGCAACTCGATCAGGCGCTTCGCAACGCGTCGCTCGACACGATGCATCTGCTCGAAGAGCATGTCGGCCTGTCGCGTAACGACGCGTATTCGCTGATGAGCGTCGCGGGCGATGTCGGCATTACACAGGTGGTCGACGCGACGCTCGGCGCGCACGTGCGGCTGCCGCGCGGCATCTTTCCGAAGCTCGGCAAGAAGTGAACCGGCTGCGCGAGATCGAGTCGTTCGTCAGCGTCGTCGATGCGGGCGGCTTCGCGGCCGCCGCAGACGCTAACGGCGTGTCGCGCGCGCTCGTTTCGCGTACCGTGCAGGCGCTCGAAACCCGGCTCGGCGCCCGGCTTTTGCATCGCACGACGCGCAAGGTCGCGCTGACAGCGGCGGGTGAAGCCTACTGTCGCGCGTGTCGCGAAATTCTGGAGCGACTCGATTCGGCCGATCGCGCCGCGCAAGGCGAGGGCGCGCGTGCGTCTGGCGATCTGCGAATCAGCGCGCCAGTGAGCTTTGGCATCACTCATCTCGCGCCGCTTTGGGCCGGGCTGCTGGCGCGTGCGCCTGACGTCCGGCCGGTTATCGCGTTGTCCGATGCACTTGTCGATATCGTCGCGGAAGGCTTCGATCTGGCGATCCGGATAGCGCGTCCGGCCGAGTCTTCGCTGGTACATCGGCGCCTCGCGAATACGCCGCTCGTCATGTGCGCGGCGCCTTCGTATCTGGAGCGCCACGGCGAGCCGCTGACGCCGGCCGAGCTGTCCGCGCATCAATCGATTGCCTATGGCTACTTCAGCGAGCGCAACGACTGGCGGCTGCGCGAGCGCGCGAGCGGGCGCGAACATATCGGTCGTCCTCGTCCGGTGATGAGCGCGAACAACGGTGAAACCTGCGTCGCGGCGGCGGAGGCGGGCGTCGGGCTCGTGCTGCAGCCGCTCTTTCTCGTGATGGAAAGCCTGTCGCGTGGACGGCTCGTGCCAGTTCTCGAAGGCTTCACGCCGCCGCCGATCGGCGTCTACGCGGTTTATCCGAGCCGCGCCCAGTTGCCTGCGAAAACCCGCGTCGCCGTAGATTACCTGGCTGAGCAATGGCGCGACGCGCCGTGGACGGTGGCGTGGACGCGCGCATGATCTTGGGGGCGCTGTGCTGATCAATGCGGTGCAGCGTGCACCCTTACGAGTCAGCCCATGCCGATCGAGGGGCGGTGGCGCGGCTCAGACCACGTATTAATGGCGCATGACGACATGGTGCGACATTTGCATACCTTGACGCAGGTCAATGGATGTTGGAGAGCAGGGTCATGTCGTTGAAGTCCTGGCACTTTTCCACCCAAGCGATTTCGACGGAACAGCGTTCGCAGGTCTGGCGCGAAGCGATGACGGCCGCGTGCCTGCCGCACGACGCTACGCCGATCAGCGACGGTTTCGAAGGCGACGTTCACGGAATCGTTTCGCCCACCGGCATAGAGTTTTCGCGGATGCGCGCGACGCCGCTGACTATCTCCGGCAGCTTTCGCAACCAGCAGGCGGCGCTGTGGCTGGCGTTGCTGCTGGAAGGGCGCTCGATGTTCGTCGGCTCCGGCGAGCGGGTGTCCGTCGCGCGCGGCGACATGCTGTACGGGCCATGCGGGCGTGATTCAACGCTGGAGCTTTACGCGGATTTCCGGCTGCTGTATGTGCGTGTGCCGACGAGTGTGCTTCACCCCGGCCTCGTCGATCCACGCCGGTTGAGCACCGGTGTGCTGCCGGCCGATTCGAGCCTCACTCGCGTGCTCGCGGCGATGCTGCGCGCGGTGGGCGACGAGCTGGAGTACTTCGACGCGGAGCACATTCACCCGATCGAGGTGGCAGTGTCGGAATTCCTGACCGCGAGTCTGGCAAGTCATCTGGCGGCGCACACGCTCGGGGACCGCAAGCGTTCGGAGCATTTCGTGCGAATCTGCCAGGCAATCGATCAGCAGCTCGGCAGTGCGGATCTCTCGCTGAACGCGATTACCGAGCAGCAGCACGTTTCCTCGCGGTACGTGCAGAAACTTTTCGAGGACGCGGGGATGAGCTTTACCGGCTACGTGCGCGAGCGCCGCCTCGAACGATGCAGGCAGGAACTGTTGAGCCCGGCGCATCGGGCATTGTCGGTATCGGAGATCTGCTTTCGCTGGGGCTTCAATGATGCGGCGCACTTCAGTCGCAGTTTCCGGGCCAGGTTCGACATGACGCCGCGTGAGTGCCGCAAGAGCGGCGGTGCCGCGATCGATGAAGCTGAATGAAAATAGCCGCTTCCGTCTCGTCGACACAAGCGGCTTGCTGGCGTGAAGCTGTCGCTAAACCGGTCGCTTATCGCTTGATCCATGTCGGCACGATCTGCACGCCAAGACCTGCACCATAGCCGAGATAAATGTTCAAACCCGCGACCGCTTCGAGATAGCGGGCGTTGTGCAGGCCGCCCGCGTCGATGCTCGCGAAGCCCATCGATTCAGCCATATTCGCAACTTTCTGCTTCGCGTCGCTGTCGTTGCCGGCGATGAAAACCGATGCGGCTTGCGATGGGAACGCCGCGCCGCCGTCGAGCACTTGTGCAAACAGCGTGTTGAACGCCTTGACGACCGTGGCGCCGGTGAGCTTGGCGATTTCTTCTGCGGCGGACGTAGTGTGGCCGATGGTCAGGCCCATGTAGTCGTCGGTGAGGGGATTGGTCACGTCGACGAGCACTTTGCCTTTGAGCGAACCGAGTTCGGCCAGCGCGGCGCCGGCATTGCCGTATGGCACCGCCAGCACGACAACTTCCGCGTCCTTTGCAGCCGCGGACAACGACGTGCTCTTCGCGCCAAATTGCGCGGCAACCTTTTGAACGTGCGCAAGCTTGCGCCCCGTGACTTCTACTTCATGGCCTGCTGCCGCCAGTTGTTTCACCATCGCCGCACCTACGTTGCCGTATCCCACCACGGTGATTCTCATCGCTGTTCTCCAGTTAAGTTGAGTACAGCGAATGTACGGGAAGCACGGATGGCGATAAATGCCGGCGCGGTTGACAGTCTGTCGACCAGGTGGCGAGCTGGCGACTGATCCGCTGGAACTGAGCGCAAGCTGGAAGGGATATTTGCACTGCGCGGTGAGCCTTGCAAGGCAGCGACCAGACAGCTCCGATCCGGTCAGAGCTGAGGGCAACGTCTGAGCGGCGATTAATCACGGTCAAGCGTGACAGTTGTAGTCAACGGTGTGTTCGCGATCACGTACCGGCATTCGAGCTGGTCGCGATCAAGCGAGAGGTCGGGGGCCAAAAGTCGACGGTGATGACGTTAAGGCCGGTTGAGATCCAAACACAAAGGATGCGGCCCGCTTTCCGTGGGCCGCTCACATCGTGAAATCTTCTCTCGCAATCGATGAGAGAACATCGACTCATACGTAGCTCTTGCTCAAAGCGAGCAATTCAGGCGTACCAATCACTTCGTTGAGCTCGTTGAACGTCAGCATGTCCGGCCACATCGGCTCAGTCGTTCCGTGGTCCAGCAGACACGTGCACTACCGTTGCAGACCGCGCGCGACGAACCGGGCGGTACAGCCAGGAAAAACGACGATGCGATACCCGCGCTGACGCAACTCCTCGACGCTTCGCACCGGTGTCTTGCCGCCTTCCACCATGTTCGCGAGCAGCAGAACACGCTTGCCGAACCGCTTGCATACGATGTCCATCTGCTCCGTAGTGTTGACGGCCTCGACGAACAGTGCGTCCACGCGGCATGCGAGATACGCCTGCGCGCGATCCATTGCCGCGTCGAATCCTTCGACGGCAATGGCATCGGTGCGCGCGGGAACAAGTGTGCCGGAAGAATGGCGGGCGTCGAGCGCCGCTTACCGCGCATCTTGGCGGACGACACCAGCGTCTTGTCCGCGAGATGACCGCAGCGCTTCGGAAAGCTTTGGTCTTCAAGCTGGATCATCGCTGCTCCGGCGCGCTCAAAATCGCGCACGGTTCGTTGCGTGTTCAGCGCGCTGCCAAAGCCCGTATCGCCATCCACGATGACAGGGAGGCGCACGCGATCCGTGATGCGCCATAAAGTGTCGACTGCTTCCTTGGCTGTCGTGAGACCAACATCGGAGCGGCCGAACGACGTATAAGCGACCGCGCCGCCAGACAGGTACAGCGCGTTGAATCCCGCCTGCTCTGCGATGAGCGCGGTAAGCGCATCGTACACGCCGGGCGGGAGCACCGTTTCGCCAATAGCGAGGCGGCGCTTCAGGTCCGTGCTGGTCCGCCGGCTCGGATGACATCCTCACGCAACGACATGCGCTTCTTCGGTGGCCGTCGTCGATGCTGGGGTCGTGCCGTCCAGATCGGGCCTCAGCAATATGTTCATCCGTTCGGCCTGGCGTTTCTCGAAGCGCAAAAACGCATCCGTGATGTAACTGCCGCGCACGCCGCCGCGCACCGAACCGGGGCGCACGTCGGCGAAGTAATACTCCCACTCGGGCGGCAGGGGCGCCGAATCCGGGACCGACAGCCACAGGCGCAGCAGGTGGCGGCGGTTCGCCTCGTCTTCGAAGTCTTCGAATTCCGTGCGCGAATGCAGCACGACGTAGTTGTTCAGCAGTTGCGGGTCGCCCTGTTCGAGCCACATCGAGTAACACAGACGCGGATCGGCGGCGAGTTCATCGAGCAGATCGAGCGCTTGGGTGAGTTCGGGCGTGAGGCGCGGCACTTCCGGGAAACCCGTTTGGGCGGCGTTCGTATTCTTGCGATTGGCGCGCAGCGCGAAGTAATGCGGCAGCGAACCGATCACGGGGCAGTTGTAGAATCCCGGCCGGCCGGGCGCCTGCGTGCCCTGATAGCTGTGAAAAACCGGTCCCTTCAGCACGTGGATCAGCTCCTGGCGGCGCTTGCGGATCTCCTCGACCATCGCAAACGAACTCGTAATCTTGCTTTTGACGCCCGACTTGGCAGGATGCAGACAGAGCAGGGCGACGACATCGCAGGAGTCGGCGTGGAAGTCGAGCGCCGCGTTGGTGTTGTAGCCGCGGCCGTTCTTCGATTTATAGGTCGCGCCGGAATCGCGGATCTGCGATTCGTCATGGGCGTGGGCCGAGGTGCGGAGCTGATCATCGGATATGCGGCGCTGGGCGAGTTTGTTCCGAGCCTCGCGCGCGGGCGCTTCGGCGCAATTCTTGCCTTGCTCACGAATCTGTCGGTGACGGCGACCGGCATCGTCGGTTATTGGGCCATTCCGGCGCTCGGCTGGCGTTCGATGTTCGCACTGGTCGGGCTCGGTGCCGTCGGCATCTGGTTCCTGCGCAAGTCGATGCCCGAATCGCCGCGCTGGCTCGAATCGCAGGGACGTCACGAGGAAGCCGACGCGCTGTTGCGTTCGATCGAGGCCCGCTTTGCAGAGCGTGCGGCGTGGAGCGACGCATTGGCGTCGGTCACGGCGGCATCCATCGACGCAGCGCCTGTCGCTGCGGCGCCCGGCTATTCGGCACTGTTCAAACGTCCGCTGCTGTCGCGAACCGTGCTCGCGATGATAATGTCCGCAGTCAACATGTCGGTTCTCTACGGTCTGATCGCCTGGTTTCCGAGGTTTCTCGTCAAGCAGGGCATCGCTGTCACCTCGAGGCTCGGATACACGGCGGTTATGGGTATTGGCACACCTGTCGGATGCCTGATCGGGATTGCGCTGACGGACCGGATCGGCCGCCGCCTAAGCATCGTTGGCGTGCTGGCGCTCGAAGCAATAGCGACGGCGCTCTATCCGATGGCTCACACGCCCATCGAACTGATGGCAACCGGCGCCGTGATCATGATGTGCTCCGGGTGCATCACCTCGCTCGCGTTCGCGGTCTATATTCCCGAACTGTTTTCCCACGGAACTGCGCATGCGCGGATCATCGCTGTCCGCCGCGGTCGACCGTCTCGCGTCCGCGGGCACGCAGGGTGGGATCGTAGTGATCTTCGGAATGGGTGGGATCTTCGGCGTCACCAACTTTCAGATCGGCCTAATCGCGCTGCAGATCGTCGCGTTGCTGGTGCTGGGCGTGAACACGCGTGCCCGGACCTTGGAAGAGATCGCGCCCAACCCCGCAGCACAGCCCCATCGTGCGGCGAACGCGGGGCAGCCATCGGCCATGCACGGCCGCAGCACCGGCGTTTCGGCGCAGCAATAGTCATATCCAGGGGCGCCGCCTGTCATACGGCGCCCGCTCTCCTTATCAGCTTTTCTTGCGGGGAAATTCCGCGAAGCCTTCGGATGTCCGCAGGCGCATCGCCTGGCACCTCCTGGTTGTAAGGTGCGATAGACCGATTGTTAATTCTTGTTGCCGGACAACGAGAAGCGGCCAATGACCTCGCGCAGCGTTGCGGCCTGATCGTTCAACGACTGAGCGGCGGCAGCGGCCTCTTCGACGAGGGCAGCATTCTGCTGCGTCGCCTTGTCGATCTGGTTGACGGCGGCGTTGACCTGCTCAATGCCGGCGCTTTGCTCTTGCGATGCATTGCTGATCTCGCGCAGGATGTCGTTGACCTGGCGAACCGCGCGCTCAATCTCGCTCATGGTCGTGCCAGCGGCCGACACGTGTACCGTGCCCTGCTGGACCGTCTTCGACGACGCCTCGATCAACTGTTTAATCTCTTTGGCGGCCGTTGCCGAGCGTTGCGCGAGACTGCGCACCTCTGCGGCCACGACGGCAAAGCCCCGGCCCTGCTCGCCGGCCCGCGCTGCTTCGACGGCTGCATTGAGCGCAAGGATGTTTGTCTGGAAGGCAATGCCGTCGATCACCGAAATGATGTCGTTGACCTGGTTCGAACTGGTCGTGATCGCGTCCATTGTGAGGATGACGTCGTTCACCACCGTGCTGCCCCGCGTGGCAATCGTGGCCGCGCCGCCGGCCAGTGCGGCCGCGAATTTGGCGCTTTCTGCATTGCTGCGCACATTTTCCGTCATCTGGTTCATGCTCGACGCCGTCTCGAGCACGGCGGCGGCCTGCTGTTCTGTACGCCGCGACAGATCCGCGTTGCCCGCCGCGATCTCGGAAGAACCGACCGTAATGTTCTCGGCGCTGTTCCTCACATCGGTCATGGCTGCTTCGAGGCCATTCCGCATGGAGCTTAACGCATACATAAGACTGGTCCTGTCCCCCGGCAGCACGGGCACGTCCACGGCAAGGTCGCCCTCGGCCACGCGATGCGCGGTCTCGACCGCGGCTTCGAGCTGCCCGCCGATAGACTGGCGCGCGCTCCTGAGGGCGATAGACATAATCACCGTGGCCAGGCCGCCGAAGATAGCAACGGCCACCAGCCAGCGCACGGCGCAGGTGATGACCGTCGAGCGAATGTCGTCCATGTACGCGCCGGTGAATAGCACCCAGTCCCAGTCCGAAAAGCGCTTCGAGTAGGCCAGCTTCTCGATCGGCGCCTCGCCTCCGGGCTTTGGCCAGTAGTAGCTGACGAAACCACCCTGTGGCTGTCGTGCAGTGCCGATGAGATCGGCGTAGAAGCGCTTGCCGTTGGTATCGGTCATGTCCGCCATGCTTTTGCCCGCGACTTCGGGCTTGAGCGGATGAACGACGATGACAGCTTGCGAATCACAAACGGTGATATAGCCGTCCTTGCCGTAACGGAGCGATGCGATCACGGCCTTCGCCTGCCGCTTCGCCTCATCGTCGCTGAGGAGATTGCGCGCCGCCTCGCTATGAAACCGGGTAATGGCACTCGTCGCCTGGTCGATCAGCGTGGAAAGCTGCATACGTCGCTCCGCGATTATGGCGTCGCGCGTTTGCCAGATTCCCATGGCAGCAATGAACAGAAGGCCGACCCAAAGCACGACGATCGTCGAGGCGAGCTTCTGGTTGAGCGTCAGGGGGATACGCGCATTGGTCGCAGCAATGGTGGTTTTCGTCGATGTCATCTCTTGGTCTCGTCAGTCAGCCCNGGCCCGGTGCAGCGCTGGTGTGGCGAACGNGTTAACGGCCGTTGCAATGAAACACTTAGACATCGCGAGAAAAACATACCTTTCCGCNCCTTTCGCGGTACGGCCGGGGACACTCTCATCGCCTCCTGCAAAGTCCTGCAGTCACGTCGCTGATTTCGCCGCATTGGCCAAGGCTGTAGTTGTCCTCGACGACGGTTCTCCAATGCCCGGTTGCGAGCAGAGGCTAGCGTTC
>NZ_AWZV01000046.1 GCF_000472545.1 Burkholderia sp. WSM2232 | reverse complement strand
ACGAAGACCCTGTCGATCACGCTACGCGCATCGAAGCTCTGCGGAAATGAAATAAAGCGTTCGCCTCGCAGATCGGCGGGACCCAGCGAACTCTTGCGCGCGAGCCGATGCCCGCGTGGAACTATGCACTTCATCCACGCATTCGGCAGCCGCTCGCTTTTTACAGCGGACGAGACCTCTCTGTAATAAGTCCTGGAAATTCGCTAAATATTTAATGCGAATCGTTCGCATTAAGCTATAATCCGCCGCGACCTACACCTGCGGCCCGACGTTTTTGCATACGTGTACGTCGGCGGCCGCTATATAAAGGCCAGCTTCTTCGCAGAAGCTGGCCGAAGACCACGGCTATGAATCATCAGAAAAACACACGCGTCACTGCAGCGTCTTCGGCACATACTTTGGTGCTTTCTTCCAAAAGCTTCCGCGCGCTGACTATCGCTTCGGCGGTGACGGCGCTGTTCGTCGCGGCGGCGCCGGCGTTCGCGCAATCGACGGACAGCACCGACCTCGGAACCAGCACAAGCACTACCGCGAAGCCGGACAGCACGCTGCCGGTGATCAAGATTCAGGCGGCGCCCGCGGCGCTGCCCGGCGATCTGGCGCCGACCTACTCCGGGGGGCAGGTGGCGAAGGGCGCGTCGATAGGCGTGCTCGGCAAGCAGAAGATGCTCGACGTGCCGTTCTCGGTGACGAGCTACACCGCGAAACTGATTCAGGACCAGCAGGCGCAAACGCTCGCCGACGTGGTCGCCAATGACCCGGCCGTGCGCACCGCGTTCGGCTACGGCAACTTCTCCGAGACGTACATTATCCGTGGCTTCCAAGTGTATTCGGATGACGTGGGCTTGAACGGCTTCTTCGGCCTCACGCCGCGTCAGATGGTCGATACCGGCGCCATCGAGCGCGTCGACATCTTCAAGGGCGCCAGCGCGTTCGTGAACGGCGCGGCACCCGGCGCGTCGGGCGTGGGCGGCACGATCAACGTGCAGACCAAGGTTGCCGACGACAGACCGCTCACGCAGGTGACCGTCGAAGGCAGCGCGTCCGGGGAACTAGGCACGCACGTGGACGTGGGCCGCCGCTTCGGCGACAACGACCAGTTCGGCATTCGCGTGAACCAGACCGTGGTGGGCGGTAGCACGGCGATCCAGAACGGGGCCAACCACACGCAGCAGACCGCGATCTCGCTCGACTATCGCGGCAGCAAGTTCCGTCTGTACGGCGACTTCCTCTATCAGAAGAACAACGTCACGGGCGGTCGTCCGGGCGTATTCGTGGTGGGCGACGACATGCCTTCTACGCCGTCGGCAAGCTACAACTACGGGCAGCCGTGGACCTATTCGAAGACCGAAGACACGGTCGGCATGCTGCGCGGCGAATACGACATCACGCCAAACTGGACCGCCTACGCGGGCATAGGTTCCCGGCATACAACCGAACTCGGCCAGTACGAGACGCCCACCTACGATGCGGGCGCGACGACCGCATACCGGATGAACACCCTGTTCAAGGAAAACGCGATTTCGGCGCAAGTGGGCGTGCGCGGGACGTTCAATCTCGGCCCGGTTTCGAACCAGGTCAATGCGGGCTGGCAGCTCGAACGCATTGCGGAGTATGGTGCTTATAACTGGAGCTACGGCGTGCCGTGGTCGACGAGCCTGTACAACACGGCGACGGTTGCGATCCCCGGCACGACGTATGCCGCTGGCGACTTCTCAGATCCGGGCCTGACGACCTCGATCCTGATGCGCAGCTTCGTCGTGTCGGACACCCTCGGTTTCTTCCAGAACCGCCTGCTGTTCACGGTTGGCGCGCGTCATCAGGACATGCTGCAAAACGGCTACGGGTACGGCACGGAAGTGCAGAACTCGGCCTACAACGAATCGGCGACCACGCCGATCTTCGGCGTCGTCTACAAGCTGCAGCCGAATCTGTCGATCTACGCGAACCGCGCTGAAAGTTTAATTGCAGGCAGCACAGCGCCGGCCGGCACGGCCAACGTCGGCGAGGCTACCTCGCCGTTCCGCGCGAAGCAGTACGAAGCGGGCGTCAAGTACGACGCGAACCACTACGGCGCCGCATTGGCGGTTTATCAGATCAAGAACCAGGTCGCCTACACCAACGCCGCGACGAACATCTATGCGGCGGCGGGCTTCCAGCAACACCGCGGTATCGAGTTCTCGATGTACGGCGAGCCGTTGAAGGGCGTGCGTCTGATTGGCGGGGTGTCGTACATCAATGCGAAGTTGCTCGACACGTCCGACAGCACCGAAGGCAATCGCCCGATTGGCGTGCCGGCGTGGACCGTCAACGCGAACATCGAATACGACCTGCCGCAACTGAACGGCCTCACGCTGATGGGCCGCGCGGTCTGGACCAGTCCGCAGTTCCTGAACACGGCGAACACGCAGGAAATTCCGTCGTGGACGCGCTTCGATGTGGGCGCGCGCTACAAGACGCAGCTTTACAAGCACGACACGACTTTCAAGGTGATGGTGACGAACCTCGCGAACCGCTCGTACTGGTCGTCGGCGCTCGGCGGCTATCTGACGCAAGCGCAGCCTCGTACGGCGTGGTTTTCCGTGACGACAGACTTCTGATCGACAACCTGTGTGCGACGGGGCGTGCGTACGCCCGTCGCCGCGCGCGAATGGTGACATTGAACGGGCCGCCAGCACACCGGGTGGCAAACGTTTCTTCGCTACTTCGGGGGCGATGGAGCGCGACGTTGAGTTCGCGGCAAGAATCGGCTCGGCTCATAGCGAGCCCGACGTCTTACGCTGTGCCATCGGAAGAGTCCGGACGCAATTCGGCCTCAATTTCATCGATAGTTGGCAGACCCTTCTTGAGTGACGCGGGCGCCTGGCGCAACAACACCGACAGACTGGCTCTCGGGCGGTCCAGCTTGCGCAGAGTGCGGCTGTTCTTGGCGGCAAGACGCCAGCCGTTGCCACAGACCTGATCAACTCCCTCGCCAGCAAATTGGTCTTGACCGAGCGAAACTAATTCATCTCTATCCGAACGCTCGAGGCCCGAACGATCCAGTTGATCGCGCCGCCTGGCGAGGACGCATACCCAGATTACCGGCGGAGATTTTTTCGATCCGATCTCGCAAAAGCGCCTGTAGCGCGCGCCGACGTCGAAGCGGGACCACGAGCCGACCGACAGCCGGTTGCGCTGACCAATTCGCGATGCGGGCCGCCCCCGGCTACGGTCTCTTCTGGAAGGGGCGCCCGCGCCCGCCTTTGCCGCTCACTGCGGCAACGCGGCCAGGGCGATATCGCCCGCGCTTGCCAGTTGTTCGACCTGCCAGCACTTGTCCATCAATGCGCGGGTTCGCTGCGGGGAAAGGATTCCCTCCGCGAGATCGGCAAATTTCTTCTCGAGTTGCTGATCGGACATCGGCACCTGCGTGCTGCCTATCGCGTGTTCAATGAATTTGTGAAGCTTGCGCCCGTCCTTCAACGTGATCGTCATGTCGACCTGCTCCGGCTTGATCGCCGGGTCGATCATCGCATTCACCTTCTCACGTAACGCCACGGTGGCCGGATCGCGCACCTTGGCATCGCTGAACTGCTTTTCTCCAGCCGCCCCGTCGATCACCGCGATTGCCACAGCGTGATAAATGCTGAACTTTCCCTCAAGACCGATCTGCGGCGTCTTCTTGCCGGTCAGTTCGATGACGAGCGGATGCACGCGCAGATCGACGCGGTCGATCTGATCGGGCTTCAGGTTGTACTGGTTGCGGAGCTGGATTGCCGCATCGATCGAAGGATGAATCACGATGCCGCAAGCGAACGGCTTGTAGGTGTTGAGCGTCGACTCGTAATGCGAGCCGAGGCCTTGGGTAATCTCCCGGTAGTCCTGCTTGGTGCTGATGGTGTTCGCCCAGCCGCGCTTCGCTTCGATCATGCCATCCGAACTTGTATAGTCACGACCCGCCAGAAGCGCCGCGAAAATACCATTTGCGGCTGCGCGTCCGGGATTGAAACTCTTGTTCATCGAGCCGAACGATTCCCGCAAGCCGACCGGCTGCGACGCGGCGAGTCCCAACGCCCACACCATCTGCTGCGTGCTCAAGCCCATCAGCTTGCCGGTGGCTGCCGCCGAGCCGAAGACGCCACAGGTGCCCGTGATGTGCCAGCCCACATCGTAATGGTTCGGATATACCGCGTTGCCGATCCGCAATTCGGTTTCGACGCCCAGCACAAGTGCGTTGAGGAAGTCTTTGCCCGATACGGAGTGGTATTGCGCATACGCGAGAATTGCGGAGACGACAGGCCCGGCGGGATGAATGATCGTCTTCAGGTGCGTATCGTCGTAGTCAAAAATATGACTGCTGACACCGTTGATGAAGGCCCCGTTCATGATGTCGAAGCGCTCGGAGCGGCCGAGCACATTCGCCTGTGGCGGCCCCGAGAACGGCATGAGCGCGGCAACGGCGCGGTTCACCGTCTCGTCGTGGGAGCCGCCGACCGCCGCGCCGACCCAGTTCATCAGCGTGCGCACGCCTTCCTTGCGCGCCGGTGCGGGCAAGTCTTCGTAGCCAGTCTTGACGATGAACTCCGCGAGAATGCGCGTCACTTTCGGCGGACGCACGGAGGGGGCGCCCGTGGTGTCGGAAGCCGAGGCCGCCGTCGACCTCCCCGACGATTGCGCGAACGCAGCGGTAGAAGCCGTAGCGGAGGCCAAAGCGCCCATGGCGCCGGTCTTCAGAAAGTTACGCCGATCTAAAAACGACATGGTGTTGATTCCTTCGGTTGGGTCTTTGGTTCGTCGGAAGCTCGGCGATGTGGCTCGTCGCAACCAAGCCGCGCGCATAAGCCACAGTAGCAGCGGCAAGCAGCGTGGCACGAGCACGCTCGTCACGCCGTAATTAGCGTCCTGAGTTCGCGAACGTCCTTGAGCGTTTCCAGGCGGTTGATCGCCTCGATCAGCCTTGATGTTTTCGCCGTCCCGAGAATCGGCGACATCAGATCGCGGGCTTTTGCGTTGACGGCATCGGTGGACAGCGGGTTTTCTTTCGTGCCCGGGGGAAAGCGCGTGTAGTGCTCCACGGTGCGGCCGCCCGTCAACGTGACTTGCACTCTCGCGCCGCGCGGCGCTGCCGGATCTCGCAACGATTCGTCGGCTTGTACAGTGACCTTGGCGCGTTGCGCGACGATCGCTGGATCGTGCATCAATGCGACGTCATGACTGTCGCGAAACGACACAGCGCCTTTGACAAGCGCGAGCGCCACCAGATGCGGACAATTCACGTCGGGCATCGCGCTTTCGCCGACGATCCCCTCGGCGTCAGGTGGAATCCTCACGGCAATCGCGCGCACGTTCTCCGGCGTCAGCCCGTACTGCTTGCGCAGGCTGAGCAGCGCGTCGAGCGGGGACTGGATCGGATAGCCGACCGAAAATGTCTTGATGGCCGTCTCGGTCACGTAAAAGCGGCTGCCGAGACCGTCGAGCATCGCCTGCGGTTGCGGCTTCATCGACAGCGCGATGAAAAGGTTGTGCTTGCCGTCGAGCACGTCGAACACGCCCGTCATGCCGGAAAGCACCATCTCCACTGCTTCGACGCCGTTGCGTGCGCCCATGCCGGCGAAGTCGAAAGCCTTCTCGATGTGATCCTCGTCTTTGACCCAGCTCCACAGTCCCGACACCTGTTGCGCGGAATACGAGAGCGCGTAGCGCATATGGGTTTCGTCGAGCCTTGCGAGCGATGCCGCAGCGCCGAGCGCACCGAACGTGGACGACGTTCCCTCCGCGCTGCGATGCGAACCGCGCACGAGGTCGGGACCGAGTGCCATCAACAGACGGCACGCGAGGTCATAGCCAAGCGCGACAGCACGTAGCATCGCCTCGCCGCTTTGCCCTGCATACTCGCCGACGGCCAGCGCGGACGGCACGACCGAACTGCCGGGATGCGCTTTGGTGACGGGCTCGAAATCGTCGGTTTCGTCCGAGTGCGCACACATTGCGTTGGCAAACGCGGCGTTGACTGTCGTCGTGCGGAAGCTGGAACCGATCACCGACGCCTGCGGCTCGCCGCCTAGACCGCGCACATATTTCGACGCCATCATGCCGGGGCGCATCCGCGAACCGGACACCATCGCGCCGAACGTATCGAGAATGCGGTGCTTGCACGCGAGCATTGCCGCGTCGGGCAAGGGCGCGTCGCGCGCCGCTACCATGTAGCTCGCAAGCTGGCCCGTTAAGTCGGCGCCGCTCGGGCTGCCGGACGCTTCCTCGTTCACGCCGATCGCGGCGCGCAGCGGTCCAAACGACAGCGCTGCAAGCGCGCCCGCCGCTCCTAGCAGACGACGCCGTTGGAACCGACGGTATGCCGGCTTGAGATCTGGAACCATATGCGTGGCGTCTCCATAGCTTCTTGTAAGATCGTGTCGCGTCCGCCATAGTGTCGACACTTTACTCAGTCTAAACAAGTCGGAGTTACGATGGCAAGCAAAACCAGTGCGAGAATATTGAAACGTTTGGAAGGCTTTTGGGCAGAAAGGAGTTTGGATGAATCAAAATGTCGACAGAAGCGTACTCGAGGATGATGGCGAATCGTCGTCGGTAAGAGAGATCGTCGACTGGGTGTCGCGCGGCATCATCGAAGGTCGCCTGTTGCCGGGCGACGATCTGAACTCCGTCGATCTGGCCAAGCGGTTCGATGTGAGCCGCACGCCCGTGCGCGAAGCGCTCTTCGTGCTGAGCCGCGAGGGGCTGGTGGACTGGTCGCCACGCCGGCGACCGCGAGTCTCGGCGGTCCAACTGAAGGAAGTCCGCGAGATCTACCATCTGCGTGCGACTCTGTACGCCGAAGTGTCGACTGGGATCGCCGCTCGCGCGAGCGACGCCGACATTGAATCGCTATGGGCCGCCCATCGGCGTCTCGCCGACGTTGCGGCGAAGGGGGACGTGGACGGATACTTCTGGGCCAATGTGGCCTTTCGCGATGAAGAGTTGCGGGTGTGCGGCAACGGTATCTTCAAGGAGGTGCTGGATTCCATGCGGATGCGGATAAACCGGCTGCGTCGCTTGAGTACGTCATTGCCCGGACGTTTGCATCGCTCGTGCACGGATCATCAGCGTCTATGCGAGGCTTACGCCGAACGGGATGGTGTGCTGGCTGCGGCGCTGAACCGATCGATCGTCCTGAGCGCGCTTCAGGCGATCGAGCTCGCCTGGGATCGCGCGCCGACGGACGTGGACGTGCGGGCGAGGAACCGCAAGCGCAGCCGCTAGGAGTATCTTTGGAATGAGCCGCGCTCGCGCTTTGCTCTGCAGCTGCGCGAGTGTCGGCGCCCTCGCCGACCGCAAGCCCCGAACAGCCGGTGTTGTTGAGGATGACGCACGCCTGGGGGTGGGGACAAAATCTTGGACTACCTGGAGGTAGTCCGTGTACTCATACGAAGAGCGCATTCGAGCAGTTCAGCTGTATCTGAATTCGCGGCCTGTGAGGGCTTCTTCGGCCCGCTCAAAACGGAACTGTTCTATCCTCGAGACTGGAGGGCTACGACGGTTGATGACTTCATTGAAGTCCTTGACTCGTATATCCCTGGTACAACGCAACCCGGATCGAGGTCTCACTCGGCTCCCTGAGTCCACTCGAATACCGGGAAAGTCTTGGAATCGTGGCATAACGAGTCCAAGTTTTTAGCCGCACCCCCAAACGAGGAGACTGTACGTCCGTCAGTTACTCATACAGGTGCTCGGGCCGTCCTTGGTCACTGCCATTGTGAACCGGAAATGGCCGGGGGGCTGTCCTAGCTAGCGGGAGCAGACTTGAATACGATCACCAAGCTTGCCCCTGGCCGTTTGCCTATCGCATGGCTGCATGCGCCCTGGCCCGCAAGGCCGCCGGTTCAGCGGCCGTGCGACGGACGCGCGCACAGCTTATTCGACGGGGTCCCCGTTTTGCGGACCCGGATAGCGCGAGAGCCAATACGCGTATTGCTCGGGCAGCAGCGCCGACGCCTTGCTCTGATTCAGTTCGCGCGCCGCACGAAACGGATAGTGCGGATCGGCAAGATGCGCGCGCCCCATCATCGCCAGGTCGAGCTGCTGTTCGAGGACAGCTTGCTGCGCCTGCTGCGGATCGTCCATGCCCCAGGCGGTTGCGACGGGAATTGCAGCCTCGCGCCGCACGCGTGCGGCAATGGGCGCCATGAAGCCGGCTGCCCAGGGCACGTTCGCGTTCAGAGTCGAAAAGCCAATGCTAACGTTCAAAAGGTCGAGGCCGCCCTGTTTCATGCGCGTGACCAGTTCCATGGACTCGGCCAGCGTTTGCTCGTCCCGTCCGTCAAATTCCAGCACACCGAAGCGCGCAGTGAGCGGCAGACGTTCGGGCCACACGGCACGCACCGCGTCCAGTGTCTCAAGCAGGAAACGGCCGCGGCCTCGCGCGTCGCCGCCGTACGCGTCGGTACGGTGATTCGCATGCACAGAGAAGAAGCTCTGCGCCAGATAGCCATGCGCGAAATGCAGTTCCAGCCACTCGAAGCCCGCATCGCGCGCGCGGATCGCGGCCGCCACGAAATCGGCTTGAACACGGTTGATGTCGTCGAGCGACATTTCCGTCGGCACCTTGTCGAGCTTGCCGCCGAATGCAATTGCCGAAGGCGAGATGGTTTGCCAGCCGTACGGATCTTCGGCACGAATGTGATCGTCACCGTCCCACGGACGGTTCGCGCTGCCTTTGCGCCCCGCATGGCCGATCTGGATGCCGGGCACCGCGCCGGCATTTTTTATCGATGCGGCAATGCGCGCCATGCCTTCGGCCTGCGTGTCATTCCATAAACCGGTGCAGGCGGGCGTGATGCGCCCCTCCGACGAGACGGCGGTCGCCTCCACGATCACAAGTCCCGCGCCGCCACGCGCAATGCCTGCATAGTGCACGTCGTGCCAGTCGCCGGTGACGCCGTCGATGGCGCTGTATTGACACATCGGCGGCACGGCCACGCGATTGCGCAGCCTGACGTCCTTCAATTGATAACTGTTAAAAAGCGCTGACATATGTTCCTCGTTGCTCACGGCTTGCCGTATGCGCCGGCCGAATAGGTCAGCTCGTAACTATGGCTGTAGATCTCGACGATATTGCCAAACGGGTCTTCCATGTAGACCATGCGATACGGCTTCTCGCCCGGAAAGTACTCACGCACGGGCATGCGCTGCTTGCCGCCCGCGGCGACGATCCTGGCGACGAGTCCTTCGAGGTCTGGGTCCTGCACGCAGAAGTGAAAGACGCCGGTTTTCCAGTACTCAAAGTTATTCTCGCGCTTTTGGGCGTTCGCAAACTGGAATATTTCGACGCCGATGCGGTCACCCGTCGACAGATGCGCGATGCGAAACGATCCCCAGGCGCTCCCGAAAACGTCGGTACACATCACGCCGATAGCGCTGTCGTCTTCTTTGATCGTCGTGGGTGGCATGATCAGATACCAGCCCATCACGTCGGTATAGAACTTGACCGCCGCATCGAGATCGGTGACCGAAAGCCCGATGTGTGAGAACGAACGTGGATAAGGTGCGGGCATTGACGTGTTCCTCGAATGAGTGAGCGGATCAGCTTAGTGGCCTTGCCCGCCCACAGGAACCAGGTGCAGCTAATGCGTCCAATAAAAGCTGCTTATGCCCGCCCTCTACTCGAATCGCCCGGCATGCCTTTTCCGTAAAAGAACAGTCGATACCAGAGCCGTTAGAATGGCCGCCAACCGCAAGCTCCCCCGCTCACTGAACGCCTCCTATGCTCAATCCACAGTGGCTGCAAACCTTTGTCGCGCTCACCGAACTCGGCAACTTCACCCGCGCGGCCGAGCGGCAGCAGATCACGCAAGCGGCAGTCAGCCAGCACTTACGGCAACTCGAGGACCGCCTTGGATTGCTCGTTATTCGCCGTACACGCGGAATCGAGCTGACGCCCGCTGGAGAGGCGCTGCTTGAATACTGCAAGGAACTGGAAGTGGCAGACAAGAAGCTGCGACTGCGGCTTACCGACGACACAGAAGCAGGCGGCGAGATTAGCCTGATCACACCGGGCAGCATCGGGCTCGCCCTCTTTCCACTGCTCCTCGACCTGCAAAAAGCAGCATCCGGACTGGACGATGCGCCACCGTTTCGCACCGGACCCGGAAGTCATCGGCGCCGTTCTGGCCAATCAATATGAACTGGGCATTGTGACCTTGCAGCCGGATGACCCGCGCCTGTCCGCGACGCGCTTCACCGAGGAACCGCTCGAACTGGTCGTGCCCGCGGGTCGGCAGGCTCGCGAGTGGGGCGACCTAGAGCGCCTGGGATTCATCGACCATCCCGACGGCCCGGCGATGGCAAACCGTTTGCTGAGCCGCCGCTTTCCGCGTAATCCGGGCGTTCAGAGCCTGCCGCGCAGCGGCTTTACGAATCAGGTCGGATTGATTCTGGAGTTCGTTGCACGCGGGATCGGGTTCACTGTCATTCCGCGTTATGCGCGTACTGCCTACCCGCATCCGCACACGATCAGCGTGGCGGAATGGGGCCCGCCGGTCATTGACACGCTCTGGCTGATTCATCGCTCCGAGTGGCCGTTGCCCGCGCGCTGCCAACACGCGGCCGCCTATTTGCGCGGGCGTCTCGCGCAGAACGATCTGAGCACACGACACGCTTCGCGGCTCAACGCGTCGACTCGAAAAAAGCGGACCTCAGAGGTCTGAAACGCCACATCAGCACATTGAGCGCAAGTGACGCGGGACACCGACGCAGGACGGTCGGCTTTTCGTCGCGCTGAGCAAGCCGCGAGTCGAACATGTACAGGCTTGTGTGCGAAGTGAAAAATTTACTTCGCTGCGCAACAAAGTAAAGGCGTCAACTCTGAGGCTCACGCCCTGCCCGAGCGTACATTGACCAATGACAAGACTACTTCTCTCTAAGGATGCGGCCGAACCAATGCGGCCTGCACCGACCGGTCCGTCATGCCCGCTGCGTATTCACGGTGGCGAGGCTGTGCCCCAAGGCGAGGATGGTTGAGCCTGAACCCGGCCTCGCGCATTCTCAAACGCAAACGAAAGCCCTGGTATATATTGCGCAGTTAGTGATCGGTCGATGGCGCGATCCTCTGCTCCGACCGAACGCACCACGCCCAGTGCCATTTTGGCGACCGGACATGCACACAGACCCGAAAATTGAACGGACCGGCTTGCCGCCGGCCTCACGACTCATGCCCTCCTACGGTCGAGCCGATTTTGCGGACGCATTTTCGGCCGATCTGCCGGAAGCTGCGTCCCACGACGCGGAGTTCATAGCCCGGCACATCTTCGACCATCAGCCGGAATGGATTGCGGCGCTGCTGAAATTGCGCGACCTGCTCGTACGACCGTTTGGTCTGAAACGCGCCGCGGATCTCTGGACCGCAGGCGGCGACAGGATAAACATATTCCGCGTATTCGGGCGATATCCGAACGAGATCGTGCTCGGCGAGGACGACACGCATTTGAATTTCCGCGTGTCAGTACTTTTGCAGCCGCCATCCGATGAACGCTCCGGCCGAGTGATCGTGACGACGCTCGTCTTCTATAACCGCCTTCTCGGCCGCGCTTATATTGCGTTGATCGCGCCATTCCATCGCATGGTCGTGCGAGGCTCTCTGCGTCAAGCCCAGAAGATTGGATGGCCCGCTTGAAAGGACACGGGCATCGATGCAACGGCGAAGCCTTGTCGCTTACTCCTGGTCGTCGGCTACCCAATGGCGGCCAGACCAGAATACAGCGCAACGAGCCCCGGAAGCGGCGCGCCGCCGGAGCGGAAATGTGTTGGAAACGACAGTAGTGCCCTGCTTCAAGTCCTTATTTGCAGGTTGCTCACCCCCGGCATGACGGACGGCATCACATAGCAAACCATCGCATGCGCGCTGTAGCACTTACTGCGGTGGGGGTCGCCCCATCTGAACGTAACGTTCGGCAATCCAGACACCTTCAGGCGCGATATCAAATGCGGAAACAGCGATATCTCGGCCCTTCGTCCGTCGCTTCGGGCGGCCCGCAGGTATTGCGAATCCGGAGTAGACTTCATGATGGCTGCGTACTCGCGGGAATCTCCTGCCACACTCTGCGTGGCTTCAGTGGGCGATTCGAGCATAAACCAGAGCAGCCGCGGCGAGATCTTCAAGGGCCGTGCCGACCGCCTTGAACACCGTGCGTTGGACGTCGTCGGCGCGGCCCGCCGCGTCGCCACGGCACAGGCGTTCGAGAGTCGGCCAGCCTTCGGGATCTTTAACGACCTTGCGCTGCAACGGTCCCAGCAGGTCGCCGGACTTCTGGAACGCTTCCGACGTATCGACAAACACGGTCGCGTTTGCGAAGCACGCATCGTCGGCCTCGCGCATCGTCGGCGTAAAGCTGCCGATCAGATCCAGATGCGAGCCCGCCGCGAGCCATTCGCCGCGCACCACGGGCTCGGTTGCAAGCGTCGCGCAGGTGACGACGTCCGCCACAGCGACGCTCGCCGGCAAATCGTCAACGACGCGCGCCGCGAAGCCGAGCTGCGCGAGCCGCCCAACCAGCGCCTCCGACGCGGCCCGGTTGGCGTCCCACACGTCGACCTGTTCGATCGGCAACACCGCGCGATAGGCCTCCGGCACCAGACTGCCGACCCGTCCCGCGCCGAGCAGCGTGAGCCGCGCGGCATCCTTGCGCGCGAGGTAGCTGGCCGCCAGCGCCGAGGCCGCGGCGGTGCGGCGCGACGTAATCTCGTTGCCGTCCAGTTGCGCGAGCGGTGCGCCGGTGCGCGCGTCGTACAGCACATAGGTGGAATGCAGGCCCGGCAGCCCGAGCGCCGCGTTGCCGGGGAACACGTTGACCGTCTTGATGCCCAGGTAGCCGCCGTCCTGCCATGCCGGCATGATCAGGACGGTGCCTTCGTCGCCTTGCGTCGCGATCTTGTGGTTGTGCCGCCGCGGTACGTGACAGCCTTCGATGAACATCGTTCGCAACGCATCGATCAGCGCGGGAAAGGGCAGCGCAGCGCGCGTCGTGGCGGAATCCAGCAGTTTCATGAATGATTCGTTCCTTGTGACTTGAGCGTTCACGCTATGTCGATGTCGAGGTGACGTTGACGGTGACGATTCAGGGCATGACCGGCGGGTGATACGTCAGCGTCGGGGCGAGCGCCCACAGCATCAGGATCACCAGCGGCACATGCACGACGAGCTGCGTGAAGGTAAAGCCGACCACGTCCTTCGCGCGCAGCCCGAGCACGCCGAGCAGCGGCAGCATCCAGAACGGGTTGATCAGGTTCGGCAACGCCTCGGCGGCGTTGTAGACGGTCACCGACCAGCCGAGATGCACCTGCAGGGCCTTCGCCGCTTCGATCACATACGGCGCTTCGATGATCCACTTGCCGCCGCCCGACGGCACGAAGAAACCCAGCACCGCGGAATAGGCACCCATCACGGCCGGAAACGAGGCCTGCGACGAAATCGCGACGAAGAAGTGCGCGAGATGCTCGGACAGCGGCAAGCCGCCGGGCGCGGCGGCCCTGGTCAGGATGAACGCAATGCCGCCGTACAGCGGGAACTGGATCAGCACGGCCGCGGTGGACGGCACCGCTTTGGCCACCGCATTCAGGAAGCGGCGCGGACGCCAGTTGAGCAGCATGCCGAGCAGGATGAACACGAAGTTGTACGTGTTCAGGTTCGAGATCGCCAGCAGTGGGTTCTTCGTGGTGAACTCGTGACCGATCCAGACGAGGCCGAGCAGCACGATCAGGATCGTCACGAGCGGACTGTATTCGAGCCATTCGCCGGGGCGCGCGGGCTTGTCCAGCGCAAGTTCGATGTCGTCGAGCGCAACGCCCAGATCCTGCGCGGTGCGCGCGCGCTCGCCGAGCGGCGCGGACAGTCCCGCGATTGCCACCGAGACGAGCGTCAGCGCCGCGACCATCAGCATCGATTGCGGCAGGAAGATCGTTTCGGAAAACGGAATCACGCCGGTGATCGCGACCAGCGTCTTCGGCAGGCTCTCGGCGTTGGCCTGCAACTGCGCGGCCGCGGAACTGAGACCGAGCGCCCACGTCGCGCCCATGCCCAGGTAGGCGGCGGCGCCCGCCGCGCGATAGTCGATGCGCAGATCGGTGCGGCGCGCGAGCGCGCGCGCCAGCAGGCCGCTGAACACCAGACTGATCGCCCAGTTGAACAGCGACGTGCCGATGCTCACGAAGGCGATGAACATCACTGCGCCGCGTGCCGTCTTCGGTAGCCGCGCGAGCCAGGCAATCGCTTTCGACGCGGGCGGCGAGACCGCGACCACATAGCCGGAAATCGCGACGACCGCCATCTGCATCGTGAACGGAATCAGGCTCCAGAAGCCGTCGCCGAACGCGATGCCGACGCGCTGCACCGGCGCGCCGACCGCCAGCGCTCCGAGCGCGACGACGACCACGGCGAGCGCCGCGAAAATGTACGCGTCGGGAAACCATTGTTGTGCCCAATGCGTGACGCGCGCGGCCATCCGCTCCATCCCGTTGCCCGCTTTCGTGTCGGGCGGTAGCGGTTCTGCCCGTGTGACCTGTTCCATGCTGTTACCTTTCTGGCTCGTTGACGTTGACGTCGGCTTGAAGATGTCGTCAGGCTTCGACGACGAGGTCCGACAGCGGAATCGCCTGGCACGCGAAGCACATGTCGGGTTCGTCGGGCGCATGTCCCGACAGATGATCGATGCTGCCTTGCGCGATGCGCACCGCGCAGCTCTCGCACTGGCCGACGCGGCAGCCGCTCGGCAGCGCGACGCCGTGACTCTCCGCGAACGACAGCAGCGTGCCCTGCCCGGGCGTCCACTGCGCGCGCTTGTCCGAGCGCGCGAAAGTAACCGTGAAGGATTGCGAGGCATCGCCGCGCGGCATCGATGGCGAACCGAACGCTTCCTTGAAGACGTCGAACGCGGGCACGCCGCGCGCGATCAGGCCTTCGGTGACGGACGTCATCATCGGCTCGGGGCCGCACAAGTAGAAACGCGCGCGCCTGCGGATCAGCTCGTCGCCGACGACGCTCGCATCGAGATAGCCGGCGCGCGCGTAGTCCACCCCGGCGACATCGACGCCCTCGCGCGGATGCGCATAGCAATCGAGCACGCGCAGCGTGGGCCAGCTCGCGCGCAAGCCGGCGATACGGTGCTTGAACGCATGCGTGGCGCCGTGCCGGTTCGCATGGAAGAGCCAGACCTCGGGGCGATCCGGCGCGGCGAACTCGCGCGCGAGCGACTCCAGATACGCGATGAACGGCGTAATGCCGATGCCGCCCGCGAACATCACAACGGGCAGGCGCGAGCGCATCGGCAGCACGAAGCTGCCCGACGGCGCGCGCAACAACACGACGTCGCCGAGCGCCAGTTCACGATGAATGTGCGCGGACATCGTGCCCTCTTCCTGGTGGCGCACCGCGATCGTGTAGGTGCGGCGATCGGCTTCGCGTGCGTGACCGATGAGCGAATACGCGCGCGTCGTGCCGCGCTCGCCGAGCGTCGGCACATGCACGCTGACGTGCTGGCCGGGCAGATAGTCGGGCAGCAGGCCGCCGTCGCGTGCGCTGAAGGTGACGCGGCACACGCCTTGCGCTTCGTCGGCGAGCGCGCTGACCACGAACTCGCGCGCGCCTTGCCATGCGCGGCGCGCGCGGTCGAACGACGGATCGGCTTGCAGGTCGCACGCGAGCGAGCGCATCGGCATTGAGCCGCTCAGCGGGTCGTAATCGCGGCCCGATACGAGCGCGCTGAAGTTGCTGTTGAGCGCCCCGCGCGTCGCGAAACCGGGCAGGCCGAGTTCGTCGCACGACTGCCACCAGCCGTATTCGGCGATCAGCACGTCGGCGGCGAGGGCCGGCTCGATGCGCGCGACGAAGCGTGCGGCGCCATGTACGGTGCGCACGATCACCCAGTCGTCGGCCGTGATGCCGTGGCGCGCTGCGAGCGCCGCGCCGATTTCCACGACCGGGTACGGCGCGCGCTTGCGCAGCCGGGTGACGCCGCGATGCTGGCTGTGGCAGTAGTAGCCGTTCTTGGTCGACGTGAGCACGTAGGGGAACGCGGGATCACGAGCGGCATCGTCGGCGAGCCCCGCGGGCGCGACATATTCCGGCACCGGCGGATAGCCGTGACGCAGCAGCTTCTCCGAGTACAACTCGACGCGCAGCGTCTCGGTGCGGAAGCCCCGTACGCCGTCGTCCGCCGGCAGCGCGTACTGTTTCTCGCGCTGTTCGAGCGGCAGCGAAATGCCTTCGGGATGCGCGCGCAGCGTGGCGACATCAATGCCGAGCGGCGCGAGCATGTGATTCCATCCCGCCTCGATACTGCCGCCGAAAAACGCGTCGCTCATGCCCAGGCGCGTAGCCAGCGCCGCGACGATGTCGTAATCGGCACGGCTTTCGCCGCGTGGGCTCACTATCCGCTGGCGCAGTTGCACGCGTTCCACCGCGCGCTCGTCGATTTCGAAGCCGATCCGCAAACCTTCGCGTTCCCACGGCGTATTGACCGGCAGGAAAATGTCCGCGTAGCGCGAGGACGGGGTTTCGTAGAGGTCGCAATGCACATGGAATTCGAGCTGGCTCAGCGCCGCGTGCCCGGCTTGGGGGTCGGGCTGAGAGACAAGCGGATTGGTGCCGAATGCGAACAGCGCGCGCACCTTGTACGGCTCGCCGTCGAGCATCGCCCGGTACATGTCGCGCGCCGTGATCCAGCCTTGCGCGGGCGGGCCGAGCGGACGTTCGGCGAGTCCGAGCGCTTTCGCACGCTGCTGCGGCGCGAGCAGCGCATAGGTGCTGAGCGCGTTGGCCGGCTGCTTGACGAACTCGCGGTTGGAGCCGCGCGTGTCGAACGCGCCTGTCAGCGCGTAGAGCGTGGCGATCGCGCGCTCGGTCTGGGTCGCGTTGCTGTGCTGGCCGACGCCCGACCACGCGTGATAAGCGATCCGTTGGCCCGGTGTGAGCAGTTCGGCGGCGCGTTCGAGCGCTTCGGGCGGCACGCCGGTCATTCTTTCCACGTGCGCTGGCGTGAACTCCGCGAGCGCGCGCCGGTAGCACCCGAACGCCGGCTCACATCCGAGTGATCCGACAGTGAAGCCGCCGTCCAGCGCGAAATCGGCGGGCGAGATGGCGGCTTCGTCGCCGAGAATCTCGGCGCGGTTACGAACGACGTTCCAGATCACGTAGCGATTCGACGGTGCCTGCGCGATCAGGTCGCGTTCGCGCACGAAGTGGCCGTTGTCGCGGCGCACCAGCAGCGGCGCATTGGTCCAGGTGCGCACAAACGCATCGTCGTAAGTGCGCGTTTCGATCATCCGGCGCGCGATGCCCATCGCCAGCGCGGCGTCACTGCCCGGCCGCACGCGCAGCCACAGGTCCGCTTCGCGGGCGAGCGCGGTCGGACGCGGGTCGGCGACGATCAGCCGGGCGCCGCGGCGGCGCGCGTGGGCGATCGCATCGGCCTGCGCGAGCCATGTGTTGGCGGGATTGGTGCCCCACAGCAGGATCACGTCTGCGTGACGGTAATCGGCGCTCGGCATGCCGCAGCCGAACGTGAACTCATGCGCGACGTCCTTATGCCAGTTGCAAATTTCGGTCGCGTAGCAGATGTTCGGGCTGCCGTACAACCAGACGAAGCGCTCGACCCAGTCGATGCTGTCGCTCATTGGCGTGCCGCTCGGTGTGGTCACGGCGAACGCGACACTTTCCGCGCCGTGTTCGCGCCGCAGCGCGTCGAGGCGCGCGGCGATTTCATCGAGCGCCTCGTCCCACCCTATGCGCTGCCAGCCCGGATCGTCGGCGCCCTTCGGCGCGGTGCGCCGCATCGGATAGAGCACGCGATGCGGGCTCGCCACCAGCTCCGGCGCGGACTTGCCCTTCAGACACATCGCATGACCGGTTGGATGCTCGCGGTCCGGGCGCACTTCGACCAGCTGATCGCCGCGCACCACGTTGATCGTGCCGCAGCGCGAACGGCAAAGCGTGCAATAACCTCGTTTTTCCTGCGCTTCCATTGCGGCTCCGGGTGTCATAGGGCGATCCTACGAGGCGCCAGAGTCCGTCAATTTCATATTTTTGATGCGGCAATATAGAGTCTTTCAATACCTCGACCCTTTGCGTTCGCGAGTCCGACCATGCCGCGCCCCATTACGCTGCGCCAGATTGATTACTTCCTCTCGGTTGCCGATACCGGCCAGATCTCGCATGCGTCGAACCTGTGCAACGTCTCGCAGTCGTCGATGACGATCGCGTTGCAAAACCTGGAGGACGCGGTCGGTGTGCCGCTGCTGTCGCGCCACGCAAAGGGCGTGCGCCTCACCGGGGCAGGCACGCGTTTTCTGCGCCACGTGCAGCAGGCGCGGCAGTCCGTGGAGGAGGCGGTGGCGGCCGCACAGGATGAACCGGCGCGACTCACGGGGCTGGTCCGCATCGGCATGACCGAGACCATTTCGGCCTATCTGCTGCCTTCGGTAATGGCCACCGTGGGGCGGCGTTTTCGCAGTCTGCGGGTCGAAGTGATTGAACGCGACCGCGAGGCGATCGAGCGCCTGCTGCTCGGCGGCGAACTCGATGCGGCGCTGCTGCTGGTCTCGAACACGGCGCTGCCCGCCGACCTGAATAGTGAGGTGCTGATCCGGTCGCCGCGTCGCTTGTGGACGCCGCCCGATCATCCGTTGCTGGACGCGCAGCGTGTCACGCTGGAAGACGTCGCGCGCGAGAAGTTCCTGCTGCTCGACATGGACGAGCACGTGCAGACGGTGCAGCGTTACTGGACCGTCTACGGGATCGCGCCGCGCGTGCGCCTGCAGAGCAAGTCGATCGAAGCGGTGCGCAGCCTGGTCGCGTTCGGCGAGGGCGTGACAATCCTGTCGGATCTGGTCTATCGGCCGTGGTCGCTGGAAGGCAACCGCATCAGCCGACGTGATCTGAGCGTGGCCGTGCCGACCATGGACGTGGGCGCGGTGTGGGCGCGTCACTCGCCGATGAGCCGGCAAGTCGAAGCGCTGCTGGATCTGTTCAGGTCGGGGACGCGCTCGGGGTATGAGTGCCGGCAGGCAGCGACGCCCGCCGAGGCGCGGCGGCGTAAGCCGACGTTCGCGAGTGAGTGAATTCAGAACGCCTGCAAGCGCTGTCCAGCAAGGAAATGCACTTACGGACTAGCTAGTTGCCATCGGAGAACTGGATGGCTTGCGCCGTTTGGCATTGCCCACGTGCCGTTTTGACTGAAGTCGTATGAAGCGAACGATGAGGCCATACTCATCTGCGCGGTGGTGAGGCCGTTGGTGGCCGGTAGTCCCAGTCCCGACAGAACAGCCACTGGCGCGAGCGTCGTCTCTGTATTCGAGTAAACGTCGGTTGCGATCGGGACGGAGGAGCGCCGATCTTCTGGATCACAGGTCCGACCGCGAACGACTCACTTATAGTCCCCGAATTGCTTTGTACCAGGCCGGCCCTGCGCATCTGTTGCCTCCAGGGCAGGTTCCAATGTACCGGACGCTACCGGTTGCATACGATTGCGCGATTGAACCTCCGTTGCTACCGACAAGACCTCCACCGCCACCGCTGTAGGGTCCGGCGGTGACGTTACCGCTGGTATAAGACTGCACGATACGACCCGTCCCAAGTTGTCGCCCACCAGTCCACCGAGAGTGTATTGTGCGGCAACACTGACGCTGCTGGACGACCGCTCGATCAGGCCATAGTTGCATCTGACCAGACCACCGGAATACGTGACATTGTTGAAACCAGTGATCAAGTTGATCGACCCGGCGGTGCTGTCAGACAATACTGTTTCATAATTGACGCCGGCCAAGACGCCATAGGAGGCGAACTGGCTAAGAGAAGTACTCTCTGTTGTGCTTCCGGCAAGGTTCAGGTTACGGACAATCCGTCCTGAGCCGATAACACGGAACATGCCATGTGCAGCCCTCACAGAGCCGTGTTCTCCGTGGTCCCCGGTGACCGCCCCGAGCGTAAGATTGGAGATCGTGTGACCCGCCCCATCGAACTGGCCAGTGAACGGCGGATTTATCGGCCCGATAGGCATGAATCTCCTCGCGCCGGCATCAATGTCCCTCCCCAGCGCATAGTTGCCGTCGAGGTCACTCACGACGCTTGCCAGATCGGACAGCGAACTAATGAGCTTGTAGCTTGTGATTTGGGTCAGCAATCCACTGAATTCGGCGGCCGACCAAGCCGCGTTGGACCGCTGCGCGCCCGCAGCGGATGTGCCGTCCATGTCGTACAAAACGGTGACTGTCCCTGTGCTGGGTGACCAGTCGAGCGTGCCATCGTTTGCGACGCTGCCGCCGTTAGCGACGCCTGATGCGTCGGCCCGCAAGCGCAGCTGCCCGTGCCAGCGTTGGCCATGGTCGTACCTGCGTCGACGGAGACGTGACGGTATGCGGCAAGCGTCAGAAAAGCAGAGCCGGACCGGCGCAGGCTTGACGCCACGCCCAGGTCGCCGGTTGCACCGTTCGCACCGGTCGTGGTGACATCGATCGAGGTGCCCGCGTTCAGCGCTGCGGCGCAACACACGCGCGGCGGTTTCATCGATTGTGAAGGCGGCCGTCGAGAGGTTCCATTGACCTGCAC
Organism: Burkholderia sp. WSM2232; assembly: GCF_000472545.1. Classification (GTDB taxonomy): domain Bacteria; phylum Pseudomonadota; class Gammaproteobacteria; order Burkholderiales; family Burkholderiaceae; genus Paraburkholderia. The sequence continues at coordinate 1,491 of NZ_AWZV01000046.1, read as the reverse complement.
AACCACCGCGTGTGAGCCGAATGCCAGTTGCGCCGCTTGCGTATTGACGGTGCCGCCACTGCCGTTCGCGTTGCTCGCAGCAATCGGACCGAGCTGCTCCACCCGGCCGCTCTCGGCGACAAGCCAGACGTGGCCATCGCGGCTGGCGGTATCGGTTGCACGGATATGCGTGCCACCGCCCGCCAGTGCATAGACGTTCCCATCGGCGGCCTGCAGGCTGACCTGCGCGGGCGCGATCTGCCCTCGGTTGACGGCAGTGCCCTGACTGCCGATCTGGACGAATATCTGCCTGCTGCTGTCCGAGTCATGCAACAGGACCTTTTCGCCGGCGGCCAGTTCCGCCGTACCGTTCGGCGCTGCGACGGTACCAGCGTTGATGACGGCGCGTCGCGCAATCAGGAAGACGTCGTTGCTGTTCGAGCTGATCCTGCCTAGATTGATCACGCTAGCGTTCGAGTCGCCCGACAGCGTGACTGCGTCACCGGCCTGCATGAACGCGCAGTTGCAGACGTCTAGCGTTGACGCGAGGAAACGGCCACCTGTGCTGATCACGCCCGATGGCCCCACGACGATGCCTTGCGGGTGGATCACATACAGGCTACCCGTTGCAGTGAGCTTGCCGAAGATGGCAGACGGTGAACCACCGGTCACCCGGTTTAGCGTCGCGCCAGAGCCGTTGTCGAAAGGTGACGGTATTGTGCCTGCCGATTGAAAAACTGTTCCAGTCGATTACGCCGCGCGTCGAACCCGGGCGCGTGATCACGAGGCCGTTGCCCTGGTTTGCTATCGCGCCGGAGCCGGCTACATACGTGCCACCTTGCGGCAGCGAGCCTGCTGCGAGCGTCGCATGTGTCAACAACATCGCGCTGAGCGAAATGTCGATGTCGAGCCAGAGGGCTGCGTTTGACCGTAGACGACGCAGTGCGCGTCGCGCAGGCCGAGCTAGTCATGGACTTGTCATACATTCCTCGTTCCGCACGGACGCGGAACGGTTGCCAACGACCCGCAGAGCCTACCGGAAGCGCGTTAGTCGCAACGTCTGAAGAATTGACATTCGGGTCGCCAATGCATGCCGATATCTCTGCGTTTTCCGCCTCATAATCGATATGAACCGCAGGATCGCCCCGCCACGCTGGTCGGCACCTTGACCGGTACGGCGTTGACAACGCGAAAGCTGGCGGTGGCCGATGGCCGCCGCGATACGCCGGTAAGCTAAGCCATCAAGGGCGGTAACGAGCGGTGCGGTATGGTCGATGTGGTGCACGCATTTGCGTTGCGCAAAGACCCCTTTGTCTTTCGAAACGCGCTGCTCGCGCAGAACGGCTGCCGCGACCCGCAGAACCGACCGGGAGCGCGTTGGTCGCAGCGTCTGAAGAATAGCCGTTGAAGTCGCTGATGCTTGCCGATATCTCTGCCTTTTCCGCCTAGTTATCTGGTTGAACGGCAGTTGAAACCCCGGCAATCTGTCGGCAATCCGACCGGTAATGCGTC
>NZ_AWZV01000045.1 GCF_000472545.1 Burkholderia sp. WSM2232 | reverse complement strand
AGACGCGAGACGCGAGACGCGAGACGCGAGACGCGAGCCACAAGCCACAAGCCACAAGCCACAAGCCACAAGCCACAAGCCACAAGCCACAAGCCACAAGCCACAAGCCACAAGCCACAAGCCGCAAGCCGCAACCTGCGAAGCTCCCTCAAACGGCTTCCCAAAGCCCACCGCCCGACGAGCGCCGCCTCACACAGCCAAATCCCGCCAACGCGTAAAATGGCCGGTTATCACTGGCAAACGACGCCCCGGGGCGAGCGTAGCGGTGGACAGCGCGCCGTCCGCCGCATCGATCCCCTTGTGCCGCTTGCCTTAGCCGGCTTGAAAGGGGATGCCCGCTGATGTCGTCAGTTTTCTTCGATCGGGAACGGATTGCAGACTGGCTCGGGGACCACACCGTGGCCAAGGCGCGCGCGGTCGGCCCCGTCAGTAACGTGCAGTGGCATGGAGCCACGCTGACGGGCCTCGTGCAGGGCAGCGAGCCTGAGCCCTACACGACACGCGTGCGCTTTCGCACCGACGGCGGCACGCCGTGGGCGCAGAGCGACTGCAGTTGCCCTGTCGGCCGCAATTGCAAGCACGTGGCCGCACTGCTGCTCGCCGAACTCGAGTATCACGACGAGATGGACCATATCGTGCGCGTGGACGACGCGGAACGCGACGACAGCGCACCCACGGCAGAGTCGGCCATGCCGGAGCGCTTCGGCCCGCAGCCGGCGCAGCAGGGCGTGCGGCCCGAGCTCGTCAGCTGGCTGGAACGCTTTCGCGCCCGCGCCGAAGCCGCCGACGCCGCCGCGCAGAAGGCGACGGCCGCGCGCACCGAGACGCTCGCTTATCGGCTGAACTGGTCCGACTTCCACAAGCGGCACGAAGTCGTGCTGTACCGTGCGCGCTGCGACGCTAACGGCAGGATCGTCGAGGTCGGCGAGACGTGGGGCAATGTCGAGTCGGCGCTGCTCAAGCAGCCGAGGTTCGTGTCCGACGAAGATCTGTCCATTTTGCGCGGCCTGTGGCTTGGCCGTGCACGCGAAGACTTCGGTCAATTCGTTCTGCGCGGCACGAACGGCGCGGAAATGCTGCAAAAACTCATCGTGACCGGGCGCCTCTTTTTCGACTTCGAGCTCGCGCCGCATGACGACGCGCCCACGCCGCTCGTGCGTGCCGCGGACCGGCCCGGTCGCATCGAATGGGAGCCGCTTGCCGACCAGCGGCTGCGTCCCGTTCTGTGCACCGAGCCGCGCGCCACGATGGTGCTGCCGACCGAGCCCGTCTGGTACGTGGACGGCGCGGCGAGAGAGGCGGGGATCGTCCGCTCGTCGCTGCCGTTCCAGCAATTGCCCGACTATCTGGCCATGCCGCCCATCTCGCTTGCCGAAGCGCCGCTCGTCGCGTCGGTGCTGCGCGAGGTCGCGCCGGATCTGCCGTTGCCGCCCACCCACGAAGCGCCGGCGATCCGCGTGATCGACGTGGAGCCCGTGCCTGTGCTCGCGCTCAACAGCCATGCGCTGCCGTTTCCGGCCCGGGCAAGCAAGGCAACCAGGGCGGACAAGGCAACCAAGGCCACCAAGGCCGCGGCCGCTCCGGCCGTGGAACTGGCCGGCGTGAGCTTCGACTACGACGGCGTCAGCATCAACGCGGACAGCAGCGTGACGCTCGTGCCGGTGCCGGGCGGCGAAGTCCTTCATATTCGCCGTCGCTACGAGGTCGAGAAAAAGCGGCTGCTCGAACTGCGCAAGACCGGCCTGCAGAAAGTGCCCACGAACCGCGTGTTCGCTTCGCGTCAGTTGCCCGACACGATGCTCGGCTTGCCCGATGGCGAGGCGTGGTCCGCGTTCGTCAACGAGGCCGTGCCGGATCTCGTCAGCAAGGGCTGGCGTGTGACGATGGCGCCGGAATTCCGCTACAACATCATCGAAATCGATGCGATCGACGGCACCGCGCATCAGGCGGGCGACGGCTGGTTCGATCTGGAAATGGGCATCCGCATCGGCGAGCGCAATGTGCGGCTGGAACCGCTGCTCGCCGATCTGTTCCGCCGCGACCGGCGCTGGCTTGGCGGCGCCCTGGAAGCGATTCCCGACGACGAGCCGATCGAGCTGAAAACCGAAGAGAACAAGCGGCTGCGGCTGCGCGCCGACCGCCTCAAGCCGGTGGTGCGCGTGCTGGTCGACCTGTTCGATTCGCTTGGCGGCGCGCTCGCCGAAGGCGCGCCCCTGCGCGTGCCGTCTGTCGACGCAGGCCGTCTCGAGGCGTTGAACGACACCGGCCGCTGGCAGTTTCGCGGCGACGATTCGATCCGTCAGCTCGCCGCGCGCTTGCAGGCGGGTCCGGGCTTGCGCGACGTGCCGGTGCCTGCGGCGTTGCGCGCGCAATTGCGCGCATATCAGCAGCAGGGCCTGAACTGGATGCAGTACTTGCGCGAGCACGGCCTTGCCGGCGTGCTCGCCGACGACATGGGCCTCGGCAAGACCGTGCAGACGCTCGCGCACATTCTCGCCGAGCGGGAAGCAGGGCGCCTCGACAAGCCCGCGCTGATCGTGGTGCCGACCACGCTCGTGCACAACTGGCGCGAGGAAGCGCGGCGCTTTGCGCCCGAATTGAAGGTGCTGGTGCTCAACGGTCCCCAGCGCAAGGAGCGCTTCGAGCAGATCGGCGAACACGAACTGATTCTGACCACCTACGCGTTGTTGTGGCGCGACCAGAAGGTATTGGCCGGGCACGAGTATCACCTGCTCATTCTCGACGAGGCGCAGTACGTAAAGAACGCCACCACGAAAGCCGCGCAGGCGATCCGCGGGTTGAGCGCGCGTCACCGCTTGTGCCTGACCGGCACGCCGCTGGAGAATCATCTCGGCGAACTGTGGTCGCAGTTCGATTTTCTGCTGCCGGGCTTTCTCGGCACGCAGAAGGACTTCACGCGCCGCTGGCGCAATCCGATCGAAAAAAATCACGACGGCGTGCGCCGCTCGCTGCTCGCGCGGCGCATCCGGCCATTCATGCTGCGGCGGCGCAAGGACGAAGTCGCGAAAGAGCTGCCGGCCAAGACGACGATTGTGTGTTCGGTCGATCTGGAAGGCGCGCAGCGCGATCTGTACGAGACCGTGCGCACCGCGATGCAGGAGCGCGTGCGCGCCGCGGTGAGCGCGCAGGGCCTCGCGCGCAGCCACATCATCGTGCTTGATGCGCTGCTGAAGTTGCGGCAGGTGTGTTGTGATCCGCGTCTCGTGCGCACGCTGCGGGCGGCAGAGGCCGGCGCCGAAGCTGAGGGGCAAGCCGGAGTGCACGCCGACACCCATGCGGGAGCCCAAGGCTTGGCCCAGGCCGCCAACGCCAACGCCAACGCCAACGCCAACGCCAACGCCAACGCCAACGGCAACGGCAGAACTCAGGAGGACTCGCCGCACAAGCTCTCGCGCGCGTCCGACAAGCCCGAGAAAGGCGCACGGCCTACGCGTTCGGCCAAGCTCGATCTGCTGCTGTCGATGCTGCCCGAACTGATAGAAGAAGGACGCCGCGTGCTGCTCTTTTCGCAGTTCACCGGCATGCTGTCGCTGATCGCGCAAGCGCTCGACGAAGCTGCAATTTCGTACGTGATCCTGACCGGCGACACGACGGACCGGATTACCCGCGTGCAACGCTTCCAGCAGGGCGAGGTGCCGTTGTTCCTGATCAGCCTCAAAGCAGGCGGCGTGGGTCTGAATCTGACCGCCGCCGACACCGTGATTCACTACGATCCGTGGTGGAATCCGGCTGCCGAGAACCAGGCCACCGACCGCGCGCACCGGCTTGGTCAGGACAAGCCGGTGTTCGTCTACAAGCTGATCGCGGCGGGCAGCATCGAGGAAAAGATCGTGGAATTGCAGGAGCAGAAGGCCGGGCTTGCGGACAGTATTCTCTCCGAAGACGCCGCCGGCGCGGTCAAGTTCTCCGACGACGACATCGCCGCACTGTTCGCGCCGATGCCCGAACTGGATGGCGAAAAATGACGCCCACGGCCGCTCTAATCGCACGTGCCGAGCGCAGGCGGCACCTTTTCGCCGCACTCAAATCGCACCACATTTGACCTGCTGTTGGTCAAAGGCGTCACAAATCGTCAAGGAATGCAGAGTTCCGTTCGATGACGTCAACGGTTTCCTTTCGTACTCGTTGAACACGCGACCATTTACCGGTCAGTCAATGCACACGTTAAGGAATACATCGCAATGAACAAGCAACTCTTCGCCGCCGCCGTCGCCGGCCTGTTCTCCATCGCCGCGTTCGCGCAAGGCGCCGCGCCCGCAGCAGCTTCCGCGTCGCAAGCTGCGGCTTCGCACGCAGCACCGGTGTCGCAAGCCGCAACCGTGCACGCGGCTCCGGCTCCGGCTGCAGTTGCCCCGAGCGCTGCCGCTGCCGATGAAGCCAAGCCGGCGGCTTCGCACCATCACGCGAAGAAGCATAAGCACGCGCACAAGCATGCACACAAGCATGCAGCGTCGGCTTCTGCTGGAGATGACAACGCTGCGCCCGTCGCCGACGACGCTGCACCCGCCAAGCAGTAAGTTTGCCGCCGCTTATCGAGCCGACTAGCGGCCGCTAGCGAGCCAGCGGCCGCGCGGGCCAGCGGGCTTGCGAGCCTGCAGGCACGTGGGCCAGCGGTCTGCTTGTGAGCCCGCTGTTGAGCCGGCCTCTCAGCCTGCTTTTCAGCCTGTGCGTGAGCCCGCTGTCGACCCGGCTTCTCAGCCCGCTTCTCAGCCCGCTTGTGAGCCCGCTTGTGAGCCCGCTGTTAGGCCCGCTTTTGAGCCCGACAGCGGGCCCGCTTGCGGACCCGCGTGGGAGGTCTGCATGGTTGGCCTGTGAACGAGCGGATCGATGCCAGGCATCGATGCGCTTGCACCGATCGAGGCGCGAACAGCGCAAACGTGCCGTGACACCGATTGCATCTGCGTCATACAAGAAGTACGAGCGTGCTGCTGCCGCCCGGCAAGAATCCGATCTGTTCAGAGTACTAATGAAAACAAGTTTGTCCCGATGTGCCCAGCCGCTCGTCACGATGCTGCTTGCGTTGTCATTGTCCAGCCCGTTGAGCGCCTGTTCGCTGCACTCGCCGGGCGCTGCGTCGAGCGACGCGCAGGCGAGCGAACCGCTGGATCCGATCGCGGCTCTGGCAAACGGCAGCGCGCTGGCGCCACGGGGTGACGCGACGGTGCCCTCGGGATTTTATCGAGTGAATCCGGGCGATACGTTGACGGCGATTGCGCGCGACTTCGGCCGCGACGTGCCGGCGATTGCGCGGTGGAATCATCTTCCTGCCGACGCCGGGTTGCGACCCGGACAGATATTGCGCGTCGCGCCGCCGCCCTCGAATGCCGCGGGCAACCCGGCTGCCACGAGCGCGCGCGCGCCCACAGCCGCGGATACGCGTGCAGACAAGCGCGCCGATGCGGCGTCGGGTACGACGCGCGAGGCCAAGGCACGGTTCATGTGGCCCGTCGGCGGCGCGGTGCAACAGCCTTTCGTCGCCGGCAAGACCAAAGGCGTGACACTCGCCGCGCTCGCAGACGAGCAGGTGAAAGCCGTGGCGAACGGCAAGGTCGTCTATGCGGGCGCCGGCATTCCCGGCTATGGCCGGCTCGTCATCGTCAAGCACGACTCACATCTGTTGACCGCGTACGGCAATAACCGCGCGCTGCTCGTCAAGGAAGGCACGTTCGTCAAGAAAGGCCAGGCGATTGCAGAACCCGCGACGGACGCAAGCGGCAACACGTCCATGCGTTTCGAAGTGCGCCGGGACGGCAAGGCCGTGGATCCGCTTCCTTATCTTCCCACGCGCCGTTAGGCCGGGAGTTGGTGTCCGCGCGGTGGCGCCTGTTGCTGCGTGCGGGCGCCTTTGGATGCCGTTGGCTGCATTTGGGTGCCCGTGGTTGCCCGTCGCTACCTGTCGCTGCACCTCGCTGCACCTCGCTGCATCTCGCTGCCCGTGGCTGCTTCTTCCCGTTTATCCCGAACCACACCAAACCAGACCAGCCGCGACGCGACGTGGTGTCCACGCAGCGCGACGCGCGCGACGACCGCCTATGAACCTTTATCTTTGCAGCCGCCCCAGAGGCTGGCTTTTGTCGACGCTCGCTTCACTGTGCGCCGCGCTCGCCCTTACCGGCTGCGCCGCCGCGGGCGTGGACACAGGCCCGCAAGGCGCCGGACCAACAGGCATGCAAATGCGGCAGGGCGCGCCACACTATGCGTTGCAGCAAGATGGGGCCAACCAGGCAGACATGTCCTCCGACACGCAGCTTCCATCGGCTGTCCAGCCACAAGAGCTTGCGCAGCCGGCGAACGCCGATTCGCCCGTCGTGCCGGCCTGTGCGTGCGGCAAGGGCTTCCGCCAGACGGGCCTCGCTTCGTGGTACGGCAAAATCTTCCATGGCCGGCGTACCGCAAGCGGCGAGCGCTACGACATGCACGCGTTGACGGCCGCACATCGCACGTTGCCGTTAGGCGCTTGTGTGCGTGTCACGTCGCTCGCGCGCATGCGTTCTGTCGTAGTGCGTATTAATGACCGCGGGCCGTTCGTGCGCGGACGCATCATCGATCTTTCGTATGCCGCCGCCGAAGCGCTCGGCGTTCGCGGGGCGGGCGGCGCGCAGGTCAGGCTCGAGCACATCTCGCCGGTGCGCGGCGCGGACGGCGTGCGTCGATGCATGGACCTGCCGGCCTCGGCTTGAAGGACTTGCGAGGGAATACGCGCGGGTTTCATCGCGCTTACGCGCACGTTACATGGGTCCCAGGCTTATTCGCGAAGACGCGGTGCGGACTGTAACAAATCATCGCGTGTGTAAAACGCAGGGGTTTCGCAGCTTGCGGCCGTCACTTTTTAGCGCCGCGTGCAGCAGTGCTATGGAGCGGGACGCGCTCCGCTCGTCGCGTAAAAACTACCGCAGACGCCGTTACAAACGCACTTATTTCATCTTGAGGAAGCTTTTCGGAGCAGTTATTTTTGGTCCACTCGTGTGGGCAGCCCCCGCGAGCGTGTGGTGTTTTTGAAGCGGCGTCGTCCCCGCAAGGGAACGATGCCGTTCTTTTTTGTGCACGCTCGCGTACTGGCAGGTCGACTTGAGGTCGATTCGATAGCGTCGTGATCGACGGTATCAACGTGAGCGCGGCTTATCGGTTGCCGCCGCCGAATCCACAATGTGCCCACGGTTGCGGCGCGAGCCCGGACCGCTTGAGCTTGACTTACGAAGCGCATTGGCAAGGAGCAGGGCATGGATATTCGGACGAGGGCAACCACGGTTCACATCAGCGACGAGGGCAGCGGCGAACCGGCGCTGGTGTTTCTGCATTATTGGGGCGGATCGTCGCGCACGTGGGACGCGGTGATAAGCGAACTGGCGAGCGCGCATAGGAGCGTGGCCGTCGATCATCGCGGGTGGGGCCTATCGGAGGCGCCGCAGCAAAGCTACGCAATCGCGGACATGGCAGACGACGTGCAGGATGTCATCGAAACGCTGCGGCTTTCGCACTACGTTCTGGTTGGTCATTCGATGGGCGGCAAGGTGGCGCAACTACTTGCCTCGCGCCGGCCGAAAGGACTGGCGGGCGTGGTGCTCGTGGCGCCGTCGCCGCCTTCGCCGACTATTCTTCCCGACGAGCAGCGCGTTGCAATGGCCGCTGCTTACGAGTCGCGCGAATCCGTCGCGTGGGTGCTCGACAACGTGCTTACCGCGAGCCCGCTCGACGCGCGGCTGCGCGAGCAGGTGATCGCCGACAGCCTGCGCGGTGCGCGCGAGGCAAAGGCCGCGTGGCCCAACGCCGCCATGCGCGAGGACATCACGCGAGAGGTCGGCTCGATTGATGTTCCGGTGCTCGTGGTGGGTGGCGAACTGGACCAGGTTGACCCGGTCGGGACGTTGCAGCGAGAAGTGTTGCCGCGCATTGCCGGCGCGCGTCTCAATGTGTTGCCGGGAACGGGGCATCTGTCTCCGCTCGAAGCGCCGTCGGCGCTCGCGGCCGTGATCAGGCAGTTTCTCGGCGAATTGCCCGCGTTGCGCCGAGCGAGCGGCGCGCCTGGCCGGGCGGCGACTGTCTGAAGCGGTCCCACGGCGGCTCGTCGCCGAAAGCACCGGCGAGGTAGTCGAGAAAATGCCGCACTTTCAGCGGCAGATGACGCGCGCTCGGATACACCGCCTGAATCGTCAACTCCGACGCATGGTATTGCGGCAGCAGTTCGACGAGCTTTCCGCAGGCGATCTGCTCGCCAAACACGAAGGTCGGTCCGTACACGATGCCCGCGCCGGCAAGCGCCGCGGCAAGCAGCATCTGCGTGTTGTTGGTGGTGAGCCGGCTGGGTCCGTCGATCACATGCGGGCGCCGTTCGCTGTCGAAGAGTGTCCAGTCGCCAACCGACACGGCCTCGCTGAACGTGAGCCGCGGCGCGCTTCGCAGGTCCTCGGGACTGTGCGGCACGCCGTGGCGCTCGAGATACGCCGGCGCCGCGCAGACGACCATCCGGCACGGCGCCAGCCGCCGCGCGACGAGCGCCGAGTCGGGCAAGCGTCCGATGCGCACCGCCACGTCAACGCCGCTTTCCACGAGGTCGACGTAACGGTCCGAGAGCGACACTTCGACGCTCACGTGCGGACACTGCTCCATATACCGCGCGAGCACGTCGCCCAGGTGCATCGCCCCGAACGTGACCGGCGCGGCCACTCTGAGCACGCCGCGCGCTGTGCCGTGCGCGTCGCTGGCTTCGCGGCTGGCTTCGTCGTAGGCCTCGAGAATCCGCTTGCATCGCTCGTAATAGGTTTGGCCGACTTCGGTCAGGCTGAGGCGGCGTGTGCTGCGCTGAAGCAGCCTCGCGCCCAACTGGGCTTCGATGGTGCTGACGTACTTGCCTGCCATGGCGGCTGACAGGCCAAAGCGGCGCGCAGCCGCCGCGAAACTGCCTTCGTCGACGGCGGCGACGAATACTGCGATGCCAGTCAGGCGGTCCATTCGTTCCTCGATTCGATAGCGCGGCGATCCGCTGCTTGACGGCGCACAAGAAGGCAGAGCACCGCGATTATCGACCGAAACGCTGAACGCCGCGACGCCCGCTTCACGCAGGCTCGGTCTCGCGCTCGAGCGCGGCATGCGGCGCCATGCGCGGACGCTCGATGCGCCGATAGGCCGCCTCGGCAAGCAACAGCGCCAGCGCGATCAGCGCGGCTGCCACGATGCTCAGATAGCGCCCGCCGATAGACTGCAGCACCGCGCCGCCCAGCACGCCGGAGCACGCGAGCCCCATATAGGTGGCGGTACTGTTGAGCGCGAGCAGCAGGGGCGCGACTTGCGGCGACAACTGCACGAGCCGGTGCTGCTGCGGAACAATGAGGCCCCAGCCGCAGATGCCCCACACCGTGAGCGCGATTGCCGCGCTGACAACATGAGCCGACGCCCACGGCAGCACGCAGAAGTTGACGGCGGCCACGCCCAGCATGGCGTTGATGATGTGCCGGCTGCGCAACCTGTCGACGAGCCGCCCCGCCCACAGGTTGCCTGCCGTCGCAGCCACGCCCCACAGCAGGAACAGGCCGGCGAGAATGCGCTCGTCGCCGTGGGTCACACGCTCGAGCACGACGCCTGCATACGTGTAGACCATCAGGAAGCCGCCAAATGCAAACAGCGAGGTGAGCAACGTGAGCGCGATGCGCAGGTCCCGAACCGGCGCGAGCCGTTCGCGCAAGGTGATGGATCGGGGCTGGGCAACGGAGGGGAGCATGGCCCATACGCCGATCATCGCGACCAGCCCGAGCAGCGTGACGAACCACAGCGTGGTTCTCCAACCGCCGAAGCCGCCGATGAACGTGCCGATGGGCGAGCCGAGCGCGGTGGCGCCGGTCAGGCCCGCCGTCACCGTGGCGAGCGCGCGGCCGCGTCTTTCGGGAGCCGCGAGCGCGGAGGCCACCCCCAATGCAGTGGGAGTAAACAGCGCGGCGCCGAAGCCGGCCAGCGCCCGCGCGAAGAGAACCCAGGGCAGCTCGGTCGCAAGCGCGCTGATCGCATTGCCGAGCACGAAAATGCCCAGGGCGGCGACCAGCAGGCGCTTGCGCGGCCACGCGCCGGCGACGGCCGCCATGACCGGCGCGGCCACCGCATAGGTCAACGCATAAAACGTCACCATCAGGCCGGCCGCGCTGACCGAGCTATGCAGCGATGCCGCGACGTTCGGCAGAATGCCGGCCACGACGAAGTTGTCCGTGCCCATGGCAAACATGCCCAGTGCGAGGATCAGTAATCGACGGTCCATGTGAAGGTTCTCTGTAGAGCCAGTTGTGTTTTGCTGCAAGGCAGCCGCCGTTGCGGTGTCGCCCCGGTCCTGCGCGTGCGCTTGCAACCCAAGGTATGGACCCAAGCATAGCGTTCGTTGACCATGTCTCAAATGTCGTATATACCTGCAATTCAGGACATGACTGGAGTCGCGCGTGCACAGAATCGGTTTCGTCGTATTTCCAAACTTTTATCTGATGGGCTTTGCTGCGGTCACCGCGTTCGAGGTCGCCAACGGGGTGCTCGAAGAGCCTGCCTATGAAGTGACGCTGCTGTCGGAGAACGGCGGGCTGGTGCTGTCGTCGGCGGGCATTCGCGTCGAGACACAGCCTTTTGGCGACGACACTTTCGACACGGTGATGTTCGGCTCGGGCGTGGACATCGAGCTGGGGTCAGCGGCGTTGACCGGATTCGTCAGGCGCTCGCTCGAGACCTCGCGGCGGATAGCGGCGCCTTGCACGGGCGCGTTTGTCCTCGCGGAGGCGGGCGCGCTCGACGGCCGGCGGGCCACCACCCATTGGCGGTTCGCCAATGATCTGCAGCGCCGTTTCCCGAAGATCGCCGTGGAGGAGGACCAGATTTTCATCGTCGACGGACCAATCTGGACGTCCGCGGGCATGACGGCCACCATCGACATGGCGCTCGCGATGATCGAAAAAGACCACGGACAGGATGTGTCGCGCACGGTGGCGCGCAAGCTCGTCGTATATCACCGGCGCGCGGGCGGGCAGTCGCAGTTTTCGACCTTGCTCGACCTCGATCCGAAGTCCGACCGGATCCAGAAAGCCATCGACTACGCGAACGCCAACCTGCGCAAGCCATTGAGCGTCGAGGAGCTCGCGGGCATTGCCGGTTTGAGCCCGCGCCAGTTCAGCCGGGCGTTCAGCGCCGAAACGGGGCAGTCGCCCGCGAAAGCCGTCGAGCACTTGCGGGTCGAAGCGGCGCGACTGATGCTGGAGAAAGGCCGCCTATCGCTGGATGTGATCGCGGACCAGGTGGGCTTTGCCGACCGTGAGCGGATGCGACGCGCGTTCCTGCGCGCGACCGGCCAGCCGCCTCAGGCGGTGCGTCGTTTGGGCCGGGAAACGCGCGGGGCGTCGGCTCAGCGCGAAGCGTGATCGCGCGCAACGGCAATCACGTGCGCCTGGATTTTGCCGTCCAGCGCCTCGCTGCCGAAGCGCTGTGCAAGTGCGCTGCCGGCTGCCGTGGTCGCCGCTTCGAGACTCGCGCCGGCACGGGCCTCGATCTCATTGCGCAACGGCGTGCCCTGGCAATAGGCGAGCGCGACTACGCGCGCGGATTCGGCGCGGCTGCGCGCGGCAACCGTCTCGAACGAGGGCGGCGCGCTGAAGCCCGCATCCGCGAGGTCGCGCGCAATGACTTGCCGGTCGAAATAGCCGTGCGGCGTGCGCGCCATGAAACGGGGCGGGTCCGACGGAAAAAGGCCGGCAAGCGCGGCGGTGACGGTATCGGCAAACTCGTTTTCCTCGATGAGATCCCAGACGTTGAAGAGCAGCATGCCGCCTGGCCGCAGCACGCGCCTCGCTTCGGCGAACGCCCGCGGCTTGTCCGGAAAGAACATGGCGCCGAACTGGCAGACAACCACGTCGAAACTGGCGTCGTCGAACGGCAGGTTGGCTGCATCGGCGAGCTGCCAGGTAACCGGCCGCGCGGTGCCGGCTGCCGCGGCGCGGTCGAGCATCGGCTGGTTCAGGTCGGTCGCGACGATCTCTGCGTGGGCGGGCAAGGCCAGCGCCATCGCGCGGGTCACGGCGCCGGTGCCGGCGGCGGTTTCCAGCACGCGCGACGGCGCGCGGGCCGCGACGCGCCTGGCGAGATCGGCGGCGTAGGTTGCGAAGATCATCGGAACGAGCTGGCTGTCGTAGAGCTCCGGAATCGAGCCGGCGAAGCGAGTGTCGGTGCTGGGGCTTTTCATCGCGCCTCCTTAAGAGTCTCGTGAAAGCTTAGGCGGCGCCACGCGGATTGAACAATCCGGGTCTGCGACAGTCACGAACGTGAGGCGTGGCGCGAGGCCAGGCGCGTGAAAGCAGGTTTGTCCGCTAGCGTCGGGCGAGGGCAAGCCGATTTGACAAAGCTTAAACGATTTATTTTGAGACAGTTCCTATACTGACTCACGAAATGTCAAATCGCTGTTTCGGATTTCCGCGGCGGCGTGAAATAGAAAGGCAGAAAGGCGGCGGGGCCAGCACCGCGCGAGTGAGACCACCTGATCCAATAACGCGGCCGGATGCGCAGACATACCACGCGGCGGAACCCGAGAGACAAACCAGAAGCTTTCCCCAGAAGGCGCACAAAGCGCACACAGCCGCCGGAGCGAGCGAGGCCGGCAAAAAGCAGCGCAGGCAGCACGAATGCAGGCGAGCAGGTCAAATGCAGGCAATCTGTAGAAAACCTGTCGGCAACACGCAGTCAACTGCGGGCGCAATGCATAAGCATAAAAACAGCAGGTCGACAGAACAAAAGCGGCGCGCAATAGAAAAGACGCCGTGGCGCGAGCGGTTCAAAGGAATCCGGCAGAAACAGCCGTTTTTTCGATTATGATTACCGCCGATTTGATAATCGCCGCTCCCGAATCAAAAATTACGCTCTATTTTTGAGACGGAGTGGCGACGCAGTGGCAAGAGTCTGTACGGGGCGCGAGGCGAAGGACCATTAGTCGAAAGAAAGTCGAAGAAACTTCGAACTGTAGATGAGTGGAAGGCCGGATCCCCCGGTGCCTGGAGCACCGGCATCCCGGCCAGTCCGCCGGTCTCACGACAGTGCATCACGGCTGCCGGTAGGGCCGGTCCGCCAGTTAGAAACGATAAAGTCGCGTTGCGGGGTTCTATGAGAATTGCAGTCCTGGATGACGATTCGGCACAGGCCGATCTTGTATGTCAAACGCTGTCGGCGGCCGGCCATGTCTGTCACGCATATGGAGAGGGCCGCGAACTGGTGCGGCAGTTGCGGCGCCAGACCTTCGACCTGCTGGTGCTCGACTGGAACGTACCTGACATGTCCGGCGAAGAAGTCCTGCGCTGGGTGCGTGAAAGCCTGTCGGAACGCCTGCCGGTTCTATTCATGACGAGCCGCGGCCAGGAAAGCGACATCACGTCGATTCTGAATACGGGTGCCGACGACTACGTGGTCAAGCCAGTCTCCGCCGCGGTGCTGCTGGCGCGCGTCGGTTCTTTGCTGCGGCGCGCCTATCATCTGAAGCCGCCGTCGGCGAAGGAAACTTTCGGCGAGTTCGAGTTCGACCTGCATGCGAAGCACGTGGTGGTCCGCGGCACGAAGGTGGCGGTGACGCAGAAGGAGTTCGAGCTCGCGTTGCTGCTGTTCCAGCATCTGAGCCGGCCGCTCTCGCGCGCGCATATTCTCGACGTGATCTGGAAGCAGGCCACCGACATCCCGTCGCGCACCATGGACACGCACGTCTCGATGCTGCGCAGCAAGCTCGGCTTGCGCCCGGAGCACGGCTATCGCCTCACGCCGATTTACGGCTATGGCTACCGGCTCGAGCGGCTGGAATCCGCCGGTGAGGCGGCAGCCATCAGCGGGCGGTCCGAAGCGGGGCAGGTGTGACGTTTGCCGTCGACGCAGCTCGCGCAACGCGCAACAGCAGTAGTTCGGCGAGCCGCCGCGCGGGCGCACTGCTCACGGCGGTGGGCATGCTCGCCATGGCGTGCTTCGCGCCGGCCGCGGCGCACGCACAGTCTGCCGGCGCGAGCACGCCGAAACAGCGCGCCAAAGCCGCGCCGCCTGCCTATGTCTCCTATGTGACGCGTGAAGGCGACACGCTCTACGAAATCGCGAGCCGCTATCTGAGCGATACCGGCGACTGGACGGTACTCAGCCGCCTCAATCACGTGCCGGCGCCGCGCCGCATGCACGCGGGCGTAGCGCTGCGTCTGCCGGCTGACAGACTGAAACAGGAACCGGAGACGGCGCGTGTGATCGCGACGAGCGGTCCGGCCGAACGGGCGTTCGGCAAGAGTCCCTACCTGCCGCTTGTGACGGGCGCGACGCTCGGCGAAGGCGACCGCATCTGCACGGGACCGAACGGCTTTGTCACGCTCTCGCTGTCCGACGGCTCACACGTGACGATGACCGAAGACGGCGTGCTCGACATTGGCAAGCTGCGGCACACCACGTTGACGGGCGCAGGGGACCGGCAACTGGCGTTGCATCGCGGGCGCGTCGAAAGCGAGGTCACGCACGCGACGAAACAGGACGATCGCTTCGAGATCCGCTCGCCCTCGGTGGTCGCGGGCGTGCGCGGCACGCATTTCCGCGTCGCATATGACGGCGACACCCAGGCCACCGCAGTCGAGGTGCTCGACGGCGCGGTCGGTGTCGATCCAGCCGCCGCCCGCGCGTCCGCGCCCGGTGTGCCGTTGCAGGCATCGGCGCAACTGCTGGCGGCGCGCTTTGGCAGCGTCACGCGGGCCAACGGCGCGCCCGGCGACGCGCTCCCGCTGCTTGACGCGCCCGCGCTCGCGCAGCCGTCGCGGGTTCAGGACGGCAAAACGATTGTCTTCGATCTGCTTCCGCCGCCCGACGGCGCGAACACCGACAAGGCGAGCAGGGTCGCGGCCTACCGCGTGCAGATTTCGCGCGACGCAGACCAGCTCGACCTGATCCGCAACCTGCGCGTGAGCGGGCCGCATGCCGAGTTCGCCGACCTCGCGGACGGCACGTATTTCGTGCGCATTGCCGCGATCGACCGGAACGGACTCGAAGGACTGCCGCAGGTGTATGGCTTCGAGCGCCGTCAGTTCGGTCTTGCGGCGTCGGCCGCGCCGCGTCCCGGCAGCCACGAGTACGAGTTCCGCTGGTTCGTGAGCCGCGCGCCGGCTTCCGGGCAGACGCGCTTTCGCTTTGTCATGGCGGCGACGCCCGATTTGCGTTATCCGATTGTCGATCGGGCGGATCTGACGGACGGCCAACTGGTGGTAAGCGATCTGCCGCCGGGCGTCTACTACTGGACGATCGTGGCCGAGCAGTTCGACAATGGCCGCTTTTACGAGACGAGCAGCGCGGTTCGCTCGTTTACGCTCGCGCGCTGACGCTGGCGGCTTCCCGAGGCCGCAGCCGATCGGCTTTCCAACCTACACGCTCACCCGCCCCTGAAGACCTACGCGCACGCCTTGTCGAACACACCTACGCGCCTGAGCCTCGACCCCCGCGCCCGTCTTGGACGGCGCGCGGGCAGGCGCTTTCTGATCGAATGGGTAGCCATCGGCTGCCTCGGTCTTACGGTAATCCTGTTCGGCTCGCTCGGGCGCATGAGCGCGAGCGTCGATCATCTGATGTACGACCGCCTGCTGATGTGGCACGCGCAGCCGGTGCTGCCCGGCATTGTCGTGCTGGAGATCGACAACCAGAGCATCGCGCAGCTTGGCCGCTGGCCCTGGCCGCGTAACGTTCACGCAAGTCTGCTCGAGCAGCTCGCTAAAGCGAGGCCTGCCGCGGTTGTGTATGACGTGCTGTTCACCGAACCCGGTCGCGACGATGCGGGCTTTGCCCGCGCCGTCGCGCTGAGTCCGACCTATCTGCCCGTGCTCCTTACCAACGACGGGCGGGGCGGGCCGCATGCCGTCGTCGAACCGGTGGCGCCGCTCGCGCAGGCTGCGGCCGGCCTCGGCCACATCAATCTCGAAGTGGACAGCGACGGGATCGTGCGCAGCGTCGCGCAATACGAAGGCGACGCCGACGCACGCTGGCCCCAACTGATGGTGACCGTCGCACGGGCGGCGCGGCAGGGCAGGTTTGCGTTGAATTCGGGGCCGGCGAGGGGCGAAGGCGGCGGTCGGGCTGGGGGCGGTGGGGGTGCTCCCGGCGGGGGCACAGGCCGCAGCGGCGGTAGTGCCGGTAGTGTAGGAAGTGCCGGTAGTGCCGGAAGCACCGGCAGCGCCGAAAGCACCGGAAGCACCGGAAGCACCGGAAGCACCGGAAGCACCGGAAGCACCGGAAGCACCGGAAGCACCGGAAGCGCCGGAAGCGCCGGAAGCGCCGAAAGCGCCGCCTCCATCCCCCAGCCGAACCCCAACAACGCCAGCGACGGCCGTTTCCTGATCCCATTCAGCCGCAACTCGCAAAGCTATACGAAGCTGAGCTTCGCCAGCGTCTTTGCCGGCGAGGTTCCCGTGGAAAAGCTGCGCGGGCGCATCGTCGTGATCGGCGTGACCGCGTCCGGTCTGTATGACCGCTTCGCTACGCCCGTCTCCGGCGAGTTGGGCCCACTGCCGGGCGTCTATATTCATGCGAACGTGCTCGATACGCTGCTCACCGGCCGCGAAGTCCTGCCCGCCGCGCGGTGGTTGCTGTCCGGAGTGTCGCTCGCGCCGCTTGCCGCGCTGCTGGCGGGCTTTCTCGTGCTGTCGCCGCGCCGCTCATTGCTGCTGACGGGCGCGCTGTGCCTGCTCGCGATGGCCGCCAGCGCGATACTGCTATACGGCGCGCGGCTGTGGCTCTCGCCAGTGCCTGCGATTATCGGCGTGGTGGTCGTCTATCCGATCTGGAACTGGCGCCGCCTCGAAATGACGATGGCTTATCTGCGCAAGGAACTGCAGCGCCTCGCCAACGAACCGCACCTGCTGCCGCAGACGCCGCAGCGCCGCCGCGAATTCGGCGGCGACGTGCTGGAGCAGCACATGGCGCTGATGGCGCAGGCGGCGCAACGCGTGCAGGACATGAAGCGTTTCATGTGGGACAGCCTGAACAGCGTGCCCGAGCCGATTCTGGTGAGCGACGTGCGCGGCATCGTGCTGATTGCCAATCATGCCGCGAAGGCACACTTCACCCGACTTGGCGCGCCCATGCCGGAAGGACGCGCGATGCAGGCGGTGCTCGGCGGCCTGACGCTCGTGAAGGCGATCGACAGCGGCGCCGCGTCCGACGCCGACAACACCCTGTTCGCGCGCGCCCACTGGCCGGCGCTGCTCGATCCCGCGCGCAGCGAGTTTGCCGGGCTGATGGCGCAAGGCGTCGAAGTGCGCGACGCGAACGAGCGCGATCATCTGTTGCGCTACGCGAACTGCACCAATGCGCAGGGCGAGACCACCGGCTGGATCGCCGGCCTCGTCGACGTGTCCGCGCTGCATGCCGCCGAGCGTCAGCGCGAAGACGCGTTGCGGCTGCTGTCGCACGATATGCGTTCGCCGCAGGCGTCGATTCTCGCGCTGGTGGAAATGGAACGCGCCCGCGAAACGCCGGCGCTCGCGCGCGGCGTGCTCGAGCGCATCGAACGGTATGCGCAACGCGCGCTGACACTCGCTGACGACTTCGTGCAACTGGCGCGTGCCGAATCGCAAAACTACATGCTGGAGCCGGTGAATCTCGCTGAGATCGTCATCGACGCGAGCGACGAAGTCTGGCCGCAGGCGCATGCAAAGCGCATCACGCTGGATAGCGGAACGCACGGCCAGGGCGATCTCGACGACGCCGCCGCCGAGGGCGGTTACTGGATCTGCGCTGATCGCTCGCTGATGACGCGCGCGATCGTCAACCTTCTGAACAATGCGGTGAAATACAGTCCGCCCGACACGCGCATTACCTGCGAGCTTTCTTATACGAAGCCGACGCGTGCGGTGGCTACGGCGGCTACGGCGGCTACAGCGGCCACAACACCCACATCAGCTACAACGGCTGCAGCGGCCACAACACCCACATCAGCTACAACGGCCACAACACCCGCGTCAGCTATAACGGCCACATCGGCCACAACACCCACCACGCGCGCCGCGGCAAACCGCATCTCGTGCACGATCCGCGACGAAGGCTATGGCATTCCCGCAGAACAGCAGGCGGGTCTCTTCGAGCGCTTCAGGCGCTTTCACGAAACCGAGCGGCCTGAAGTGGGCGGAGCGGGGCTCGGCATGGCTTTCGTCAAGACCGTCGTGACTCGCCACGGCGGCGAGGTCACGGTAACCAGCGCGCCGGGGCGCGGCACCGCGGTCACGATCAGACTGCCGGTTCTAGACGACGAACCATCGGGCGTGCCGGGGAGCCCCCTTGACGACGCGCGAGCGCGCAACTAATCGAAGCGAGGAACGAATAGTGAAAGCGGTGAATGGGATCCACGCGATGAACGGAGTGAAAGCGGTGCTTCTCTGCGCGGCGCTGGCGGCCGTGAGCCTGGCCGGCTGCACCGGCCTGCACGCGGACGTGCATACCGCCACGCCCGCAAGCGCCTTGCCGGGCGAGCGCACCTACACCTTCGCGCGCATGCCGACGCAGGGTGAGGGCAGCGCCCACCCGCAATTCGAAACAGCTGTGCGCGACGAACTGGCAAAGCAGGGGTTCGCGGAAACGGCCGGGCGTCCCGCGCATTACCTGCTTTCAGTCGGCTACGAAACGCGGCCCGCTGAAATCGGCGTAGGCCGCAGCGATTGCTCGACAGGCGATTGCGGCCAGCAAAACGGCGCGCCGTTCGCGCTGTTCGGCGCACGCCTCTATCGGCATACCCTCACGCTGCGCTTTTTCGAGCGGGAAAACGGACGCGAGGTCTACAAGGTCGGCGCGGCGAGCACGGACCGTGACGCCGATCCGCTACGAGCGGCGCCTGCGCTCGCTAAAAGCGCGCTGGCCCGGTTTCCGTTCGGCGCGCCGGCAGACTGGCGCGTCAAACTGCGCATGAACGACGCGCGCGGCGTACCGGACGTGGTCTCGGTCAAGCCGCTCGACAGGTGAGGTTGCAATCGCAAGCTTGCAATCGCGCTCGGCGGCGCTTAGCAGGACTCGGCAGCGCTCAGCAGCGCTCAGCAGCACTCGGCGGCACTCAGCGGCACTCAGCGGCACTCAGCAGCACTCAGCAGCACTCAGCAGCACTCAGCAGCACTCAGCAGCACTCAGCAGCGCCCAGCAGCGCCCAGCAGCGCCCAGCAGCACTCAGCGGCGCTCAGCGGCGCTCAGCGCGATTGCGGCCAGAAGTTCTCGAACACGCAGTCGGCGAGCGGCATGCGCTCGGCCCAGCGCTCTGATTGCAGCATCGGCTCGCTGTAGAACTGCTCGACGTGACCGAGACACAGTATCGCGACGGGCCTGGCGCCTTGCGGCATGTGCAACAGATCGCGCACCGCATCCACGTCGAAGAGCGACACCCAGCCCATGCCGAGACCTTCCGCGCGCGCCGCGAGCCACATGTTCTGGATCGCGCAGGCCACTGATGCCAGATCCATCTCAGGCAATGTGCGGCGACCGAAAACGTGCCGCTCGCGGCCGTCCATCAGCGCCATCACCAGCAGTTCGCCGCATTCCAGCATGCCTTCCACTTTCAGCTTCATGAACTCGTCGCGGCGTTTGCCGAGCGCATCGGCAGTGGCAAGCCGTTCGCTTTCGACGATCTCGTGCAGCGCCGCACGCAACGTGCGGTCCGTGATGCGTGCGATTCGCCACGGCTGCATGAAGCCGACGCTCGGCGCGTGATGCGCGGCGTCGAGGAGGCGCTGCAACGCGGCGGCATCGACAGGATCGCGCACGAAGTGGCGCATGTCGCGACGTTCATGAATCGCGCGATAGACCGCTTCGCGGTCGGCGTCGTTAAAAGGCTTCGCCATTGAACAGAGCGGCCGCGAAGGCCGGGTTGGAGGGCCAGTAGGCGTGCATGTACGTCGCGACAATCGAGCCGACGCGATAGAGCGCCTCGCCCGGGGCTTCGCCCTGAGGCCGCGTGGCGCAGCGCAGCGGCACGAGGGCGGTGCTGATCTTCGAGTAGTGAAACGTATGGCCGGTCATCGGGCCATGCAGGCTGTCGATCTGCTGCATGCCAAGCGCGGTGAAGCGCGTTTGCATGGTCGCGTGGCCGGGTACCAGGCCGAGCATTGGCGTGCTCACGCCTTGTGTGTCGGTGAGTTGGTCGAGCAGATAGAGCATGCCGCCGCATTCGGCGACGAGCGGCTTGCCGGCCGCCGCGTGGTCGCGCACCGCGGCGGCGCTGCGGGCGTTGCCGGACAGCGCCGCCGCATGCAGTTCGGGGTAGCCGCCTGGCAGATACAGCGCGTCGGTGTCCGCGGGCAAGCTCTCATCGGCGAGCGGCGAGAAGTAGTGCACGCGTGCGCCCAGCGCTTCGAGCAGGGCGATGTTGGCCGGATAGATGAACGAGAATGCGGCGTCGCGCGCAATGGCGATCTTGCGGCCCTGCAGAAGACGCGGCAGCACGGGCGGCGTCGGCGCGCCGAATTCCACGGCGGGCGGCAACGCGGCTAGCGCGGTATGGGCGAGCGCATCCGCGGCGCGTTCGAGACGCGCGTCGAGATCGGCGATTTCGTCGGCCTGATGCAGACCGAGGTGGCGATCGGGCAGTTCGATCTCGCTGTCCGCGGCAATGTGCCCGCACCAGCGCAGCCCCGGCGGCAACGCCTCCTGCAACATCTGCGCATGACGCGCCGAACCGACGCGGTTGGCGAGCACGCCGTGAAACGGCACCTGCGGCCTGAAATGCGCGAGCCCGAAGGCTACTGCGCCGAAGGTCTGTGCCATTGCCTTCGCGGATATCACCGCGAGTACCGGCACGCCGAATACCGTGGCGAGATCGGCACTGCTCGGCGTGCCGTCGAATAGACCCATGACGCCTTCTATCAGGATCAGGTCGGCTTCGGCCGCCGCTTCGGCAAGCAGATGCCGGCAGGCGTCCTGCCCGACCATCCACAGATCGAGCGACAGCACCGGCGCGCCGCTCGCGCGCGAGAGAATCATTGGATCGAGAAAGTCAGGGCCGGTCTTGAAGACCCGCACGCGCCTCCCGAGCCGCCGATGGTAGCGCGCGAGGCCCGCGGTGATCGTGGTCTTGCCCTGACCCGACGCGGGCGCGCTGATAAAAAGCGCGGGACACGCGGACACGTTCAGAACTCCACGCCGCGTTGCGCCTTCACGCCTTGCTCGCGATACGGGTGCTTGACGATGCGCATTTCGGTGACGAGGTCGGCGGCTTCGATAAGTGCATCCGGCGCATGGCGGCCGGTCACGACTACATGCAGCATCGCGGGACGCGCGTTGATGACGGCGAGCACTTCGTCGAGCGGCAGGTACTCGTATTTGAGCACGGTGTTCAGCTCGTCGAGGATCACCATCTGATAGTCGCCGCTTTGGATCATCCGGTGTGCTTCGTCCCAGCCTTTGCGCGCGGTGGCCATGTCGGCCTCGCGGTTTTGCGTGTTCCAGGTATAGCCGTCGCCCATCGTGACAAAGTCGCAGTTGGCAATCGCGCCGAGAAAATCGCGCTCCGACGTGTGCAATGCGCCCTTGATGAACTGCACGACGCCAAGGCGCATGCCGTGGCCGAGCACGCGCACGGCCATGCCGAACGCGGCAGTGGTCTTGCCTTTGCCGGTGCCCGTGTTGACGATCAGAAGACCTTTTTCGACGGTCGCGTTGGCCTGCTTCTTTTCGTGGCCTTCGCGCCGGCGTTCGGTCATGCGTTGATGCGATTCGGGGTCGGTCTTCATGGAAGGTCCTGTTGATTGAGGGTAGCGCTGTCCGCTTGCGTGCGTTGCGCCGAGGCAATCGCCACGGTCACGCCAGCGCAAACGGTCTTGCCGACGATCAGCGGCGCGGCACTCGCGGCGGGCGCTGGCGACGCTTCATGCGCTGCGATGCCAACGCCAACATCCTGCCACGCCGTATGCAGTGCCCCGAGCAGCGCGCAAGGTTCGCACACGCCGTCGACGCCGACATGTTCACGTGCGGCCGCCGATGGTTGCGTCACACGCATCGCGGCAATCTGCTCGCGCGAGAACAGTTGCAGCGGCAACTTGTGGCGCGCGCAGAATTCGAGCAAGCCCGCTTCGTCAGCTTTGGTTTCGATTGAAGCGACGGTTGCGATGTCTTCGATTGCATGCGAGCCGAGCACGGCATGCACGGCGTTTTCGATTTCGTCCGCCGACGCATGCAGGCGGCAGCCGATGCCCACGCTAAGCGTTTTCATTATGCATCCGGCACCGAAGGCGCCTGTGGCGAAACAGCGGCGCAGACACGTTCAAGCGCGAGCGCCGCCACACCGCCGATCACCACGATAGCCGGCGAGCCCAGTCCCGCGCGCGCAACGGCATCGGCGAAATCGCCCAGCGTTGCAAGCACATGCCGCTGTTCGGGACGCGTTGCCGATTCGATCGCCGCGCACGGCGTGTCGGCACGCATGCCTGCCGCCAGTAATGCGGCGACGATATCGCTAAGCCGCCGCATGCCCATGTAGACGACGAGCGTCATGCGCGTGGCGGCGAGCGCAGCCCAATCCGGCTCGCTCGTGCCCGCTCCATGTCCGGTCACGAACACCACGCCCTGCGCATGATCCCGGTGCGTCACGGGAATGCCGAGTGCAGCCGGCGCCGCTATTCCCGCCGTAATTCCGCTGATAATTTCCACTTCGATACCGGCGGCATGGAGCGCCTGCTGTTCTTCGCCGCCTCGGCCGAACACGAACGGATCGCCGCCCTTGAGTCGCGCGACGCTGCGCCCGGCTCTGAGGTGTTCCAGCATTTGCGCGACGATGCCTGCTTGCGGCGTGGACGGATGGCCGCCGCGTTTGCCGACATGCACGATGGTCGCCGCCTCGCGCGCAAATTGCAGCACGTCGGGGTTCACCAGGTCGTCGACGAGGATCACGTCGGCTTGTGCGAGGGCGCGCGTGGCCTTGAGCGTCATCAGTTCGACGTCGCCGGGACCTGCACCGATAAGCCACGCGCGCGTCATCGCGGCTCGCGAACCGTGCGCGGCACGGACGGCACGCGTGCCGCCCTCGTACCCGAAGTGGTGCGGCAGTGCGCGAACAGACGCAATGGATTGGAGATCGAAGTCATTCAAAGCTGTGCATGCACGCACGTTGGCGAACCGGGCTTGCGCGTTGGTTCACCCAGCGTGCTTTCGCGCCTTCATCTCCGTCCCTCGCGGAGTCAGGCAGCCGGCGGCGTGGGCCCGACATCGGCAGGGCCGCCTCCACGTCTGGCCGGTATCCGGGCTGGCGGCCTCACGCGTTTGCCTTCCCGCCCGCATTCGTTCGAATGGATCGGACAGTGGCTTTGAAACGCATGCGCGGCGCGACGAAAAATTCGCGCCGCAGGTCGCTTACCGTTGCGGGGACAGCACAGGTTAAGCGCAAGCGCGCTGCCTGTTTCCCGTTTAACTGCACACGCGAACGCATGTGCGGGCACCAAACGCGCGCATACGATAGCACACGAGAAGCCGCTGCGGCACCCGCGCCCGGCTTGCGTTTTCTTGACGTGGCAAGGCTCGGGGCCTACACTCGCACGCACTTCTGGTGCTCGTGTGCGCGCTCGTGCGCATGCAGTTAAACGGGAAACAGGGCGCCCGCCTGGCATGGAGCGGGCCAACCTGTGCTGCCCCCGCAACGGTAAGCGAAAAGCAGCGTCATGCTGGTTTGCATGGCGCCGCAGAGCCGGCTTCGATGTCCCCGCGCAAGGCCGCGTGGGCATATCACCACTGGGCGAGAAATCACTCGTCCGGGAAGGGGAAGCGGCGCTTTCGCCAGCCCGGATACCGGCCGGAACACGAAGGGCGAACGCCGCGGGGATGCGGCGCTGCGCTCATGACCTCATACCCGTTTTCTGCGTGTTCCTGTTGTAGCGGCAAGGCCGTCGTTCGTCCCCGCGTTTCGCGATGCCACGTCGTGCGCAACGGCGCGCGATCATGCCGGCCAGCCATGCAACTCACACGGATGGACCTCACGATGCAAACTCAGATGCGCAAGATTCCTGTCACCATCGTCACGGGCTTTCTCGGCAGCGGCAAGACCACGCTGTTGCGGCACATTCTTCAGCATGCGGGCGGCAAGCGCATCGCGGTGATCGTCAACGAGTTCGGCGAGCTCGGCATCGACGGTGAAATCCTCAAGGGTTGCGGCATTGGCTGCGACGAAAACGGCGTCGAGACCGAAGGCCAATTGTATGAACTGGCGAACGGTTGCCTGTGCTGCACGGTCCAGGAAGAATTCTTTCCGGTAATGGAGAAGCTCGTCGAGCGTCGCGAGCAGATCGACCACGTGCTGATCGAAACCTCGGGCCTCGCGTTGCCCAAGCCTCTCGTGCAGGCGTTCAACTGGCCGCAGATCAAAAGCAGTTTCACTGTGGACGCAGTGATTACCGTCGTGGACGGCCCGGCTGCCGCGAGCGGCCAGTTCGCCGAAAATCCGCTTGCCGTGGACGCGCAACGCAAGGCCGATCCGAACCTCGATCATGAGTCGCCGCTGCACGAGTTGTTCGAAGACCAGTTGTCCGCGGCTGATCTGGTGATCCTGAACAAGACAGATCTGCTCGACGAAGCCGGCCAACACAAAGTGGAAGCCGTGATTCGCGAAGAAATTCCGCCGCAAGTGAAGATCGTGCGCGCGCAGAACGGGCAACTCGATTTGCACACGTTGTTCGGGCTCGAGGCGGCATCCGAAGAAACGATCCACCTGCGCCACGATCACCACGGGTCGGCGCAAGACGCCGATCATCACCACGACGAATTCGATTCGGTGGTCGTGCAAGCGAGCGTGCCTTCGCGCGAAGCGGCGCTTGCCGCGTTGCAGGCACTCGTCGAAAACAACACGATTTACCGCGTGAAGGGCTTCGCCGCGTTGCCTGGTGCACCGATGCGGCTCGTCATTCAGGGCGTGGGGCGGCGCTTCGACAGCTATTTCGATCGACGCTGGCAGACAGGCGAAGGTGGCGAGAGCCGCTTCGTGCTGATCGGCGAAGACCTCGAACAGGCCGCGCTGCAACGTGCTTTCGACGCGGCACTCGGCGTGGATTCAAGCATCGCCGGACAACGGGCGTAGACGCATATGCATCTGCTGCGCACCACGCCGGGTGGTTTCGTCGATGACACGCAAGGCGTGATTCGCATCGATCAGCGGCCTGCGGACATTGTCGTGCTGAGTTCCGCCGATACCACGCTGTCGCTGCTTGCAAGCGTCATTGCGCGCCTGGGCGACGGCTTTCCGAGCGTGCGCCTCGCTAATGTGACCTATCTGCGGCAGCCGGCGTCGGTGGACTTTTATGTCGAAGACGTGTTGCAGCACGCGCGCGTAGTCGTAGTCGACCATCTTGGCGGCGAGGCGTACTGGCCGTATGGCATCGAGCAGGTGGTCGCGCTCGCGCAGCGCAAACAGCAGACGCTCGCAATGTTTTCCGGCGATCTGCAGGAAGACCCGAACCTGCTGGCACGCAGCACGGCGGATGCCGACTTTTGTCACCAGTTGTGGCGGTACCTGCGCGAAGGCGGGCCGCAAAATGCAGAGGCGTTCCTGCGCTGCATTGCGCATCGCGCGCTGGGTTTTGGGTCCGAACCGGCGCCGCCGCGGGCGCTGCCCGCCGCGTCGCTCTATCATCCGCAACGCGACACGCCCACCATCGCCGATTGGCAGGCGCGTTGGCAAGACGATGCGCCTGTTGCGGCAATCCTGTTCTACAAGGCGCATCTTCAGGCGGCCAACACGGCGGTGTTCGACGCGCTGATCGACGCGCTCGAAGCACGCGGCGTCAATCCGCTGCCTATTGCAATCACGTCGCTGAAAGATGCAATGAGCCGAGAAGTCGTGCAGTCGTTGTGCGCGCAACATCATGCTTCGCTCGTGCTCAATACCACGGCGTTCGCCGCATCCGCAATCGACGACCCGGAGCCGCTCGCGCTCGCAGGCGACGCACCGGTGTTCCAGGTGATTCTGAGCGGCGGCAATCGCGACGACTGGCAGAAGGACAACCAGGGCCTCAATTCGCGCGACATTGCCATGCATATCGCGCTGCCTGAAGTGGACGGCCGCATCATCACGCGTGCGATCAGTTTCAAGGGGCTTGCCTATCGCTGCCCGCATACAGAAGTCGACGTGGTGCGCTATCAGCCGGATCTCGAGCGCGTGAGTTTTCTGGCTGAGCTGAGCCGCCGCTGGTGCCGTCTACGCTCGCTCGACAACGCGGACAAGAAGCTTGCGCTGATTCTTGCCAACTATCCGATGAGCGAAGGACGCATTGGCAATGGCGTCGGGCTCGACACGCCGGCTTCGGTGGTCGGCATTCTGTCGATGCTGCGCGACGAAGGCTATCGCATCGCGGAAATTCCGGCGGACGGCGACGCGCTGCTGAAGAAGCTCACCGAAGGTGTGACGAACGACCCGGTGGTGCGCGATTTGCGGCCCGCTTTGCAAAGCCTCGCGTTTACCGACTACCTCGCGCATTTCAACGCACTGCCGAAAGAGACGCGCGATGCGCTGAACGCGCGCTGGGGTCCGCCGGAGCAGGACCCGACCGTGCGGCGCGGCCGTTTCATGATTGCCGGCTGGCGCTGCGGCCATGTGTTCGTCGGCATTCAGCCGTCCCGTTCGCGCGAACAGGGCGATTACGCGAGCTATCACGACGCCGAGCTGGTCCCGCCGCATGCGTATCTTGCGTTCTATTTCTGGCTGCGGCATGAGTGGGGCATGGACGCGGTCGTGCACGTCGGCAAGCATGGCAACCTGGAATGGCTGCCGGGCAAGAGCGTCGCGTTGAGCGATACGTGCTGGCCCGATCTGATTCTGGGGCCCATGCCCCATCTGTATCCGTTTATCGTCAACGATCCGGGCGAGGGCAGCCAGGCGAAGCGTCGCGCTCAGGCGGTGATTGTCGATCACCTGATGCCGCCGCTCACGCGCGCGGAAAGCTACGGGCCGTTGCAGGATCTGGAGCGCCAGGTCGACGAATACTACGAGGCGCTAATGGTCGACCCGCGTCGCGCGAGGCTGTTGCGGCGCACGATTCTCGCGACCATTGTCGAACACCGGCTACATGAAGAACTGAGTCTTTCGAAGCCCGCGGGCGAGGACGACGAAGACTTGCTGCTCACGCGCGTCGACGCGTGGCTCTGCGAATTGAAAGAGGCGCAGATTCGCGACGGTTTGCACACGTTCGGCCAATCGCCGCAAGGCGTTCAACGGCGAGATACGTTGCTCGCGCTGGGGCGTTTTCCCGTCGGCGACGGGCAAGGCGGCAAAGCAGGGCTGATCGACGCGTTGGCGCGCGATCTGCAAATCGATCACTTTTTCGTTGCGTTGTCTGTCGATTGGTCCGCGGCATGGACGGGGCCGCGTCCCGACATTCTGCAACGCGTGAGCGATGCACCCTGGCGGCATTGCGGCGATACGCGCGAGCGACTCGAGCTGCTCGCTGCGCAGATGCTGCTCGCCGTATGCGGCGAGCACGACAGCGCTTCAAGCACGCTCGCCGAGGTGCAAGCGCGCCTGCCGCAAGCGCAACGCGTGCTCGAGCGGCTGCGCGACGACGTGCTGCCGCGGCTC
Organism: Burkholderia sp. WSM2232; assembly: GCF_000472545.1. Lineage (GTDB taxonomy): Bacteria > Pseudomonadota > Gammaproteobacteria > Burkholderiales > Burkholderiaceae > Paraburkholderia. The sequence continues at coordinate 3,895 of NZ_AWZV01000045.1, read as the reverse complement.
GACGCATGCGGCACTCAGGAAATGCTGCAATTGAAGCGCGGTCTCGAAGGCCGTTTTGTGCCGCCGGGGCCGAGCGGTTCGCCCTCGCGCGGCCGGCCCGATGTTCTGCCGACCGGCCGTAACTTCTATTCTGTCGACACGCGCGCCATTCCGACCCAGGCCGCGTGGTCGCTTGGCCTTAAGTCGGCTCAGCTACTGATAGAGCGGCATTTGCAGGAGCATGGCGATTATCCGCGTGCAATCGGCCTTTCCGTATGGGGCACGGCAACGATGCGCACGGGCGGCGACGACATCGCGCAAGCAATGGCGTTGCTCGGCGTGCGGCCGAAGTGGGCTCCGGGCAGCCATCGCGTGACCGACTTCGAGATCATGCCAATCGAAGCGTTCGACAGACCGCGCATTGACGTGACGCTGCGGGTGTCCGGCTTTTTCCGCGACGCCTTTGCCAACGTAATGCATCTGTTCGATGCAGCGGTGCAGGCAGTTGCCGAACTCGACGAGCCTCCCGAGCTCAATCCGATTCGCGCGCGCGTGATGCGTGAACGCGACGCGTTGATCGCGCGCGGCATGGAGCCTGCCGAAGCGCGCAGGCGCGCCGGCTGGCGAGTCTTTAGCGCGCGGCCCGGCGCATATGGCGCCGGCTTGCAGGAGATGATCGACGCGAGGCAATGGCAGACGGACGCGGACCTCGCGAATGCATATCAGGCGTGGGGTGGTTATGCATACACGCAGAAAAGTGCAGGCGAAGAGGCGCGTCAGGCGTTCGGCACACGCCTCGCCGACATGGACCTCGTGTTGCAGAACCAGGACAACCGCGAGCACGATCTGCTCGATTCAAACGACTACTATCAGTTTCAGGGCGGCATGGTCGCGGCCGTGCGGCATCTGGCGGGCAATCAGCCCAACGTTTATCACGCGGATCACAGCAACCCGGCCGCGCCGCGCGTTCGCACGCTTCATGAAGAAATAGCGCGGGTAGTGCGCTCCCGTGTGGTCAATCCGAAATGGATCGACGGCGTGAAGCGCCACGGTTATAAGGGTGCCGCCGAAATGGCGGCGACCGTCGATTACCTTTACGGCTACGACGCGACTGCGCGTGTGGTGGCCGATCATCAATATGCGCTGGTTGCCGACGCTTACCTGAACGACCCGCACACGCGCGAATTCCTGCGACAGCACAATCCCCATGCACTGCATGCGATCTGCGAGCGTCTCATCGAAGCGATGCAGCGCGGGTTGTGGCAAACGCCAGGCGAGTATCGCGCGCAGGTCGAACGGCATTTGCTCGCGAGCGAACAGCAGATTGAAGGAATGCAGAGATGAATGCAGGCACGACTGCGGGCACGACTGCGGGCACGACTGCGGGCACGAATGCGGGCACAAGCGCAGGCACGAACGCTGGCACCCCCGATGTGCGCTCAGGCGCGGTGCCAAGGCCCGCGTTTCCGTTTGCCGCGCTGATCGGGCAAACCGCATTGCAGCAGGCACTGCTGCTCGCGGCGATCGATCCGGGAATAGGCGGTGTGCTGGTGAGCGGGCCGCGCGGCACGGCGAAATCCACGGCGGCGCGCGCGCTTGCCGAGTTGTTGCCGGAAGGCCAACTGGTGAATCTGCCGCTTGGCGCAAGCGAGGATCGTCTGATCGGCACGCTCGACATTGAAACCGTGCTGCGCGACGGCTCCGTGCGTTTCTCGCCCGGGCTGCTCGCGAAAGCGCATCGCGGCGTGCTGTATGTGGACGAAGTCAACCTGCTGCCCGATACGCTCGTCGACGCCTTGCTGGATGCGGCCGCAAGCGGCGTAAATACTATCGAACGCGATGGCGTATCGCACAGTCACGAGTCGAGCTTCGTGCTGATCGGCACGATGAATCCGGAAGAGGGCGAGCTGCGGCCGCAACTGATCGACCGCTTCGGCTTGATGGTGCAACTGCACAACTGCTTCGAGCCGGGCGTTCGCGAGCAGATCGTGAAAGCACGTCTTGCGTTCGATCTCGATCCTGCTGGTTTCCGCGCCGGTTATGCAACGCAGCAGACGCAGTATGTGGAGCGGATTCGCGCGGCACGCGAGGCACTGCCGCGACTTTGTTTCGACGACGCAGTGCATGCGCAGGTGAGCAGGCTGTGTATCGACGCTGCCGTCGACGGCTTGCGTGCCGACCTCGTGATGCTGCGCGCCGCGCGCGCGCTCGCTGCATGGGAGCTGGCGGATGCGGTCACGACGCAACATGTCGATCGAGTTGCAGAGGCAGTGCTCGTGCATAGACGGCGTGAGCAGCGCGAATCGTCGGCAAGCGGCACAAACGCGCCGGATACGCAGCCGCTTTCGCAGTCGGGTGATGTGCCGCGGGATTCGGCCGGGTCGTCGGAGGACAGCGCAAGTGGCGGCGAAGGGGATTGGGGTTATTTGCCGCCGCAACCAGCTGCGATCCGACACGTTAAAGGCGTGATTCCGCTCGATGTAAAAAAACGCTGAGCCATCGGAAGGGCGCCGCCGCTGACTCGCACAGCGGTTTTCGATGGCGGCAACAGGCGCAGGCAGTCATGCGCTCGCGCGGCAATGCGCATGCACGGGCGGATGACAAGGTCGGCCGGCGTATTGCATGGCCGCGCACATTCGCCGCGATGGGCCAGAACGGGCGCGCCGGGCTGCGGGCGCAAGATCTGCGTTTTGTGCGCGAAATGCCGAGGCACGGCGTGCTGCATTGCTTCGTGCTGGACTGCTCCGGCTCGATGCTGGCACAGGAGCGTCTTGCGCTGGCAAAGGGTCTGCTGATCGCGCTTTTCGACCGCGTAAGTGCAATGCGCGCGCAGGCCGCACTGATCTGCTTCGGCGGAGCGGGCGCGGATGTCCGTTTCGGTCCCGCCGTGCCGCGCTGGTGGAACGAGCGCTGGCTCGAACCGGTCGGCGGTGGCGGCGGCACGCCTTTCGCAGCCGGCATTCGGTGCGCGGCACAATTGCTGTCTCGCGGCGCGAGGCGCAAACCCGCACAGCAGCGCTGGTTGTGGATACTGACCGACGGCCGCACGACAGATCAGGCGGCGCGCCCCGTCCACGCGGACGAGGTCGTGTTCGTCGACTTCGAACGCGGCACGATACGCATTGGCCGCTGCGAGAAAACAGCACAGGCTTGGGGGGCGCGGCGCTTTACGCCTGAAGAATTGATTGGTTGAGCGGTGCATGCGAATTGATTGGTTGAGCGGCGCATGCGCTTTACATTGTGCCGGTTTCGGTAGCCTTCATTTCGAACCGGCTGACCAGTGCTGCACATCGTTTTGCTGGTCGAATACAAAGATCTTCATCGCCATTTGCTGCTCGGATTCCAACTGATCGAACTGAAGCCCGTGAGTGGTGACGGCACGCGTGCCGGAGCCGTTGTGCACATTGCGGGGCGAGCTTTCAACTACGGCTGATCGTCTGGTGGTCGGAATTATGTTGGATGACTAACTATTTTTGATGCTGCGAGAACTGCTGCGCAGCCGCACCGTTTTTCGATTTCTCTACTTTTCGAAAATAATTGCAGAAAAGGGGTTGACGGCCCGCGGACCGCATCGCATAATTCGCCTCCCGTTTGATGACGGACGCGAAGAAAGCAGAGCTTCTTGGCGAATGATCTTTAAAAACTAGCAGCCGATAAGTGTGGGCGCTTGATGCGCGANGCGAGCCGGGTTCTTCGGNATCTGGCGNNAAGCGAAAGTATCAAGTCTCACACAGTAATGAAAGGAAGGTTTTTCTGTCGAGAGATGGAAAGATCATTCGTCAGTACGTTGAGTGAGCGACCGGGTTCGAAAGAGCCCGAAAACAGTAACAGGTTTGAACTGAAGAGTTTGATCCTGGCTCAGATTGAACGCTGGCGGCATGCCTTACACATGCAAGTCGGACGGCAGCGCGGGCTT
>NZ_AWZV01000044.1 GCF_000472545.1 Burkholderia sp. WSM2232 | reverse complement strand
AGCATAGCAACGAAGCCGTCGCCAGTGACGGGTCAAATGATAGAGATAAGCGAATTGCTACGGCTTCGTTCGTGCTGGGGGGCGTTCGGGCCGTTCGTGGCGGTCGCTGCATTCCCACAGTCGTCGCGTTCACCACGTTCACCACGTTCGCTGGGTTCGCCACATCGCCGTGTTCGCCGTGTTCGCCGTGTTCGCCGTGTTCGCCGTGTTCGCCGTGTTCGCCGTGTTCGCCGTGTTCGCCGTGTTCGCCGTGTTCGCCGTGTGCGCCGTGTGCGCCGTGTGCGCCGCGTTCGCTACGTTTGCCACGTTTGCCACGTTTGCCACTTTTGCTACGTTCGCTGCGTTCGCCGCGTTTGCTACGTTCGCTACGTTCGCTACGTTCGCCGCGTTCGCTGCTTTGCCGACCTCCCGCCGCCTGACATTCAACGACGCACCGCTCACGCGCGTCCGCTCAATTCGCAGACCCTCTGCGCGATTGCGAGCGACGCAGTCAGCCCCGGCGATTCGATGCCGAACAGATTTACCAGCCCACGCACCCCATGCGCGGCCGGTCCCTGAATGACGAAATCGGCGGCCGGCTCGCCGGGGCCCGAGAGCTTCGGACGAATGCCCGCGTAGGCGGGCTGCAACGCGTGGTCCGGCAGCGCGGGCCAATAGGCGCGAATCGCCGAGTAGAACGATTCAGCGCGCTCAGGGTCGACCTCGTAGCTGATTGCATCGACCCATTCGACGTCAGGACCGAAACGCGCCTGGCCGCCGAGGTCGATAGTGAGATGCACGCCGAGTCCTGCCTCGTTCGGCATCGGATAAATCAGGCGGCTAAATGGCGCGCGCCCCGAGATGCTGAAGTAGTTGCCGCGCGCGAGATAGAGCGGCGGAACGTGGCGCGCGTCGAGTCCGCGAATCCTGCGCGCCAGCGCATTTGCATGCAGCCCGGCACTATTGACGACGCACGCGGCGCTGATAGTGGCGGGCGCCTCGCCGCCGACCTTGACGACGAAGCGACCATTGGCTGCCTCGATTGCGTCGACCGGCGAGTGGAATGCGAACATCGCTCCGTCGCGTTCCGCGTCGCCCTGCAACGCCAGCATCAGTTGATGGCTGTCGACAATGCCCGTTTGCGGCGAGAACACCGCCGCGACGCATTCGAGCGCCGGCTCGAGCGCCTGGGCCTCGCTCGCGGAAATGCGCATCAGGTCCAGCACGCCGTTTTCGCGGCCCTTGTGCATGATGCTTTCGAGTTGCGGAATCTGACTGTTCGACGTTGCGACAAGCAGCTTGCCGCAACGCGAATGCGGCACGTTGCGCTCGACGCAGTAGTCGTACAGCATCTCGCGGCCCCGCACGCACAGCGTCGCCTTCAGTGAGCCGCGCGGATAGTAGATGCCCGCGTGAATCACCTCGCTGTTGCGCGAGCTCGTGCCCACGCCGATCGCCTCGGCGGCTTCCAGTACGATCACTTCGCGCCCGCGCGCCGCCAGCGCGCGCGCCACCGCGAGCCCGACCACGCCCGCGCCGATCACGACACATTCGATCTGATCCATGTCCCTCGACGCAGCCGACTTCGCCGCGCGCCGCCTCGTTCATCCGTATAGATGGCAACAGCATGCGGCCAACGAACGCCTTACACCGCTCGCTGCCGAACGCAATGCCGTTTTGCAACTGTCTCGCAGCCGCTGCGTGAAATTGTACGACGCCGCACAGACAGCGATGTCTGTGCTGCGTCTGCGTGGCAGCGTGGTGCGGGAATGTCGACGAGGCGCTCAGAAGCCGATCGGCCTGCGGCGGTTGCCAAAATCGAGCCGTATGTCGCCGCCGCCGATCTCGTCGCGACCGTCGATCCGCGCGGCGCCAAAGCCGTTCAGAATCGCCCGGCGCATTTCGCGCGGCGACGCGTTTTTCAGCGCGTCAAGGGCGGCGTCGCCGAGCAGTTCAGGAAAACGCAGACCCCAGTTATGTGCGCCGCGAATCTCCGCGTAAATGGACTGCGCGATGCGGCGTGCGCCCTCGCGGTCCGGCGGCGGAATCTCGTACACGTTCATGCGGTTCAAAATCGGCTCGGGAATGGCGCGCTCGTCGTTGGCCGTGGCGATCCAGATCACATGCCCAGCGTTGATCGGAATCTCGGCGAATTCGTCGATGAAGCTGTGCGCCGTATCGTGCTCGAGCAGCGCGTACAACGCGCCGAGTGGATCGTATTGCGAGTCGCCGGTGGCCTTGTCGATTTCATCGACGGTAATTACAGGATTCGCATAGCTGCCATTGACGAGCGCGTCGAATACCTTGCCCGGCTTGGCGTTTTTCCATTGCGACGAGGCGCCGGAGAGAATCCAGCCGGCCGTCAGCGAACTCATCGCGACATACTGATAAGCGGTGCCGAGCAGGCGCGCTAACTGCTTCGCAAAATGCGTCTTGCCGATGCCGGGGTCGCCGAGCAGCAGAATCGGCATCAATTCGAGGCGGTCCTCCGTCTCGAGACAGAGCGCGACCTGCTTGCGGATGTCGTCGAGCGGGTCGGCGAAGTTGGGCAGCGCGTCGATCAGATCGTCGATGGACGGCATGCGGTTCGGCTTGACGCAAAAGCGCAGATTGCCGGTTTTCAGCATCTTTTCGTAGGTTGCGCGCAACGCCTCGTTTGCGCCTTCGCCGAGATCGTTCAATGCGGTCTCGACCTGGTCGAGGTCGTACACCTGACTGAAAGATGCCACGGCAATTTCCTGTTTGACCATTGCTGTTGTCATTGCTCACCCCGTCTGGCTGGCCTTGCTGGGCGGCGTCGGTCGGCGCCGTCACAGGTTCAGTTTAACGAGGACAGATCGCGACGCAAGCCAGCAGTCGTGCGGCTCTGCTGCTAACGGCCGGGTTCGCGGCCGGGTTCGCGGCCGGTTCGCGGCCGGGTGCGCCGCCGGGTTCGTGGCCGGTTTCGTGGCCGGTTTCGCGACCCGTTGGGCGGCCGAGCGGCGCGCCGGCGGCCAACATTACCGGCGTGCTGCGAAATGCATTGTTGCTGAACCCGGCCCCGTTTAACGTGTCAGAAAAGCGTTCCGCTCATCAGGCGTAAGATGACCCTCTCATCAGGCTGCCGGACGCAGTCACCGGAGATGTGTTCTATGTGGAAAACCAGTATCGTGGCCCTGCTGTTCGGCGCTTCGCTGCTTGCACACGGGCAGCAACGGCCGGCGCAGCAGGTCGTGCAGTGGGAACTGCAAGTGTTGCGCGACGGCCAGCAGATCGACGCGTTCGAGGGCACCACCACGGTCGGCCAGGCGCGCACGGATACGCATCACAAGGTGGTGCAGCACAACGTCGGCTGCAAGGATCAGCCGGCGGGCAGCATCGACCTCGCGCGCACGCTCACGGTGTCGCCGCTGCGGGTCGAGGGCAATGACGTGACGCTGTCCATCGAGGCCCAGGAAACGTTGGAGGACCCCGCCGCGCGCCAAACCGACACCGGCTGCAAGCTGCCGCCGCAGCCGCGTCAGGTGGGCGCTAGCCATCCGGGTCTGAAGGTGCCGGTGGGTCAATGGACAAGCTGGACGATCATCGACAAGGACCCGACGCTCGTCTACCGGGTGCGCGCCAACCTGACGAATGGCGCCAACGCCGGGAGTGCCGCCAGTGCGGCAAGCGGTGTGAGCACGCCCAGCGGTGTGACCACGGCCAGCGGCGTCAGCGCGGCCAGTGCGGTCAAGTGACTTCGCTGCGTACCGGCTGCAAGCGCGCAGCCCCCGAGCCGCCCGCGAGAGAGTTGAAAAACGTAGCTGAAGAGCCAACCTGAACATCGCGTGAACAACGCACGAATAATCGAAGCCCCGAAAACAGAACACGTGGACAACGCGGCATGCGAAACCCCGAAGAATTGATCCGCGAAAGCGCAGCACCCAAAGATTTCGTGGCGGTGAGCTGGAACCTGCACAAGGGACGCACGCCGCTCGGCTTTCAAGCCTGGCAAGCCATGCAGCGCTGGGTTCAGTCGACCCACGCGGACGCCTATTTCCTCCAGGAAGCGATGGCGCGGCGCATGCCCTCGCCAATACTGGCGAGCAGCTTCGGCGCGCCCGTCACCGACCCGCTGAGCGATGTCTGGCATTGTCAGGCCACGGAAATCGCGCGAGCGCTGCAGTTGGAAATCGCGCTCGGGCCGAACGTGTTCAAGCCGTCGTGGCGCCACGGCAATGCCATTCTGTCGCCGCATCCGCTCGACCTGGGCGGACGCTGGGACATTTCCGCGCATCGCTTCGAAAAACGCGGGCTGCTGGTCGCGCGCGCGACCTTCGGCGGACACTCGGTTACCTTGTTGTGCGCACATCTTGCGCTCACGCGTTCCGCGCGCCTGCGTCAAATGCACTGGATTGCCCACTGGATCGCGAAGGAAGCCCCAGACGGCCCGCTCGTGCTGGCGGGCGACTTCAACGACTGGCGCAACGACTCGGTGCCGCTTTTCGGTGAACACGGCCTGCATGAAGTCGCCACGCTGCTCGGCGAATCGGGCCGCACGTTCCCGGCTTTCTCACCCGCGCTCGCGCTCGACAAGATGTTCGTGCGCGGCATGAAGCCGATCGAATGGATTCAGCCGACGCAGGAAACCGCGTGGCTGTCGGACCATTTGCCCTATATGGCGCGGCTGCGCGTCGAGTGACGGCGCGCCGCCGCGGCTCTCGCGGGCGGCGTCGTCGCTGTCGGAAAGGCGGGCTGGGGCCTAGCCTGCGCCGCGCGCGTTTGCCTGCTTTATTGGCAGGGTCTATGCTGCACCGCACGGCAGGTTTGGGTATCATCCTGAAAATGTTGCCCGCGCGGCGCGCCTACCCGGCGCCAGCCGGTCGGCCGGTCAGCTGATGGCAGCCGCCCTGCGCGGTGCTCGTCCATCGCCGTACCGCTGGTGATGCGCGGCTGCGATTACGCCACGTACTTCCGTCACCGGACCCGGCGGGAACCGGCCGGACCGGCAAGATCCTGCGCCGGCGCTTCCCGCACCAGTAACCCGTTTGACGAGCTAGACGAGCGGCGGTGAACAACAGCCGCCCGAGCACCTGATTTGCTTTCGATTCGTTTTTTGATCCGCCCCGTGGTCCGCTTTCTGGCCCACTGGCGTCGCGCTCAATCGCCGCGTCCCGGCCCGGCGGCGGCGGGCGCGTTAAAATAGCGGATTGCGCGCCATTCCCGTCAGCGGGTGGGCGCAGCATCGCCCTTGCCGCGCCGGCCGGCTTGAACGACTGGCCGCCTTTGTTTTCGCACTATCCACGAAGCCATGAGCAACCTGAATTCACAAACCGTCCTGAGCGTCCATCATTGGACCGATACGCTTTTCAGCTTCACCTGCACGCGCGATCCGTCGTTCCGTTTCGAAAACGGCCAGTTCACGATGGTGGGCCTCGAAGTCGACGGCAAGCCGCTGCTGCGCGCGTACAGCCTCGCCAGTGCGAACTACGAAGAACATCTGGAATTTCTCAGCATCAAGGTACAGGACGGCCCGCTCACGTCGCGTCTGCAGCATCTGAAGGTTGGCGACCAGGTTCTGATCGGCAAAAAGCCGGTCGGCACGCTGATGGCCGACAACCTGCTGCCGGGCAAGACGCTGTGGCTGCTGTCCACCGGCACGGGCCTCGCGCCGTTCATGTCGATCATCAAAGACCCGGACATTTATGACCGCTATGAGCGCGTGATCCTCACGCACACCTGCCGTTTCGTCGACGAACTGGCGTACAAGGAATACATCACCGACCATCTGCCGGCGCATGAGCACCTCGGCGAACTGGTGCAGGAAAAGCTGCTGTATTACCCCACGGTCACGCGCGAAGCGTTCCAGAACCGCGGCCGCATTACCGAACTGATCGAAACCGAAAAGCTCTTCGCCGACCTCGGCGTGCCGGGCTTCTCGCTGGAAGACGACCGCGTGATGCTTTGCGGCAGCCCGCACATGCTGCGCGACACGCGCAAGCTGCTCGACGACATGGGCTTCCAGGAAGGCAGCAACAACGCGCCGGGCCACTATGTGGTCGAGAAGGCGTTCGTCGGCTAAGCCGGACTTTTCGCGGCGCCTGCCGCGCCCGAGGAAAGGAGCCATCCGGCTCCTTTTTTTTCGCCGTTACAAATTGAAGTCGTACATTTGACATTTGCTGTCGGCATTCTTCCTACAAAACAAACACTGACCCACCTCAAGCAGTGCGTGAGATAAGGGCGCTAACCCTTGCTGGGACTGCTTTTTTCTTTTTTTTAAGATATGATCGCGGCGCACCGTTCGTCGCTTCAACCGCCGCTCATGGTACGACCTGCTTGTTACTGAATGTAAATTTCGTTACCTTGCACCGTAGTGTTTTACCGTCGTGCTGACCTGATACGGCCATACTGGAGGCCAGAGACCTTATGCGTTCTTTCGTCCTCGCGGCGCCCACGCGCCCCTCTTTCGCTGTCCACGCTGCTTTCTGAGAGAAAGTCATGGATACGCCGACTGTCGTCCGGTTCACCAATCCTGTTCCCGCTTCGTTGCCGCGTGATGGCGGCGGAGCTCGCGCGGCTCGATCCGATCCGGCGTCGGCATCAGGATCGGCCTCGGGATCGGCTTCTGCGACGGTGGAGCGCGAGTTGGCGCGTTTGCGCGCGCGGGTGCGCGAACTGTCGGCCGAACTCGTGCAGGCGCAGGAAGCGGCCTGCCGCCACGTCGCCCGAGAATTGCATGACGGCGTGGGCGCCGAGCTGACTGCGACGCGCTTCGCGCTCGCCGGCGTGGAAACGTGGCTGCCCGCCGACGCTCCCGCGCAATGCTCTGCTGCGCTCGCCGTGGCCAACCGCTCGCTCGACGCCGTTTGCGCCGCGACCCGCCAGGCAGTGGCCGAGTTGCACGCGCCGGCGCTCGAAGCAGGAATCGTAGGCGCGCTCGCCCAGTGGACCGGCGAATTCGCCGCTCGTACGCAGTTGCGCACGAGCTTCGTCTGTAGCGCCGACGTGCGTCTCACGCGGCTGCCGGCCGACGCGGCGCTAGCCGTGTTCCGGGTCGCGCAGGAGGCGCTGAACAACATTGCCAAACACGCGCGCGCCGCATCGGCCGACGTGCGCATCGAGACCAGCCGCCGCCATCTGACGCTGATCGTCAGCGACGACGGCGTGGGCATTGCACGCCACGCCCAGCGCCGAAGCGGTCATTTCGGCCTGAGCGGGATGAAGGCGCGCTGCGCCGCCTTCGACGGCACACTGTGCGTGAGCGCCCGGCGCGCCGAACCACAGGGCCCCGGCCAGGCGCGGCGTGGTGCGGGCGACGGTGCGCGCGGCACGCTCGTGCGGGCGCGCTTCGCGTGGGACGCCATGCTCGCCGACACCCAGCCTGCCGGGCTGCGGGCCGCGCAATCGTGAGCGAGCCGTCATGAGCCTGCGTATCCTTCTCGCCGACGATCACGCCGTGGTTCGCCAGGGCGTGCGTCAGTTGTTGCTGGATCGCGGCGTCGCGCGCGAAGTCACGGAGGCGCAGACCGGCGCCGAGGCGCTCGACGCCGTCGCTGCCCACGGCTACGACGTGGTGCTGCTGGACATTTCGCTGCCGGACATGAACGGCGTCGAAGTGCTCAAGCGTCTGAAACGCAAGGCGCCGCGCGTGGCCGTGCTGATGTTTTCGATGTATCGCGAGGATCAGTACGCGGTGCGCGCGCTGAAAGCGGGCGCGGCAGGCTACCTGTCGAAGACCGTCGACGCCGCGCAGATGATCGGCGCGATCCAGCAGGTCGCGGCCGGCCGCAAATACGTGAGTCCGGCGATGGCCGAGGCGCTCGCCGACTACGTCTCGTTCGACGGCGAGCAGATGCCGCACGAAAAGCTCTCCGACCGCGAATACCAGACGTTGTGCATGCTCGCGTCGGGCAAACGGCTGACGGACATTGCCGAGGCGCTGTCGCTGTCGGTGAAGACTGTGAGCGTGTACCGCACGCGCCTGCTCGAGAAAATGAAGCTGCGCAACAACGCCGAGCTCACTTTCTACGTGATGAGCAACCGCCTCGTCGACCTGAATCCGGCGATGGCGGGCTGAACGCCCGCTGTGGCGGCGCTCGTGCGGCTTTGCCTGCGGCGTCGTGCCGTTTTGCCGCCACGGCGCCACACCCGCCAGGTTCCTCCCATTTCCAGACTCGTCCCAACGAGGCGCACGCGCGCATCCGCTAAAATTGCGGGTTTCCGACATTCGGCGCGCAACACGCGTGCACTACTGGAGACCCCCGCCAATGTCCCTTTTCCGCAAAAAGAGCGTCGAGCACATGCTCGCGACAAGCGCCCAGAGCGCCGGCCTGAAGAAAGCGCTCGGCGCACTCGACCTGACGTTTCTCGGCGTCGGCGCCATTATCGGCACGGGTATTTTCGTGCTGACCGGCACGGGCGCCGTCGAGGCCGGCCCGGCGTTGATGGTTTCGTTCCTGGCCGCAGCCGTTGCGTGCGGCTTCGCGGCGCTCGCGTATGCGGAGTTCGCGTCGACGATTCCGGTCGCGGGCTCCATCTATACCTATTCATATGCGACGCTTGGCGAACTCGCAGCGTGGATCATCGGCTGGGACCTGATGCTCGAATACGGGCTCGCGACGTCGGCGGTTTCCGTCGGCTGGTCGGGCTATCTGCAATCGCTGCTGTCCGGTTTCGGCGTCGCGTTGCCCGACGCACTGCGAGCCGCGCCGGGCGGCCTGGACGGTCACGAAACATTCTTCAACCTGCCGGCATTCCTCGTGATGATGGCGATCACCGCGCTGTTGTCGGTGGGCGTGCGCGAATCGGCACGCATCAACAACCTGATGGTCGCGATCAAGGTGACGGTGGTGCTGCTCGTGATTGTCGTCGGCGTGTTTCACGTAACGCCTGCAAACTGGCACCCGTTCATGCCGAACGGCTGGAACGGCGTATTCCGCGCGGCTGCGGTGATGTTTTTCGCGTTCATCGGCTTCGACTCGGTGTCGTCCGCCGCCGAGGAGGTGAAAAATCCGAAGCGCGATTTGCCAGTCGGCATCATTGCATCGCTCGGCGTGTGCGCAGTGTTGTACGTCGCGGTGGCCGCCGTCGTGACGGGCATCGTGCCTTCGGCGCAATTCGCGAAAATCTCGCACCCGGTGTCATACGCGTTGCAGGTTGCGGGCGAGAAGTGGGTGGCGGGCTTCATCGACCTTGGCGCCGTGCTCGGCATGCTGACCGTTATCCTGGTGATGGCTTACGGCCAGACGCGCGTCATTTTCGCAATGTCGCGCGACGGTTTGTTGCCTGCGCGCCTTTCGCGCGTGCATCCACGCTTTGCGACGCCATTCTTCACGACGTGGCTGGTGGGCATTTTCTTCGGGCTGATCGGCGCGCTGGTGCCATTGAATGTGTTGGCGGAGCTGATCAATATCGGCACGCTGGCGGCGTTTTCGATGGTGTCGATTGCGGTTCTCGTTTTGCGCAAGACGCATCCGGAATTGCCGCGGGCGTTCCGCTGCCCGGGTGTGCCGGTCGTGCCGGTACTCGCTATCGCTTCCTGTTTGTTCTTGATGGTTAATCTGAAGGCAGTGACGTGGGTGGCGTTCGTGGTTTGGCTGGTGGTGGGGATGGTGATTTATTTTGGGTATTCGAGGAGACGGTCGAAGTTGGCGGTGTGAATGGTTTCGACTCGAACACGTTGACTCTGGGCGACGCAATGATGGCTATGAGAACTCGATCACGCCGTCTCCGTCGCCCTCGGGCCTGGTAGCCGCACGTATCCTTCAGGCGCGATGGACAGGCGCAGCGTGGCGTCAGCTCTCTGACAGGTGACTCACGAGCGCTCGAAGGCCCTGGGCCTATGGCGGACGCTGGCTCAAAGCGGCGAGCTGGCGTCCCCGATCAGGCAAGTCATCGATAAGCTGCCATGCCTGGACTTCCGGTTATCGGTCGGGCGACTTTTCGCTTGCTTTCAGGTGTCGCTCCTCCAGCGCGGCTCGCACCTCTCCAATGGCGGAGTCCCAATTACCCAGCTCCCGCTGGCGAAACAGTCGCATCGATGGATACCAAGGGCTATCGGTCCTCTCCTGGAGCCATCTCCATTGCGCATAGGCTGGCACCAGGACCCAAACCGGCAGATTGGCGGCACCGGCCAGATGTGCCACCGACGTGTCGACGGACACCACCAAGTCCAATGTCGCGAGTATTGCGAGCGTGTCACCGAAGTCCTCAATGACCGGGCCGAGCGTGTGGAAATCAAATGCATCTGTCAGCGCTTCGCCTTCACGCTCCCGCTCGCCTTTTTGCAGCGAGAACCAAGTGGTTCCGGGAACCGAAAATAACGGTTTCAGCGCGTGGATATCAATGGAGCGGAAGCGGTCTAGTGCAGAGTGCGGACCACCGGCCCAAACAATACCGACCCTGAGTTTCCCTGACCGGTTCACTGACGGCGCTAGTGCTTCAAGCCGCGCTTTCCAAAAGGCAATAAGGTGAGGCGGTGCGGCGACATATGGCATTGCAATAGGCAATGTGGACAGCCTCAGCCCCATGTGCTCAGGCATTCGCTGCATATGGCTCCAGTAATCGTAGGGGCCTTGCGGCAGACGCGTCAGAACTGAGCGAACACCTGTCATGCTGCGCGCGATTACAGCGACGGATTCACTGACGAGTACATCGACCACCGCGCCTTGCTGATGCAACCACTCGGCAAAGCGCACGAACTGGATTTCATCGCCGCGCCCCTGTTCGCCGACAAGCAGAAACGTGCGCCCGTTCACCGGCTCACCTTCCCAAATCCGGGACTCCGGAAAGACGCGGGTACTACGGGCCAGCGGCGTGTTGTAGAAAAGGTTGTGCCGGGACCACCCGACCTCATAGTTGCTGGCGTTGATTTCCAGCTCGGCATGCTGGAATTGCGATATCTCGTCGGCCGGTTGTAGTCGCACGGCTTCTGCGCTGTATGCCATGGCTTCTTTAACGTAACCACGGACACTCAAAGCATGCGCCGCATATCGATGCAGGCAGACGCTTTGCAAGTCAAGGGCGATCCCCTGACGTGCAACACTGAACATTTCAGCGAAGCGGTCAGTTCTATACAACGCAAGACACAGTGCCTCCAATGCGGTTGCGTCAGTTGCATGCCGCATGCGGAGTTCTGACACTAGTCGCGAAAGCGGTAATTCCTGCTTGACCTTTCCAAAGACAAGCAGTGCGTCGATGCCATCCTTTAAAGACGAGTTGTCAATTGCCAAGGCTCGTAGCCAAAAGGCGGCTGCATCGTCCGATTCGCCGAGGTCAGTACTTATCTGTGCAACTGCGCGAACTGCGTGATGCAACTCTGGCTCTCTAGTGATCGCCTTTATGTACTCCGCCTTCGCTTCTTCGAGACGCCCGCGCAGCCGCAGGCAGTCCGCAAGGTTGCGATGCAGCGTCGCTGTGCTTCCAATAAGACTGAGCGCACGACGATAGAACAGCTCTGAATTTGCGTAGTCGCCTCTCATTGCCGCAATTAGACCGGCATGCTCCAAAAGGTCGCCGCGCTCAGGTTCGAGCCGTAGAGCACGCTCCAGATACGCCGACGCCTCCACAATCTTGTTTAGGCGTGCACATGCCAGTCCCATCTGATGCAACACATGGACATTGCCGGGCTCCGTGGCTAATACGAGCTCGTAAATACTCGCCGCCTCGGCCACGCAAGAGGCAGAAAATAACGCGTCTGCCTTCGAAGTCAGGGCACTCCGCTCAACATCTTCAGCGTAAGCAGGTGACATTGCGGACATCTTCAAGGAAACTCGATCGACGGCGGGTTGAGTCTGCCGCAGGCGTAAGGTGCATACAAGCCAATAAAGACACGAGCGGTCCATTTCAGAATTTTCCACTGAGTCATCGGTATGAAAACTGAAAGTCTCATTCACGGCGCATAGGTCTATTCGGACATGGAGTAGATCTGTGAACAGGACCGTCCCTCCCGTAGGGGTTTTACGGCGGAACGCGGTTCTGGCTCGAGCACCGAGAGACAAACGCGGCGGGGGCAAAGCCGGCAGCGTCATGCCGCCCGCTACGGCGCGTGGTGGGGCGGAACGCGGCGAAGGACAGGCCGAGCGGTTCAAAACCCCGCCCCCGACAAAAAACCCCTCATAGCGCCCCCGCCCAATTTGTGCTTTACTTTTCGGCAGACTCATAAAAACCGCAGTACCCCGACCGGATCGGAACGAACAGGCAGGCTGAAGGCAGAAGAAAAGCGGTCCGGTTTCCCCCAATCAGGAGACGACTTCATGGCGATCAGCATTAGTCTGACGGTGAACGGCGCGCCCATCAGCGCTTCAGTCGAGCCCGGCACCCTGCTTGTGCAGTTCCTTCGCGATCAACTGCGCCTCACCGGCACCCACATCGGCTGCGATACGGCCCAGTGCGGGGCGTGCACCGTCCACCTGGACGGGCGCGCGATCAAATCGTGCAACATCCTCGCAGCGCAAGCAGACGGTGCGCGCGTCACCACCATCGAAGGCCTCGCCAAAGACGGTGCGCTGCATCCCATGCAAGCCGCGTTCAAGCACTGCCACGGTCTGCAATGCGGCTTCTGCACGCCCGGCATGGTGATGAGCGCCATCTCGCTGGTGGAGCGTCAGCCCAATCTCACTGGCGACGACGTCCGCGCGCAATTCGACGGCAATCTGTGCCGCTGCACCGGCTATCACAACATTGTGAAAGCGGTGCTCGAAGGGGCCGAAGGCATGAAGTCGTCCGGCACGGCAGGCAGCGCGGCAAACCCGGCAGCGAGCACCAGCGCGAACGCCCCCGCAGCCTCCACCGCGCAAGCCACCGCCTGAGGAGCCGACGATGAACGCCCCCGAAACGCACAACCTGATCGGCGCTTCCGTCGAACGTAAGGAAGACTATCGATTCCTCACGGGCAACGGCCAGTACACCGACGACATCCTGCTGCCGCAGCAAACCTACGCAGTCTTTCTGCGCTCGCCGCACGCACACGCGAAGATCAACAGCATCGACACCACAGCGGCGCAACAGTCGCCCGGCGTGGTCGCCATTTTCACCGGCAAGGACATGGCGGCGGAGAACGTCGGCGGCCTGCCGTGCGGCTGGCTCATCCATAGCACCGACGGCAAGCCGATGAACGAGCCGCCGCATCCCATCATCGCGCATACGAAAGTGCGTCACGTCGGCGATCAGGTCGCCCTCGTGATCGCGGATTCGATCAAGGCCGCGAAAGACGCGGCGGAGCTGATCGAAGTGGATTACGACGTGCTGCCCGCCGTGGTCGATACCGCGCATGCAGCGGACCCCGGCCAGCCGGCCGTTCACGATGAAGTGCCGGACAACGTCTGCTACAACTGGGGCCACGGCGACAAGGCGGCAACCGACGCCGCCTTCGCGAAAGCAGCACACGTCACCACCCTCGACATCGTCAATAACCGCCTCGTGCCGAACGCGATCGAACCGCGCGCGGTGAACGCAAGCTATTCGGCGCAGGACGACAGCTACACGCTCTACGTGGCGAACCAGAATCCGCACGTCGAGCGCCTGCTGATGGCCGCTTTCGTGCTGTCGTTGCCCGAATCGAAGTTGCGCGTGATTGCGCCGGACGTCGGCGGCGGCTTCGGTTCGAAGATTTTCCTTTACGCCGAAGACGTCGCGCTCACGTGGGCGTCGAAGAAAATCCGCCGCCCCGTGAAGTGGACGGCCGAGCGCTCCGAAGCCTTTCTGTCGGACGCGCATGGCCGCGATCACGTAACGAAAGCGGAGCTCGCGATCGACGCCGACGGCAAGTTTCTCGGCATGCGCATTCACACCATCGCGAACATGGGCGCGTATCTGTCCACGTTCGCCTCGAGCGTGCCGACCATCCTGTATGCGACGCTGCTGGCCGGCCAATACGCGACGCCCGCCATCTACGCCGAAGTGAAGGCCGTCTTCACCAACACCGTTCCGGTCGACGCCTATCGCGGCGCGGGCCGCCCGGAAGCGACTTACGTGGTGGAGCGTCTGGTCGAAACAGCCGCGCGCGAATTGAAGATCGACCCGGCTGAGATTCGCCGCCGCAACTTCATCCGCGAATTTCCTTACGCGACGCCAGTTGGCCTCACCTACGACACCGGCGACTATGAAGCGATCCTCGCGCGCTCGCTCGAACTCGCCGATGTGAAAGGCTTCGAAGCGCGTCGCCAGCAATCGGAGAAAAACGGCAAGCGGCGCGGCCTCGGCTACTCCTGCTACATCGAAGCATGCGGTCTCGCACCGTCGAACATTGCGGGCGCGCTGGGTGCGCGCGCAGGTCTCTTCGAAGTCGGCCAGATCCGCGTGCATCCCACAGGCTCCGTGACTGTGTTCACCGGTTCGCAAAGTCACGGCCAGGGGCATGAAACGACCTTCGCGCAAGTGGTCGCAGACCGGCTCGGCATCCCATTCGAAAGCGTGGAAATCGTGCACGGCGACACCGGTCGCATTCCGTTCGGCATGGGCACCTATGGCTCGCGCTCCATTGCGGTCGGCGGCTCGGCGATCATGAAGGCGCTCGACAAGATCGAAGCCAAGGCGAAGAAAATCGCTGCGCATCTGCTCGAAGCCGCGGCGGAAGACATAGAGTTCAAGGACGGAGTATTCCGCGTCGCCGGCACGGATCGCACCAAGGCCTTCGCCGAGATTTCGCTCGCCGCGTATGTGCCGCACAACTATCCGCTCGAAGTGCTCGAACCGGGCCTGGAAGAAAGCGCGTTCTACGACCCGAGCAACTTCACCTATCCATCGGGCGCGTACATCTGCGAGATCGAGGTGGACCCGGACACGGGCGTGTGCGAAATCCAGCAGTTCACGGCTGTCGACGATTTCGGCAACGTGATCAACCCGATGATCGTCGAAGGCCAGGTGCACGGCGGCCTCGCGCAAGGCATCGGACAAGCCATGCTGGAGCGCTGCGTATACGACAAGGAAAGCGGCCAATTGCTGTCCGGCTCGTACATGGACTACGCAATGCCGCACGCGTCGGACCTGCCGGATTTCACCGTGGAAACCGCGAAAGGCACGCCGTGCACGCACAATCCGCTCGGCGTCAAAGGTTGCGGCGAAGCGGGCGCAATCGGCTCGCCGCCGGCCGTGATCAAC
Source organism: Burkholderia sp. WSM2232 (assembly GCF_000472545.1). Lineage (GTDB taxonomy): Bacteria > Pseudomonadota > Gammaproteobacteria > Burkholderiales > Burkholderiaceae > Paraburkholderia. Next base: position 22,282 of record NZ_AWZV01000044.1, on the reverse strand, counting down.
GCGATCATCGACGCACTCGCGCCGCTCGGCGTGACCGACCTGCAAATGCCGGCCACGCCGCATCGCGTGTGGTCGGCCATCCACGCGGCCACGCCAGCAGCCCACTAAGATCCTGAGCGGAGCATTCGACATGTATTCATTCGAGTATCAACGCGCGACGGACCCGCAAGCAGCCGCCGCAGCCATCGCCGCCGACAGCGACGCAAAGTTTCTGGCCGGCGGACAGAGCCTGCTGCCCACCATGCGGCTGCGTCTTGCGCAGCCCTCGCAATTGATCGACGTGACGCGCATTCCGGCGCTCAAGTCGATCAGCGTCGAGGCCAATGTGGTGAAAATCGGCGCAGCCGTCTGTCACGCGGATGTCGCCGACCACGCCGACATACGCCGGGCGTTGCCGGCGCTGGCGGACCTGGCCGCGCATATCGGCGATCGCCAGGTGCGCGCGCTCGGCACGCTTGGCGGCTCGCTCGCCAACAACGATCCGGCCGCCTGCTATCCGGCGGCGGCAATGGGACTGGACGCCACCATCGTCACGCAACGGCGGCGCATCTCGTCCAGCGACTTTTTCGTGGGCATGTACGAAACCGCTCTGGAACCGGACGAACTGATCGTGGGCGTGGAATTTCCGGTTCCCGAGCGGGCGGCGTACGAAAAATTCAGGAACCCCGCGTCGCATTTCGCGCTCGTCGGCGTCTTTGTTGCGAAATTCACGAGCGGCGTGCGCGTCGCGGTGACGGGCGCGGCGGCTTCCGTGTTTCGTGTGCCCGAACTGGAAAGCGCACTGTCGGCGAATTTCACGCCCGAGGCCGCGCGCGCGGTCAGCCTCGCCGGCGCGAGCCTGAACGACGACATGCACGCGAGCGCGGAATATCGCGCGCATCTGATTCCGGTGCTCGCCGCGCGCGCGGTGGCAAAAGCAAATAGTTAGCCATCCTTCGTACAGGCGGCCGACGCGGGCCTGCTCGCTCGCGCCGGCCGCGGTTGCTCAAGCGCGTCGCTGATCGCGCAGATTCAGGAACGCCATGCACCCCGCTTCAATCGACGACACCCTCGCGCAACTCGCCGCCCAAAACTATTTCGCGAGCCGCGAACTGGCGACGGCGTTGTATCTCGCGCTGCGCATGGAGCGTCCGTTGTTCGTCGAAGGAGAGCCGGGCGTCGGCAAGACCGAACTTGCCAAAGCAGCGGCGGGCATGCTCGGCACGTCGATGTTGCGGCTGCAATGCTACGAAGGACTGGACACCGCGAGCGCGCTCTACGAGTGGGACTACCCGCGGCAGATCATGGCGTTGCGTCTTGCCGAAGCCGCAGGCGAGCGACCCGATAACGACACCTTATACCGCGGCGAATTTTTGCTGAAGCGCCCGCTGCTGCAGGCCCTGCTGCCCGACGAAAATCATCCTGGCGCGCGGCGCGTGCTGCTGATCGACGAAATCGACCGCGCCGACGAGCCGTTCGAAGCCTTCCTGCTCGAACTGCTGTCCGACTTTCAGGTGTCGATTCCCGAGTACGGCACGGTGCGCGCGGCACAGCCGCCGCTCGTGGTCATGACCTCGAACCGCACGCGCGAGGTGCACGACGCGTTGAAGCGCCGCTGCCTGTATCAATGGATCGGCTATCCGGATCGCGACCGCGAACTGCAGATCGTGGCCGCGCGCGCGCCGCAAACGTCAGCGCAATTGCAGCGGCGCGCGGTCGATTTCGTGCACCGGCTGCGCGGCATCGATCTCTTCAAGGCGCCGGGCATTGCGGAAACCATCGACTGGTGCCGCGCGCTCGAGGCGCTCTCGGTGACGGAGCTCGATCCGCAGTCGGTGCAGAACACGCTCGGCGTGCTGCTGAAGTACCAGGACGATCTCGCGCGTGTCGACGCGGCGCAGATCGCGCAGTGCCTCGCCGCGCCGGAATAGCGAGCATGACGACGCTCACTCGCGCTGACAATCCCGACCACGGCGACGCTCCGCCCGCGCAACGCCAACCGGACGCGGGGCAGCGACTCGCAGCATCGCCGGAAAACGGCACGCCTACGCTTGCGCGCAACGTCGTGCATTTCGTGCGCGTGCTGCGCGGCGCGGGTCTGCCCATGTCGCCCGCGCATGCCGTCGACGCGCTCGCCGCCCTCCACTACATCGACCTCGCGCGCCGCGACGACGTGCGTGCCGCGCTCGCGGCAACGCTGGTTTCGGCGCCCGACGAACGCGAACTCTTCGACGCGGCGTTCGAACTCTTCTGGCGTGATCCGGATTGGGAAGGCAAGCTGCGGGCGCTGCTGCTGCCGAAAGTCCGCGACGGCCTGCCGCCGCCCAAACGCAACAACCGTCTCGCCGACGCGCTGGCGGTGCGCGCGCCGCCCTCCCCGCACACGCAAAAACCGCAGGAAACCGAGCAGCAGGAACTGCGCGCGCACATCACGTTCAGTGCCGAGGAACGGTTGCGTCACCGCGATTTCGACACCCTTTCCGCCGATGAATGGCGCACGCTGCGCCATCTGATTCGCGCTCAGCGTCTGCCGCTCGCGAAGGAACCGACGCGCCGCCTGAAGGCGGCATCGCACGGCACGCATGCTGACCTGCGCGCCAGCGCGCGGCAGGCGGTGCGCGCGGGCGGCGACTGGACCGTCTGGAAATATCGCGCCGTGGTGGAGCGCAAGCCGCCGCTCGTGTTGTTGCTCGACATTTCCGGCTCGATGAGCAGTTATTCGCGCGCGGTACTGTACTTCTGTCACGCGCTGGTTCACTCGCGCGAACGCCTGCAGGTCTTTCTGTTCGGCACGCGGCTCACCAACGCAACGCGCTGGCTGCGCGAGCGCGATCCCGACGTGGCGATTGCCGCGCTCACCGAACAGGTTCTCGACTGGTCGGGCGGCACCCGCATCGGCGCGGCGCTCGCCGAGTTCAACCGACGCTGGGCGCGGCGTGTGCTCGCCGGACGCGCGACCGTGCTTCTCGTAACCGATGGCCTCGATCACGAAGCGATCGACGTGCTAGACGCTGAAATGGCCCGATTGCGGCGCTTCGCGCATCGAATCGTGTGGCTCAATCCGTTGCTGCGTTTCAGCGGCTTTTCACCGAAGGCGCGCGGTGTACAGGCGATCCTGCCGTATGTCGACGCGCATCGCCCGGTTCATAATCTGGAGACCCTGGCCGCGTTCGGCCGCGACTTCGCGCAACTCGCGCGCGCGCCGCGTCCGGGCGTGCCTGCCATGCCAACCGCAGGAGCCCGTTCATGGAACTGACCGAAACTCATACGCTGCCGGTTTCGCAGCAGCGCACGTGGGACGCGCTGAACGACACGGAGATTTTGCGCGCCTGCATTCCGGGCTGCGAAAGCATCGATCCGGACGGTGAGAACGCGTATCTGGTCACGCTTAGTGCCGCAGTCGGCCCGGTCAAGGCGCGCTTCAAGGGGCGCATGCAGCTCACCGATATAGACGCGCCCAACGCGTACAACATCGTATTCGAAGGCCAGGGCGGCGCGGCCGGCTTCGCCAAAGGCAACGCGCGCGTCACGCTCGAAGCGGACGGCGACGCATCGACGAAGCTCAGCTACACGGCGAGCGCGCAGGTAGGCGGCAAGCTCGCGCAAATCGGCTCGCGGCTCGTCGACGGTGCGGCGCGCAAGATCGCCGGCGAATTCTTCAAACGCTTCGGCGCGCAGGTCGGCGCAAGTGGCGGTGCCGACACTGCCCATGCCGGGGATGCAGACGACGCGGGGGATGGCGGCGGCACTGCAGCCGACGGCGCGGCGGGGCACAATACTGCATCGACCGAGGCTACGGACAACGAGTCCGGCGGCGATGCAACGAAAAGGAAGAAATCATGGACAGCGTGGATCTCGAAGTCCTGAAGTCCAGCGCACGTTGGCTCGAGGAAGGACATCGCGCGCTGCTGGTGACGGTGGTCAAGACATGGGGCTCGTCGCCGCGACCCGAGGGCGCGATGCTCGTCGTGCGCGACGACGGGCTCGTGGTCGGCTCCGTTTCGGGCGGCTGCATCGAAGACGATCTGATCGATCGCGTGCGCCAGCAAGGTATTGAGCAGACGCGGCCCGAGGCGGTGAAATACGGCATTACCGCAGAAGAAGCGCATCGTTTCGGACTGCCTTGCGGCGGCACGATTCAACTGGTGCTCGAACCGTTGACACCGCAAAGCGGCATCGCCGAACTCTGCGCCGCTGTGGAAGAAGGACGGCTGGTTGCGCGCGAACTGGACATGACAACGGGCGTGGCGCGGCTCGACAAGGCGCTCGCCACCGACGGCGTGCATTTCGACGGGCAGCGCCTCCTGACGATTCACGGCCCGCGTTACCGGATGCTCGTAATCGGCGCCGGGCAGTTGTCGCGCTACTTGTGCAACATTGCGGTGGGGCTCGACTATCAGGTCACCGTGTGCGATCCGCGCGAGGAGTACACGGAAGAGTGGAGCATTCCCGGCACGAAGATCGTGCGAACCATGCCGGACGACACCGTGCTCGACATGAAGCTCGACGAACGCTGCGCGGTAATTGCCCTGACGCACGACCCGAAGCTCGACGACCTCGCCTTGATGGAAGCGCTCAAGACTCCGGCGTTCTATGTCGGCGCATTGGGTTCGCGCCGCAATAACCAGGCGCGTCGCGAGCGGCTGAAGGAATTCGACTTGAGCGAAACGGAGCTGGCCCGTTTGCATGGACCGGTGGGCATTTATATCGGCAGCCGCACGCCGCCGGAAATTGCCGTGTCGATTCTCGCTGAAGTGACGGCGGCCAAAAACGGCGTTTCGTTGCCCACGCTGATTCAGGTGGAAGGTGCAAAAGCCGCGCGGGAAATTGCCGCCTCGGCGGGCGGCGCGGCCTGCAGCGCCTAGCATGCACAAGATTCAGGCGACGCGATCGGCGACGCGCGGTCGGCAACGCGCAGTTGCTGCGAGATGGCTGCGCGGTTGCCGTGGCGGTTGTCTAGCCGATTGTCCAGGCGGTTCGCAGCGCAGTTGCAAAGCGCAGTTGCAACCTTGTATAGCTTCGGCGTGAAGGTCACGCGCGAAGCCTGGCGCTCACATCAAACCGCACACCACCGCGGCGATAATCGACCCGCCCACCAGTACTACGCCGACCACCCGGCGCTTGTTCAATTCGGTCCACAACAGCACGCCCGTCAGCGAGAGCAGGATCAACGAGCCGGCTATCGTGTCCACCAGCAGCATCCAGCCGATGCTCAAGCCCGTGCCCTTGTGGAGGTTCGTCATCGTCGCGAGGAAGCTGTTTTGCGTGCGTTTCACCGCGACGAAGCCGTTGCCGACCCAGTACTCGGCCTGCACGTTCTGTGTGGGCGCGGCGAACCCCACCTGCCAGAACTCCGGCTGAATCGTACTGCGATCGCCCCATGCCACCGGATGCGCCGGCTCGCGTTTCATCCTGCCTGGCTTGCCATCTATTTTCAGCTCGCCCTTGAGCCACTTCGCCATGTCCATCGGCGAATGGAAAGGCTTGTCGGGCACGGCCATCTGCAACTCCTCGACTTGCGGCTGGCCCGTCGGCACCTTCATGGGACCCGCGCGATGGTTCAGCAAAAAGCCGGTCGCGCCGAACATAAGTCCAAGTACCGCGCCCCATAGGCCGACCCAACCATGCACCTTGCGCAGCCACTTGATGAAGTTCGCGCGCCGCGAACGCTGACGGCGCGCTGCCTGCTCGGCACCGTCCATCAGGTGACGGCCCGGCGGCTCGTGATGGGCGACATAGCGTGAAGCGCCATCAGCAGCGGGTTTCATATCGATTGAATCAGGCGCGTTCACATCATGCTCCGGTGCTGCAGGTTAAAACCGCCGCCGCGCGCGCGGACATGCAGCGCGCGCAACCGGCAGCGGAGGAATTCACAAAGGGAGAGCGGACGGCTCCGGCTTGCGGCCCGGAGCCGTCCCATTGACGGGCTGGCTGGCAGTCACAGAGGAGGAGAAATGTGACAGGAAGCTGGCGATGCCCTTCAATTGAGAATGGCTATCATTACACAATTGACGCGTTTGCTCAATCTAAACAGGCCACAGCGGCCCTTCCTGCATCGCGCCCAACTGCTCGCGCATTTCGAGAATGCGGTCTTCCCAGTACCGCTGCGTGTTAAACCAGGGAAACGCCGCCGGAAACGCAGGATCGTCCCAGCGACGCGCGAGCCACGCCTGATAGTGGATCAGGCGCAGCGTGCGCAACGCTTCGACCAGATGCAGCTCGCGCGGCTCGAAGTCGCAGAAGTCTTCATAGCCCGCGAGCAGATCGGCGAGCGCACGCGACGCCTCGGCGCGCTCGCCCGGCAGCAGCAGCCACAAGTCCTGCACGGCCGGGCCCATGCGGCTGTCGTCGAAGTCGACGAAATGCGGCCCCGCGTCGGTCCACAGCACATTGCTCGGATGACAGTCGCCGTGCATGCGCAGCGTGCGGATCTCGCCCGCGCGCTCAAACGCGCGCTGGACGCCTTCCAGCGCCAGATTGACGACGGTCTGCCAGGCGTCGCGCACATCATCGGGAATGAAGGTGTGAGCAAGCAGGAAATCGCGCGGCTCGTAGCCGAAAGTCTGAATGTCGAGCGCGGGACGCTCCGTGTAGTTCTGCGTCTGCCCGACCGCATGAATCCGGCCGATAAAGCGCCCAAGCCACTCGAGCGTATCGCGACGATCGAGGTCCGGCGCGCGTCCGCCACGGCGCTCGAAAATTGAAAAACGGAAACCGTCGAACGTATGCAGCGTGCGGCCTTCGAAAGCGCGCGCCGGCACGGCGGGAATTTCCCGCGCGGTCAGTTCCGCGACGAACGCATGCTCTTCCAGAATGGCGGCATCGCTCCAACGCTCGGGACGATAGAACTTGGCGACCACCGGCGGACCGTCTTCGACGCCCACCTGATACACGCGGTTTTCGTAACTGTTGAGCGGCAGCATGCGCCCGTCCGTGCGCACGCCGACTGTGGCGAGCACGCTGTCGAGTGCATCGAGCACGAGTTCCGGCTGGAGCCGGGCGAAAGGCACGGTGCGCGCGGCGCCGTCCTGTGGATCGAGAATGTCGTTCATGCCCGCATTGTGCGCCGCGCGGCCGTCAAAGACGAGTGTGGCGCGATTTGCGGCGCGCGCCTGCGAGGCAAACCGCAGACGCGCGAAACCGCGACCGCGCTAATGCATCTGCGCGCTCGACGGACGCACCAGTTCGCCGGTGTCGATCAGGTCTTCGAGGAAAAAGGGTTCAGTGTTCAGTTGCGGCGAAGCGCCGGGCTCGCCGGCATACCACGCCACCATGGCCATGTCGCCGAGAATGCGCATGACGATTCCGCGCGCGCCTTGTGGCACGGCGATATGCACCGATCGGACAATGGAACCGATTTGCATGATGTTTCCCCGTTCTCCCATAGCCGGCTTTATGGATTCATGCCGGTCAAGGTGATGATAAAAGCGCCGCTTCGCCGGTAACGTTGCGTACGCACCCAAACTGCTGCGCGTGGATACGCGTGAGAGCTTCGAGTCATTGTTCCCGTTTTGCGGGGCCCGTGATAGCGGGAACTCAGGGCGTTTCACCCGTCGTTTCCGCGGATTCGTCGCGGCGCCGGGCGCCGCGACGAGACCATCATAAACCCTGCCGGGCGCAGACATCAAAAACGCTGCGCTTGCGCACCACTCGCGCGTTTTCGCACACCGCGGCGCCATTTTCAGCGTATCCTTAACTGCTTTGCGGGCGCGGCGTCTGGCGAATATTCGTCATGACGATACCGGACGGATACTGTGAAGTGCTCTGACTTCGCGGCCGTTTTGCGCTCTGTCTTTTCCGCATTTGGTCCTGGTTCTTTCTGTCGTGCCCAACGCATCCGATACGCCTTATCTCGAACGCGGCACCCGCGCCTACTGGCGCGCCAGCATCGCCCTGCTGTTTGCGGGCTACGCCACGTTTTCATTGCTGTATTGCGTGCAGCCGCTGTTGCCGTCGTTTTCCTCGGCGTTCAACGTGACGCCTGCGCAAAGCAGCCTCACCGTCTCGCTCTCCACGGCGGCGCTCGCGTTCTCCATCTTCACGGCGGGCTTCGTCTCCGAAGGCTGGAGCCGTCACAAGCTGATGACGATGTCGTTGACCGTTTCGGCGCTGCTGACGATCGGCGTGTCGATTGCGCCGCAGTGGCATCAACTGCTCGTGTTGCGCACGCTCGAAGGTCTCGCGCTCGGCGGCGTGCCAGCCGTCGCCATGGCCTATCTCGCTGAAGAAGTGCACCCCGACGGTCTCGGCCTCGCGATGGGTTTGTATGTCGGCGGCACGGCAATCGGCGGAATGGCGGGGCGCGTGATCACCGGCGTGGTCGCCGATCTGTTCTCGTGGCGCGTCGCCATAGGCACGATCGGCGTGCTCGGCCTTCTGTCGATGCTCGCGTTTCGCGCGCTGCTGCCGCCGTCGCGCCATTTCGTGCCGCGGCGCGGACTCGGCTTCATGCATCACCGCAGCGCGTTGTTGCGCCAGTTCACACGGCCGGGCTTGCCCTTGCTGTTCCTGCTCGGCTTCGTGCTGATGGGCAGCTTCGTCACGCTGTACAACTACATCGGCTACCGGCTGCTCGCGCCGCCGTACCGCCTGAGTCAAACGGAGATCGGCGCAATTTTCGTGGTGTACCTGACGGGCGTGGTCGCGTCGCCGTGGTCCGGCCGCATGGCCGACACGTTCGGGCGCGCCCGTGTGCTCGCGGCGAGCTTGCTGCTGATGGGCGCGGGGCTCGCGCTCACCACATTGGGCGCGCTCGCAGCGATTGTCGGCGGCATTGCCTGCGTGACGTTCGGCTTCTTCGCCGGGCACGCGGTGGCGAGCGGCTGGGTCGGGCGTCTCGCGAAAGAGGCCAAGGGCCAGGCGGCCGCGCTTTATCTGCTCGCGTACTACATCGGCTCGAGCGTGGTCGGCTCATATGGCGGCCACATGTGGGCCGGTTTCGGATGGACCGGCGTAGCCGCACTCGTGGCCGCGCTGCTCGTCATCGGCATGCTGGCGGCGCTCAGATTGAGCCGGCTGGACGCGGCTCACGGTTGAGCGGAACGCGCGGCGACTGCGGCACGATGGCGAGTGCCCCGGCCATTCGCAGCGCATCGAAAATCGATAAAAAGTAAGGGCTGCGTAAGCAAGCGCTTCACTTTTTCCGTACCTTTTTGCTGCGCCGCCACAACCGTTGCGAGCCTTGCGGGCGTTGGCTTCAACGGCTTGCGAAGCGGCGTCGCGGAGCTCCAGCAGACGGCTACGGCGCTTCTGGCGTCACCTATACTCGAATCGGGCGTTGGCAGCGCACCGCTCAATCAGAGCCGCTGCTTTCGCCGCCAAAATAAATGGAGACGAGTATGACGACCTACTTCACGATTGGCGACTTCATTTTGGTCATTCCGATGGCGCTGGCGGGGGCTCTGTTCGTCGGCGCGCTGCCTTGCAAGACCGAGTTGCGGCACAACGTGCTGCGCGTGCTGGGTGCGTTGCTCGGTGTCGTCTTCGCGGTAGTGCTGGTGGAAGGCTTGCCCGCGCTCGTCTAGCGTCTGGCGAAAAAAGCCGCCTTGACGGCGGCTTGGTCTTCATTCGTGAGGCGCCAGCGTCGCCGGAATCAGACCGCCTGATCCGTCGACGGTTTCTCCCACAGGTTGATGCCGCCTTCCGTCGCGTAGCGGTCGATCTCCGCGAGTTCCTCTTTCGAGAACGCGAGGTTCTTCAACGCGCCGACGTTTTCGCGCACCTGTTCCGCGCGGTTCGCGCCGATCAGCACCGAGGTCACGCGCGGATCGCGCAACGCCCATGCGAGCGCCATTTGCGCGAGGCTCTGGCCGCGACGTTGCGCGATTTCGTTCAGCTTGCGCACGTGCTCGATATTCTCCGCGCTCAAATGCTCCTGCTTCAGGGACGCGCCGCCGGGCTTGTTCACGCGCGCGTCCTGCGGCACGCCGTTCAGATACTTGCCGGTCAGCAGACCTTGCGCGAGCGGCGTGAACGCAATCGTGCCCGCGCCGACCTGTTCCAGCGTGTCGAGCAACTCGCGTTCGATCCAGCGATTGAGCATGTTGTACGCGGGCTGATGAATCAGGAGCGGCACCTTATATTCGGCAAGCAGCTTCGCCATTTCGAGCGTCTTGCTCGCCGAGTACGACGAAATGCCGATGTACAGCGCCTTGCCCTGCTGCACGGCACTCGCCAATGCACCCGCGGTTTCTTCGAGCGGCGTGTGTGCGTCGAAGCGATGCGAATAGAAGATGTCGACGTAGTCGAGCCCCATGCGCTTGAGGCTCTGATCGAGACTCGCGAGCACGTATTTGCGCGAGCCGCCGCCCTGTCCATACGGGCCCGGCCACATGTCCCAGCCGGCCTTCGAAGAAATCAGCAGCTCGTCGCGATAGGGCTTGAAGTCGTCCTTGAAATGCCGGCCAAAGTTGGTCTCGGCACTGCCGTACGGCGGCCCGTAGTTGTTCGCCAGATCGAAGTGGGTGATGCCGAGATCGAACGCGGCGCGCAGAATTTCGCGCTGCGTGGAAAGCGGTGTGGTGTCGCCGAAGTTGTGCCACAAGCCGAGCGACAGCGCGGGAAGTTTAAGGCCCGACTTGCCGCACACGCGGTACTGCATGTCCGCATAGCGTTCTGAAGCTGCTTCGTAAGCCATTGCTGATGTCCTTGATAATGATGGCGCCCGGTGATCTCAGGCATGGGCAATCGCATGCTGCGGGAGGCGTGCTGCTGTGAGTTCGTTGTTATATGTGGTCAGACCGCTATGGTAGCCAATCGACGCGCTGGCTGCAGAGCGCGTCGCGCAGGATGGACGAGCGCTTTCACGTCCCCTACACTTTGCGCGGTCAAGCTTAGGGAGCGTTACATGACGAAGGCGATTTCAATTGCGCTGATTGTCGGCGGCGTATTGCTGCTGTACTTCGGCGGGCAGGCTTTCAATTCGGTGAGCAGCGACGTGTCGCGCGTCTTCACGGGCTCGCCCTCGAACAAGGCGATCATGCTGATTGTTGGCGGCGTGGTGGCCACGCTCGCAGGCATTACGGGCATGGCGTTGTCGGGGCGCAAGCGCTAAGCGCTTCGCGTGAAGCGGCGGCGGCGGCGTTGCGCGCTCGCGCAGGTTGTGCGCGCAGCACGCCGCCGCGAAGCTTCAGTTGTCTGAGTCAGAAAGCGATTTCAGGCTTCGCTGCTGAGCGTGTGCCCGGCAACGGCACATTGCTCGCGCCGTGATAGGTGAACACCAGCGAGAACTTCACCTGGTCGCTCAGATTCTTGCCCGCGGAGTGCAGCGTATTGCAGTGGAAAAACACCACGTCCCCCGCTTTCAGTTCGGGCGACACCGCGGCGCGAATCCACGTCTGATTTTCCTCGAGGTCGGAGCGAAAGAACTTGGCCTCGTCAAAGCGCTCGCCGGTGAAGGCGGCGCTGTGCGAGCCCGGCACGAACCAGAGCGCGCCGTTGTCGACAGTTTCATTGCCGAGCGCGAGCCACACCGAAACAAGATCGTCGCGCTCGAACGACCAGTAACGCACGTCCCGATGCCAGCCGGTCAGACTGCCGTACGCCGGGTGCTTGGTCATCATGCAGTTGTGGTGCGCGCGGGAAAGGCGCGGCTCTTCGCCGAAATACAACTCCATCCAGCCGCGAATTTCGGGCGCGGTTGCCCACTGCGCGAAACTGCTATCGCGCCCGTATGCGTCTAGCAAGCGCCGCACGGTATGACCGCCGGGCGCGAGTTTCGAAGAGGGCGCACCGGGATATTGCAGATCCGCCTCGAACTCGACGGGCGGGGCGGCGTCCTCCAACTGACGTTGCGCAACCTGTTTCATTTCCTCGCAACGCTCGGCCGACAGGAGGCCGGGCACGACGACAAAGCCCTGCTCACGCAGCGTGTGGATCTGCTCTTTCTTCGAATGGAGTGACATGGCGTTCCGTGACCGTCGACTAACCGATGTTCGATTGTAAAACGGGCGCGATCATACCGCCTGCTGTTTCACCGTCGCGTTTCGTCGGAGGTTTGATGTTGATCCAAGGCGCCGCACTGATTGCATGCGGCGCACAGGCTGCGGCCGCACGCCGGCTGTGCAACCGCGCACGCTAATCGTGCTGCGACAACAGGTGCCAGTTCGGGCCGCAAACGCCGCGCGCGTCGGTGAAAACCCTTATTCGCAGGGTAAAAACCGACTTTCAGACGTCATGAATCACGTGTAGCCTGCACGCATGTTGATCGCTACTCCCGCCTGCTTTTGCGTCTCACGGGCTTTGCAGCCCGAAGGCGCGATCCATCCCGGCGTGTTTCATCGCGCAGTTCTTCACCCAGCTTCGGGCTTACGCTTCGTGCGTCGAGAGACCGCCATTGGCACACCGGGTGCTACAACTGGCGCACATTCCATCGCGCGACACGTTGCCTATCTGTAAAGCCATGCATACTCTTCTGAGCACCCGTTTCACTCGCGCCGCCCTGAAAGCGGCCCGTCCGGCACGCCGTCACGTCGTGCGCGCGCTGCGCCATCACGCCACACGCACGCGTGCCTTGGGCGAACAATGGCGCGACGCGAAAGCAGTCGACGGCATCCGCACCTGGTTCAACTCTTTTTTCTCTGCTTTGCGTACGCGCGGCGGTGCACGCCGCCTGTCGCTGCGCACGCTGCTGCGCAAGCCCACGCCACTGCGTCTGACGACGACCCCGCGCACGGCCGTCGCGACGCAGTCGCAGCACGCAAGCCGCCGCCCGCGCCGCATGTCGACGAGCGGCAGCACGGGCTGGTTTGCGTTCGCGTTCGCGACGCGCTAGGCAGCGCAAGCGCTAGCGTCACGACAATGCCCCTGTGCCTTACACGGCCCGGCACGTTGTAACGTTTCGTGGCGTTTCCCGATGTGGCGGGCCGCGTCGATTCGACCTGGCGAGGCGCGACGCGCACAGAATCAATGACGCCAATAGAAACGGCCCGATCAGCAATCAGCCGATCGGGCCGTTTCAGTCAGCCTGAGTATCCGGTTTGAAAAAAACCGCCCCGCGCAGGCAGCGGGGCTTTCGTCAGTCCGCCAATGCGGCGACCGGCTCGGTGCCGGCGGCTTCTGCCAACGCCAGCGCCTTGTCCGTGGCTTCCCACGTGAATTCCGGCTCTTCGCGGCCGAAGTGACCGTAAGCTGCGCTCTTCTCGTAGACCGGACGCAGCAGATCGAGCATCTGGATGATGCCCTTCGGACGCAGATCGAAATGCTCCTGCACGAGACGCGTGATGGTGACGTCCGACACGCGGCCGGTGCCGAACGTGTTGACCATGACCGAGGTCGGCTGCGCCACGCCGATTGCGTACGACACCTGAATCAGGCAGCGCGACGCAAGGCCTGCGGCCACGATGTTCTTCGCGACGTAGCGGCCGGCGTACGCTGCCGAGCGGTCGACCTTCGACGGGTCCTTGCCCGAAAACGCGCCGCCGCCGTGCGGTGCCGCGCCACCGTACGTATCGACGATGATCTTGCGCCCCGTCAGACCGCAATCGCCTTGCGGGCCGCCGATCACGAACCGGCCGGTCGGGTTCACGAGGAACTTGATGTCGCCCTTGATCAGATTGGCCGGCAGCGTCGGCTTGATGACTTCTTCGATCACCGCTTCGCGCAGCGTGCCCAGATCAATGTCCGGCGAATGCTGCGTGGAAAGCACGACCGTGTCGATGGAATGCGGTTTGCCGTCCACATAACGCACGGTGACCTGCGACTTCGCGTCCGGACGCAGCCACGGCAGGCGGCCGTCGCGGCGCAGATTGGCCTGGCGTTCCACCAGACGATGCGACAGGTGGATCGGCAACGGCATCAGTTCCGGGGTTTCCTCGCACGCGTAGCCGAACATCAGGCCCTGGTCGCCCGCGCCCTGGTCCAGGTTGTTGTCGTGCGCGCGGTCCACGCCCTGAGCGATGTCCGGCGACTGCTTGTCGTATGCGACGAGCACGGCGCAGCCGCGGTAGTCGATACCGTAGTCGGTGTTGTCGTAGCCGATGCGCTTGATGGTATTGCGCGCGATCTGAATGTAGTCGACGTTCGCGGTCGTGGTGATTTCACCCGCGAGCACCACCAGCCCGGTGTTGCACAGCGTTTCCGCCGCGACACGCGAGTATTTGTCCTGCGACAGGATGGCGTCGAGAATCGCGTCCGAGATTTGGTCCGCGACCTTGTCGGGATGGCCTTCAGAAACGGATTCGGAGGTGAAGAGATAGTCGTTTGCCACGTTGCAGACTCCTGTTTTGTGGTTACGGTTGATATTCACGTAGCCAGCTTCGGGAGCCTGAAGCGGCGACGCTTTAGCGGATTACCTTACCGGCCGGCGCGAATCACGTGGACCGCACCGCCTGGCTTCGCCCCGCAAGTTGTCTATTAACTCGGCGAAGCCCTTATTATAGCGACTTCCAATGATTGTCACAGAGTGCTCACGAGTGCGGTATTACGTCAACTTCGCTGCTTTCCTGAACCCCGTCGCGCGCAAGGCCTTCCTGGAGGCCGCATGCTGAGCCGCTTCGGCCCCCGGCTCGCTATCGGCCTGCTCAAACTTTTTGCCCTGTTGCCCTATGGTTTCGTCGCGCGTCTGGGCGACGGTCTCGGCTGGCTGCTGTATCAGATCCCGAGCCGGCGCAGGCGAATCGTCCACACCAATCTCAAGCTGTGCTTTCCCGAATGGAGCGACGAGCGCCGCGAAGAGGTCGCGCAAAAGCATTTCCGCCACGCGATCCGCAGTTATCTTGAGCGCAGCGTGCAATGGTTCGGCTCGGCGAAGAAGCTGGAGAAGCTGATTCAGGTGGACAGCGCAATCGACCTGACCGACCCGAACCTGCCGCCCACCCTCTTTCTCGGCTTTCACTTCGTGGGTATCGAGGCGGGCTCGATCTTTCTCAATTACTCGCTCAAGCGCCAATGCGGCTCGCTTTATCAGCCGATGTCGAATCCCGAACTCGAGGAAGTCGCCAAGGCGGCGCGCGCACGTTTTGGCGCGGACATGGCGAGCCGCGCGGACAGCGCGCGCATCGTGCTGCGCTGGCTGCGCGAGCGCAAGCCGGTCATGCTGGGCGCCGACATGGACTACGGCGCACGCAATTCGACTTTCGTGCCGTTCTTCGGCGTGCCGACCTGCACGCTGACCGCAGTGGGCCGGCTCGCGAAGGTAGGGCATGCGCAAGTCGTGCCGTTCATCGGTGAAGTGCTGCCGAACTACAAGGGTTATCGCCTGCGAGTCTTCAAGCCGTGGGAGGGCTACCCGACCGGCGACGACGACGCTGACGCGCGGCGCATGAACGCGTTTCTTGAAGAACAGATTCCTTCGATGCCCGAGCAGTACTACTGGGTCCACAAGCGTTTCAAGACGCGGCCGCCGGGCGTGCCGGGCGTCTATTGAACGAGGCTGGCAACGCGTGGAGTCGGCGCCTCATCAGAACTGCGAAGCAGCCATGCGCGGAAATACAGCGGCGTTCGGCTCACGGGCAAGCGCGTCACTTACAATAGCGTGATGAAACTGAAATTCACCAAAATGCACGGCGCGGGTAACGACTTCGTCGTGCTCGACGGCTACACCCAACCGGTCAACCTGAGCCCGGCGCAGGTGCGCGCGCTCGCAGACCGGCATTTCGGCGTCGGTGCCGACCAGTTGCTGCTGGTCGAAAAACCGACGGTGGAAGGCGTCGATTTCAGATATCGCATCTTCAATTGCGACGGCGGCGAAGTCGAGCATTGCGGCAACGGCGCGCGCTGCTTCGTGAAATTCGTGCGCGACAGCGGCCTGACCGATCAGCGCAGCGTGCGCGTGCAAGTGCAGAAAGGCACCATCACGCTCACCATGCAGGAAAACGGCGAAGTGCTCGTCGACATGGGCGCGCCGGTGTTCGAGCCGGAGCGCGTGCCGTTCGCGACCAAGGGTATCCAGGGCCGGCGCGAGGGCGCGGACACGCTATGGCCGCTGGATGTGAATGGCACCACGCGCTGGATTTCGGTCGTGTCGATGGGCAATCCACACGCGGTGCAAGTGGTGGACGACGTCGAAGCATTCCCCGTGCTGATAGAAGGTCCGGTGATCGAGCGCCACGCGCGCTTTCCCCAGCGGGTGAACGCGGGCTTCATGCAGATTGTTGGCCGCAGCGAAATCAAACTGCGCGTCTACGAGCGCGGCGCCGGCGAAACGCTGGCGTGCGGCACGGGCGCATGCGCGGCGGTGGCCGCCGGTATTCGCCGCGGACTGCTCGACTCGCCGGTGCTGGTTCATACGCATGGCGGCAAGCTCACCATCTCGTGGGACAGTAATCAGGAAAGCGAACCGCTTCTGATGGCGGGCCCGGCCACCACCGTTTTCCAGGGCGAAATAGAGCTGGCCGATTGAAGGCAGATTGCGGGCCGATCGGGCGCGGGCCGCTCAATCGTTCCTGCACGATTCATTAACTCATTGATCGACGCGTCGCATGAAGGCGTCGTCCCCCGTAGTCCTTTAGCCGAAACCATGAACGATCGCGAAGTCGCCGAATATCTGCTCGCCAATCCCGAATTCTTCGCCGAACACGCCGAAGTGCTCGCGACCATCCGGCTCGCGAACCCGCACGGCAAGGCCGCGGTGTCGCTGCAGGAACGGCAGATGGAAATGCTGCGCGACAAGAACAAGCATCTCGAACGCCGTCTCGCCGAACTGCTGCGCTACGGTCACGAGAACGACAGCATCGCCTCGAAGTTCAACCGCTGGACCATCCGCGTGATGGCGGAGCGCGATCCCTACGCGCTGCCCCGCACCATCGCCAACGGCCTGCGCGAAATTTTCGACGTGCCCCAAGCGGCGCTGCGTGTCTGGGACGTCGCCGAGCCCTACGCTCAGGCGGATTTCGCGCGCCACGTCGGCGAAGAAGTGCGAATCTTCGCGAATAGCCTGACGGCGCCTTACTGCGGCGCCAACACCGGCTTCGAGGCGGCGCAGTGGCTCGTCGCGGCGGCCGCGACATCGGACGAGAACCCGGCGGGCGGCGCCGCGCCCGAGCCGGCGCACGCAACCGAATCGATTGCGCTGCTCGCGCTGCGCGACCCCGAAGCCAGCGAAGACGCTCCGGTGTTCGGCCTGCTGGTAATGGGATCTGCGGACGCCCGGCGCTTTCACGACGGCATGGCCACGGACTTCCTCACGCAGATCGGCGCGCTGGCAAGCGCCGCGCTCAGCCGTTTGCTGCCGCGCTGAGCCGGCGAGCGCACGCGTCAGCGGCCGTCATCACCCAGCCGAGAGCCGCCAACCACAGTCAGCCCAGCCCAAAACCGCCTATCGTGACCGAAACCGACTTCATCGCCGCTTATTTGTCGAACCTCGAACACGAGCGGCGGCTGTCGGCGCACACGTTGCGCGGCTACACGCACGAACTGGACGAATTGCGGCTGCTCGCGAAAGGTCGGCCGCTCCAGAGCCTCACCGCCGTCGACATTCGCGGCGCCGTGGCGCGCGCGCACGCGGGCGGCCTCACGGCGCGCTCGATCAGCCACCGCCTGTCGGCATGGCGCGCGTTTTACCGCTGGCTCGCGGGCCGCGTCGATCTGCCGGCCAATCCGGTTGCCACCGTGCGCGCGCCGAAGCAGCCCAAGACGTTGCCCAAGGCGCTGTCCGTCGACGACGCGAATCGCCTGATGGAATCGCCGCCGGCGGCATCGGCCGAAGGGTTGTGCGATCACGCAATGCTCGAGCTCTTCTACTCGTCCGGGCTGCGTCTCGCGGAACTGGTCGGCCTCGACGTGCGCTTCGCCGACGCCGACGGCTACCGCTCGGCCGGCTGGCTCAAGCTCGATTCGGCGGAAGTGGAAGTGCTCGGCAAGGGCAACCGGCGCCGTATCGTGCCGGTCGGCAGCAAGGCGCTCGAAGCGCTGAACGCCTGGCTCGCGGTGCGCGACCAGATGGTCAGGCTCGATCCGCATCCGCTGTTTCTGTCGGCGCGGGGCAATCGCCTATCGCCGAACGTGGTCCGGGAGCGTGTGAAGCGCGCGGCGCTGGTCGCCGGCATTCCCGCCAACGTGCACCCGCACGTGTTGCGGCATTCGTTCGCCACGCACGTGCTGCAGTCGAGCGGCGATCTGCGCGCCGTGCAGGAATTGCTCGGCCACGCGAGCATCACGGCGACGCAGGTGTACACGGGCCTCGACTTCCAGCACCTCGCGCGGGTCTACGATCAGGCGCATCCGCGCGCCAAAAAACGCGACTGACGCCGCTTCGGCGGCCGGAGAACAGTCACCGCCTTGCTTCATCCGCCGCGCGCGCAGCCGGTCGCGCGGCCTCTTGCTCCTGCTGACACCTCATGAATACCGTTACGCTCAAACCGTCTAAAGAAAAATCGCTGCTGCGCCGTCACCCGTGGGTGTATGCGAACGCCATCGACCGCATCGACGGCCATCCCGCGGCAGGCGCGACGGTGCTGGTGCGCGCGCACGACGGCCGGTTTCTCGCGCGCGCCGCCTACAGCCCGCACTCCCAAATCCGCGCGCGCGTATGGAGCTTCGACGAAGCGGAGCCGATCGACCATGCTTTTTTCAAGCGCCGCGTGCAGCGCGCGCTTGCGCATCGACAAGCGATGGTGCGCGATACCGGCGCGGTGCGGCTGATTTTCGGCGAAGCCGACGGTCTGCCGGGCCTGATCGTCGATCACTACGTCGCCGAGGACGAAGGTCAGCGCAGCCAGCTCGTCTGCCAGTTCATGGCGGCGGGCGTCGAGGCGTGGAAGGACGCGATTGTCGCCGCGCTCGTCGGCGCGACCAGTTGTCCGAACGTCTACGAGCGCTCGGACGTGTCGATTCGTCAGAAGGAAGGGCTGGAGCAGATTACCGGCGTGCTCGCGGGCGAAGCTCCGTCGGAAACCCTGATCGCAAGTGAAAACGGCGTGCGTTATCACGTCGATGTGCGCAACGGCCACAAGACCGGTTTCTACGTCGACCAGCGCGACAACCGCTTGCTGGTACAGCAGTTTGCCGAGGGCCGCGAGGTGCTGAACTGCTTCTGCTACACGGGCGGCTTCTCGCTCGCGGCGCTCAAGGGCGGGGCGAAGCGGGTCGTGTCGATCGATTCGTCGGGCGAGGCTCTCGCGCTCGCGCAGCAGAACGTCGCGGCCAACGGCTTTGACGCAGAGCGCGCGGCCTGGCTCGACGCGGACGCTTTCAAGACGCTGCGCCGCCTCTACGACGAAGGGGAGCGTTTCGATCTGATCGTGCTCGATCCGCCGAAATTCGCGCCTTCGCGTGAACATGTGGACCGCGCGTCGCGCGCCTATAAGGACATCAACTTGACGGGGTTCAAGCTGCTGCGGCCGGGCGGCCTGCTTTTCACGTACTCGTGCTCCGGCGCGATCGATCCCGAGCTGTTCCAGAAGATCGTGGCAAGTGCCGCCGCGGACGCGCGCGTCGATGCACGGATTTTGAAGCGGCTTGGCGCGGGCGTGGACCATCCTTTGCTGACAGCGTTTCCGGAAGGTGAATATCTGAAAGGGCTGCTGTTGCAAATCGCCTGATCGCCCATAACTTCACGGTTATTTCGCATTCGGGCACGGCGCAGCAGCGTTTTGCGGCTGGCGCCTGCCAGCGCCGCGCGGGCAGATATGTTTCAATAACCGGCTGGACGGGCTGCGCGCCGCGAGGCCGCCGCGCCCCACTCATGCATCCGGTATGCATACGATTACGCATCGTTTCACGACTAACAGGCGAACAACATGATTCCAGTCACCATCCTGACCGGCTTTCTCGGCAGCGGCAAAACCACCCTGCTCAAACGCATCCTGAACGAAAAGCACGGCATGAAGATCGCCGTGATCGAGAACGAGTTCGGCGAAGAGAACATCGACAACGACATCCTCGTGCAGGACACGGGCGAGCAGATCATTCAGATGAGCAACGGCTGCATTTGCTGCACGATCCGCGGCGACCTGTCGCGCGTGCTTGGCGACCTTGCCGCGCAAAAGCAGTCAGGCAAGCTGGACTTCGACCGTGTGGTGATCGAAACCACCGGTCTCGCGAATCCCGGCCCGGTCGCCCAGACGTTCTTCATGGACGACCAGATCGCCGGCGAATTCCTGCTCGACGCGATCATCACGCTGGTCGACGCGAAGCACGCGAACCATCAGCTGGACGAACACGAAGTCGTGCAGCGCCAGGTGGGTTTCGCCGATCGGCTTTTCATCACCAAGTCGGACCTCGTGGACGAACAGCACCTCGCCGATCTGCGCCACCGCCTGCTGCATATGAATCCGAAGGCGGCAATCAAGGTGGTCAATTTCGGCGACGCGGACATTAAAGAGATTTTCGATCTGCGCGGCTTCAATCTGAATTCGAAGCTGGAGATCGATCCGGACTTCCTCACCGAGGACGAGCACGCGCATAACCACGCTCATGCGCATGACGAGCACGGCCATACACACGACCACGATCACGACGACGCAAATTGCGATCATGACCACGGCCATTGCGACCACGAGGGGCACCACCACGGCCACCGTCATCACGCGCATCACGACGACAAGATCAAGTCGTTCGTGTACCGCAACGATCGCCCGTTCGATCCGAACAAGCTCGAAGACTTTCTCGGCGGCATTCTGCAGATCTACGGCGAGCACCTGCTGCGCTACAAGGGCGTGCTGTATATGAAGGGCGTCGACCGCAAAGTCGTGTTCCAGGGCGTGCACCAGATGATGGGCAGCGACCTCGCGGCCAAGTGGCAGCCGGCCGAGAAAAAGACCAACAAGATGGTCTTTATCGGCATTGATTTGCCGCAAGACCTGATTACCGACGGCCTCGACGCCTGCCTGGTCTGAGCGGATTGATACCGGATCGCATGGCTACGCGCCAATGATCTGCCTAAAGTCGGCGGCAGCGAGCGTGCCTGCGGGCCTGGTTGTGAAGTGGGCGGTAAAGCGGTTTGTGACGTTGACTGTAAAGCGGGCTGTGAAGCCGGGGTTAAAGCAGGCTATGAAGCGCGCTGTAAAGCACACAGCAAGCACTACGCGGCGGCAAAGCGCCACCGCGAAATGTGCGCTGGCGCACACGTATGAAAAACGCGTGAAAACCCTGCTGTATTAGTGCCTGTCCAACCATCGCTTTTTGCCCGTTCGCGCGTTATATTTTCGGGATACCGGTGTGCCGCAGAGGGATTTCCACCAGTTGCGGCGCCGGATTGTGATTCAGTTACAATACGTGCCCACTGGAGAATGAGAACGATTTGCCCGGTCAGTGCGCGGTGATTACGTATTGCGCGCCGGGCCTGAAGCGGCGCCGGCAAATCCTGTCCGGGAACTCGCCGACAATGCCCGCGGCAGCCACAGGAGATTCGCTGCCAGGGAGCAAATACCTCAGGAGCATTTGAGAACCGGTTTCCAGAGGAGTTCGGCCCCGCATTGGCGTTGCGACGCCCGAGGGGGTGTGAGGCGCTTCGGCGTCACGACAGTTCATCGTCCGTGCCAGCCCTGTGCTCAACGTCCCAGGCGCCTTGCGGGCAATACGAAAGTGCGGGCACTATGTAAGAGTTTTGCCTCACATTGAAGAAGTAAGCCAGATGACGACGAAACGACTCTTGACCGAAGCCGAAATCCTGAAGATGAGCGACAAGGATTACATGAATGAGGATCAGCTCGCTTTCTTCAAGAACAAGCTCGAACAGCTGCAGGCGGAAATTCTCCGCAATGCCGGCCAGACGACCGAGAACCTGCGCGAAACCGTAATCGTGCCGGACCCGGCCGACCGCGCAACGATCGAGGAAGAGCATGCACTCGAGCTGCGCACGCGCGACCGCGAGCGCAAGCTGCTGAAGAAGGTGCAGCAGTCGCTCGCGCGTATCGACTCTGGCGACTACGGCTGGTGCGAAGAAACCGGTGAGCCTATCGGCATCCCGCGTCTGCTCGCCCGGCCCACGGCGACCCTGTCGCTGGAGGCGCAGGAGCGCCGCGAACTGCGCCAGAAGCTGTTCGGCGACTGAACGCCGGCGGCGCAGCTTCGGCGCTGCGCCCCCCAACGCTGCTTCGTCGAGAGGCGCACGGTGATCTGAACTGACCCCGTAAAGTTGGACAGTTTGGTCGGCTAGGCTGTTGAGGGCTGAGTTCTGTACATCACGGGACTCAGCCCTTTCAATTTCAGCTTGATGCGCTTGTGGTTGTAGTAGTGGATGTACTGTTTGATGCCGGCCTTCAGTGCATCGATGCTTTCGAACCTGTTCAGGCGGAAGAACTCCGACTTAAGGGTGCCAAAGAAGCTTTCTATCGCTGCGTTGTCGTGGCAGTTTGCCTTGCGCGACATACTCTGGGTCAGGCCACGTTGATCGAGCATCCTCCGGTAGGCGGACATCTGGTAT
>NZ_AWZV01000043.1 GCF_000472545.1 Burkholderia sp. WSM2232 | reverse complement strand
TTCGATCAACACGACGGACAACGGCACGATCAACATCTCGGGCAACAGCACGGATGGTACGGGCGTGATCGTTGACCCGAATGGTTCGATCAACATCTCGGGCAACGGCTCGGGCGAAATCTCGGGCAACTCGACGAACGGCAATGGCACCGACATCAACGGTGATATCAACACGACGGACAACGGTACGGTCGTGATCATCGATAACGGCACGGTGCTGGTCCCCGGTGATAACGGCGGCACCAATAGCAGCGACAACGGTGGCACAACCGGTGGCAACGGCGACACGAACGGCGGCACGAACGGCGGCACGAACGGCGGCGAAACGCCTCCGGTCGACAACGGTGGCAACGTGCCTCCAGTCGACAACGGTGGCGCGTCTTCAGTCGGCGGTTCGGGCGGTGGCAGCGGCGGCAGCGGTGGCATTGCTGCGGGCGCTATCGGTGCGATTGGCGTGGGCGGCGCAGCGGCATACTTCATGAGCGACATGCTGTCGGCGCACTGGTATCTGGAAACCGAACAGACGTTGACGCTGGAGGCCGGCGACCCGGTGTTCTGGGCGGATGCCGAACTGGAGCACGTCACGGTCGACATGACGACGAACTCCGCCGATGTGCAGTTGCTCACGCATGCTGGCGCGCTGGATCGTCATCTGGCATACCGCGACGGCGCTGAGGGTGTGAAGCATTTCACGTATGAAGATCCGCAGCAGAAGACGAAGGCGGACCTGTCGGTGAACATGCAGACGCACGAGTACTTCTACACGGAAAGCGGTGTGAGGGACGGCAAGGCGTACGTGGTGAAGTCGCATGGTTGGCTGAAGATGGGCCTTGCGCCCACGGGCAGCACGTCACGCGCCACGGTCAAGGGCGCGGCCTGACGCACTGATCGGGTCTCGCGCCTGCTGCGAAGCGGGCGTGAGCCTCGGTGAGGCGGGAGCAGGGTGATCGACCTTCCGGGGCGATCACCCGATCAAAGTTCGCAATTGGATGCTTGATGGGCGGTGTGTCGCGCACCGCCCTTTTTCGTTTACGTCAAAAATCGCTTGTGGCTGTAATAGACCGATTGGTCGTGAACTTTAAACCATTAATTATTAAAAAAATGTCTAGCCGCTAAATAATTCGGAAAATTCCTATTCACATTATTAAGAGTTCAGCGTTTTTCCGCGAAGACCTTGCGCGGAGATCCCTAGGGCTTACCTCTGTTCCGAAAAATCTTTTTGCGATGCTCAGAGTTTTTTTGGAATAGTCCTATTCGTTTCCAACCGCCCGACTCTTAATCTCTTATTCATGGGGCGACGCAGTTTCGGCACAAAATTCCGTAATCGTGGCGCCATGGTATTTAATCTGAGTGCAAGGTTAATTCGATGTTGTGGCGCAAAAACGAAGTAAATAGGCAGATCACTCGCGCAATGTGGGTGCTGCCGCTGCTGATGACAGGTGTCGCTCACGCGGAGCCGGTCGCAACTCTGAGCGCCGCCCTGCCGGCCGTTCAGGCAACCGTCGCGTTCAAGGTAATCCCCGCGGGCAGCCGCGATGAGGCAACGATGATGAAAGTGCTGCATGAGAAGGCAGCAACGCTCGGCAATGTCCCGGCCCATCTGGGCGACGTAAATCGCTGGTCGGACCGTCTAACGGACGCGCTGCGCCAGGGCGGCTTTCCGGTCGTTCAGGTCTTGATGACCGACGACGACTGGCGTGCCGCGCAGAAGGGCGCCACCCCCGTTTTCACGGTGTATCCGGGCCGAATCCGCAAGATCGTGGTCAAGAACAAGTCGCGCGTCGACGACGCCCGCTTGCAGCGTCTCATCACCCATGCCTTGTGCCACGGCGATCAGGCCACCGACGTCTGCGTGCTCAGCATGCCCCGCCTAGAACGCGCCACGCAGTTGCTGCAAGACGTGCCTGGTGTCGCCATCGACAAAGCCCCGCAGTTTTCGCCGGGCCAGGGCGTGGGCGATATCGAAGTGACCTTCAGCATTGCTGCGAAAGGCAAGCCGATGCAGGCCGACCTCATCATGGACAACCAGGGCATACAGTCCACGGGCAGCTATCGCTTTGGCGTCACCGCCTCGGGCAACAACTACTTTGGCGCTGGCGAGAGCTATGCGTTCACGCTGATGGGCACCGACAAGAAAATGTGGACTGGCTCGCTAACCGGCAGCGTGCCGGTTTTCGACGATGGCCTGCGTGTGACCGGTGGCATCACGCGCCAGCAATACACGATCAACGCGGGCACGCCGGTCGCTGGCGTCGCCACCACAGCCCAGGCAGGCGTGCTCTACCCGTTCATGCGTGGTCTCGACACCAACGTCTGGGGCGCCGCGTCAGTACTGCACAGCCAGGCTGCGACGACCTACAAGGACTACGGCTTTGCCTCGCACAGCACGCTCGACTCGGTACGCTTTTCGGTGCAAGCGGACAACGGCGATCGTCCGCAGCAACTGCGCACCAACATCCTGAGCGGGCAGGCAGCGTTGACGCTTGGTCATCAGCGCAACGACGACGCCGCGCTCGACGCAGGTCCCCACCGCGCGGGCAACTACGCGAAGCTGACCGGTTTTGGATTTGGTACCTACGCGCTCACGCGCAGCGGCAATCTGTTTCTGACGGGTCGGGTCAATTCCCAACTGGCAAGCCGCAACCTGGACGCGAGCGAAAAGCTCACCGCCGGCGGTCCGGACGCCGTTCGCGCCTACCGTGCCGACGAAGTGTCGTTCGACGAAGGCGTCGTCATCAATGCAGGCCTCTATCAGCGCTTTCCTGTTGCAACCGGCCACCAGCTCCAGCTCGGCGTTTTCTCTGACTTCGCCCTCGGCCGGGTCAATCACTCCCCGTGGGCCAACTGGGAACAGAGCTATGTCGGCGTACCGGGCGTCACGAACACCCGCACGCTCGCCGGCTACGGCGCTAGCGTCGACTGGCTCACGCCGATCGGTGCAACGGTCTCGGCATCGGTATCGAAACCCTATGGCTTTTCATCGGCTTCCTGGGTTGAGCCCGGCAAGAAGCCCCTGCAGTACTGGCTGTCGGTTACCTGGAAACACTAACTTTCAATGGCGCCTTTCGCGCCCATCACCTCATCGCAAGCGTTACCTCATTCCTCCCGGAGAGTGTCATGAAATTCAGCATCAACAAGTTCGAATATCTTTGCTATCGCCGCGAACACGAAAAGGCGAGCCGTGAACTGCTGCAACTTCTCAACAAGATCGATCAACATTACGGCATCCTGATGGATGTCGACGTCTGGGCGCAGTCCAACGAAGCGCAGGACATCATGGACGATCACCTGCTGGCGCGTCTCACATCCGCGATCACGAGTCTCGTGACCGATCCGAAGTTCACCTTCTCCGAACCGGGCATTGCTCGCACCGTGTTGTTCCAGCGTTGGCTCGCTGCGATGTTTGCAGCCAGCCCGTTCCGCAATGCCGACCACATCCTTCGTTCGCTTGGCGTGAACGAAGACGCGCGCAATGCTATTGAGCTGCGCAACAGCGAAGTCCGCAAATTCCAGCTGTTTTACTTGCCGGAATCGGAAGTCCGTCTCGACTGGGACGCGCTGTGGAAACTCGACAAGACGATGGCCGCGTCGCTCGCGATGACCATCATGTCCTCGCGCTTCCTCGGTACGCCGTCGGCGCATCAGAAGCGTGAGCTGCTGTTGCGCTGGCTGCCGGAGCGGCTCGACCAGATCGACAGCGTCGATTCCCTGCCGATGGGTGTCCTGCACGACGTCTACATGCACTGCAGCTACGCAGACCTGCCTTCCAAGCACGACATCAAGAAGCCGATCAACGCGCTGATCCGTCGCAAGCTCTCCACGCTCGGCATCGCCGACGTCACGCGCGAGCCGGTCCGGGTGAAAGGCGAGAAGCCGGTCGTTCTGGTGGTGCTCGAGTGGTTCTCGAAGAATCACTCCATCTACCGCACGCATTCGCAAACTCTCGTCGCGATGCGCGACAAGTTTCACCTGGTCGGCATGGGCTACGACGGTCGTGTCGACGATGCCGGCAAGGAGGTGTTCCACGAATTCATTCCTTTCGAGGGCGCCAACATGTGGGAAGTCGCGCGTCAGGTGCGTAATACGAGCGAAGCGCGCAACGCGCAGATGATGTACATGCCGAGCGTCGGCATGTTTCCCATCACCATGGTCATGGCGTGCTTGCGCGTCGCGCCGTTGCAGTTGATGGCCCTGGGCCATCCGGCTACCACGCACGGCCACGCGATGGACTACGTGGTGGTCGAAGAAGACTATGTCGGCGACGAAGCCTGCTTCAGCGAAAAGCTGCTCAAGCTGCCGTCTGACGGCATGCCGTACCGCGCCCCGGCGGCCATGCGCGAACTGACTCTGCCGACTGAAAAGGCGCCGTCGAACGTAGTCAAGATCGCGGTGGCCGGCACGACGATCAAGCTGAACCCGGGCTTTCTGAACACCTGCGCCGCAATCGCCCGCGAATCGAGCGTGCCGGTCGAATTCCATTTCCTCGTGGGCCAGGCGACGGGTCTTGTGTTCCCGCAGGTGCGTAACCTGATCCGCAGGCTCATCGGAAAGAACGCCGTCGTGCACAAGCATCAGGGCTACGCCAGTTACATGAACGTGATTGCAGGTTGCGATCTGTTCCTGAATCCGTTCCCGTTCGGCAACACGAATGGCATCGTGGATACGGTATGGGCGGGACTCGTTGGTGTTTGCAAGACCGGCCGCGAAGTGCACGAGCATATCGACGAAGGCATGTTCCGCCGCCTCGGCTTTCCTGAGTGGACCATCACGAAAACGAACGACGAGTACAAGGCCTCCGCGTTGCGTCTGATCGAAAACGCGCAGGAGCGTCGTGAGCTGGCGGCCTCGCTGGCCGGGCCGAAAGCGATTGAAAAGCTGATCTTCCAGGGCCGCCCCGAGATTCTGGGTGAGCGCATGCAAGCGCTGTGGCTCGACAAGATGCATCAGGCGCAGTGAGGCGAGCATGAACGAGACAAGTAAATCCGCGCTACGCCGCGCGCGCGATCCTGCTTTCCAGCAGCACTACTTCGTGGGCAAGGGTATCGATATCGGTGCGGGAGACGATCCGCTGAAGGCTCACGCGCACGTTTTTCCTCGCGTAACTGAGATCGTGTCATGGGACAAGGCACAAGGCGACGCGCTGCACATGTCGGGCGCACAGGACGCGTCGTTCGATTTCGTGCACTCCAGTCACTGCCTTGAACATATCGCCAATCCTCTTCAGGCGCTCGCCAGATGGCTCGAGTTGTTGAAGCCGGGCGGCTATGTCATTCTGACCGTGCCCGACGAAGATCTGTATGAAAAGGGCAAATGGCCGAGTCCGTTCAATCGCGAGCACAAGGTAAGCTTTACTATCTGCAAGCCAGAGAAAACGCTGCCTGGCTCGGTGAACGTGCTCGACATGGTGCGTGCCTTTGCGCCGATGGCGTCATGCGAGCGAGTCTCGCTGGTGCGCGATCATTACGACGAGCGGCGCGCGAGCGTCGATCAGACAGCGCGCGGTCTTGCCGAATGCGCAATCGAAGTTGTTCTGCGCAAGCGTGCGGTGCCGACTGCGCGCGAAATGATCAACACCGCTGCAAAGGCACGCGACGCACAGGAAAGCCTGCGCGCCTGGCAGCTCGCGCTGAAGTCCTACCCGTATCGCTTTGATGTGTATCACGGCGCAATGCTCGCCTGGCTGCGCTGGGACCTGATCGACGCGATCGACGATCTGTGGGATCGGTGCATCAAGTGTTTGCCCGACCAGCATTTGCCGCGTCTCTATCACGCGCTGCATACCATTGCGCGCGGCAAGCTGCGCGAAGGCTTTGCAGTTCGCGAAGCGTGGATGAGCAAGTTCGGCTGGCAGCGTCGCACGAAAGCCCAACCGCCATCGGCAATTCCCGTATGGGCCGGCGAGCGGCTCGACGGAAAATCTATCGTCATTTGGAGCGAGTTCGGTCTCGGCGACGAAATTTTCTTCCTGCGCTTCGCCCGGATTCTTCGGGAGCGTTGCGGCGCGGGACGGGTTTCGGTGGTTTGTCAGGCGCCGCTCGTCACGCTCTTCGAGCACTCGAAAGAAGCTGACGCCGTGTTCAGCGTGGCGCAGGCCGCGGAGTTGCCGCAGCATGACTACTGGGTCTATCCGCACGCGATTCCCGCTCATGTCGACCTGGACCTGGAGGCGCTGCCGCAGTCCGTGCCTTTCCTGCAGGCGCCCGGCACGACCGCATTCACCGCGCTCAAGGAGAGCAAGAGCAAGCTCAAGGTGGGCGTGGTGTTCAAGGGAGCGCCCACGCATGAGAACGACAAGCAGCGATCGCTGCCGTCGCTCTCGGTGCTGGACGATCTCTTCAAGGTCGAGGACGTCGAGTTCTTCAGCCTTCAGAAAGGAGCGGGCGCCGACGAGGCCGCGGACTACGCCAGGCGTCTCGGGAATTTTCACGACGTGGGCGCTTCGCTGAACAGCATGGACGAGACTGCCAACGCGATTGCGGCGCTCGACCTGGTGTTGACCGTCGATACGTCCGTCGCGCATGTCGCAGCCGCGATGGGCAAGCCGACGTGGTTATTGCTGCCGTTTTTCGGCGACTGGCGCTGGCATTACACACGCAGCGATAGCCCGTGGTATCCGAGCATGCGTCTGTTTCGCAGAGCTGCTGGCAGCGACTGGTCGGAGGTCGTGGCGCGGCTTCGCGGCCGCTTGCTGATGGCGCTGCAATCCGGAGGCGTCGAGTTATAACGATCTCGGTTCACTAGAGACCGCAGTCAGCACCCCAGAACGGGCTCCGCAAGGAGCCCGTTCGCTTTTTGCGTCTAAAGTAACAACGCGGCATGCCGCTGTGCCGAACGCTTCACCCTTCCACGCCAATTCTTCTGCGCGAAATCAGTTCTTTCGCGCCAGCCAGCTTTTCCGCGAGTTGCGGCCCGCGCTGCAACGCGACGCCAACAGCAAGAATGTCGCCGATCGCGAGGTGCGAGGTGCGCGACGTCATCGGCGAAAAGATGTCGGTGTCTTCGTCGACATTGGCGAACAGTCCAACCGACGCGATCCGCGCGAGCGGCGAATTGCCGTGCGTGATGGCGATTACTTTGGCGCCGCCCGCGACGGCCGACTTCGCGGCATCGACAATATCGCGAGTGCGCCCCGTGTTCGAGATAGCGACCACGACGTCGCCTTCCCCCAACATTGCCGCCGACATGAGGAACGTGTGCGGATCGGAATAGGCGACG
This sequence comes from Burkholderia sp. WSM2232, assembly GCF_000472545.1. Classification (GTDB taxonomy): domain Bacteria; phylum Pseudomonadota; class Gammaproteobacteria; order Burkholderiales; family Burkholderiaceae; genus Paraburkholderia. Next base: position 33,460 of record NZ_AWZV01000043.1, on the reverse strand, counting down.
CTCGGCATGCCGAGCCGGAAAAACTTGTGCTGCATGTCGAGCGCGGCGATGCCCGAGCCGCCCGCGCCGTAAAACTCTATGCGCTTTGCCTGCGCGAGCACGTCGATGGCGGCCGCGATGCTATCCGTCGACAGATTGTTGCGCACCTGGATCAATGCGCCGATGGTGCGGTCGAGCACTTTCGCGGCGACGCCCGGCGCCGGCTCGTCGGGACGGACATCGCGATAGACGGCCGGCACTTCTGTGGCGATCCCCTGCGCGAGCCGGATCTTGAACTCGCGAAACCCCGAAAAGCCGAGCGCATGGCAAAACCGCGCGATTGTCGGCTGGCTCACGCCCGCGCGGGCGGCGACCTCCGTCATCGAGAGATCTAGCACTTCGCGCGGCGCTTCGATGACGTAGTCGGCGAGCTTGCGCTCGGACGGGCGCAATTGCTCGCGCATCTCTTCGACCTGGGACAGCATCATTGGAAGACTCGCACTATGCTGAAGAATGCGTGGACTATAGCTGATAGCGCGGGAAGGTACAAAAACTACATTTAGGCCGTAGGTGTTATCCCTAGGTTTGGTGAAATTATTCCCGGAGGCGCACCCAATAAGGCTTCCCGGCCAAACCTGGATGCGGCAGCGCAGCAGGAATCCTGATTGCGGTCGTGTAGTTTTTCTACTAACATTGCCGGCGTCGGTTGGTCCGACTTCCCGCGATACCTACCTGGCATAGCGCCCGCGCGCCTGACGCCAGCGACGAAGGAGCTCAGATGGTTTCCCCGCATTCGCAATTGTTGAAGGTCACCCAGCGCGTGATCGAACGCAGCAAGCCGACTCGCGAGGCATATCTCGCCCGCATTCATCAGGCGCAGGGCAAGTTCCCGGCGCGCGGCGCGCTTTCGTGCGCCAATCTGGCTCATGGTTTTGCGGGCCTCGAGGGCAACGACAAACTCGTTATCAAGCAGATCCGCGAGCCGAACATCGGCATCGTCTCTTCGTACAACGAGATGCTTTCGGCTCACGCGCCGTACAAAAACTACCCCGATATCATCAAGCAGGCCGCGCGCGAAAACGGCGGCGTCGCGCAATTCGCGGGCGGCGTGCCGGCCATGTGCGACGGCATCACGCAAGGCAACGCGGGCATGGAGCTGTCGCTGTTCTCGCGTGAAGTGATCGCGATGGGCACGGCGGTTGCGCTCACCCACAACATGTTCGACGCGGCCCTGTGCCTCGGCATTTGCGACAAGATCGTGCCGGGCCTCCTGATCGGCGCGCTGCAATTTGGCCACCTGCCTACTATCTTCGTGCCGGCCGGCCCGATGACGAGCGGTCTCTCTAACGACGACAAAGCGAAGACGCGCCAGCAGTTCGCGACCGGCCAATGCGGCCGCGACGCGCTGCTCGAAGCGGAAGCCGCCGCCTATCACGGCCACGGCACCTGCACGTTCTACGGCACCGCCAACAGCAATCAGATGCTGATGGAGATCATGGGCCTGCATCTGCCGGGCTCGGCCTTCGTGCACCCGCACACGCCTTTGCGCGACGCGCTCACGGCACAGGCGGCGCGGCGCGTGCTCGACTTGACCGTCGAGCGCGGCAATTACATGCCGATCGGCCACGTGATCGACGAAAAGGCGATCGTCAACGGGATCGTCGCGCTGCTGGCGACGGGCGGCTCGACCAATCACACGCTGCACCTGGTGGCGATCGCGCGCGCGGCGGGCATCGTGATCGACTGGGACGATTTCGACACGCTGTCGCAAGCCGTGCCGCTGCTCGCCAAGATCTATCCGAACGGCAAGGCCGACGTGAACCATTTCCACGCGGCGGGCGGCGTCGCCTTCCTCGTGCGCAATCTGCTGGAAGGCGGTTTGCTTCATGAAGACGTGAACACCGTCGCAGGCAAGGGGCTGCAGCATTACACGGAAGAACCGAAGCTGATCGACGGCAAGCTGCAATGGGTGCCCGGCGCGCAAGCGAGCGAAGACACTGCGGTGTTGCGCGGTATCAAGGAGCCGTTCCAGCCGGACGGCGGTTTGCGCCTGATGCAGGGCAAGCTGGGTCGCGGCGTCATCAAGATTTCGGCGGTGGCGCCGCAGCATCGCAAGGTAAGGGCGCCGGCCATCGTGTTCGACTCGCAGGAAGCCGTGCAGGAAGCGTTCGACAACGGCGAGCTGAAGCGCGACTTCGTGGCCGTCGTGCGCTTCCAGGGCGCGCGGGCAAACGGCATGCCTGAGCTGCATCGTTTGACGCCGCTGCTCGGTGTGTTGCAGGATCAGGGCTTTCACGTCGCATTGGTCACGGACGGCCGCATGTCGGGCGCGTCGGGCAAGGTGCCCGCGGTGATTCACCTGTCGCCGGAAGCGCTGCTGCAAGGCCCGATCGGCAAGGTCCGCACCGGCGACATGCTGGTCATCGACGCAGAAGCGGGCGTGCTCGATGTCGAAGTCGACGCAGAAGAATGGGCCGCGCGGCCCGGCGCCCAGCCGCTGCATCAGGCCGAGAACGAAGTCGGCTTCGGCCGCGAGCTGTTCGGCGTGTTCCGGGCAGCCGCGGCGCCTGCCGAGCAGGGCGCGTCGGTGTTCGGGCCGATGGTCGGCGAGCGTGCCGCGTCGCACGGCGAGCATGCGGCATCCGCGGCAGCGCCTGCCGTTCAGCACGGCGAAACGCGAAGCAGCACCACTCACGCCGGCTAGCGGCATCCTGCAGACAACAAGCCTGCGCAGCCGGTCAACCGGGCAGCCCAAACAAGCCAGTCGTCGCGATCCAACTGGCAACTGGCAGAAACAAGGAGTTTCACTATGACGTCGAAAACAGTAAGCGAGATAGTCCGCCTCGGTCCCGTGATTCCGGTGCTCGCGTTCGATTCGGTCGAGCAGGGCGAACACGTGTCGCGCGCATTGCATGCGGGCGGCGTGAAGGTGCTTGAGATTACCCTGCGCACGCCGGCTGGGCTCGCGGNGNNCGAGCGCGCGAGCCAGCTGGCCGAAGACATCGTGGTCGGCGTGGGCACGATCACAAAGCCGGAGCACTGTGCACAGGCAAAGAAAGCGGGCGCGCAGTTCGGCGTCTCGCCGGGCCTCACCAAAGATATGCACAAGGCCGCGCAGGACGCCGGCTTGCCGCTTTTGCCCGGCGTGATGACACCGAGCGACATCATCACCGCGCTTGAGCTCGGCTACGAGATCGTGAAGTTTTTCCCGGCGCAGCAAGCCGGTGGCGTGCCGATGCTGCAAGCTTTTCATGGCCCGTTTCCGACGCTGAAGTTCTGCCCGACCGGCGGCATCACTGCCGAAACGGCCACGCATTTCCTGTCGCTGCCGAACGTGGTTTGCGTGGGCGGTTCGTGGCTCACGCCGAAGGCCGCGCTTGCCGCGCAGAACTGGGACGAAGTCACGCGTCTCGCCCGCGCCGCCAGCCAGTTGGCCGCGCCGGCTCATTAGTCAGAATCCGCCTGATACAAGTCAGTCAGCAAGTCAGGAAATACAAAGCCTCGTCGATACAGCCGGTTCGGCTGCCGCGGCGAGGCTTCGTTGCAGATATGCATGCTGTTTTCGCGGGCTTTTCAAGACAACAGACAGTAAAATTCAGCGACCGCGCGGTTCGTAGCCTTCAAGGCGCGCCGGTCGCCATGAGATCTGGTGGCTGCCGTCGTCCGCACCACAATCAATAACGCAAAGGAGGAGCTTCATGGAAGCTGTTCACGGCAGCATGCTGCTGGTTTACGGGGTGATCGCCATCGCCCTGCTGATCCTGATGATCACCCGCTACAAGGTCTATCCGTTCCTTGTGCTGATCATCGTCTCGCTGCTGCTGGGGCTTGTGTCCGGCATGCCGATGGCGACCATCGTCAAGTCGTTTGAAACCGGCAACGGCAACACGCTCGGGCACATTGCCGTAGTGGTGGGCCTTGGCACCATGCTTGGCAAGATGATGGCCGAGTCCGGCGGCGCCGAGCGCATTGCCACGACGCTCATCGACTGGTTCGGCGAGAAGAACATCCATTGGGCAATGATGGTCGTCGCGATCATTGTCGGTTTGCCGGTGTTCTTCGAAGTGGGTTTCGTGCTGCTCATTCCAATCGCCTTCAACGTCGCCAAGCGCACCAACAAATCGCTGCTGCTGGTCGGCCTGCCGATGGTCGCGGGCCTCTCGGTCGTGCACGGGCTGATTCCGCCGCACCCGGCCGCGATGCTCGCGGTGCAGCAGTATCACGCGGACATCGGCAAGACGATCGCGTACGGCCTGATCGTCGGCGTGCCGACGGCTATCGTCGCCGGTCCGCTGTTTGCCCTGCTGATCAACCGCTATGTGAAGCTGCCGGAACAGAACGCGCTTGCCGCGCAATTTCTCAACAAGGATGAAGTCGCGCTGTCGGGCACGCCCGGCGGCACGAATTCGGCGCCCAAGCGCGAACTGCCGAGCTTCGGCATCACACTCTTCACGGTTCTGCTGCCGGTGATCCTGATGCTGGTCGGCAGCTGGGCCGATCTCGTGTTCACGCCGAAGACCTTGCCGAACGACCTGCTGCGCTTCGTCGGCAACTCGGACGTCGCGCTGTTGATCGCCGTGCTGGTCAGCTTCTGGACCTTTGGCGCGAGCCGTGGCTTCAATCGCGACCAGATCCAGAAGTTCTGCGGCGAATGTCTCGCGCCGATCGCGGGCATTACGCTGATCGTCGGCGCGGGTGGCGGTTTTGGCCGCGTGTTGATGGATAGCGGCATTTCGAAGGAAATCGTTGCGGCCGCAACTTCCGCGCATTTGTCGCCGCTGCTGTTCGGCTGGCTCGTCGCGGCGCTGATCCGTCTCGCGACAGGTTCGGCCACTGTCGCAATGACCACCGCCTGCGGCATCGTCGCGCCTATCGCCGCGGCCAGCGCGATTCAGGTGAAGCCGGAGTTGCTGGTGCTGGCAACGGGCTCGGGCTCGCTGATCTTCTCGCACGTGAACGACGGCGGTTTCTGGCTGATCAAGGAATACTTCGGTATGACGGTGGGGCAGACCTTCAAGACATGGTCGCTTCTCGAAACCATCATTTCGCTGATGGGTTTGCTGTTGACCTTCGCGCTAGCGGCGGTCCTGTAAGGAGTTTTTGATGATTCTGATCGCAATGGGCGTGTCGGGCGCCGGCAAGACGAGAATTGGCGAGATGCTGGCGGAGCGCCTGCACTGCGCGTTCACCGACGGCGACGCATTTCATAGCGCCGCGAACAAGGAGAAGATGCACCACGGCATTCCGCTTACCGACGAAGACCGGTGGCCGTGGCTCAAAACTATCCGCGCCGCGATCGAAGAAAAGCAGAAGGCGGGCGAGACGGCCGTGTTCACGTGTTCGTCGCTCAAGCGCTCCTATCGCGACATTCTGCGCGACGGCGATAAAGACGTGTGCTTCGTCTACCTGAAGGGCTCGCGCGAACTGCTGCAAGAGCGTCTGACCACGCGTACCGGCCATTTCTTCGACCCGTCGCTGCTGCAAAGCCAGCTCGACACGCTCGAGGAACCGGGCGCGGACGAGGCCGTGACGGTGAGCATCGAACTGTCGCCCGAACAGATCGTCGACGACGTGTTGAAGCAGATCGACAAGCGCTAGGCGCCTTGCCTCTGATTGCCGTGCAGATGTAGAAAAGCCGCTCTGAGGAGCGGCTTTTCTTTTGCGTCGAGCGGCAACTACCGGGAAGGCCGGCAGCGAACAACCCAGGCGTTAGCCGATGCGCTTCGCCAGTTCCACTGCCTTGCCGATATACGAAGCGGGCGTCATCGCGAGCAGGCGGTCTTTCGCGTCTTGCGGAATATCAAGGGCGCTCACGAACGTTTGCAGCGCCTCACGCGTGATGCCCTTGCCGCGCGTCAGTTCCTTCAACTGCTCGTACGGATTTTCGATGCCGTAGCGGCGCATTACCGTTTGCACCGGCTCGGCCAGCACTTCCCAGCAGTTGTCGAGATCTTCGTTCAGACGCTGTGCGTTCACTTCGAGCTTGTCCAGACCGCGGATCAGCGAGTCGTACGCGAGCAGCGAATAGCCGAACGCGACGCCCATGTTGCGCAGCACCGTTGAATCGGTCAGGTCGCGCTGCCAGCGCGACACCGGCAGCTTGTCGGCGAGGTGGCGCAGCGTTGCGTTCGCGAGGCCCAGGTTGCCTTCGGAGTTTTCGAAGTCGATCGGGTTGACCTTGTGCGGCATCGTCGACGAACCGATTTCGCCGGCTTTCGTGCGCTGCTTGAAATAGCCGACCGAAATGTAGCCCCACACGTCGCGGTCGAGATCGAGCAGGATGGTGTTGGCACGCGCGACCGCGTCGAACAGTTCGGCCATGTAGTCGTGCGGTTCGATCTGGATCGTGTACGGATTGAACGTGAGCTTCAGACGCTGTTCGACCACTTCGCGCGAGAACGCTTCCCAGTCGAACTCCGGATACGCCGACAGATGCGCGTTGAAGTTGCCGACTGCGCCGTTCATCTTGCCGAGCAGTTCGACCTTCGCAATCCGTTCGATGGCGCGCTCCAGCCGCGCGGCCACGTTGGCAATCTCCTTGCCGAGCGTGGTCGGGCTCGCCGGCTGGCCGTGCGTGCGCGACAGCATTGGTTGCGCGGCGTGCGCGTGAGCCAGCGCGACCAGCTTCTGGTGCACGGTACGCAGCGCCGGCAGAATGACGTGCTCGCGAGCGCCCGCGAGCATCAGGCCGTGCGACGTGTTGTTGATGTCTTCGGAGGTACACGCGAAGTGAATGAACTCGCTCGCACGCTCCAGTTCCTGCTGGCCTTTGACCGACTCCTTCAGCCAGTATTCGACGGCTTTCACGTCGTGGTTCGTCACGCGCTCGATTTCCTTGATGCGCGCGGCGTCGTGCGCGGTGAAGCGCTCGGCCAGTTGCAGCAGGAACTGTTCGGCTGCCTCCGAAAAGCGCGGCACTTCGGCGAAGCCGGCGCGCGAAAGCGCGATCAGCCAATGTATTTCGACGGTCACGCGATTGCGCATGAACGCGGCTTCCGAGAGCCAGTCGCGCAGGGCTTCGGTTTTCGACGCATAGCGGCCGTCGAGCGGAGAGAGCGCATTCAGCGCGAACAGGGTGTCGGGGCGGGTGTCGGACATGATGGCGGCTGGTCTAAGCGTTGAGCGCTCGCTGTATGTGAAGTCGCGGCGAGCGGATCGGAAACGGAGGGAACCGCGAATTTTACCACTACGGCCCGATTCGCCCGGAAGACGCGGGCCGCGTGCGATTCACGGCGAGCAATGCATGCCGGGGCGAGCGTCGATCCGAACGGCGCGCACCGCCGGACACACTAAAATGCTGACTTCTTCTTTCTCGCCGGCAGCAGGCTTCGCATGGAACTGAAATGGCTCGAAGACTTCGTTTCGCTCGCGGAAACGCGCAGTTTCAGCCGTTCCGCTGAACTGCGGCATGTCACGCAGCCGGCTTTCTCGCGGCGCATTCAGGCGCTGGAGGCGTGGCTTGGTACGGAGCTTATCGACCGTTCGGTCTATCCAACGCGGCTTACGCCTGCCGGTCAGGTATTCAACGAGCAGGCGCTGGCCATGCTCTCGCAGTTCCATGAGGCGCGCGCGCTGCTGCGCGGTCATACGGCGACGCCGCAGGCGACCATTGAATTCGCCGTGCCGCACACGCTGTCGCTCACGTACTTCCCGCGCTGGCTGCAACGCATTGAAGCGCAGATGGGCCCGATCCATACGCGGTTGCGTGCGCTGAACGTGCACGACGCGGCGCTTTCGCTGGTGGAAGGCGGCTGCGATCTGATGATGGGCTATCACCATCCGAGCCATCCGGTCGCGCTCGATCCGGGCCGCTACGATATGTTGACGCTCGGCAACGAGCCGATCAGTCCGTTTTCCGCGCCGGGACGGGCGAGCCGCCCGCGCCACACGCTGCCTGGCTCCGTCGAGGCGCCCACGCCTTATCTGTCGTACACGCCCAATGCATATCTGGGTCGCATGACCGAGGTGATTCTCGCCAACGCGCCCGAGCGCCTCTATCTGGACCGGCTTTACGAAACCGATATGGCGGAAGGTCTGAAGGCAATGGCGCTGGCGGGCCACGGCATCGCTTTTCTGCCGCACAGCGCGGTGGAAGATGCGGTCGCGGACGGCAAACTGATCCGGCTCGACCGCGGGACGCGAGGCACGCCCGAAGGGCAACTCACGCTGACTATGGAGATTCGCCTATATCGCGACAAGCTGGCTGCGAAGAGCGACGACGCGCGCCAGCTTCTCGTGCGCCAGTTATGGGACGTGGTGTCGGAAGAACTTGCGCACAGCGGCGCTTGACGAGCCAAGCCGTCAGTTCGCGAGGCCGCCCAGATCGCCCAGGCCGCGCGAACCTGCTTGCCGGCGACGCGAAATTGTAGCTTCCGCCCGGTTATGCAAAAAAAACATAATCGAATAAGGAAACGGCATTGGATTTCAAAACGGCGTTTTTCGACAATGCTGCTATTCGATCAACGCCGGAGCGTTCATGTCTTCCCAGCAGCAAGTCGCCGAATCTGCCTCAACGTCGCAATCCGTTCCCTCCTACCTCAATCGCGAAGACCTCGGCCCCTGGGGCAACTACCTGCGCCAGGTCGACCGCGTCGCGCCGTACCTCGGCTCGCTGTCCCGCTGGCTCGAAACCCTGAAGCGCCCGAAGCGCATCCTGATCGTCGACGTGCCTATCGAGCTGGATAACGGCACGGTCGCGCACTTCGAGGGCTACCGCGTGCAGCACAACGTGTCGCGTGGTCCGGGCAAGGGCGGCGTGCGGTATCACCAGGACGTGACGCTGTCGGAAGTGATGGCGCTGTCCGCATGGATGTCGGTGAAGAACGCCGCTGTGAACGTTCCTTACGGCGGCGCGAAGGGCGGCATCCGCCTCGATCCGCGCAAGCTCTCGCGCGGCGAACTGGAGCGCGTGACGCGCCGCTACACGAGCGAAATCGGCATCATCATCGGACCGAACACCGACATTCCCGCGCCGGACGTGAACACGAACGAGCAGATCATGGCGTGGATGATGGACACGTACTCGATGAACCAGGGCCAAACGGCAACCGGCGTCGTGACCGGCAAGCCGATCACGCTCGGCGGTTCGCTCGGCCGCCGCGAAGCGACGGGCCGCGGCGTGTTCGTGGTCGGCTGTGAAGCGGCGCGCCGCATCGGCTTCGACATCGAAGGTGCGCGCATTGCAGTGCAAGGTTTCGGCAACGTCGGCGGGATTGCCGCGCGTCTGTTCCAGGAAGCGGGCGCGAAGGTCGTCGCGGTGCAGGACCACACGGGCTCGCTCTACAAGTCGACCGGTATTGACGCAGTAGCGCTGCTGGATCATGTGGCGAAGACGGGTGGCGTGGGCGGTTTCCCTGAAGCCGACGCGGTGACGAACGAGGAATTCTGGACAGTGGAGTCGGACATTCTGATTCCGGCCGCGCTGGAAAACCAGATCACCGAAAAGAACGCCGGCAAGATCAAGACGAAGATCGTCGTGGAAGGCGCAAACGGCCCGACCACCACGGCTGCCGACGACATCCTGCGCGATCGCGGCATCCTCGTGATTCCGGACGTGGTGGCCAACGCGGGCGGCGTGACGGTGTCGTACTTCGAATGGGTGCAGGACTTTTCCAGCTTCTTCTGGACCGAAGACGAGATTAACCAGCGCCTCGAGCGCGTGATGCGCGAAGCGTTTGCCGCCGTCTGGCAGGTGTCGAGCGAGCAGAATGTTTCGGTGCGTACGGCAGCGTTTATCGTTGCGTGTAAGCGGATTCTGCAAGCGCGCGAAATGCGTGGCCTGTATCCTTGATATCGGGCTTGCAAAATGCAGCAAACGGCGGTCCGCTACCTCGCGGATGCGCCGCGCATTCCACGTGAATGCGCATGGTCTGAACGCGCTCCACAAGAGCGCGTGTTGTGCCCGGCGGGCGGCATCGCGACGATGCCGCCCGCTTTTGCATGTCCGGAAAGGTTGACCGACTGCGCGAAGCCGCCGCCTGTGAATAGCGGCGTGCGCGCAACAACAATGGTTTATAGCCATACTTTCAGAATAATTACTTTGCTAAACTGGCGCCGGTTCTTGCCAAGGAGATCAAACATGAAGGTTAAAAAAGCTGCGCTGCTGCTCGCGACTCTCGGACTGTTTACGGTTGGCGCGCACGCGCAAGACGCCGGCACGCTGAAAAAAATCAAGGACACAGGCGTCATCTCGCTGGGCCATCGCGAATCGTCGATTCCGTTTTCTTATTACGACGACAAGCAGAATGTCATCGGCTATTCGCAGGAATTCGCGCTGAAGGTAGTTGAGGCGGTCAAGCAGAAGCTCAATGCGCCGAACCTGAAAGTGAAGCTGATTCCGGTTACGTCGCAAAACCGTATTCCGCTCGTGCAGAACGGCACGGTCGACATGGAGTGCGGCTCCACCACGAATAACGCTGAACGCCAGCAACAGGTGGCGTTCTCGAACACGATCTTCGTGATCGGCACGCGTCTGATGACCAAGAAAGATTCGGGCATCAAGGACTGGGCCGACCTGAAGGGCAAGACGGTCGTTACCACTGCCGGCACCACGTCCGAGCGCCTGCTTCGCAAGATGAATCAGGACAAGAACATGGGGATGAACATCATCAGCGCGAAGGACCACGGCGAGTCGTTCCTGACGCTCTCCACCGGCCGCGCCGCTGCGTTCATGATGGACGACGCGCTGCTCGCAGGCGAACGCGCCAAGTCGAACACACCGGGCGATTTCGTGATCGTCGGCGCGCCGCAGTCGCATGAAGCTTACGGCTGCATGCTGCGCAAGAACGATCCGGAGTTCAAGAAGGTCGTCGACGAGGCGATCGCGAAGGTCGAAACGTCGGGCGAAGCCGACAAGATCTACAAGAAGTGGTTCGAATCGCCGATCCCGCCGAAGGGCCTGAATCTCAACTTCCCGGAAAGCGACGACATCAAGGCGCTCTTCAAGAGCCCGAATGACAAGGCAATCGATTAAACCTTAGCTGTTTTTTTGAAATGCTGAATGAAACGGAAGGGGCGCGCGCTTCTTCCGTTTCTTTTTGCTGGAGTCTTCGTCATGTCATATCACTGGAACTGGGGCATTCTGCTGAGTCCCGTCTCCACCGGCGAGCCGACCACTTACCTGGGCTGGCTGCTGTCGGGCTTCTGGGTGACGATTACCGTGTCGTTGTCGGCATGGGTGATCGCGCTGATCGTCGGTTCTTTTTTCGGCGTGCTGCGCACGGTGCCGAACAAATGGGCGTCGGGCATCGGCACGGTCTACGTCGCGATTTTCCGCAATATTCCGCTGATCGTGCAGTTCTTCACCTGGTATCTGGTGATACCGGAATTGCTGCCCGTCTCCATCGGCACCTGGTTCAAGCAACTGCCGCCGGGCGCGCAGTTCTTCTCGGCGTCGATCATCTGTCTGGGGCTTTTCACCGCCGCGCGCGTGTGCGAACAGGTGCGCTCGGGCATCGACGCGTTGCCGCGCGGCCAGCGCGCCGCGGGCCTTGCGATGGGCTTCACGCAATGGCAGACGTACCGCTATGTGCTGTTGCCGGTTGCATACCGGATCATCGTGCCGCCGCTCACGTCCGAGTTCCTGAACATCTTCAAGAACTCGGCGGTCGCCTCGACCATCGGTCTGCTGGATCTGTCCGCGCAGGCGCGCCAGCTCGTCGACTACACGTCACAGACGTATGAGTCGTTTATCGCCGTCACGCTCGCGTACGTGCTGATCAACCTGGTCGTAATGCAACTGATGCGCTGGGTCGAAGCGAAGACCCGGTTGCCCGGCTATATCGGAGGCAAGTGATGCACCATTTCGACTGGAGCGGTATTCCGGGCGCAATGCCTACGCTGTGGACCGGTGCCGTCGTCACTTTCAAGATCACGCTGATCGCGATTGTGATCGGCATTATCTGGGGCACTGTGCTCGCGATGTTGCGGCTGTCGTCGTTCAAGCCTTTCGAGTGGTTCGCGAAGGGCTACGTGACGATTTTCCGTTCCATCCCGCTGGTGATGGTCCTGCTGTGGTTCTTCCTCATCGTGCCGCAGTTGCTGCAGAACGTGCTCGGTCTGTCGGCGGATATCGACATTCGTCTCGCGTCGGCGATGGTCGCTTTCTCGCTGTTCGAGGCAGCGTATTACTCCGAGATCATTCGCGCCGGCATTCAGTCCGTGCCGCGCGGGCAGGTCAATGCGTCGTTCGCGCTCGGCATGAACTACGCGCAGTCAATGCGTCTCGTGGTGTTGCCGCAGGCATTCCGCGCAATGGTGCCCTTGCTGCTCACCCAGGGCATCGTGCTCTTTCAGGATACGTCGCTCGTCTACGTGATCAGCCTCGCCGACTTCTTCCGCACCGCCACGAATATTGGCGACCGTGACGGCACGAATGTCGAAATGGTACTGTTCGCGGGCGCGTGTTACTTCGTGATCTGCGTGATTGCGTCGAGCCTCGTCAAAGGTCTTCAGAAAAAGGTCGCAAGATGATCTCTATCAAGAATGTTTCGAAGTGGTACGGCCAGTTTCAGGTGCTGACCGACTGCACGACGGAAGTCAAAAAGGGTGAAGTAGTCGTGGTATGCGGGCCGTCAGGTTCGGGCAAATCCACGCTCATCAAAACGGTGAACGGCCTCGAGCCGTTCCAGAAGGGCGAGATCGTCATCAACGGGCAGTCGCTGACCGACAAGAAGACCAATCTGTCGAAGTTGCGCTCGAAGGTCGGCATGGTGTTCCAGCACTTCGAGCTGTTCCCGCATCTGTCCATCGTGCAGAACCTCACGCTCGCGCAGATCAAGGTGCTCGGCCGCTCGAAGGACGAAGCGGCGGCGAAGGGTCTCAAGCTGCTCGACCGCGTCGGTTTGCGCGCGCATGCGGACAAATTTCCGGGGCAGTTATCGGGCGGTCAGCAGCAGCGCGTGGCGATCGCCCGCGCTCTGTCGATGGACCCGATCGCCATGCTGTTCGACGAGCCCACGTCGGCGCTCGATCCGGAAATGATCAACGAAGTGCTCGACGTGATGGTCGAGCTCGCGCAGGAAGGCATGACCATGATGTGCGTGACGCACGAAATGGGCTTCGCGAAGAAAGTCGCGCACCGCGTGATTTTCATGGACAAGGGCCTGATCGTCGAAGACGACCGCAAGGAAGACTTCTTCGCCAATCCGAAATCCGATCGCGCGAAGGACTTTCTGGCGAAAATCCTGCACTGAGGTTGTGGCTGCCGCTGCCGCGTGTTGCGCGCGGCAGCGGGCGCGTCAGACAAAAAAGCCGCTCGAAAGAGCGGCTTTTTTACTATTGGCTATGGATGCGCGGTGGCGCCCGCGGCGTGGTTCACGACTCGAACGCTGCCGCGTCGTCCGCCGCTTCGAGATCCACTTCGAGCTCGGCCACAGCAGGCGCGGCCGCCGCCGAAGCGGCAATCGTGCTTGCTGAAGCAGACGCATCGAGAGCCGGATTGCGCAGCTTCTCCAGAACCGAGGCAGGAACCGGCACATTCACACGGCCGATCACGTCGCCATGCTGGAACATCAGCAGATCGCCGGGCGCAAACGCCGTCCACACTTCGTTGTCGGTGAGCGGCTGGGTGGCGATCACCGCGACGCGATCTTCGGGCGTGGTGTACTTGGCGAAGTCGATCGAGACGTCTGCATCGACAAGATGCGCGGTGGAAAAGGGCCAGCGCCGCACGATGTAATGCAGATGCGTCGAACAATGCGCGAACAGCGCCTGACCGTTCGACATGAGGAAGTTGAACACGCCGAACTGCGTGATTTCGCGCGTGAGCGTTTCCAGCGCGGCGAAGAGTTCGTTGAGCGGCGGTTGCTGCGCGCCGGGAAAAGTCTTGCGCAGACCTTCCAGCAGCGCGCAGAACGCGAGTTCGCTGTCGGTCGTGCCCACCGCCTGATAGACGCCCGACAGTACCGGCGAATAGTCCTTCAGATCGCCGTTGTGCGCGAAGATCCAATGCCGCCCCCATAGTTCACGCATGAACGGGTGGCAGTTTTCGAGCAGGATGTGCCCCTGCGTCGCCTTACGGATATGCGCGATGGTGTTCTTCGATTTGATCGGATAGCGCTTGACCATTTCCGCGATCGGCGAGGTCGCCGACGACTGATGGTCGATGAACAGGCGACACGCTTTGTCTTCGAAGAAGGCGATGCCCCAGCCGTCGGCATGGTGATCGGTGACGCCGCCGCGCGCCGCGAAGCCGGTGAACGAAAACGTGACGTCCGTCGGCGCGGCGCAGTTCATTCCTAGAAGTTGGCACATGTTGCGGGTGAGCCTGTGAACGGGGCGAGCCGTTACAATGATGATTTTCCAAGCATATCACCGAGCCAGAAGCGCCAAATAGCAAAATTGACGTGTATTCAGGCCGCAACACGACGGTTTGAACTCGTCGACGGTGCTTTGCGGGCGTTGTTCATTCGCCGCAGTTTTCGCCCGGTTTCCAATCAGTTTCCGTTCCGCTTTCGTTCTTCACTCGCCATGACCGCTCCCAACGCTTCCCCCGATTCCATCACGCTAGCCCGCCCGGACGACTGGCACCTGCACGTGCGCGACGGCGCCATGCTGGCGGCGGTGTTGCCGGATACCGCGCGCCAGTTCGCCCGCGCGATCATCATGCCGAACCTGAAACCGCCGGTCACCACGACGGCGATGGCGCAGGCGTACCGCGAGCGGATCGTCGCTGCCATCCCGGCGGGCGCGAAGTTCGAACCGCTGATGACGCTGTATCTCACCGACAACACGCCGCCCGACGAGATTCGCCGTGCGCGCGAAAGCGGCTTCGTACATGGCGTGAAACTGTATCCGGCCGGCGCGACCACGAACTCGGACGCGGGCGTGACCGACATCATGAAGTGCGCAAAAACGCTGGAAACGATGCAGGAAACCGGCATGCCACTGCTGGTGCACGGTGAGGTGACCGATTCGTCGATCGATCTGTTCGACCGCGAGAAGGTTTTCATCGACCGGGTGATGACGCCGCTGCGCCGCGAGTTTCCGGCGCTCAAAGTGGTGTTCGAACACATCACGACGAAAGACGCGGTGGACTACGTCCTCGAAGCCGGCGCGCCGGCCGGACTGCTGGGCGCGACGATCACCGCGCACCATCTGCTCTACAACCGCAATGCGATTTTCCAGGGCGGCATTCGCCCGCATTACTATTGCCTGCCGGTGCTGAAGCGCGAAACGCATCGCCTCGCGCTGGTCGAAGCGGCGACGTCGGGCAATCCGCGCTTTTTCCTCGGCACGGACAGCGCGCCGCATCCGAAGGGCCTCAAGGAGCACGCGTGCGGCTGCGCAGGCTGCTATACGGCGCTGCACGCGCTCGAGTTGTACACCGAGGCGTTCGACAAAGCCGGGGCGCTCGACAAACTCGAAGGCTTTGCGAGCTTCTACGGCGCCGATTTTTACGGTCTGCCACGCAACGCCGGCAAAGTCACCCTGCGCCGCGAGGAATGGACGCTGCCGGCGGAGTTGCCAGTTGGCGACACGCCGGTGGTGCCGCTGCGCGGCGGCGAATCGATCGGTTGGCGGCTGGTCTGAGGCCCGACTGAGATGCCGCAGCGCGAAGCGGGGCGCGGGAGTGTGGGGGAATCCACAGGGCCTGGCGCGAGCGCCGCAATTTCCCGCGGCAGCCGGCCCTCACCTTCCACCACACTGTCCCCCAAGCGCGCAGCCTGGCTTTGCTGCAATCGACTGGTCCAAGCCGTGGTTCGCCCAGTTCGCGGTGCGCGGCCAGCGTTGGCAGCGCGCCGCGCTCACCAGCTACGCGGCGCTGCTCGCCGAAATGAATGCCGACGCCGCGCAAACCCGGCAGTTGACAGGCCGCGGCCAGCGGCTCGCCTTCATCGCGCAGGACGACTTGCCGCCCGGCTCCGCCTATGAGGCGCATATCGCGTCCACGGGCTGCGTGCCGACGCGCCACAATCTGCATGACTTCTTCAACGCGTCGATGTGGTTTGCCTTTCCGCGCATCAAGGCGGCGCTCAACGCGCGGCAGTCGGCAGCCATCGACCTGCTGGGCGTCGGCCCGACGCGCGGCGGCGTGCGCGACGCGCTGACGCTGTTCGACGAGAACGCGCTGTTGTTCGCGTGCGCCGACCCCGCGCTGAGTGCCGCGCTGCGCGGCTTCCACTGGCGCACGCTATTGCTGGAGCGCCGCGACGCGTGGGGCGTCAGTTGCGAAGTGCGCTGCTTCGGCCACGCGCTGCTTGAGAAACTGATCGCGCCATTCAAAGCCTGCACTGGACACGCGTGGATCGTCCAGGTGCCGCCGGCCTATTTCGGATGGGACGCCGCTTTGCGCGACGCATGGCTCGACGAGGCCGTCAGCGCGGCTTTGTTAAGCACCGAAGCACTGACCAGCCGGGCGTTTGCGCCGCTTCCGGTGCTGGGCATCCCGGGCTGGTGGCCGGAGAACGAAGAGCCCGCTTTCTACGATGACAAGTCGGTGTTCCGCGCGGGCCGGCGCGCAGATGCTAGAATCGGCGCCAGCAAAGCAGGCCAGGCAGTCGCGGCCTCGGCGGTTTCACGAGTTGAAGCTAACGAGGGCGAGGAAAGTCCGGACTCCACAGGGCAGGGTGATGGCTAACGGCCATCCGTGGCGACACGCGGAACAGGGCAACAGAAAGCAAACCGCCGATGGCCCGGCGCAAGCCGGGATCAGGTAAGGGTGAAACGGTGCGGTAAGAGCGCACCGCGGCTGCTGCAAGGCAGACCGGCACGGTAACCTCCACCCGGAGCAATTCCAAGTAGGCAGGCGCGCATCTTCGAGATGCAGGGCGGGGCCCCCGTCTCGTCTGCGGGTAGGAAGCTTGAGCGCGTCAGTAATGGCGCGCCTAGAGGAATGGCTGCCACGCGCGTCGCGTTTTCGGACGTTGCGCGTGCACAGAATCCGGCTTATCGGCCTGCTTTGCCACCTTCCAGAAAAATGCCGGCGTCCGAAAAGACGCCGGCATTCTTATTGGTGCGGCTGGAAAGCTCTCGGCACCTCGGCTTTAAGGCGGCGCCTTGCAGACCGCTACGCTCAGTGCCGGTGCGCGGCGCTCAATTCGCCACGATGTCGAACGAGTGGGTCAGTTCCGCCGTCTTCGCGATCATGATCGACGCCGAGCAATATTTGTCGTGCGACAGGTTGATTGCGCGTTCCACGGTTGCCGGGTTCAGGTTCTTGCCGGTCACCGTGAAGTGGAAGTGAATTTTCGTGAACACCTTCGGGTCTTCGCTGGCGCGCTCGGCCTTCAGCGTGACCGAGCAGCCGGCAATTTCCTGGCGGCTTTTCTTAAGGATCATGACGACGTCGTAGGCGGTGCAGCCGCCTGTGCCGAGCAGGACCATTTCCATGGGACGCGGCGCGAGATTGCGGCCGCCGCCTTCGGGCGCGCCGTCCATCGCGACCAGGTGGCCGCTGCCGGTTTCGGCCGCGAACGCCATTCCGTCCTGTCCCATCCAGCTTACTTTGCATTCCATGCTGTACTCCACCGCGCTTCGCTATATCGAGACGGCATTGTAGCCCGGCCTCTCCGTGTGCGCCCGGGGCGACTTGGGAGCGAAATTATGCGCAATCGTGGCTTGCTTGTTGCAGCGCGGCATGTCCGGCCGGTGCGGGCGCGAAGGGCGCGATTTAGGGGTTTTACTCTAGCTGCGGTCGCCCCATCGTGCTCACCTCGCGCCAGATACCTTGATTTTGCGGCAATACAGAGCGACATTCCGTTTGCGCTCGCTAGTCCGCATTATGAAATTGAATTTCGCGATGCAAATGTTCTTGCGTTGCACAAGGATGCTTCATATAATTGCCCCATCGGTTGCAGCAGTGCGCAACCTACGCTGTCTCCTCCACCTCCTCCTTTGGTGGATTAAACCCGAACCACTTGTTCGGGTTTTTTTTCGCCCAATTTCCACATTGGTTGCGCGCCGCCGCGAGGCGCGCTCCAGGCGTCTTTTGCGCCGAGTCCCGTACATTTTGACTTGGCGTTGCAAATTCCTTTATAATTCAGGGCTTTTCCGCATCCGCGCCCGCGGAGGAAGAACAGGGAGAGCCTGCACGCGCCTCGATGCGCACACTACAAGCAGGAAAAAACACATTGGGCGCAGCAATTTTTTTGGATCGATCATGAAGACGTTTTCCGCAAAAGCCCATGAGGTGGCGCGCGAATGGTACGTGATTGACGCGACGGATAAGGTTCTCGGGCGTGTCGCCAGCGAAGTGGCACACCGTCTTCGCGGCAAGCACAAGCCTGAATTCACTCCGCACGTCGACACCGGTGATTTCATCATCGTTATCAACGCCGGCAAGCTGAAGGTCACGGGCAACAAGAGCACTGACAAGAAGTACTACCGTCACTCGGGCTACCCGGGCGGTATCTACGAAACGACGTTCGGCAAGATGCAGGAACGCTTCCCGGGCCGCGCGCTCGAGAAGGCGGTCAAAGGCATGCTGCCGAAGGGCCCGCTCGGCTACGCGATGATCAAGAAGCTGAAGGTCTACGCTGACGCAACGCATCCGCATTCGGCGCAACAGCCGAAGGCGCTCGAGATCTAAGGGGAGCCCACATGATCGGTAACTGGAATTACGGCACGGGCCGCCGCAAGAGCGCCGTCGCACGCGTGTTTATCAAGGCAGGCAAGGGCGACATCGTTGTGAACGGCAAGCCTATCGCCGATTACTTCTCGCGCGAAACGTCGCTGATGATCGTGCGTCAGCCGCTGGAACTCACGAACCACGCTGCCACGTTCGACATCAAGGTCAACGTGACGGGTGGCGGTGAAACGGGTCAAGCCGGTGCGGTTCGCCACGGCATCACCCGCGCGCTGATGGACTACGACGCAACGCTGAAGCCGGAACTGTCGAAGGCTGGTTTCGTTACGCGTGACGCGCGTGAAGTGGAACGTAAGAAGGTCGGTTTCCACAAGGCACGTCGCCGCAAGCAATTCTCGAAGCGTTAATTCGTTTCGGGTGCGAACCGGCCCCTGGCCGGAACGCAGCAAAAGCCGCCAACGCTGTCGCGAAGGCGGCTTTTTTTATTCCTTGCGGGAATAGCCAGATAGCAACGGCGATCCGGCTTCCCGGCGCGGCAGTTTCCGGCCGTCTGCGTTTGCGTGGCCGTACTCCTTCCAGGCTGCGAATCCGACGCCACGGCGCGCCGCTTTTTACGACCCGCCGCCCGAACGCACGCGCGCGCCGGCCGTCAAACCGGATTTCTGTAAGAACCCATTGATTTTGTGGGCTTCGGCACGATATCGAGATCAGCCCTACAATAGCGGTTAGAAGCTTTCTGGAGAGTTCGAATGAACGCAGTCACCGAAACACCCGTGACCGAGATGCCGGCCCCCTTCGTTTTTACCGACGCAGCGGCTGACAAGGTCAAGCAACTGATCGAAGAAGAAGGCAATGCGGACCTGAAACTGCGCGTTTTCGTGCAGGGCGGCGGCTGCTCGGGCTTTCAATATGGTTTTACGTTCGACGAAGCCGTGAACGAAGACGACACCGTCATGAACAAGAGCGGCGTGCAATTGTTGATCGACTCGATGAGCTACCAATATCTGGTCGGCGCTGAGATCGACTACAAGGACGACATTAACGGCGCCCAATTCGTCATCAAGAATCCGAACGCAACCACGACTTGCGGTTGCGGTTCGTCGTTCTCGGTTTAAAAGCCGCTCAGGCAGTACATTGCCAGAAACGGGGCTACGGCCCCGTTTTTGTTGCCTGCCGCGCACGGCGAAGCGCGGCCCGCATTCGCCTCGAATGAAACGCCCATGTGCGCCCGCCAACGCGCAAACGCCGAGGCGCAGCCGTCAGCGCGGGTAAATCGCGCCAAGCACCCGCGGCGCGCTGGCGCCCGTGACCGCCGACAAACTGCCCGGCAGGCGCGCGACGCAGCGCATGGCAAGCCACGCGAACGCAAGCGGCTCGACCTGGCTTGGCGGCACGCCGAGCGCGTCGGTGGTCATGACGGGCACGCCGCGTACGCCGCTGTCTTCCAGCGCCTGTTGCAGGGCCTTCATCACCTCAGGGTTACGTGCGCCTCCCCCGCACACGTAGACTGCTTTCGCGTCCGACGCATGTCGCTCGATTTCCCGCGCAATCGTCACAGCAGTCAACGCGACGAGCGTTGCCTGGACGTCGGCGGGCGCGATTGAGACAAACGGCTTTAGCTTCGCGTCCAGCCATTCGGCGTTGAACAGATCGCGCCCCGTACTTTTGGGCGGTTGCTGCGAAAAGTACGGCTCGTCGAGCAACGCGTTCAAGAGCGAGCGGTCCACCTGGCCGCCGGCCGCAAAGTGCCCGTTTTCGTCGAACGGTTTGCCGAGGTTGCGTTGCGCCCATTCGTCGAGGAGCGCGTTCGCCGGGCCGCAATCGAAGCCGCGCACGTTGCCGGTCGCATGCAGAATCGTAATGTTGCTGATGCCGCCAAGGTTGCAGACCACGCGCGTCTCGTCTTTCGCGCCGAACACGGTTGCGTGAAACGCCGGAACGAGCGGCGCGCCCTGGCCGCCCGCCGCGACGTCGCGGCTGCGGAAATCGGCGACCACGTCGATATGCATCATTTCGGCGAGCAGCGCGGGATTGTTGATCTGCCGCGTATAGCCTTTTTCCGGCCGGTGCCGCACCGTCTGTCCGTGCACGCCAATCGCGCGCACTTCGGCGGCAGGGACGTGGCACTCGCGCAGCAGTTCGTGGCAGCACACCGTATACCGCGTGGCGAGCGCGTTGGCGGCCAGCGCCTCGCGTTCAATTTCATTCTCGCCGGGCTGTTGGAGCGCGAACAGCGCCTCGCGCAAGCCCGCCGCGAAACCGACGAACGCCTCAGCCAGCACCACGGGCGGCTCACCCTCGGCGAAGCGTACGGCTACTCCGTCCACGCCGTCCATGCTGGTGCCGGACATCAAGCCAAAGTAGACGCCGTCTGCCGAGTCTTGCGCCACGTTGCTGCTCCTGTCGATGGTTTTTCGTTGCGGGTTCACTGCTGCGTCCTGATCGCCTGTCTGCCAAGGTTGTAGCAGATTATCGACGCAAGCGCGGTTCAATATGAAGCACCCGCCTTGCATGCGCGCGTGGCCGGCTGCGGATTTCTCCTCGCCCGCCCGCGCTCGCCACGGCTTTGGAGGGCGCGGCGGAGCGCATCTATGGGACAATCTGTTTTTTTCGCGACTTCACGTTTCCAGTATGAGCACCGAGTCCAACAAGCCGAACCCCGCCCCCGCCTTTCCGATCACCGACGAAGTCCGTCACGCGCTCGCCGTCACCAAGCGGGGAGTCGACGAATTGCTGATCGAGGACGAATTCGCGCAAAAACTCGCGAAAAGCGCGGCAACGGGCACGCCGCTGCGCATCAAGCTCGGGCTTGATCCGACCGCGCCCGACATTCACATCGGCCACACGGTCGTGCTGAACAAGATGCGCCAGTTGCAGGATCTGGGGCATACGGTGATTTTCCTGATCGGCGATTTCACCTCGCTGATCGGCGACCCGTCGGGCCGTAATGCCACGCGCCCGCCGCTCACGCGCGAACAGATTGAATCGAACGCAAAGACGTATTTCGAACAGGCCGCGCTGGTGCTCGACCGCGAGAAGACCGAAATCCGCTACAACAGCGAATGGTCGATGCCGCTCGGCGCCGACGGCATGATCAAGCTCGCGTCGCGCTACACGGTGGCGCGCATTCTCGAGCGCGAAGACTTTACCAAGCGTTTCCAGAGCGGCGTTCCCATTTCGATCCACGAATTTCTGTACCCGCTCATGCAGGGCTATGACTCCGTCGCGCTCAATGCGGACCTGGAACTCGGCGGCACCGACCAGAAGTTCAACCTGCTGGTCGGCCGCGAATTGCAGAAGCAATATGGCCAGGAACAGCAGTGCATTCTGACCATGCCGCTACTCGAAGGGCTCGACGGCGTCGAAAAGATGTCGAAGTCGAAGAACAACTACATCGGCATCAGCGAAAAGCCGACAGATATGTTCGGCAAGCTGATGAGCATTTCCGACACGCTGATGTGGCGCTACTTCGAGCTGCTGTCGTTCCGTCCGATGGACGAAATCGCGGCGTTCAGGAAGGAGGCCGAGGCCGGCCGCAATCCGCGCGATTTCAAGGTCATGCTGGGCCAGGAAATCGTGGCGCGCTTCCATTCGCAGGCCGATGCCGAGCGTGCGCTCGAAGACTTCAACCACCGCGCGAAGGGCGGCGTGCCGGACGATATCCCCGCAGTCGCGCTCACCGGCGCACCGCTCGCCATTGGCCAACTGCTCAAGCAGGCGAACCTCGTGCCGTCGACGAGCGAAGCGCTGCGCAATATCGAGCAGGGTGGCGTGAAGATCGACGGCGCGACTGTGTCCGACAAGGGCCTGAAAGTCGAGGCCGGCGAGTACGTAGTGCAGGTGGGCAAGCGCCGCTTTGCGCGCGTCTCGCTGACAGCCTGAGCTTGCGAGCCATGCAACGAACTGCAAAGCCGGAGCCGGCACGATGATCGCGTTGATCCAGCGCGTGCGGCGCGCCGAGGTGCGCGTCGTGGAGGGGCAAAGCGAACGCGTGGCCGGCGCAATCGACGCTGGCCTGCTCGCACTCGTGTGTGCCGAGCGCGGCGACACCGAAGCGGCGGCCGACCGGCTGCTCGCCAAGGTACTCGGCTACCGCGTGTTCAGCGACGCCGCCGGCAAGATGAACCTGTCGGTGCAGAACCTGGACGGCGCGGGCCGCGCGGGCGGCTTGCTGCTGGTCTCGCAGTTCACGCTGGCTGCGGACACCAACAGCGGCCTGCGGCCGAGCTTCACGCCAGCCGCCCCGCCGGACGAAGGCAAGCGCCTTTTCGACTATTTCGTCGCTGCGGCGCGCGCGAAACATCCAATCGTCGAAACGGGTGAATTCGGCGCCGACATGCAGGTTTCGCTCGTCAACGACGGGCCCGTCACCTTCTGGCTGCAGACCCACGCCTGAGTTGCGCGCGGTTCTTGCGACAATAGCGGCTCGGCACCACCGGCGAACGGCGCCACTTGGACCCATGACCACGCAGATCCTCTTTATCCGGCACGGCGAGACCGACTGGAACCGCATCAAGCGCATTCAAGGGCATATCGACATTCCGCTCGGGGAGGTCGGCCTCGCGCAGGCGCAACATCTTGCCCGCCGTATCGCGGATGAAGCGAAGCGCGGCGCGCGGCTCGATGCGATCTATTCGAGCGACCTGCAACGCGCGCGGCAAACCGCGCAGCCCGTTGCGGATGCACTTGGCTTGCCGGTGCAATTGCGCGAGGGGTTGCGCGAGCGCTCCTACGGCGCATTCCAGGGCCACGACAGCGATGAAATCGCCGCGCGTTTTCCGGATGAACATGCGCATTGGCAGACCCGCGACCCTGGCTTCGCGCCGCCCGAGGGCGAGTCGCAGCGCGCGTTCTATCACCGTGTACTGCATGCAATCGAGCCGCTGGTTGCCGCGCATCCCGGCGGCCGGATTGCCTGCGTCGCGCATGGCGGCGTGCTCGACTGCGTGCGCCGCTTCGCATGCGGTTTGCCGCTCGATGCGCCGCGCGACTACGCGTTGCTGAATACGAGCGTGAACGTGGTGAATTTCGACGAGGGCCGCGCGACGATAGTCTCGTGGGGCGATGTATCGCATCTCGACGTGCCGGGGGCCGACGATAGCTTCAGGAAGGTCCCGGAAGCGGGCCGTTAATCGCGACGGGTTTGTTACGCGCGAAATGCCGTTGCGTCGTTGTGCTTTGCGCGTTGCTGTGCGTGAATCTGCTTCGCGCACAGCGCACAGCGCTCACGCGGCGGTGCGCTCCCTCAGATACGCGATTCACTACGCTCATCCGGTCACAGCTGAAACCAGGCGCACTGCGGGCCCGGGCGCCGCGCGGCGCATCGGCGGTTCATGCGCAACCTGCGACTGAGCGCTTGTGCAAGTTTGCCGCGACAGCGGGCCTATCTAGTCTCGTTCGAGACTTTTTGCACCGCCCCGCTACGCCGTGCCGGTTGTGGTCAGGCCGTGCTTATGTCGCAGCCGAGTCCCACAGGCCCGGCAGAGAGCTCGACGCGTCCGGCGCCGCGAGCCCGAAGTGCCGGTATGTGAGCAGCGTGGCGACGCGGCCGCGCGGCGTGCGCTGCAGAAAGCCTTGCTGGATCAAGTACGGCTCAAGGACATCTTCGATCGTATCGCGCTCCTCGCCGATTGCGGCCGCCAGATTATCGACGCCGACAGGTCCGCCGTCGAACTTGTGCAGGATCGCTTCGAGCAGCTTGCGGTCCATCAGGTCGAAGCCGACCGCGTCGACATCGAGCATGCGCAGCGCCGCGTCCGCCACCTGCGCGGTGATGTTGCCGTCGGCCTTGACTTCGGCGAAATCGCGCACGCGCCGCAGCAGCCGGTTGGCAATACGCGGCGTGCCGCGCGCGCGCCTCGCGATTTCAAACGCGCCGTCAGGATGAATCTGCGCATTCAGCAGCGAAGCTGAACGCGTGACGATACGCGCAAGCTCTTCGGCGTTATAGAACTCGAGCCGCGCGACGATGCCGAAGCGATCGCGCAGCGGATTGGTGAGCATGCCCGCGCGGGTGGTCGCGCCGACCAGCGTGAACGGCTGCAGGTCCAGCTTCACGCTGCGCGCGGCCGGTCCTTCGCCGATCATGATGTCGATCTGATAATCCTCGAGCGCGGGGTACAGGATTTCCTCGACGACCGGCGAGAGCCGGTGAATTTCGTCGATGAACAGCACGTCGTTCGCTTCGAGATTGGTCAGCAGCGCGGCAAGGTCGCCGGCACGCTCGAGCACCGGCCCGGAAGTTTGCCGCAGGTTCACGCCCATTTCGCGCGCAATAATGTGCGCGAGCGTGGTCTTGCCCAATCCCGGCGGCCCGAACAGCAATACGTGGTCAAGCGACTCCGAACGCCGCCGGGCGGCCTCGATAAATATTTCCAGCTGGCCGCGCACTTTCTCCTGCCCGACATATTCTTCGAGCTGGCGCGGGCGCAACGCGCGTTCGAACGCTTCCTCGTTCGGCGAGACGGGCGTGGCCGCGATGATGCGCTCGGCGGCGAGTTTGTCGGTTTCGATCATGCGGTCATTGTACCGCGCGAGGCGCGGCGCGAAATCGGCCGAATGGCCAGGGTGCGCTGGTGGCGCAGATTGCTCACGGCTCCCGCCCGCCCAACGCTCACGCCTTCGACAAAGCCTTCAACGCGAGCTTGATACCGTCCGACACGCCTGTTCCAGCCGGCACGTTCTTGATCGCGGCGAGGGCTTCCTTCTCCGAGTAGCCCAATGCGAGCAGCGCGTTGAGAATGTCGGACGCGTGGTCGGAGGCCGACACGGCGCCGGCCATTGCACCGAGGTCCGCGCCGAGCTTGCCCTTGAGCTCGAGCAGCAGCCGCTCGGCCGTCTTCTTGCCGATGCCGGGCACGCGGGTGAGGCGCGCGGCGTCCTGCAGCGTGACCGTCTGCGAGAGTTCGTGCACGCTCATGCCGGAGAGCACGGCAAGCGCCATGCGGGCTCCGATGCCGGAAATCTTCAGCAGCTCGCGGAAGGTGGAACGTTCCTCGGCGGTGCCGAAGCCGTACAGCAGATGCGCGTCTTCGCGCACGATCATTTGCGTGAGCAGCACGACCCGCTCGCCGGTGGACGGCAGGTTGTAGAACGTGCTCATCGGCACATCGACTTCATAACCGACGCCGTTGCAGTCGACGAGCAGATGCGGCGGGTTTTTTTCCAGCAGAACGCCGGCAATGCGACCGATCATGGCGAGTTCAAACTTGTGAGAAAGGGCGAGTGTAGCGCAGCGCGTGCGCGCCGCCGATCGCAGGGGCACGCATCGCGTGAAAAAACGATTGCCCGATGCGCGTGGCGGCGCTTCGCGAGAAGACGCCGCGAACGATTATCCGACGAGGCGCCCGCGTCTGACCCGCAAGCCCTTTTTCGCCAGCGACGGCGCGATGCCGCCGAGCGTGCTCAAAGTCGTGCCGCCGTGCGCGTGGCAAATCGCCATGCCGAGGGCGTCGGCGGCGTCCGTGCCCGGCACGCCGGACAGGCTCAGCAGCCGCACGACCATCTGCTGCATCTGCTCCTTGGTCGCGCGGCCGTAGCCGACCACGGCCTGCTTCAGTTGCAGAGCGGTGTATTCGGCAACCGGCACGCCGCCCGCAACCAGGCCGCAAATTGCCGCGCCGCGTGCCTGGCCGAGCAGCAAGGTAGACTGCGGGTTGACGTTGACGAAGACTTTTTCGATCGCCGATTGATCCGGCGAGTGCTGGCGGATCAGTGTCGAAATGCCGTCGAAAATGGTGCCGAGGCGCGACGGCAGGTCGGCGTCGGCAGTCTTGATGACGCCGCTCGCCACATAGCTGAGCGTGTGTCCGCTCTGGTCGATCACGCCGAAGCCAGTGACGCGCAAGCCGGGGTCGATACCGAGAATTCTCATGAAATGCCGCACATGCGGTTAAGGCCAAGTGCCTGCGATACTACAACAGACACGCCGGCCGGCGGCCCGCAAAGCGCGGCGCGAGCGGAATAAAAACTGCTGGGGCTGTCAGCCGGAGGGGATTGCGAATGCAGCGCTATGGAAACAGAAGTGGGAAATCTGGCGTCGTCGCGTATGAGATCGGCGAGAACTTCGTCGCGGCTCGCTTCCACTCGGGCACGACGTACTGGTACACGGAAAGGAGCGTCGGCAAAACACATGTCGCGGCGCTCAGGCGACTCGCAAAGCGCGGCGAGGGCCTCGGCACCTACATCAGCCAGCATCCCGAAGTGAGGGACGGCTACGAGCGCAAGGACCCTCCGGATTGACGCCGCGAGAACGTACTGCGGGCTTGCGTCCGTCGACGCGGCAACAAAGCGGCGACGAGCGCGAGCGGACGCTGAGCGAGCTCTGCTCAAGCGCCGACGAACCGCCGCCCAACCGCCGCCGACCGCAGAGCAAACGCAGAGCAAACGCAGAGCAAACGCAGAGGAAACGCAGAGGAAACGCAGAGGAAACGCAGACCAACGGACGCCCATCCGTCGCTCGACACCGCCCAAACACCGCCCAAACACTAAAAAACGCCCACAAAAACAAAACGGCCCAACGGAAATTCCCGTCAGACCGTTCCAATGTCTCTTACAGCGGCTGCAACAACGAGCCCCCGCTCAAGCGAAACTCAATGCCGGAAGTGACGCACGCCCGTCAGCACCATCGCGATGTTGTGCTCATCCGCGGCGCTTACCACTTCGTCGTCGCGCATCGAGCCGCCTGGCTGGATCACGCAAGTCGCGCCCGCGGCCACGACCACGTCCAGGCCGTCGCGGAACGGGAAGAACGCGTCCGACGCAACGGCCGAGCCTGCCAGCGTCAAGCCGGCATTCTGCGCCTTGATGCTCGCGATGCGCGCCGAGTCCACACGGCTCATCTGGCCTGCGCCGACGCCGAGCGTCATGCCGTTGGCACAGAACACGATTGCGTTCGACTTCACGTACTTCGCGACGCGCCATGCGAACAACAGGTCGTCCATTTCCTTCGGCGTGGGGTGACGCTTCGTGACCACACGCAGTTCGCGCGGCTGCACATTCTTCGAATCCAGCGATTGAACCAGCAGGCCGCCGCCCACGCGCTTCAGATCGAATGCGTTATGGCCGTCGCCCAATGCGATTTCCAGCAGCCGCACGTTCTGCTTGGCCGCGAACACCTGGCGCGCCTCGCTGCTGAACGACGGCGCGATCAGCACTTCGACAAACTGCTTCGCCACCGCTTGCGCCGCTGCTTCGTCCACTTCGCGATTGAAGGCGATGATGCCGCCGAACGCCGACGTCGGGTCGGTCTGGAACGCCTTCGAATACGCTTCGTTCGCGTTGGCGCCCACCGCCACGCCACACGGATTCGCATGCTTGACGATCACGCAGGCAGGCACGTCGAAGGTCTTCACGCATTCCCATGCGGCGTCGGAGTCTGCGATGTTGTTGTACGACAGTTCCTTACCCTGCAACTGGTTGTAGTTCGCGAGCGCGCCGGCCGGCACCGACAGATCGCGATAGAACGCGGCGCTCTGATGCGGATTCTCGCCATAGCGCAAGTCCTGCACCTTGCTGAAGGCGAGGTTGAACGTAGCCGGATACGTGTTGCGCGAGCTGTGCTGCAATTCCTCGGTGAGGCTCGTCAGGTAGTTCGTGATCGCGCCGTCGTATTGCGCGGTATGCGCGAAAACCTTGGTCGCGAGACGGAAATTGGTCTTGTACGACACGCTGTTGTTGCTCGCGCGCATTTCGTCCAGCACGAGCGCGTAGTCGGCCGGATCGACCACGACGGTCACGTCGCGATGATTCTTCGCGGCCGAGCGCAGCATGGTCGGGCCGCCAATGTCGATATTCTCGATAGCGTCTTCAAGCGAGCACTCTTCTTTCGAGACCGTCTGCACGAATGGGTACAGGTTCACGACGAGCAGGTCGATGGTCGGAATGTCGTGCTTTTCGAGCGCGGCCATGTGTTCCGGCAGGTCGCGGCGCGCCAGAATGCCGCCGTGCACCTTCGGATGCAGCGTTTTCACGCGCCCGTCCAGCATTTCCGGGAAGCCCGTGTAGTCGGCAACTTCTGTGACGGAGAGGCCCGCGTCCGCGAGCAGTTTCGCAGTGCCGCCGGTCGACAGGATCTTGACGCCGAGGTCCGACAGCGACCTGGCGAAGTCGACGATGCCGGACTTGTCGGAAACGGAGATGAGCGCTTGCTTGATCATGATGAAGACGAAAAGCCGAAGGGAAACGTGGCAGGGCGCGAGAAAACTACCTGCGCTACAACAGGCCGTGCTGTTGCAGCTTCTTGCGCAGCGTATTGCGGTTGATGCCGAGATACTCGGCGGCCAGCGACTGATTGCCGCCGGCCTGCTCGAGCACCACTTCGAGCAGGGGTTTTTCCACGCACGAAATCACCATGTCATAGACGTCGTGCGGATTGGAGCCGTCGAGGTCCTGGAAGTAAATGCCCAGGCTGTCGCGGACAGATTGTTCGATATTGTTCTTGCTCATGCTGCTAGTCGGTCGGTGTGGTCCTCGCCGCTTGCGCCCGGTACGGGGTTGCCAGCGGTTTCGTCGACGTAGACGAGGCGCTCGGAGATCGCCTTCTGTGCGTCGAAAAATTCGTTGACGGCGAGGAGTTGTTCGCGCGTGGTGTCGAGCGTATTCATGCGATGCCGGAACACGTTGGCGCCAGAAAGGCCGCGAGTGTACCAGCCGATGTGCTTGCGCGCAGTGCGAACGCCTGTAAATTCCCCGTAGAACGCGTAGTGATCTTCCAGGTGCTCGTTCATGACCTGCTGGATTTCGTCGATGCGCGGCGGCGGCAGCAGCTCGCCCGTCTGCAGGAAATGCTCGATTTCGCGGAAAAGCCACGGGCGCCCCTGCGCCGCGCGGCCGATCATGATGGCGTCCGCGCCGGTCACGGCCAACACGTGGCGCGCCTTGTCCGGCGACGTTATGTCGCCGTTGGCCACCACCGGAATACGCACGGCGGCCTTCACGGCGGCGATGGTCTCGTATTCGGCCTCGCCGTGGTACAGGTCGGCCCGCGTGCGGCCATGCACGGTGAGCATGGAAATGCCGGCGGCTTCGGCGAGCCGCGCGACGTTCAGCGCGTTGCGGTTCTCGCGATTCCAGCCGGTGCGGATTTTGAGCGTGACCGGCACGGCGTCGGGACCGACGCCCACTGCGCCCACCACCGCCTCGACGATGCGCTGCACGAGCGGCTCGTTCTGCAACAGGGCCGAGCCCGCCGCCACGTTGCACACCTTCTTGGCCGGGCAGCCCATATTGATGTCGATGATCTGCGCGCCGTTCGCCACGTTGTAGCGGGCGGCTTCGGCCATCATTGCGGGGTCGGCGCCGGCGATCTGCACGGCGATTGGCTCCACCTCGCCCGCGTGGTTTGCGCGGCGCATGGTCTTCTCGCTCTTCCACAACTGCGCGTTGGACGCAACCATTTCCGACACCGCATACCCCGCGCCGAGCCGCTTGCAAAGCTGCCGGAACGGACGGTCGGTCACGCCGGCCATGGGCGCGACGAACAGGTTATTGCGCAGATTGTGCGAGCCAATGGTGGGCATGACGTACGTGGACGCGCGCAGCGCCGATTGCACGAAGTGTCAATCGGAGCGTTCGCGAAATGCGAGGGAAAACCGCTATTTTAGCGTTAACGGATGGCCCGCACTTCGGTGACGGGCGTCGTAAGTCGTTAAATTGCCTATGAAAGTGGCCGCCGCCATAGAGAGCGGCGGCTCGCGCGGTGCGCTTTGCTTCGGCTCGAAAGCTGATCCGGCAACTGCGTTTTACCGCGGCTCAGGCGGTTGCCGGGCCGGCCGCGCCACACCCGATGTGCCGCGCTGGCCGCATGGCCCGAACAGCGCGCCGCGCTCAGCGGCGTTGGCCGAACATCATCTGCCGCGCCAGCGCGGTTTTTACCGGCGGCGCGAATTCCAGCGCGGTCAGCGCAAGGCCGCGCAAGATGGCGAGCGGTGCGAAGTCGACGGTGAACAGGCGCGCGAGCGTGTCGGTGGCGCCAATCGTCATGCGCCGGTCGAGTGCGCGGCGCTGCGCGAAGGTGGCCAGTGCGAGCGGCGTCGGACCTTCCGCCGACAACGCGTCGACGAGCGCGTGCGCGTCGCGCAAGCCGAGATTCAGGCCCTGGCCCGCAACGGGATGCAGCGTCTGCGCCGCGTTGCCGATTGCGACGACGCGGCCTCTCACCAGCGTATCGATCGCGTTGAGCCCGAGCGGAAACGACGCGCGTCCCTTGATTTGCGTGAAGCGTCCCATGCGAGTACCGAACGCAGTGCCGAGTTCGCGCAGGAATGCGTCGTCGGGAAGTTGCGCGCGGCGCGCGGCTTCCTCAGGCGCGCAGCACCAGACAAGCGCGTAGTCGGCGCCGCGCACGCCGCCCATCGGCAGTAGGGCGATCGGGCCTTCCGGCGTGAAGCGCTCCCACGCGACGTGCGGTTGCGGCGCCGACACGCTGACGGTGCCGACCAGCGCCGTCTGGCCGTAGTCGCGGGTGTCGGTTCTGTCGCGGTGGCGGGCGTGCTTGTCGTTATCGTGATTCGCGGTTTGGCCGCGTGCATGCGGCCCGAAGTCGCGGTCGGCGGTTCGGGCGTTCGGGATTGGAAGTTCTTCGCTTCGGGCGTTGAGCATATCGCGTTCTGCGGTTTGGGCCTTCGCGATAGCAGGGCTATGCGCGGCATCGGCGGCAAGGCCGTGTGCCGCGTCGTCGTCACCGCCTTTTACGCCGTGCCGGCCCTCATGCCTGTCACCCTTCTGATCGCCGAACAGACCCCCTTCGGCACTGACCAGAATGCGCGTGCGCAGCCGGCGCGTGACGCCCGCGGTTTCGATCGGCAGCGTCACGCCGTCTTCTTCCTGCACCGGCACGCCGGCGGAGGTCGAACGGAACCAGTGCACCTGCGTGGCGCGCACCGCTTCGGCGAGGCCGTGCACGATCGAGCCATAGCGCAGCACGTAACCGAGCGCGGGCAGGCCGTGCTCGCTGTGGTCAATCAGCGTGCGGCCGAAATGTCCGCGTTGCGACACGTGGATGCGCTGGATCGCGGTGGCGTCGGCGGGCCAGCGCAGCGGTTCGAGAATCATGCGGCTGCCGTGCGACACGGCAATCGCGCGCGGGTCCGCAATCGAATCCTCGGGCTCGCGGGCGTCGATCAGCGCGATCTTCAGCTCGCGCGTGACGCTGCGCCGCGCGAGCCAACCGGCAAGCGCGAGTCCGACCGGACCGGCGCCGACAATCGTCACGTCGAAATCGAAGGTCTGCTCCAGCGCACGCGGCTTCAGGATGACCGTCGACGGGGAAACGTCGTTCATTGCGGATTACTTCCTTGTTTCGTTAGCCGCGCGGGCGTCCTGCATCAGCGCCTCGATTTCGTCGGCGGCCACCGGCACGTCGCGGGTAATCAGCTCGCAGCCCGTTGGCGTGACGATCGCGTCGTCTTCGATGCGGATGCCGATGTTCCAGTAGCGCTCGGGCACGCCTTGCGCCGGACGGATGTACAGGCCCGGCTCGATGGTGAGCGTCATCGAAGCCTGCAGCGTGCGCCACGGCAGCATGCCCGCTTCGTCGCGCGGCGCGCCGCGCTCGCGGTAGTCGCCCACGTCGTGCACGTCCATGCCGAGCCAGTGGCCCGTGCGGTGCATATAGAAGGGCGCATAGGCGCGCTCGGCGATCACGTCGTCGGCAGAAGCGAACTTCGTCCGCTCGACGATGCCCGTGTCGAGCAAGCCTTGCGACAGCACGCGCACAGCCGCCTGGTGCGGGTCATCGAAGCTGGCGCCGGCGCGCGTTGCGGCGACGGCCGCCTGCTGCGCGGCCAGCACGATGTCGTAGAGCTCGCGCTGCGCCGCCGTGAAGCGGCCGCTCGCGGGAAAAGTGCGGGTGATGTCGGACGCGTAGCCGTCCAGCTCGCACGCCGCGTCGATCAGAATCAGATCGCCTTCCTGGGCAATCGCGTTGCCGGCCGGGTAGTGCAGCACGCACGCGTTGGCGCCCGCCGCGACGATCGACGTGTAAGCGGGCGCCTGTGCGCCGAATTTGCGGAACGTGTAGAGCAGCTCCGCTTCGAGCTCATACTCGCGCACGCCGGGCCGGCACGCGGCCATTGCGCGGCGGTGTGCTTGCGCCGAAATCTGCCCGGCGCGGCGCATGATGGCGAGCTCGTGGTCGTCCTTGAGGAGGCGCATGTCGTCGAGCAACGGCACCAGATCGTGCGCGGCCGTGGGCGCCGCGACGCCGCCGCGGCCCTGCATGCGCACCGCCTCCAGCCAGCCGCGCACCTGGCCGTCGAGCTTGTCCGACGCGCCGAGCGCGTAGTGCAGCGACGGCTTGTCGGCGAGAAGCCGCGGTAGATGCACGTCGATCTCGCCGAACGGAAATGCAGCGTCGAACCCGAAAGCGACGCGCGCGCCGTCGGGTCCGAAGCGAAAGCCTTCCCAGATTTCGCGCTCGACGTTTTTCTCGCGGCAGAACAGGATCGACGCGGGTTCGCCGGGCGCCGCGCTGGCGTCGAGCACGAGCAGCGCCTCGGGTTCGGTGAAGCCTGTCAGATAGTAGAAGTAGCTGTCGTGCCGGTACGGATAATCGGCGTCCCGGTTGCGCAATGCTTCGGGCGCGGTCGGCACGATGGCGACGCCGCCGCCCGCTGCGCGCAGCGCGGCGAGTACGCGCTCGCGGCGCGTGCGGTAGACGTCGATGGCGATAGTGGGTTCGGTCGGCTGGTTCATCGTGCGATTGTAGCGCCCAATGCATCGGCTTATTTCGTGCGGGCACCCAGTAGCGCGCGCCGTTCGCCTGGCGCTTGGGGGGCTTGCTGGGCTCAGGCGGGTGCTGTCGCCGCGGTTCAGCGCCTGTGCATTTGAAGCGCG
Organism: Burkholderia sp. WSM2232; assembly: GCF_000472545.1. GTDB lineage: Bacteria > Pseudomonadota > Gammaproteobacteria > Burkholderiales > Burkholderiaceae > Paraburkholderia. Next base: position 120 of record NZ_AWZV01000043.1, on the reverse strand, counting down.
CCCAGCCCACGGCGCACCGCCCACCGCCCACCGCTCACTGCCTAGGGCGCACGGCCCAAGGCGCTCCGCTCACCGCCCACCGCTCACCGCGCACCGCGCACCGCGCACCGCCCACCGCCC
>NZ_AWZV01000042.1 GCF_000472545.1 Burkholderia sp. WSM2232 | reverse complement strand
TCACAACCTCTGCAATGAGGCGTATCGTAGCCGGAGCACTGGCGCTGGGACAGGGTCGATCAGGCCATGCCGCGTGCGCACCGGATTCACGTCTCGCAGACAACGCAACAAGCAAAGAACTGGCATAAGCAAACAACTGCCACAAGCAAACACGCAGCGGACGAACACGCAGCGGACGAACACGCAGCGGACGAACACGCAGCGGACGAACACGCAGCGGACGAACACGCAACAGGCGAACAACGCAACAGGCGAACAACGCAACAGGCGAACAACGCAACAGGCAAACAGCCGCCACATCGGCATCTGACTAAAACCACGCAGCATTGCAAGGCACTTTCGGGAGCGGTGAAATGCAGCTAGGCATGATCGGATTGGGACGCATGGGGGCCGACATGGTGCGGCGCCTTACGCAGGGCGCTCAGCAGTGCATTGTCTACGACGTGCAGCCTGCCGCCGTCGAGCGGCTCGTGCAGGAAGGCGTAAGCGGCGCGTCGTCGCTGGAAGACCTGGTGGCGAGGCTCGACAAGCCGCGCGCCGTGTGGCTGATGGTGCCCGCCGCAGTGGTCGACGGCACGCTGGAAAAGCTGGTGCCGCTGCTCGATCCGGGCGACATCGTGATAGACGGCGGCAATTCCTATTATCACGACGACATTCGCCGCGGCGCCGAGCTCGCCGCGCGCCAGCTGCATTACGTGGATGTCGGCACGAGCGGCGGCGTGGCGGGCCGCGAGCGCGGCTATTGCCTGATGATCGGCGGCGAAGCGCAGGTGGTGGCGCGGCTCGAGCCGATCTTTGCGACGCTCGCGCCGGGCGCAGCCGCCGCGCCTGCCACGCCAGGGCGCATGCCCGGCAGCAGTACGGCGGAGCAGGGCTTTCTGCATTGCGGTCCGCTCGGCGCGGGGCACTTCGTCAAGATGGTCCACAACGGCATAGAGTACGGTCTGATGGCCGCGTATGCCGAGGGCCTCAACATTCTGCGTCACGCCGACGCCGGCAAGCACGCACGCGAGGCGGACGCCGAAACGTCGCCGCTGCGCCGCCCCGAGTTTTATCAATACGATCTGAATCTGGCCGATATCGCCGAGGTATGGCGGCGCGGCAGCGTGATCGGCTCGTGGCTGCTCGACCTGATCGCAGGAACGCTCGCGGGCGACGCCGATTTGCAACGCTACGCGGGCCGCGTGTCCGATTCCGGCGAAGGGCGCTGGACAATGGCGGCGGCCATCGACGAAGGCGTGCCGGCACCGGTGCTCAGCGCCGCGCTCTTCGCGCGTTTCAGTTCGCGCGGCGAAGCGGACTTCGCAAACCGCGTGCTGTCCGCCATGCGCCATGACTTCGGCGGCCACCTCGAGAAACCCGCCGAGCCGCCGCAAAGTCCGCAAGGCTGAGCGTTTGCCAGTTCGCCGCAACAGCACAATCCACCGGAGCCGCACATGCCAGCCGCACAAGCCACCACCAGCACGGCCGCGAGAACCGCGCCGCACGAGGTCGTGTTCCTGTTCGATTGCGACAACACCTTGCTCGACAACGATCACGTGCTGTCGGACCTGCGCGCCCATATGATGCGCGAGTTCGGCACCGACAACAGCACGCGCTACTGGGAAATCTTCGAACAGTTGCGCAGCGAACTCGGCTACGCGGACTATCTCGGCGCGCTGCAGCGCTACCGCACGGAACATCCGCGGGACACGCGGCTGTTGCTGATGTCGTCATTCCTGATCGACTATCCGTTTGCGAACCGGCTCTATCCCGGCGCGCTCGATGCGTTGCGCCACGTCGGCCAGTACGGACCCACGGTGATCCTGTCGGACGGGGACGTGGTTTTCCAGCCGCGCAAGATTGCGCGTTCGGGCTTGTGGGAGGAGGTCGAGGGCCGGGTGCTGATCTACATTCACAAGGAACTGATGCTCGACCAGGTGATGGAATGCTACCCGGCGCGCCACTATGTGATGGTCGACGACAAACTGCGCATTCTCACCGCCATGAAGAAAGCCTGGGGCGGCAGGCTCACCACGGTATTTCCGCGCCAGGGTCATTATGCGCTGGACCCCAAGGAGATACTGGGCAATCCGCGGGCGGACGTGACCATCGAGCGGATCGGCGATCTTGCCCAGCTCGATGTAAAGACCCTGCTGGCCGGCAAGACCTAGGTGTTGCCCAGCTTCGCCTGTGCGTCGGCGGCGCCCATTCTGCGCGCGGCGTCCAGCGCGCTCACGCCGGCCGCATCGCGCGCGTCCGGATTCGCGCCGTGCGCGATCAGCAGGTCCATGATGGCGGTGCGGTTGAACATGGCCGCCACCATTAGCGCGGTGCGGCCGTCCGGCGAAGCGCCTTCCACGTCAGCGCCATTCGCGAGCAGGGTCTGCACCACGCCCTCGAAGCCCTTGAACGCCGCGCCTGCAAGCGGCGTCTGGCCGTTGTTGTTGCGCAGGTCCGGGTCGGCGCCGCGTTCGAGCAGCGTACGCACCGCGTCCACGTGTCCGTGATAGCTTGCGAGCATTAGCAGACTGTCGCCGTTGTCGTTACGCAAATTCGGCGGCACGCCTTTTTCGATCACGGCGGCGAGCATCGCGGCGTCGCCACGGCGCGCGAGATCGAACACCTGCTGCGCGAGCTCGATCAGTTGCGGGTCGACAGGTTGACCGGAAGGCGAAGAGGAGTCGGCCGGATTCGTCAATGAAAGCTCCTTGCAGGAATGCTGCGCGGCTTCGCGCGTGAACACCGGCAGCATACACAGTTTGGGCCGCCGGCGCGCTGTGCGTGCCGGCTCACAGGTTTCAGAGGTGGCCGAACAGCTTCACCAGCAGGCCGAACACGCCGACCAGCACGGCCACGCCCGCGCACAGCACAACCAGCGTGAGAAGAAGAACGAGCGGTGCTTTCAGACGGTTGGATGTCGGCATGATGAATGTGTATGGTTAAGGACGAGCAACACGATACCGGTAGCCCCGTTGCACAGCTTAAGCGTTTCGCCGGAACTGTGCACTCTGCCTGGCGCAGGACTTGCAACGCGGCTCGAGGTTCGCGGCTCCAGCGACTTTGAGCACGATCAACCTTTGCGCCGGCTTTTCACGAACCATGATGTACGCATCCGGTCACACGGCTGACGACCGATGCTTAACGGCACGAGCCGCTGCATCGAGTGCTTCGCTCCACACGCCCGTCATGTCCTGTGCATGACGCTCTTCGGCAAAGCTTCGCAACGCCCGCCAACCTGCCTGACAGTCCTTACGAGGAGTGACGCCATGGCTGAAGCAGTCTCCCGTCCCACCCCGCCGCAAACGCTGGACCCCGATACGCTGCGCAACATGGATCGCTACTGGCGCGCGTGCAACTACCTGTCCGCCGGCATGATCTACCTGCGAGACAACCCGTTGCTGCGCGAGCCGCTTGCGCCCGAGCACATCAAGAATCGCCTGTTGGGACATTGGGGCTCGGACCCTGGGCAGAGTTTCCTGCTCGTGCATCTGAACCGGCTCATCAACAAGCTCGACCTCAACGTGATCTACGTGTCGGGCCCCGGACACGGCGCTCCCGCCACGCTCGCAAACTGCTATCTCGAAGGGCATTACTCGGAGATCTACCCGGACCGCAGCCAGGACGAAGCCGGCATGCGGCGCTTTTTCCGGCAGTTTTCGTTTCCGGGCGGCATTGGGTCGCACTGCACGCCGGAAACGCCGGGCTCCATTCACGAAGGCGGCGAACTCGGCTACAGCCTGTCGCACGGCTATGGCGCGGCTTTCGACAACCCGGACCTGATCGTCGCGGTGATGATCGGCGACGGCGAGGCCGAAACGGGTCCGCTCGCCACCTCGTGGCATTCGAACAAGTTCCTCAACCCGGTACGCGACGGCGCCGTGCTGCCGGTGCTGCATCTGAACGGCTACAAGATCGCCAACCCCACGGTGCTGGCGCGCATTCCGCGTGAGGAACTCGAGGCGCTTCTCACCGGTTACGGCCACAAACCGTATTTCGTCGAAGGCGACGAACCGGAGTCGATGCATCAGCAGATGGCGGCCACGCTCGAACAATGCATCGGCGAAATCCGGGCGATCCAGCAGCATGCACGCGCAAACAACGACGCCACGCGCCCGCGCTGGCCGATGATCGTGCTGCGTTCGCCGAAAGGCTGGACCGGCCCCAAGGAAGTGGACGGCCACAAGGTGGAAGGCTCATGGCGCGCCCACCAGGTGCCGATTGCCGACCCGGCGACCAACCCCACGAGCCTCGCACTGGTCGAGGCGTGGCTGCGCAGCTACGAGCCTGAGTCGCTGTTCGACGAAACCGGGCGGCTTGTCGAGGAGTTGCGCGAACTGGCGCCAAAGGGCGCGCGCCGCATCAGCGCGAATCCGCATGCGAACGGCGGGGTGCTGTGCAAGATGCTGGATATGCCCGCGTTTCGCGACTATGCGGTCGACGTCAAGCAGCCGGCGTCTGCGTACACGTCGCCCACCCAGGTGCTCGGCACGTTCTTGCGCGACGTGATGCGCAGGAACATGAACAACTTCCGCGTATTCGGGCCCGACGAGACGGCGAGCAACAAGCTCACCGCCATCTACGAAGCCTCGGACAAGACCTGGCTGGCCGACTCCCAGCCGAACGACGCCGACGGCGGCGCGCTGTCGCCCGACGGCCGTGTGATGGAAATGCTGAGCGAACACACGCTGGAAGGCTGGTTCGAAGGTTACGTGCTGACCGGGCGGCATGGCCTTTTTGCCACCTACGAGGCCTTCGTGCACGTGATCGATTCGATGTTCAACCAGCACGCCAAGTGGCTCGAAAAAGCCAAGCGCGAACTGGGCTGGCGGCAGCCCGTGCCGTCGATCAACCTGCTGATCACGTCGCTCGTCTGGCGTCAGGACCACAACGGGTTCACGCATCAGGACCCCGGTTTTCTCGACGTGGTGACCAACAAGAGCCCTGACGTGGTGCGCATTTATCTGCCACCCGACGCGAACTGCCTGCTGAGCGTTGCAGATCACTGCCTGCGCTCGCGCGACTATGTGAACGTGATCGTGTCGGACAAGCAGCCGCATCTGCAGTATCTCGACATGGAGTCGGCCGTCACGCATTGCACCAAGGGCATCGGCATCTGGGAGTGGGCGTCGACCGACCAGGGCGCCGAGCCGGACGTGGTGATCGCGTGCGCGGGCGACATCGCGACCATGGAAGCGCTCGCCGCCGTGCAGATTCTCAAGCAGCACTTTGCGGATCTGAAGATCCGCTTTGTCAATGTGGTGGATCTGTTCCGCCTGATGCCGGAGCATGCGCATCCGCATGGACTTTCGAGCCGTGACTTCGATTCGCTGTTCACCACCAGCAAGCCGGTCATTTTCAATTTCCATTCGTATGCGTCGCTGGTTCACAAGCTGACCTATAACCGCACTAATCACGACAATCTGCATGTGCATGGCTATCACGAGAAGGGCAACATCAACACGCCGCTCGAACTCGCGATCGTCAACCAGGTGGACCGCTTTTCGCTGGCTATCGACGTGATCGACCGCGTGCCGAAGCTGCGCGGTGTGGGCGATCACACGAAGGAGTGGCTGCGCGGGCAGATTATCGAGCATCTCGCCTATGCGCATGCGGAGGGCATCGACAAGGAAGAGATCCGCAACTGGACATGGACAGACTGAGCGAGGCGTGTGATGAATCCGGACAACGGCGCGCACGAAGGCGCTCACGACGACGCGCACGGACGCGTTCGCAGCGACGCGCACCAAGGCGCTTTGGCGCAAACCATTCTGGTGTTGAACAGCGGATCGTCGTCGTTGAAGTTTGGCCTGTTCGCGCACGCGGACGGCGACGAGTCGCTGCTGCTCGAAGGCAGCGCGCGAGGCATCGGCCGCGGCGACGGCAGCTTGCGGATCTCGGCGCCCGACGGCCGTGTGCTGGTGCGCGAGGAGCATGTGCTCGAGTCGCAAACCGATGCGTTGCAGAAGCTCTCCGCAGTGCTGGCCGGGCAGCATCATGCGCAACCGGTCGCGGTCGGGCACCGGGTCGTGCATGGCGGGCCGCATCTGAGGACGCATCAGCGGCTCACGCCTGAGGTGCGCCGCCGCCTCGCGGATGCGGTGCATTTCGCGCCTCTGCATATTCCACCCGCACTCGCGTTGATCGACGAAGCGCAAAAGATTTTTGGCGGCGCCGTCCACTTTGCCTGCTTCGACACGGCGTTTCATGCGACGCTGCCGCCGCGTGCGGCGCAGCTCGCGTTGCCGCGGCGCTATGCGGATGCCGGTGTAATTCGCTATGGATTCCACGGGCTCTCGTACGAATCGCTCGTCACGCAATTGGGCGCGGCGTTGCCGCCGCGCGCCGTGTTTGCTCATCTGGGCAACGGTTCGAGCGTGTGCGCGTTACAGGACGGCAAGTCGGTCGATACGTCGATGGGCATGACGCCCACGGGCGGCGTACCGATGGGCACGCGCTGCGGCGACCTCGATCCGGGCGTGCTGCTATATCTGCTGCGGGTCGACAAGCTCGACGCCGATGCGCTCGAAACGCTGCTCAACCGCCACAGCGGTCTTGCCGGTTACGCCGATGGCGAAAGCGACATGCAGGCGCTCGAACAACGCGCGGCGGCGGGCGACGCGCATGCGGCGCTGGCGCTCGACGCGTTCGCGGCCGCGGTGCGCAAGACTATCGGCGGATATGCGGCCTTGCTGGGGGGCATCGACCTACTGGTGTTGACCGGCGGCATTGGCGAGCACAGCGCGGGCATGCGCAAACGGATTTGCGAGGGGCTGGGGTTTCTCGGGCTTCATGAAGACGACCCGGCGGGCAAGGTGAGGGTGCTGCATACGGAAGAAGAGAAACAGATCGCGAGGCATTGCCGCGCGTTGATGCGTGAGTGAGTGAGGTTGGCAGCGGGCGCGAGGTGCAGGTCCGACGCCGAGGCTAGAGGCTCGACGCCCGAGACCCGAGACCCGAGACCCGAGACCCGAGACCCGAAACCCGAGACCCGAGACCCGAAACCCGAAACCCGAAACCCGGGACCCGGGACCCGGGACCCGGGACTTCAGACCCGAGCCCCGCCCTCAGTCAGCCTTCACCACCAGCCGATCGCACACGCCGCTCACGCCGAACAGCCGGGTCACGTCCTCGAGCGCCGCGAGCTTTTGGGGGAGCCTTTCCAGTTCACCGTAAAGGGTGACGCGGCCGTCATGCACGTCGACATCGACCATGCGCGGTGGCACAGCGGCGTCCCATGCGAGACGCCTCATTGCCTCGGCGGCGATCGCGGCGTCGCTCAGACGCGCGCCGTTGGCGTCGTAGGAGCCTTCATCGTGCGGCGTGGCAAAGCGCGAACGGGTCATGACGGTTGAATAAAACAGTGGCGCGTCAGCGGTGGCGGAACTGCCGCGACGATAGCACGCGGACAAATCCCGCACACTGTATTGCCGCGGTCTTAGCCGTGCTGTGTGATGCGCAGCATCGAAGTATCGTAGCCGAGTGCGCGCACGCGCTCCATCAACGCGTCTTTCAGGCTGGCGGCCGGTTTGGCTTCGCGCGTGAGAATCCACAGGTAGCGTCCTCCCGGTGCGCCGACTATCGACCAACTGTAGTCATCCGCGTGATCGAGCACCCAGTAATCGCCGAAGAAGAACGGCCCGAAGAACGACACTTTCAGCTTCGCATTGCCCGAACGCGCCACGACCTTCGCCCGCCCTTTGGAGACGTCGAGTGGTCCCTCGATGCCGCCTTTGCGGCAACTATTCGTAACGTCGATCAGGCCGTCTTCGCGAGCGGCGTAGTCGGCGGTCACGGCCTCGCAGTTCTTCTCGAAGCGGTTGTCATAGCGCGCGAGCTCGTACCAGCGGCCCAGGTAGCGCGCGAGGTCCACCGGCTTGGCCGGCTCGGGCACCCGCGCATTGCCGCTCTTGCCGGCCGGACTGAGCGCACAGGCGCCAAGCAGGCAGACAGCGCCCACCGCAAGCGAGATAGCGCTTGCGCGCAGCACTAATCGGGAAGAACGCATAGGTAACGAACACTCCATGTCGGCAAACAGGGGACAGGCAAGCAGACAATATGCCTAGCGGCGTAGTGTTCGGGCATCGCGGCGTCCGGTGTCGTGGCGCGGCGTCGCGGTGTCCGGCACCGCGGTGTGGCATCGCGGTGCGGCAGCGAGGTGTCCGGCGTCGCGGTGTAGCCGCGCGCTTGTGCATGGCCGTGCGGCATCGCGGTCTGCCGTCGCGGTCTGCCATCGCGGCGTGGCGTCGCGTTGTCCGTCATCCCGCGCGCCGCATAACTCGGGCTTCTTCGCGCGGTGCAGGCATTGCACGGACACACGTTCGGCGCAGGCGCCGCCTCGCCCGAATCACGCCGCCAGCGCGCGAGCCGTTTATCATAGTGCCCACAACCAGAAACCCGCCGCCTCGCTGTGCAATGGTAAGGCGTTTCATTGACCACCACAGCGGCCTGCCCGCTACATCACATGAATTCGACTCCCGACGTTCCCTCGCGCCCCTCCATCCGTGCGTTGACCCTACTCGAGGGGCGCGTGCTCGGCGTGCTCGTCGAAAAGCAGCACACCGTGCCCGACAGTTACCCGCTTTCGCTCAACGCGCTGACCTTGGGCTGCAATCAGAAGACCGGCCGCTCGCCGGTCATGAACGCGACCGAAGCCGAAGTGCTGACGGCGCTCGACGGTCTGAAGCGCCTAAGCCTCGTCATGGAAGGCAGCAGCAGCCGCGTGCCGCGTTTCGAACACAACATGAACCGCGTGCTCGGTCTGCCGAGCCAATCCGCGGCGCTGCTCACCACCTTGCTGCTACGCGGCCCGCAGACGGCCGCGGAATTGCGTTTGAACAGCGCGCGCCTGCATGGCTTTGCCGATATTTCATCAGTGGAGGCGTTTCTCGATGAACTCGCCGCCAACGAACCGCCGCGCGTCGTCAGGCTGCCTCGCACGCCAGGCGAGCGCGAGCATCGGTGGATGCATCTGCTGTGCGGCGAAGTGAGCGCGAGCGAGTTCGCGCAGTCCGCAGGCAGCGCGGACGAAAGCGTGCCGCTCTCCGCGTTCGAGGCCTTGAAAGCCGAGCAGAAAAGACTCGCCGACGAAGTCAGCCGGCTTCAGGCAGTGGTGCGGCGCATGGCCGCCGAACTGGGCATCGATGCGAACGATCTCGATGGGTGAGCGACACGGCTCAGGCGTCCGTGCCGCGCCGCGAATCGGTGGATAACGCACGCTGCGTGCGGTAGAAGTTGCGCGGCGGCACATTCGGCGAGTCCTGCGCGAGGCGGTCCAGCTCTTCCCGTATCGCGCTCAGGTAGTGGCCGTCGAGCACACCTGCGTCGCCCGCAAACACCGCTTCGAGCCGCCGCCGCACCGCGCCGTAGCGCGCGCCTGCGGTCCGATGTTTTTCCGCGCGCTCCGCATAACGCAGATAGGTTTGCAGCGCTGAAGAGACAGCGGCGACCACGCTCACGACCCCGACCAGCAGCCTGATTTGGAACGACACGCCGCTCGAGTTCAGCGAGGCGAACACGGCCGTCCCCACGAACGCGGCCAGCACGGTGACGAGCCAGCCGATCTGACGGTCGCGCGCCGACAGGAGGTCGGCCATATCGTAGTGACTCATCTGGGATTCGCGTGCGCGGCGGATCCACTTCAGCAGCAACTGCTGTTCGTCGACCGGCGGTTCGTAGGCTGGCAGATCTTTCATGGGGCTCGTCAGGGCAGGCGTGCCGCGCGCGATGCGCGTGCACTGACGCTACTGTGCCACATGAAAGCGCGGCCGGCAGTCCGCTGATTCAGGCAGCCACGGCCGCCGTGCGCGCCACGCCGAAGCGCTCGTTGTGCGGATTGCCATTCAGATAGAAGTCGCCGATGGCCGCCTCGCGAATAATGGCCGGGTTGTGCGACGCGAGCACCCGCGCGTTGCGCCAGTAGCGGTCGAAGCGCCGCGTTTCGCTGGTCGCCGAAGCGCCGCCTGCTTCGAAGAGCAGCGTGGCGGCCTGCAAGGTCTGCTCGATGACGATCTGCTGCGCCTGAAAGGTCTGAATGTCGAGGCGAAAATAAGTGTCTTCCGTCGTGCGGCCTTGCTGCCGTGCGACCACTACGTCGTCAATCGCACGCGCGAGCGAGGCCGTGATGCTTTGCGTCGAGTAGGCGAGGCTTGCCAGTCTGCCTATCACGCGTTGCACGAGCGGATTGTCGCGCGGACTGGATTCGCCTGGGACACCGAAGGTTCTCGTTTTGCCCCGCGTGAACGCGACCGCGTCGCGCAGCGCAGCCCGGCTAATGCCGGCGAGATTCGCTACGTGCAGCGCCTGGTAGTACGAGGTGAGCACGCTGTTGCGACGCGGCGCGGACGCGTCGTAGCGCCGGTACACGTTCCCGGCCGTCACCGGCACGTGCGTGAAGCGTGCGGTGCCGCTGCCTGTCAGGCGCTGACCGAAGCCGTCCCAGTCGTCGATACGTTCGAGGCCCGGCGCATCCGTCCTCACGAGCACGCGCACGTCGCTCTGTCCATCGTGCGCGGCGACGTCCACCCAGTCCGCATAGAGCGTGCCGGTGGTGTAGTACTTTTCTCCGTGCAGATGCCACGCGCCTTCGCTTTGTGTGAGACGCACGCTGTTGCTCGTGACGGCAGTGCGCTCGGCCACGGCGCCGCCGATTATCTGTCCTTGCGCGATGCGCGTGAACCAGCGCTCGCGCAGGGCGTCGTCGCCATCTTCGAGCAGCGATTCGATAAAACCGCCGTGCACGCGCAGAATCTGCGGCAGGTTCGAGTCCGCTTCGCCGAGGCGTGTGACGAGGGCGAGGAACTCGCTGAGCGAGACGCCTTCGCCGCCGTATTCGACGGGCACGCGCAGCTTCGTATAGCCGGCCTCGCGCAGCCACTCGACCGGGGCGTAGGCAAGCTCGCGGTGCCGTTCGCGATGCACCGCGCCTTGGGCAATGCGCTCAAAGACAGGCGCGAAACGGCGCGTGAGAGGACTGTCGTCGAAAAGCTGCGCGGCGTCGGCAATGCCTGCCGCATGCGGCGCAGCGTCGTGCGAGATAAGTGCAGACATGGGTTCTCCATTGAGGCGCGCAATGCGCAATCCGGCAACGGTACGGCATACGGCACGCCCGGAGCAACGAAGCATTTGGCCGATTCTTAGCAGCAGAAGCGAAATGGTCGCGGGCCTGAGCCCGGCATGACTCCGGCATGAGCCCGGCATGACTCCGGCATGAGTCCGGCATGAGTCCGGCATGACTCCGGCATGACTCCGGCATGACTCCGGCATGACTCCGGCATGAGTCCGGCATGAGTCCCGCATGAGTCCCGCATGAGTCCCGCATGAGTCCGCATCACACCCACATGAGCAGTCAAGCGTGCGGCCGCGCACACACGCCGCCACGCGCGAGGTGCATGCTCGTCGTCACATCTGCGCGAAGCCGCGCCGGCAAGCGTGCGCTGCCGCCGCGCAGCCATGCCGCGCACGCTGAGCGCCACGAGAAAGCGGCCAGCGGACCCGCACCCTGTGAGATGGTATGGACAAGACAACGCCTCGCGCACGCCGCTACGACGTGATCACCGACGAAGCGCAATTTCGCGCGCTACAGCCCGAATGGGACACACTGTGGACTCGCGCGCAGGGCCACTACTATCAGTCGTTCAGCTACTGCTGGCTGGCATGGCAGCACGTGTCGAAGCCGCACGGACGTCTGCTCCGGTGCATCGTCGGCCGCGAGGATGGACAACTGGTCATGATCTGGCCGCTCGAAGCCGTCAAGCGCTCGCTCTGGACCTACGTCGTGCCGCTCGGACCCGAAGGCGGCGACTATACGAGCGTGCTCGTCGCGGACGACCCCACAGCCACGGCGCTCATAGAAGGCGCCTGGAACACAGCGCGCAGGCGCTGCGGCGCGGACTTCATCCATCTGCCCTACGTTCGCGAGACGCTTCACCTGCACGCGCTTGTGTCAGGCGAACGGCACGTGCTGTTTACCGAGGCACACCAGGCGTCGGCTGCGCGGTTGCGCGGGCAGGGCACGTGGGACGACTATTGCCGCTCGCTTGGCACCTTGTTCGGCAAGCGGCCCGGCACTTTCGCCAAACGTCTGTCGAAGGAAGGCACGGTCGCAGTGCGCGTGCTCGATCCGGCCGAAGAGCGCGAGACGGCCTCGCTTATCGAATGGATGTTCAACTGTAAGCGCAGTTGGAGCGACCGCGTCGGCAAACGCAGTGTGTGGCTCGACTCGACCGCGTTCGAACTGTTTCTCGGCAAGCTGATTCATTCGGGGCAGGTGCCGTCGATGGCGCGCCTCATTGTCGTGACATTAAACGACGCGCCGGTTGCGGGGATTATCGTCAGTGTGGGCAACCCGTGGGCGAGCGCGATTTTCGCAGGCTACGACCCATATTACGGACGCTGCTGCCCGGGCCTCATCGCAGTCGAGCAATGCGTGAAGTGGGCGTTCGACAACGGCTACGACCTCGACTTCGGTGTCGGCGCGGAGCGTTTTAAGGCGTATTGGGCGCGCGGCGAAGCGTCGAGCGCATGGACCACGCAGATCGTCAACTCGAGCTGGGGACTGCTTGCGATCCGCGCGCGGCGCCTTGCCCGCGCGCTCGCATCCGGCGCGCGCAGGCGCACGCATCGCGCTACGAGCGGTCGCGATTGCGCGCTCGCGTCGCGCCGGTGATCACCGCGATACCTAACAGAATCACAGCTACGATCGCGATGACATGCTGCGCGACATGAAGCGCCATCAATCCCCACGCCACGCCGCCGATAAAAATAATCCATCCGACCAGGTAGATAAGCAGGGTCATCGTTTTTCTCCTTGTAGTTTCGGCTCATGGCGCCGGCAGCCTGCCGTGAAAAACTTACCGTGCGCCCCGATGAGCCGCAGATCCAGTCACGGTGCAATAGCGCACGAGTCGCGCGCCGGTAGCGCCGCTAGCGCTGCTACCGCGAGATCGTCTGCGGGACCATCTTCAAGCACATTGCGCGCCTGAACCTGGCGTCGCCACGCGAGCCTGTCCGGAACGAGGTTTGCTTGGCGTCGTTATCCGCCACATGCTCCATCCACAAGCGAGAAGCGTAACGCGACGAATCATGGCCACTACCCGGCGCACATCCAAAGGCACGCCAGCGGCAGAAGGTGAAACCGCTGCGAGCCCCGAAGTCGATCCCGACCAGCACCCCGCAACGCTCGACGCTTGCCGCCGCTGCGCGTTGTGGGCCAATGCGACGCAGGGCGTGCCCGGCGCGGGTCCACGGCGCGCGCCGATCATGATGGTCGGCGAGCAGCCCGGCGACAAGGAGGATCTGGCGGGCCTGCCGTTTGTCGGACCGGCCGGCGCATTGCTCGACGATGCTCTCGCAGAGGCGGGCGTTGCGCGCAAGGAAGTGTATGTGACCAACGCCGTCAAGCATTTCAAATGGACGCCACGTGGCAAGCGCCGCATGCATAAAACGCCGGCGCAACGCGAGGTGGACGCGTGCCACTACTGGCTGGAGCGCGAAATGGAAAGCGTGGGCGCACAGGTGATCGTGGCGTTGGGCGCTACTGCCTTGAGGGCCGTGCTCGAAGATTCGAAGTCGCGCTTGCAGGATTCGATCGGCAAGGTCATTGAACATGGCGACCGTCTGGTGGTCGCGACGTATCACCCGTCGTTTGCTCTGCGGGCGCCGGACCCCGAAACGCGCCAGCGTGCCTACGCGGCAATTGTCGCCGCGCTGCAAGACGCGAAAAAGCTCGCGCAGCGGCACAAAAAATAGCGGCGGCCTGACATGCTGTCAGGCCGCCGCTTCGTGCGCGTGCAGCCCAAGGCGCTCCATGAGTCTTTGTGCATCGAAAGGCGCGTTCGTCTTTGCGTCGTTGTCGAAATAGCAGTACACGTCGCGCGTTTGCGCGCGAGGGGGCTGCAGTTGCGGTGCGGCAAGACGCGCATCGACGGGTTGTGCGCCACGGCTCCATGCCTCGATCCTGCGCGCCCAGCGTTCGAGCGATGCATCGGAGTACTCGCCCGAGTATTTGGTTTCGGTGCCGTGCAGCCGCATGTAGACAAAGCCCGCGCTCAGATCCTCGAACTGCGGCCAGGCTTCGGTCGAATCCGACACGACGAGCGCAACCTTGTGCCGACGCAGCAGCCTGACGAACGCCGGATCGACGAAGCTCTCATGACGCACTTCCACCGCGTGCAGCAGCTTGCGCTTGCGGTCGATCTGCAGATAGGGCGTCTTCACGCGCTGGTCGTGCTGCTGCGCTAGCGCCAGCGCAGCTTCCGTGTCGCGCGGCAGCAGGCTCAGAAACCGCTCCATGTGCTCAGGGTCGAAGCGCAGCGATGGTGGAAACTGCCACAGTATCGGCCCCAGCTTGTCCTTCAGCGCAAGCAGCCCTTGCGCGAAGAAATTCGCGCATGCCACGGTGGCTGTTTCGTCGCGAAAGCGCAGCAGGTGGGTCAGATAGCGCGCGCCTTTCACGCTGAACACGAATCCGGGCGGCGTTTGCGCATACCAGTTCTGCCAACTGTCGAGCGATTGCAGGCTGTAGTGCGTGCCGTTGATTTCGATCGTCTGCATGAGGCCCGCCGCGTACTGCAGCTCGTTGGCCTGCTTCAGGCCCTTCGGATAGAACGTTCCGCGCCATCCTTTGTAGCGCCAGCCCGAAATGCCGATGTGAATTCCGTCTGATGTGCTTTTCACTTCGCTGTCCGGATCGTCTTGAAGATCGAGGTGTGGACCCCGAGGGCAGCAATGCGCGTGCCATTGCGGGGCACAGAGGTTGCTGCACCCGCGTATTGGGCAATGCATCCGCACACGGCGGATCGCGCGATGGTGGGCAACGCATGGCTTAACGCATGGCGCAACCGCATCGCGCCATGCACCGCTTAACGCATGGCGCGCAAACACTCTGGAGGCACGCATGGCAGGCACGGATTTTCGCAGCACGGACCTGGAGACGCACAGCGACGGCACGATGAGCGTCAAGCATCGCGGCGTGGACATCGTGGTCAGCGCGAAGCAGAACGACCGCGGCGCGTGGGTCGCGCTAATCGAGGCTTCGGTCGAGGGCCGACCCTTGCCGTTGCCCGACGTGGAACCGGTTACGCCGGAATGGACGACGCACGCCGAGGCCCTGCGCGACGGCGTGGAGCGCGGCTGTTATCTGGTCGAGCGAACGGCCGGCCACGGCCTCGAGGATTCCGCGCACGGTTCGGGAGCAAGCTGATGAACCACCTCGTCCACCTCATCTGCCGCGCGATGGTGACGGGCACCGCGGCGGGCGGCGCCGCAGCCGTCACAGCGGGCGCGCGGGGGCGCGCGGACGGCAGCACGCCGTACGCGCCGCTAAACGCAGTTACTCATTGTCTGTGGCCGCGCCGCGCCTTCAGCGAGACGGGACCCAGCGCTCGCTTCACGCTGACGGGGCTCGCGATCCACCAGGCGTCGGCGATTTTCTGGGGCGTGCTGTTCGAAGGACTGCTGGAGCGCTGGCAGTGCCGCGTCAGGCGCCGCGCGGGCGTGGCGGACATCGCGGCGACCGCTGCGACCACCGCGGCGATCGCCTATACCGTCGACTATCACGCGGTGCCAAGCCGCCTCACGCCGGGCTTCGAAGCGCATCTGTCGAAGCGCTCGATGTTCTACGTCTACGCCGCGCTTGCGGCCGGTTTCGCCGCAGCCGCGCTCTACCGCGGCAACAGCAGCGACTGAACCGCACGGAATGCGACCGGCGCGAGCAGCAGGATCTCGCGCCGCTGCCCGGCTTCGCGCCGGAGTTCAGGCTCGAAGTCCAGGCTCCAGGTTCAGGCCGTTTCCACCTTGCGTGCATCCGCCGCGCGCTCGACCAGAATCACGAACGGCTCGCCCTCGTGGAGCTCATAGCGGCGAATCTGCGCAACCTGGTCGGCGGACAGCACCTTGCCCTTGGTCATCAGCAGCGTGCCGCGCGAGGTGCGCAGGTCGTCGGCGAGTTTCATGCCTTCCTTCAGATGCGAGGCGTCGACGCGGTCGGGCACGCCTTCCGGCGTCAATTCGGCGTGCTTCGTCAGCAGCTCGATGTATTTCTCGGCGATCGCGGGATCGTAGCGAATTCCGCTCTGCGCGCGCACGGTGGAGATGATCTGCGCGTCGCCCATCTTCTGCGGGGCGATTACGCCGATGCGCAAATCTTCCGCGTCGCGCGCGAGCGCCAGTACGCGCGCGCCGAGCGGAATCAGTCCGCCGATCAGGCCATCCGGCGTGCCGCGCCCGTCGTAACGTTCGTACTGGTGACGGATCATGGTCTGCACGCCGCTCAATTGCGACACCGGCGTGAGCGCCATCTGCCCATGCAGCGGATGAAGCTGATACAGCTTCGCCTCCTGCGGTTGCAGCTTGGCGATAGGCGTTTTCAGCAATGCATCGGGCAAAAACAGTTTGCCGATGCCATGCAGCAAACCGGCCATCAGCAGTTCGTTGCACGCGTAGTCGCTTAAGCCCAGCGCGGCGCCCAGCTGTCGGGCCGTTTCGCCGATGCGCGCCGAATGGCCAGGCAGACCGCAGCGCATTTCGACCATGTTCGCGCACACCTTTACCATCGTCAGAAAGTTGCTTTTCAGATCCTGCTGCGCGCCTTCCAGAAACATCACAGTCTGACGTATTTCCTCGGTGCGTGCGTGGACCTCGCGCTCCAGTTCCATGTTGAACGACGCCAGCTTGCCGTTCTGCTCCTGGAGCAGCGCGGTCAGCCGTTCGGCCTTGCGGTGCAGCGCGAGCTGTTCGAGCGCGCGCTGGATCGTCAGAAGCAGGTCCTGGTCGTCCCAGGGCTTGTGCAGGTAGTGATAGACGTGGCCTTCGTTGACCGCGCGCACCACTGCATCCACTTCAGAGTAGCCGGTGAGCAGAATGCGAATGGCGTCGGGCGTCATGGTGCGCGAGCGCGCGAGGAATTCGGCGCCGTCCATGTTCGGCATGCGCATGTCGGAGATGATCACGTCGACCCGCGCCGATTCGAGCAGCGCGAGCGCCTCCGCGCCGCTGTTCGCGCTCAGCACCTCGTACTTCAATGGGCGCAGCAGGCGTTTGAGCGACGAGATCACGCCCGGCTCATCGTCCACCAGCAGCAGGGTGGGGACCGGTGCGGCTTCCGTATCGACGGCGGCGGACGACGCAGGCTCCGCCTGTTCGGCGTTGCCGGGTTCGCCCGGCGTAGCGCTTGCCTGGAGTTCAGACATGATTAACCTCTTGATTGATTTCGCGCGACAGCGCCTGTTGCGTCAGCTCGCATGAGCGCACCTCACAACGCCTCGAGAAAGTGGTCGAGCGCTTCCTTCATTCCGCGGATCGCCGCATCGGGCAACAGCAGCACCATGCGCGCGCCGAAGCCGCCTTGCTCGAGTGTGAAGTGAATCTCCAGCAGCAGCGCGACGTCCCAGCGCCCGCCGGGCAGCAGGGCGTCCTGCTTCTTGCCCGCGAGCGGCAACAGCGTCGGCTGCGAGAAACAGATGTGCCGGCCCAACTGTTCGAACACGCTTTGCACGCACGCGCCGACCAGCAGGTTGGTGATGTCGCACAACACTTCGACTTCGGTGTCCGGCGCGCTCACGTCATGGCCCATCAGCTGTTGCAGTTCGCGCTGGCCGTCCTTGCCGACAAGCACAATAGCCTCGCCGGATATGTCGGACTGGAACGCCTGGCGCACGGGCCGCAATTCGCCTTCGTCCTGCGCGCCGAGCGCGGTGCGCAACTGTTCGACGCCGACCAGACGGATGTCGGGCACCGAAAGCGTGACGAATGCGCCCAGCAGTTTGGCCAGCGCGGCGGCGGCCTTGCCCATGCCTACGTTGCAGATTTCCTGCAAGGCGTCGCGCTGGTCTTCGTTCAGAGACTGTTCATTCATGGAGACCGTACTCCGCGAGAATCGGCCGGATTGCTTCGGGGGAGACCGGCTTGGAAATGAAGCCGATCGCACCGAGGGCCTTCGCACGCTCGACGGCGCCGCACTGCACGTCCGCCGAGACGACGATCACAAATGTATCCAGGCCTTCGTGCTGGATTGCTTCGAGCACCTGAAAGCCGTTCATGACGGGCATCGTCAGATCGAGAAAGATCACGGCGCCCTTGCCGGCGCGATACAGCTCGAGCGCGGCAGCGCCGTCCGACGCCTGGGTGATCTCGACGTCCCATTCCTCCGGCAGGGAGCGGATCAAGAGTTTTCGGGCGAGTGTCGAATCGTCGACAACCAGTACGGGCAATGGCATAGGTCTACCTCATGTGGCTGCCGGCGACTGCGCCGGCAACGCGATTGCATCCAGCGAGCCGTTTGGCGCGAGCGCTTCGGTTGCGCTGGTTTCTTCAAACTGGGTTGCGTCGACAGGCAGCGTGACGCGAAACGTCGTGCCTTCGCCGACGGTGCTCACCACGGAAATCGTGCCGCGGTGCGCGCTGACGATTCCATAGGTCACCGACAAACCGAGGCCGGTGCCCTGGCCGACCGGTTTCGTCGTGAAGAACGGGTCGAAGATACGTTTCAGATGCTCGGGCGGAATGCCGCAACCGGCATCGGCGATTTCGAACCACACGTGCGACGGATCGGCGGCGTCCATGCCAGTACGTACGGTGATGGTGCCGCGCGGCGCGCCATGCTGCTCGTGGTTGCCGCCGTACGCCTGCGCCGCGTTGACTACGAGATTCAGCACGACCTGGCTGATCTGCGAGGGGATGCAGCGCACGAGCGGTATTCCGGCATAGTCGCGCACGAGATGCGCGCAGTACTTCACCTCGTTATGCACGATGTTAAGCGTCGACTCGATGCAGCGATGAATGTCCGCCAGCTCCCAAACATGTGTGCTGTCCACGCGCGAGAAGTCGCGCAGATCCACCACGATGGTGCGCACGCGCGCGAGCCCTTCCTTCGATTCATTCACGAGCGTGGGGGCGTCGCCGACCAGGTACTCGAGGTCCGCCTGTTCGGCGAGCGTCTGCAGGTCTTTTTTCAGTGCGGGCGTAGCCTCGCTCACCATGCGTTCGACGTCGGCGGCATAGCGGATCAGCGTCTTTACGTAGTTGTCGAGCGTGTTCAGATTCGACAGCACGAAGCCAACAGGATTGTTGATCTCGTGCGCGACGCCCGCTGCGAGCTGACCGATCGCGGCCAGCTTTTCCGATTGCAGCAACTGCTGATGCGCATGCGCAAGCGCTTCGTTAAGCGAAGTAAGCTGCTCGTTGCGCACGGTCAGTTCGGCGAGCGCGCTGCTCACCGCTTTCTCGCGGTCCTGAAGTTCGCCGTAGGCGATGCAGACATCGGTCGTGTCGACAATCGTGACGCCCACCGCAAACACCTCGCCGTGATCGTCCTCGATTGGAATGAAGCTGCAGTTCTGACGCATTGCGTCGATCGTGCCGGTGATGGGCCGCGAATGCTCGAAGCGAAACAGATACGGGCGGTGTTCCCACGACGAGTACGCAGGTGTGCCGAGCACGAACACGCCCTCTATCTTGCGGCTCAGCCACTGCCGCGGCAACTCGGGAAACGCGTCGAGCAGGTTTTGCCCGACCACGGATTCGGCCGAACGTCCGCTGTGAGAGTGCATGAAGCGATTCCACGTGAGAATGCGCAGCGAGCGATCCACCGTGAAGACCCCGCAATTCACCCGCTCGACAATAGCTTCCGACAGTTTGGTTTTCACCGAAATGGCCCGTGAAATGACAAAGCATGCAGCGCTCTCATCGCCGGGCCTGTGAGTGCTGCTGCGTGGTGACCCGGCGTCGCCGCTATGAATCAATTAACGGAGCGCAAGGGCCCGGCACGGAGCGGTATTTACCCTGGTCCAGAACGCATCGGGCGCGGGCGCAATCACAGCCGCTGGCGACGCTCGCACGCTAACGGCCCGCGACCAAGGGTTTCCCGTCATGCGCGGCGTATCAAGCAGGCCGCGAATCCGCCGTAAACAGCATGAAGAGGGACATCTCGCCGCGCGCAATCCGGTTGCGTCGACCGGCTGCGAGGCCCATCGTCCGGCAATGTTCAGGAGGAGTCATGCATTCACGCCTTGCGCTCACAGCCACGCTGCTCGTGCTCTGCGGCCTATGCATGCGCCTTGCATGTGCGCAGGATGCGCCGCAGTCCGCGAGCCGCGCGGCAGGGGCTGCGCCGCTCGATCTGGCCGCGATGCAGCGCGCCGTGGATAGCGCGAGCGAGCCGGCTTCACGCTGGAGCGGACCGAGCTCGGGCCCGGCCGCAGTGCCCGGCGCAACCATTGCGATCATCAGCGAGGACTTGCGCAACGGCGGCGTGCTGGGCGTCGCCAAAGGCATCAAGGAAGCCGCCAACGCGATGGGCTGGAACACCCGCGTCTACGACGCGCGCGGAACTGCCGCGGGCCGCAGCAAGGCGGCTGCGGCTGCGCTCGCGTTGCACCCGGACGGCGCGATTCTGGTCGGCGTGGATGCGGCCGACATGAAGCCGGATTTGCTGCCGTTCGCCGCGCGCAAGGTTCCGCTCGTCGGCTGGCATGTCGGTCCGGTCGCGGGCGCAATGACGAACGGTCCGGTCGCGATGAACGTGTCCACCAATCCGCTGGATGTCGCGCGTATCACGGCAATGGCGGCCGTGATCCAGTCAGGCGCGCGCGCGGGCGTGGTGGTATTTACCGACAGTAATTTCCAGATCGCGCGAGCCAAGACGGATGCCATGCTCGACGTGATTCGCGCGTGCCGCGATTGCCGGCTGCTTGCCGTGCACGATGTCGCGATTTCGAAAAGCGCCGAGCAGATGCCCGCGCTCACCGACGAACTGCTCGCGCAATACGGCAAGCGCTGGAATTACGCACTCGCGATCAACGACATCTACTTCGACTATGCCGCCCCCGCGCTGACCCGGGCCGGCGAACGCAACCCGGGTCTGAGCATGCTGTCGGCGGGCGACGGCAGCGCGGCGGCATTCCTGCGCATCCAGGCGGGAACGTTCCAGACCGGCACGGTCGCCGAGCCGCTCAATCTGCAGGGCTGGCAACTGGTCGACGAACTGAATCGCCTGCTCGCGCATCAGCCGGTTACGGGTTATGTGTCGCCGGTTCATCTGGTGACGGCGGCGAACATCCGCTTCGATGGCGGCTTGCAAGGCCAGTTCGATCCCGGCAACGGCTATCGCGACATCTACCGCGGCATCTGGAAGCGGTGACCGTCATGAGGATGAAGAACTCCGCAGGAACCGGCACATGCGCCTAGCCGCCATACGCCTCGCGCGATTGCCGCGCTCGCTACGCTGGCAATTCACGCTCGCGACTGTCGTGCTCACACTGCTGATCGCGACGAGCGGCCTCACCGCCGTCTACACGCTGCGAGTGGCGACGAACGAGACGCGCCTGCTCGCCACCAGCGAACTCACCCGCATGCAGGCCGCGGACACGCTCGTGCAGCACACGTTGCTGATCGAACGTGAAGCGTCGCGGCTGGCGAGCGCCGGCTCGCTCGACGCGATGCGTGCGAGCTATGCCGACATCCTCAGGCAGCTGGAAACCTTCGACCGCCTGTCGGACCGACTGGCCGCCGCCAATGACGACCTCAGCGTGCTCGATCTTCATCAGGCGAGCCAGTTGTTCCGCAACACGGTGAATATCGTCGCGCAGTTGCGCGAGAGCGAACTGCGCGCGGCCATCCAGCCCGCGCTGCGCGCGGCGACAGGGCAGGGCGATGCAGGCGGGGGCACTGCTTCGCCGCCGTCTGCATCGCGCGATACCTTCAGCGACCGTCTGAGCCAGCAGGCGAGCGCAATGGTAGCGTCGGCCCAGCTTCAGTCAGATCGATGCACGCAGGAGTTCCAGCAGGCCGTGCAGCAGCTCGCCGGGGCGTCCGCCCGAAACGAGCGCTGGATTACGGGCCTCGTTGCAGTGAGCCTGCTGTTCGCATGGCTCGTCGCGCATGCGTTTCTCGGCAAGCACGTGCTCGCGCGGCTCGAAGTGGTCAGCAGCAATCTGCGCAGCGGCGAAGCGGCGCAAGGTCCCCACGCCGCGCGTGTCGTGAAGGGCCGCGACGAGATCGGCGACATGGCGCGCGCCGTCGAGCAGTTCCAGCAGGACAGACGCGAACTGGCCCGCGCATATGCCGCGCTGCGCGAAGAAAAAGTCCGCCAGGAGGCGCTCATCAACGAGCTCGCGCAGGCGCACAGCCAGTTGTTGCAGTCGGAGAAGCTCGCCTCGATCGGGCAGCTCGCGGCGGGCGTCGCGCATGAAATCAACAATCCGGTGGGCTTCGTGAACGCCAACCTCGGCACGCTGCAACGCTATGTAGCGGACCTCCTGACCGCGCTTGCCGCTTACGAGCGCACCGAGGCGGAACTGATTGCCGAGTCACGCGCCACGCTGGCCGCATTGAAGCGCGAGATCGACATCGACTATCTGCGCACCGATATTCCCGCACTGCTGTCCGAATCGGTGGAAGGCTTGCAGCGGGTCAAGCGCATCGTGCAGGGCCTGAAGGACTTCTCGCATGTCGACAAGGCGGAAAAGCAGTGGGCCAATCTCGAGAGCAATCTGGATACGACCATCAACGTCGTCTGGAACGAGTTGAAGTACAAGGTGGAGCTCGAGCGCGAGTTCGGCGCGATTCCAGAGCTCGAATGCATTCCGTCGCAGCTGAACCAGGTGTTCATGAATCTGCTGATGAACGCGGCGCAATCCATTGAAGGGCACGGCCGTATTACCGTGCGCACCGGTCACGACGAGAGCACCGTGTGGGTCGAGATCGAGGACACCGGGCAAGGCATCAAGCCGGAACATCGCGACCGCATCTTCGACCCGTTCTTTACTACGAGGCCGGTCGGCACCGGAGCGGGGCTCGGCTTGTCGATCTCCTACGGCATTGTCCGCAAGCAGGGCGGGCGCATCGAGGTGCGCTCGGAGGTCGGACAGGGCTCGACCTTCCGCGTGATACTGCCGAAAAGTCCCGCAGAGGCGCTCGCGGCAAGCGGCGCCTAGCCCTCAGATCGAGGCGATCAACGCCTCTGCGGGCGCAAGACGGTTCATGCCGTTGACGAGCCGCTGACCGTCGCGGCCTGCGAGCGTCGATAGTAGCACGGTGCCCGCGGGCGACTGCACCTGCGCGTCCGCTGCACCCATGTTCAGCGCTATCCACAAGCGTTGGTTGCGGTAATTCCGCTCGTAAGTGAGCACGTCGCCATAGGCGGCGACATGCTCAATCGAGCCTTGCACGAGCGCTGCATTGTTGCGCCGCAACTTCAGCAGCCGGCGATACAGCGACAGCATGCTCGACGCGTCGCCGTCCTGGGTTTGCACGCTGGTCCCAGTCGCGACCGGTAACCATGACCTGCCGGTTGTAAAACCGGCATTGGGCAGCGACGCGTCCCATTGCATCGGCGTGCGCTCCGGGTCGCGCCCCTGGCCGATGCCGGGCTGACGCAGTTCCGCCGGGTCCTGCACCTGATCCGGCGGGATCACGCCGTCCGTCATACCGAGTTCGTCGCCGTAATAGAGCGTCGGCGTGCCGCGCAACGTCAGGAGCAGCACGGCGGCTACGCGTGCCTGCGCCCCGCCCACGCGCGAGGCGACGCGCGGATTGTCGTGATTGCCGAGCACCCAGTTGGGCCACGCGTGTTCGGGCAGCGCGCTGTCGTAATCGCCGATCATGCGGGCGATGTCGCCCGCATGCCACGTCGCGTTGAGCAACTGGAAATTGAACGGCATGTCGGCGCCGTCGCCGTTCGCTCCGTAATAACGGACCAGTTGCGGCACCGGCAGGTAGATTTCGCCGATCAGCACGCGCTCGCCGTAGGCGTCGAGCGTGGCGCGCATCGAGCGCACGATCTCGTGCACCTCGGGCTGGTCTTCGGTGTAGCGCTGCAATTGCCGGTGATGGTCCGGCTGGCCGGGCTCGTACGCCGGGTTCGGCGGGTTGTCGCGGAACTGCGCGTCTTTGATGAGCAGCCACAGCACGTCGACGCGAAAGCCGTCCACGCCGCGATCCAGCCAGAAGCGCAATACGTCGTCCATCGCGCGGCGCACCTGTGGATTGCGCCAGTTCAGGTCCGGCTGTTCGCGCAGGAACGCGTGGTAATAGTACTGGCCGGTACGCGCGTCCCATTCCCACGCCGAGCCGCCCATGCGGCTCAGCCAGTTGTTGGGCGGGCCGCCGTCGGGCGCCGGATCGCGCCACAGGTACCAGTCGCGCTTGGGATTGTCACGCGAGGCGCGGCTTTCCTCGAACCACGGGTGCCGGTCCGACGAATGGTTGGGCACGAAATCGAGCAGCACCTTGAGCCCCAGGTCGTGGGCCCGGTCCACTAATTGCTTGAAGTCGGCAAGCGTACCGAACATCGGGTCGATGTTGCAGTAGTCCGCGACGTCGTAGCCGAAGTCGGCCATGGGCGACGGATAGATGGGGGAAACCCACACTGCATCCACGCCCAGCTCGGCGACATACGAAAGACGCGAGGCGATGCCCGCGAGATCGCCGATGCCGTCGCCGTTGCTGTCCTGAAACGAGCGCGGATAGATCTGGTAGATCACGCCGCGTTGCCACCATGCCAGTTCCGACATTGCAAGTCCTCTCAACGATCGATTGTCAAGGCGCGAGGCGCGGATCGCATGCTCAATGACCTCTGGTACAAGAACGCCATTGTCTACTGCCTCTCGGTAGGCACGTTCATGGACGCCGATGGCGACGGCGTGGGCGACTTCAAGGGCCTGTTGCGCCGCCTCGACTACCTGCAAGGGCTCGGCGTGACGACGATCTGGCTGATGCCGTTCCAGCCTTCGCCGGGCCGCGACAACGGCTACGACATTTGCGACTATTACAACGTCGACCCGAAATACGGCACGCTCGGCGACTTCTCCGAATTCACGCATGCGTGCCGCGAACGCGGGCTGCGTGTGATGATCGATCTGGTCGTCAATCACACGTCCGATCAGCACCCCTGGTTCAGGCAAGCACGCAGCGATCCCGGCTCGCAGTATCGCGACTGGTATGTGTGGTCCGAGCGGCAGCCGCCCAATGCGAAAGACGGTGTGGTTTTTCCCGGCGTGCAGAAATCCACATGGACGTTCGACAAACAGGCAAAGCGCTGGTATTTCCACCGCTTCTACGACTTCCAGCCCGACCTGAACACCAGCAATCCTTACGTGCAGGCCGAATTGCTGAAGATCATGGGCTTCTGGATCCAGCTTGGCGTGTCGGGTTTCCGCATGGACGCCGTGCCCTTCGTGATCGCAACGAAAGGCCCCAAGGTGCGCAAGCCGGTCGAGCAATACGACATGTTGCGCGCCTTTCGCGAGTTTCTGCAGTGGCGTCAGGGCGACGCGATCATCCTCGCCGAGGCCAACGTGCTGCCCAATACGGACCTCGAATATTTCGGCGACGCAGGCGAGCGCTTGCAGATGATGTTCAATTTCCAGCTTAACCAGAACACCTTCTACACGCTTGCAACAGGCGATACGGCGCCCTTGAAGAAAGCACTGACGGCGACGAGGCCGCGTCCGCCGACCGCGCAATGGGGCGTGTTCCTGCGCAACCACGATGAGCTCGATCTGGGCCGCCTGACGCCCGAGCAGCGCGAGGCCGTGTTTGCCGCGTTCGCGCCCGAGCCCGACATGCAGCTCTACGAGCGCGGCATCCGCCGCCGCCTGGCGCCGATGCTCGCGGGCGACAGGCGCAGGCTCGAGCTTGCGTACAGCCTGATGCTGACCTTACCCGGCACGCCGGTATTCCGTTACGGCGACGAAATCGGCATGGGCGACGACCTCAGCCTGCCCGAGCGCGAATGCGCGCGCACGCCGATGCAATGGTCGACGGAGCCGCACGGCGGCTTCACCAAGCACCCCAAGCCGCCGTGCCGCGTGATAACGGGGGGCGCTTACGGGTTCGAGAGAATCAACGTGGCAACCCAGCGGCGCGATCCGAATTCCATGCTCAACTGGATGGAGCGCATGATCCGCATGCGCCGCGAAGTGCCGGAGATCAGTTGGGGCGACTTCGAGGTGCTGCGTGCGTCGCGCGGCGACGTGCTCGCGCTTCGCTACGACTGGCGCAACAACTCGGTGCTGTGCCTGCATAACTTCGGCGCCGCGGCCTGCACGGTGCGGTTCCGCTCGGGCTGCACGGAGCCTGGCCAGAAGCGGCTCATCAACCTTCTCTCGGACGATCACAGCGAGGAGAACGAGGACGGCCGCCATGCGGTCGTGCTCGAGCCTTATGGATACCGCTGGTATCGCGTGGGCGGGCTCGATTATCTGTTAAGACGCAGCGAAATCTAGACACGCTCATGAATTTGCCAACCTGCGAGACTATGCGATGAACAAGCTTTACGCCGGATTGCGCAAGGCGCGCGTGAGCGCTGTAGGCGTGCTGTTCGCGCTCAGCCTGACGGCCTGCGCGTCGACCGCCGAAGATATCGGCGACACGGGGCTCGGACCGCACCCTGAACTGCCGGCGCCGCAAACCTCGCTGCTGCCGACCATCAACATCGCGCCCGTGCAGAAGCGCGCGAGCCAGAACATGCCGATTGCTCCGGAAGGCTTCACGGTGAGCGCGTTCGCGAGCGGGCTCGAGCATCCGCGCTGGCTCTACGCGCTGCCGAACGGCGATCTGCTGGTGGCCGAAAGCAATGCGCCCGAGCAGCACGACGAGCATCAGGGCATTGTCGGCTGGTTTCGCAAGCAGGTGATGAAGCTGGTGATGAAGCGCGCAGGCGCTGGCGTGCCGAGCCCCGACAGAATCGTACTGCTGCGCGGCGCGGGCAGCAGCGCACAAAGCCGCAGCGTGTTGATCGAGGGCCTTCACTCGCCGTTCGGCATGGCGCTCGTCGGCAACTCGCTGTACGTGGCCGACACCGACGCGTTGCTGCGCTTTCCGTACCGCCCCGGCGACACGCAGATCACGGCGCCCGGCGAGAAGGTCGCCGATCTGCCTGCGGGACCGATCAATCATCACTGGACCAAGAACGTGGTGGCGAGCCGCGACGGGCAGCGCCTGTATGTGACGGTCGGCTCGAACAGCAACGTCGGCGAAAACGGTGTCGACGAGGAGGAGGGCCGCGCGCTGATTCTCGAATACACGCTGGCGACCGGGCGCTCGCGCGTGTTCGCCTCGGGACTGCGCAATCCGAACGGCATGGACTGGCAACCCGAGAGCGGCGCATTGTGGGCCGCCGTCAACGAGCGCGACGAACTGGGCGACAACCTCGTGCCCGACTACATGACCGCAGTGAAAGACGGCGGTTTCTACGGCTTTCCCTATAGCTACTACGGGCAGCACGTCGATACGCGCGTGAAGGCGCAGCGGCCCGACAAGGTGGCGAGCGCGCTCACGCCGGACTATGCGCTTGGCAATCACACCGCGTCGCTCGGACTCGCGTTCTATACCGGCCGGAGCTTTCCGCAGCATTACTGGGGCGGCGCGTTCGTCGGCCAGCACGGCTCGTGGAACCGCAAGGAACCGAGCGGCTACAAGGTCATTTTCGTGCCGTTCGCCCAGGGGCGGCCGGTCGGCATGCCGGAGACTTTCCTGAGCGGTTTTCTGAGCCCCGACGGGCACGCATGGGGGCGGCCCGTGGGCGTGGTGGTCGACAGGGCGGGCGCGCTCTATGTGGCCGACGACGTGGGCAACGTCGTATGGAAAGTCGTCTACAGCGGCCGGTGACGACGGGCCCTGTTGGCGCTGGCGAGCGCGGCGCGACGCGCCGCCGCGAGCCCGCGGAATTGCCCGGTAAAATACCTGCCACTCACGACGGCGCGGAAGGCCCGGTTGCCGCCTGCTTACTTTGAATCTCGAGGCATTCATGTTCATGGAAACAGACACCGTCACCGACGAACGGGTGGCTCAAATAGCGGACCGCATGGCCGGCGAAGGCAAGAAGGTGTCCGCGCTGGCGATCTGGGGGGAAGTCCGCAGCGGTTCGATCGTCGCCGTCTCCGCGGCGCTCGAGCGTTGGCGGCAGGCGCGGCAACCCGCTGCCGCGCAGGCGCCGGCGTCGGTCATGACCAGCTTGCCGGACGATGTAGCGCAAACCATGCTGAGCGTCGCCGGCACGCTGTGGGCGAGCGCGCGCGAGGAAGCAGAGCGCGTCGTCAATCAGCGGCTCGCACTGGCGGGCGGCCACGCGGATGCGCTTGCCGCCGAGCGCGACGAGGCGCTCACTGAATATCAGAACGCGCTCGCCGAAGCCGAGTTGGCGCGCGAGCGCGTCGCGACGCTCACGAACGCGCTGAGCATCGCGGAAGAGGCGCTGAATCGCCTCGCTGCCGAGCAGCCGGCGCTGCGCGACCGCGCGAAGGCTGCCGAGGACCGGGTTGCGGAACTCGAGGACCGCACGGCGGCAGCGGAGTCGCGCGTCGCGCAAACCGAGGAGCGGGAAGCCGCGAGCGAAGCGCGTATCGCCGAGGCCGAGGAGCGGGCGGCGACTGCACAGGCGCGGGTGGCGGAGTTCGAGCAACGTGCTGTGGCTGCGGAAGCACGGGCTCTGGAATTGGAGGAACGCGCAGCGACTGCCGAAGCACGCGGCGCGGAGTTCGAACAACGGGCGTTGACCGCTGAAGCACGCGGCGCGGAATTCGAACAACGTGCGTCGACCGCTGAAGCACACGTTACCGCGTTTGAGGAGCGCGCCACGGCCGCCGAAGCCCGCGCCGGGGAATTGGAGCAACGCGCCACGGCGGCCGAAGCCCGCATTGCCGAAGCCGACGAGCGCGCGTCCGCTGCCGACGCCCGGTGCCAAGCCGCTGAAGCCGCGTCGGCCGAAGACCGTCAGGCGCGCGAAGCGTTGAGCACCGCGGTCATTGCCAAGGACGAAGAGATCGCGCGCCTCGTCGAGGAACGCGACGCCGCGCGACAACAGGCCGCGGCGCTCGGCGAGGCGGGTCAGGCGCACGCGCGGGAAGTGCAACGCTGGGCGGAGGAATCGAGCGCAGCGTCGTCGCGTGCCCAGGACGCCGCAGTGCAAGCCAGCGAGAATCTCGCGCAGCTCGCCGCGTTGCAAACCGAACTGGACCAGGCCCGCGCGGAACTGTCGGCCGAACGCGACGCGCATGCGGCTCGCGGCGACGAAGCCTCGGCCCAGCGCGCTGAACTGGAACGCGTGCAGCAGGAACTGGCCAGCGTGCGCGAACAGCTTACGCAGATGAGCGAAGCGAACGCGGCCGCCACCGCCGAGACCACCCGCCTCGCGCACGACGCATCGACGGCTGCCAGTCGTGCGCAGACGGCTGAACAACGCGTGGCGGAGCTCGAGCGTCAGCTTGCCGAAACAGAAAGCATGCATGCACAGCGGCTACAGGAGCTTCAGCAACAGGGCGCGTCGGTCGGTGCGCCGTCTCCCGAGCAGGAGTCGAAGGAAGCCGCGATGGCCGAGGAACTCGCGTCGCTGCGCCGTCAGATGGCCAGTCAGGCGAAGGCGCACGAAAAGGCCTACGGCGAATTACGCACGCTGGCCGAGCAATGGATCGCGCACGCGAAGGAACTGAAGCAGCGGCTTGGCGCGACCAATCAGAAGGTGACGTTCCTCGACGCGCGCAGCGCGGCCGAGGTCGCGCTTTTGCGCAGGCTCTCGTCGGAACTGGAACGGCTCAAACCCGACCACGATCTGATCTCGCGCGACGCGCAGCAAAAGCTCATTAGCGCGACGCTCGCGGAACGTCTGGAGCAGAAAGGGTATCGGTACGATCCGGCGACTGCCGTGATGTCGAAGATCGACGCCTGACGGCTGCGCAAGTCTGCGGGTTTGCCGCTTTGCGGGGCAGGCGCAAGCCGCGTCGGCTCACAACGGTTTCGGCGGCGAGCCCGCATCGTCCACGCTATGGCTGCCGGCGCCGGGTGCAGAGCCTGGGTCGCGCAGTTGCGTCTCTTTGGAATCCTTCGGCACGACCTTGTCGGCGTCTTTTTCGTCGATGGCGTCGAGCTGGTTGCCGCCCGGCGTGCGCGGCGTGCCCGGCGCGGGCGAAGGGATCGGCTGCGGCTGGGCCGGCCCGGGCCCCGACAAGCCTTCGCGCGAGGGCGTGGACGGCGAGGGCGGCGCGGCAGGCTCCGGGGGCGGGTTGGAGCTTGCGTTGGAAGTTGCGTTGGAAGCCGGATTGGAAGAAGGGTCTTGCTGCTCGGTCATGAGTCGTCTCCTGGCTGAGGTCGGTAGCGAACGGCATCTGCGCGTGATGTTTCGGGTACGCTCGGCACACACGGCACACACGGCACACACGGCACACCCCACATACCCAGCACGCGCCGTTCCAACGTTGCGACCACCGCGTTCGCGCATGGCCACATAGGAGCCAAACCCGCAGAACGAACCGGCAAATCGCGCCTCTAGCGCAGCACGCGCGCGACGAGCGGCAGATGATCGGACGCAATACGCGCCGGCCGGCTTTTATCCACCTGAATGTCGACGAGCCGGGCGGCCGGATGGACCCACACGCGGTCGAGCGCGAAGGTCGGAAACCGCGATGGAAAGGTGCGCGGCGCAGCCACCCGGCCAAAACGCGTGAGCAATGCCCGCATCGGCCATCCCCAGACAAACCATTCGTTCAGATCGCCAAGCAGGATCACCGGAAGCTCGGGCGTATCGAACGCTTCGAGCAGCAATCTCACCTGCGCGCGGCGTTCGCGCGCCGACAGCCCCAAGTGCGTCGCGACGATCCGCATCAGGCCGTTGCCGGTGTCGATATCCACGTCGAGCGCACCGCGCGCCTCGCGGCTGCCGAACGAAAGGTCCAGCGTGCGGATCGCGCGCACCGGCAGATTGGTGAGCACCGCATTGCCGAAGCGCCGGTCTGGGCCGTCGAGCGTCGGGCCCGGCACCGCATGCATGCCGGTCAGGTCCTGCAATTCGCGCAGTATGTCGATGCTCGCCGCGCCGCCGAGCGGCACTTCCTGCAACGCCACCACATCCGCGTTCAATGCGGAGATGACTTCGGCGATGCGCGCTCCCGAGCGCCTGCCGTCCGTGCCCACCGCGCCATGAATGTTGTACGTGACGATGCGCAGCGGCTCGCCCGCATGGCTCGCGCGGGCGGGCCGCGTCTGTACGCGCGGCGCAGGTTGCGCTTCTTCGAGGGCGACGGTTTCGTTCGCGCGCCCGCTCATTGCCGCCTCATCAGCATGCGCCGCAACACTAGCGACATCGACACGAGCGCCACGCCGATCACGGCGACCAGCAGCAGCGAAAGCGGCGTCGGATGGCGCACCGCGCTCACCAGCTGGCGCGCGAAAGAGGTCGCGAGCACGACGCCCGGCGTCATGCCGATGGCCGTACCCGCCATGAAGTCCCTGAAGCGGATATGCGAGGCGCCCGCCGCGAGATTGACAATCGAAAACGGCGCGACCGGCACGAGCCGCAACAGGATGACGGCAACCAGCCCCTTGCTGCGCAGTCGCTCGCTCAACTGATTCAGGCGCGCGCCGGCCAGCTCCCGCACGGCGTCGCGGCCGAGCCAGGCGCCCGCGGCCCAGCCCGCCGCCGCGGCGATCAGCGTGCCCGCGAGCGCGTAGGCGGCGCCCGCTACCGCGCCGAACACAAGACCGGTCACGGCGATCAGCAAGGTCACCGGCACCGAGAGCAGCGCGGCGAGCGCGTACATCGCCACCACGGCGAGCGGGCCGAAATGCGTTGCGGCGAGCCGCTGCGTTTCGGCGGTCAGCTTCGCGAAGCTCAGTTCGTGGCCGAACGGCGTGAAGCGCCATGCAATGGTCAGTGCGACGACGCCGAGCGCGAGCGCGCCAAGCACCAGCAGTTTGGCGATCACCGGACGGTGCGTGGGCTCGGGCAGAAACTGCGCGAGCAGTTCGTTGGCCGCAATCGGCGCCTCGGGATCGAGCACGTGAACGCTGTCGGCAATGTCGCGCAGCTCGGGCGGCACCTCTGGCGTCAACGGTTGCAGCGTGCGCACCGGGTTGCCCTTCAGGCTCGCTATCGCTGCGTTCAGCCGGCCATGTCGTGCGAGCGCCTGTTCAACATCGGCCTCGCTCGAATCCAGGTGTTCCGCGAGCAGGCGATTGCGAATGCGCGCAATCGCGGCCTGGCGCTCAGGATTGTCGCGCCCGTCGATCACGATGCAGCATTCCGAATCGAGCACCATCGAGCGATTGTTCAGATTGGCGCTGCCGATCA
Source organism: Burkholderia sp. WSM2232 (assembly GCF_000472545.1). Lineage (GTDB taxonomy): Bacteria > Pseudomonadota > Gammaproteobacteria > Burkholderiales > Burkholderiaceae > Paraburkholderia. The sequence continues at coordinate 9,521 of NZ_AWZV01000042.1, read as the reverse complement.
CGAGCAACCGCTCGTCAACGATCATGATCTTGCTGTGCACGTTGATGAACTGCCCGTTCGGTGCGTCCACGGCAGGGGCGTACATCGCATAGCGGCCGTTGCTGTTGGCCGCCTCGAGCAGCTTGTGCAGACGGGCACGCAACACGCCCATCGTCGCCTCCTGAAGCCAGCCGCTCTGACGGTAAGGACACACCACGGCAAGATCGGGGCCGTCCGGCTCCGCAATACGTTTTTGCAGCGCCGAGCCGACCGAATTCGCGGTGAAGTACTGGTTCTCGATATAGATGTTGCGGCGCGCGGCGGCCACGGCGGCCAGATGCAGCGCCTTCACCTGCTGGATGGCCGGCCTGCCGTCGTAGGCGGGCTCGGTGAGCGAAATGCCGAGGTCGACGTCGACGAAATCCGGTTCGATGTCCGCCGGCCACAAATCCGTGCGCGGCGGCGGCTTGCCGTTGAACGGCCGGCCCGCCTTGCCGCTGCGGCGCGAGCGGCGCCAGCGCTCGCGCGCCAGATGCGCGATGGCGGCGGCGGCCGGGCCGTCGAACATCAACTGGGCATCGTGCATCGGCTCGTAGCTCGTCTTGCCGAGGTTTTTGCGCAGCGGATCGTCGGGCCGGTGTTCCGGCGTGTCCCAGCGCGAGCCGGTGAGGTCGATGCCGCCCGTGAACGCAAGGCTGTCGTCGATTACGACGATTTTCTGATGATGCGATGCGCCAAGCGGATGCCGTCCGTCGAGCCGGAACCACAGCCGCCGGTGTGCGTGCCACGCCGGCTTGTAGGAAGGCAGCCATTCGCGCTCGAACGCGTACAGCATCGCGAAATCCCAGCCGAGCAGGTAAATGCGCAAGTGCGGATTTTCGTCGAGCACCGCGCAGAGGAACTCGGAGAGCTTGGCTGGAAAACCATCATCGACGCCGCCTGGCACCAGTTCGATACGGCTGTCGATGTCCCAGCCGAGAATGAAAATGGAATGCCGCGCACGCGGGATCATCTTGCGTAGCACCGCGTAATACGAGGCGGCGTCGATCAGCACGCTCGCGCGATGCGCCTGCAGGATCCATTCGCAGGTCGAACTCGTGTCCATCACCTCGCCGTCGTGAACGACGGGCGGCGCGTCCGCGGTGTCGCGCGACGGCGGATCGAGCAGTGCAGGTTGCATGGGGTCGGGTTCGCTCATAACCAGTCGGCAGAAGTCAATGGCAACCGGCATGCAAATGCCGTTCCATAGTCCCCCGGGCCCCCGCGTTGTACCGCGTGCGACAGCGCTAGCCGCATCAGGATGCGCAGCGCGGCGTGTATTTGCTCTACGCCGGTTGAAATTTTCGCCGGCGTAACGCCGCTATCGTCAGACGATGCGGGTTACGCCGGCGCGACGCGCTATGCCTTCAAGGCGTGCCCGCCTGGTAGCACGACTGCGTGCCGCTCGTCTGGTAGATGAGCCGGAAGCCGCTCGTGGCCGTTGCGTTCGCGTGCTTCGAGGCGAGCGTCAGCCACCCTTTGCGAGTCGGCGGCAAAGGCTTGATCACGTAGTCGGCCAGATGCGGATTGTTCGCGACCTGATCCGCACCGACGATGCGGCGCACGTGCGACAGGCGCTCCGCATACCAGCCGAGAAACGGCCGATAAGCAGGACCGGCGTAGTGGCTGTCGATGATCATCCACGGATCGTGCCCCGGCTGACCCAGGTTCGCTGCTGTGTCGGTCGGGCCGAGCAGCGCGAGAAAGTCGCCGCCCAGGCGCGAATCCGGCTGGCCGATGCGGCTCAGGTCGTATTTCGCGCGGTCCGCGCCAGCCTGCAGGTCGCTAAAGCGCTTGCCGGTCCACGTAATCACGTGCGCGAGCTTGTAGTCGGCGGCGAAACTGCCGCTGCCCACCGTGTCTTTCTGCGTGATGTAGAGCAGGTCGCCCGGCAGCAGGTATTGCTCCATGCTCGACAGATTGCCGCGATTGATGTCGAGCAGCACGCCCGTCAGCGGGTCCGTGCCCGAAGCCGGCGTGCTGCACGCCTGCACGCCGATTGCGCCGGACAACTGATTGGTTGCGAGCCCCGCGAAGTTGTACACCCACGACGTGAAGTTCGAGCAGTCCGCGCCGTTCCACATGAGCGCCGTGCCGATCACAGCCGGCGTTTGCGCAGTGGAGGTCTGCACGCTTTGCGAACCGTCGGCGCCGCGCTGCGCGGTGCAGGTCATTTTCGGCGAATGCGGATCGGACGAGCTGCCGCTCGTGCTGCCCGCCGACGAATCGCGATAGTCCGTGCTCGCGGTGTTTTCGGGCGGGGTCCAGCCCGGTATGTGGTGGTGGCAGTAGTTGAGATTCTGGTCGACCCAGTAGTTCTCGATCGCCATCACGAGCTCGCGCCGGAACGTGTCGAGATTCGTGCAGGCCGACGGCGCCGAGATCGTGCCATAGATCGCCGCATGAGGGCCCCACGTGCTGGCGGTCGGATAGGTCGACCAGTTGCTGCTCGTCATGCCCGGTACGAGCGACGCCTGCACGCTGTTCTTGCGGCCCTCGAAAAGCCAGCGGTTCTGCTCGAGCAAGGCGACGCGGTCGCCGCACGCGTTGGCCGACGCGCTGGCCGTCTGCGGGCCGGATGCCGCGGTGGTGCCGAGCATCGAGAGCGTCGTGACGCCCGAGCGGTTAAGCGGATTCGCCGCGAAGTTCGCGGCGCCGCTGCTGATATGACAGGTGTCGTCGGCGGGCGCGGCGAGCGAGCCGTCCGCGGCAACGTCGCCCGCTCCGGCGTGACAGGCGGCGAGCGTGTCGCCTTTCGCCGCCTGCGCGACGATATGTTGCACGCTGGCCGCGACGCTTGTGTCGTTGTCGGCCCGGCTTTGCGACTCCGCGCCAAGCGCGAGGGCCATGCGGTTGCCGTCTGTGAGCGCGCCCGCAGTGGCGCCAGGCGCGACGAACGCGGGCGCGGTCTGCTGCGGATCGATGCCGCCGAGAAACGCCGACAGGCGCGCCGATGCTGCCGCCACGTTCGACGCGGTTAGGCCGCCGGCGGCCATCGCGTCGGCAACGACGGCGGTGGAGTAGGGCGTGATGACCATGCTCGACGGTTCGCTGACATATACCGCCGTCAACTCAGCCTGACCGGCAGAGGCGCTCGCGCCGGTCGCTTCCTCGGTATAGCTGCCGCCGCTCGCGCGCACCAGCAGCGGCCAATGCAGCGCGCGCGGCAACACGAAGTGACCATTGGCGTCGGTGACGATGGTGGCAACGGGCGTCGCCGCAGCGTGTCCGTTCGAGTCGATCGCATAAGCCGCGACGTTCGCGCCCGCAACCGGCCCGAGATAGACGCTGCCGCTGATGGAAGGCTGCTGGTTGGCCGCACCGCCGCAGCCGGCGAGGGCAATCGGCAACACGGCGAGAAAGGCGGTAAAAGCGCCCGGTGCGCGCAGAAAGTGCATAGTTGTCTCTGTAGGTTCGCGTGAATCTGTCCTGGAACATCGACAAGATTAACGGCAGCTTACATAACAACTTGATGCGGAAAAACGAGCGCGGCACACGTTATGCGAAATCACGGTGACGAAGCATTTTTCACCGTCAAGGAGATGAATATGGCTCAGCATCCCGCTCGCTCGCAAAACCACCGGCACCCCGACGAACCGCGTCCCGACGAAATTACGCGTGCGCTCGAAGGCGCTCAGTTTCCGACCACGCGCGACAAGCTCGTCGAACTCGCGCAACGCAACGGCGCGGATGGCGAAGTGCTCGCCGTGCTTAAACGCATGGCTGACCGTAGCTTCGACAGCGTGTCGGCTGTCATGCGCGAGGCGTCGAACGTGGAGTAGCGCGCGTATCGCCCCTATATCGCGCATATCGCACGTATGGCGCATTTCGCGCATCTCTCACGCATGGCACGCATGGCACGCATGGCACGCATGGCGCAGGATGGGGCCGCAGGCCGCGCAGTTTGATGAACCTGGCGCACGGGGCGGCGCGCGTGCCGTCCCGTCCCTTCATCACCGCGAAAAGTCGCTCGCATTCAGCAGCAGCGCGAGCGCGCCGACTACGATGAAACTGCAGGCCCACACCGTGTCCAGATTGAACCAGCTGCGCGACACGAATCTGAGCCCCAGATAACGGTAGACGAGCCACGCAATGACGCCGCCCGCCAGCATCATCGTGGCGGCATGCACGCCTGACACGGCGAGCGCCATGCCAAGCCGCGACTGCATCAGAGCCTGCGCGGCCTGATGCGCGCGGTCAAGCTCGTCGGCCCGGCAAAGGCCGAGGTAGATCGGCACCAGCATCAGTCCGGCGCCGTGGGCAAGCGCAATCGTGAACGACCACAGCGCGAGCCGCGACGGCGCAATGCGCGCAAGAACCCGCGGATGACGCCGCCACAGCAGCAGAAGAACGCCGAAGCCGATGACGAGCGCACTCGCACCCGCCTGGATCTCGCGCTGCCACGCGAGCAGCATGCCCAGCACGGCGAACGGCAGCATCATCAACACGATGGCGAGCAGATGTCCGGCGGCGAGCCAGCAAAGCGCGCCCAGCAGCGCGGACGCTTTCCTCTGCAACAGCGCGTTCGATACGGCGAGCGGCCAGCCCATCGCCGGATTGACGCCGTGATAACAACCGCTTGCCACGACCGCGAGCCACAGTCCCGCCTGCGACCAGCTTGCGCTCAAACGCCCACCGACGGGTAGCAGAACGAATCGGTCGAGCAGTCGCCGCCTTCCAGGCGAATCTGGTGCGCACGATAGCCGTCGGGAAACTTCACCCAGAAATCGTCGGCAAGCGTGAGGCCGCCGGCCGGGTCCGCATGCGCCATGACCTGTGCCGCGGGCACGCCGTTCGGATAGAACTGGTTGTCCCACGTCGAGTAGAGGGAATTGGTCCAGTAGACCCGCTTGCCGTCGCGGCTGATTTCCACCATCTGCGGGCCGCCCGCGAACGACTCGCCGTTCGGATGCGGCGTGCGCCGCACGATCCCGCCAACGTGCACAGAGCCCACGAGCTTCGGCTTGCGCGGCTCCGTCACGTCGTATTGGCGCATTTCGCCGGTGCCCCAGCAGGCGACATAGAGGAATTTGTCGTCGATCGAAAGATCGATGTCCGTGACGAGCGGCGGCACCGCGCCGAAGCCTTGCAGCAACGGCGGCAGCGACGCGGGGTCGGCGGGCTCGGGCGCGATGGTCGCTGTCTTCTCGATATGGAACTGTCCGCCTTCGCGCCACCAGGTCCAGATCGAGCCTTCCAGGCTGGTCGTGTCGACCACCACGCCGATAAAGCCGTACTCGCGGCTCGGATCGTGTGCGGGCCGCACCTCGAGCGCCATCTGATGATTCGCGCCGAGATCTATCGTCTGCACGTTGCGCCGCGCGCGCAGGTCCCAGAAGTGCACCGCGTGTCCGTACTTGTTCGCCAGCAGGTCCTCGGCCACGATGCCGTTCTCGAATTGCGGCGGCAGCGCCCATTCGCTCGACACCATGTAGTCACGCGGCAGGTTCCACCAGAAGTCGTAGTGCTTCTGCTGCGGACCGCGGTCGATCTCCCAGCGGCCGAGCACCTCGAACGTTTCGCAGTCCATGATGAAGATGCCCGGTGGCCCGTCGGTGCCGTCCGGCCCTGCGCCGCCGAGCGTGCTGACGTAAATGCCCTCTGGTCCGCAATGCACGGTGTGTGGACGCGAATAGCCCGTCTTGCGGAAAATTTCCTCGGGCTCGATGATCTTGTGAATCTTCGCCTCGGTGGGGTGCGGCTTCGTATCCACGATGTAAATGCGCGACGAGCGCATGCCCGGAATGATCAGATAGCGCCGCTCCAGAAAGGCGTGTCCCGTAAGCGGCGAGAGCGCCGACGAACAGGCATTCCAGCCGAAGTGGTGGAATTCGTCGCCCTTGTTCGGCACCGGCACGGTGTGAACCACCTGGCTGTAGGTCGGCGAGCCGGGCTTCACGTCGATCACGGCGAGCGCGTCCGGCTGCGAGAAATCGGGGCTGAGCAACAGCGTGTACGCGTATTCTTCCGCCGGTGCGTCCATGGCGAGCCGGGGCGACGCGTGGAAGGTGGGATCGGGGCGCATACCCATGACGGTGTCTCCTTTTGTGTGGCCGGGGCGCGGCCCTCGCGGTCCAGGCCGCGCTGAACGCACCGGACGTGCCCCGGCTTTAGATGTAGTTCACGGCTCTTCCGAGAGCAACCCAAGCTTTCGCGGGGCTTTTCATTGACGCGGTTGCCGCGCGTTCGATGCAGCGCGCTTTTAAGCGCCAGCCGCATGATTTGCGGCTTGCCGCCGCATGGACCCGGCTGTGCGCGCGGTCCGCCGGTCAAGCAAGATTTGGCGGTCCGGCCCGCAGCACGTCCACTTGTTTCGGAATCAGGCCCAGGTCGAGAAACGCGTCCGCAATTTGCTGCTGCTCGCCGAGAATGGCGCGCGTGATGCGCTCCGTGCCGAACCGCTGGCGCGCCACCACGGCATCCACCACGGCTTTGGGCAGGCCCCACAGCTGCGCCAGTTCGCTCGACAGCTGATCCTTGTTGCGGCTGCCCCACTGGTCGATCTTTTCGATTTCCTCGATCACGATGCCGATCACGTCGGGATTCTTCGCCGCGTAGCTCTGCGACGAGAAGTAATAGCCGCGATTGCCGACGACGCCGCTCGCGTCCGCGAGCAGGCGCGCGCCGAGCGACTTCTGCGCGGCCGCAAGGAACGGGTCCCAGATGACCCATGCGTCGACCGAGGCGCGCTCGAACGCGGCGCGCGCGTCGGCGGGCGCGAGAAACACCACCTTGACGTCAGCGTATTGCAGGCCGTGCTGCCGGAGCAGCTTGACCAGAAAGTAGTGGACGTTGCTGCCCCGGTTCAGGACGATCTTCTTGCCCTTCAGGTCCGCCACGGTATGGATAGCCGAGCCCGGCGGGACCAGCACGGCTTCGGATTGCGGGCGCGGCACCGTGGCCGCGACGTAGGCGAGCGGCGCACCCGCGGCCTGCGCGAAGATGGGCGGCGCTTCGCCCACATCGCCGAAATCGATCGAGCCCACGTTCAGCGCCTCGAGTTGCACCGGGCCCGCGGCGAACTCGGTCCAGCTCACCGAAACGTTGAGCGGCGCAAGCCGCTTTTCCAGTGTGCCGCGACCCTTGAGCAAATTCAGGTAGCCCTTCTGGTTGCCGATGCGCAGCGAGCGCGGCGCGCCTTTGGACGGCGCCTGCGCGAAGGCGAGCGGTGTCGCGAGCGGCGCGGCGGCGACGGCTGCCGCAGCCGCGGCGGCGCCCAGCGAAAGCTGGATGAACGAGCGGCGGTGGTTCGGTGTCTTGATCTTGGACATGGCAGGCGGAAAAGTGAGAAACGCGTGAGAAACGCGAGAAAAGCGCATACGCGAGGCCATCGTACCTGCCGGCGTAGACCTGACGAACCGATCTTTTGCCGTAAGCAAATCTGCGCAGATGGAATAGGGAATACGGAATGCGAAGTCGGGCGGCGCGCTTCGCCTGGCCGCGCCCCGTTTCGCGAGAAGAGCGTGTCGCGCGCGACGCACGGGGCAAGATGAGAGCCCCATTCGCAACGCGCGTTCTCATGGCAACGCTGACTCCTTCCATCTTCCGCGCGAGTGATCGCGTTGACGCGCGCGCTCGGCGCGGGCGTTGCGCGTCGCGCGTGCATGCGTATGCCGCCGGGATCGCGATTGCCTGCGCCGCGAGCGCGGCCGCGCCCGCGCGGGCAAACTGTTTCGACGATGCCGCCGCCTATCAGCATGTCAATCCGCTGATACTGCGCGCGATTGCGTGGCAGGAGTCGCGCAACCAGCCGGGCGCGACGCATGCGAACGCCAACGGCTCGACCGATTACGGCGTCATGCAGATCAACTCGATCCATCTTGCCGCGCTGTCGCGCTATGGCATTACGCGGGCCGAACTGATGGCACCGTGCAAGAACATCTACATCGCCGCCTGGCAATTGCGCCGGATGATCGTGAAGTACGGCAACACGTGGGCAGCGGTGGGCGCCTACCATTCGGCGACGCCCGCACTGCGCGATCGCTACGCGCGGCAGATCGCGGCGATCCTGCGTTCGTGGAACGTGCTGCCCGAGCGGCGCGCAAGCGCTGGCGGGATCGAACGCGTGTCCGCTTCAAGGGATGCGCAACGCTGAGCGCAGCATGCGGGCAGCGTCGCGATGCGCGAGCGATGCCTCGGGAATCATGCCGCCCATCGAGAAAAAGCCGTGAATCATGCCTGGGTAATAGACGACGCTCGCCTCGTTGCCATAGCGCCTGAGCTTGTCGACGTAGCATGCGTGCTCGTCCTGCAGCGGGTCGTATTCCGCCGAGACGAGCCACGCGGGCGCAAGTGAGCTCCAGTCACGCGGCGCGTCGCGGTCGCCGTCGAGCGGTGCAAAGCGCCAGTCGCGGCGGTCGTCGGCGTCGGCGAGGTAATGCCGCTGGATCCAGCGGATGATGTCGAGCGACAGGAAATAGCCGTCGCCGTAGCGGCGATGCGCGTGCGTCTCCATTCCCGCCGACAGCGCCGGATAGACCAGCAGTTGCAGCGCGAGGCGAATGCCGCTGTCACGTGCGTGGACCGCGCAGACCGCCGCGAGCGTGGCGCCCGAGCTTTCGCCGCCGACGGCAAGCCGCGTGCCGTCGGCGGCGAGCGAAGCCGCGTTGCGATGCAGCCAGTGGAGCGCGTCGAGTGCATCGTCGACGGCGCGGGGGAAGCGATTTTCCGGTGCCAGACGATAGCCGACCGAGACCACCGCGCAACCCGCTTCGTCGGCGAGCGTGCGGCATAGGGCGTCGGCGCTCGCGATGCTGCCGACCACATAGCCGCCCGAATGAAAGAACAGCAGCGCCGGTTGCGGATCGGCCCAGCAGGGCGGCGCGGGGTAGTAGATGCGCGCGTCGAGCCGGGCGTGGTCGCGCGTTTCGATGCTGAGGTCCTCGACGGCTGCGAGCGCGCGCGGCGGTACGTCACCGAGCGGCGTGTAGTAAGCAAAGCGCTGCCGCGCGTCGCGCACGTCGATGGCGTCGAAGGTCTGCGCGCCGGCGCTCGCGCGTCGCAGGAGAAACTGTTGCACGCTGGGAGCGAGCGACATGGCTGCGTCCGATTGGGGTTGACCCGATCGAGCGTAAAAATCCGTCCATGCAGGAAGCTTGCAGGCGCGAAGCGGTTTGCGGGGAGGCGAAGCGGGGCAGCGGGCTCAACGACGCCCCTCGTCGCTGCTCCCCGCGGGTCCGGCCGGCCATCCGCGCGAACGACGGGCGCCGGAGCCGCTGTCGTCACTGACGGTAGACCATCCCGCAGGCGGCGAAGCCGGCCGGGGCGGAGCCGGNGGGCGCGCTGCCGGCGGNTCGCCGTTGGCAGCGGGCTGTTGCGCCCATCCGGCGCCTGTGGTCGATGGAGGCGGCGCAACGGGGTACGCCGATGGCTGCGGCGCGAACGGCGGCCCCCACCCGAATGGCGATGCCGGGTTCGGCTGTCGCCATGAGCCGGGTTGGGTCCCCGCGGGAGGCGAGGCTTGCGCTGCCGGATTGGATTGCCAACTCGCGGATTGCCAACCC
>NZ_AWZV01000006.1 GCF_000472545.1 Burkholderia sp. WSM2232 | reverse complement strand
GTTGCCCCTGTGCGGGGCGGCACTTACTTTCTTTGCCGCCGCAAAGAAAGTAAGCAAAGAAAGCGGGCTCAAACCGCCAGCTCATAAGTGGGTCCCTCGGCTTGGACGGGGCAGTGGTGCATCTGGAATCTGTGTTCCCGCGCACTCCGCCTCGGTGACAAGGCAGTCATTCTTCCGGCGACACTCCGCGCGCCGCAGCGGTCGTTCTCCCAACCGTCGCATGTTTCGCGACGCCGGGTCTTTGCTGTTCCCGCCGTGTCGAGCTCCCGGTTTTAGGCCCGCCCCTTCCGGCGAGCACGTAGTGCGAGGCGGGAAGTATGACTGCCTTGTCACTTGCGCCGAATGTGCGGGAACACAGATTCCAGATGCACCACTGCCATCTGCGAGCCGGGGGACCCACTTATGAGCTGGCGGTTTGAGCCCGCTTTCTTTGCCTACTTTCTTTGCGGCCGCAAAGAAAGTAGGTGCCGCCCCGCACAGGGGCAACGCCAATAGACCACCGCGAATTCAAGGAAAGGCCAAGGGTTCACGCCAAAAAGCCGACCCAGAAAAGAACAAAAACCACAAGCACCGCCGGCAGGCCCAAAAACCAGAGATAGCCCGCATTAACCCTTCTGTTCGACCCATCGCGCCGCAGGCAAATCAACAACAATCACTATCACCAGCACTAACGGCAAGCACAGCAAACCCTCATGGCTACCACTCCCGCAAATCAGCAAGCCGCGCCCGCATCGCCGGGCCCCATGAAGCGCATCATCCTGATCGCACTCATCGCCATCGTCGCCGCCGGCGCCGCGGGCGCGGGCGTGTGGTTCTTCATGTCGAAGCGCGCCCCGGCCGCCACGGCGGCGGCAACGCCCGCCCCCGCTCCGGCGCCCACGTTCTTCCCGCTCGACTCGATGACGGTCAACCTGCAATCGGATGACGGCCAGCAGCACTTCCTGCGCATCGGCCTCACGCTCAAGCTTACCGATCCGAAAACGCAGCAGGAATTGACCGAACACATGCCGGAAATCCGTAGCCGCATCCTGCTCGCGCTGTCGAACCATCATCCCGATGAACTCGCGCCGCTGGACGGCAAGCGCGCACTCGCCACCGAGCTGCGCACGCTGATCGAGCAGCCGACCGACAAGGGCGCCGCGCCGATCCACGTCCAGGACGTGCTGTTCACCGAATTCGTCGTGCAGTGACGCGGTTGCGCACTGCCCTCATCCATCGCCACGGTATGCACGAGGAATAAGAAATGGGCCACGAAGAGTTCATGTCCCAGGAGGAGGTCGATGCCCTCCTCAAGGGCGTAACCGGCGAGTCCGACTCGGAAGCCGAGCAAAGCGAACGTGTAGGCGTACGTCCCTACAACATCGCGACGCAGGAACGCATCGTCCGGGGCCGGATGCCCGGCCTCGAAATCATCAACGACCGCTTCGCACGCCTGTTGCGCGTGGGCATCTTCAACTTCATGCGGCGTTCGGCGGAAATCTCCGTCGGTCCGGTGAAGGTGCAGAAGTACAGCGAGTTCACCCGCAACCTGCCGATTCCGACCAATCTGAATCTGGTCCATGTCAAGCCGTTGCGCGGCACGTCGCTGTTCGTGTTCGACCCGAACCTGGTGTTCTTCGTGGTCGACAACCTGTTCGGCGGCGACGGGCGTTTTCATACGCGTGTCGAAGGACGCGATTTCACGCAGACCGAGCAGCGCATCATCATGAAGCTGCTGAACCTGACGTTCGAACATTACGCGGCCTCGTGGAAAAGCGTGCGTCCGCTGCAATTCGAATACATGCGCTCGGAAATGCACACGCAGTTCGCCAACGTGGCGACGCCGAACGAAATTGTCATCGTCACGCAGTTCTCGATCGAGTTCGGCACGACGGGCGGCACGCTGCACATCTGCATGCCGTATTCGATGATCGAGCCGATTCGCGACATCCTGTCCTCGCCGATCCAGGGCGAGGCGCTCGAAGTGGACCGCCGCTGGGTCCGCGTGCTGTCGCAGCAGGTGCAGGCGGCTGAAGTCGAACTGACGGCCGACCTCGCGCAAGTGCCGATCACGTTCGAACAGATTCTGAACATGCGCAAAGGCGATGTTCTGCCGATCAACATTCCCGAGCAGATCACCGCAAAAGTCGACGGTGTGCCGGTGATGGAATGCGGCTACGGAATTTTCAATGGTCAATACGCGTTGCGCGTGCAGAAGATGATCAGCGCAGCCGACACGATGAAGGAAGGTGGATATGAGTGATCTGAACGCAAAGCCCGAGGAAGAGCTGAGCTCCGCCGCGGCGCAGGTTGCCGCCGACGCGGCGAGCGCCGAAGACGAAGCGGCGCTCGCCGACTGGGCAAGCGCGCTCGCCGAGCAGAACGACAACAGCAGCGAGATCAGCGCGAGCACGGCCGGCGTGTTCCAGCCGCTGTCGAAAGTCGCGCCGACTACGACGCGCAACGACATCGACATGATTCTGGACATTCCGGTCCAGATGACTGTCGAGTTGGGCCGCACCAAGCTCGCGATCCGCAACCTGCTGCAACTTGCGCAGGGTTCGGTAGTGGAACTGGACGGCATGGCCGGCGAGCCGATGGACGTGCTCGTCAACGGCTGCCTGATCGCGCAGGGTGAGGTCGTGGTGGTGAACGACAAGTTCGGTATTCGCCTCACGGACATCATCACGCCGTCCGAACGTATCCGGAAGTTGAATCGATGAAACCCGCAGTTAGCCGCGCCGTGCTCGCAGCGTCGCGTCATGCCCGTTCCCGCGCGGCGTGCGCGGTGCTGTCCGCGACGGCGCTGTGCTACGCGCTCAGCGCACCGCTCGCCGCTCATGCGGCCGACATGAACGCCGTCAACAACGCAGCGAAGATGGCCTCGAACGTCGGTGCCGGCAGCGCGGTTCCCGCGTTGGGTATCGGCGCGGTGTTGCAGACCATCGTCGGGCTCGTCGTCGTGATCGGCCTGGTGTTCGGCTGTGCGTGGCTCGCGCGCCGCTTCGGCTTGCAGCCGGGCAGCCGCAGCGGGCTCGTGAAAACGGTCGGCGGTGCGTCGCTCGGCGGCAAGGAGCGCGTCGCGGTGGTCGAGATCGGCGATACGTGGCTCGTACTCGGGGCGGCGCCCGGCAACGTGCGTCTGCTTCATTCGATGCCGGCCGGCTCGGTGGCCATCGAAACGGTGGGCCAGACGCAAGGCGGCTTGCCCGGCGCAGGCAACTTCGGCGGCACGAGCGGCACCGGCAGCACGAGCGGCACGAGCGGCACGAGCGGCACGAGCGGCGGCACATTGTCCGGCAGCTTCGGCCAGCGCTTTCGCGACGCCCTGAAGGGCGAAGTGAGCAAACGTTTCAACGGGCAAGGCAACGGGGTTCGGTAATGCAGTTCAGTCTTCACTCGGCGCATGGCGCGCATTCCACCCGCCGCTCGCGGACCGTCTCTACAGTCTTGCGCGGCGTGCGCCGCGCCGCGCCCATCGCCTCGGTTGTATTGCCCGCGCTGATGCTCGCGCTGCCGACGCTCTCTTTCGCGCAAACCGCCGGTTTGCCGGCCTTCAACACGAGCCCGGGCCCGAACGGCGGCACCACGTATTCGCTGAGCGTGCAGACGATGCTGCTGCTCACGATGCTGTCGTTCCTGCCGGCCATGGTGCTGATGATGACGAGCTTCACGCGCATCATCATCGTGTTGTCGCTGCTGCGTCAGGCGCTCGGCACGACGACCACGCCGCCTAACCAGGTGCTGGTGGGTCTTGCGCTCTTTCTCACGCTGTTCGTGATGTCGCCAGTGCTCGACAAGGCGTACACGGACGGCTACAAGCCCTTCTCCGAAGGCACGGTGCCAATGGAAACGGCGGTGAGCCGCGGCCTCGCCCCCTTCAAGACGTTCATGCTGCGCCAGACGCGCGAAAGCGACCTCGCATTATTCGCGCGCATCTCGCATGCCGCGCCGATGCAGGGTCCGGAAGACGTGCCGCTGTCGCTGCTGGTGCCGTCGTTCGTCACGAGCGAGCTGAAGACGGGCTTCCAGATCGGCTTCACGATCTTCATTCCGTTTCTCATCATCGACATGGTGGTGGCGAGCGTGCTGATGTCGATGGGCATGATGATGGTTTCGCCCGCAACGATCTCGCTGCCGTTCAAGCTGATGCTGTTCGTGCTCGTCGACGGCTGGCAGTTGCTGCTCGGTTCGCTCGCGCAAAGTTTTGTCTGAACGCGACGCGCGGCGCCGCGCACCGCTCGCCCGCGCGCGTTCTCGCTCACGTGCTTCACATTCTTCACGCTTCTGGTTGAATCGCCATGAATTCAGAATCCGTCATGACACTCGCGCACCAGGCCATGTATGTGGGCCTGCTGCTTGCCGCGCCGCTTCTGCTCGTCGCGCTGGTGGTCGGTCTGGTGGTGAGCCTTTTTCAGGCCGCCACGCAGATCAATGAATCGACGCTGTCGTTCATTCCGAAGCTGCTGGCAATCGCGGTCACCATGGTGATCGCCGGTCCGTGGATGCTCACCACCATGCTCGACTATCTGCGCCAGACGCTCACCAATATTCCGACGCTCGTCAACTGAGCGCCGCGCTTTTCTTCTCCCAACGAGCCTAGCCGCCGCCATGTTTTCCGTCACGTATGCGCAACTGAACGCCTGGCTCACCGCGTTTCTGTGGCCGTTCGTGCGGATTCTGGCGTTGGTGGCGACCGCGCCGGTGCTCGGCAACCGCTCGCTGCCGCTGCGCGTGAAAATAGGCCTCGCGGCCTTCGTGACGATCATCGTCGCGCCGACGCTCGGCGCGCTGCCGCAAGTCACAGTGTTTTCCGCCGAGGGCGTGTGGATCATCGTCAACCAGTTCCTGATCGGCGTGGCGCTCGGCATGACCATGCAGATCGTGTTTCAGGCCATCAGCGCGACGGGCGACTTCGTCGGCCTCGGCATGGGCCTCGGCTTCGCGACCTTCTTCGACGCACAGGCGAGTAGTTCCAGCCAGGTGTTGTCGAGCTACATGTACACGATCGCGATGCTGGTGTTTCTCGTGATCGACGGTCATCTGCAGATGATCAGCGCGCTGCTCGCGTCATTCAACTCGCTGCCTGTTTCGGCCAACATTCTCGGCGCGCCTGGCTGGCGCACACTCGCCAGCTTCGGCAGCACGATTTTCTCGGCGGGACTGCTGCTGTCCCTGCCCGTGGTCGCCGCGCTGCTCATCACCAACCTCGCGCTCGGCATTCTGAACCGCGCGGCGCCGCAGATCGGCGTGTTCCAGATCGGCTTTCCGCTCACCATGCTGATCGGCTTGTTGCTTCTGCAACTGATGATCCCGAACATGATTCCGTTCTTCGCGCGTCTGTTCACGGTGGGCATCGACCAGATGGGACGCGTTGCGCTCGGCTTCAGATAAGGGCTTTTTAGCCGAACCTCGGCCCGGTAACACGCCGGCACCGGCACGCTGGAAAAACACAAAGGGCGGAACCGGCTCACACCGGTTTCCGCCCTTTGTTCATGGAGCGGCAAGCCGCTCGCGCAATCAGCTGAGGTACTGAAACAGCGACATGTTCTGAATCTTCACGAACGCTTGCTGTGCCGCTTGCAATGCGTTCTGTGCCAACGTGTATTTACCGACGGTCTTGATTATGTCGGTTTGCGTCAGGTCCGACAGGTCGTTCGCGGTTTGCAGCGTGTTCGTCTGGGTGACCGTCTGCAACGCCTTGATCTCCTGCTGGCGGCCGCCTACTGTCGCCTGCGCGGTCACGACATTGTTCATCGTGTTTTCGAGCTGCGTCATGCTGGTGACGAGCGCGCTCTGGAAGCTGGCCGTCGACGCACCGCCCGAGATCGGCGATTGCAGCGTGCTGATCAACTGGCTCAGGTTCGCGAACACATCCATGCTGCCCTGCGTGGCGGGCGTCACCGAGAAGCTGTCGCCTGCGTTCGGCGCGCCGCTGATCGACACCGACTGGCCGCCGAGCGTGATCGCCGAGCCCGCGGTGAATGCTTGCGGTCCGCTTGTCGTGACCGTGCCCGTCGCCGGATCGGTCTGGCTCACGGTATAGGTCGTCGACGACGTGAAGTTGATCGAGTACGTGTCCGCGTTGGTCGGGTCGGTCGGATTATTCAGGCTCACCGTGCTGATGACGCCCGTGCCCGTGTTGCCCGCGGTTGCGGCCGGCACCGCGCTCGTGCCGATAGGCGCCACGCTGCCGAAAATCGACGTGCCGTTGTCGCCGGTCTGCACGACGTGCGAGTTGGTGATCTGCACGGCGGGCGTCCCCGTGTCGCCGGAATACGTGACCACGCCGGCCGAATTCGTGTTGTACGGCTGCGCGCTGCTCTGATAACCCGCGAACAGGTAGTTGCCTTGCGGATCCGTCGCATTGGCGAGCGTCATCAACTGGCTGCGCAGGCTTTGCAGTTCGGTTGCGATGGAGCCGCGGTCGCCGTTGTTCAGCGAGCCGTCGCCCGCGCGCAGCACGAGCGTGTGGATGCTTTGCAGCACGTTGTTGACGCTGCCGAGCGTGGAATCCTCGAGCTGCAGCGACGCGAGCGCGGTGTTCTGATTGCTCGTGTACTGGGCGAGGCTCGTCGCGGTGGAGCTCAGCTGCACGGCCTGTGCCGCGCCGAGCGGATTGTCCGACGGCGTGGAAAGGCTCACGCCGCTCGAAATCTGCGCGTAAAGCTGCGACAACTGAGCCTGCTGATCGCTCATCGTCGCCACGTTCATGGTGAAGTACTGCGTGCTTGAGATGCGCATGTTCAACGCCTCACTGGAAGATGCCAAGCAGCGTCTGGAACAGGGTCTGCGCGGTCTGGATCACCTTGCTGTTCGCCTGATAGAGCTGCTGATACTGAAGCAGATTGGCTGCTTCTTCGTTGATGTTGACGCCCGAGACCGACTGCTGCGCGGTGGTGATCTGCGTCACCAGCGAAGCCTGTGCCGTGCTCGAGGTCTGAATCTGATTGGTCTGGTTGCCGACGTCGTTGACGTAGTTCGCATACGCGCCCGTCAGCGTGACCGTGCCGCCGTTCATCGACTTGGCCGTGGACAGGTTCGACAGCGCAAGCGCGTTGCGGCCGTCGTTGTTCGCACCGGTGTTCGGGCCGATGGTGAACTTGTCGCCAGCAGCGGGCACGCCGCTGATGGTCACCGACACGTTGTTCATCTGGCCGGCGGTCGTGTTGTTGATCGTCAGGCTCGCGCCGGTGCTCGACGAATACGGCACGACGGTCGTCGCGCTCGTGATCGGATACGTGGTCGCGGGCGAACCGGCCACGGTCACCGTGGAGCCGACCGGAAAGCCGGTCAGGCCGGTGCCGTCGTAGGTCAGCGTGGTGGTCGAGCTGGGCATCGTGTAGCCGGCCGTCACGGTGCCCGACGAAATCGCTCCAGTGCCCGTGTTGGTGGACGCGGCCGCGCCCAGTACCGGCGACGCGGCGGCGATTGCCGCGGCGTCCGTGGTGGCGGTTGCGAAGCTGTTCAGCGCGCCACGCGTCGGCTCGACCGTGAACGAGTCGCCGGCATTCATGGTGCCCGTCGTCGAGAAGTTCAGGCCGTTGATCGGCTGGCTCAGGTTGCTCGCGGAGCCCACCACCGTGCCCGTCGAATTGTCGGTCAGCGTGTAGCTGCTGCCGTTGTAGGCGAGCGTATAGTCGCCGGTAGTCGGCTGGGTGGCGTCGGCGAACGACACGCTGAGCGACGCATTGCCGGTGTTCTGGGTGTTCGCATACACCGTGGGGCTGCCCACCGAGAACAGCGCGCCGCCCTGCACGCCCGCGAGCGTGATGCCGAGCGCGTTCTGCGCGTTGACCTGCGAGGCGAAGCTGACGGCAATCGCGCCGAGCTGCGCCTCTGCCGGGTCGAGCGTCTGGCTGCGGAACGCGACGAGTCCACCGAGCGTGCCGCCCTCGATCTTGCTATCGGGCAAGTCCTGCGGCGCCGCTGCCGGATTCGCGCCGGCCTGCCCCAGGTACTGCACGGAGAGTTCGCTGGAGTCGCCCGTGGAAGGCGCGGTGCCCAGGTTGAAACTGTTGCCACCCGACACGAGCGGCTGGCCGTTGCTCATGAACACGCTGTAGGCGCCGTTGCTATTGACGACCTGCACGCCGATCAGTTTCGACAGATTCGACACGGCGAGGTCGCGCTGATCCAGCAACTGGTTCGGCGGCTGGCCTTGCGTGCTGGCGGCGCTGACCTGGCCATTCAGCTGCGCGATCTGCTGCGTGTAGCTGTTGATCTGCGAAACGGTGTTGCTCAATTGCGTGTTGACGCTTTGGCGCAGCGCGTCGTATTGCTGGCCGGCGGCGTTGAGCTGGTTCGCGAGCGTCTGCGCGCCGCTCATCGCCGTCTGGCGCGTGGCGAGGCTCGAAGCATTGTTCGAGACGTTCTGCATGCCCGTGAAATAACTCGTGATGGCGCTGGCAATGCCGGCAGTCGGGCTGCCGATCAGATTGTTCAGTTGCGAGATCAACGAGTTGTAGGTGGCGAGCGAGCTGCTCGATGACTGCGCGTCATTGAGCTGCGTCGTCAGGTACTGGCTGTACTGACGCGTGACGGTGACCGTCGAGACGCCCTGCGGCAGATAGCCCGAACCGGTGTACTGCCCGCCGGCTTCCGCGTAGACGGGCGTTTCGATCGTATAGCCGGGCGTCGACGCGTTGCTGAGGTTCTGGCCGGTCGTCGTGAGTCCCCACTGGGCTGCGTTCAGTCCACTGAGACCAAGATTGATGAGATTGGACATGCGTCATCCTGAAGGGCGACACCATACACATGCCGCCGCGTTACTTGAACTTTCTGTTTAACGGCTTTCGCGACGGAAAATTGAGGCCATTCGCGACGCTTGCAAAACTTCGATCCAACGTTTGCGAGGCCGGCGCGGCGGGCATGCGAAGACAGTCCGCTGCCGCGCTGCCGGCGCATTGCGCCCGCTGCGCCCGTCCGTTAGCGAACGAGAGAACGGCGCTTCATTTCCAGTTGCGTGATGAGACGCTGCAGCGTGTTTTCCGCGCTACCCGGCAGCGTCAGGAAACGGAAGCCGAGTTGATAACGCTGCGTGCCGTTCGGCAGCGCGAGCGAGCGATGCGACACCAGCTGCAGATCGAGCGACAGGCGGCCCAGCCGGCCAAGCGACAGTTCGCAATCGTCCAGACGCGTGCCCATGGGCAGTTCCGCCACACGTTCGTCGGACGTGCGCATGCCCACGCCGCCAAGCGACAGGTCGTGCACTTCGAAGCGGAACGAATCGCCTTCCGGCAGACGTCCGCTGCACGTATAGGGATCGAGAATGGGTGCGTCGACGCGAAAATACTCGCGGCGCTGGACGTAGAACAGCACGGGCGGAAAGTCGGCTTCGAATGCGGGCAGTCCCTCGAAGCGCGTTTCGCGCGGCGTGCCCGTGGCGAACTCCACGCGCACGCCCTCCGGCGCCGCGTGGAACTGGCAGCCCGCCGCAGCCAGCAGGCCGCGGTTCTGCTCGGATAACGCACCCCAGTCGAAGGTGAAAGTGCGCGCGCGCACGTCGACGTCGAGCAGACGCGTGACGAGCTGCCCTCCCGGATACTGAACGGTGAGGAAATCGCCCCGATTGACGAGATTGCGCAACTGCACGCCGATCTCCAGCGGATTGCGCCGGCCGAAATCGTGAGCGCTGTCGTCTGACGAAACGTGCGGCTGGATCGGCGTGTCGGTCTGGCCGTTCGACTGATTGGTTTCCATGGGCTTGCCGGTATGCATGTTCTTGCGGGCACGTGCCAGAGCTCCTGCCGGGGCTTTCACGCGGTCTTTTTTCCATGCAGACCGTGGCACGCGCATTCAACCGGAGATAAACGCTTCCGGTATGGGCTCTAACGGATTAGCGGCAGTATCCCGCTAAAATTTAGGGGCGCCCAATGAATTATTTGGCATTGCACCGCGCAAACGTTAAAAGCCGGATAACGCGGCTATAACGTGCTGATAACGCGTGGGTAAATCGTAACGCGCATTTTCAACGCGCCGGTTTCTGCAGATGAGTTTCGCGGGTAAGCCGGCCGCTGTCGGCAGCCGGCTTCGTCCGTCTTGTCATGCACCTGGCCCCGTCGCGTGCATGGTTGCGGTGTTTCAACCCATCTTGCTCATAATCGACATCAGTTTTTTCGCGTAATGCGGATCCGTCGCATAACCGGCGCGCTGCATGCCCGTGGCGAAACCCTTTACGTCATGTGCCGAATTGATTACCTGCGCGTAACGCGGATTGCCCTTGAGCAGGCTTGCGTAATCGGTCATGGCT
Source organism: Burkholderia sp. WSM2232 (assembly GCF_000472545.1). Taxonomy (GTDB): domain Bacteria; phylum Pseudomonadota; class Gammaproteobacteria; order Burkholderiales; family Burkholderiaceae; genus Paraburkholderia. The sequence continues at coordinate 261,663 of NZ_AWZV01000006.1, read as the reverse complement.
TCCTGATACGAATCGTACGCGCGGAATTTCTCCACCACGCGTTGCGGCTTGCCGTTCACATATTCGGTGGTGAGCGTGGAAACCGTTTTGCCGGTCCAGTCTTTGGTCGCCTTGATGCCGAACACGTTGTGGCTCGTGGTGCCGTCCGCCTTCTTGATCTCGCTCTTGCCCCAGCCCGACTCCAGTGCGGCCTGACCGATAATGAAGCGCGCCGGAATGCCGGTCGCGGCGCTGGCGGCCTGGGCAGGCGCTGCAAGCTTGTCGACGAACGCGTCGACCTTCGGCGAGCTGCCGTCGCCCTTCAGCGGCGGCGTGAGCGCGCTGTTGGCCGAATAGCCCTTGCCCGTCGCCAGTTGCCCGTTGGCTTGCGCGTTGCCATAAGCCTTGGCGAGCGCGTTGAGCGCCGCGGTCTGACCTTCGTCGCCGCCGCTGCCGCCGCCGAGCGCATTGGCCATGCCAACGAGGCCGCCCGCGCCGCTGCCGCCGTTGGCACCGCTCACCTGCATGCCCTGGTTGCGCATCAACTGCTTGAGCATCGCGTCGGCGACGCCAATGCCCTTTTGCGACATCTGCTGCGACAACTGCTGATCCATCATCGACGTGAAGGTCGCGCTGTCGTGCGAATCGAACGGGCTGTCCTGGGGCGTCGCATCGCGCATGCTCTTTAGCATCATCTGCGTGAAGACGGCGTCGAACTGCTGCGCCGCCATCTTCATGCCGGCCTGCGGCGACGCTTTCGCCTGCGCGCTCAGCTTCGCGAAACCCTGCACGTCGAGCGCGAAGCGCTGGGTCAGATCGTTCGCCGCCGCGGCGGAATTGGTCGTATCCGAATTCATCTCTTCTCTTCCTTAGATGATTTCCAGGTCGGCGCGCAGAGCGCCCGCCGCCTTCATCGCCTGCAGGATCGACATGAGATCCGCGGGCGTCGCCCCCAAGGCGTTGAGCGCCTTCACTACTTCGGCGAGGTTCGCGCCGGCCGTCACCATCTTCAGTGCGCCGTTGTCCTGCTTCATCTGAATCTGCGACTGCTTGGCCACCACCGTCTGGCCGTTCGAGAACGGGCCCGGCTGGCTCACTACCGGCTGGGTGTTGATTACCACCGAGAGGTTGCCGTGCGCGACCGCGCAGTTCTGCAGCGTGACCATCTGGTTCATCACGATCGAGCCGGTGCGCGCGTTCAGAATCACCTTCGCGGCGGCCTGCGCCGGCTTCACGTCGAGGTTCTGCAACTGCGCCATGAACGCGACCTGCTGCTCGGGATCGCTCGGCGCACGCAACTGGATCGTGCGGCCGTCGAGCGCCGTGGCCGTGCCGCTGCCGAATGCGTTGTTGACTGCCGCCACCACGCGCTGCGTCGTGTCGTAGTCCATCTCGTTCAGGTCCAACTGCATCGTGCCGCCTTGCGACACCGAGGTCGGCACGGCACGCTCGACGATCGCGCCGCCGGCAATGCGGCCCGCCGCCAGCGTATTGACCTGCACCTTGCTGCCGTTCGCGCTGGCGCCCGCGCCGCCCACCGCGAGATTGCCCTGGCCGAGTGCGTACACCTGGCCGTCCGCGCCCTTCAACGGCGTGAGCAGCAGGGTGCCGCCGCGCAGGCTCTTCGCATTGCCGAGCGACGACACGGTAATGTCGATCTGTTCGCCCGGACGCGCGAACGGCGGCAGTACGGCCGTCACCATGACCGCGGCGACGTTCTTCAACTGGATGTTCGACAACGACGATTGCGAGTTGCTCGAACCGGCCGCCTGGTTGTTGATCGAGATGCCGAGGTTCGCCAGCATGTTGGCGAGCGTCTGCGTCGTGAACGGCGTTTGCGTGGTCTGGTCGCCCGTGCCGTCCAGACCGACGACGAGGCCGTAGCCGATCAGCGGATTGTCACGCACGCCCTGGATCTGTACGAGGTCTTTCAGACGCTCCGCGTGAGCAGGCGTGGCCGCCGGCAGCGCCGCGCACGCGAGCGCGACGAGGGCGAGCGCCCGGCCGATGTTGCCGGCGCGCGCGAGAAAGCGAAGAGAAGCAGTACCCATGATCACCACGGCGACACGTTGAGGAAGAAGCGTTGCAGCCAGCCGAGGTTCTGCGCTTCGTCGACATAGCCCTTCGCGGAGTATTCGATTTTCGCGTCGGCCACCTGGGTGGAGTACACCGCGTTCAGGTTCGAAATGGTGTTCGGATTCACGATGCCTGAGAAGCGCACGAATTCATTGCCCTGGTTGATCAGCATCTGTTTTTCGCCGCTGACCATCAGGTTGCCGTTCGGCAGCACGCCGGTCACTGTCACCGTGATGGTGCCGTTGAACGTGTTCGACGCGTTGGCGCCGCCCGTCGCGGTGAACTTGTTCGCACCGTTCGCGCTCAGGTTCGCCTTGCCGAACAGCCCGCCGAGAAAGCCGGCGGTGGGCACGTCGAAGCTCGTCGTGCCGTTGCGGTTCACGCCCGCGCCCGACGACTTGGTCGCGTTGACGTTTTCCTGGATCACGATGGTCAGGATGTCGCCGACATTGCGCGGGCGCTGGTCTTCGAACAACGGCCGGCCTGCGTAACCCGGGTTGTAGATCGAGCCGGGCGCCTGCGCCTGCGGCGGCATAGGCGGCATCGCCGTCATCGGCTGTTGCGTGATCGGCTGCTTCGGCACGAGGCCGCAACCGCCGAGCGCCGCGACGAGCGCAAGCTGCGCGAGCGCGACGGCAGTGCGCGAATGGACCGGATTACGAGTGAAGTACGACATCTTGATTACCGCCTGTTAATTCCCGCTGACTGCAGCGTTAAATCTGCATCTGGCTGAGCGTCTGCAGCATCTGGTCGGACGTCGTCACGGCCTTGCTGTTGATCTCGTAAGCGCGTTGCGTCTGGATCATGTTGACCAGTTCCTGCACCACGTTCACGTTCGATGCTTCCACGTAGCCCTGATTCAGCGTGCCCGCGCCGTTCAGACCAGGCTGCGCGACATTGGGCGCGCCCGACGAGGCGGTTTCCGCGAACAGGTTTTCACCCTTTGCGTCGAGACCGGCCGGGTTGATGAAGGTGGCGAGCTGCATCGTGCCGAGCTGCTGCGTGTTGGTCGAGCCCGCCACGCTGATCGACACCGCGCCGTCACTGCCGATGGTGAGCGAGGTCGCGTTGCTCGGCACCGTGATCGCAGGAATCACCTGGTAGCCGCTCGACGTGACGAGCTGACCTTGCGCGTTGGTCTGGAACGAGCCGTCACGCGTGTAGGCGGTCGTGCCGTCGGGCATCTGCACCTGGAAAAAGCCCTGGCCGTTGATGGCGACGTCTTTCGAGTTGCCCGTCTGCTGCAGGTTGCCCTGCGTGTACAGACGCTCGGTGGCAACCTGCTGCACGCCGGTGCCGAGCTGAATGCCGGAGGGCAGCTCCGTGTTCTGCGTCGAATTCGCGCCCGGCTGGCGGACGGTCTGGTACAGCAGATCTTCGAACACGGCGCGCGAGCCCTTGAAGCCATTCGTGCTGACGTTCGCGAGGTTGTTCGAGATCACGTCCATCTGCGCCTGCTGCGCATTCATGCCGGTAGCGGCAATGTAGAGTGAGCGGTTCATAAATCTATTCTCCTGTCGACCGGGCTCGCGCTCTGCGCTCGCTCAGGTCTCATGCAACTGGTTGCGGACCCGTGAACGGCCCGTTAGCTGAAACTCAGCAACTGGTTTGCCGACTGATCGTTCTTGTCGGCGCTTTCCAGCAGCTTGGTCTGCATCTGGAACTGGCGCGCGTTGGTGATCATCGCGACCATCGCGCTGACCGGATTCACGTTGCTTCCTTCCAGCGATGCCGGCGCGATCGCCACCGTCGGGTCCACCTCGGCAGGGTTGCCGTCGGCGGTGCGGAAGAGGCCGTCGTCGCCGCGCGTGAGCGTTTGGGGATCGGGATTGACCAGCTTGAGCTGATCGATCGTCACCACGGCAGTCGGCGGATCGCCCGGCGTGAGCGCGGTCACGGTGCCGTCGCGGCCGATGGTGATCTGCGCGCCCGGCGGCACCGCCATCGGGCCGCCGTTGCCGAGCACCACCTGGTTGGTGGCGTTCACCAGCTGGCCGTTCTGGTCGATATGCAGATTGCCGGCGCGCGTGTAGGCTTCGCCGCCGTCGGCGGTCTGCACGGCGAGCCAGCCCGGCCCTTCGATGGCGACATCCAGAGGATTGCCCGTCTGCTGGATCGGGCCGGGCGTGTAGTCCGCGCCCGGCGTCGACGACAGCACGAAGGTGCGCGTGGTGTTGTCGTTGATCGAACTGCCGTCGCCGAACGACATCGGCACGGCGCGAAACGTCGCCAGCTGCGCGCGAAAGCCCGTGGTCGACGCGTTCGCCAGATTGTTTGCAACGATGGCCTGCTGTTCGAGCGCTTGCGTGCTGCCCGACATCGCGGTGTAGATCAGCCGATCCATGATGGGTCCGTCCTGCTCGCTTACAGGTTGATGAGCGTCTGGTCGACGGTCTGCTGCGTCTTGATCGTCTGCGCGTTCGCCTGATAGTTGCGTTGCGCGGTGATCAGATCAACCAGCTCGCTCGTCAGATCGACGTTCGAGTTCTCCACCGCGCCGCCTTGCAGCACGCCGTGGTTGGTCGAGCCGGGCGCCGAGATCTGCGCGACGCCCGACTGCGACGTCTGCTGGAACACGTTGTTGCCGAGGTTCACGAGACCGTTCTGGTTTGAGAAGTTGGCGAGCGCGATCTGGCCGAGCGCCGCGGTCTGCTGGTTCGAATAATTGCCGGTCAGCGTGCCGTCGGCGCCGATCGTGAAGCTCGTCAGCGTGCCGGCCGCATAGCCGTCGGGCTGCAGCGAATTCACACCGTTCTTGCCGCCGTACTGCGTGGTGCCGCCAATGTTCAGCGTCAAAGCCTGCGGCGTCGCCGAACCGTCCGTGGTGGGTACCGAGAAGTTGAAGACATACGGCGTGGTGGTTGCCGTGCCCGACGCGTCGGTCGTGCCGAGCAGCGTGCCCGACGAATTGAAGTTCGCGTGGCCGACCAGCGTCGCCGTGCCGGTCGACACGCCCGCATACACGTCCCACGTGCCGGCCGAGGTCTTGGCGAAATACATGTTGACCGTCTGCGAGCCGCCGAGCGTGTCGTACACGGTCGTGCTGGTCGAGTAGTTATACGTCGACGAGCTGTTCTGGTTGAAGGCCACCGGCGTGGGCGCGATCGCGTAGCTGTCGCCGGTCGCGGGCACGCCGTTGAACGTGACGGTCTGGCCGTTGCCGAGCGAGATCGGCGAGCCGGCCGTGTAGGTGCCGGTCGTCGAGGTGCCGAGCGTCGTGTCGGTCACCGTGTAGGCGGTCGCGCTGGTGAACGTGACGGTGTAGTTGTCGTTGTTCGTGCCCGATGCAGTGTTGGTGATGGTCGCGCCAGGCGTGGTGAGCGTGCCGGTGTTCGAGGCGTTGGCCGTGACGCTCGGCGTGCCGAGCATCAGCGGGTCCTGCGCGTTCAGGTTCAGGCCGGCCGAGATGTTGGTGGTCGCCTTCGGCGCGATGTTCGCGGTGGGCACGCTCAACGGCACGGTTTGCGCTGTGTTGATGATGCCGGAGCTGTTCGCGGCGTAGCCCATCAGTTGCAGACCTTGTGCATTCGTGATGAAGCCGTTCTTGTCGAGCTGGAACACGCCGTTGCGCGAATACACGAGCGAGCCGTTGTTCGACAGTTGGAAGAAGCCGTTGCCGTTGATCGCGACGTCGAGCGCCTGGTTCGTGCTCGTGATCGTGCCTTGCGAGAACTGCTGCTGCACTTCGGACAGTTTCGTGCCGATGCCGACCTGGTTGCCCACCGCCGTCGCCACCGAATTCGCGTACATGTCGGCGAACTGCGCCGCGCCGCTCTTGAAGCCAACCGTATTCGCGTTGGCGATGTTGTTGCCGATCACGTCGAGATCGCTCGACGATGCGGACAAACCACTCAAACCTTGTTGGTAACCCATGACGGTCTCCGTGTCTGGAAAGTCGTAACTGACTGAATCTGAATTAGAGGATGGCGGCCACGCCGGTCAACGCGACGGTCGAGCCGTTCGACAACACGAGGCCCGGCGTACCGTTGCTCTGCATGACGACGCTTTGCACCGTCGCGCTCGCGAGCGTGGTGGCCGTGGCCTGCTGGCCGTTGATCGTGCCGACCGCGCTGATCGTGTAGCTGCCGTCGGGCAGCGCGTTGCCGGCTGCGTCGGTCGGCGTCCAGCCCACCGGAATCGTGCCGGCCGACTGCTTGCCGAGATCGATCGTCTTGACGATCGTGCCCGCCGAGTTCTTCACCACGACCTGCAGGTCGCTCACCGAGTTGGCGAGCTGCACGCCGAACGCATCCGCCTTGCCGCTTGCGACCGAGACCGAGCTTCCCGGCGCGAGCACCGTCGAGCCGATCAGCAGCGCCGCTTGCGACTGCTGGCCCGCCGACATCTGCGTGGCGAGCGAGCTCAACGTCGTGTTCAGCTGGCTGATGCCCGACACGGTATTGATCTGGGCGAGCTGCGAAGTCATCTGCGAGCTGTCCATCGGGTTGGTCGGATCCTGGTTCTTCAACTGCGCCACGAGCAGGCTCAGGAAGGTGTTCTGCAGATCGGTCGCCGAGGTGCCGGACGTGCTGGCCGTCGAACTGGTCGAGCTCGACGCGCTGTTCGTGCCGTTCATCGTGTCGAGCAGCGTTTGCGACACGGTCGTGCCGTTGTTGCCGATGGTCGTGCTAGTGGTCAAGGGGCTCTCCTCAGGTTCCGATCGTGAGCGTTTTCAGCATCAGGGTCTTGGCGGTATTCAGCGTTTCGACGTTGGCCTGATACGAGCGCGACGCCGAAATCATGTTCACCATTTCCTGCACCGGGTCGACGTTGGGCAGCGTGACGTAGCCGTCGGCGTTGGCGGCCGGGTTGCCTGGGTCGTAGGCGGTTTTCATCGGCGTCGGGTCGTCCACCACGCCGGTGACCTGCACGCCGCCGACCTGCTGGCCGGAGCCCGTGCGCGCGCCGCCGAGCGGCGCGACCGCGAACACGACCTGCTTGGCCTTGTACGGCTGGCCGTCCGGGCCGGTGGTGCTGTCCGCGTTGGCGAGGTTCGACGCCGTCACGTTGAGCCGTTGCGACTGCGCGGACATCGCGGAGCCTGCAACACCAAATATGTTCATCAAAGAAGGCATGTTTGCTGACCTTTCGTGCCGGTTCGAGCCGGCATCAAGTGAGTTCCCGTAGCGTTTTTTTCATGCGCCGCGCGTTGCCCGCGTCGCTATTACGAGCCCGACTGGATCGCCGACAACATCGTCTTGATCTGGCTCGACAGCACCGTCATGCCCGATTCGAAGTGCAACGTGTTGTCCGCGAACTGTACGCGCTCGGTGTCGATGTCGACGGTGTTGCCGTCGAGCGCCGGTTGCGTCGGATTGCGGTATTGCAGATTGCCGTAGTCGTCGGAGGTGCCGCCTGCCGGGCGCAAGGTCGACTTGCCGGACAGATGGCCCGGCGCCGTCGCCGCCATCGACATGCCGCTCGTCACGCCGGCCGGCTGGGCCATCGCGAGCGTCGCGGTGTTGGACGCCGTGTGGCCGGACGCACCGGTCTTTTTCAGCGCGCCCGCGAGCGACGAGGCGAAGTCGACGTCGCGTGCCTTGTAGCCGGGCGTGTCGGCATTGGCGATATTCGACGACAGGAGCTCCTGGCGATAAGCGCGCACATCGAGCGCCTCACGTCCAAAAGCGAATTCGGCATCGAGTTTGTCCAGCATAAGAATCTCCGGAGAACGGTCCCGAGGCTTCCCGTGCGCCTCGCGTGAGGACTGCATCAGACGGGAAGGCCTTTTTGCATGAGGAGCATCTTATGGGCGGGGCGCAAGCAGCAATCGGACGAATAACCGGGAAAGGGGGCTTCTATTCAACGTTTGCGCGAAGGGGGCGCTCAATAGAATGCAAGACGTACCGAATGCATTCGATGGAGAACCCGATGGACCAGCCCACTTCCGATCCGACGCCCCGCGCGAAACGCACGGTTGCGCATCGCACGAGTGCGGCGGCATGGCGGGTCGCTGTCCGCCTGGTGTTGAGCTCGTCTCTTGGCGTCTGCGCGGCTGGCGGCAGCTGCATGCTCTTCGCCGGAGCTGCGCACGCCGGCGAGGCAGACGGCCCTATCGTGATTGCCGGGCCGAACGAACAGAATTCGGCGGCGCTTGCCGAACTTGCCCAGCATATGCAGAGCGCGCCCGCGAAACGTACCGGCTCGGCCGCCACGCTCGCCGCCGCTACCGCGCAGTCGCTCACGCGAGGTGCTTCCACGCGCGAGAACGATCCGTTCATTCGCGCCGCCAATGTGAGCGGTTCCATCGTGATAGCGGGATCAGGCGAGACGCCCGCCGCGCCGCAGATGATCCGCACGAACTTCAAGCCGGATCCGAACGGTGTCGTGACCATTCCGGCGCCGGGGCGCGCGGGGACTGGCGCGATGAATGCGGCCAACCTCCCGGATGCTCCCAACGCGGCGGATACGTCCAGCGCGGTCGGCGCTTCGACTCGCGTCAACCTTGCGCAGGCCGCACGCCGCGTCGTGCCTGTTGTCGTGACCCCGGCGCCTCAATCCAACGGCGCACGCGAGAACGCGGGCGTCCAGCCGGTGGCGGCCAATGCGGCGTCGAGCGTGGCAAGCCGCGCAGCGGCGGGCATGTCCCGGTCGGCGGGAGCGGGCGCTTCGGCCCCTTCGGCCGCGACGGCGGGCGCTTTGGTGCCAGACAGCTTCGACACGCTCGCGTCGCGCGGCGAGCCGCCGCAGATCGGCGCCGACGGCAAACCGATCGCGGCTCGCCCGAGCGCACCAGCCAATTCGGCGAACAGCGCGGTCGCTGCGCCGAACGCCCGCATGCCCGCGACGCGGCCCGCCTCGCCCACGGCCTCAGTGGCCCAGCAGAACCCGCGTGCAGCGGCAACGGCACCGGCGCAGCCCGCTCCGCTGCCCGGCCAGCAAGACCCGGAAGCCATCCGCGCGGTTGCGCTGGCGTTTCTGCAACAGCAGTCGGCGGGCTTGCCGGGCAAAGTGGATATCACCGTCGCGCCCGCGTTTCCGCGCGGTCTCGCGGCCTGCATGACGCTCGAGCCGTTCATGCCGAGCGGCGCGCGCATGTGGGGCCGTGTGACCGTCGGCGTGCGTTGCGCGGGACAGCGTCCGTGGACCATCTATCTGCAAGCGCGCATCTCGCTGCACGCGACCTACTACCTCGCGGCGCGTGCCATGTCGGCAGGCGAAGTCCTCACTGCCGCCGATCTGGTTGCGCGCGAAGGCGATCTGACCGGCTTGCCGCAGGCCATCGTCACGGACCCGTCGCAGGCGGTCGGCTCGCTCACGCTGACGCGCGTCTCCCCCGGCATGCCGCTGCGCCGCGATATGCTGAGAAGCGCGTCGGCGGTATCGATCGGGCAGACGGTGAAGGTCGTGGCCGCCGGCGACGGCTTCGCGATTTCGTCGGAAGGCAGCGCGATGAACAACGCGTCGCCGGGCCAGCAGGTTCGCGTGAAGACCGCCAACGGCCAGATCATCTCAGGCATCGTCAAGGACGGCTCGACGGTGGAGATTCAACTGTGAAAGTGAGCGCGCCGCGCGTCGCCAGAAGCTGGGTCGCGCCGCCCGTATCAGGGCCGGATCGTCTTGATAGACAAGGAAAAAGCTGTAGCGATTGCGCTAAAGTTTTGATCGACGCTTGCCGTTATCAGAATCAAATCGTTCAGGAAGCCAATCGTGAAAGTCGATTCTCAAACCAATTCGAATCTGCCGACGTTGAAAGACGCGCTGTCCCGCTCGCAGCAAAGCGACGCGGCGACCGCGAACACCAGCGCGCAGACCGCGGGCACTGCCTCGCAAGCCACTCCCAGCAGCTCGGGCGACGCCAGCGTCAGCCTGTCGGGTCTGTCGCAGCATCTGCGCAGCCTCGCGGCGACCGGCTCGGCCGACATCGACACGGCGCACGTCGAGTCGATCAAGCAGGCCATCAAGGACGGCACGCTAACGATCGACTCCGGCAAGATCGCCGACGGCGTGCTGAGCACCGCACGCGAGTTGTTGCAGAACAAATCCTCGTCGACCGGCAACTAATCGACGCATCGAAGTACGGTGAATGGCCGGGCGACGTTCGACAGACCCGGCTCGCGTATCTAGCGCGAGCCGTCGTTTCCAGCGAGTTGTTGAGATGAAAGACGCCCTGCTTGCCACCCTCTCCGAAGAGTATTCCGCCGTCGAGGCGTTTGCGTCGGTACTGACGCTCGAGACCAAGGCGCTGACCGCCTTGTCGCCGGTCGAGCTGCTGCCGTCGGTGATCGAGAAAAAGACCGAGCTGATCGGCGAGCTCGCCCAGCTTGAAACGCGCCGCGACGAACTGCTCGCCGGCATGGGTTTTCCGGCCGGCTGGGCCGGCATGGAGCTCGCAGCCAGCACCGACGAGCGCATTGCTGAGCAATGGTCGCTGCTGCAAAAAGCCGCCGAGCGCGCGCGCCGTTCGAACACGAGCAATGGTGAACTGATTCGCGTGCGCATGGATTACAACCAGCGGGCCCTGGCGGCGTTGCAGGTCGTGATGCCGCAAAAGGCCGGCTTTTATGGACCAGACGGGCGGATTCCCGCGCGTGTCGCGGTTTGATAGCAGGTCAAACGCTGCCGTGCTGAAACTCGAGCGCTGAAACGCAAGCGCTGAAACGCAAGCGCTGAAACGCAAGCGCTGAAACTCGAGCCTGAGTCTCGAGTACTCGAACCGAAGCACCACTGAACAAGGGGTTCGTCGCCACGACGAACCCCTTTTCGTTTCCGCCCGCCGCGCGGCTGTCGGTCATTCGCCTTCTCTCACTTCCTCATGACTGGCCATCTGGCCAGGTGGCGCTAAGCCAGCCTTCCGCGTTCAAATCTTCTCTTTTCCATGACGTTTCCCGCGGCGTGCGTGCGCCGTTGCGCCCAGTTTCGGCAGCGTCGCGCGCGAGGCGGTGAAATCTCTTTAGCGGAGTTGTGTAATCGTGTGTATATTACGGGGAGTGCAAAATGAACAGTGGCGAGGTCGTCAAACTGATTCAGGCGGACGGTTGGAGGCTCGTGCGCATATCGGGCAGTCATCATCATTTCCGGCACGCATTGAAAGCCGGGCTCGTGACCATCCCTCACCCCAAGCGGGACCTCCCGCCCGGCATGCTGAACAGCATCTTGAAACAGGCAGGACCGAAATGAAAAACCTGATCTTTCCGATCGCAATCGAGCCGGGCGACGCGCAGCACGCGTTCGGCGTCATCGTGCCGGATATTCCCGGCTGTCACTCGGCGGGAGATACGCTGGAGGAGGCTTACGCGAACGCGAAAGAGGCAATCGAGGCGCATCTGGACACGCTGCTCGACGAAGGTTTGCCGATTCCCGAAAGGCTGACGCTAGACGAGCATCGGCGTAATCCTGACTACGCGGGTTTCACATGGGGCTTCGTGACAACCCGCAACATTCCCGCGCTGAAAAAAGCGGTGCGCATCAACATCTCGTTACCGGAGGCGCTGGTGCACGACATCGACGAATACGCGCAGGCGCGCGGCATGTCGCGTTCGGCTTTTCTTGCGCTGGCAGCCGAGCATGAAATGGCGGACGCCTGACATCGGCGCGTGCAGCGCCCACCGCTTCGGCATCCGAACTCATTGCGCAACCACGTTCGCAACTGAACCGCGTTGCGTGGCATGGGTGCACAACGCACACCGCTCAGGTTGCCTCGGCATTCGCCCAGGCCATTTCGCGCAGGCGCGTGCGCAAGCGCGCCACTGCCTGGCTGTGCAACTGGCATACACGCGACTCGCTGACTTCCATCACCGCGCCGATTTCACGCAGGTTCATGCCGCGCTCGTAGTAGAGCGACATCAGCAGCTTCTCGCGTTCCGGCAAGCGGTCGATCGCCTCGACCAGCGCTGAGCGCAGGCTCTCGTCGAGCAGCGCCGAAAGCGGGTCCGAGTGGTCGACGCAGTAGCGGTCGAGAAACGGCTCGTCGTCCGCCGAACGGTCGAAGTCTTCGTAGTAAATGAGCTGGCTGCCGTGCAGATCCTGCAGCATCGACTGATACTCGTCGAGCGGCATCTGCAGGTGTTCGGCAATCTCCGTTTCGCTCGCCGAGCGTCCCAGGTTCTGCTCCACCTTGTGCACGGCCGTTTCCACTTCACGCGAAGTGCGCCGCAAGCTGCGCGGCAACCAGTCGTTGCTGCGCAATTCGTCGAGCATCGCTCCGCGAATCCGCTGGCTCGCGTAGGTTTCGAACTGCGCGCCCTGATCTTCCTTATAGCGGCTCGCGGCATCCAGTAGGCCAATCATGCCGGCCTGAATCAGATCGTCGAGATCGACGCTGGCCGGCATTTTGGCAACGAGCTGCAAGCCGAGGCGACGCACGAGCGGTGCATACTTCGTCAAAACATCGGCTTGGGAAATCTTTCCCTGAGCGTTATACATCGTGCTCCCCTTGTCCTTGTGCCGCCTCTCAGGCGTGCTGCGCAGACGGTTGGTCGGCGTGTTGCGCCGATGAAACTGTCGCAGGCGCCATCCATGGCGTTTGCGACGACATCGCTGGCCGCATTGGCCAGTACTGCAATTCGGCTGCGAGGTGCCGGAAATCGCGCGCTGCCGGTGTCGACGGAAAGGCGTCGACGACACAACGCGACAACTCTTCGGCTCGCGCCATCCGCGCATCCGCGGCAATGCAACCGGCGTCTTCCAGCGCCACCGCGAGGTAGCGCCCGGCCACGCCGGCCAGGTTTGCAAAAGCAGTGCGGGCGTCTTCCACGCTCTGCACGTGGTTCACCAGCACGCGAAACTGCGCGATCGCATGCGCGTAGTGCAGTCGCTTCATGCAGGCATACGCGTCCGTGATCGCCTGAGCGGCCATGCGTGTGACGATCATCACGTCGTGCGCCTGCATGGCGAGCGCGGACAGATGCCCGTGTGAGTCGAGCTGCGCGTCGATCAGCACGATGTCGGCCGGACCGTGCAGCAGCACGCCGAACTGCGCCGCGCTATAACCCTCGCGATGCGCACGTGCGGCACTCAGCACCGAGAAACCGAGCGGATGCCGCGAGGCGGCGTCGTCGAGCGTCGCCTCGCCGCGCATCAAGGCGGCGAAATTGCCGGCGTCGCGCAGGTTCCCGGCAAGCGCACTCACCGACTTCCCGCCGACGCACTCGTCGATCACGAGCACGTCCTTGCCTTGCTGCGCGAGCGCGGCGGCAAGGTTGATCACCGTGGACGTACAGCCCGCACCCAGCGAGCCCGCCGTCACCGAAATCACGCGCGAGCCGCTGCGCGCGAGGAGGCGCCGCAGTCCTTCTGCCTGATCGGAGACGAGCTTATCCAAAGCGGACCTCGTGCAGTTCAGCGGTCGAACGCGCAGACAGCGCGGAGAGCAGTGCAGGCACATCGTCGTCGTGCGGGACGAACGGCGAGTGATCGCGTGGAATGCAGAACGCGCTCTTGATCAGAAAACGTTTGGTCGCGACGTAGAGGTTCTCAGGCACCTTCTGACCGGTCGACACGTAGTGCACCGGCAGCTTGTAGCGGATCACCGTATCGAGCACGCCGCCGAGGTTGGTGGCTTCGTCGAGCTTGGTGAGAATGCAGCCGGCGAGCGGCTGTTGGTCCGGTCCGCGCTGATATGCCTGCACGACTTCGTTGAGCGTGTCGCCGTGGCTCGTTGCGTTGAGCAGCAACAGGCGCTGCACCGGCTGGCCCGCGCGGCTCAGCATCGCGATCTGGTCGGAGACAAGCCGGTCGCGCTGGCTCATGCCGATCGTGTCGATCAGCACGATGTGCTTGTTGCGCAATTCGGAGAGGGCGAGTTGCAGGTCGGCGCTGTCTTTCACCGCGTGAACCGACACGCCAAGAATCTTGCCGAAGATGCGCAGTTGTTCGTGGCCGCCGATCCGGTAGCTGTCGGTCGTGAGCAGCGCGACCTTGCTGGCGCCGAAACGCATCACGCAGCGCGCGGCGAGCTTGGCGGTCGTCGTGGTCTTGCCTACGCCCGTCGGGCCCATCAGCGCGAACACGCCGCCGCGTTCCATCAGCGTGTCTTCGTCTTCCATGACGGGCAGATTGGAGGCGAGCACCGAGCGCACCCAGTCCATGCCGTCGTCCATGTTGTCGACGTCCTCGGGCAGGTTGTCCACCATCATCTGCACGAGTTGCGCCGAGAAGCCGGCGGCAAAGAGATGCTTGGTGAGGGCGCCGTGCGCCGGGTTGCGGCGCTGCCGGTCTCCCCACATGAGGCCCGCGAACTGTTCTTCCATCATGCCGCGCAGCGAGGACAGCTCGCTCATCACGGTTTCCTTGACGACCTGTTCCATGCGCGCCTTGATCGCTTCCGCGACCGCGGCAGGCGTGCGCGCGTCGTCGGCTGCAGGAGGCGTCGGCGTGAATTTTTGCGCGGCGCGGCGTGCAGCGACCTGGGCGGCTTCGCGCGCCCAGTCCGGCGTGTTGTCGCTAGCCGCTGCCGCACCCCTGCCCGGCTCGACGGCGGCGCCAAGGCCCTTCGCCATAGCGTCGGCCGGCGTCATCGCGGCCGGACGTGCGCGGTAGTCGCCGTGCTGTTCCTGTTCGGCGGCAATGCGTCGTGCGTGATCGATCAGCCACGGATTGGACTCGGCGAGCGTGCGCGGCCCGTGGATGTCGGCGGTGGCTGCGGCAGACGCAGAGGGCACGCCGGCCGCCTTCAGGAGATCGGCGCGGATGTCTTCGGTGAGACGCGCAGCCGCAGCGCGCGCGCTCGGCTGCCCGACGTGAATCTGCGGTGCTTGCGGCGCCGCTGCGTGCTTCGCTGCCGCAACTGCAGCGGACGACGTGGAGCCGGACACGCTGCTTAATGCGCTGTTGCGGGTCTCGGTCTGCGCGGCCGAGGGTCTCGCTGCCTTCATCGCCGCATTCATGGCCGCGCTCGGAACCACCTTGGCGGCAGGCTGTGTATCGTGGCCGGCTGCAAGCGCGGAGTCGGCAACGTTGCCCGTCGCCTCGGTCCCGGCTTCGGGGCTCGCGCCGAACACCGACGAGAACACGTCGGGCATACCGCTCGCATACGGGTTCGCCTGCATCGGCTGTGTGGAGGAGAGCGTACGCGGCGCCGCAGATGCAGCCAATGCGGGCTGCGTGAGCGCAGCACTGGTCGATGCGGCAGGCGTCGCGCCGGTGTCCGCGCGCGGTGCCTTTGGCGTGATCGCCGCAAGGTCGCTGTCGGCCAACGCGACAATTTCGACACTGCCGTCATCCATTGTCCGATTGGACAGCACGACCGCGTCCGCGCCCAGCGCTTCGCGCACAAGACGCAGTGCGTCGCGACTGGTGGCACCTATAAATTTACGAATGTTCAAGCTGGACCCCCGATGAGGTATACGGACTGACGGACCGGCAACACACCGCTTCCCATTGAGATCATTATTGCGAAACCCGTCGACCGACGATCGGTGGATAAAGGCCGGGAAACGTGGGTAATTCGAACGATGGAGGCTGGCCGTCAGCTACGTTCGCGGCGGCGGAGGAACATGCCGCCCGACTCCACGCGAATGCGGGCGGCCGCCGCGAGCGCGACATGAATCAATGAGTAGCCGCGCGATGCAAAAACGAGGCGCGCAAATGAAAACCGGCGCCCTCGGGCGCCGGCAAATCTGTGGAATGTGGGTTCACTCGTCCACTCGTCATACGCATGGCAAGCGCAGCGCTTGCCGTTGTGCTTCAACCATGCGCGCCGATCAGATTCACCACCTTGATGTTGCGCGTGTCCGGCACTTCCGCATACGACAGCACCTTGAGCTGCGGCAGGCTGCGGCGCAGGAAGCGCGCGAGCATCGGCCGCAATGCGTGCTGCACGAGCAGCACCGGCGCGAGGCCCATGTTCTGCTGACGGCTCATCGCCTTCTGTGTCTCGGTCATCAGCGTATGCGCGAGGCCAGGCTCGAGGCCGGGGTTGGAGCCGGTGGACAGTGCCTGCGAGAGCACGCGTTCCAGATTCGAGTCGAGGCCCATCACCTGCATGTCGCCGGTGCCCGGGAACCACTGCTGCGTGATCGCGCGGCCCAGTGCAAGCCGCACGGCGGCGGTCAGATCGTGCGGGTCGCTGAGCTTCGGCGTGTGCTCGGAGAGCGCTTCGAGAATGGTGCGCAGGTCGCGGATCGGCACGCCTTCTTCCAGCAGGTTCTGCAGCACCTTTTGCAGCGTGGTGAGCGGCAGCGTCTTCGGCACCAGATCGTCGACGAGCGACGGCGTATCTTTCTGCATCCGCTCGAGCAGCGCCTGCACTTCGCGACGCCCGAGCAGTTCGGACGCATGCGTGACCACGAGGTGATTCAGGTGCGTTGCGACCACGGTGCTCGAATCCACCACGGTGTAGCCGTACACCTGCGCCTGTTCGCGCAGATTCGTATCGATCCAGATTGCGGGCAGACCGAACGCCGGGTCCTGCGTCGGCGTGCCTGGCAGCGCGGCCGACACCTGGCCTGGGTTAATTGCGAGCCATTGGCCCGGATACGCTTCGCCCACGCCCACTTCCACGCCCTTCAACGCAATGCGATAACCGTTCGGGCGCAACTCGAGATTGTCGCGAATATGGATGACAGGCGGCAGGAAGCCAATTTCCTGCGCGAACTTCTTGCGGATGCTCTTGATCCGCTTGAGCAGCTCGCCGTCCGAGTTCTTGTCGACGAGCGGAATCAGCCTGTAGCCGACTTCCAGCCCGAGCGTGTCGATCATCGTCACGTCGTCCCAGCTTGCTTCCGTGTTTTCGACCGGTGCAACCGCGGCCGGCGCGACATCCACGAGCGCCGTGGTGTTCTTGCGTTCTTCGGCGCGCTTTTTCATGGTGCGGCCGAGCTGGATCAGACCGCCGCCCAGAATCAGAAACGCGAAATGCGGCATGCCGGGAATCAGGCCCATCAGGACCAGAATGCAGCCGGTAATCATCAGCACGCGCGGATTCGTGAAGAGCTGCCCGGTGAGCTGCGTGCCGATGTCTTCGTTGGTCGCGACACGCGACACGATCACACCGGCAGCCGTCGAAATGACGAGCGACGGAATCTGCGCGACGAGGCCGTCGCCGATGGTGAGCAGCGTGTAGTTCTTGCCCGCGGACGCGAAGTCCATGCCGTGCTGAACCATCCCGACGATCAGTCCGCCGAAGATGTTGATCACCATGATCAGCAGGCCGGCAATCGCATCGCCGCGCACGAACTTGCTCGCACCGTCCATCGAGCCGTAGAACTCGGCTTCCTGCGAGACTTCAGCGCGACGCTTGCGCGCCTGTTCTTCGTTGATGAGGCCGGCGTTCAGGTCGGCGTCGATCGCCATCTGCTTGCCGGGCATCGCGTCGAGCGTGAAGCGCGCGGACACTTCCGCGATCCGCCCCGCGCCCTTGGTGATCACCATGAAGTTGATCACCATCAAAATGATAAAGACGACGATACCGACCGCGAAGTTGCCGCCCACGAGGAAGTGGCCGAACGACTCGATCACCTGGCCCGCGGCGTCGGGACCAGTGTGGCCTTCGAGCAGCACGACACGCGTGGACGCAACGTTCAGCGAGAGCCGCAGCAAGGTCGAGAACAGCAGCACGCTCGGGAAAGCCGCGAAGTCCAGCGGCTTCATGGTGTACATGCTGACGAGCAGCACCATCACCGAAAGCGCGATGTTGAAGGTAAACAGCAGATCCAGCAGGAACGGCGGCAACGGCAAGATCATCATGCCGAGGATCATGCAGATCAGCACCGGGCCGGCTAGGGCGCGCAAATTGGTGCTGCTCAGGGCATCGGGCCGTCGAGCGAGGAAACCGGCGCGAGCGTTCATGCGGAGGCTCCGTCATCGTTAGCAGGGTTAAGCGTATCGGCGGCTTCCTGATCGGCTTCCTGATCGGACACACCGCCCTTGTCGAGTTCCGCGGGCACGTCGAGCCCGGTCGGTGCGACCGGCGCCGTGCCACCTTCGGTTTTGAAGCGCCGCAACTGGTACACCCACGCGAGCACTTCCGCGACCGCGCCATACAACTGGCCGGGAATCTCGCGGTTGATCTCGACGTTGTGATAGAGCGCACGCGCAAGCGGCGGCGCTTCCAGCAGCGGCACGTTGTTCTCGGCGGCAAGCTCGCGAATCCGCACGGCCACGAGGTTCACGCCCTTGGCGACCACCTTCGGAGCACGCATTTCGCCGTCCGTGTACTGCAACGCGACTGCGAAGTGCGTCGGGTTCGTGACCACCACGTCGGCCTTGGGCACCTGGGTCATCATGCGGCGGCGGGCAATCGCGCGCTGCTGCTGGCGAATCCGGCCTTTCACGTGCGGATCGCCTTCGCTTTCGCGATGCTCGCGCTTCACTTCTTCCTTGCTCATGCGCAGTTTCTTATGGAATTGCCAGAGCTGATACGGCACGTCCAGCGCGGCGACCACGAACATGCCCGCCACCGTCATCCCGCAGCACACGGCGATCAGATGCACGGTGTTGGCGAGCGCGAGGTGCAGCGGCTGCGTGGCGAGCGCGAGAATTTCCTCGCGACGATTCCAGATTGCCGTGCCGCCGATGATGCCCACCACCAGCGTTTTCGCGATCGACATGACGAGCTGGACCGGTCCGTTGATCGAAAATACCTTGCCGAGGCCGGCGATCGGATTGAGGCGATCGAACTTGGGCTCGAGCCCTTTGGTCGACAGTTGCCAGCCGCCCAGCGCCATCGGCGCGAGCAATGCCGCCGCGCCGGTCAGCGCGAGAATCGGCAGCAATGCGTAGAGGCCTTCGCGGCTCGCCGTACCGGCGCCGGTCATCATGCGGCGCGTTTCGAAAACGGTGGCATGGTCGAACGTAAAGGCCGTGCGCAGCATGTCCTGCAAATGCTGACCAATGCTGCCCGACATGGCCCATACGCCGAAAAAGCCGGCCGCGAGCAGCGCGAACGTCGACAGCTCCCGCGAACGCGCGATCTGCCCCTCCTCGCGCGCCTTCTCCAGGCGCCGGGGGGTGGCTGATTCGGTTTTTTCGAGGTCGCTTTCCTCTGCCACAAAGCTCTCCAGGTGGGCGAGGCACAGCGCCTCTTTCCAGTGAGAGCGATTATTCCCGCTCGGCGCAAGTGCCGATCGGCGGATAAGGAAGGAGAAACGGGGGCTTTTCGGCGGATCGGCAAGCGGCGCGAAAGGCCGCGCGCCGCCGCAAAAAAACAACGCCCGCGCAGTTTCGCGCGGGCGTTGTGGCTTAGCGCTCAGTTAGCGCGTTGCCGCGGATCAGCTGGCGTAAGCCACGAACGGGGCCTGGCTGCCGCCGTTGGGGCGCAGGTCGAAGCCGTGATAGACATGGCGCCCGTAGAAGAACGGCAAGCCGAGGTCGAACGCGGCGAGACCGCCAAGCTGGCCGGCGAGGTCGTTGAACGCGTAGTTGTTGCCGCTGTTAAAGAGCGTAGACGCACTCATGATGCCGATATTGGCCGTCGTCTTGACGCTGTTTGCGCCCACCAGCGTAATGGAGCGGGTCTGCGGCGTGGACGGGCAATAGAAGCCCGAGAAGTTGCTGCCGCATAGCGTGAGCGAGCTATCGTTGAAGAAATAGCCGTTCGAGCCCGAATCCAGGAACGCCGTGGTCGTGCTGCCGTTGAACACGCTGTTGGTGAGGTCGCCATAGGCGTCGGTGGTCAAGGTCTGCGCGGACCCCAGCCCATTGTTCGACTGCGTGCCGATGCCGAACACCAGCGTGCCGGTGGCCGAGGCTGCGCCGTTATTGCCGATGGGCGGCATCTGTACGATCACGCCGTTGTTGTCGACCGGGAACTTCGCGACCGGGTTGGCCACCTGGCTCGCGAGCGGAACCGTGGCACGCGTGCAGCCGGTGCCGCCCGGGCACGAGAAGTAGTTGCTGTAGGTCGCAGCAGTCGACGCGTTCGCGCAGGTCGAACCGCAGTCATAAAGCGCCGTCCCGATGCCGATAATGCCGTTTGCGCCCAGATCGCTCGCCGTGTTCTCAGCGGAGCCGCTGCCGCAGCCGGACGTTGGTGTGGTGCTCGCGTCCTTGTCGCCGATAATCTGCAACGGCACGGCCGCTGTCGTGGTCTCGCCGCCGATCGTCACGGTCGCGGTACGCACGGTGCCCCACGTGTAGCCGTCGGCGAAAGTCGCGCATTCGGCGAGCTGGCCGCCGGTTGTCGAGGTGCTCGGCACCAGCCCCGCCTGCATGGTCGAATTGAGCGCCGAATTGACAATACGCAGCCCGAACGAACCCGTGTCCACCTGAATGTTGTCGATGGTCTGACAGGTCGTGGTGTTGGGCACGCAAACCGTCACGCTGATCGTGGGAATGTTGATGACGCCGGTCACGCCGTGGCCGACCGTGATTGCCACCGTGTTCGCGGCGGTTGCCGCGATCGGCTGTTGCGTGGGGCTCGCCGGCAACGAGCTGCTCGAGGAGCTGCCGCTGGTCGAACCACTGGTCGACCCGCCCGTGGAACCGCTCGTGGACGTCGAGCCGCCGCTGTCCCCGCCACCGCCGCCGCACGCGGCAAGCGCTGACACGAGCACGACGGTTGCCGCAACCTGCGTCCAGTCCTTGAGTTTCTTTGCAATTTGCATGGTGTGCATCGTTCGTCCTCGCCGTTACTGAATGTCGGAGCCGCTGACGCCCGCGGGCAGCGCGGGCGGCAGCCACGCGCGGCCGCTGAAAGCGCCCATATGACCGCCGGACTGCACGACGAGGCTGTTCTGGTCGACCGCGACGGGCCCGCGAGCGCCGCCGCGCGCCGCGCGCGCTGCCTTCACACCCGCGACATACTGCGGAAAGTAACTGCCGAGCATTTCATTCAGATCGGGCATTTGCGGGCCGTTCCACGCAATGCCGAACACGCTGCCGTCGGCCGCGAGATACTCGCGCACCACCGTGCCGTTGCCGAGCGTGGTTTGACGAACGGTGTACGCGGCCGTGGTGGAAGCCGAAGCGGAAGACGCCGCACCCGATGCAGAACGCAACACGGCGCTGGAAGGATGCAGGGTGCGCGACGAGACCGATGCGTCTGCGGGCGGCGTCATGGGCGCGCCGCCGAGTGCCGCGTGAGCGGACTGCACCGTGGAAAACGAACCGGGTAAAACAAAGGGCAACACAAGCGCCGTGACCCGACCGGCGCGGCGTACGTGACTCCACATATCGACATTCCTCCCTGGCTGCCGCGCGGCGCACACTGCGTGCTGACCGGCTGCATGTAGGCAAATCATAGGACACGGAGCAGGCCGCAAATTCGACGAAAACCTCGTTTTGCCAGCCCTGGTGATAGCGTTCACCTTCTGCCGCGCCCCTCGTTGACCTTGCAGTATGCCTGCATTTGCGTCGATAGACAGCACTCCGGCCCGGGAGCGCGACTTGCTACGCACACTGATCCGGCCGCGCGCCGCAAGGGCGCGGACCGCTCAGAAACCGAGGCTCGCGAGCAGATCGTCGACCTGCGATTGATCCTGCATCACATCCGTCTTGCCTTCCGGATTGATCTGCGGACCGTTCAGCAGATGCTCGGGGCTGCCGGTCGGCGACGCTTCGGCTACCAGCGCCGCGGCGTGCGCCGCGAACTGCTCGCGCCGTTCGAGCGCGATGTTCTCGACCAGCACGCCAAGCAATTGCTGCTCGATCAGATACACGACGTCGGTGATCTTCTTGATCACCTGGCCGGTCAGATCCTGGAAGTCCTGCGCCAGCATGATCTCCATGAGCTGCGAATTGGTCGCGGTGGTCGCCTCGGGCACGCCGCGCAGAAACTCGCGCGTGTCGTTCATCAGCGCGCGCACTTCAGCGCGCTCGATCGGCGCTGCGTACCATTGCTCCCAACGCGCGTCGAGTTCACCGGCGTCTTTCTGCAACTGCTCCTGAATGGGTTTCGCGATGTCGATCGAGGACAGCACGCGCTCGGCGGCCTGCTCGGTCATGTTCGCGATGTACTTCAGACGGTCGCGTGCATCGGGTACGGCTTCCGCCGCGCGCTCGACGTGCTTGTCGAGCCCGAGCTCGCGCATCGAGTCACGCAGCGTGCGTGTCAGTTGTCCAATACGGGCGAGAATGCGGTCTGACGCGAAGTCGCCGCTCTCGTTGACCGCTTCGGTGCTAGGCGCTTCGGTCGGCAGGTTCACATCAGCTCCCGGTTTTGGCCATCTTCTCGAGAATCTTGTTGAGCTTCTCGTCCAGCGTCGCAGCCGTGAACGGCTTGACGACATAACCGCTCGCGCCTGCCTGAGCCGCCGCGATGATGTTTTCCTTCTTGGACTCGGCCGTCACCATCAGCACCGGCAGGTGCTTGAGGTTTGCGTCGGCGCGGATTTCCTTGAGCATGGCGAGACCGTCGAGGTTCGGCATGTTCCAGTCGGAGATCACGAAGTCGTACGTACCGCCGCGCAGACGCGAGAGACCGGCCTGGCCGTCTTCGGCTTCGTCGACGTTGCCGTAGCCCAGCTCCTTTAGAAGGTTGCGAACGATCCGGCGCATTGTCGGAAAGTCGTCCACCACCAGAAACTTCATTGCCTTATCCATTTGATTCCCTTTACTTGATTCACTGTGCGGCGTATGACCGCTTCAATCCGAACGGCGCATCATACGCGCTGAACCCGATCGCCCATCGACGCAAGACGCGCCATCACGCGCCGGCTCATGTCCGGCAGCGACGCGATTTCGTCGGCCGCGCCCAGCGCAATCGCCTCGCGCGGCATGCCGAACACGATACAGCTCGCTTCGTCCTGCGCAAGGGTGTAAGCCCCTGCCTTCTTCATTTCCAGCAGACCTGCGGCGCCGTCGCGCCCCATGCCGGTCAGGATCACTCCGACCGCGTTCTTGCCCGCGTGCTGCGCGGCCGAGCGGAACAGCACGTCAACCGAAGGACGATGCCGGTTCACCGGCGGATCGTCCGACAGATGCGCGATGTAGTTCGCGCCGCTGCGGGCAAGCAGCAGGTGAGCGTGGCCGGGCGCGATATACGCATGTCCCGGCAGTACGCGTTCGCCGTGCTCAGCTTCTTTAACGGTAATCCGGCACAAACCATTGAGGCGTTGCGCAAAAGATTTTGTGAAACCGGGCGGCATGTGCTGCGCGATGAGCACGGCAGGCGCGTCCGGCGGCAGCGGCACGAGCACTTCGCGGATCGCTTCGGTGCCCCCCGTCGACGCGCCGACGATGATCAGCTTCTCGGTACTCAGCAGCGGATTGTTGAAGAGCGGCGCCGCGCCGACCGGCGCATGCGCGCCCGCTGCGGGCGCATGCTGTACAGGCGCCGCCTGGCGCACGCGTGCGCGCGCCGCGGCGCGAATCTTGTCAGCGAGCTTTTCCGAGTAATCGAGCATGCCGTCGCGAATGCCGACCTTCGGCTTGGTGACGAAGTCCACTGCGCCCAGTTCCAGCGCACGCAGCGTAATTTCGTTGCCGCGCTCGGTCAGCGACGAGACCATTACGACCGGCATCGGCCGCAGGCGCATCAGCTTCTCCAGAAAGTCGAGGCCGTCCATGCGCGGCATTTCGACGTCGAGCGTCAACACGTCCGGGTTGTGCTGCTTGATGAGCTCACGCGCGACGAGCGGGTCGGGCGCGGTCGCGACGACGGTCATGTCCGGCTGGCTATTGATGATCTCGGTCATCAGGCTGCGGATCAGCGCCGAATCGTCGACACACAATACTTTGATCTTTTGCACAGCGCTCACGCCTCCTCTGCGGTTCTGGCGTTGTTTGAATTGATGGGACGCGCGGTGGAGTTGAACAGTTCGATGCGCGACTTCGCAGCGCCCGTGGTCGCGCTGCCGCCCGTGCCGCCCGCGCCACCGTTCGCGGCGCCTCCTGTCGACCCGAATAGCTCCACCTTCGGCTTCGCCGCGCCCGTGGAGGAACCGAACAGCTCCACCTTTGGCCGCGCAGCCGCCGGGGCCGCGAACAGCTCGACCCGTTTTCTCGCGGCGGCAAGCCGCTCGGCGCGCGCTTCCGCGCTCTGGCGCACCAGCGCCTGTTCGCGCTCGGCGACGCCCGGATCCTGCTGCAAGCGCAGCTTCTTCACCATCACCTGACCCGTGCGCGGCATGAACGCGACCTTGCGCGGGTGCGAGCCCTGCAAATCCTCAGCGACGATGCGGATTTTTTCGAGCGCGAGATAACGGCGCACGAATTCCGAGTTGCGATCGCCAATGTTAATGGTCGTCATGCCCGCGAGCACCGCGCCGCCGCCAAACACCTTCGCTTCGAAACGGTCGCGCCGGCCGCCGGCCTTGATCAGTTCGTTGATCAGCACTTCCATCGCGTAGGCGCCGTAGCGCATCGAATCGGATGCCGGCTGGCCGACTTCGGCCCCGTCGTCGGGCAGCATGAAGTGGTTCATGCCGCCAATGCCTGCCGTGCGGTCCTGAATGCAGGCCGCGACGCACGAGCCGAGCACGGTGACGAGCACCATGTCGTCATGCGTGGTGTAGAACTCGTTGGGCAACAGCTTCACGCCGGGGCGCTGGAAGTGGTTGTCGTAGTAGAGATTGGTTGCAATAGGCAAGGCACTGCTCATACCGTCACCCCGCTCGTCGGCGTGCTGCTCGCACTCGCCGCTGCACGCGCCGGCGCGCGCGCCCCGGCGACGTCGCGTGTCAGTTCGTAAACCGTCTGGCCGCGCAGCCTGAACGCCTGCGTGACGTACGTGAAGTTCTCCGAGTGACCGGCGAACAGCAGGCCGCCCGACTTCATGAGCGGCTCGAAGCGCCCGAGCACCTGCGCTTGCGTCGGCTTGTCGAAATAGATCATTACGTTGCGGCAGAAGATCGCGTCGAACTGCGTGCGCAACTGGTAATCGCGGTCGGTCAGGTTCAACTGCTCGAAGCGCACCATCGCGCGCACTTGCGGCCGCACCTTGACCATGCCCGCGTGCGGGCCGGTGCCTTTAAGGAAAAAGCGCTTGAGCCGTTCCTGCGACAGGTGCTTGACCTGATCGAACTGATACATGCCCGCTTCGGCCTTGGCGAGCACCTGCGTGTCGATGTCGGTGGCAAGCACCGTGGCCTGGCGCGCGGCGCTTTCGCCGAGCGCTTCGATCAGCGTCATTGCGATCGAATACGGCTCTTCGCCGGTCGAGGCCGCCGAGCACCAGACGGAAACCGGCTGCGCGCGGCGCGCCACGAAGTCGGCGAGAATCGGAAAGTGGTGCGCCTCGCGAAAGAATGCGGTCAGGTTCGTGGTCAGCGCATTGGTGAACGCTTCCCACTCGGCAGGATCGTTCTCCGCTTCGAGCAGATCCAGATACTGCCTGAACGAATCGAGGCCGCGGGCGCGCAGCCTGCGCGCAAGGCGGCTATACGCCATGTCGCGCTTGTGATCGGAAAGGGAAATGCCGGCGCTGCGGTGAATCAGTTCGCGAATGCGAGTGAAATCCGCGGAGGTGAATTCGAAATCACGTCCCTGTTCGCCAGACCTGATTGGGTCCGCCCGGTCGGTGCGTTGCTGTGCGCGCGTTGCCATCATGGAAGTTCCTGCCTGCGATACGAGCCATCACGCCTGCCCGACGACAGCGCCGGCGAGCAAGGGATTGTTTGTACGGGGTCGCGCCCGCCCGCACGTTGCGCCACCATGCAGTCGGCCCGCGACACGCCGCCCGGACGTGCTTCGATGATTCGCGCCACGAGCCGCGAGATACCGAATGACTGCATGTTTCATCGTCATGTTTAAAAGGTTTCCCAGTCCGCGTCCGAGCCCGCCGAGCTCACGCTCGCCGCTGCCGGACGGGCGGCCGGTTCGAATGCCGCGCGCGGCGCCTTCGGCTTCAATGCCGGTTCGACGCGCCCGGCGCCTGCTTCGTGGTTGCCCGAAGCCGGTGCGGCGCTGCTCGGGGCTGCTGGGTGAGTCGATGCATGAGCCGATGGGTTGGTCGTTGCATGCGCTGCCGCATGGGTCGCATGAGCCGCAGCAGCGTGAGCGGCCGGCGCGCTGGCTGCCGCTTGCGCGGCGCGCGGCGCCACCTTCGCAGCGGGCTTGCCGATGCCGCCGCCCACACGCGCCTTCACTTGCTGCACAGCCGCCGTGCCCGGCGCGTTGAAACCACGCGCCGCATGGCTCGCGACCTTCCAGCCGCTGAGCACCGCTTGCAACTGACGCGTCTGGTCTTCGAGCGACGCTGCGGCAGCCGCTGCTTCTTCCACGAGCGCGGCGTTCTGCTGCGTCACTTCGTCCATTTGCACAACGGCGCGATTGACCTGCTCGATGCCGCCCGACTGCTCTTCCGAAGCGGCGCTGATCTCGCCCATGATGTCGGTCACGCGGCGCACGGCCTGCACGATCTCGTCCATCGTGGTGCCCGCGCGTCCGACGAGTGCCGAGCCGCTTTGCACCTTGTCGGCTGAGTCGCCGATCAATTCCTTGATTTCCTTCGCGGCACTCGCGCTGCGTTGAGCAAGGCTGCGCACCTCGCCCGCCACGACCGCGAAACCGCGGCCCTGTTCGCCGGCGCGCGCCGCTTCGACTGCCGCGTTCAGCGCGAGAATGTTGGTCTGGAACGCAATGCCTTCGATCACGCCGATGATGTCGACGACCTTGCTGGAGCTGCTCGCAATGTCCTGCATCGTCGTCACGACCTGGCTCACCACGTCGCCGCCGCGCGTCGCGATGTCGGACGCGTTCACGGCAAGCTGGCTCGCCTGGCGCGCGTTCTCGGCGTTTTGCCGCACCGTGCCCGTGAGTTGTTCCATGCTCTGCGCGGTCTGTTGCAGCGAGGCGGCCTGCTCTTCCGTACGCTGCGACAGATCCGTGTTGCCCATTGCGATTTCGCGCGCGCCGGTGTCGATCGACTCGGTGCTGCTGCGCACCGCCGTGACCATCGACGCCATGCTGTCCTGCATCCGCTTGATGCCGGCAAAGAGGCGGCCGATTTCATTGCGGCTGCGCACCTCGATGGTTTCCGACAGGTCGCCCGCAGCAATCCGCTCGAAGCATTCGGTTGCGTCCTGCAGCGGCCGAATGATCAGGCCGCGCAGCGCGAAGCGCAGGCCGATCACGAGCAGCAGCGCAAGTGCGGCAAAGGCGACGATCAGCGTGGTCATCAGCGAGATGTTCGACTGCGCGTCTGCCTGCTGGTCCACTGCCTGCTGCTGCAGGCTCTTCACCACGACGGCCGCCACGTTGTCGTAGGCCACGAACATGGGACTGATCTTCTTGTCGGCAATCGCGTGATAGGCCGCCAGATCGTTCGCGCGCAGCGCCGCGAATTCAGGCTCCACGCCGTCGCGCACGAGGGTCCCGCGCAGTGCGGCAAGCTCGTCCATTTTTGCCTGGTCGACGCCCGCCTTCGGCGCGTCCAGGTAAATCTGCCAGTTCTTGTTGCTGAAGCCATAAAGCTCGACAGCGCGGTCCAGCACCTTGCTGGCCATTTCTGTTTCGCCCGCAGCGGTGAGCGCGGTGACACGGTCGAGCGAGATGCGCGAGCGCAGCAGATAGGCAGAAGCGTCGTCGAGCGCGTGAATCGCCACCAGATCGCCGCGCGCAATACGGTCGAGCGAACGGCTCGCGCTGCCGAGCGCCGTCAGCCCAAGCACGCCGACCACCATGGTCAGCGCGACGAGAATGATCCCCACTAGCGTGAGCGATGTGCGAATCGACCACCTGCTTAGCATCTCACTGCTCCCTGTTGCAAACTTTTGTGAACGCCGCAGCCGTTACACGCCGAGCGTTTCGATGAGCGCCATCTCACGGCTCGTCATGAGCTTTTCGATGTCCATCAAAATCAGCATGCGGCCGTCGACGGTGCCGAGTCCCGTCAGATACTCGGTCGTCAGCGTTGCGCCGAATTCAGGCGCCGGCATGATCTGGTCGACGGCGAGCGTCAACACGTCGGACACGCCATCCACCACCATGCCGACCACGCGATGCGCGACGTTCAGGATGATCACGACGGTCTGGTGGTCGTACTCGACGCGGCCCAGGTGAAACTTGATGCGCATGTCGACGATCGGCACGATGATGCCGCGCAGATTGATCACGCCCTTGATGAAATCGGGCGCATTGGCGATGCGCGTCACGTTGTCGTAGCCGCGGATTTCCTGCACCTTGAGAATGTCGATGCCGTACTCTTCGGCACCGAGCGTGAAGACGAGGAATTCCTGACCGCCGGCGTCGGCCTGCTGCGCGTCGCGGCGACCATTCGTCGCGTTCGCGACGCTCGAATTGATGGATTGAACTTCTGCCACGTTAGCCCCCAAACGGTTGGGATAAATCAGGTTGAGTGAGTGTTGCTGCGAATGTCGCGGACATCATGCGAGGCTCATTGCGCCATGCGCGTTGCGCGACTCGCGGTTGAGCGCCGCCACGTCCACGATCAGCGCGACGCTGCCGTCGCCGAGAATGGTCGCGGCGGAAATGCCGTGCACCTTGCGGTAATTGGTTTCGAGGTTCTTCACGACGACCTGCTGCTGCCCCACCAGCTCGTCGATCAGCATCGCAAAGCGCCGCCCCTCGGTCTGCATGATGGTGACGATGCCCTGGGTCGGCTCCTGCTTCGCGTCTTCCACGTTGAATATTTCGTGCAACGCCACGAGCGGCAGGTATTCGCCGCGCACGCGCACCACGCGCTCACCGTTGGCGACCGTGTAGATGTCCTCGGCTTGCGGCTGCAGCGACTCCATCACGAAGTTCAGCGGCAGAATGAAGATCTCGTTGCCGACCTTGACGGACATGCCGTCGAGAATCGCCAGCGTGAGCGGCAGGATGATGCGCGTCGTGCTGCCCTTGCCGGCCTGCGACGTGATTTCGACGTGGCCGCCCATCGACTGGATGTTGCGCTTCACCACGTCCATGCCGACGCCGCGGCCCGACACGTCCGTGACCTGCTCCGCCGTCGAGAAGCCCGGCAGGAAGATGAGGTTCCAGACTTCGTCGTCGGTCATGCTTTCGCTGACCTGCATGCCCTGCTTCGCCGCCTTCGCGAGAATCTTGTCGCGGCGCAGGCCGGCGCCGTCGTCGCTCACTTCAATGACGATGTTGCCGCCATGATGTGCCGCCGAGAGAACCAGCTGGCCGGTCGCGTCCTTGCCTGCGGCGCGGCGCGCTTCCACGGTTTCGATGCCGTGGTCGAGACTGTTGCGCACGAGGTGGGTGAGCGGGTCGATGATCCGCTCAATCAGGCTCTTGTCGAGTTCGGTCGCCTGACCGAAGGTGACGAGTTCCACTTCCTTGCCGAGCTTCGCCGCGAGATCGCGCACGAGACGCGGGAAGCGGCTGAACACGTAATCCATCGGCATCATGCGAATCGACATGACGGCTTCCTGCAGATCGCGCGCGTTGCGCTCGAGCTGTGCCATGCCGTTGAAGAGCCGGTCGTGCAGCGCCGGGTCGAACGTGCTGGTGGTTTCCGCGAGCATCGCTTGCGTGATCACCAGTTCGCCGACGAGGTTGATCAGCTGATCGACCTTTTCGACGCCCACGCGAATCGAACTGCCCTCGGCGCCGGCCGCTGCTGCCGCGGGACGCGCGGCTTTGCGGTCGGAGTCGGCCGCTGCCGGTGCCGTCGCTGGCGCCGGGGCGGCTGCGGGCGCGGCCGCCGGTGCGGACGCGCTCGCCGCAGCGGGAGCCGCGGCCGCAACAGGGGCCGCGGCCTTCGCAGGCTCGGCGGCGCTCGGCGCCGGGGCGGCGGGCGCTTCGGTATGGGTGGCGGCCGAAGCCGCCGGTGCTGCTTGCGCCGGAGACGGGTGCTCAGCGTCGGGCGTTCCAGGTTCGCCTTGCTGAGCACCGTCCGCCGGTGCGGTTCCGCGGCTGATCGAGATCTGACTTTCGTCGATCACGAAACAGCACACGGCGATGATGTCGTCGGACGTGACATCGGTCTGAAGCCACAGCGTCAGGTCGCCGCCGCTCTTGACCTGCCCGACGATGTTGCCCAGGTTGCCCAGCTCTTCGGCAAGCAGTTCCTGGTCCTTCTCATCAACGCCCCGTAGCGTAATTTTCAGATGCGGGCCGGCGGCGTCATTCGCGTCGCCGGCTCCGTCGGCCGCGCCGGTCTGTGCCGGTTCGCCGTCATTCCATTCGCCCGCCGCCTGCACCGCCTGTTCGACGACGTGCTCCGGCGGACTGCCTTCTTCTACTGTTGCGAGTGCCTCGACCGGCACGCTCACTGCGGCCTGCGGTGCTTCGGCCGGTGCGGTCGCGGCCGGCGCGGCAGCGCCCCGGCTTTCCGCGTGCAACTGCTCGAGCTTCGCGCAGATCGCCTTCGCGACTGCTGCGTCGGGCTCGGCGCTCGCACGGTAGTCGGCGAGCTGGCCGGACAACACGTCCTTGGTTTCGAGGAACGTGTCGATCATGTCCTTGCGCAGCACGAGTTCGTTGTTGCGCGCACGGTCGAGCAGCGATTCTAGGATGTGCGTCGTCTCCGTCAGCGCGGTAAAGCCGAACGTGGCTGCGCCGCCCTTGATCGAATGCGCCGCGCGGAAAATCGCCGCGAGGTCTTCGGGGTCCGGATGCGCGACGTCCAGATTGAGCAGCAACTGCTCCATCTGCGCGAGCAGTTCGTCCGCTTCGTCGAAGAACGTCTGATAGAACTGAGTGATGTCGAGTGTCATGCCTGGGTCACCGCGAGAGTTCCTGTCTAGGCCTGGGCTACCTTGCCGCAGCGTCGAGAGCTTCTATAACTTGTCTGGGTTGATGCTTTATGCGTGATCTGGCTGGGCCAACGCCGCCACCAGTTCGGTCAGCAGATCGGGGTCGACCGGCTTTTCGATCCAGCCCGTCGCGCCTGCTTCGCGCGCCGCGGCCTTGAAGGGCTCGCCCGATTCCGTCGTCAGAACGAGGATGGGCGTCTCCCTGTAAGCCGGATTGCCGCGCAACTCGGCGATCAGATCGAGGCCGGTCTTGCCCGGCATGTGCTGATCGGTCAGCACCAGATCGAAGCGCACGGCGAGCGCGTTTTCGAGCCCTTCTGCGCCGTCCGCCGCGAGCGTCACCTCATAGCCGGCCGCCGTCAGCGTCGCGGAAAGAATCTGCCGCATCGATGCCGAATCGTCGATTGCCAGGATGTGCCTGATCATGAAAACCTCGTTGCGCTTGCGCTTTGTGCCGCCTGGCTGGCCGCGCCGCCGTGGCGCGGGGACGGCCGGGCGACCGCCTTCCTGTTACTGAGCCGCCGGCGTTGCCGCCGGTACCTTCGGCGCGGCCGTCACGGGCGGCGCCAGTCTTTGCAGCAGCGGCTTGGAGCCCGCTGCGTCGTCCGACAAGGTCGTCGTGGTCGAGTCGTCATGATTGAGCGCCTCCTCCGACTTCCTGTTCAGCACGATGATGCTGATGCGGCGGTTCTCCGGATCCAGCGGGTCCGCCTTGTTCAGGTTCTGCGTCGACGCGAGACCGAGCACGCGCATCACCTTTGCTTCGTCCATGCCCCCTGCAATCAGCTCGCGGCGCGACGCATTGGCGCGGTCCGCGGACAGTTCCCAGTTGCTGTAGCCCTTCTCGCCGCCCGCGTACTGCACGGCGTCGGTATGTCCCTGCACGATGATGCGGTTCGGCACGTCGTTCAGCGTGTGGCCGATCTCGCGCAGAATGTCGCGCATGTACGGCTCCACCTGGTCTTTCGCGGTCGCGAACATCGGCCGCTTCTGCGAGTCGACGATCTCGATGCGCAGGCCCGTCAGCGTCGAGTCGATGCGGATCTGCTGCTTGAACTGGCGCAGCACCGGATTCGCTTCGATCGCGGCCATCAGCTTCACCTGCAGATCGTGCAGGCGGATCTGCTCGCGACGCTCCAGTTCGCCCTGCAACTGCTTCATCGAATCTTCGTTGCTGTGCGAGACGGTGCGCTCGGCGCGATTGTTCGAACCGTCCGTGGAACGCGTCACGCCCTGCGCGTCGGTCGAGATGTCGCGGCCGCCGCCTTTCAGAATGCTCGAGTCTTCCGCGCTGCGGTCGCCGCCCCACAGCGTGATCTTCAACGGCTGGTTGAAGTACTCCGCAATGCCCTTTAACTGCACCGTAGACGCCGAACTCAGCAGCCACATCAGCAGGAAGAACGCCATCATCGCGGTCATGAAGTCCGCGTACGCGAGCTTCCACGCGCCGCCGTGGTGGCCGGACTTCTTCGGTGCGGAGCGCTTGACGACAATCGCGCGGTCTTTGTCCTTGCTCATCGGTTCGGTCCCGGCGCCCTTACTTGGCCTTCACGCGCCGCACGTGCTCTTCGAGCTCGGCGAACGACGGACGCTCGGTCGAGAACAGCACCTTGCGGCCGAACTCGACGGCGATCGCCGGTGCGTACCCATTCAGGCTCGCGAGAATCGTCACCTTGATGCACTGGAACATCTTGGTGGATTCGGTCACGCGCTGTTCGGCGACGCTCGCGAGCGGCCCGATGAGGCCGTACGAAAGCAGAATGCCGAGGAAGGTGCCGACCAGCGCCTGCGCGATCATTTCGCCAAGCACCGCCGGCGGCTTGTCGGCGGACGCCATGGTGTGCACCACGCCCATCACCGCGGCCACGATACCGAACGCCGGCATCGCGTCGCCGACCTTGGTGAGCGCATGCGCGGGCGCTTCGCCTTCCTGGTGATGCGTTTCGATCTCTTCGTCCATCAGGCTTTCGATCTCGAACGCGTTCATGTTGCCGCCCACCATCAGCCGCAGGTAATCGGTCAGAAACTCGATGATGTGGTGATCGGCGAGAATCTTCGGATATTGCGTGAAGATCGGGCTCTTCGACGGGTCGTCGATGTCCGCCTCCAGCGTCAGCGTGCCTTCCTTGCGCGCCTTGGCGAGCAGGACGTAGAGGAGCGCCATCAGCTCCATATACACGTCCTTGTTGTACTTCGCGCCCTTGAACAGGGTCGGAATGACGCGCAGCGTTGCCTTGATCGTCTTCATCCCGTTGCCGAGGATGAACGCGCCGACGCCTGCGCCGACGATCATCAGCACTTCAACGGGCTGCAACAGCGCGCCGAGATGGCCGCCTTCCAGCGCGTAACCGCCGAAAACGGACAAAAGCGTCACGAGTGTTCCCACGAAAATCAGCACTGCCGAGCCCTCACAAAGATGCGACGGTGACCGTCGTTAAACTGGTTTACGGCAACGCACCAGAAAACTTTGGTGGAAAAGCGGCGGCGCTCGCAGGTGTAAACCAGAGGCGCGGAGAGGCGGCGAGGAAGCGGCTGCGTGCGGCGCGGCGGCCCGGTGAGCGGCACGCAAAGGCCCGCCGGATGGGCTCCCGGATGGGCCCGGGCGCAGGCCGCCGCGCGGTGCCGGCAGCGGTAACCGCGGCAACCGCGGCGCCCGAGGCTAGGCAGGAAGCGCGAGCAGTCGCTCGCGCGCGCGGGCGTCGGCGACTTTCTTTGTCTTACCGGCGCGCGAGGGCGGTTGGCACAGACCGCACACAAAACCATGCTTCGGGTCGTGAGCGTGTGCGACAAAATGCCCGCCGCAGCGGCAGCAGGGCGTGATCTGCAGCATCCCCGAGTCGAAGAAGCGCACCAGCGTCCAGGCGCGCGTGAGGCTGAGCACGGGTTCGTCGTCGTGTAACTGGACGTGCTCGAGGTAGAGCCGGTAGCTCTTCACGATCGACTGGATGGTCGCGCAGCGGCCGTGGTCGGCCATGAAACGGTAGATGTTGTAGAACAGCGACGAGTGAAAGTTCGGCTGCCAGGTCATGAACCAGTCGGTCGAAAACGGCAGCATGCCCTTGGGTGGCGACACCCCTTTCAGTTCCTTGTACAGCTTGATGAGCCGGTCGCGCGACAGGCTGGTTTCCGCTTCGAGCAACTGCAGACGCGCGCCGAGTTCGATCAGTTCGATGGCCAGGGTGATTTCCTTGACTTCGAGCACCACACTTTTATATGCCATCCTGCTTAGGTCCCCGTCCCGATTGCCTTGCCCAGGCTGCCAGGCGTCATCAGCCGAGTTGCTCAACCGGCTGGCTGGCCATCAGGATCGCGGAATGCGCTTGGGCGACGGCGCTGGACTTGCCCTTGTCCGCGAGCGCGGAGAGCACGGCGTGGTCGTCGAAACGGAAACGGCACAACACCTGATTGGACGCCGCGAGCTTGACGGTCTGCGCCAACGAGAGGTTGGCGAGCACATCGGCTAGCTGGTCCGAAATCCCCATGCGAAACATGCCCATCGGCTTGTCTTCGCGCAGCAGGCGCTGCGCGAGCAGGAGATAAGACAGGTTGACTTCTCTGATCTCAGTGAGCATTTCGCTTGTCGCGCTCATGATTCCCCCGGGGTGTATCTGGCTGGTCAGGCCGTTGCGGAAACGTTTGCTCGAACGCGCGCACTTAAACCGCACGAATCGGCTCGTCTCTAGTCTTGCGAGCATTGTCTCGAAAGGGGGAGGGAAACAAAATCGGACAGACACCCAACGTGCTTGACGGATTCATCCGTCATTCATGTAGGTCTTTTTCCTACATTGCTGGGTTTGGGAGAGGAAAATCGGCTAGCGCAGGACGCGCGCTGTAGTTGACTATGCACGCCGCATGACAAACCGCACGCGGGTGTACTAAACGGTGAGTTTTGATGCCGCGTAGCTCGCACCGTGCGAAGGTGAGCGGAATTATATGTCGTTTTCACCGCCGCGTAATATTTCGTGTTGGAGGGCTGGCTCGGCGCTTGCTATAAGGGAGCGCGACATTTTGCGCCGCGCTCCCGGAGCGGGCGTAAAAAGGCGTGAAAAGCAGGCGGGGCGGCCGGTGACGCGTGTAACGCCCCATGTTTCGCGCTGTAACAACATTAAGCGTTTGAAAAATAACTCGAATCGGCGCGCCCGATCCCGATAATGAAGCTAAGGGATAACCCGATGCAGGTTCGGTGCACCCCCGGGCGGCGGCTCACCGCGCCCAACCGTCCGTCAGGCATTCGCTCCCCGCTCTACCCGAGCGCTGCTGTGCGAAGCCGGTATCCAGAAAGGAGAAACGCATGCGAATCGCACAAATTGCGCCGTTGTATGAAGCAGTCCCGCCGAAACTATACGGTGGCACCGAACGTGTCGTGTCCTACCTGACCGAAGCACTGGTCGCCGAAGGCCATGACGTCACGCTGTTTGCGAGCGGCGACTCGGTGACATCCGCAAAGCTCGACGCGTGCTGGCCTCGTGCGCTGCGGCTCGACCCCACGATTCGCGACGCGCTGGCTCCGCACGTCCTGATGATGGAGAAGGTGCGGCGGGTCGCGCACGAATTCGACGTGCTGCACTTTCACCTCGACTACATGCCGTTCCCGCTGTTCTCGACGATGGACACGCCGTTCGTGACCACGCTGCATGGCCGCCTCGACCTGCCGGAGCTGCAGCCCGTGTTCGATGCGTTCCCGGGCGCGCCCGTCATCTCGATTTCGGACTCGCAGCGTGTGCCGCTGCCGCAGGCGAACTTCCTGAACACGATCTACCACGGTCTGCCGGAGCAGCTGCTTACGCCTCAGGCGCACAAAAAGCCCGAGTACCTCGCGTTCCTCGGCCGCATTTGCCCCGAAAAGCGCGCGGACACCGCGATCAAGATTGCTGCGCAAAGTGGTTTGCCGCTCAAGATCGCCGCGAAGGTGGACAAGGCCGACCAGGACTATTTCAAACGCGAGATCGAGCCGTTGCTGTCGCAGGCGCACGTGGAGTTCGTCGGCGAAATCAATGAGGCGCAAAAGCCCGAGTTTCTGTCGGGGGCCAAGGCGCTGCTGTTCCCGATCGATTGGTCGGAGCCGTTCGGCCTCGTGATGATCGAGTCGATGGCGTGCGGCACGCCGGTGATTGCCTTTAACCGCGGCTCGGTGCCGGAAGTGATCGACCACGGCGTGACCGGCTACATTGTCGAGGACGTGCAGGGTGCCGTGGCTGCGCTGCAACGTCTGGACGAGCTGTCGCGCACGGAAATCCGGGCCCAGTTCGAGCGCCGCTTCAGCGCGAGGACGATGGCGCGCAACTACGTGGACGCCTACTCGGCGCTTATCGAGGCCACGCGCCGGCCGATTCTTCGCCAGGTCGCGGTGGGTTGACGAGCGCAAGCGCCGCAGCTTTTATGCGTGCGGCGCTGTGAACCGCTCGGCGACTAGTTGAGATACGCGCTGATTCGTCGCATGCGCTTTCCACTTGATGCACCTGACCGGACATTTTTTCCACGTGAATCGTTTGCGCGAACAGTAACTCCGACTAATCGCGCTCCTTTTACAGAAAAAGCCGCCTTGCAGAGGCGGCTTTTTAATGCCGGCTTGGATGCGCTTGCTTGTCCGATTTGCACAGTCGAGTAACGCGGGCGCCCGATCGTCCTTCAATTCGCTTTCGCGCTGCCCGGCAACCGTTCAGCTTGCGCCAATCAGAAACCGTTCACGGTTCTTGCCGACGATCCACTTGGGCGGTTTGCCGCGGCCGCTCCACGTATTACCCGTTTTCGGGTCCTGGTATTTAGCCGGCAGCGGCGCCTTCTTGGGCGGACGGCCCCGCTTGGCGGCCACTGCAAAGCCGAGGTCCTGGGCAGTCAGGCCGTATTCGGCGATTTTTTGGCGGATGTCGGCTACTACATTGTCGATTTCCGTGCGGCGGGCTTCTTCTGCTTGTGCCTGCAATTTGGCGATCTGCGCCTTGAGGTCTGCATATTGAGACATTCCGGTTCTCCCCTTTAGAACTCATTCGACTCGCAGACTAACTGCAATTATAAAAATTCGCAATGGATAAGAATACGGATTTAGGAAGGTATCTTCTGATAATTATTAAACATGGCTGAATTGCAAAACGGCTTTATCCTGGAATAAACGGTAAAGCCGGCCAGCATTGACAATTCTTGACACTCGATTGGCGCCTCTTTCCCTAGAATTGATGCTTACGTGCCCGCGCCCGCTCCGGCCGCGAGCAGGCTCCGTGCTTTCAAAGCATCAACTATTTTAGGATTACCAATCATGCAGTTGTCAAAGCGCCTTGCTGCCGAGTTGTTCGGCACTTTCTGGCTCGTGCTGGGGGGCTGCGGCAGCGCGGTTCTCGCCGCCAACTTTGCCGGCCCGGTGCACGGTCTGGGCATTGGCTTCGTCGGCGTGTCGCTCGCTTTCGGTCTCACCGTGCTGACCATGGCTTATGCAATCGGCCACATCTCAGGCTGTCATCTGAACCCGGCTGTGAGCGTCGGCCTGACGGTGGCCGGACGCTTTCCCGCTCGCGATCTGCTGCCGTACATCGTTGCACAGGTGATCGGCGCGGTGCTGGGCGCCGCGGTGCTGGCGCTGATCGCGTCGGGCAAGCCCGGCTTCGAACTGGTCGCGAGCGGCTTTGCCAGCAACGGTTACGGCGAGCGCTCGCCGGGTCATTACTCGCTCGTCGCGGCGTTCGCCTGCGAGGTCGTTATGACCGGCTTCTTCCTGTTTGTCATTCTTGGCGCGACAGACAAGCGTGCGCCGGCCGGTTTCGCGCCTATCGCCATTGGCCTGTGCCTGACGCTGATTCACCTGGTTTCCATTCCGGTCACCAATACCTCGGTGAACCCCGCGCGCTCCACCGGTCCGGCGCTGTTCGTCGGCGGTGCTGCGGTGGACCAGTTGTGGCTCTTCTGGGTCGCGCCGATCGTCGGTGCCGTGATTGCAGGCGTGCTGTATCCGCTGATTGCGGAGAGCCGCGGCGGCAGCACGCAGAATCTGGCGCTCGACTGATTCTGGCTGGTCGGTTGTAGTAGTAAGCAAGCGGGCGCTGCGGCGCCCGCTTTGTCTTTTGCGCGGACCATGCGCCGGTGCGGTACGGGTTGGGGCGCTTGAGTTGGGGGCGCTACGGCTCCAAAGCTTAACGCTCCGGACCGGGCAGCCGTCAGGCCATCAGCTCGTCGTCGATTGAAAACAGCTTACGCAAGTGGTGGGCGACGCCCGCTTCGAAGTTGTTGCCGATGCGCGGCACATCGGGCAGCCGTGTCATGAGCTCAGGGTTGGCGTTGTTCATCATGAACGGATGACCGGCGGTCTCGAGCAGATCGATATCGTTCATGTTGTCGCCGAACGCCACGCAGTGCCCGGCGTCCACGCCCACGCGCTCAAGCACGATCTGCAACGCGCGCCCCTTCGACACATTGGACGTCATCACCTCCAGACAATCTGGCAGCGAGTAGGTCACGTAGAGCGCGTCGCCGAACTCCTGAGCCAGCTTCGCCGCCACCGGCGCGAGATCCGCCGGGTCACCGATGTAAAGCACCTTGGCAATGTCCACGCCGTCATGAGCGAGCAGCTCGGTCACCTCGTAGGTGAAGCCCGAATCCTGGTGATACTTGAGCAGATGCGGCGCGTCGCGGTCGATCAGCCAGGCGTCGTCGGCAAACAGGTTGACGATCACGCGACCATGCGCGCCGGCAATTTCCGGCTGCACGAGGCGCTGCACGACGGCGGGCGGCAGGTCGTCCGCATGGATCACGGTGTTGTCGGGCGCATGGATGCGAGCGCCATTCGACGTGATCAGATACGGCTTGATGCCGAGAATGTCGCGAATAGCGGCGACGTCGCAAAAATGCCGGCCCGTGGCAATCACGAACTGCACGCCGTCACTTTCGAGCTTGCGCACGGTCGCGACCGTGAACGGGTCGACCTGGTGGTCGGCATTGAGCAGCGTGCCGTCAAGATCGGTGGCGATGACTTTGTACATAGCGAGATGGCGGGCGAGTCGGAGGCCGTATTTTACCGTCGATGGCAGGACTCGCTTGGGCGCTTCGCGCTGGGGGCGTTCTGCATAGTGCGGTGTGCCGGCGTGTGCTTGCCGAATTTTAGCGCTCGGGATGCGCTGGCCGATGGGCTTGGGGCTTGGGGCTTGGGGCTTTAGGCTTCCGCTTTGGGCCTTTCGCTTTCGGCTTTTAAAAGGCCCTGCCCGAGATCCGCGCGGCTTCGCGTTGCGCCAACTGCAAAGCGCCGTGCGCGGAATCCGCCAGCGGCTCGCGCAAGCGCTGCTGATACGCTTGCGGCACGAACTCGCGCAATGGCGCGGCGAGACCGCCGCACAATGCCACAGGCAGCGTCGCCGAGGGATCGAGCGCCGCAATCATCCTCCCTATTTCAAGCCCCGCCTCGCCGAGCAGCCGCGCGGCAAACGGATGCGCGCGATGCGCAATCACGATCTTCGCCAGGCTCGCGTACGCCGTTTGATTGGCCTCGCACAGCCACACGACGAGCCCGTCCCGATCTCGCGCGCCGACGTGCGCGAGGAGCGCCTGCGCGAAGTCGTCGTTGGGGCCGCGCCCGTCGAGCGCATGCTGCGCATGGACAATGGCTCGCAGGCCGAGCCAGGCTCCACTCGCTTCGTCACCCGACGGAAAGCCGTAGCCGCTGACAGTTCTGCAGTCTCCGTCATCGCGCTCTGCCGCGGCCGCGATGCTGCCTGTACCGAGCGCGACGATCACACCATATGCCCCGCCGTGCGCGCCGAGCAGCGTCGTGTACGCGTCGCTTTCCACGGCGAGCCCGGCGACCGAGGGCGCCTGCGCGCGAAACGCCGACAGCCAGTCGCGATTATTCACGCCCGCGAGACCGCAACCGAGCACGCAGCGCGACCAGTCGAACGTGGCGCCGACGCGCCCGAATGCATCCGCACAGCCCGCCGCGATGGCCTGCCACGCGCGCTCGACGCCGAGCCCCAGGCCCGACGGCCCGCTATTAGCCTGTGCCAGTTCGCGCCCCTGCGCGTCGGCAAGCACGATTCGCGTGCCAGTGCCGCCGCCGTCGACGCCGATCAGAAAGAGGTCCGTGTTCATGGATCGAAATGCGTTTCGTGGGAAATGTGCACAGCGTGGCAGGTCCTTTGCGCTCGCGCAATTGGCCGAATGGCCAGCTTGCGGGCCGCGCGCGTTCCGCTATGCTGGCGAGCGACATCACAACGGGGAGCGCTGAAGTGACACAGCGATGCAACTGGGTATCGAGCGATGCGCTCGCACAGTATCACGACACCGAATGGGGCGTGCCGTCCCGCGACGACCAGCATCTGTTTGAAATGCTGGTGCTCGAAGGCGCGCAAGCGGGCCTGTCGTGGTCGACCATTCTGAACAAACGCGCCGGCTACCGGCGCGCGTTCGACAATTTCGACATCGACAAGGTCGCGCGCTTCACGCCGAAACGTGTCGAGACCCTCGTTGCGGACGAAAGCATCGTGCGCCATCGCGGCAAGATAGAAGCGGCCGTCACCAATGCGCGTGCCGTGCAGCAGATTCAGGCGGAACATGGCTCGTTTGCCAACTTCGTCTGGTCTTTCGTCGACAACACGCCGATCCAGAACGAGTGGGCGTCGTACAAGGAGGCCCCGGCGGCAACTGAAGTGTCGGATGCGCTGAGCAAGGCGCTCAAACGCTACGGCTGTAAGTTTGTCGGCTCGACCATCTGCTATGCGTTCATGCAGGCGGTCGGTATGGTCAACGATCACGAGACAACCTGCATGTGCCGGGCGCGCTGCGCGGCTCTTGGCAAGAAACCGCGTACACGCAAAGCCGGCGGAGCCGGTCAGCCGATAGGCCAGTAAGTCGGCGGGTCGGTGAGTCAGCAGTCGGTGAGTCAACAGTCGGTGAGTCGGTAGTCGGTAGTCGGTAGTCTGTGAGTCGGTAGTCGGTGAGTCGGTGGGCCAGGGAGTCGGTGAGTCGGTAGACCAGTGAGTCGGTAAGCCAGCGAGCCGGTTGACTCGAGTCGTCAAACCGGTCCCGATACGGTTCGAGGCCGCCGACGAGCTCCCGTTCGCCCGCCGGCTCGCCGCGCGTCATCGCAAAACGGCTATCGGGTAAAGCCCTGCTGCGCTTATCGTCGTTGCCGGCCGTTATACAGATCAAGAGCGCTCATCGGCCAATCCGGACGTCAGTGCGTCCGCAGCGGCCACGCTGCGCGACCCGTGCCGCAGGCTCGGTGCAAATCCCGGAATTAAGGGCGTTTCGCCATGCTAGTCGGCATTTCGCCAGCGAACGCAGGCGCGATACTGGGATCAGGCGCTCTACAACGAGTAACGACCGCGTGGCATAGCGAGACCATCATGAAAACTCTCACCTTCCTCACCCATCAGGCCATTTTCGACCAGGCTGTCAGCCATCTTTTCGGCCAGAAGCGCGCCGCGCTTCTGCCCCGCGGAGGCGGCGCTTACCGCGGCTACTGCGGCGGCTGTCCGGTCGGCAATTTCATCAAGCTGCGCGACTACATGACGGCCATGGAAGGCGTACCGGTGCGCTATGTGGGCAAGACGCCCGTCGCGGCGCCCGCATACATGGACGCCGGCATCGCCGCGCTGCGCAAGGCGCTGCTGCGTTCGCGCATCAATGTGTACGATCAGGCCACCGTCGATCTGCTCAGCTGCCTGCAAAACGTGCATGACGTGTTCGGCACATGGGAATGGAACGAGCGCCTGAGCTCGATTGCACGCCAATTCGGCCTGTCGGCGGATTTGTTGAAAAGCGCGGCTTGACGATAGCCTGGAGCGCGGCATCGCCCGCGCCAACCTGGCAGGGGATTTTTGCACTCACACAGGCGAAATTCCGCCTACATTGGGGCAATCTGCATCCATAAAGCAAAACGGCGATGTGGCTTCTTTCGAAGCTCACACCGCCGTTCGGCTGGTGCTGAAAAAGCGTGCTTAGTGCAGCTTCTTCGGCAGCATCTGGCTACGCAGGCGCTTGTGCAGGCGCTTCACAGCAGCAGCCTTCTTGCGCTTACGTGCCGTGGTCGGCTTTTCGTACGATTGGCGCTCACGCAGTTCTGCGATCAGGCCGTTCTTTTCGATTGCGCGACGAAAGCGGCGGATCGCCACTTCGAACGGCTCGTTTTCCTTCAGAAGAATCGTCGTCATGTAATTCCTAACTCAATCACTTGATACGGGTTAATTTGCGTGGCGGAAGCCGCTCACGCGCCGGCCCTCCGGTCGTTTCGATTCATGGCCAGTAACAGGCAAACGCGGGAAGAACCCGGCCAAACCACGAATGAAACGAGAGGCAAAGCGGCCACGGAGGCCGGAAAAGAGAGGTGGGGAGCTCACCGCGGAACGCGGACAGACGTATTGCAAAGCCGCGCCTGCTGCCGTTTCGCCAACCTTTCATCAACAAAAAACAGATGACGAAACAGGCAAAGATCTCAATTCACTCCCGATGATATCAGGAAACTCTCCATCCTACCAGGGGTTTAGGGTTTGCGCCAGGCCGTCCCCGGGGTGCACAGCCGCTCCCGTGGTCCAGTTCGCGGAGCTCCGCGGCCTCCGCGTTAAATAGACGGCGGCCACGTGGGCTCTCCATCTGTCGTAGCGACATGGCGCTCGCAATCGTCGCCGTCACGCTCGGCCGTACGATGGGAGGCGCCTCAGCGACGCTCCCGGGCGTGCTGGAACGCCGCGCGGCCGCTCTGCCGAGCGCAGGCTGGATTGTAAGGCCGCGCTTGTCCAGATTACTTCTGAACCCGCGTGCGCGGGGCCCGCATACAAGACTTTCCTTCGAACGGACTCAACGCAAAAACCCCGCTCGCGCGCCCCTACACTACACGACCACGCCTCGCTGGCGGGCGAGCGCGAGCGGCTCGAGACCGGCCTCGTATCCGGGCCAGTCGTTCAGGTTGTACTCCGGCCGCAACAACGGGTAGCGGACAGGCCATGCCGACGCGGCACCCCGGCCCGAATACACGCCTGCGGTGTCGATGAAGCCGGGGCCGGCCTCGACAACGCCATCCACCAGCGAAACCAAGTCACTTCGACAGCGGTCCAGCCGAATACATCTGCGCCGAACATTAGCGGCGCGACTTGCAATTCGCAGTGCCCAATGCACCGGCTTTTGCATGACTTCTTCCCACTTTATCTGAAGAGAAAAAGCGAATACGCGGCCTTTTCATATCGCGCGGCGAGCCTGCCCGCCGGCCGCAAACGCTTGTGCGGCGGGGCCTTCGGGCGCTGTCGGGCGAGCCCGACGGCCCCTCGCGATAGAAAGTCCCTCAAGTTTTTTTTAGGGCCGCCGTCAACCTTCACTGAGGCGGCCAGCAATGAACGAAGCTTCCGCCGATGCCAATGTGGCGTATTGGGCTCAGGCTTATTTAGGAGATTTTCCATGCTCGGAATCAATAGCAATATCAACTCGCTGGTTGCACAGCAGAACCTCAACGGCTCGCAAAGCGCCCTGTCGCAAGCAATCACCCGTCTGTCGTCGGGCAAGCGCATCAACAGCGCGGCTGACGATGCAGCAGGTCTCGCAATCTCGACCCGTATGCAAACCCAGATCAACGGTCTGGGCCAGGGCGTGTCGAACGCGAACGACGGCGTGTCGCTGATTCAGACGGCGTCGAGCGCGCTGTCCTCGCTGACTTCCAGCCTGCAACGTATCCGTACTCTGGCTGTGCAAGCTTCGACCGGCACGATGTCGTCGTCGGACCAGGCAGCACTGCAGAAAGAAGTTGCGCAGCAAATCCAGGAAGTGAACCGTATCGCGTCGCAAACGACGTACAACGGCACCAACATTCTGGACGGCTCCGCAGGTATCGTCGGCTTCCAGGTTGGCGCGAACGTCGGTCAGACGATCAACCTCGACCTGTCGAAGAGCATGTCCGCAGCCGGCCTCGGCAGCGGTTCGCTGGCAACCGGCCAACTGGCTGGCACGATCAGCGGTCTGGACATCGACGCATCGACCGGTGCAGCAGCAACGGCCGGCGCAACGGGCGCAACGATCACCTCGATCAACGTCCTGTCCGACGGTCACGGCGGCTTCACGTTCACCGACCAGAACGGTTCGTCGATCGGCGCAACGGTTGCTGGCTCGATCTTCTCGACGGGTACGTCGACGGGCGCAACGACGACTTCGCCGATCACCACGCTGACGATGTCGACGGGTGCATACGACACGACGAATGCAGCACTGTCGACGTCGATCACCAACGCAACGGCACAGATCGGTGCGGTCAACGCGTCCAACACCACCGTGTCGAGCCTGGACATCAGCACGGTCAGCGGCGCGAACGTGGCAATGATCGCAATCGACAACGCCCTGACCGCCGTGAGCAACCTGCAGGCAAGTCTCGGTGCAGCACAGAACCGTTTCAGCGCGATTGCAACGTCGCAGCAAGCTGAAGCAACCGACCTGTCGTCGGCACAATCGCAGATCACCGACGCGAACTTCGCGCAGGAAACTGCTAACCTCTCGAAGGCTCAAGTGCTGCAACAAGCTGGTATCTCGGTTCTGGCGCAAGCCAACTCGCAGCCGCAGCAAGTTCTGAAGCTGCTCCAGTAATAGCTTCTGAAGTTTGACCGGACCTCGCGCGTCACCGCGCGTTGTCCGGTTTTTAGTCTTTTGATGGAAGGCTCGCCTTCCATCCTGCATTTCTGTCACGCCAATCACGCATTAAAACGGACGCACGGAGCATTTCCATGTCAACGATTACGAGTTCATCGGCGGCGAGCGCAGCATCGGCAACGATTGCAGCCGACAACGCAGCAC
This sequence comes from Burkholderia sp. WSM2232, assembly GCF_000472545.1. GTDB lineage: Bacteria > Pseudomonadota > Gammaproteobacteria > Burkholderiales > Burkholderiaceae > Paraburkholderia. The sequence goes on along the minus strand of NZ_AWZV01000006.1, from coordinate 217,378 downwards.
TGCAGCAGGCCATGCAATCGGTCATCAGCGGCGCGACCGGCAACACTTCGCTCGATGTCAACTCGCTCGTCACGGCTCTCGTGAATTCGAAAACCGCTGGTCAGGTTGCCGCACTGGCAGCCAAGCAAAGCGGCGACAACACCCAGATTTCAGCATTCGGCACGCTTTCGGCCGCGCTTGGCGCGCTGGAAACGGGCCTTACCTCATTGTCGAACGGCGGGCTGCAGTCCACGTTCACGGCCACCCTGACCGGTGGCACCGGCATTACCGCGACGGCCGCCGCAGGCGCCGTTGCAGGCAGCTACAGCGTCTCGGTCTCGCAGGTTGCGACGGCGCAGGCGCTTACTTCTTCGAGTTTCACCGCGAGCCAGGCGCTCGGCTCCGGGACGTTGGGTATTTCGCTCGGCAGCAAGTCGTTCAACGTATCGATCAGCAGCAGCAACAACACGCTCGCCGGCATTGCCGCCGCGATCAACGGCGCGACCGGCAATCCGGGCGTTACCGCAACGGTCGTCAACGGCACCGACGGCGCGCACCTCGTGCTCGCCTCTTCGGCGACCGGCGCGGCCAGCACCATCAGCGTCGCGGTCAGCAATCTGAGCGGCGACAACGGCCTGTCGAACCTCGGCGTGACGTCCACGGCGAGCACCACGGGCGGCCAGTCGACAATTGCATCGGCGAACAGCAGCAGCGCATGGACGCAGAGCACGGTGGCGCAGGACGCGGCATTCACGGTCAACGGCATCGCGGCAACCAGTTCGACCAATGCCGTGACCAGCGCGATCGCCGGTGTCACATTGAACCTGACATCGGCGGCGGTAACCACTCCGGCCTCCACGCAAACGCTGACCGTCGCAACGGACACGACGACTCAGGCGAACACGATCAACAACTTCGTTTCGCTGTACAACACGGTCGTGACCACAATGGGCACGCTTTCCAAGTACACCTCGGGCGCGACGACGCAAGGGCCGCTGCTCGGCGATTCCACGCTCAACACGATCAAGAATTCGCTCGCCTCCATCATCGCGGGCGGCACGAAGAGCGGCAGCACGACGGCGAGCCTCGGCTCCATCGGCATCTCCTTGCAGGCCGACGGCACGTTGCAGGTGGACAGCACGGCGCTCAACAAGGCACTGACCACCGACCCGGCAACCGTCTCGTCATTGTTCAATTCGACGAACGGCATCGGCAAGAAGCTTAGTGACAGCATCACCAATTTCACGCAGACGGGCGGCATGATCGACGCGCGAACCAGCGCGCTGAACGCCGACCTGAAGAGCATCACGACACAGCAGACGAGCCTGAACGATTACATTGCGCAGTTGACGAGCCAGTACTCCGCGCAGTTCACGGCGCTCAACACGTTGATGGCCACGACGTCGAACAACTCGGCTTACCTGACGCAGCTCTTTGGCGGCACGAACAGCGCCGGCGCGCTCGCGACCAACAAGTAAGGACACGGAGAATCGCATGGAGCAATCTGCCCTGATCGAGAAAGTGCTCGCGCTGACCGACGAAATCGAGCACGCGGCCGCGCTGGCCGACTGGCCCGAAGCCGCGCGGCTTGCAGAGATCCGTTCGCCGCTCATCATGTCGCTCGGCGCTCAGGACGTGCAGGCCTCAGCCGATGCAATCCGCTCGATCATCGCGCGCAACGCCGCGATTTTCGCCGACGCGCAAACCACGCAAGTGGAACTGGAGGCCGAATACACCGCCGCGATGCGCCGCGTAAGCGCCGCCAACCAGTATCAGAAGGCCGCGCAACTGTGAGCCGGTGAGCGGCGCGCACGCCGTAGCAGTCTAACCAACAACAACTGCGCACTCGAACGAGGGTGCGCTCGTTTCACTCTCGCCCGCCTCGCGCGGGCGCTTCTTTTTGTGCCGCCCGGCTGTCTGCGTAATCAGGTGAATTGGTGGTCATTTTGGCGTCACTTCCACCCTTCAGGCCGCGAATTCCGACTTGATAATCCAACGTACAGCTTCCTCGTGCGAGCATCATGTCCATCCAATTCGACTTCTCGGCTTCCCAGCCTCTTTCCCCTGAACAGCAGCGCGCTCAGGACATCGCTCTCGTCATGCAGAGCGCCATCGAGCAATATCACCAGGGTGAAATCGACGACGCGCGCGCGCTCTTCGAAGCCGTCATCGAGGCGGTGCCGGAGCATCCGGATGCGAACTACAACCTCGGCGTGATCAAGGTCCAGACGGACCTCCCCGCCGAGGCCGTGCCGCACTTCGAAGTCGCGCTCGGCATCCGGCCGCAGAACGGTCAATACTGGGTCGCGTATATCAACGCGCTGTTCCAGAGCGAGCAGGTGGCAGCCGGCTGGCTGGCGGTCGAAATGGCGCAGCAACAGGGCGTCAACGGTCCCGCGCTCAACGGCCTGATCACGCAGCTCGCCTATCCGGACCGCAAACTCGAGACCACGCAGAACGCGAGCCCGACGACGCCGGGCAATATCAAGCTGATCGTCAGCGAAACGACGGACGACGCGCCCCAACCGGAGGCCGCGGCACAGACAGCCGACGCGCCGCAGCAGCCGCAGCAAGCGGCACCCGTGCCGCTGAAGACAACCAAGCACCGTCAGGCCGACAAAGGCGAGCTGCACAAGCACAACATGCTGGTGCACAAGGGCCAGCTCGCGGAGGCGGTCGCGGTGGCGCGCAAGCTGGTTGCCCGCTATCCGAAAGACAGCGAATGCTGGCGCGCGCTCTCCATTTCGTTGCACAAGAACAGCCAGTTCCGCGAGGTGATTCCGGCCGCGCGCAAGGCGATCGAGCTCGATTCGAACGACGTGATCTGCCGCCTGCTGCTCTCGGACACGCTGCGCCACACCGGCGCGTTGGCCGAAGCCGAAACCCAGGCGCGCGAGCTGCTCGCCATCGTGCCCGAGCATGCGGAGGCGCACCGTATTCTCGGCGTCACGCTGATCGCGCTCGGCAAGCGAGCAGAAGCCATTGCATCGTGCCAGCGCGCAGCCGACCTGGCGCCGCGCTCGGCCGCCGTGCATAGCTCGCTCGGCACACTGTATCTCGGCATCGGCGCAATGGATCTGGCGGAAAAAGCGTTGCGCCTCTCGCTGGAACTCGAACCGACCAACAGCAACGCGCGCAGCAACCTGCTGTTCTGCCTGACGCACAACAGCACGATCGACAAAGCAGCGCTCTTCAAGGAGCACTGCGTGTTCGGCGAGATTCACGACGTGCCCGCGGCAAGCAACCGCCGCTACCCGAACAAGCGCAATCCGGATCGCAAGCTGCGCATCGGCTTTGTTTCCGGCGACTTCTGCAATCACGCGGTGGCGTACTACTTCCTGCCGATCGTGCAGCATCTGTACCGCGATCCGAACCTGACGCTGCATTTCTATTACACGTTCGGCCTGCAGGATCACATGACCGCGCAATTGCGCGAGTGCGCGCACGTGTGGAACGCGGTCGCCGACATGAGCGACGCGGCGCTGGTGAAGAAAATCCGCGACGACAACATCGACATCGTGGTCGATCTGTCCGGACACACCGCGCATACGCGAATCGTCGCGCTGGCTCAAAAGCCCGCGCCGGTGCAGGCATCGTGGATCGGTTATCCGGGCACCACCGGCATGGCGGCCTTCGACTACTACATCGCCGACCGCTTCGTCGCGCCTATCGACGAGTTCACGGAGCAGTTCACCGAAAAGCTGGCCCTGCTGCCCTCGTCGACAGCCTACATGCCGCCGCCGAATTGCCCGCCGGTCAACGGTCTGCCCGCCTTGCACAAGGGCTACATCACGTATGGCAGCTTTAACCGGCTGAACAAGCTGAGCCCCGAAGTGATCGCGCTGTGGAGCACGATTTTGCGTGCGCAGCCGACCTCGCGAATGGTGATCGGCGCCATCGGCAGCAAGCTCGACGAAGAGACGTATCTCGAGTGGTTCAGAAACGAGGGTATCGACACGTCGCGTCTCACGTTCTGCCCGCGCACGACCTTGCCGGTCTACATGCAACAGCATCATCACGTGGACCTGTGCCTCGATACGTTCCCATACGTCGGGTCAACGACGACCCTCAACGCGCTGTGGATGGGCGTGCCGACAATAACGATGCCCGGCATTTCCATGCCGAGCCGCTGCGGCGCCGGCTGGCTGGAACAGGTCGGCCTGCATGAGTTCGTCGCCCGCGACAAGGACGAGTTCGTGAAAAAGAGTATCGAGCTCACGCGCGATCTCGATGCACTGAGCGCGCTGCGCATCGGCATGCGCGAACGGTGTCTGGGCTCCGTGCCGTTCCATCCGGAGAAAGTGGCGGGCGGCCTGTCGATTGCGCTGCGCACGATGTGGCAGCGCTGGTGCGCGGACGAAACGCCGACTCCATTCGAAGCGACCCTGCCCGCGGACTGGTGCCCGCCGCCCGCGCCCGAAGCAAAGCCTGCAGCAAAGGCCACCGCCGAAGCTGAAGCCAGGCCCGAAGTCAAAACAGCGGCCTGACCAACTCGTGCGGGCATTGTCCTCAATAAAGCGAAGACACGATTATGAATGCGAGCCTACCGGCGCAAGCGCTCTCGGCGCTGACTCAGGAAACGATCTACGTTACGCAGCCGCACCTGCCGCCGCTTGACGACTTCATCCCGTATCTGCGGGAAATCTGGGACCGTAAGATCCTGACCAACGGCGGGCCGTTCCACCAGCGCCTCGAAAAGGCGCTCGAGGAATACCTCGGCGTCGATCACCTCGCGCTGCTGTCCAACGGCACGCTGGCGCTCGTCACCGCATTGCAGGCCCTGCGCATTACAGGCGAAGTGATCACGACGCCGTACTCGTTTGTCGCGACCGGGCACTCGCTGTTGTGGAACGGCATCAAGCCGGTGTTCGTCGACGTCGATCCGGTCACGCTCAACATGGACCCCGCGAAAATCGAAGCGGCGATCACGCCGCAGACCACCGCGATCCTGCCGGTGCATTGCTACGGTTATCCGTGCGACATCGACGCGATCCAGAAGATCGCCGACAACTACAACCTGAAAGTGATCTACGACGCCGCGCATGCGTTTGCCGTGAAGACGGGCGGCAAGAGCGTGCTGCGCCACGGCGATCTCTCGGTGCTGAGCTTCCACGCCACGAAAGTGTTCAACACGTTCGAAGGCGGCGCGATCATCTGCCCGGACGCGAAAACCAAGCAACGCGTCGATCACCTGAAGAACTTCGGCATCGTCGACGAAACCACGGTGGTGGCGCCTGGCATCAACGGCAAGATGAGCGAGATCAACGCGGCGTTCGGCCTGCTGCAACTGGAACATATCGACGAAGCGCTCGCGCGCCGCCGCGAAATTTCCGCGCGCTATTGCTCGCTGCTCGCCGACGTGAAGGGCATTCACTGCCTGCCCGCGTGCGAGGACAACGTCTCGAATCACGCGTACTTTCCAGTGCTCGTCGGCGACGATTACCCGCTTAGCCGCGACGCGCTGTATGAGCGGTTCCGCGAAAACAACGTAATCGTGCGGCGCTATTTCTATCCGCTGATTTCAGACTTCCCGATGTACCGCGGCCTGCCGACTGCGCACCGCGCGAATCTGCCGATTGCCTCGGACGCCGCGCAACGCGTGCTGTGCCTGCCGATTTTCCCGAATCTCACCGACGCGCAGATGGACCGGATTCTCGACATCATCACGTCCTGCTGACGAAGCCTGGCGCGCGCACGGCGATACGAGCCGGCGCGCGCCGGACCGGCTCGACTGCGACGCAGCGCTCACTTCGCTGCTTGCGCGATAACCTACGATAAACCTGCGATCAACCTGCGATCAACCTGCGATCAACCGGAAAACGGCCGCTAGCCTTACACAGCGGCCGTGCGCGTTTTCTGCAGCGCGTTGTTTTTCGCGAGCTGAAGCTCGGCAAGCATTTCGAGCGCCCGGCCTTCGTCCTTCGTGAGATCCGCGAGGAATGCGCCGTTGTTGGCCTTGATCCAGTCGAGCGGCATGTCCCACCACGCGAGTTCCAGCAGGCGCTCACGCACCTTCTCAGTAAAGCGGAAACGCACTAGCCGAGCAGGGGAGCCCACGTAAATACCGTACGGCTCGCTGCGGAAGTTCGGCGGCACCACGGTGCGCGCGCCGATCACACATCCGCTTTCAATCACGCTGCCGCCCAGAAACATCGCCTCGTCGCCGATCCACACATCGTTGTGGATTACCGTGTCGCCGTATTGCGGCATCACGCAGTTGTCGAGCCCGTTGCCGTAAATCGAGAACATGGTCACAGAAATGCTTCTGGTCTCGTGCTGACCGTTCAGCAGAAACTTGAGCCGAAGTCCGCCGGCCACGTTCTTGCCAATCACAAGCTTCTGCGCGTCGCCGTCGAATTTGACGATCGAGCCGACGCCGAGGCCCGAGCATCGGCCGATATGGAACGAGCCTACCGTCGCTTCCTCGTCGAGCCAGTTGCGAAAGCAGTTGCGCGGGATCGTCGAGAAAGCGCCGTCCCGATAGCCGATTACGACGAAATGCTTCGAGAGAGGGTGATTGGGCAGAATGCCAATGCTGTCGTCCGAAGTCACAACGTTCATGGTGTTCTGGTGTTTCCGTCTGATTGAACTGCTAGGGTATCAATGCAAAAAACCCGGCCTTAGCCGGGTCGGGTCATGCTCAGGCGTCGCCGGCCGCCGCGAATTCAGCAATCCGCTGCGCTATCTTCGCGCCGACAAGGCCGGTTTTCTCGAGCATGTAGCGATACTCGCCGGCCTTTTCGAAACGGTCGGGCAAGCCGAGAATCAGTTGCGGCGGCGCCGATCGTTTCGCTGCCTTGTATTCCGCAACCGCACTGCCGAGGCCGCCGATCACCGAATGCTCCTCCACCGTGACGAGCATTTTCGATGTCGCCATCGCGGCGTCGATAGCCTGGGTGTCGAGCGGCTTCAGCGTATGCATGTTGATCACGCCGACCGACATGCCCTGTGCTTCCAGGAGCTTCGCCGCTTCGAGCGATTCATGCACCATGGTGCCGTTCGCGATGATCGTCACGTCCGAGCCCTCGCGCAGCGTGATCGCGCGGCCAATCTGAAAGTCGTAGTCTTCGGTATAGACGGGCGGATTGTTCACCGCGCCCGTCAGGCGGATGTACATGGGCCCCTTGAACTCCGCAGCCGCCTGCACCGTCTTGATGATCTCGGCGCAATCGGCGGGACACACCACCGTCATGTTCGGAATCGAGCGCATCACGGCGGCGTCTTCAATGCCGTAGTGCGAGTTGCCGAGAAACGCCATCGACACGCCGCTGCCGATCGCCACGGCCTTCACGTTCATCTCCATATAGCCGAGATTCATGCGGATCTGCTCGGCCGCGCGCATCGAAATGAACGGCGCGAACGACGTGGCAAACACGTTGTAGCCTTCCTTCGCGAGGCCGGCGGCCACGCCCACCAGGTTCTGCTCCGCAATGCCGATGTTCAGGAACTTCTCCGGATAGGCCTTCTTGAAGCGGTCCAGACCCGACGAATTGCCGAGGTCCGCGGACATCAGCATCAGATCGTCGTGCGTTTCGCCAATCGACAAAGCCGCGAGACCGAACACGCCGCGCGAGCCGAGCCGCGACCATTGACGTGCATTGCTTGCATTGATTTCCAGCATTTTGATCGCGTCTCCGTTCAGTCCGCCATGACGCTCAACTCGGCGAGCGCGAGGTCGTAATTCGTCTTCGTCAGCCGGTTATGGTGCCATTCGTTGTTGTTTTCCATGAAGGAGATGCCCTTGCCCTTCACCGTGTGCGCGACGAGCACACGGGGCCGGCCGTCAACCTTGGGCGCCTCGAACGCGGCGACCAGTTGCGCGATGTCGTGGCCGTCCACTTCATGCACGTCCCAGCGGAAGCTGCGGAACTTCTCCGCCAGGTCGCCGAGGTCGACGATCTGATTCGCTTCGCCGTCGCTTTGCAGCTTGTTGTAGTCGATCATTGCGACCAGGTTGTCGAGGCGCAATTGCGCGGCGGACATGATCGCTTCCCACACCGAGCCTTCATTGCATTCGCCGTCGCCAAGCAGCACGTACGTGTTGAACGCCTTCTGCTTTTTCTTCGCCGCGAGCGCGATGCCGATCGCCATTGAAAGGCCCTGCCCGAGGCTGCCGTTCGACGATTCGATGCCAAGGTCCATGTTCATGACCGGATGAGCAATCAGGTGACTGTCGTTGGTCTGAAACGTGTTGAAGACTTCATCGTCGATGATGTCTGCCGCGCGCAGCGCCGAGAAATAACCCAGCACGCCGTGGCCCTTGCTCAGAATGAAGCGGTCCCGTTCAGGCCAGCGCGGATTGCCGCGGTCGTAGCGCAACTGCCGCGCATACAGCGTGGCCATGATTTCCACCATCGACAACCCGCCGCCAAGATGCGCGCTCAGATTGCAGTGGTGGCTCACCTCGAGAATTTTCTGGCGCATCAGCAAAGCCATGCGCTCGATGTCGGAGTAGTTCATCGTGTCGGGTCCTGAATTCAAACCATGCCGCCGTCCACGCGCATGATCTGTCCGGTCACGACGGTGGACAGATCGGAGGCGAGGAAAAGCGCCATGTTGGCAACGTCCTGGGGTTCGACCGCGCGCTTCATCGCAGAAGAAGCGATCAGCTTGTCACGCGCGGCTTCGGTCATCTGGTCGTACATGTCGGTGCGTGTCACGCCTGGTGCAATCGCGTTCACGCGAATGCCCGAGGCGCCGAGCTCGGTCGCCATGCTTTCGGTGGCACGCGCGAATGCGGCCTTGCTCGAGCCGTAGGCGAGCGTGCCCGGATCGGCGACCATCGCAGCGGTGGACGCGATATTGATGATGGAACCGGCCTTGTGGCGAACCATCGCGCGTGCGAGCCCCTGTGTGAGCAGAATCTGGCTGAAGAAGTTGATTTCGAAAAGGCGACGCAATTCCGTCATCGACGTCATCTGGAAGATCGCGCCGCTTGCCACGCCCGCGTTGTTCACCAACACGTCGATGCGCGGCGCGAGGCTCGCGATCTGGCGGACCGCGGCCTTCACCGAGGCTTCATCCGCGAGGTCCAGGCTCACCGCGTGCGCCGTCACGCCATGCTGTTTTGCGAGCGACGTGAGCCATTGCTGCTTCTCGTCGTTGACCTCGCGCATGCAGGCGATCAGGTTCGCGCCGTGGGCCGCGAAGGTTTCGGTGATCGCGCGGCCGATGCCCCGATTGGCGCCGGTAATGACCGCGAGCTTGTCTCTTAGCAACATCGAAAATTCCTGCCTGTTCATTCGGTAGCGCGCCAGATCTGGCCGCGCAGATAGACGGGTTCGAGCAAGTCCCAGTCGTCGGGGGCAATCTGGTTGCCTGCGGGAAACGGCGGCACCGCGCCGGCGGACAATTGGCCCAGCACGCGGCGCTCGGTGTAATAGGCGCGCATGACATGCGTGACGAAAGCCGAGAAAAGTCGCACGTCGACCAGCTTGCAAGCGTTGATTGCAGCAAGCCGCTGGGCTGCGTCGAGGGTGTCGAACGGCTGGCCGAACTTTTCATGCGCGACGTTCGCCAGCATGCGCAGAAATGCGTCTACCTGGTCCGTCACGCGATGGCGCAGCTGATACCCCTCGAAATCCAGCGTCGAAGCGCACGGCATGCCGAGTGCGGCGTCGCCCGGAAGCATCGTGTCGAGAACGAGTTCGATCATGCTCATGCCACAAGTGTGTTGAGGTTGCGTTGCAGATGATCGCAGGCCATCAGCGTCAAAGCCTGAGCTGTCGCAACCGGATTGACTGCGCCAGCGGTCACGAAAATGCTGCTGTCGACAATGAAGAGGTTCTTCACCGCATGCGCCTGGCCGTACTTGTTCACCACGGAAGTGGCGGCATTCTCGCCCATGCGCGCCGTGCCCATCAGATGCCACCCGGTGTGCTTCACCGGCGCAAACGAAGCCGTCACTTTCGCGCCGGCGGCGGCGAACACCTGCTTGCTCATTTCAATGCCATGCTTGAGCATGCGGCTCGTATTGTCGCCGAGCTTGTAGAACACCTTCACACCCGGCATCCCGCTCGAATCGCAATGCTCCGGGTCGAGTTCGACGCGGTTTTCCGGCTCGGGCAAATCTTCTGTGATGACCGCAATGCCTGCCGTCCGGTTGAAGAGCCGGTTGAACTTCGCGTGATGCTCCGCGCCGAGCGGCACCTGACGCATGAAGTAACCCGACACCGCGGTTTCAACGGGCGGTGCGCCGCGCAACACCTGCATCGTGTAGCCGCGCACGAAGTCGCGTTCCGCTGCGGTCTCATAGAACTGCTGACTGAGAATGCAACAGCCATGCGGGCCGATGCTCGACTGCACGTCGTGGTCGAACACCGCTTCTGTATACGCGAGCGGATGCAGCATCAGATTGCGGCCCACGAGGCCATTATCGTTGAGCAGACCATCGGGAAACGCGCTCGATTTCGAGTTGAGCAGCAGCCGCGGCGTGCCGACACCGCTGCACGCAACCACGATCACGCGCGCGTCGAGCCGCTGCTCGACGCCTTGCGCGTCCATGTAAAGCACGCCGTCTGCGTTGCCGCGCGCATCGAGCGTGATTTCACGCACGCGGCATTCCGTCCTCACCTCAACGCCCTGTTGCCGCGCAACCGGCCAGTACGTCACATCCACGCTGCCCTTTGCGCCTTGCGTGCAGCCGGTATTGCACGGACCGAGATTGACGCATGCGCCGCGATTGCCATGCCGGTGCGTGTTGATCGCGCTATACGACGGCCACCAGTGCCAGCCCAGTTCGTTGAACGCGCCCGCCATGGTTCGTCCCATCGGGCCGAGAGGAATGGGCGGCAACAGCGACTCATAGTCCGGATTCGCAGGATCGCCAACGAGTCCGGCCACGCCCATCATCCGTTCGTTTTCGGTGAAGAACGGCTTGAGTTCTTCATAGCTCAACGGCCAGTCGTCGCCCACGCCGTCGAGCGAACGGGTACGGAAGTCCGACGGATGAAAGCGCGGAAAGTGCGCCGAGTACAGAATAGTGCTGCCGCCAAAGCCATTGAAGTTGGCGATGGAAATGGGCGACGCAGAATCGTCGATCGGATAGTCGGCGGCGTTGCGGCGCACGGACGGGTTCGAGCTATACGCGCCTGAGCGGCTCAATTCCCAGTCCACCGATGCCGACGGGTACTCGGACGGCTTCGTGACCGAGCCCTGCTCGAGGCACACAATGCGCAACGAGCGATCGCGGCTCAGGCTCCAGGCCGCGGCTGCGCCGCTCGCTCCCGAGCCGATAATCACAATGTCCGCCACTTCTTTCATACCGGCGACTTCTTCTTCGGCAGATACTGCTCGAGAATTTCCGGAATCGTGATCAGCATATCCGCTTCGCACGCAATCTCACCGTCGACTCTCGCCACGCCGCGTCCCTTGCAGATGCCGCGATTCCACGACAGCACTTCGGTGTCGATCTCGAACTTCTTGCCGGGCAGAACTTCCTTGCGATAGCGCACGGTGTGTTGCAACGCATGCGTCACCTTGCCCTTCAAACCAGGCAGCGTGGTGATCGCAACGGTCAGCATCTGCGCGAGCGCTTCCAGTTGCAGCGCGCCCGGCATGTTGGGGCCGCCCGGAAAATGAACCGGAAAATACCATTCGTTCAGCGTGAGGTTCTTGTATCCGCGCGCGTACTTGCCGGGCATCACTTCGTCGACGTGGTCGATCATCAGGAAGGGATAACGATTCGGCTGATAGTCCTGCAACTCGATGCAGTTGAGACTGAACTTGTCCATCTGTTCCTCTGGTGTCCGGTGCGTCATTGAATGTCCACGATGCGCGAGAGCGTCGCGACGACGTCGTAGCCATCCCATACGATATTCATATCCAGCGCGCGTCCGATCGGCACCACGCGGTCGATGCCGCGCAGCCGCCGCGACACGACGAAATCCTGCAACTGCGTCTTGTCGACGCCGAAGTAGGTCAGTGTCTGGTAGCGCTCGTTGACGATAGGCGCGAGTTCGTCGAGCGAGGCAAGCGTGGCCTCGTGAATGGTGCCGAAGTAGCCGCGGCATTCGTCCTGATGCTCCGCAAGCGCCGACAATTCGACGCGATACAGCAGATTGGCATGCTGACGGATGGCGACCACCTGGTCGTTGTCGAATGCATGACGGCACGCCTGCACGTACTTGTCCATCACGTTCACCGGCTCCGGCGTGTAGCGCTGTGCCACGTGTCTGACGAACGCGGGCCACAGGCGCTCTTTCGCGGCGTCGACGTCCTTTTGCTCGCCGATCCATGCGACCAGTTGCGGCGAAGAGCAGGCGGCCTGGTCCATCAGATACAGATCGTTGAACAGTTGATGGCACAGCGCGCGCAACGCTTCGTCGTCGAGCGAGAGGATTGCTTGCGGTTCCATCACGCACAGCGAATAGCGATCCGAGAAGGCAACTTCGCGCGAACGCGGCCGGTTGGGCAGCGAGCGCATGTGCTCGACCGTCTTATCGCCGCCCCACACGAGCCGCGCATCGGCAACCGAAAGCCAGAAGCGGTTGAGCACGTCGTCGCGCTCGAAGCGGGTGAGGAGGATGCTATCGGCGAGTGCGGCGTGACGCGCGTCGTTCATCAGTTCGGCGATCGCTTCGACGAGTACCTCGGCCGTGGCCGACGCACGCGAAGGCAAGCGCAACACACAGGTATTGCCCGACAACAGCCCGAACGCGAGCGAGAACGCGAAATTGACCGGCACGTTCGAAGGACAGACATGAAACGACAGGCCAAGCCCCATGCGCACTTCGCTGCGAGCGTTGAATTTTGCTGCCAACTGAGTGAGATTCGCGCGCCGGCACCAGTATGCAAAGCTGACCACGTCGGGCAGCGAGCGCGTCTCGGCGCGAGCGAGCAATGCGCGCGACAGGTCCGCGAGAAACTCCACGCGTGCCGCGTCGAATACCGGCGCGGGCGCGTTCGAGATGCCGTCGCGGTTGCCCGCCAGAATCTCGGTCCTGGCGAGTATGTCAGCGGGAATACGTATCACTGCAACCTCTGGTCTCGGCGTTCTGAATCCGGCCATGCACCTTGAAATAGGTGCCGCGGCGGCCGCATGCGCAATCGTCGACGCCGACAATCTCGCCTTGATCTTCGCTCAGCAGCGAATGTCCTGGGTAGCTGTGCGGAATCACCGACAGCAACTGAATGAGCCCCGCTTTGCCGGGCGGCAGCGCGCTGAAGTCGAGCGGATCGCGAACGATCACCTCCGACCACGACGACGCATGCAGATGACCGTGCTCGCATTCGACGAAAATCGAACCGGTCTGCTCGACCATGCCGTAGTAGTTGTGAACGCGGCCAACGCCCGCGACGTTGCGCAGGCGGCGCTTGAATTCGTCTGCGCTCACCGCTTGCGACTGCAACTGCTTCCAGCCGCCGCCATGAATCAGAATGCCGCGCTCGAGCGGCAACGTTTCGCCGCTCGCCTCCAGCGCCTGAACCAGATGCTGCCACACAATGAAGGTGAAGCCGAACAGCAGCACCGGCTGGTCCCGGTGCTTGTCGAGAAAGCGCCGCGTGGCTTCGAGATTGAGCGACATGTCGTCGTTCAACGCGTATTCCACGTCGCGGCCGAAGATCGAAAAACCGAGAATGCCAGCGGTACGCGCGGAAAACCGATAGCGGTCGGCCACCGTCGCGCGGCAGTCGATCACGAGCATCGGCAGGCGCTTCGGTCCGATGAAGTCGCCCACGATGCGCGAGAGTACTTTCACCTGAAGCGCCGCGGTCTGTTTGTCGAGAAAAATCTGCGACACGCTCTGGCCGCTCGTGCCCGACGAGGTCATGGTCTTCACGATCTCACTCCTCGGCACGCTCAGCAACTGCTCATGCTTGAAGAGCCGCACCGGCAGAAACGGCAGATCGGCGAGCGCCGCGGCTTCACGCTTCGCGCCGAGCTTGTCGACGATAGCGCGGTATTGCGGGCAGCCGTCGTAATGCAGGCCCGAGAGGCGCTGCAGTTCGTCGAGCAGCGCGGGCTCCTTGTCCGCCTTCGCGAGCGCGAACACCGGCCATTGCGGCACGTCGCTCAGGACAATTGGGTCAGACATTGATAGTCCACCTTTCCTGTGGGTAGGCGCGGCAGTTCCGGTAGACGGCTGACGGCGACAACAGACGGATGCAAACCGAGCGACTTCGCCATGACGTTCCTGAAGTCCTCGGCGACGAGCGCGGGGCTGTCCACGACATGAATGACGAGTTGCTCGTCCGTGCCCTTTGCGGCACACGAGAAGCCTTTGTCCGCGGCGACCTGCTCGACCGCGTCGAGCGAGATGCGCAAGCCCAGAATCTTCAGAAAACGATGACGGCGTCCTTCGATGAAGAAGCAACCCTCTTCGTCCACGCGCGCCAGATCGCCCGTGCGCAGCGTGCCGCCGTTCAAATCGCCCAGCGCGAGGTCGGCCGCCTGTTGCGCGTAGCCCATCGACACATTGCCGCCCGCATAGACGAGTTCGCCCACTTCGCCAGGCTGCGTGATCGTGCGGCCGTCGTCGCTCTCGAGCCATAGGCGTCCGCCCGGAATTGCGCGACCAATGCTGCCCGCCTTGTGCCCGATTTCTTCCGGCTTCAGATAGGCGATGCGCGCGGTCGCTTCCGTTTGACCATACATCGAAAAGAAGCGGATGCCCTTTTCGCGGCAGATGTCGCCGACCTGGCGCAGCTTCGCGGGGTCCATGCGGCCGCCCGCCTGGGTGAGCGTGCGCACCGACGGCATGTTGATCCGCGCAAGGCGCAGCTTGAGAAGAATGTCGTAGCTATACGGCACGCCCGCAAAGCTCGTGGCCTGATGCTCGTTGAGCTGGCGCCAGAACGCGGCGTCCATCAGCGAGCGGTCCGACAGCACGAGCGAGGCGCCCGCGAGCAGATGGCTGTTGATGACCGACAGACCGTACGAGTAGTTAAACGGCAACGAAGTGATCGCGCGCTCGTTTGCGTCAATGCCCAGATACTCGGCAATCGACGCCGCATTCGCGCGCAGATTGGCCGCGCTCAAGCGGACCAGCTTCGGCGAGCCGGTCGAGCCGGAGGTGGTCATGAGCAACGCGAGATCGGGGTGAAGCTCGACGCGCGGCGCCTCGGCCCGGCGATACAAACCGTACGCGCCTTGTTCGTGGACCAGCGTGCCGTGTGCTTGCGCTTGACCTTGTTCGCCGCCATTCGCAGCAAACACGTACGCCGGATCGTAGGTGGCGATCAGGCGATCCAGTTGCGCCTGATCGAGCCCGTTACTCAGCAGGAGAGGCACCGTGCCGCGCGCGAGCGACGCGAGATAGCACAGTATCGTCGGCAGATCGTTGCCGCCGACGAGAAAAAGCAGTTGCCGTTCAGGCAACACGGCCGCCAGCCGGTCAACGGCCTGATGCAGTTCGGCATACGTGAGCGTAACGCCGCTCTCCGTAATGAGCGCTGCACGTTCAGGATGCTGCCGGCTAACGAACGCGGATTTCATAGCTCTACGCCGTACTTTTTCAGTTTGTCCACGCCGATGGTGTACGAGCCGAATTCGATGATGTCGTCGGTCTCCATCATGATGCCGAAGGTGTCTTCGAGCGCAGCAATCATGCCCATGTGGCCGACCGAATCCCACGCCGGCACGCACTGATAGACGAACGCTTCGTTGAGCGCGTCGCGCGGAACGGCGAAGCAATCCATGAACACCTGATCGTATTTATCTCTGTTCGTCATTTATTTACCAATCTCACTTGAAGACCTTGCGGTCGGTATTAGGACGGGCAACGCGCGCGGGGTTGCCCAGGGCGATCACGTCGTCGGGAATGTCGGAGTACACGACCGAGCCCATGCCGACGATGGAATTGGAGCCGATGCGCACGCCTTCCTTGATCAGCGCGCCCATGCCGAGGTAGCTGTTCGCGCCGATCACGCATGCACCGCCGATGTTGACCATCGACGAGACGACGGTGTTTTCGCCCACCTGCACGTCGTGGCCGACAATCGACATGGTGTTCACGCAGGCGTTGCGGCCGAGCCGGGCGTCGCTCGAAATGGAGCACAGCGGCGTGACGACGAGCCCCTCGGCGAGCGACGCGGTGTCGGCCACCAGCGAGCTGACGTCGAGCACCTGGCCAAGCCGGGCGCCGGCCTCACGCAGCTTGTTGCCAAGCTTTTCGCGGCCCGCCGGTTCGCCGACGGCAATCACGAACTCGGCTTCGTCCAGATGCGCGGCGACATCGGCGTCGTGAAAACGCAATACCTGGGCGCCGTAGAACGTGCGTTCGGTGCGGATATCGTCGACAAAGCAGATCTGGTCCCAGCGCCGGGTCGCCGCGTTCTGGCGGCGGGCAACGTCCATCACTTCCTTACCGAAGCCGCCGGAGCCGTACACGAAAAGTCTCAGAGTCACGATATCTATCACTCGAACATGAATGCCGGCCTCACGCGGCCCGTGCGGCCCGTGTGTGGGCCGTGTGGCCCTTGTGCCCCTGGTGGCGGCGGATGCCGCGAGCCGCACAGTCCAGACAACCGGGCACCGAGGCCAATGGAACATGGTCGAAATTATGCCGCCCGCCCCCCGCGGGCGATTCCGGGAGTTAGCACGGGAAAAGCCTTTAAATCGGGGTATTGCAAGGCGGGGCGGGAAAGCGGCGCGCCTAAGCAAGGCGGGCCGGGGAAGCGGCGCCATGAGCAAGGCGGGCCGGGAAAGCGGCGCGCCCTAACGCGTCAGCGTGATCGCCAGATAGGCCGCATACAGCACGCCGCAGACCAGCAGCGCCCACACCCGCGCGCCGCGCTTACGCGCGTTGAGCCGCAGCCAGGCGGCCGCGATGAGCGTGATGGCGATGCCGGTCAGCACCTCGATGCGCGGCGTCCACGGCGTCAGCAGAATGCCGATGGCCGGCAGCAAGGTGCCCTGAAACACCATGGCGCCGGTGATGTTGCCGAACGCCAGCGTGTCCTTGCCGCGGCGGATCCACAGGATGCTGTTGACCTTCTCGGGCAACTCGGTGGCAATTGGAATGATCAGCAGCGACAACAGCAGCGGCGACACCCCGAAGGCCGCGGACACGCCGCGCACGCCGTGGATAAAGCCCTCCGCGCCCCACACCAGCAAGCCCACCGCGAGCAGCAACTGGACGGCGATAGTGGTGAGGTTGGTCGGCACACCAAGGCGGGCGAGCATCATGGTGCCCGGCGCCTCCGTGCCGTGGCCCGCATCGACCAGATCGTTCGACGCGCGAAACGTCGCCACCACATACGCGATATACACGCCGACAAGCGCGGCGCTGAAGAGCGCCCGCACCATGCGCTGCTCGTGCGGCACATACATGGCCGCCGCAGCCAGCAGGAACGCGAACAGGAAGAAGTTGAGGTCGCGCGTGAAGCCCGAGCGTTCCGGCACGACGCGCCCAGCCAGGCCGCGCGAGCGCAGCACCGCGAGCGTCATCAGAAAAGTGGACAGTGTGGACAGCATCAGCGGCGCGCCGAGAATCGCGCCAACGCCAATTTCCTCATTGACGGCGTGATCGGCCGAGCCGCCGACAATCGCGATCAGCGGCACCAGCGTCTCCGGCAGCGCCGTGCCGACCGCGGCGAACAGCGAGCCGGTCACGCCTTCTGATATTTTGAGGCGCTCGCCCAGGTGTTCCAGCGCATTGGTGAAAAGCTCGGCCGCCACGAGAATGACGACCAGCATGACGGCCAGTTCGAAGATGAGACCGGTCATGCGCGGCTCCGTGCATCGACGGAAAAGGCGCGGCGCGGCAGATGGCGCAGAGAAGATCTGGAGAGGGGACGAATTGGTTTCACAACGGCTCCGCGGTCGGACGTAAGACGAACCATGACGCACCGCTACCCGTCCGACCAGAACGAAGCGGTGCGCCAATGGTCTCGCCAAACCGACCGGTCGAACGCGCCATGACCCGCAGGCCAAGTATGTTGACGCGCTCTCCTTCATGCGATGCGTGAAGGAAGGCTACTCCCCAGTGACCGGGGGATTCTAGCGGTAGTGCGCGCGGGCGACAAGCTTGCGCGGACGCAACGCGGCAGCGGCGCTCCTTCGGGCAAGTGTTGCGGGCAGGACCCGGCTGCGCGTCATGTCGTCCCCGGCAAAGGGCTGGAGACGAGAACGGCGGCCGCGACCAGCACGCCCGCCAGCACCACGGACTCCACATGCAAAACAGCAGCAAAGCGTTTCAATGGACGAGCCGCGGCTTCTGGCTCGGCGTCGATCAACGCCGCAAGCAGTTTCGGCATTTCGATGAAGCGGTTATGTCCTCCGAGCACAGCGGCCACCATCACCAGCGCGAGCTTGAGCAGCAGCACCTGCCCGTACTCGGAGGTGATGAGGCCGCCTGGCGTCGCCACTGCGCGCCAGCCACTGTATGCGCCGGTAACAAAGAGCATGACTAGCGCAAGGGTGGCCGCGTCGGAGAGCGACTGAACGAACGCTGCATTGTTGTCCCGGTCGGGGCCGGGCGCGTTGAACATGCGGGGCAGCACCACGTAGGTGGTGACGAGAACGAGTCCCACCCATACGCTGATTGCCAGCAGGTGCATCCAGTCGACCCACACCGGCAGACTCAGCAGGCCGGCGTCCACGGGATGCCCCGTGTGGCTGCGCGACAATGCCACGCCCGCAAGCGCGAACCCGATGGCCGCTTTGAAGCGGATGGGCGGGGCAGACTGCACGAGCGACAGCATCATTACGATCAGCATGAAGCCCGCGCCTGCCAGCGAGGCGCGGCCAAAGCCGGTTGTCTTCAGCATCGAAAGGACGGCGGGCCCTGCGTCCGCCAGGGTCGATTCGCTCATCAGCGCGCAGTGAATCCAGAACGCCATGCCACTGAAGATAAGCGCAGCCAACGCGCCGATCCGCACGGTGAGAAGCAGACGCAAACTGACTCTCTGCTGCCATCGCGAGGTGCTGCGCGCCAGCCACGCGTCACACAGCAAGGCGCCCACCACAGCCGTAAAACTGATGTTCTGCAGCGCGACGAATGTCAGCCGCAAAACGCCGAGGAAACCGTCGCTCATTCATTTCACCGCAAATGTGTAAGTGCCCTTGGTCTTGTGAGCGTCCGGCGTCATGACGGCCCATTGCACCGTGTAGGAGCCCGAGGCCAGCTTCGGTACGGCGAGGCTCAGCACGCGTGGGTTCGACGCGTCGACGGTAGCCTTTTCTCTCGTGGCTGGCGTGCCGGATGAATCGACCAGCTTGATGGTGCTGAACGAAGACTCCAGGTTCTCGTTAAACGTGAGGCGCAGAGACGGCGGCGACGTCTCGACTGTGCTGCCGGGAGCGGGCGTTGCGCTCTCGAGCTTGCCGTGCGCCAGCGCGAGCGCCGGTAAAAACACGAAAGCGGCGCTTGCCACTGCACGAACCAGGAGCTTGTGCGTATTGATGTTCATGACTGCTGTTTCCGTAGATTGATGCGGCGCGCGCGGTGTGTTCAGCGGCCGGCGCGCGAGTGCATCCTTGTTGCATCCTGATTGCGACTTCATTGCGCTTTCATTGCTTCTGCAGCTTCACCACGGTGAGCGCGCCGCCGACCTCTTCGGCGATGAAGTCAATCTTGTCGCCGGCTTTTACCTGCGTGAGCATCGCCGGGTCCTTGACCTTGAACACCATCGTCATGGCTTCCATGTCGAGATTGACGAGCGGTCCATGCTTGATGGTCAGCTTGCCAGCGGCCGTGTCCACCTTCTTCACCTCGCCATGCGACATGGCGTTCGCCGTGGCCGCGCCCGACTGCGCGTCGGCTGCGGTATTCGTGCCGGGCGTGTCGTTAGCCGCATAGGCGGCTGCTGAGAAGACCACGGCACCACCCACTACGAGCGAAACAATTGCGTTTTTCATCACACTCTCTCCGATTGTTGACGTAACAGATTCGAGCCGGCGTCGAGTCCGGCCTTGCGCGACATCAGCCATCCGGCAGTTCGCCGGTGTACTCGTATGCAACGGTGCCTTTTGGATGCCTGAACCAGCCTGGATCGCGGTAATCGTTGCGGCCGAGGCCCTCACGCACCTTGACGACGGTGAACATGCCGCCCATTTCGAGCGCGCCAAAGGGGCCGGTGCCCGTCATCATCGGCAGCGTGTTGTCCGGTAGCGGCATTTCCATTTCGCCCATCGAGCCGCCTGTGCTGCCCATTGCCATGTAGTCCGGCACGAGCTTGTTGATGCGCCTGGCGAGGTCCTTCTGCGGCACGCCGATCAGGTTCGGGACCTGGTGCCCCATCGCGTTCATCGTGTGATGCGACTTGTGACAGTGAAATGCCCAGTCGCCCGGCCGGTTTGCGGTGAACTCGATGGCGCGCATCTGACCCACTGCGACGTCGGCGGTTACTTCCGGCCAGCGCGCGGCAGGCGGTATCCATCCGCCGTCGGTGCCTGCCACCTCGAAGCTGTAGCCGTGCAGATGGATCGGGTGATTGGTCATGGTCAGATTGCCGAAGCGGATGCGGACACGGTCGCCCGCGCGCACCGGCAGCGGGTCGATGCCCGGAAACACGCGCGCATTCCACGTCCACATGTTGAAGTCGGTCATTTCGTTGACGCGCGGCGTGAAGCTGCCCGGATCGATGTCGTAGGCCGACATCAGGAATACGAAGTCACGATCCACGGGCATCACGCCGCGGTCCTTCGGGTGCACGATGAACGTGCCCATCATGCCCATCGCCATCTGCACCATCTCGTCGGCGTGCGGGTGATACATGAAGGTGCCGTGCTTCTCGAGCTGGAACTCATAAACGAACGTCTTGCCCGGCGGAATGTGCGGTTGCGTGAGGCCGCCCACACCGTCCATGCCGGAGGGCACCAGCATGCCGTGCCAGTGAACCGTGGTGTGTTCAGGCAGCCTGTTGGTGACGAAGATGCGGACCTTGTCGCCTTCCACCGCTTCGATGGTGGGCCCTGGCGTCTGGCCGTTGTAGCCCCACAGATTCGCCTTCATGCCGGGCGCGAGTTCCCGCACCACCGGCTCCGCTATCAGATGAAATTCCTTCCAGCCGTTCTTCATGCGCCACGGCAGCGTCCAGCCGTTGAGCGTCGCCACCGGCGTGTAGGGGCGGCCGTTAGGCGGGACAAGCGGCGGCTGGGTGGCGGTCTTTTGCATGACGGGCGCTTCGGGCAGCGACGCTGCGCCGGCCTTGCTGACGAGCGCTGCGCCGAGGAGCGCGGCGCCCGATCCGCCGAGAAAATTTCGACGTGAAACCATGGTCATTTACCTTCCGAATCTGACGACGGCGACGGCGACGCCGCCGGTTGGGCCACGGGGACAGACATAGGCGGGTTTTCCACCGGGGCCGATGCTGCAGGTTTGGGAGTCAACGCGGGCGTGGCCGGCGACGGCGTTGTATCGCTGTGCGCTGCGTCCTTTGCCGGTGTCATGGCGAGCGGCGGCAGCCGGCCCCCGAGCGACTGCTGCAGGTCCGTCTCCGCGAGCCAGTAGTCTTTGAGCGCGTCGATGTAGCCGTTGACGGCAGCGACCTGGTCGCGCGAATCCGCAAGCAGTTCGAACACGCTGGCGAGCATGCCGTTGTAGCGCAGCAGCATTTCGTCCGAGATGATCTTGCGTACCGGCACGACTTCGTCGCGGTAATGCTTCGCTACGTCGTAGCTCGTCACGTACGCGGAGTACGACTCGCGCACCTCGGACCGCGCGTCGATCGCCGTCTGTGCCAGCCGGTTTGCCGACTGCATGTAGATGGCCTGTGCGCGCGCAACCTTTGCGCTGCCCCAGTCGAAGAGTGGAATCTCCACGCTGATTTCGTACCCGCGCTCGTGACCCTTGTCGGTCTCGAAGTTGTTGAGATAGCCGACCTCGAGCGCATTGATGAAGCGCGTCGCCTTGCTGAGTCCGAGCGAGGCGGCAACGCTTTCCGTCTGCAGCCTCGCGGCCTGAATGTCGAGGCGGTTTTGCATCGCAAAGCTTTCGAGGTCATTTAGCTGCGGCCGGTCCTTCGGCAGGTCAGGCAGACGCTCCGGCAGCGTGTACTGCGTGCCAGAGCCCCACAGGCCCATCATGCGGGTCAGCTTCTCGCGGGCCGCGACGGACTGCTGCCGCGCTCTCGCCAACTGCGCAGCCGACTCCGCGTAAAACGCCTGCTCGCGTGCATGGTCGAGCTTGCTGAAACTGCCCGCCTGACGCATGCGCAACGCGAGTTCGGCCCCGGCCTCGGCGGAATCCTTCACCTGCTCGGCGTAACGAGCCGCCTGCTCCGCGGCCACGGCGTTCACGTAGGCTTTACGGGTGTCGGCGGCCACGGCGAGCATCGCATTGGACGTCTCGAGCCTGGTCTGTTCGAAGCGCCGGCTTTCCATGCGCGTCGCGAGGGGCAGCGTGAGCACGCCCAGCACGCCCATCGAAAAAGTCCGGCTGATGCCGAAGCCATCGCTCCAGTGCGTCCTGCTGAACGTAAAGCCCGGATTGGGCAGGCGGCCAGCCTGAACGAGGTCGGCCTCGGATATGCCGAGTTCGCTGTACGACGCCTGGAGTCCCCGGTTGTTCAGCAGTGCGATCTGGACTGCGTCGTCCATGCCGAGGGGCTTCGACAACAGTTCCTGGGTACGGCTTGAGACAGCTTCACGGTCCGCGTCGGTTTTCACGTAGACCGCCTCTTTGCCAAGCCGCGCGGACGCCGTCGTGGATACGCTGTCGAACCCACCGTCCTTCGAGAAGGTGGTGCAGCCGGCGAGCAGTATTGCCGCTATGGCGGCGCACGCCATGCGGGTTGGGGCGAGCGCGCGCATCATCTGGAGTCGCCCTCGTGTTGGTGGTCGGGCTTGCCGGCGGCGTCCCCGCCCGGCTGTTGACCGTGCGTTGTCCCGGTCACACCGCGAGGGGGCGCGACTGCGCGGTTCAGCTGTTGCCAGCTCGGTGCTTCGCCGTCCTGCCAGGACTTGTAGCCGTCGAACGCCGATTGCACGGTGACGGCGGGAACCGATGCCGCTGCATCAGTTGGGTCGGGAATCGTAGTGCTCGCGTGCACGAGCAACGACAACGCTGCGCCCGCGCCCAGAAGCGCCGCAGAAATTGTTCGCATGAATTTTTCTCGTCATGAATCATCCGGCGACCGTGACGGACGCCGGAAAAACTTGCAGGCCGCAGCGAAACGCTGCGCGTGCGCGCTTTAGACGAGAATGGGCCGGGGCGGCCGTTCAATGCCGCCGGTCAGGAACAACACGACACCGGCATCAGGAGGTAGAGGGGCGGAAAACCGGATCAGGTCAGTTGACGCGGAAACGGCCGGTGCCACCGGCAGCGCTGCACCGACACAGCACGATGCGCATGTGAGGCACGCGTGCGGATGGTGGCCGCTGTCCTGGCCGAGATCGTGGCGATGGCCGAGGCTGTGGTGGTGTGCGGCGTGATCGTCGACATCCGCGACGAGGGGATCTTCGTTGACCGAGCCAGCGAGGTCGACGTGGTGAGTGGCGGGTTCGTCACCCTCTGCTTCGAACGGCGCACACATCATCGAGACGGCAGCGAACGACTGAACCGGAAGGCTCAGTGCAAGCAGCAGGACGAGGAAGAGTTTGCGCCAGTAGGACATGGGCGAAGTCTAGCATGGGCGGGGGGAGGGCGTGGGGGGCTCGCAGGTGATGCGGGGCCTGATGGTGTTGCAGATGAGGGAATGCAGCGCGGCCGGTTTTTAACCGGACATGGCTTGGCGGGGGAACGTGGGAGCGAGGGGATTGGCCTCGAACAGATGAACGCCCGGTCTCTACGGCATGGAAGCTGTGACGAAGATCGAGCAGATCGGGGCGACGTTCGGGTATGTCGACATGCTAGATGCATATCGAACCCAGCTCGAGCACAAGGCGCCGGCGCCTACGGCGGCAATCATGGCTCCGCGCACGCTGACGGGCCTGGCTGGCATGGTGGACACGACGGGGCAACCGCTCAACGCACCGCCTTTGCTGTCGAGTGTCCGCCAGTTGTCCACCAACCTTGGCACAGGCACCAACAAGAGCCTGGTCTTTGTTGGCAACTTCAGCACGGTGCAATACGTGATGCGCGAGCGCCTGAACATCGGCGTGCTGCGCGAGGCGTATGCAAAGACTGGTGAGATCGGCTTCCTGTGTCACGCCCGCGTCGACGTGGTCGCGTACTACCCGCAGGCCATCACGGTGATCGAAGGGGTCGCCAACTAACATCCTTCCAATCACAGCAGCCCGCTTGCGAAAGCAAGCGGGCTTCTGCTTGCTATTGTGTCGTGATCGACTTGACGTTGTCTTTCTCGAATTCAGCCATCGTAATCCCGGCATCGCCAATAATCACCCATTTCGCGTCCTCATCCTTTAACTCACTCGCGCCGACATACCTATATTCCTGGCCGTCATGAAGTTCGACATCTACCTGCATCTTGGCATCTCCGTTGTAATGGACGAGCAATGATAAGCGAATCACGCGGGCGCGCGCATGTGGGAGGGGCCGCCAAAAGTCTAGCCGCCGCCGGCAGCTAGACCGACCGTTCCCGCACGCGCAGAATTTTTCGCTTTTGGAGTTCTTGTTAACGGATTAACAATGGCCAACAAGACGCAAAGCCTTGCCGGAAACGAACCTTCCTCTTTCTTGTTGTTAAAGGCGTGACGTTGGATGTTAAAGGCGTCGTGCGTGGCCGCTTGGCCGAGACAAAAAAANCCCCGCCGAGTGGCGGGGTCTTTTTTGCGAGGACAAAAGGATCAGCCGGCGCAGAATGCCTCAATGACATTCGCCTGCTTTTGGCGGCTGTCTATCTCGCGCATGGCGACAGTAGCGCTCTGGGCCGTTCGCACAGCGGATTCCGACGGCTGGGCAATCCGGCTAACAGCATACGAAAAACCAGCATGCGAGCTCAGCAATTGGCTAGTCAGCGCGTCAAAATTCTTCCTGTCGGCGGTATTCATTACAAACTCCTCATTGATAAAGCGCACGTTGACGGAGAATAAATCTCAAATTCTTCTCGGAATCAAAGAAATGTTTTCGCTTGATCCACACAAGCCCTTCAGACTTCGTTATCACCGCGACGTCGATGGGTCCGCCCACGCTCTGCTTCGGGGTGGTCACCCTTTCCTTTAGAGACTCCAACGTCACCAAGGTTTCCGCTAGGTGGGCCATCTCTTCCAAAGATAGGGACCCGATCACCCTTTTCAACGAATGATAGTGGCTCTGTAGGACATTTCCATACCATTTCGCCCTAAATTCGTTGCGCGCTGCCTCGATGCGTGCAGCCAAGTCAGCAGGCAGCGCAGCGCCCGCATCTGCAAGCACGGACCGAGCCAAGCCACCTGCGAATTCCGCGAACGAATCGTTAACCTCCACAAATACATCGAGCCCCACTCCGCGCATGAACGCATCAACCTGAGATGTGGTTGCGAATGGCAGGATCTCGGAGGGCGTTTCCAGCGATACATCCGTCCGCTGTTCTTTCGAACATACGAAATGGTCCCCGACGAAGCCTGGGACCGCATATTCGATAACGCACGGAAAATATTGCAACTTGCCGTAGCCAGCAAACACCACGCCCGTAGTGGGCAACACTGAATCGTATTTCCTGAAGAAAAACTTGCAGGCCACGCGAATCAAAGTGTCACCGTCAAACACGCCCTTCAATGCCGGGTTCTCCAATGCCTCTGTAACGGCATCTTTGAATGCGTCTGGAGGGTTGGCAGCGGATTTTTTCGCAGCCGCCTCAAGTTCCGGGCTCTCGAACGGGCCGCTATCTATCGACGCTTCCAAGTCGTTCAGCACCGCTATTGCTGCGGCCGCACGGTCGGGCAATGGTGCAGCTTTGTCCATTACAGCGGCATTACGCTTCTCGATCTCCCGCAGCAGGTTCAACGCCGTTTGTTGCAACCCGTTCACATGAGCAGCATCCCGCAGTTCCGCCGAGATAGGACTCACAGCAGACTGAATGAACGAGAAGAAGTTATCCGCGTACTCTTCGACAGAATCAAATTTGTTCTGTTGAAGATGCTCTTCCCGGTAAGCCTTGATGACAATTTCCCAAGGCATACCGCAAATCGCTGCCGAGCCGAAAATCATGACCCCAACTGGCTCGTGGTGCGACAACTGGAAAATCTTGTTTCCGCCCTTCGAATAGCGACGCTCCCCATCGCCGTTCGTGGTCGTCACAGCACTGTCTGCAGCAAGCACTATGGCGTACTTGTTGAGAACCGCTACTTCGCAGGTCATGCCTTCCCCGGATGTTGGAATTCTTCTTGACAAACGCAAAAGTTGCTGGAGGGTACCGTTTTCGTAGCAATTCGGCTAATGAATTTTTGCTATCGATGTCAAGCCCGGCGACGCCCGTCATAGAGGACGCTGCGAAACGCAAAAAGCCCCTGCTAAGCGCAAGGGGCTTTCTAAAAAAGCGACATTTTGCGGACTTTGCCCTGCGGCTGCCCTCGGCGCAAGCGGACGCTGGACCGCTGGATCCGGAACATCGCCGAAACCGGTGTCTGCATTGGCGCGCCCGGCTGGGATCGAACCAGCAACCCCTGCCTTCGGAGGGCAGTACTCTATCCATTGAGCTACGGGCGCTTCGACTTGACAGCGCGGCGACCCGAGCGGGTGCGGCGCCAAAGCGAGACCGAAAGCATACCCGGTTTCGGCCATACCGTCCACCGGACGGCCTCCGGGGCCTTGTTCCGGCTCTTGCCCGCTCTTGAATACGCTTTCCCGACCCACCCACGTCACTTCGCACGATGCGGGTAAACGCCTGCTGAACAGCTCGCCGCGCCCCTCGCCGCCGTCGAAAGCTTGCGTCTATAATCGTCCGTGGCTGATCAAGAACAAGAAGTTGCCGTCGCGCTGTACCGCTCACATACCCACGGAGACGAGACAAGCATGAGCGAAGCACCACACGGAGCCCCGATCAAAACCCCAGGACAGCTCATCGCCGCGGTCATCGCCGGGTTTGCTGTGCCGATCATCATCATCGTGCTGCTGGCCTACTACGTCGACAATTCGACACGCACCGGCGCCGGCACCGACAGTCTCTCCGAAGCCGAAGTCACCGCCCGCATCAAGCCGATCGCCCAGGTCGAGATTCGCGACGCGAACGCGCCGCGCGTCTACAAGACCGGCGAGGAAGTCTATAAGGCGGTCTGCTCGGCCTGTCACGCGTCGGGCGCCGCGGGCGCGCCGAAGTTCACCAACACCGCCGACTGGGCGCCGCGCATTTCGCAAGGCTTCGACACGCTGTTGCACGCGGCGCTCGCAGGCAAAGGCGCCATGCCCCCGCGCGGCGGCACGAGCCCGGACGATTACAGCGACTTTGAAATCGCCCGCGCGGTTGCGTACATGGCGAACAATTCGGGGGCAAGCTTCCCTGAACCGGCACAGCCGGCATCGGGCGCCGCGGCTGCATCCGCGACGGCTGGCGCATCCGCTGCAACGGCCGGCTCCAGCGGCGCTTCCGACGCAGGTGCGGCCCAAGCGGCCGCGGCAATGGCCGCCATGGCCAGCGTTCCGCAAGCCGCTGCAGCTCCGGCGTTGGGCGCGACGCAAAGCGCCGACGCATCGCAAGCGGGCAAGGCTTTGTATCAGCAGGTCTGCCAGGCATGTCACGCGGCCGGCGTGCTCAACGCACCGAAGTTCGGCGACAAGGAAGCGTGGGCGCCACGCCTGAAAGAGCCGATGGACACGGTCTACAACTATGCGCTGCACGGTAAGGGCGCGATGCCGCCCAAAGGCGGCTCCAACGCGTCGGACGCGGACGTGAAGGCTGCCGTGGATTACATGGTCAGCGCGGTGAAGTAACGCGCGCGTTCAGCGCGCGCAAAAATAGTGGCGGCGCTGCCGCCCACACGAATCCCTGCCCCGCAGCCATGCGGGCAGGGATTTTTTCATGCGTGGCGGGTTTAAGTTGCTGTGAGGTTGCCTGGAATGCCATGCTCCCGGAGAGGCGCCTCCACGGGCCGGCTGAACGTCTTCGCAAATGCGAGGCGCGGCTCGCGGCGCATATGCTCCAGGAAACGCGTCTCGAGTTCGGCGGGCGTGAGCCACGGGTAGCTCAGATTTCCCTGCAATGCGTGGATCAACGCGCCATCGGCATCAGGTACGACGTCCATACGCGCAATGTGGATATGAAAGTGGCTGACGGCAACCGTGTGGTCGAAGTTCCATCGATACACGCCGTGCCCCACGCGTAATGCACTCGCCGCCGGTTCTCGCATCACAACGAGCCACGGCAGCGGATCGATAGCGCCGTCGCTGAGCGTCAGCGAGTCACACACGTAATATGTTCGGCATTGCGTATATGTGGCGCCGAAATCAGTGACGAGCGTTCTGGTAATCGCGTCGATTCCGACCGTGCGCGCAGGGAATGCAATCGCCGAGGTCGCAAGCGAAACGGTGAGTTCGGCATCTGCTCTGAACGCATCGGCCATGCGCTGCGGGCGCGTATTGTCCTTCGCGTCGATGTAGGCTTCGAGGGCGCGTGCGTACGGCAAGTACGGCGGCGCGAGCGGCGGCAAGGTCATGCGGGCGGTCTCCGGTTGGCTGCTCGAAGGCGCGTGAATCACGCAACCCACTAGCCGCGCCACTGTAGCGCGCGCGTCCGCGACAACAGTCGAAGCACCTGAAGCCAGCGGGGTTTTGCACACTCGCACGCCCCGCCCACACCGCTCACGGCTTCTGCAACAGCGCCTTCAAACTCGCGAGCCGGTCTTTCGGCGACATCGGCGCTTCTTCCGCCGTGGGCGGCGGCGCATCGTCCAGCAGCATTTCAGGGATGAACCGCGACGGCTCGCACACCACGGTTTCCCGCGCGCGCTTTCTCTTCTTGCACCAGTTCAGATGCAGGCTGCGCTGCGCACGCGTAATCGCCACATACATGAGGCGGCGCTCTTCCTCGATGCGCGCGTCGTCGATGGGCTCGTCGTCCGCGCCGCCGCGATGCGGCATGATGCCTTCCTCGACGCCCACCAGAAACACATGCGGATACTCGAGACCCTTCGACGCGTGCACGGTCGAAAGCCTCACGGCGTCGGGATCTTCTTCGCGGCCCTCCAGCATGGACATCAGCGCAACCGTCTGAATCAGACCGAGCAGATTCTTGCCCGTATCGGCAAGACCGTCTGCCGTGTCGTAACCAGTGGCCTCGCCGTTGGCGCCACCCGTCGCGTCTTCCGGCTCTGCCTTGGTACCCTTGCGCTTGAGCCATTCGATGAACTCCAGCACGTTCTGCCACTTCGCCTGCGCCTGACGTTCGTCGAATGCGTCGTACAGGTACGCCTCGTAGTGGATCGCGTCCATCAGTTCGTCGAGCAGCGTGCCAGCCGCATCTTTTTCGGCGCGCTCGGTCAGGCGCTGCATGAAGTCGCAGAACACGCGCATCGGTTCGATCTGCCGTGGCGACAGGCGCGCCTCGATGCCGCCCATATACACGGCCTCGAACAGCGACACCTTCGCCTGCCCCGCGAACGACCCGAGCGCCTCCAGCGTCGTATTGCCGACGCCGCGGCGCGGCGTGGTGATTGCGCGAATGAACGCGGGGTCGTCGTTGGCATTCGCAATCAGACGCAGATACGCGCAGATGTCCTTGATCTCGGCCTTGTCGAAGAACGACTGCCCGCCCGACAGCACGTACGGAATCCGCTCCCGGCGCAACACCTGTTCGAAAATGCGCGCCTGGAAATTGCCGCGATAAAGAATCGCGTAATCGCGGAAGTTCGCGCGCCGCTCGAACTTATGCGCGGACAGCCGGAACACCACGGACTCGGCTTCGTGCTCTTCGTCGTTGCAGCCGGTCACGGTGATCGAATCGCCCATGCCGTGCTCGGACCACAGCTTCTTTTCGAACAGCTTCGGATTGTTGGCAATCACGTTGTTCGCGGCCGTGAGAATGCGCACCGTCGAACGATAGTTCTGCTCGAGCTTGATCACGTGCAGCTTGGGAAAGTCCTTGCCGAGCTGCGCGAGATTTTCGAGCGTCGCGCCGCGCCAGCCGTAGATGGCCTGGTCGTCGTCGCCCACCGCCGTGAACGCCGCGCGCGGACCGGCCAGCAGCTTGAGCAACTCGTACTGGCACGCGTTCGTGTCCTGATACTCGTCGATCAGTAGGTAGCGCAGCTTGTTCTGCCAGCGATCGCGCACCTGCTCGTTCTTTGCGAAGAGCTCGGCGGGCAGGCGGATCAGATCGTCGAAATCCACCGCCTGGTATGCATGCAGCGTCGCCACATAGTTGCGATAGACGATGGCCGCCTGGTGCTCGTCCTCGTTCGCGGCAATCGCAATGGCCTCTTCGGGCATGATGAGCCCGTTTTTCCACAGCGAAATGATCGACTGGATCTTGCGGATGAAGCCCTTGTCGGTCGAGCCTACCTGCTCCTGGATCATGCCGAAGCAGTCGTCGGAATCCATGATCGAGAACTGCGGCTTCAGGCCGACGTGCTCCGCTTCCTGCCGCAGAATCTGCACCCCAAGCGAGTGGAACGTGCAGACCGTCAACTGATTGACGGGCACCTTGCGGCCTTCCTTGCCGGGCGTGGTGAGCGTCTTGCCTTCCAGCAGCTTGCCCACGCGCTCGCGCATTTCGGCTGCGGCCTTGTTGGTGAACGTAACAGCCGCGATGTGGCGCGGCTCGAAGCCTTTCGCCTCGATCAGGTGCGCGATTTTCTGCGTAATGACGCGCGTCTTGCCGCTGCCTGCGCCGGCGAGCACGAGACACGGCCCGTCGAGATAACGGACCGCTTCACTTTGAGCGGGATTCAGGCCTGCGGACATCTTGTGTGGATGGGTGTTGCGGTTGAAATGCGGCTGCGAAGACGCTGCGGCACGCGCCGTTTTGCGCGAGAGGAGCGATGCTATCACGGATGAAAACCGCGCATGAATTCGCGCCGTCGAGTCGGGCGGGCCGCTTCGGGACCGCTTCCGGACCGCTTCCTGACCACTTCGTCACCGGCCGGCTGGTGCTGCAAAAGCGCCCGAGCGCCCCTCTCGCGCAATCGCTATTCGCGCCATGCCACAATGACGGCGTTGCGCGCCGCCGCCGCGGTGGCAAAGCGGCGCGCCGTTTTTGCAGGAAGACACGCATGTCCGCATCGCTGAAAATTGGATTGATGGGTTACGGGTTCGCAGGCGCGACCTTTCATGCGCCGGTAATCGAGCACTGCGGCCGCGCGAGAGTCGCGGCCATCGCCACGGGCCGCCCGGAAGCCGCGCTCGCCGACTATCCGCACGCGAAGGTCGTTGCCGACCTCGACGCGCTGCTCGCGCTCGACGAGATCGACTGCGTGGTGATCGCCACGCCCAACGACACCCACTTCGACCTCGCGCGCCGCACGCTGGAAGCAGGCAAGCACGTGGTGGTCGACAAGCCGGTGACATTGAGCGCCGCCGACGCGCACACGCTTGCCAACATCGCACTCGCGCGCGGCAAGCTATTCGTGCCGTTTCACAACCGTCGCTGGGACGGCGACTTCCTGACCGTGCGCGATCTGCTCGCAAGCGGCGAGTTGGGGCGGGTCACGCACTATGAATCGCATTTCGACCGCTTCCGGCCCGAAGTGCGCCAGCGTTGGCGCGAGGAAGCGTCGCGCGGCGGCGGTCTGCTGTTCGATCTCGGGCCGCATCTGATCGACCAGGCGCTCGCGCTGTTCGGCGCGCCGCAGACGGTGGCCGCAACGGTGCGCACGCATCGCGATCAGGCGAGCGCACCCGACTACGCGCACATCCAGCTTGGCTACGGCGAATTCGAAGTGGTGCTGCACGCGAGCGCGCTGACCGCAATCGTCGCGCCGCGCTTCGTCATTCACGGCACGCGCGGCAGCTACGTCAAGTACGGACTCGACACACAGGAAGACCAGTTGAAAGCGGGCCTGCGTCCGGGCGACGAAGGTTTCGCCGCGGGCAATGCCGCAGGCACGCTGCGCGTACTCGACGGCGGCCGCGAAGTGGAACGCGAACTGCCCACCCGCAACGGCGAGTATGTGAACTTCTACATCGCCCTTGCCGACACGATTCAACATGGCGCGAAGTTCCCGGTGACGCCGCAGGACGCCGTCGACGTGATGACGATCATCGAACTCGCGGCCCGCAGTTCCGACGAAGGCTTGCGCCTGCCGTTCCAGCGTATCCGCTAGGGCGCATGGCGGGCGCCTGTCGCATAATCTCGCGCCGGCCCCGCCAGGCGCAAGCTGACAAGCCCGAAAGCAATATAACGTTACAAAGTCGCGAGCTTCCGGGGTCAGCGCGATTCAGCCGTGATCCGTTGGTACGCGTGTAGCACCGCACAAAGACAACGACTTCACGGAGAGTCCATGCCACGTACCATCCGCGCGCTCGCCGCCTGCGCGTTGCTCAGTTCCCTTGCCGCCTGCGCGCTCGCGCCTCAGCCCGAGCCGGCGCCGCGTCCGAACCCGCAGCAGATTGCCGACAAGCGCCTGCGCCAGGTCGACGGCCGCATCGACAATCTGAGCCGCCGTATCGACAGGCGCGTGAGCCTAGGCTATTACCCGCCCCCGCAGGGCAGCGATCTGCATCATCGGCTGGAGGTAATCCGTCGCGAAGCTCACGACATGGCCGCAAACCACGGCGGCGGCCTGTCCGCCGACGAACAGCGCGTGCTCAACGAGGAATTGGACGGCGCGGCGCGCGCCATCGGGGAATGACGACGCAGGGCTGGACGTCGCCGGATCAGACCTTTATTTGACAAGCCCCCGGGCCTCGCGTAAATTCGCCGCACGCGTCGGGAGAGCGCGCTGGCCGCTGAATTCGCAGGCCGCGCCGCCGAAGGGGCACACCCGCAAACTCTCAGGCAAAAGGACCGAACGCGTCGAAGAACTCCGCCAAAGTATCAGCCACGCAGCACCTGGCAACACCAAGGCGCCGTTTTTCGCACTCTGGAGAGCGGCAGTAGCCGTCTGCACCGCATGCGCCGCATACGGCGCGCAGACCCGGCAAGCTGCCCACCGAAGGGGCGCGCGTTCAACCGCGGCGAATCATCGCCACGGCAGCGCAATCTCTCAGGTATCGAGGACAGAGGGGCCATGCAGCACCACGCTCGCAGCCACAAGGCGCGAGGCGCGGCGCCGCATGGCCTTTTTTGTTTCGCGAGACGCCCGAGGCCCCATGACCGAACTCAAACACACCCCGCTCAACGCCACCCATCGTGCGCTCAATGCCCGCATGGTCGATTTCGGCGGCTGGGACATGCCCGTCAACTACGGCTCGCAGATCGACGAACACCGCGCGGTGCGCACCGACGCGGGCATGTTTGACGTCTCGCACATGTGCGTCGTCGACTTCACCGGCGAGCGCGTGCGCGCCTTCTTCGAATACGCGCTGGCCAACAACGTCGCCAAGCTGCAAACGCCGGGCCGCGCGCTGTACTCGTGCCTGCTGAACCCGGAAGGCGGCGTGATCGACGATCTGATCGTCTATTACTTCGGCGAACAGCATTTCCGCGTGGTGGTCAACGCGGGCACCGCCGACAAAGACATCGCGTGGTTCAATCAGCTGAACGAAGGCGGCTTCGGCCTGACCATCACGCCGCGCCGCGATCTCGCGATTGTCGCCGTGCAGGGGCCGAACGCGCGTGAGAAGTTCTGGCAAACGGTGCCCGCCACGCGCGCCGCCACCGAGGCGCTCAAGCCGTTCAACGCGGCGCGCGTCGAAGGCACCCCGTTCGGCGAACTGACCGTCGCCCGCACTGGCTACACCGGCGAAGACGGCTTCGAGATCATCGTGCCGGCAGATCACGTGGTCGCGCTGTGGAATGCGCTGCAAGCGCAAGGCGTGCGCCCGGCCGGTCTGGGTGCGCGCGACACGCTGCGCCTCGAGGCCGGCATGAACCTGTACGGCCAGGACATGGACGACAACATCTCGCCGCTCGACGCCGGTCTCGCGTGGACCGTCGACCTTTCTTCACCGCGCGAATTCGTCGGCAAGAGCAGGCTGGAAGTCGACGGCTCAAAGGCCGCCTTCGTCGGCCTGATCTTGCGCAAGGAAAACGGCAAGGCCGCGGGCGTGCTGCGCGCGCATCAAAAGGTCGTCACGCCGCACGGCGAAGGCGAAATCACCAGCGGCACATTTTCCCCCACGATGCAGGAATCCATCGCCTTCGCGCGCGTGCCGAAAGGCGTACAGCCGGGCGATACGGTCCACGTGCAGATTCGCGACAAGTCCGTTCCTGCAAGCGTGGTAAAACTGCCGTTCGTGCGCAACGGTAAAGTGCTCGCGGCGGCTTGAGCCGCGGCAGGCAATACCGCGCACGTCCCTTTATTAGCCATTACCGAATCACACCGCATAGGAGCATCCGATGAGCATCCCGGCCGATCTGAAATACACCGAATCGCACGAGTGGGTCCGCACCGAAGCGGACGGCACGCTGACGGTCGGCATTACCGACCACGCGCAGGAAGCGCTCGGCGACATCGTCTTCTTCGAAGTCCAGCAACTGGGCAAAACCGTGACGGCCGGCGACACGGTCGCGGTGATCGAGTCGGTCAAAGCCGCTTCGGACATTTACGCGCCGGTCTCGGGCGAAGTCATCGAGGCGAACAGCGCCGTCGCCGACTCGCCGGATTCGGTCAACAGCACCCCGTACGAGAGCTGGCTCTTCAAGATCAAGCCGGCTGCCGGCGCCACGCAAGATCGCCTGATCGACGCCGACGCGTACACGAAGTCCATCGGCGCCTGAGCGATCTGTCGCTGAGTCATATCTCGTCTAACCGTCAGGTGCGGCGCGCCCTTCGCGTGAGGACAGCCGCACCGCCAGGAACACCATGAAGCTCGAACACCCGGATCGTCTGATGAACCGCACTCCTCTCTCGCTTGCCGCGCTCGAAGTGCATGACGCCTTCGCCGAACGGCACATCGGCCCGGATTCGGCCGACCAGCAGGCCATGCTCGAAGCACTCGGCTTCGCATCGCGCGCGGCGTTGATCGACGCCGTGATTCCGCAGACGATCCGCCGCACCGAGCCGCTGCCGCTCGGTCCCTTCGCGCAGCCCAAGAGCGAAGCGGAAGCGCTCGCAGCATTGCGCGAACTCGCGGACAGGAATCAGGTGTTCCGCTCCTACATTGGGCAAGGCTATTACAACGCGCACACGCCGACCGTGATTCTGCGTAACGTGCTGGAGAATCCGGCGTGGTACACGGCCTACACGCCGTATCAGCCGGAAATCTCGCAAGGCCGGCTGGAAGCGCTGCTGAACTTCCAGCAGATGGTGGTCGATCTGACGGGCCTCGCCATTTCGAACGCCTCGCTGCTCGACGAGGCAACCGCCGCGGCTGAAGCCATGACGCTGCTGCAGCGCGTCGGCAAGCCCACGTCCAACGTGTTCTACGTGGCCGACGACGTGTTGCCGCAAACCATAGAAGTGGTGAAAACGCGCGCCACGCCGGTCGGCATAGAAGTGAAAGTGGGCCCGGCAGACGAAGCTGCGAATGCCAATGCATTCGGCGTGCTGCTGCAGTATCCCGGCGTGAACGGCGACGTGCGCGACTACCGCGCGCTCACCGAAGCGATCCACGCAGCCGGCGGCCACGTGGTAGTCGCCGCCGACCTGCTCGCGCTGACCCTTCTCACGCCGCCCGGCGAATGGGGCGCGGACGTGGCCGTGGGCAATACCCAGCGCTTTGGCGTGCCGGTCGGTTTCGGCGGCCCGCATGCGGCTTACCTCGCGGTGCGCGACGAATTCAAGCGTCAGATGCCGGGCCGTCTGGTCGGCGTGACGGTCGACGCGCAAGGCAACCCCGCGCTGCGTCTTGCGCTGCAAACGCGCGAACAGCATATTCGTCGCGAGAAGGCCACGTCGAACGTGTGTACCGCGCAGGCGCTGCTTGCCATCATGGCCAGCATGTACGCGGTCTATCATGGCCCGCGCGGCCTGAAGACCATCGCGCTGCGCGTGAACCGCATCGCGGCTTTGCTCGCGCAGGGCGCAAAGCAGCTCGGCTACTCGCTCGTCAATGAAACATTCTTCGACACGCTCACGTTCGAAAGCGGCGCGCGCACTGAAGCGCTGCACGACGCGGCCAAAGCGAAGCGCATCAATCTGCGCCGCGTGAGCGATACGCGAGTCGGCGTGTCGATCGACGAAACCACCACGCGCGGCGATCTGGCGGATCTGCTCGCGGTGTTCGCGCAAGCCGCCGGCGTGAGCGAGCTGCCGCAAGTCGACGCGCTCGACGCGGCCTTGACCGCTTCGAACACCGCCTCGGTGCCTCAATCGCTCGAACGCACGAGCGCGTATCTCACGCACCACGTGTTCAACCGACACCATTCCGAAACGGAAATGCTGCGCTATCTGCGCAGCCTCTCCGACAAGGACCTCGCGCTCGACCGTTCGATGATTCCGCTCGGCTCCTGCACGATGAAGCTAAACGCGACTTCGGAAATGCTGCCGGTCACGTGGCCGGAATTCGGCCAGATCCATCCGTTCGCGCCGGCTGAGCAAACCGTCGGCTACCGGGAAATGATCGATCAACTCGAAGCGATGCTGGTCGCCGCTACCGGCTATGCAGCCGTTTCCTTGCAGCCGAACGCCGGCTCGCAAGGCGAGTACGCGGGCCTGTTGATCATCCACGCCTATCACGCGTCGCGCGGCGAAGCGCATCGCAATGTGTGCCTGATTCCCGCGTCGGCGCACGGCACCAACCCGGCGTCGGCGCAGATGGCCGGCATGCAGGTGGTGGTGGTGGCATGCGACGCGCAGGGCAACGTCGACATTGAAGACCTGAAGAAGAAGGCCGATCAGCACGCGGACAAACTCGCGGCGATCATGATCACGTATCCGTCCACGCACGGCGTGTTCGAGGCGAACGTGCGCGAAATTTGCGAGATCGTGCATGCGCGCGGCGGCCAGGTGTATGTGGACGGCGCGAACATGAACGCCATGGTCGGCTTGACGGCGCCGGGCCAGTTCGGCGGCGACGTCTCGCACCTGAACCTGCACAAGACCTTCTGCATTCCGCACGGCGGCGGCGGACCGGGCGTCGGCCCGGTCGCGGTCGGCGCGCACCTCGCGCAGTTCCTGCCCAATCAGATTTCGTCGGGCTACGAACGCGCGCCGAACGGCATTGGCGCTGTGTCCGGTGCACCGTACGGCTCGGCGTCGATCCTGCCGATTTCGTGGATGTATATCGCGATGATGGGCGCAAAGAACCTCACGGCCGCGACCGAAACGGCGATCCTCAATGCGAACTACGTGGCGAAGAAACTGGCGCCGCATTATCCGGTGCTGTACTCCGGCCCCGGCGGCCTCGTCGCGCACGAATGCATTCTGGACCTGCGTCCCATCAAGGAAACGAGCGGCATTACCGTCGACGACGTTGCCAAGCGCCTCGCCGACTACGGCTTCCACGCGCCGACCATGAGCTTCCCGGTGCCGGGCACGCTGATGGTCGAGCCGACCGAATCGGAATCGAAGGAAGAACTCGACCGTTTCATCGAAGCCATGATCGCGATCCGCCAGGAAATTCGCGATGTGGAAGAAGGCCGCGCGGACCGCGAAGACAACCCGCTGAAGCACGCGCCGCACACCGCGGCAGTCGTGATCGCCGACGAGTGGAAGCATGCGTATGCGCGCGAAACCGCCGCGTACCCGCTGCCCACGCTGATCGCGAAGAAGTACTGGCCGCCGGTCGGCCGCGCGGACAACGCGTATGGCGATCGCAACCTGTTCTGCTCGTGCGTGCCGGTCGCCGATTACGAGTGAGCGGTGCCTTTGCCGCGCATCGTCCGTATTGGTAGGCGGGCGCTGCGCGGTTCTGTCGCTTCACGCCGCAAACGGCTAACATCTCACACCGAATCAGCCCAACGAGGAGTTCCGCATGGTGCGAAAGGTGCGATTGATGCAAGGCCCGGCCGAAGCAACGCGAATCCGTAGGAGGCAGGCTTGTGCATGGCTCTTTGCCGGCGCTATCGCCTGGCTGCCGCTGCGGCACGCGCAGGCCGCCATGAATTTCTGTGCGGCCCCGGCGTGGCAAACCAGCGAGCGCACGAACGCCGATCCTGGCGTGAAGGCTTTGGTGAGCAATGTGCAGGCGCATCTGAACGACCCGCCGCATGCCCAGGCCAAACTGCACACGGAAGGCACGCTGCCGCACGAAGGCATTTACGATCAGAGCGTGGAAGCGGAGAAGGACCTCGCGCTGCTGCGCGACGCCGCGCTCGCCTGGCGCGCTACCAGCGACGACCGCTATCTGAAGCTCGTCGACCGTTTGCTTTACGCGTGGGTCACGACCTATCAGCCGAGCTTCAATCCCATCGACGAAACGCATTTCGAAGGCTTGATCCTCGCGTACGACATGACCGCGAGCGCGCTGCCCGTCAAAACGCGCAATGCGTCCATGGCGTTTCTGGCGAAGCTCGCCAACGGCTATATCGGGCAGATCGATGAGCAGCCGCGTCCGCTCAAAGGCAATTACCGGAACAACTGGCAAAGCCACCGCATCAAACTGATTGCAATGGCCGCGTTCACGCTCGATAACCGCAAGATGATCAACGCGGCGCAGCGTCTCTTTGTCGAGCATATCGGCGACAACATCGAGCCGGACGGCTCGACTATTGATTTCGCCGAACGCGACGCGCTGCACTATGTCACGTACGACCTGCAGCCGCTCGTCACGGCCGCGCTCGCGGCGCGTCGTCACAACCGCAACTGGCTGCCGGAGAAGGGGGCGAACGGCGCGTCGCTGCAAGCGGCGCTTAACTGGCTCGCGCCCTATGCGTCCGGCAACAAGACGCATGAGGAATTCGTGCATTCGAGCGTCGCATTCGACGCAAAACGCCGTGAAGCCGGTTTGCCGGGCTATTCAGGTCAGTGGGATCCGAAGAACGCGGCAGAACTGTTTCACCTGGCGGCGCGCCTCGACGGACGCTATACGCCGATCGCGCTGCAACTCGCAGCAACGCCGCCCGCATGGCTTGCCGTGTGTTTGCCCATGACGGCGCGCTAATCCAACATCATCAGCAGGAGCAGTAAATGGCAGTCAGCGTGTTCGATCTCTTCAAAATCGGCATTGGTCCGTCAAGCTCGCATACGGTTGGGCCGATGCGCGCGGCGCTGATGTTCGCGCAAGGGCTCGAACGCGACGGGCTGCTGGCGAACACCGCGTCCGTCAAGGTGGATCTGTACGGCTCGCTCGGCGCGACGGGCAAGGGCCACGGCACGGACCGCGGCGTGATGCTCGGCCTGATGGGCGACGCACCCGACACCGTCAACCCCGACACGATCGGCGAGCGCCTGGAAGCGGTGCGCAGCACACGCAAGCTCGCCTTGCTCGGCACGCATGAGGTGCCGTTCGTGCAGAAAGAACACATTTCCTTCTATCGCCAGGCGCTGCCCGAACACCCGAACGGCCTGAAGCTGCGTGCTTTCGACGGGCAAGGCGAGACGTTGCGCGAGTCGACGTATCTATCCGTGGGCGGCGGCTTCGTGGTGACGGCCGGCGCGCCAAATACCAAGGTGCTGGCGGCCGTGGATCAATTGCCGCATTCGTTTCGCAGCGGCAACGAGTTGCTCGCGCTGTGCGAATCCACCGGCAAAAGCATCGCGCAATTGATGTGGGACAACGAACGCGCGTGGCACACGGAAGAGGAAACACGCGCGGGCCTGCTGAAAATCTGGGACGTGATGCAGTCGTGCGTGGCGCGCGGTTGCGGCATCAATAACCCGGATGCGGACGGCAATTTGCCCGGCCCGTTCCAGGTAAAGCGCCGTGCGCCGCAGCTGTATCGCGCGCTGTCGGGCAACCCCGAGCTGGCGCTGCGCGATCCGCTCTCCATGGTCGACTGGATCAATCTGTACGCCATTGCCGTCAATGAGGAAAACGCCGCGGGCGGGCGCGTCGTCACCGCGCCGACCAACGGCGCCGCCGGCATCATTCCGGCCGTGCTGCATTACTACACGCGCTTCATGCCCGGTGCGAACGAGCAGGGCGTGATCGACTTCCTGATGACGGCGGCAGCCATCGGCATTCTCTACAAGCTGAATGCCTCTATTTCCGGCGCGGAAGTGGGGTGTCAGGGCGAGGTGGGCGTTGCGTGCTCCATGGCTGCGGGCGCGCTCGCGGCGGTGATGGGCGGCACGCCCAGGCAAGTCGAAAACGCAGCGGAGATCGGCATGGAGCACAACCTCGGGCTCACCTGCGATCCGGTTGGCGGCATGGTGCAGATTCCCTGCATCGAGAGAAATGCGATGGCGTCGGTGAAGGCGGTCAACGCGGCGCGCATGGCATTGCGCGGCGACGGCAGCCATTACGTGTCGCTCGATTCCGTCATCAAGACCATGCGCGAAACCGGCGCGGACATGAAAACGAAGTACAAGGAGACGTCACGCGGCGGCCTGGCGGTGAATATCGTCGAATGCTGACCGGTGTTTGTCCGGCGTTTGTCCGCGGTTCGTCCGGTTAAACCGGACATCGGTTGAATGATGTGCAGCACAGGCAAACGCGGGCCCGAGAGCCCGCGTTTTTTGTTTTGCTCATCGCAACACCGACACCTTGCGCGACATCGCATCGCATCGCATTGCGCTGCGCCGTGACACTGCGCGGGCTGTCGGCGTAAGCTGTTGGGGCGCCGGTCGGCAGGCATGCTATCAAGCCGGCGATTCATTGCCCTCACCGCACTCATGCACTCATAGCCTGGAGGCTCCATCGCGATGTCGCTGCCGAATGCTCCCGTTTCCGAATCCGCTGCCGCCCAAACGACCGGCGCGCGCCTGGTCGTCGATGCTTTGCTCACGCACGGTGTCGAGCGTGTTTTCTGCGTCCCCGGCGAGAGCTTTCTCGCGGTGCTCGATTCGCTGCACGATGAAACCGGGCGCATTCAGACAATCGTCTGCCGTCACGAAGCGGCGGCCGCCAACATGGCAGAAGCGGTCGGCAAACTGACCGGCCGCCCGGGCGTGGCGCTCGTCACTCGCGGCCCCGGCGCGACGCATGCGTCCATCGGCGTGCACACTGCGTTTCAGGACTCTACGCCGATGATTCTGCTGATCGGCCAGTGCGCGCGCGAGCACCTCGACCGCGAGGCTTTTCAGGAGATCGACTACCGGCGCATGTTCGGGCAGATGGCAAAGTGGGTGGCGCAGATCGACGATGCGAAGCGCATTCCCGAGTATCTGAGCCACGCGTTTCATACGGCGACTTCGGGGCGGCCCGGGCCCGTGGTGCTGTCCTTGCCTGAAGACGTGCTGAGCGATGCTTGCGCCGCCGTACCGGGCGCGCCCGCTTATCAACGCGTGGCGGCGTCACCCTCGGCCGCGCAGATCGACCGGCTGCGTGAGTTGCTCCAACGCGCGCAGCGACCCATGGTGATCGCGGGCGGCAGCGGCTGGACACCCGCCGCATGTGCGGACCTGCAACGCTTCGTCGAAAACTGGCAATTGCCGATCGGCCTCGCATTCCGCTTCCAGGACACGCTGGATAACGAGCATCCGAATTATGCGGGCGATGTCGGTCTCGGCATCAATCCCGCGCTGGCGCAGCGTATTCGCGACGCCGACCTGCTGCTCGCGCTGGGACCGCGTCTTGGCGAGGCCACGACGAACGGCTACACGCTGCTCGACATTCCGAAGACGAAGCAGACGCTCGTTCACGTGCATCAGGGCGCCGAAGAACTGGGCCGCGTATATGCCGCCGATTTGCCGATCGTTTCGGGCATGCCGGAACTCGCGGCGGCGCTTGCGAGCTTGCAACCTTCTGCGGGCCCGCTCCCATGGGCGGGCGCGGCGCAAGAAGCGCACGGCGCGTATCTCGAATGGCGCAAGCCTCGGCCCATTCCGGGCAACGTGCAAATGGGTGAAGTCATTCAACAGTTGCGCGCGCATCTACCCGACGACGCGATCCTCACCAACGGCGCCGGCAACTACGCGACGTGGCTGCATCGGCACTTTTCGTATCGCCAGTACCGCTCGCAACTTGCACCGACGAGCGGCGCGATGGGTTACGGCGTGCCGGCCGCGATTGCTGCGAAGTCGCTGTATCCGCAGCGTGCGGTGGTCGCGCTGGCCGGCGACGGCTGCTTCATGATGGCCGCGCAGGAACTCGCCACCGCGATGCAATACGACCTGCACGTGCTTTTCATCGTGGTGAATAACAGTCAGTTCGGCACGATCCGCATGCACCAGGAGAGGCATTATCCGCATCGCGTGCATGGCACCGGGCTCACCAATCCGGACTTCGCGGCGTTCGCGCGGTCGTTCGGCGCACATGGTGAGCTTGTCGAGCGCACAGAAGATTTTCTACCGGCGCTGCAGCGTTCGCTGCAAGCAGGGCGCGCCGCGGTGATCGAGATCCGCATGCCGCAGGAGGCGAGCACGCCGGGCGCGACGCTGGAGCAGATTCGCGAGCAGGGGAGAAAGTTGCGCGGAGAGTAGTCGGCTTCACTCGCCAGCACCGGCCCATATGCGTACCGCAGCGCCGCACGCCAGCACGACTACTGCAATGAGATCTATCCAGACGACGCGACGCAAGTACGCATTGACCGGGCCGCCGAGCCATGCGAGGCACAGGAAAGCGCAGACGCTCACGAAAGCGCCGACGAACGCGAGCGGCTGCAACTCAGCATTGAAGGCGGCGTGAAAGACAAACAGGCCAAGCAGCCCAAACAACACCGCGCGATGCCGCATGAGAACCGACAGATTCGGCTCGCCAACCTCGATTCCATAGAGGCTGGCAAGCCGGCGCACGCCCAGCACGCCCGAGAGCGGCAAAAGATGGATTACGGCGGCGAACATCAGCGACGCCGAAACAACTAGCTTCATATAGTCCTCGTCGAATGACTCAGCAGAGCATGCGGCGGCGAACCGCGTGGATTTCCATACGCGGTGCTCGCCCGATTGCCTAGTTTGCGGCGGCGACTGCAGCCGACGGGCCGCTCGCGCCGGCCTCCAGCCATGCCGCGAGCAGCGGGCGTGCGGCCTTGCGGCTGATGGGATGGAACGCAAGACAGCGGCTAATTGCCAATTGCGTCATAAGCTCGCGGTCACGAACGAAGGCAAGGCCGCCTGCGAGCTCCGCTGCCTGCATCGCGCATCGCTCGATAATGCGTTGCACGCCGAAGCGGATCATCAGCACCCGTGCAAGCAGGCTTTCGTTAGGCTCGCACGTCTGCATCAGATGAACCGCGCCGTCCAGCGCCGCCTGCGCCGACTCCAGCTCACCGCCAAGCAGCACGCGCTCGGTCTCGTCAACGCCCGTATCAGCCACAACGCGCTCTGCCATGCCGCTCACCGCGCCGAGGTAACTGGCCGATGCAACGATCTCGAACCAGCACAGACCCAACACTTCGGCGGCCGCCACGACTTGCGCGGTCTCGTTGTCGCCTTCGGCTGCAAGCAGCACCTGATCCGCTGAGACCCTGACCTTGTCGAAGCGCAGCTCGTGGTTATCAGCGGCGGCGAGCAGCGGCACGCTCCAGAACGGCCGCTGCGTGACGCCCGGCTCGCCGGCGGGAAGAACGGCAAGGCCGGTCCGTTTGCCGCCGTCCGGCGTCTTCACCGCAACGCCCACCGTGATGATGTCCATGCAGCCCGACATCGTGCAGGGCTTCTTGCTGCCGTCGATCAGGAAGTCAGCACCATCTGGCGTCATGTAGACCGTGGAGTCGAGGATGCCGGCTCCGCGCCGTCCTTCAGCGAAAGCGGACGCGACAAGCAGGTCGTCATGCGCGACGTCGCGCAACATTCTCTCGCAGCACGGCACATAGTCCGCGAGTGCGTTACAGAAACTCACCGTGAAATTGTGCATGGTCAGCATGAGCGCCATGGACGGCGCGCGTGCCGCCACGGCGCGCTGCATGCGAATGCCGTCATATGGCGAGATTGCCGCACCGCCGAGCGACGACGGCACCCACAGGCGCGGCAACCGGTACCTGCGGATAAGAGCCCTGATAGCCGCAGGTTCTTTGTCTTCCATGACGAGCAGGCCTTGCGCAGCGAGTTCGCCATCCAATCCTGGCGCGTACTGTTCGAGCACGGCGCGGGAATCTTGCAGAAGCATGAGTTTTCCTTTTTTAGTAGGTGATTCGGCTCGAACGGCGCAGCCATCCGAGGTAAAGAGGCAACAAGCCTGCGAGCAGACGGGCCGGAACGCGAGGCGCACGCGGACAGCACCACGGAACCTCGGGCATGGGGCTGAGCCCGGTCAGCGTGCGAGCGAGATCCCGCCCCGCCGACATGGCCAGCGCAATGCCGTGCCCGTTCCACGCTCCGACATGCCAATGGCGGCAGTCCAGATCGAGCGGCGCGACAATTGGCCAGTCGTTGAGCGTGCATCCGAGTAAGCCATGCCAGCGGGCGTCGAACGGTACCGAGCGAAGTGACGGGAAAAACATCGCCAACTGTTCGCTGAGTTCTTCTGCGCAGCGCGCGGCGAGGGGCGAAGCAATAGCGTTATTGGCAGCGAACCGGTAACTACCCCCGATCAGCAGACGTCCGTCAGCGAGAGGGCGCATGAAATTGAAGAGAGGACGCGCATCGAAAATACCTTGCCCATCGGTCCAGCCAATCGAAGCGCGCTCCGCCTCAGAGAGCGGCCGCGTGCGCGCGCCGAACGCAGCGACCGGTATGACGTTGCGCCGCAGCAAACCCAGGTTGCCGATGCCGCTGTCCACCGCCAGGACGACGTGCGACGCCCGAACCGTGCCGCGAGCTGTGACGAGTGCGCTGGTGCTGCGCTCCATGCGGACAATGCGAGTGTTTTCGTGAATGCGAACGCCGTGTGCGAGCGCCGCCCGCTTCA
Organism: Burkholderia sp. WSM2232; assembly: GCF_000472545.1. Taxonomy (GTDB): domain Bacteria; phylum Pseudomonadota; class Gammaproteobacteria; order Burkholderiales; family Burkholderiaceae; genus Paraburkholderia. The sequence goes on along the minus strand of NZ_AWZV01000006.1, from coordinate 172,772 downwards.
GGCCGACGCACAGTCGCGCGGGATTAAGCGTGCTCGCCGGAAACACAAGCGCGTTGCGAATGCGGTGGGCATCCGGTAGCGACGCGCGCACTGCATCAGCCGAAAGCAACGGCAGGTCGAAGCCCAGTGAAGAGAAAACCTGCGCGCGGTTTTCAAGCTGCAATGCGTCGGTGTCCCGCAACGCGACCTGCCACTGGCCCGCGTGGTGCATCTCGCAGTCGATGGCGAATTCCGCCACGACCTGGCGCACCAACTCAACTGCATCGAGCGAATATTGATGCGCCGCTCTTGCGAACTCAGCTCCGAGCGATCTCACCTGCTTTTCTATCGGCGGGCCGATTCGCGGCGCGCACTGGCCCGAACTCAAGCCGCTCTGCCCATATCCGATGCGACCCGCTTCGAGCACTAGTACATCGAGCCGCGGCGCAAGCAGCTTGAGATGCAAGGCCGTGGACAGTCCCGCGAGACCTCCGCCGACTATCGCAACGTCGCAAGCCGTGTCGCCGGGCGCAGCGGCAGTGAGCTCGTCGATTGGACTGTCGAGCCACACGCTTGTATGAGCAGCCTGAACGACTGGCGGAACGACACGCGCCATCAGATGGCCCTCGTCAGACGCAGGAATTGCCACAATCCCCCGAGCGTGCCGCCTCGCTCGAAGGCAACATACTCAGGCTGAACCAGGTCCGGTGCCCACTTGAGTTTGTATTGCAGTTGCGCCTGCGCGGGGTAGATAAAGCTGCCATGCTGTGCCAGTTGCTGGAAGGCCCACGCCGTCATTCGGCTGAATGCTGGCAACTCATGCGCGGGATTCAGCGACGTCAGCGGCGTAAAACCGAAGTTCAGCATGCGGGCGCCTTCGGCGATAAAGCGCTCGACGGCCGTTACGTTGATCAGTTCCATCACCCCGCTCGGCGCGTCGGGCTTGCGGCGGCTGAGGTCGTGCATCCAGCCGGAGTGCTGACCGAAGCTCGCGGTATAGAGCACATATGCAACCGGTGTGTCGTTCAGCATGGCCACGAAGATCCGCTTGTAGGACCGGTCGAAGTCTGCAGGAGCACCCACCTCGCCTATCAGGAACGCCAGCTCTTTCGCACCTTTTTCTCCGATCCATTCGCGGTCGATAGTTGCGATGGCGTCCCACACAGGCGCCGTGGCCAACAGGTCGGCACCGAGTTCGAGCACGCGCACGCCGCTGCGGCGGGCGCGGGAAATCTTGTTGCGAAGCTTGATGAACGGCGTGCCCGAAAGCTTGAATTGCTCAAGCGTCACGCTATACGAAGCGCCGATCTGATTAACGCTGAACCCGCGGCTCACAAACAGCTCCGCGTCGCCGCGCAGCAACTGCACCGCGACAACTTTGCGGCGCTCGCGGCACGCCCATTGCAAAAACCGATCGAGCAATGCGGCGCGCTTGTCGGGTGCCGCGGTAATCCCCGCGACCATCACCACATGCGCCCGCCCCGCGAACCGATAGGCGATCATGCCGCCGATATCCGGCACTTGAAATCGTGAGGTGTGCCGGTTCATTGCCAGAAGGGCGGACGGATGATCAGCGTATGTCCGCAGCGTGTCCAACGCTTGTTCAGGCGCGGTAGGGGCTGACGTGGTCACGCAAAGCTCAGGCTGCATCTGCGCCTCCTCTCTCGTGCGCGACACTTTGTGCATAGCTTGTTTTGAATGCCGCGAAGTCGGGATGCAACGCAGGCTCGAAGCTCAGCCCGAACGGCTTCAGAAAATTGCCAAATATCGCCCGGTCGCCGCACAGGTGAATGGGAATGGCCAGCAGGGCCCATTCGGGCTCGACAAACCAGGCCCACGCCGCTGCGACGAAAAGACCTGATAGAGCGCTGTGCGCAACGTTGTACAGAACGTAGAAACGACGCGCGATTCTTCCATACTGACGCCGGTGTGCGACGGCGCCTGGCAGATAACCGATCAGGTCGATATATAGAAACAGGAACGCGAACGCCCACCAGCGAATCTGTGTCCAGTGCGCGACGAGCAACCCGACGCATATGGTGAGCGCGGCCAGGTACTCGAGGCGGATCAGTCTGTACGTCACCGGCGTCTCAAAGAGGTTGTGGTGATCCATCGGGTCCTCGTCAGGCCGTCTGCTGCACTAGCGCCGCTAACTTCTGATGTGCCGCGATCACCAGCTTCGTCAGCAGGCTCTGCGAGTCTGCATCCAGGTACCGTACGAACGACGCCTGCATGGAGGGCCTCGCGAGCATCCGCAGATACCACGCGCGGACGTTCGGCACTTCCTCAAAAGTCATCATGTCGCCCAGTCCCACGTGTTCGGCGCGCATGACATAGGGCAGTGCCGCAAAGTCGGCAAGACTGCATGTGGAGCCGGCGAGCCACGCGTGTGCGTCGCCGAGTTGCGCCTCCATGCGCCTGAAGAACGCGCGATACTGGCCAACACAGTGCTTCAGCTCCGGCGCGTCGAGACCATGCTCGAGCACGCTCGCGCGCCAGGCACGAACCTTCGCATCGGGGATCGCCTGCAACAAAGCGCTCACGACCTCATGTGGCTGTTCGAGCAGCAAAGGCCGCGCGAGCACGGCATACGTCACCACGCCAGACGCATGATGCAATTCGCGATCTATCCACTGATTCCATTGGCGCGCCACATAGCGATCCGGTGCGGCGGCAGGCATTAGCGGATGCTGTGCAAAAGCCTCGTCGAGGTACTCGCAGATCAACCACGAGTCAGTCAGCACGCGTCCGTCGTGCTCGAGGACGGGAACCTCGGCGCGGGCGTTGAGTTGGAGAAAGTCCGCCGAAAGATGCTCCCCCGCAAGGAGGTCGATGAGTCTGTCGTTCCATTCCAGCTGCTTTTCGGCAAGCGCGAGCCGGACCTTTTGTGAAGCAACTGAAAACGGCGAGTGATGAAGTGTCAGCACGGTGTATCTCTCCGAAATTACCAGACGAGTGGAAGGAGGCGTTTTACGCGGCGGCTATAGCTGAGATACTCGTCGCCGAAGGTGTGCAGCATCAGTTGTTCTTCGTACCCGATGCGCCTCACGAACGCGACCAGCAGAAGGAAGCCAGCCAGCGCCGCGGCAAGCGGGGCGTGCATGGCAAGAAGAATTCCGACGTAAAGGAACCACGCTCCGGTGTAGCTCGGATGACGCATCAGACGATAAGGTCCGCTCGACACGACCTGCTGTCCCCTCTGGACCCGAACGTGCCAGGTAAAAAACCGTCCTAGGGCCGCCACAGCCCATGCGCGCAACAACGCCCCGGCAATCGCGACGCCAAACGCGCCAACCGCGAACGCGTCCCATGCCATGCTCTCGGGGTAGCGCAGTGTCAAAGACTCGACCATGCCCGCGAGCAGGGTCAGGTAGACCGTCCACACGAGCTGCTTTGCCGTGCCTCGATCTTCGGGCGGCGCATCATGATCGAGTGGGCTATACGCTGGCTGCGTCAGCGAGGCGAGCATGCCTGCCATGGCGACCGCCCAGAGTTTCGACGAGAGAAGCGCCTGCGGCTGAAGCAGCAAAGCCGGCAGCGCGAAGATCAACGCGACGGCGGCGAGACCGGTGAGGAACTTGCGGATCATGTCGGGCTCCTCTTACGCTGTAGCCGGCAGCGTTTGCAGTCCACGGAATACCACCGTGCCCGGCAGCCAACGTGGCTCCTCGATATCTGGCTGGAGGTTTGGCAGATGCTCAAAAATGGCTCGCAGAGCTACCTCGGCCTCCACTTGCCCCAGGTGCGCGCCGAGGCAGTAATGTGGGCCGCCGCCAAAAGAGAGCGGGTGGTTGCCGGTGCGCGTCACGTCGAAGCGGTCAGCGTCTGGCCACGCCGCTGCGTCGCGGTTGGCCGACGCGAGAATGCAAAGGATCGTCTCGCCGGATCGGATGGACGCCCCGGCAACCTCGACGTCTTCGCGAGCCTGCCGGGGCGTCATCTGAACGGCAGAGTCGTAGCGCACCATCTCGCTTACGGCGCGAGGCAGCAGCGTCAGGTCGTTCCGGAGCGCATGCAGTTGCTCAGGGTTGCGGTAGAGCGCGAGAAGACCGTTGCCAATCGTGTTCACCGTGGTTTCCTGACCGCCCACGAACATCATCCGCAGGTTGTCCACGGCCTCCGCTCGTGTGATCAAACCGGCGTTTTCGGCCGCGGCAAGTTGAGAGGTAAGGTCATCGCCCGGGTGCTGTCGGCGCAGTTCGAGCAGCCATTCAAAATATTGGCGAGCCTCGTTGACAGCTTCGTTCTGCTCGAACATCTCAAGCGGGCTCAAGGGCGCAGGCTCCAGGGCGCGCGAACCGTTGGCCTTGCGCTGGCAGAACTTCTGCCAGTCTTCTTTCGGAACGCCGATCATGTGACAGATCACTGCACTAGGAAGCGGAAAGGCGAGATCGAGCATCACGTCGAAGGTGGGCTTCTTACGTGCCGCTTCGATGAGCTCGTACATAACCGACAACATGAACGGACGCATCGCCTCGATCCGTCGAGGCAAAAAGGACCGCGCCACGACTTCGCGCAGGCGTAGATGATCGCGGCCGTCTTTCATCACCATCATGTTGCGCGCGGACGAATACACCGGCTGTTCAACAATGCCCGCGCCGAGACGGTGCGCGAGATTTTCGAAGTAAAAATAGCCGCGGCCGAAACGGGCGTCCTTCAGCATGAACGCTACCTCGGCATACCTGCTCGCTATCCATACGCCGTGCGGCGACCGGTACATCGGCGCGTGCTCGCGCAGTTGCGCATAGACGCGGTAGGGATCGCGCACATGAGCGGGATGGGGGACAAGCGGGTCGAACGCCGGCGCGAAGGCAGCCGGCTGCATCAGGGACATAGACATCAAAACCTCCTATTGAAGCAGCGCTTCAGGCGGCGACTGTGGCCGTGGTATGGGTGGCGTCAGCGGCGTTTTCGCCTGTAAATGCCGCGTTAATCCATTGCGACACCACTTGCAGACGGCCCTCCAGAAACTGCTGACGGCAAGGCCGGCGCGACAGCTTGCCGCTCGTCGTTTTTGGAATGCTTCCATTAGCGATCAGCACAACCGCATAGGGCTGGATGCCGTGATGCGTATAGATCGCGCCGCGCATGCAGGAGATGATCTCGTCGGCGCGCAGTTCGTCGCGGCGGCCCACCTCCTGCACGAACACCAGCTGTTCGTCGTTGCGGACGCCGACGCTAAACGCGATTCCACAGCCTGGACGGACCGCATCGTGGCACTCGTCGACGGCATGTTCGATGTCGTGCGGATAATGATTGACGCCGCGAATGATGATCAAGTCCTTGAGCCGACCGCTTACGTACAGTTGGCCTTGGTCCATGAACCCCAGGTCGCCGGTACGCAGATAGGCTTCGGAACGGCCGGCAAGACGTGTGTTGAACGCAGCGGCTGTCTCTTCTTCGCGTTGCCAGTACCCAGCCGTCACCGACGCGCCCGCCACCCATATCTCGCCGACGCGACCCGCGGGAAGTTCCTGCCTGCTCTCCACCGCGACAATCCGCACATCGAGGTCTACAGCCGTCTCGCCGCAACTCACGAATTCGCGTGCGGGCACGCCGGTACCCGATGGTTCACAGGCAATCGCGCGCCCTTCGTTTGCATAGGCAACGCTGTCCACCCATTTGGTGCGAGGCGCTTCGTCGCGCCGCTTGCCGGTGACAAAAAGCGTGGTCTCGGCCATGCCGTAACACGGATAGAAAGCATGCCGGTTGAATCCGCATTGACCGAAGCGCGCAGCGAAACGTGTCAGCGTGTCGGCTCGCACGGGCTCCGCGCCTGAATAAGCGAGTTGCCAACAAGAGAGGTCGAACTCGCGCAAAGCCTCGTCCGGCACCTTGTCGATACACAACTCGTACGCGAAGTTCGGCGCGCCGCTCACGGTGCAACGCCGCTTTGAAAGTTCGCTGAACCAACGCTCGGGACGCCGCAGGAACGCCGCAGGCGCCATGAAACTCACCGTGACGCCGGCGCAGAAGGAACCCAGCAGCGCGCCAATGAGCCCCATGTCGTGATAAGGCGGCAGCCACGTCAGGTGATGATCGCCGGGCCTGAACTGGAGATGCAGCGCGATGAGATAGACGTTGTTGAGCAGGTTACGGTGCGTGACCACGACGCCCTTCGGCGTGCCGGTGGAGCCAGACGTGTACTGCGGAATGGCAATATGTTCGCGAGATACCAACGGATCGCACCATTCGCCTTCGAGGTGATCGAGCGCGCCGTCGGATGCAAGCCAACGCAGCGTAGGCAGCGCATTCACCGCTTCGCCGCATTGCGTGAGGGTTGCCGCAGTGGTCAATGCGGCAGTTGCACCGCAATCCGCGGCAACCGAGCACAAACGGTCACGCAGACGCGGATTGAGCGGTGGATAGGAGGGCACCGCCACCATGCCTGCATAAAGGCAACCAAACAGCGCGCACAGGTAATCAAGCCCCGCCGGGTAGAGCAACAGCACGCGGTCGCCGATCTTGCCGGTCATTTGAAGCAGTGCGGCGATGCGACGGGCCCTCTCGTCGAGTTGCGCGTAGGTGATTGCACGATCCTGCGGTTCGGCAAACGAGAAGTCGACGAAAGTGAACGGCGTGGCTGACGGTGCGATATGTGCATAGTCACGAGCCACATCCGCGAGACTCGAACTTTTGTAGGGGCTTGCTGGAACCAATAGTTCCAGTGGGGCAAGTTGAATACTCATAAAGAATCCACGGAAGTTAGGGCGGTAGGCAGGAAGGCTCAGGCGAGTTCGACCGTGTTGTCGAATGCCGGCTCGCGCGTGCACTGCATGTACCGTTGCAATACGGAATCGGCGAGCGTGCGGCCAAAACTCTGTAGACCTGCGAGCGAGAAACCATGCTTCCTGGCCAACTCCTGTTGCCGCGCGATTTCCGCGATGCTCAAGGTGCTGCCGATACTTACGTTCTCGAACCGTCCTTCGAGTGCAAGCAATATCGTCTCTGCCATGCAGGCGTAGGAAGTACCTGGGGCTATCCCATAAGGACCAATTCGCGGTGCACCTGGCAGAGCGATGATCCCGCCGTCGATGACGAGAATGTCGTCACGACCTTCCGCGAGCGATGCAGGAATTGAGCGAGGTCTCGATATGTCGCAAACAACCGCACCCGAACTGAGTGCATCGGCGGGGACGACTTCGCCCGGAAAACTGGTCGCAGCAAGCACCACATTCGCGTCACGCAACGACGAGATATCTGCGCTCAGCACGAGCACGCCGTCTGCCTCCATCTGTGCGATGAGCGAGTCAGCGTTCGCAGGGAGAGAGCCCCTCACTGCGTTGACGATGTGTGCGGCGACGGAGCCGTCATGAGCGGCGCCGAACGGCGCGGCGAGGGCGTCCTCGATAATCATCCGGGCGGTGCCTAAAAGGCGCGCGCGGCCGATTACCCTCGTATGAGCCGGATTGCCGACGAGAATAATCCGTTGCGCACGCCGCGAAAGCAAAACTGCCATACACGCGCCGATCGCGCCAGCTGCGCCGACGACCGCAGCCGTGCGGGTGTCCCACCGTTGTCCGATACGCACAATGGCATCGTCTAGCGCCTCGATGCCAGCGGCAACGGTGTAGGAGTTGCCCGATGTCAACGGCACCTCCGAGTTGAGCAACTGGGCGCCCCCTCCGCTCACGACAGACGTGTAGGCACCGAGCCCGACAATCTGTGCACCCCGCGCGTGAGCGAGCGCGACGGCCTGTTGCAGCGCCACGACTGCATCGCGTTGCGAGAGTCGCCTCAGTTGAGCGGCGGTGTGGCTGATCATGATGAAGTCACCACGCGCATGCGCTCCGGTAGCGGAGCGGATATCGACAGTGGAGCCGACTACCGGATCGACCATGCCGTCCATGCTTTGCTCGAACTCGGCGAGCTCCTCTGCATCGAGCGCTCGCAGGCTGATGTCATAGTCTGCGTAGCTTTGGGCGTCGAGCGGATGGAGCAGAAATGCGAAGCGATGCGTGTCCAGAGGCACCGACACGTGCGGCGAGGTTTTGACCGCTGCGGTGGAAGTACGCTCCAGCGCCGGGCTTGCTGTCTCGACGGCTTGCGTTGACGGAGCCTCGCGCCGCAGCAGTGCGCGATAAAAAAGTCCGGTGTCGCGTGTCGACAGGACGCGAAGCGTTCGATCGAGCGCCTCGACGGCCATATCGCACTGCTCTCGCGTAACAGTGAGCGGCGGCTGCACCCGCAACACGTCACCACGGTTGAGCGTCGGCGCGAAGCGGATTCGCTCGACGTTAAGCAGATAGCTGGCGACAAACTGTGCGAGCTCGCCTTCTTGCGCCGCGATGCCAAGGAAGTTCTCCGGCCAGCCGCTGCGGTCGGAACTGAAGCGAATACCGAGCATCAGGCCGCGGCCGCGAATTTCTTCTATTAGAAGCGGATAGCGCTCACGCAGCGCTTCAAGCCCTTGCTTGAGATAGGCGCCCTGTTCGCGGATTTGTTGCAATAGCTCGCCGTGGTTGCGCGCGAGGCGTTCTATCGTGGCAAGGCCTACACGTGCGGCTAAAGCATTCCCGGCAAAGGTCGATGAGTGCTTCAATGCAAACTTTTCGCGGTACACCGCCTCGCTGCATAGCACGGCGCCGACGGGCACGAGGCCGCCACCTAGCGCTTTGGAAAGCAGAAGAATGTCCGGACGCACGCCTTCATAGTCGCAGGCGAACATAGCGCCGGTTCGTCCCAGCCCCGTCTGCACCTCGTCGACAATCAATACAACGCCGTGCCGTCGGCATATTGCTTCGACCTGCGCGAGGTAACCTTTAGGCGGAACGCAAACGCCGCCTTCCCCTTGGATTGGCTCGACAATGAAAGCTGCGTACTGCTGTGCAAGCGCTGTGAGGTGCTCGTCGAGCCTGGCTGCGTCACCGTATTCGATGTGATCGAAGCCGGCGAGGGGCAATCCGAAGTGCGTCTGATAATCAGGCTTGCCGGTTGCCGATAAAGCCCCGAACGTCTTGCCATGAAACCCGTTGTGCGTGCCGAGGATGCGCAGGCGACCGGTAGCGAGTCGTGCCATCTTCAGCGCCGCTTCGACGCATTCCGCGCCGCTGTTGGTGAACGTCACATACCGGAGGCCGGCTGGCGCCAGTTCTATCAAGCGCGCTGCAAGGCGCCCCGCAGCCGGCAACAGTGAGGGCTGCGCAAAGACCGGCTCGCCGTCGTCGTGTAGAGCTTTCACGGCCTGCCATATCTCGTCCGGATGATGGCCGAACGGCACGGCCCCGTATTGCGCCAGAAAGTCGAGGTACTGCACGCCGTCCTCATCGTAAAGAAAAGGCCCATGCGCACGAACGAAAGAGCGGTCGATCTTCAGTTGCTGAAGCTTTCCGGCAAGCCAGGGGTTAACAAACGATTGATATAGACTTGCTTCGGCGACATCGCCTTGCCGATGCTCGCGCATGGTTGCGAGCGCATCGATGAGATCGTCTGAGGCGGAAATAAGCGTCAACAGATCTGCAGGAATAGAAACAGCGAACCGGCGTTCCAACGCGCAAATGAGATCCACGCCAGTGAGCGAATCAATTCCGAGATCGGCCAGACTTGTGTTCGCACCGTCCCATTGGCTCTGAAAATTTGAACGGGTGTATTCCCTCAGCCATGCGGTGATTTCTCTTGTGTTTGTATTCGACATCCTGGCCGCCCTTTTTTATATGGTCGAAACGCGCCCGGCGTACAAGTGCGCGGCGCCTTCATCCCTTCATGAATTCGATTTATTTGCGTAGTCGTACTAAGTTTTATCTGCGCTGTAACGGTGAATCGAAGGGTCAGCATAACCGCAGGGGCCACTAGGAATACATCAGACGGCTTGACGAAGATCAGCCAATTGAGAACTCTGCAAGAGTTGCTGCAGGAAATGGAATGAACGGAGATGAATGCGCGGGGTTCAACAGAAACAAAAAACCCCGCAAGCAAATACGCTCACGGGGTTTTCCAGCAACTTGCCACGACCCGCCGCTCCATTCTGACGCGGCGAGGCGTTGCTTCAGATTTCGGAGACTTACTTGCCGCCCACGCTTTGCAGCGTCGTCCACTTGCCGTCGACAACCTTGTACAGCGTGATGCCGCCGTTCTTCAGGTCGCCCTTGGCGTCGTACGAGAGGTTCGACGACGTCACGGCCGGCATCGACGTCTTCGCGAGTTCCGGCAGGTATTTCGCCGGATCGGTCGAGTTCGCCTTCTTCATTGCTGCGAACATCGCCATTGCGCCGTCGTAAGCGTACGGCGAGTACGTTTGCACGTCCTCGTTAAAGCGCTTCTTGTACTTCGCAACGTAGTCCTTGCCGCCCGGCATTTCTTCCAGCGGCAGGCCGGCGAGCGAAGCCACCGTGCCGTTCGCCGCGTCGCCTGCAATCTTGATGAAGGTCGGCGTGTGAACCATTTCGCCGCCCATCAGCGGCGCCTTGATGCCAAGCGCCTTCATCTGCTTGGCCATCGGCGCTGCTTGCGAATCCGCGCCGCCGTAGTAGATCAGATCCGGATTGACCGACTTCACCTTGGTCAGAATCGACTTGAAGTCCACAGCCTTGTCGTTCGTGAATTCACGATCGACGATCGTGCCGCCCGCCGCCTTCGCTGCCTTCTCGAACTGATCGGCGAGACCCTGGCCGTAAGCCGTGCGGTCGTCGATGATCACGATCTTCTTCACGCCCAGCGTCTTGACCGCGAACGTGCCGGCGACCGAACCTTGCTGCGTGTCGGACGTCATCATGCGGAAGGTGGTCTTGAAACCTTGTTGCGTGTATTCCGGCGCCGTCGCCATTGCGATTTCGGGAATGCCCGCGTTCGCGTAAATGCGCGATGCCGGAATGGTCGTGCCCGAGTTGAAGTGACCGAGCATGCCCTTGATGCCGTCGTCCACGAGCTTCTGCGCGACGGTCGTGCCGGTGCGCGGGTCAGCCTGGTCGTCGGCCGAGTCGAGCACGAAGCGAACCGGCTTGCCGCCGATCACCGGCTTGGTCGCGTTCATGTCTTCCACGGCGAGCGTGATGCCGTTCTGGAAGTCCTTGCCGTAGTGAGCCTGTGCGCCCGTCATCGGACCGGCAAAACCGATCTTCACGTCTTCCGTGGATTGAGCGTTGGCCGTCCCCGCCAGCGACATCGCCGCAACCAATGCTGCGCCTGCCAGCTGTTTCATCTTGTGTTGCATATCTTCTCCTTGGTACCAGGTGTGGATGGAGCGGCTTTCGGGATCGCCGTTACCGCTTCCGTTTTAATGACTGCTTCAACCGTCGAGGTTTGCTCAACCGATCGTCATCAAATTCGCATTACCGCCGGCAGCTGCCGTGTTCACGCTGACAGAGCGCTCGGTCAACAGACGCTCTAGCGCGTAGTCTTCGTCGCCGTTCTCGAGCGCACGCGAAGCGGCGCCTTGCACCGACACGATCGGGCCGGGGCGCTTTGCCACTTCCTTCACGAGCGTCAGCAGTTCGTCGCTATCGCCTTCGAACAGCACGGCGTCGAACGGTGTGTCAGCGCTCTTGCGTACGCTTGCATAAGACTTGAGCGACGCCGGCAACTGCGCAACCAATTGTTCACCCGCGGCGCCCTCGAACAACGCGCGATTTCCCGTAGCCAGCACGGCAGCCAGTTGCAGCCGCGCACCGCTTGCCGTCGACGCCATGCACAGCACCGTGCCGCGCGCGCCAAGCGTGTATGTGTTGCGCTCGCCGGTCGGTCCGGAAAGCACCGCCGTTGCGCCGGCCGGCATGTGCGACAGGTAGCCGTCGCAGCGCGCGGCGAGTTGCGGCTCACGCTCGGCGATCAGCCAGTCGCGCAGCGCGCTCAGCGCGGCGGACGGATTGTCGCCCTTTTCCGCCGCTTGCGGTACATCGGCGACGAGCGCCTGCGCAAGCGACTTCGGCAAACCGGCCGGACGGGTGGACAGCAGGCGCTGCAAATACAGCGCGCCGCCGGCCTTCGGACCCGTGCCCGACAGACCTTCGCCACCGAACGGCTGCACGCCGACCACTGCGCCGATCACATTGCGGTTCACGTAGATGTTGCCGACATGTGCGCGGCTGATCACGTGAGCGATGGTCTCGTCGATTCGCGTATGAATGCCAAGCGTCAGGCCATAGCCGGTTGCGCGAATCTGTTCGAGCAGCGTGTCGAGCTGGCTGCGGCGATAGCGCACCACATGCAACACTGGGCCAAACACTTCGCGCTTCAATTCGTCGATGCTGTCGAGCTCGATCAACGTGGGCGGCACAAACGTGCCTTGTGCGCAGCTTTCCGGCAGCGGCAACTGCTCGACCTTGCGGCCTTTCTCGCGCATCGCGGCAATATGCGCGTCGATGCCGCGCTTCGCTTCCACGTCGATCACCGGGCCCACGTCCGTCGACAGGCGATCCGGGTTGCCGACGCTCAGTTCGCGCATGGCGCCCGTCAGCATTTCGAGCGTGCGGTCGGCGACGTCGTCCTGCAGGCAGAGAACGCGCAACGCCGAACAACGTTGACCGGCCGAATCGAACGACGACTGCAGCACGTCGGCCACGACCTGTTCCGCGAGCGCCGACGAATCGACGATCATCGCGTTCTGGCCGCCCGTTTCCGCGATCAAAGGAATCGGCTTGCCTTCCGGATCGAGACGGCCCGAGAGCGTCTTGTTGATGAGTCGCGCAACTTCCGTCGAACCGGTGAACATGACGGCACGCGTGCGTGCATCGGCAACCAGCGCGGCACCGACGGTCTCGCCGTCGCCCGGCAGCAGTTGCACTGCGCCGGCCGGCACACCGGCCTCACGCAGAATGCGCACGGCTTGCGCGGCGATCAGCGGCGTCTGCTCAGCCGGCTTCGCGAGCACGGTGTTGCCGGCCGCGAGCGCAGCCGCCACCTGGCCCATGAAGATGGCGAGCGGGAAATTCCACGGGCTGATGCACACCACCGGCCCGAGCGGACGATGCGTGTCGTTCGAAAACTCGCTGCGAATCTGCGTCGAGTAATAGCGCAGGAAGTCGATGGCTTCGCGGATCTCCGACACCGCGTTGGCGAGCGACTTGCCCGCTTCGCGCACGACGAGGCCCATCAGCGTATGCATTTGCGCTTCGAGCAGATCGGCGGCGCGCGCGAGGCAATCGGCACGCGCCTCCACTGGCGTGGCCTGCCAGATCGGCGCGGCGGCGACCGCGTGCGTCAAGGCGGCGCTCACGTGTTCGGCGGTCGCTTCCACCACTGTGCCGACCAGGTCACGATGATCCGCCGGATTGCGCACGTCGCGGGCATTGCCCAAGGCGATCTGATCGTCGGCGAGCATCGGCGCGGCGCGCCACGGATGATTCGCGCTTGCCAGCAGCGCCGACGACAGCGACGCCAGACGATGCTCGTTGGACAGATCGAGGCCCATCGAATTGAGACGCTCGGCGCCATACAGATTGCGCGGCAGCGGAATCTTCGCGTGCGGCGCGCCAAGCGGCACGATCTTCGACGCTTCTTCCACCGGATCGGCGATCAGGTCCTGGATCGCGACGCTTTCATCGGCAATGCGGTTCACGAACGAGGTGTTCGCGCCGTTTTCCAGCAGACGGCGCACAAGGTAGGCGAGCAGCGTTTCGTGCGTGCCGACCGGTGCATAGACCCGGCACGGACGGTTCAGCTTTCCGGCAGCGACGGGGCCGGTGACTTCCTCGTACAGCGGCTCGCCCATGCCGTGCAGGCACTGGAACTCGTACTGGCCAGGATAGTAGTTGTTGCCGGCGAGGTGATAGATCGCTGACAGGGTGTGCGCGTTGTGCGTGGCGAATTGCGGATAGACCGCGTCCGGCGCGCCGAGCAGTTTCTTCGCGCACGCGAGATACGAGACGTCCGTGTAGATCTTGCGCGTGTAGACGGGATAGCCTTCGAGACCGTCCACTTGCGCGCGCTTGATCTCGGTGTCCCAGTAGGCGCCCTTCACGAGGCGCACCATGATGCGGTGACGGCTGCGGCGCGCCAGATCGACGATGTAGTCGATCACGAACGGGCAGCGCTTCTGATAAGCCTGCACCACGAAACCGATGCCGTTCCAGCCGGCCAGTTCCGGGTCGAAGCACAGCGCCTCGAGCAGATCCAGCGACAGTTCTAGGCGGTCGGCTTCTTCAGCGTCGATATTCAGGCCGATGTCGTAGCGGCGCGCGAGGATTGCGAGCGAACGTACACGCGGCAGCAGCTCGCTCATCGTGCGCTCCTGCTGCGAGCGCGAGTAGCGCGGGTGCAGCGCCGAGAGCTTGATCGAGATGCCTGGGCCTTCGTAGATGCCGCGGCCGCCGGCCGCCTTGCCGATCGCGTGGATCGCCTGCTCGTACGAGGCGTAGTAGCGCTGCGCGTCGGCTTCGGTCGTGGCTGCTTCGCCGAGCATGTCGTACGAGTAGCGGAAACCGCGCGCTTCGTATTTGCGGCTGTTGGCGAGCGCTTCGGAAATGTTCTCACCCGTGACGAACTGCTCGCCCATCAGGCGCATCGCCATGTCCACCCCCTTGCGGATCAGCGGCTCGCCGCCCTTGCCGATCAGACGCGTGAGCGCCGACGAAAGGTTCGTCTCGCTGTTGGTGGTGACCAGCTTGCCGGTGATCATCAAACCCCAGGTCGCGGCATTGACGAACAGCGACGGCGCCTGGCCGACATGCGACTTCCAGTCGCCCTTGCTGATCTTGTCGCGAATCAGCGCGTCGCGCGTGGCGCGGTCGGGAATGCGCAGCAAAGCCTCGGCGAGGCACATCAGCGCGACGCCTTCCTGACTCGACAGCGAGAATTCGTGAATCAGACCTTCGACGCCGCCCCCTCGGCTCTTGCCACGCAGCGTCTCGACAAGCTTGCCGGCGAGCGCCTGCACGTCGCCCGCGAGTCTCGCCGGCAGACGCGCCTGACCGAGCAGGAACGGCACGCACTCGGGCTCGGGCCGCCGGTAGGCCGCCGTGATCGCCGCGCGCAGCACCGACTGCGGTTGCACGTTCTGCGCAAAGTCGAGGAACGGATGCGCCGCGCTGTCCTCGTCCTGTTCGACGGCTGCGCCGTCTGCCATATCGGCCGAACCGGCCGCGCCCGACAGTTCCGGCGGCAGTTGGCCCTGCTCGATCTTTTCGAGGTACGCGAAAATCGCCTGCTTGATGAGCCAGTGGGGAGTGCGTTCGAGGCGAGTAGCGGCATCTCTCAGCCGGGAACGCAGGAGGTCGTCGACCTTGACGCCAAGGGTGGTGCTAGCCATGTTTCCTTCTTCGGAGACCAGACGCAATGCTGGTGAAAGACTAAAAGTTGGCGAATCGTACGCTTCTCAATAAAAAGGTGCAACCGCCGCACAGGATTGGTTGCACCCCGTCGTAACCCTTGTCTGGTGGGCGTTTGCGGCAAATGGCGGCGGCGCCGCACACGGCGGTAAGTATTGGTATTTTCCCTGGCGCGATTTCTTTTGCGTCGCGCCCTTATCAAAGCGGACGGCGCGCCGTTATAGAAGTCATAGCGGGCGCAGCCTCACGGCGCGCACAACAACAGGTACGGGGTTGAGGACTGAAATGGAAAAGTGGCTCGTTGTGTTGGGCATCTGGGCGATGTGCGCAAGCTGCGCCGTGCTGTTCATCCGCGGCGCGACCGGCAGGTCGGGCAAACGCGAAGCAGCCGAAGCGCGCGAATCGGCGGGTCAGGCGCAGGCTGCGCTGCACGAGTAGACGAGCAGGCATAGAAGTGAGCGCGGCGGCGCTGCTGGGTCGTGCCAGCTATGCGCGAGCTGGCGCGCGGATTCCGGCGGCCATTGCCGTCAGTAACGCGAAGAAGCAAAAACTGGAGATCCATCATGCTTTGTTCCAGCGACTACAGGTCTTCCGCGCGCTACCGGCAACTCGCGGCGCGTGGTCTGCATGCTTCTTCGCGCGCATCGGCCGTATTGGCGAGGCGCGCTGCGGCGCGCGTCGCCCTTCCGGCTGCGAGTTATTCGAATTCGGTGCGAGCCCGCGCTCGCACCGCGCGCAGTCGCTGCCGGTATTGACGGATGCCGATGCCGCCCATCAGGCGGCGCTCAGATGTCGAGCGGATCGACTTCGAGGCTCCAGCGCAGAACGCCCTTCAAGCTGCGCAGCAGCGGCTGCCACGCGCGCAGCGTGGCCTGCAACGCGGCGCGCGACGCGCTTTCCACCAGCAACTGCGCGCGGTGCACATGCATCACCTTGACGATGGTGAGCGGCACCGCGTCGTAGACAGTCACGCGTTCGGCAACTGGAATGCCCGTGAGCTCCGCCGCGGCCTGCTGTAAGAAGGCGAGCGCCGCTTCGAGCGTGCGGCCCTCCGCGCGCAACAATGCCTGATAGACGAACGGCGGCAAATGCGCGTCGCGTCGCTCGGCCAGCGTCGAATTGGCGAAACCCACGTAATCGTGACGCCCCAGCGCGTGATAAAGCGCATGCCGTGGGTAGCGCGTCTGCACCAGCACCTCGCCTGGCAAGCCGGCGCGTCCGGCCCGGCCGCTGACCTGCATGAGTTGCGCAAAGAGGCGTTCGCTCGCCCGGAAGTCGTGGGAAAAGAGCGCGGTGTCCGCATTCAGCACGCCGACTAGTGACACGCGCTGAAAGTCATGCCCCTTCGCGATCATCTGCGTGCCGACGAGAATGTCGACTTCGCCCGCGTGCACGTCGGAGAAAAGCGCTTGAGCGCTGCCCTTGCGGCGCGTACTGTCCGCGTCGATGCGCAACACTCGGGCCCCCGGCACCGCGCTCATCAGAGTCTCCTCGACCCGTTGCGTGCCTCGGCCCATCGGCGCGATATCCACATTGCCGCAGTCCGGACACGAGCGCGGAATGCGCGACTCCCAGCCGCAGTGATGGCAGCGCAACGCGCGCTCAGGCTTGTGCAGCACCACATAGGCGCTGCAACGCGGACAACCGGCGACCCAGCCGCACGCATCGCACGCGAGCTGCGGCGCATAGCCGCGCCGGTTCAGAAACACCAGGCTCTGCTCGCCGCGCTCGAGCCGCGCCTTCAGCGCGGCGATCAGCGGCCCTGACAAGCCTTCCACCGACGCGCGCCCACGGCGGCGCTCGTCTTCCAGATCGATCAGGCGCACGGCAGGCAGCACCGCGTCCGCGACGGCGCGGCGCGACAAGGTGAGCCGCGTGTAGCGCCCCTGCTCGGCCTGCCACCAGCTTTCCAGCGACGGCGTGGCCGAGCCGAGCACGACCGGCAAGCCGAGCTGCTTCGCACGATAGATCGCGAGATCGCGCGCCGAATAGCGCAAGCCTTCCTGCTGCTTGTAAGCAGGATCGTGCTCCTCGTCGACCACGATAACCGCGAGCCGCGGCAGCGAT
Organism: Burkholderia sp. WSM2232; assembly: GCF_000472545.1. GTDB lineage: Bacteria > Pseudomonadota > Gammaproteobacteria > Burkholderiales > Burkholderiaceae > Paraburkholderia. The sequence goes on along the minus strand of NZ_AWZV01000006.1, from coordinate 155,526 downwards.
GCGAGCACCGCTAGGCGGGTGCCGAGCACGATCCGCGCGCGGCCCGCGTGCGCCGCGAACCAGTTGCGCGCCCGCTCGCCTTCGGCAAGGCCACTGTGCAGCGTGACGATGGCGCTATCGGCCAGCGCCGCGAAGCGGGCACGGAACGCCGCCTCGAACTGCGGCGTGAGGTTGATTTCAGGCACCAGCACGAGCGCTTGTGCGTCCACGTCGGCGGCGAGAATCTCGGCGAGCGCGCGCAGATACACTTCTGTCTTACCGCTGCCGGTCACGCCATGCAGCAGGAACGGCGCGAAACCGCGCGCGTCGCGGATAGCTTCGACGGCAGCGGACTGTTCGCCGGTGAGCGTGGGGAGCGCTTGCGGTGGCCGCGGCGGCCCAGCGGTGGACGATGCGGTCGAGGATGCCGCGGGCAGCGCCGTGGCAGCATCGACCAGAGCGAGCGCGACCCAGCCATCTGCCTGCCATGCGGCGAGTGTCGCGATGGCCTTGGGGTGCAGTGCGCGGGCGTCGGCGGCAAGGAGAAAGTCCGCGCCGGCTAACGCCTGCGCGAGGTTGCGCAGCGCCGTGGCGCGGGTCGGCAAGACCTCGGGCAGTGCAACGCGGCCTTGTGGCGTCAGGCTGTAGCGTTCTTCCGGAGCCAGCAGGCGCTGCCAGCGTGAAGCGTCGCGCAGCGCCTGCGGCAGCGCCGGCAGCGCCACTTCGCCGAGGCCGCGCTGATAGTAATCGGCGGCAAAGGCGGCAAGCGCGAGCCATTCGGCCGACAGCGGAGGACACGCCGTGCACACTGCGTTGACTGCGCGCAGACGATCGGCGGGAACCTCGCTGTGAGCAGTCACTTCGCAAACGAGCCCTACCACGTCGCGCCGACCGAACGGCACGCTGACCAGCGTGCCCGGGACGGCGGGTTGCGACGCGCCCCAGCGGTAGTCGAATAGAGTCGGCAGCGGGTGGTCTAGCGCGACGCGAACGAACGAGTCCGTCATTCGGCGGCGTGACTGCCCGCTGCGGCGAGCCGCGTCATGGGGCCGCAGCGGGCACCGAGATTTGCACCGCGATGAGCCGCCCGGCCGAAGTTAAAGTAAAACTTCAAATTCGGCGCTAAGTTTTGGATTCGGCTGAACAATTGGTTTTGCCCCCGCGCGCCTGTGGATAACTTTGTTGAGAACTTCGTCCGAACGGCCCGAAAACCGCGCCACAGCGGCCTTCTGTGGGGTTCCGCACACTTCCCGCCGAAGCCGTCAAACCCTTGCCAGACAAGGCTCAGATCATGCCAACAAGCACTTTGCAAGGGTCGGGACACGACTAAACGTTCTACTGCGCCGCAACGTGAGGAATGTGTATAAGTCAAGTCTTGACAACTGCCAGAGTGCCTGTGGGCGGCCCGCGTACCGCGAATTTCCCTTAGTCCCGGAGCCCAGCGCATTGCAATGCAACAAAAAGCGGTAGAAGTTACGGTATTAGCCCGGTGTGTGAGCGCCGCTCCGAATGGCGCGGCTGTGGCGATGCACTTCGTCAACGAGTTCGGCGACGCTTTCCGGCGGCGTGAACTGCGAAATACCGTGACCGAGGTTGAAAACATGCCCCGGATGATTGCCGAAGCTGTCCAGCACCGCGCGCGCCTCCATGCGGATCGACGCCGGCGGCGCGAACAACACCGACGGGTCGATATTGCCCTGCAAGGCGACCTTGCCGCCCACAAGCTCGCGTGCCTTGCGCAGATTCACGGTCCAGTCGAGGCCGACTGCATCGACGCCCGTCTCCGCGATTTCGTCCAGCCACAGCCCGCCGCCCTTCGTGAAGGCGATGACGGGCACCTTCTCGCCGTCGCGCTCGCGCGTCAACTGATTCACGACCCGCTGCATGTAGTGCAGCGAGAAGCGTTGATACGCGCCGTCCGCAAGCGCTCCGCCCCACGTGTCGAAGATCATCACCGCCTGCGCGCCGGCTTCGATCTGCGCGTTCAGATAAGCCGCGACTGCATTTGCATTGATTTCGAGAATGCGATGCATCAGATCCGGGCGCGCATACAGCATCGACTTGACGATGCGGAAGTCCGCGGAGCCGCCGCCTTCCACCATATAGCAGGCCAAGGTCCAGGGGCTGCCCGAAAAGCCGATGAGCGGCACGCGCTGCCGGCCTTGAGCGTCCGTTAGCGCGCGGCGAATCTCACGCACGGCGTCGGTCACGTAGCGCAAGGTGGCGTCGATGTCCGGCACCGCGAGGCGCGCCACATCGTCTTCCGTGCGTACGGGGCGCGCGAATGTCGGCCCTTCGCCGGCGACGAATTCGAGGCCGAGGCCCATTGCGTCCGGCACCGTGAGGATGTCGGAAAACAGAATCGCGGCGTCGAGCGGATAGCGCTCGAGAGGTTGCAGCGTGACTTCCGTCGCGAACGCCGGATTTTTCGCCAGACCGAGAAAACTGCCCGCACGAGAACGTGTGGCGTTGTATTCCGGCAGATAGCGGCCGGCTTGCCGCATCAACCAGACAGGTGTGTAGTCGGTGGGCTGGCGCAGCAGCGCGCGCAGGAAGGTGTCGTTCAGGAGGTTATGGGCCACGTTGCGTGCGACTGAGGGCAAAGCGGCATTTTACCGGACGGACGCCCGCCGCATTGGCTGGATGCGGGCAATAACTGCGGAGCTCGATAGTCTCAGCCATTTTGCGCACGCTGCCGCCCTAACGCAACCTGGCCGAACGACCGATGTTCACCGGCAACCTGGAGGGCTATGATCCGCCAAACCTGCACAACAACACATAACGAAAGGAGACACCATGAACAAAGTTGCACTCGCACTGCTCGGCGCGCTGACGGGCGTTCTGGTTCATAGCGGCGCCGCTCAGGCGCAGGCGTCCGCTACTGGCGGCACGGCTTCGACTGCTCCCACGGCTTCGCGGCTCGACGAAATTCTCGCTCGCGGCACACTGCGCGCATGCACCACCGGGGACTACAAGCCGTACTCGTTTTACAAGACAGATGGCCAGTTCGAGGGGATCGACATCGACATGACCGAGTCGCTTGCGAAGTCGCTCGGTGTGAAGGCAGAGTACGTCAAGACCTCATGGCCGAACTTGATGAACGATTTCGTCGCGAGATGCGATATCGGGGTGGGCGGAGTGTCGCCGACGCTCGAGCGGCAAAAGCGCGCGTTCTTCACGCAGGCTTATATGGTCGACGGCAAAACGCCTATTGTTCGGTGCGACGACGTCAACAAGTACCAGACCGTGGCGCAGATCGATCAGCCGGCGACGCGCGTGATCGTGAATCCGGGCGGCACCAACGAGCGTCTCGCGAAGCAGTTCTTTTCGCACGCGAACCTGACGGTCTATCCGGACAACGTGACGATCTTCAAGCAGATTCTCGCTGGCAAGGCCGATGTGATGGTGACGGACGCGTCCGAGACCCTGCTGCAACAAAAGCTGAATCCGGGACTTTGCTCGGTGCACCCCGACAAGCCGTTCCAGTACGGCGAAAAAGCGTGGCTGCTGCCACGCGGTGACGTGGCATTCCAGCAGTACGTCGATCAGTGGCTGCATCTGGCCCGGGCTACCGGCGAGTATCAGGCTGTGACCGATAAGTGGTTGAAGTGAAGTCACACGCGAGGGGTTTGAGCCGGTCGCGAGCGGCGCGAGGCGCGCGATGTGCCTGTTCAGCGCCCGTCATTGGTCGCGCGCACTGGCAGCCAGCGCCCCGGCGGGACTCGCGGCGGCGCGTGGCCTACATTGTGTAACGCCAGGCTTTCTGAGCTTCTGGACCAGGCAGCGGCGGTCATTTTCAGGGCGGCCAGTGAACGAGCCCCTTGTGGATCTGCGAATTGCCCGATCTATGTTGCGGCGCATTTGCCGTGCGACGTTAGCAAACGAAAAATCCTGGGGCGCCTGAGACAGTTGTAACAGCGGCAATTCGCCACCCAAAAGATGAGGACGCAACCATTTCATGCGGAATCGGCTTAACGGTTTATGCGGCGGTATGCTTCGCGAATATCATTAAACAACCGTATTAAATTGCCCTGCAGTCATCGGTAAAATATACTGATTTCGTGGTTCTTCTACGCAATAAATCCCGCAGCGCCTTATCTGGCGGGCGTTACAACCTGAAACACTTTGTTACGGCGCTGTCCAGGTAATTCGCCCACAATGCCCTCAACGGTTTCAACACGGATGTGGCTGGGTGCGTGGTGTGAGCGGATACGATGCACTTGCCGGTCGGCGTATGCCGAAGCCCTGAGAAGGGGCATCCTTGCTGGGACCGTAGTCGACGCCGGGTCGTCGTCTTAGTCGGTTCCTACTTTGGTCTCCTCGCGCTAACCCCGTAGCGTGTGGTTTTTAGCGGGCTCCAGGCCCGCTTTTTTTTCGTCTTGCCAAACGTTTGCGCAGTGCAAGATAGCATCTTTTACCGGCTATTTCGCATCTGATCGATGTTGTGCCCGCGCGCGGGATTCGCATCGTTGGCTTCAATGGAAAGGCCGCTCTGCGGCGGCCTTCTGCAGCGCTACCGCCGTGCGTCGTCCAATCAGGCAGTCTTCCCTTCCTGCAGCTTAAGCTCGTCAATCATGCGCTGGCGCATCACGAACTTCTGCACTTTTCCAGTCACGGTCATCGGCAGTTCGTCGACAAAGCGGATGTACTTCGGCACCTTGTAGTGCGCGATCTGGCCATGACAGAACTGCTGGATCTCCTCCGCCGTGGCGTGCTCGCCAGCATGCAGGACGACCCAAGCGCACACTTCTTCGCCGTATTTGGAGTCCGGCACGCCGAACACCTGCACGCTCTGAATTTTCGGGTGGCGGAACAGGAATTCCTCGATCTCGCGCGGGTAGACGTTTTCGCCGCCGCGAATCAGCATGTCCTTTAGGCGGCCGACGATATTGCAATAGCCTTCGGCGTCCAGCGTGGCCAGGTCTCCGGTATGCATCCAGCCGTCCACGACGCTCTCGCGCGTTTTTTCTTCGTCGCCCCAGTAGCCTTGCATCACCGAATAGCCGCGCGTACAAAGCTCGCCGATTTGACCGACGGGTACGACGTTGCCCAGGGAATCGATGATTTTCACCTCGAGATGCGGCTGAATCCGGCCGACGGTGGTGGTGCGCTTGTCGAGCGGATCGGTCGTCGAGCTCTGGAATGAGACCGGGCTTGTCTCAGTCATGCCGTATGCAATCGTGATCTCGTTCAGATGCATCCTGGAGACCACCTTCTTCATCGTCTCGATGGGGCACGGCGAGCCCGCCATGATTCCCGTGCGCAAGCGTGAGAGGTCGTATGAAGCAAAGTCCGGATGATCGAGTTCGGCAATGAACATGGTGGGCACGCCGTGCAATGCCGTGCACCTCTCCTCAGCGACGGCCGCCAGAGTTGCCGCAGGATCGAAGCCCTCGCCCGGGAACACCATGTTGGCGCCCACGGAGACGCACGCCAGTACCGCGAGCACCATGCCAAAGCAGTGATAGAGCGGCACGGGGATGCACAGCGCGTCCTGCTCACTCAGGTTCATCGCCATCGCGATATAACGCGCGTTGTTGACCACGTTGCTGTGCGTAAGCGTCGCGCCCTTCGGGTTGCCGGTCGTGCCGCTGGTGAACTGGATATTGATCGGCTCGTGGCAGGACAACGTTGCCGCTATCGCGTCGAGCTTCGCAACGTCGAGTGTCGCGCGCCCCTGCTCGATCACGTCGGAGAAACTCAGCATGCCCGGCGTTTCGGTGTCGCACATGCGAATGACGTAGCGCAACTCCGGCAACCTTGCCGCGTGCAGTTCGCCAGGCGTGTGCGTCGCGAGTTCGGGCGCGAGTTGCTGCAGCATTTCCAGGTACATCGACGTCTTGAAGCGCTCGGCCGCGACAATCGCCTTGCAACCGACTTTGTTCAGCGCGTATTCGAGTTCAGCCAGCCGATAGGCAGGATTGATGTTCACCAGCACCGCGCCGATGCGCGCGGTCGCAAACTGGGTCAGCAGCCATTCCACACGATTGGGCGACCAGATACCCACCCGGTCGCCTTTGACGATGCCAAGCGCGAGGAATCCAGCGGCCAGCACGTCGACTTCTTCGGCGAACTCTTTCCATGTCCACCGAATTCGCTGCTCGCGGAACACCACGGCCGGGCGGTCCGGGAAGCGCCCGACGGTCTCGCGCAAAAACTCGCCGATGGTCGCCTCGCTCAACGGAATGTCTGTCGATCCGCGGACATATGAAAGTCCGTCTTTCGGCTCGATGATTGCGCCTTCGCCTGACATTTGCGTTGCCATGGTGCTGTCTCCGTGAGCAGATCGCCCTATTGAAATGAATTTGAAACCGATTGTGCCACCGGCGCGCGCCCGTCCGGCATCAAGTCTTACCCGCAGGAATCCAGCGCCTCGCGCCACAGGTCTCGCCGCAGTTGGACCGCCAGTTCGGCGACTGACAATCTCGCTGACCTTTCCGTAAACGTCAAGTCGGAGCCAAAAAAAAGCAGCCACAAGGGCCGCTTTTTCTTTGATACGTGCTGCTTAGCTTTGACCGCGCAGCTTGCGCAGACGCTGGATCGCAGCGAGTTGAGCCGTCGCATACGCCAGTTCCGCCTGGGCGGTTGCGTACTCGAGGTTCGAGCCCGTGTTCTGCAGCGCTTCTTCCGCACGCTTGCGTGCGTCTTCAGCCTTGGCTTCGTCGAGATCCTTGCCGCGGATAGCGGTGTCGGCAAGAACCGTCACAGCGCCCGGCTGGATTTCAAGTATGCCGCCGGCGACGAACACAAACTCTTCTTCGCCGTTTTCAGCCTCGATGCGCACCGCGCCCGGACGAATCCGCGTGATCAGCGGCGTGTGGCCCGGCAGAATGCCGAGTTCACCCGCTTCGCCCGGCAGCGCGACGAACTTCGCCTGGCCCGAGAAGATCTGCTCTTCCGCGCTGACGACGTCTACTTTGATAGTTGCCATATGTGTCGACTCCTGTGGCGGGTTGAGCGTAGTGAAGACGCCGGTTGTGCGAAAACTGCCACTTGGCAGTTACCGCGCGGACGCCGGCGTCCGCTTCGTTCCACCCGACCTTTACTGGATCTTCTTGGCCTTTTCGAAGGCTTCGTCGATCGTGCCGACCATGTAGAAGGCTTGTTCCGGCAGGTGGTCGCACTCGCCTTCAACGATCATCTTGAAGCCGCGGATCGTTTCCTTCAGCGGAACGTACTTGCCCGGCGAGCCCGTGAACACTTCCGCGACGTGGAACGGCTGCGACAGGAAACGCTGGATCTTACGAGCGCGCGCCACGGCGAGCTTGTCTTCCGGCGCCAGTTCGTCCATGCCCAGAATCGCGATAATGTCGCGCAGTTCCTTGTAGCGCTGCAGCGTTTGCTGCACGCCGCGCGTGATCGAGTAGTGCTCTTCGCCGATCACGTTCGGGTCGATCTGACGCGAGGTCGAATCGAGCGGGTCCACGGCCGGGTAGATACCCAGCGAAGCGATGTCACGCGACAACACGACGGTTGCGTCCAGGTGACCGAAGGTCGTAGCCGGCGACGGATCGGTCAAGTCGTCCGCAGGGACGTACACGGCCTGAACCGACGTGATCGAGCCGGTCTTGGTCGACGTAATACGCTCTTGCAGCTTGCCCATTTCTTCAGCCAGCGTCGGCTGATAACCCACTGCTGACGGCATACGGCCGAGCAGTGCCGACACTTCGGTACCGGCCAGCGTGAAACGGTAGATGTTGTCGACGAAGAACAGCACGTCGAGGCCTTCGTCACGGAAGTGCTCAGCCATCGTCAGGCCGGTCAGCGCGACGCGCAGACGGTTGCCCGGCGGCTCGTTCATCTGGCCGTACACCAGCGCGACCTTGTCCAGAACGTTCGAGTCCTTCATTTCGTGATAGAAGTCGTTCCCTTCACGGGTACGCTCGCCAACACCTGCGAACACGGAGTAACCACCGTGTTCCTTCGCGATGTTGTTGATCAGTTCCATCATGTTCACGGTCTTGCCCACGCCGGCGCCACCGAACAGACCCACCTTGCCGCCCTTGGCGAACGGGCAGATCAGGTCGATAACCTTGATACCCGTTTCGAGCAGTTCGGTCGACGGCGACAGTTCGTCGAACGCCGGTGCCTTCTGGTGGATCGAGCGCGTGTTGTCGCTTGCGATCGGGCCCGCTTCGTCGATCGGACGGCCCAGCACGTCCATGATGCGGCCGAGCGTCGGCTTGCCGACGGGCACGCTGATCGGCTTGCCGGTGTTCTTCACGACCGTGCCACGGCGCAGGCCGTCCGATGCACCCAGACAGATGGTACGGACAACGCCGTCGCCCAGCTGCTGCTGGACTTCGAGGGTCAGTTCCGAACCTTCCAGAATGAGCGCGTCGTAAATCTTCGGCATGTCCGAACGCGGGAATTCCACGTCGATCACCGCGCCGATGCACTGTACGATCTTGCCTTCTACCAAAGCAGTAGTACTCATCGCTTTTCCTTTAGATACTCAATTCTTCACTCGCGCAAAGGCGCTGTTTCGATGGAATCGCCCAGACCGGTTGCCTGGACGGTGCGCCTCAAGGGCGCACGCAAGGCGACATGGCTGACCATCAAGGTCAGACGGCCGCCGCGCCACCGACGATTTCCGACAGTTCTTTCGTGATCGCGGCCTGACGGCTCTTGTTATACACAAGCTGCAGTTCGTTGATGACCGTCTTCGCGTTGTCCGAAGCGGCCTTCATTGCGACCATACGGGCCGACTGCTCCGATGCCATGTTTTCCGCGACGGCCTGATAGACCAGCGCCTCGACATAACGCACCAGCAGTTCGTCCACCACTGCCTGCGCGTCCGGCTCGTAGATGTAGTCCCACTGGGTGCTTGGCGTCGCGCCCTGCTCTTCCTTGCGCTCGAACTGATCTGCCGCGAGCGGCAGCAGTTGCTCGATCACCGGCTCCTGCTTCATCGTATTGACGAAGCGCGTGTATGCGAGATACACCGCCGAAACCTTGCCTTCCGAGTACAGATCGAGCTGCACCTTCACCGCGCCGATCAGCTTTTCCAGATGCGGCGTATCGCCCAGATGCACGACATTGGACACCACCTTGGCGCGCAAGCGGTTCAGGAAACCCAGACCCTTGGTGCCGATCGCAGTTGCCTCGATCGTCTTACCCTGTCCTTCCAGTTCCTTGAACTTCTGCAGCGCCGCCCGCAGCACGTTGGTGTTCATGCCACCGCACAGACCCTTGTCGGTCGTGACGAGGATGATGCCCGCCGTCTTCGCGCCTTCGTTCGACACCATGAACGGGTGACGATACTCCGGGTTCGCACGGCTCATGTGTGCAGCGATATCGCGGACCTTGTCGGCATACGGGCGAGCAGCGCGCATGCGCTCCTGAGCGCGGCGCATCTTCGATGCCGCCACCATCTCCATCGCTTTCGTGATCTTGCGCGTGTTTTGCACGCTCTTGATCTTGCCGCGAATTTCCTTCATTCCAGCCATTGCTTGCTCCTTGTCGGCCCGAGTGAGCGCCGTATTGCTTACCCGGGTCCCATGCAAAGCGATCGAAGCAGCGCGGCGGCATTCACATGCAGCGCACGCCGCTTCGAGGTCCGCTTATGCCTTGCGGATCACTTGCGGATCAATAAGCGCCGGACTTCTTGAAGTCTTTGAGGGCCGTGTGCAGCAGGCCTTCGTCGTCCTTCGAGAGTTCCTTGTTGTCTTCGATGCGCTTGACCAGGTCAGCGTGGCTCGACTTCAGGTATTCGCGCAGGCCTTTTTCGAACGGCAGAACTTGCGACACCTCCAGATCGTCGAGGTAGCCGTTGTTCGCGGCGAACAGCGAGATAGCCAGTTCCCACACCTGCAGCGGCTGATACTGCGGCTGCTTCAGCAGTTCCGTCACGCGGCGGCCGCGCTCCAGCTGCTTGCGGGTGGCTTCGTCGAGGTCTGACGCGAACTGCGCGAACGCTGCGAGTTCACGGTACTGTGCGAGGTCGGTACGGATACCGCCCGACAGCTTCTTCACGACCTTGGTCTGAGCCGCACCACCAACGCGCGACACCGACACACCGGCGTTAATTGCCGGGCGGATACCTGCGTTGAAGAGGTCGGTTTCGAGGAAGATCTGGCCGTCGGTAATCGAGATCACGTTCGTCGGAACGAATGCCGTCACGTCGCCTGCCTGCGTTTCAATGACCGGCAGTGCCGTTAGCGAGCCGCTCTTGCCCTTCACCTCACCGTTGGTGAACTTCTCGACGTACTCTTCCGAGACGCGAGCAGCACGTTCCAACAGACGCGAGTGCAGATAGAACACGTCACCCGGGTATGCTTCCCGGCCCGGCGGACGGCGCAGCAGCAGCGAGATCTGACGGTATGCCCAAGCCTGCTTGGTCAAGTCGTCGTAAACGATCAGCGCGTCCTGGCCGCGGTCGCGGAAGTATTCGCCCATCGTGCAGCCGGCGTACGGTGCCAGGTACTGCATGGCAGCCGATTCTGAGGCCGAAGCAGCGACGACGATCGTGTATTCCAGCGCGCCGGTTTCTTCGAGCTTGCGGACCACGTTCATGATCGACGAAGCCTTCTGGCCGATCGCGACGTAGATACAGAAGAGGTTCTTGCCCTTCTGGTTGATGATCGCGTCGACTGCGACTGCGGTCTTGCCGCACTGGCGGTCGCCGATGATCAGCTCACGCTGGCCACGGCCAACCGGCACCATCGCGTCGATCGACTTCAGACCGGTTTGGACCGGTTCCGAAACCGACTTACGCCAGATCACACCCGGAGCGATCTTTTCGATTGCGTCGGTCTTCTTCGCGTTGATCGGGCCTTTGCCGTCGATCGGGTTACCGAGCGCGTCGACCACGCGGCCGAGCAGTTCCGGGCCCACCGGCACTTCCAGAATGCGGCCCGTCGTCTTGACGATGTCGCCTTCCGAGATGTGCTCGTACTCGCCCAGGATCACGGCGCCGACCGAGTCGCGCTCGAGGTTCAGTGCGAGGCCGAACGTGTTGCCCGGAAATTCGAGCATTTCGCCCTGCATCACTTCCGACAGACCGTGAATACGCACGATACCGTCGGTCACGGAGATCACGGTGCCCTGGTTGCGAACGTCTGCGCTCGCTTCAAGGCCCTGGATCCGGCTCTTGATCAGCTCGCTGATCTCAGAGGGATTGAGTTGCATTATTCGCTCCTGATAGTCAATTCTGTTGCGTGCCAGCCGCCTGGCGCGAGGCGCTTTACGCCGTCAGAGCCGTTTGCATGCTGGCAAGCCGCGCGCGGACCGAGGTATCGAGCACTTCGTCGCCGACCGTCACGCGCACGCCGCCGATCAGCGACGAATCGACCTCGACCGTCGGCTTCAGCTTGCGTTTGAACTTGCGTTCGAGACTTGCGACGAGGTCGTTCAACTGCGCGCCTTCGAGCGGGAATGCGCTGGTAATCAGCACATCGGCCGCCCCTTCGCGGGCGTTCTTCAACTCTTCGAACTGCACGGCGATTTCCGGCAGCAATTGCAGGCGATGGTTGTCCACCAGCATTTGCACCAGATTTTTCGCTTGCGCGTTGTCCTTGAGCGGCGACTTGACCGCAGCCAGCAGCAGTTCGCTGACCTGGGCGCGGCTTACTTTCGGGCTCGAGGCGATCGACAGCACTTCGGGCAGACGCGCAACCTGTGCCAGCTCCTGCACGAGCGTGGACCAGGCGGCGATGTCACCAGCTTCGGCCACGCCAAACAGCGCTTCTGCGTACGGACGGGCGATGGTTGCAAGTTCGGCCATGATCAGAGCTCAGCTTTCAGTTGATTCAGCAGGTCAGCGTGCGCTGCCTGGTCGACTTCGCGCTTCAGGATCTGTTCGGCGCCCTTCACTGCCAGTGCAGCGACTTCGCCGCGCAGCGTTTCGCGCGCCTTCACGACTTGCTGCTCCGCGTCGGCCTTCGCTTGCGCGATGATGCGAGCGGCTTCAGCTTGCGCTTGCGCCTTGATTTCGTCAGCGACTGCGACAGCACGCTTTTCTGCGTCTGCAATACGTTGCTGACCGTCGTTGCGTGCCTTGGCGAGTTCCTGGTCGACGCGCTTGTGTGCGGCTTCGAGTTCTGCCTTGCCCTTTTCGGCAGCCGACAAACCGTCAGCGATCTTCTTCGAGCGCTCGTCGAGGGCGTTGATCAGCGGCGGCCACACGAACTTCATCGTGAACCACGCGAGGATCAGGAACACGACCATTTGCGCAAACAGGGTTGCGTTGAGATTCACGGTGTTTCCTTAAACGTTGCTAGTTCGGAAAGTGAAACGGCAAGGCGCTCATCGATTCAGTGCTCGATCAGCGCCCAAGTGCCCGTTCCGCCCTGCGCCTTTAGTTATAGCTCAGGCGCAAACTTCCGAGGAACCTCAGCCTGCCAGCTTCGCCAGCAGCGGGTTCGCGAACGCAAACAGCATTGCCACACCAACGCCAATCAGGAACGCCGCATCGATCAGACCAGCCAGCAGGAACATCTTCGTTTGCAGCGGGTTCATCAGTTCCGGCTGGCGGGCACATGCTTCGATGTACTTGCCGCCCATCAGGCCGATACCGATACAGGCGCCGATTGCACCCAGGCCGATGATGATGCCGATACCGATGGCGGTCAGACCCTGGATGTTGGCGATGAAAGCTTGCATGATCACTCCTTTGTGAAAAGTCTTTTAGAACTGGTTGGAACTGGGATTTGAAAAACTACGATTCTTTCTACGGCAGCGCAGGTTAGTGCGTGTCGTGTGCCTGGCCGATGTACACCAGCGTCAGCATCATGAAAATGAACGCTTGCAGCAGAACGATCAGGATGTGGAAGATTGCCCACACGCTGCCCGCGATCACGTGGCCGATGAAGCCAAGCACCGTCGTGTCCGCGCCGAAGCTCCAGATGCTGCCGAGCAGGGCAATCAGCAGGAACAACAGTTCGCCCGCGTACATGTTGCCGAACAGCCGCATGCCGAGCGAGACCGTCTTCGCGACGAACTCGATGATGTTCAGTGCAAGGTTCGGGATCCACAGCAGCGGATGCGCGCCGAACGGAGCCGACAGCAGTTCGTGCACGAAGCCGCCGGCGCCTTTGATCTTGAAGTTGTAGTAAATCATCAGCGCGAACACACCGAGCGCGATGCCGATCGTGCCGTTCAGGTCGGCAGTCGGAACGATACGGTGGTGCGGGATGGCTTCGGACAGACCCAGCCAGCCAATCACGTGACCCGGCAGGTCAACGGGGATAAAGTCGAGCGAGTTCATCAGCGCGACCCAGACGAAAACCGTCAGGGCCAGCGGCGCGATGAAAGTGCGCGTGCCGTGGATCATCGATTTCGATTGATCCTCGACCATTTCGACCAGCATCTCGATTGCGCACTGGAAACGGCCGGGCACGCCGGACGTCGCCTTGCGGGCAGCGAGATGCAGGATGATGATGGTGGCCAGACCGCAAACGATCGACCAGAAAAGGGTGTCCAGATTCCACACGTGAATGTCGAAAATCGACGTTTGGTGCGCGGTGGAAAAGTTCTGCAAGTGGTGCGCGATGTACTCGGACGGATCCATTGCGCGCGTGCCTTCGCTAGCTGCCATATCGTTAAAGCCACCCAAATTGTCGAAAATCGTCTTAGGCCGCTCCCACCGCAATGCTCTATCGCGGGAACGCGCCGGGCGCGGATCGTGTCGTATCCGCACGCTCTAGCCGGCGCCACGCGCCGGCTTTGAATCTTTGCTGTTACCTGTTGCTTCCTAGCGCCATGCCAAGGCAATCCAGTACGTCTTGAGGGCGATGAGATAGGTCACGAGCAGCGGAACCCAGCGTACCTCGTGATACCAGAAGGCGATGGCTACGAACATCGCGATCGTCGCCCCCATCTTCAGCGCTTCGCCCAGCACCCAACTCATCACTGTCTCGGCACCGCTCAGCGTTCTCAGCCGCGCCGCGAACAATGCGCCCGGCACCCAGCAGATCGCTCCCCCCAGGAACGCGGACAGCGCAGCAGCGCCCGGTGGCTCATAGAACAGCCACCACACCAGCGTCGCAACCAGGGACAAAACCATTTGCGCTGCCACGACCTTGAAAGGAGTGACGCGCGATGGACGACTCACGTTCGGGCCAAAAAGCTTCTCTGCCTCGGCCCGGGTAAGCGGAACGATATTGTTATCCTGCTCGGCCTCCCACGAGTCCTCGCGCGCGACTGACTGAGCGGTGGACGTGTCGGAAACGGTGCGCCGATTACGGCTTGCGTCGCGCCCATTCTTGCGCCCATTGTCACGCCCATTTTCTGGCGCTTGATTTGACGCTTTGACCGCCATCGCAGTGTTCCGAAAGTGCCGTTCCGATCAGCGAGCTTTCGCTGCGCTTACGGGGTTGCCGTGCAATTAAATCCGGGCGATTGTAAGCGATAGTTGCAGGCAATTCAAGACTTTAGGCCGTTCAATAAACAGTGCGAAACGACGCCTCGCGATGTGGAAAACCCCGCATGGCGGCGCGCAGCACGTCAAATGTAAGGCTGTCGGGCACACGCAAAACGTGTGCGCATTCTGGCAGGTTTTTGCCCCGCACTACGGGTTGAAAAGCGCCGCAGCAGACGTCTCGAAAATGCAACAAATGCCGATGGCGATTTACTTTGGCGGCGTGGACTGGTTGCACCCCGTCAGATCAGTTAGGAATCCGACGCAATTGGAGCAGTGTCGGCGCGTTGTCGACACTGCACGTGGAATGAACCTGTATGCGGTAATTCTGCTCTAGGCAGTGGCATTTCCACGCAAGCGCACCAAGATGCCTTCCAGTGCATCCAGATCGCCGAAGTCCACTAGCACCTGGCCGCGGCCGCGTCGGCCCAGCTTGATCTTGACAGTCGCGGCGAGCAGATCGGACAACTCTTCCTCGAGGCGCCGCGTGTCCCGGCCACCATCCGGATTCGCACGCGCCTTGACCGCCGGTACGGCCTTGGTGGTTGCCGTCACCAATTTCTCCGTTTCGCGCACCGACATCCGCTTGTTGACGACCTGATTCGCCAGCGTGATCTGCGTCGCGGAATCGACTGCAAGCAACGCACGCGCGTGCCCCATGTCAAGATCGCCCGCGAGCAGCATGGTCTGAACCGGCGGGGCGAGGTTCAGCAGACGCAGCAAATTCGACACGGCGCTGCGCGAGCGGCCGACCGACTCGGCCGCCTGTTCGTGCGTGAAATTGAATTCGTCGAGCAAACGCTGTATGCCCTGAGCCTCTTCGAGCGGATTCAGATCTTCGCGCTGAATGTTCTCGATCAGCGCCATCGCCGCCGCAGCCTGGTCGGGCACGTCCTTGACCAGGACCGGCACTTCCTCGAGACCCGCCAGGCGCGCCGCGCGAAAACGCCGCTCACCCGCGATGATCTCGTATTTGTCCGCCGATACCGGCCGTACCAGAATCGGTTGCATCAGTCCCTGGGCGCGAATGCTGGCCGCCAACTCCTGCAGCGCGCCCTCGTCCATCCGCGTGCGCGGCTGATACTTGCCAGCCTGCATCTTTGACAGAGGCAGCACGTTCGGCGCGCCTTCTATCGCCACCGCCTCCGTGATATCGGCGCTGCCGCCGAGCAATGCTTCCAGGCCGCGACCCAATCCCTTCTTTCTTGCTACTGCGTTCATTGTGCTTCCTTGATCCACTTAGGATGCCTGGGGCGCGTCATTCAGTGCGCGCACCCGCTCAATCATTTCTGCGCCGAACTGCACGTAAGCCTGCGCGCCGCGCGAGGCCCTGTCGAACACCACGCCCGGCAAACCGTAGCTGGGCGCCTCGGCAAGGCGCACGTTACGCGGAATCACTGCGTCGAACACCTTGTCGCCGAAATGCTCTTTCAACTGATCCGAGACCTGCTGCTGCAACGTAATGCGCGGGTCGAACATGACACGCAACAAACCGATCACTTTCAGGTCGCGATTCAGGTTCGCGTGCACCTGCTTGATCGTATTGACGAGATCGGACAGGCCTTCGAGCGCGAAGTACTCGCACTGCATCGGAATGACGACGCCATGTGCGGCGCAAAGGCCGTTGAGCGTCAGCAGTGACAAAGCCGGCGGACAATCGATCAACACGAAGTCGTACTCGCTTTCGACCGGGGCAAGCGCCGCCTTTAACTGACGCTCGCGGTTCTGCACGCTGACGAGCTCTACTTCGGCCCCGGCGAGTTCGCGGTTCGCAGGAAGCACGTCATAGTCGACGGCTTCTGGACGCATACGCGCCTCAGCTACGGAGACGCCGTCAACCAGCACTTCGTAGACGGTGTTGGCGCACGCCGCCTTGTCGATGCCGCTGCCCATTGTTGCGTTACCTTGGGGGTCCAGATCAATGAGAAGGACCCGCTGCCCCTGCGCTGCCAGGCTGGCCGCCAGATTGACTGTCGTCGTCGTCTTGCCGACGCCGCCTTTCTGGTTCGCAACGCAGAAGATTTTTGCCATCGTTGGAGTGTCCCTTTTTGCTGCTTGAATGTGATTGTCTCTATGCGATTACGCGATCAACGTGAAGAGCGGCCGATGCGGCTAGGTCGCCTAACGCGCTTCGTCGACAAGTACCGTGACGAGATGCCGCTCGGCGTCCAGAAACGGCACCGCGAGCCGTACCGTCTGTTCCACGTGGGCGCCCGCTGGCAGGCGCGCTATTTCATCGTTCGGACGCACGCCCTTCATCGCGAGAATGGCGCCATGCTGGGCGACCAGATGACGGGCCAGTGTAACGAAATCGGCGAGCTCTGCGAATGCTCGCGAAACGATTACGTCGAACTTTGCCGGCACTTCGGCGCCGGCTTGCAGCGTTTCCACACGACCCGTCACCACCGAAAGGTTGCTGAGCCCTAGCTCGGCCTTCGCCTGTGCCTGAAAAGCCGTTTTCTTGTGAACAATGTCGTTCACCGTGACGCGCCAGTCCGGCTTGACGATCGCCAGCACGATGCCCGGCAGTCCACCGCCAGATCCCACGTCGAGCACGGAGCGCGGATTGCGCTGCGACAAGTGCGGCACGATCGAAAGCGAGTCGAGGATGTGCTGGATCAGCATCTGCCGGGGATCACGGATCGCGGTCAAGTTGTACACCGCGTTCCACTTAGCCAGCAAGGCGACGTAGTCGAGAAGCTTGGCCCGTTGCGTCTCGTCGAGATCGAGGCCCAACTCACTCACGCCCTCAGCCAGAAGCTGCGCTAGCGCTTCGCGGTCGCTGCCGTTTTGCTTCGAGGTCATTGAGCCACCGGCACATTGTCGGCACCGGGTTCAGCCGGCTTAGTCGCGCGGCGACCCAGCCCGCGCTTCAAGTGCACCATCAGCAACGAGATGGCCGCTGGCGTGATCCCCGAAATGCGCGACGCCTGGCCGATGGTCTCCGGACGGAACTGCGTCAACTTCTGGCGAGCCTCGAACGAGAGGCCCCTTACCTCGGCGTAGTCCAAGCCTTCCGGCAGACGCGTGCTCTCGTGCGCCTCGTTCCGCTCGATCTCACCTGCCTGGCGGTCGATATAGCCTTGGTACTTGATGCCAATTTCGATCTGCTCCTTGATTTGGGCCAGCAGGACTTCGTCTTCAGCCAATGTGCCGGGCGCAGCGCAGGCACCTTCGCGAAGTGCACACACGCCGTCATAGCTGACGCCGGGGCGGCGCAGCAAGTCCGCCAAGCTGTACTCATGATCGATCGGTTTGCCGAGCAACGCAGTCGCTTCCTCGGCGGACAGGGTCTTCGGATTCACCCAAGTTGTCCGCAGCCGTTCGGTTTCACGTGAAACAGCGTCGCGCTTGCGGCTGAATGCATCCCAACGGACGTCGTCCACCACCCCCAGTTCGCGGCCGATTTCGGTGAGCCGCATATCGGCGTTGTCCTCACGCAGGCTGAGGCGATACTCCGCGCGACTCGTAAACATACGATATGGCTCGGAGACGCCACGGGTCACCAGATCGTCGACGAGCACGCCCAGATACGCCTGGTCACGACGCGGGCACCACGCCTCCCTGCCCTGCACGAACAAACCGGCATTGACGCCAGCCAGCAGACCTTGCGCCGCTGCTTCCTCATAGCCAGTCGTACCGTTAATCTGGCCCGCAAAGAACAAGCCGCTGATAACTTTCGTCTCAAGCGACGCCTTCAGGCCCCGCGGGTCGAAGTAATCGTATTCGATAGCATATCCGGGTCGCAGGATATGGGCATGCTCAAGCCCGCGCATCGACCGCACCAGTTCGAGCTGCACGTCGAACGGCAGGCTTGTAGATATGCCGTTAGGGTAGAACTCATTGGTGGTCAGTCCTTCGGGCTCAAGAAAAATCTGATGTGACTCCTTCGTCGCAAAGCGGTGAATCTTGTCTTCAATGGACGGGCAATACCGCGGCCCCACTCCCTCGATCACTCCCGTGTACATCGGCGAGCGATCTAGTCCGCCGCGAATGATGTCGTGCGTACGTTCGTTGGTATGGGTTACCCAGCAGGGCACTTGCCGTGGATGCTGCTCGGCGCGGCCCAAGAACGAGAACACCGGCACCGGATCGAGGTCGCCCGGCTGCTCTTCCAATTGCGAGAAATCTATTGTGCGGCCGTCGATACGCGGAGGCGTCCCAGTTTTCAGACGACCTTGCGGCAGCTTCAATTCCTTCAAACGCGCCGACAACGACAGGGCCGCCGGATCGCCGGCACGACCACCCGTGTAATTGTTCAAGCCAACGTGAATCTTGCCGTCGAGGAATGTGCCCGCCGTGAGCACGACTGCACGCGAGCGGAAGCGAATTCCTACTTGGGTAACTGCTCCTACTACACGGTCGCCCTCGACCATCAAGTCGTCGACGGCCTGCTGAAAGAGCCACAAATTCGGCTGGTTCTCAAGCCGATGACGGATGGCCTGCTTATAAAGCAGCCGATCGGCCTGCGCACGCGTGGCGCGCACTGCCGGGCCCTTCGACGAATTGAGGATGCGAAACTGAATACCGCCCTCATCCGTCGCAGCCGCCATAGCGCCGCCCAAGGCGTCGACTTCCTTGACCAGATGCCCCTTGCCAATGCCGCCGATCGACGGATTGCAGCTCATCTGACCGAGCGTTTCGATGTTGTGCGTCAGCAGGAGCGTCTTATTGCCCATGCGAGCGGAGGCCAAAGCGGCCTCGGTGCCGGCGTGCCCGCCGCCGACAACGATTACGTCAAATTCTGTGGGAAAAAGCATCGCGGATCTCACGCCAGATCATCGCGTGAGCCTTCAAAGGAAAATGTATGGGCGAATTATAACGGGTTCGGTTTTGGCACGAATTCGGTCGAATGGCCAAGCATGAAAAAAGCGGCGTGTTTCACGTGAAACACGCCGCTTCGAAAGCCCAGGCCCAACGAAGTCAGGCTGCTTTCTTCGCCAGTCCCAGATAGGTCTCGATGACTCGTGGATTGTTCGCCAGATCGGTAGCTGGACCTTCGAGCGCTAGTTCGCCAGTTTCCAGGACGTACCCATAGTCGGAAATTTGTAGCGCAGCGCGCGCATTCTGCTCGATGAGAAGCGTAGCCACGCCCGTCTGCCGCAGCGCACTGATGATATGGAAAATCTCCTTCACGATCAGCGGCGCGAGGCCGAGGCTCGGTTCGTCCAGCATCAACAGATCGGGCTTGCCCATCAAAGCGCGGCCCACCGCAAGCATTTGTCGCTCTCCGCCGGACAGCGTCCCGGCCGCCTGCTTACGGCGCTCCTTCAGACGCGGAAAGAGCTCGAAGACGGGTTCGATCTGATCGAGGAAATTGCGCTCGCCTGCCCGCTTGCGCCGGTACGCACCCAGGACCAGGTTGTCCTCCACTGTCATCGATGCGAAGAGCTCCCGCTTCTCCGGCACGAGGCACATGCCGCGTGCCACCCGCTTCTCCACAGGTACGGCGCTTACATCCTCACCCTGATAAATAACCGCGCCCTTCGCGTGTCCGGTGGGCGGCAAGGCGCCCATAATTGCGTTCAGAAGCGTCGATTTGCCCGCGCCGTTCGGGCCGATAACCGACACGATCTGTCCGGGTCGCACCTTGATCGCCGCGCCGTGCAGCGCCTCGACCTTGCCATAGCGCACGAAAAGACCGTTCACGTCGAGAATGGCCGCTGCTGCACTCATGTCGTTCTCCATTACTCCACCCCACCGAGATAAGCCTCTAGCACCGCGGGGTCCTGCTGCACGTCTTGCGGCAGGCCTTCGGCGATACGCGTACCGAACTCCATCACGACCAGTCGGTCGGTCAGGTTCATCACAAAGTCCATGTCGTGCTCGACCAGCAGCACGCTCATCCCTTCCGCCTTCAGCCGACGTAGCAGATCCGCTAACTGCAATTTCTCCTGATACCGCAGGCCAGCCGCCGGTTCGTCCAGCAACAGCAACGTGGGGTCGCAGCAGAGCGCCCGAGCGATTTCCAGAATCCGCTGCTGGCCCAATGCGAGGCTGCCCGCCTCGTCGTACATATGCTGCTCCAGCCCGACGCGGCGAATCTGGCGCGCGGCTTCGGCCATCAGCCGTGCCTCTTCGGCGCTGTTAAGACGCGCAACGCTGCGCCAGACACCCGCATGTCCACGCAGATGCGCGCCGATCGCCACATTCTCCAGCACCGTCATGCCCGGCAGCAGCTTGACGTGCTGGAATGTGCGGCCGATTCCCCGCTTGACGATTTCACGTGAACTGAGCGCATCGATCCGCTCGCCGCGGAACGTAATCTCACCGCTTGTGGCCTGCAGAACGCCGGTCACCAGGTTGAAGGTGGTAGATTTGCCCGCGCCGTTCGGGCCGATGAGGCCAATGATCTGGCCCGCCTTCACGTCGAAGCTCACATCGTTGACCGCGACTAGACCGCCGAACTGCTTGCGGGCCTTGTTCACCGTCAAGAGCGTCTCACCGGCTGTCGGTTTGCTGCGCTGCGGCAGCGGGTCCGCATGTTCCGGCAGACGCGCGCGCGGGCCGCGCGGAAAGAAACGGGCGACGAACGGCCAGACGCCCTGCCGCGCGTATTGCAACAACAGCACCATCAAAATGCCGAAGACGATCACCTCGAAATTACCGTTCTCGCCCAGCAGCTTCGGCAGCAGTGTTTGCAGATAGTCCTGCAGCACCGTGAGGATTGCTGCGCCAAGCACCGCGCCCCACACGTGAGACACACCGCCCACCACCGCCATGAACAGAAACTCGATGCCGTGGTTCAGACCGAACGGCGTGGGATTCACCGCCCGCTGCAAATGCGCATACAGAAAGCCGGACACGGACGCCAGCACCGCCGCGTACACAAAGATGACCACACGCATCCACGCAGTATTGACGCCCATTGCCTCGGCCATCATGCCGCCGCCGCGCAGTGCACGGATTGCCCGCCCTGGCCGGCTGTTAAGCAGATTCTGAACCGAAACCACTGCGCCAAGCACGACCAGCCAGATCAGGTAATAGATGTGACGACCCGATTCCAGGTCGATGCCGAACACATTCAGCACCGGAATGCCGTTGATCCCGTCGTACTTGCCGAGCATCTCCAGGTTACCGAACAGGTAAAAGAGAGACAGTCCCCACGCGATGGTGCCAAGCGGCAGAAAGTGGCCAGACAGACGCATCGTCACAAGGCCGAGAACCAGCGCGATCAACGCCGTCAGCAACACGCCGGCGATCAGCGCAAACCACGGCGAGACGCCAAAGCGCGTGGTGAGGTACGCCGTCGCATACGCTCCGATGCCGACAAACGCCGCCTGCCCGAAACTGGTCATTCCACCGATGCCGGTGAGCAGCACGAGCCCGATGGCGACGATCGCATACAGCCCGATGTAGTTGAGCAGCGTCACCCAGTACTCAGGCACATGAATCGGCTGCGGCAGCACCGGCAACGCAAACAGCACCGCGAGGAAGAGCCAGAAGAACTTGTTTGTCATGATCCGTTTCATCGCGTCACTCCTCTTCTTCTTCAGCGTGCGGGCTGGCGAGACTGCGCCAGAGCAGCACCGGAATAATCAGCGTGAACACGATCACTTCCTTGTAAGCGCTCGCCCAGAACGACGAATACGATTCCAGCAGGCCGACGAGAATCGAGCCGGCCGCCGCCAGCGGATAGCTGACGAGTCCACCGATAATCGCCCCCACAAAGCCCTTCAGGCCGATCAGGAAGCCCGAGTCGTAGTAGATGGTGGTCAAGGGCGCCACGAGGATGCCGCAGAGCGCGCCAAGCCCCGCCGCGAGCGTGAAGGCGAGGCGCCCTGCTTGCGTCGTGCCGATCCCGACAAGCCGCGCGCCGAGCCGGTTGACCGAAGTCGCGCGCAACGCCTTGCCGGAGATCGAACGATCAAAGTACAAATAGAGCGCGCCGATCAGCACTACCGCCGTGCCGACCACCCACAGGCTTTGTCCGGAAATCGACAGACTGCCCAGGTTGAACGTCGCGTCCGAAAACGCCGTGGTGCGCGAGCCTTCGGCGCCGAACATCACGAGACCGAGGCCCACCATCGCGAAGTGCACGGCTACCGCCACGATCAGCAGGAGCAGCGTGGTCGCCTCCGCGATCGGCTCATACGCGAGTCTGTACACGAACGGGCCCATCGGAATCACGATCAGCAGCGTCAACGCGATCTGCGCGATCATGGGCAAAGGCTGCGAGAAAACGCCTTGAGTCAGCGCATACACGGCCACGGGGAACAGCAGATACTTGCCGGCCAGCACAGCGAGCGTTCGCGCGGCGTGTCGGCGCCGCTCCGCGTGCCGCATAAGCCCCGCTACTTCTACGACGAAGCAGGCCGCGCCCATCGCCATCAGCAGCCAGCAAGTGGCCGGAAACTTTTGCGTTTGTAGCGCGGCGAGCGTGAGCGCGCCATACGAAACAAACTCGCCCTGCGGGATGAAGATCACCCGCGTCACGGAAAACACCAGCACCAGCGCGAGCGCGAGCAACGCGTAGATCGCACCCGTGGTGATGCCGTCCTGCGCGAGGATCGCCGCAATTGATAGATCCATACTTCCTCGTCCTGAAGCGTCGAAATCGAAACTGGGAACGGTCGTGCCGGCACGCGGCCGCCAACGAAACTGCGGTGCTGAAAGACAACCGCCGCGCCGGAGCACGGCGCGGCGGTGGGTGCCATTGTCGTCGAACAGAATGGCAGTGCGGCGTCATGTGCCGCACTTCATGAGAGGCGCGTACCGCTTCTTGTATTAGTCGTTCTGCAGCTTCCACTTGCCGTCGACGATCTGCACGATCACGCGTGCGCGCTTGTCGAGGCCGTTGTGGTCCGTCGTAGTCGTGTTCATGATGCCGTGCGAGACAGGCAGTTCCTTGATGCTTTCCAGCGCGCCGCGCAGCGCTACGCGAAATGCCTCGGTGCCCGGTTGAGCCGTCTTGAGCGCTTCCGGAATCGCACGCTGCAGCATCTGGCCGGCGTCCCATGCATGACCGCCGAAGGTCGCCACCGAACCGGCGCCGTACGCCTGCTCGTAGGCCGCCTTATAGGCCAGCGACGACTTCTTCACCGGGTTGGATTCCGGCAGCTGATCGGCGACGAGGATCGGCCCCGCCGGCAGGATCTCGCCTTCGCAATCCTTGCCGCAGACGCGCAGGAAGTCGTTGTTCGCGACACCGTGCGTCTGATACACCTTGCCCTTGTAGCCACGCTCCTTGAGCGTCTTGGCCGGCAGCGCCGACGGCGTGCCCGAGCCGGCAATCAAAACCGCGTCGGGATTGGCGCCCATTGTCTTCAGCACCTGGCCTGTCACGGATGCATCGGTACGGTTAAAGCGCTCATTCGACACCACCTTCAGCTTGTGAGCAGCGGCGGCGGCGCTGAACACGTTGTTCCAGCTATCGCCGTAGGCGTCCGCGAAACCGATGAAGCCCACCGTCTTCACGCCGTGACGCTCCATGTGGTCGGCAATGGCATCGGCCATCAGGCTGTCGTTCTGCGGCGGTTTGAAGGCCCACGCGCGCTTTGCGTCCATGGGCGAAATGATGGCGGCCGAAGCAGCGAGCGAAATGACCGGCGTCTTGCCTTCGGATGCCGGATCGAGCATGGCCAGCGAATTGGGCGTCACCGTTGAGCCGATAATCGCGTCCACGTGATCTTCGTCGATCAGCTTGCGTGTGTTCTGAACGGCCTTACCCGTGTCGGATGCGTCGTCGAGAATGATGTACTGCACCGTCTTGCCGCCTATCTCCTTCGGCAACAGCGCGATGGTGTTCTTTTCAGGAATCCCGAGCGATGCCGCGGGCCCCGTGGTGGACAGCGTCACGCCTATCTTTACCTGAGCGAACGTCGCGCCTGCACCGCACATTAATGCCATTGCGATGCCAGTTCGTACCCATTGTTTTGTCTTTCTCATTGCAAGTCTCCAACGCTCCGAAGTGCGTATCTGTTATCCGACTCGTGGGTCGGGTGTCTGAATCTAGTTATAGGGTCCGGCCGTGCCAAGCATGGTTTTCCCTGCTCGATGTGCGCGCCTTCGCCGCTTGTATGTCGCTCCCTACTGCCGCAATAACCGAATGCCTCCGCGAACTCGCGCAACCTAAACCACTAACATGTTAGTAGTATTGCGTTGTGCCGCGCCGACGGTCAATAGACTGCAACCCAAATGCGGGTTTGTCCTGAAGCCGCATTGCCGCACGTTTCGCGCCGCAGTGCCCTTCGCTTGCACTGCTCGAGCGCACGCGCCGCGTTGCCTCAAGCGCGCAATAAAAAAGACGCGTCAACTGCACGCGTCTTTTTCTATGAACTCACCTGGCGCTTTGCCTTTCCTCAGTCGCCGGCCAACTTCCACTTGCCGCCGACAATCTGCACCATCACGCGCGCCCGCTGATCGAGACCAGCGTGGTCGTTCGCGCTCATGTTGAAGATGCCGTGCGACGCGGGCAGATCTTTCGTGCCTTCCAGCGCCGCGCGCAGCGCTTCACGGAAAGCCGGCGTACCGGGCTGCCCTTTCTTCAGAGCGAGTGGAATCGCGCGTTGCAGCAGCAGACCCGCGTCCCATGCGTGACCGCCGAAAGTCGATACCGAGCCTGCTCCATAAGCGCCTTCATACGCGCGCTTGTAGGCAAGCGCACTCTTCTTCACCGGATTCGAATCAGGCAATTGCTCCGCGACTAGCAACGGACCCGCCGGCAGGTACGTGCCTTCGCAGTCCTTGCCGCACACGCGCAGGAAGTCGTTATTGGCGACGCCGTGCGTCTGATAGTACTTGCCTTTGTAGCCGCGCTCCCTGAGCGTTTTCTGCGGCAACGCGGCTGGCGTGCCTGCGCCTGCGATCAGCACCGCATCCGGATTCTGCGAGACGATCTTCAGCACTTGCCCCGTGACCGATGCGTCGTTACGCGCGAAGCGTTCGTTCGCCACGACCTTGATTTTCGCCAGGTCCGCGGCCTTGCTGAATTCCTTGAACCAGCTTTCGCCGTAACCGTCGGAGAAGCCGATGAACGCCACCGTTTTCACGCCGTGATTGGACATGTGTTGCGCGATGGCGGTGGCCATCAAGATATCGTTCTGCGGCGTCTTGAAGACCCACGCGCGCTTGGCGTCCATCGGCTCGACAATGCTTGCCGCCGCGGCGAGTGAGATGACCGGCGTGGTGTTTTCCACGGCGACGTCAATCATGGCGAGAGAGTTCGGCACGACCGTGGAGCCGATCATTGCGTCCACGTGGTCTTCGCTCGTCAGCTTGCGGGCGTTCTTGACGGCCTGGGTGGAGTCTGTGGCGTCGTCGAGCACGATGTAGTCGACCTTCTGGCCGGCCACTTCTTTCGGCAGCAGCGCGATGGTGTTCTTCTCCGGAATGCCGAGCGATGCGGCCGGACCGGTTGCCGAGACGGTAACGCCGATTTTCACATCTGCGAATGCATGGCTGCTCCAGGCAGCCGAAACTCCGGTGGCGACTAATGCCGCGCTGATCCAACGCAATGCCGACTTCATTCCGCTCCTCTATGCCCCGTTAAACAATTCGCCTTAAATTCGTACGCAAATTCTTGAGTTAAATCCCAACCCAGCGGTCGGTGAATAAGAAGTGTAGCGGACCGGAGTCCCACGCCGCAAGCGTTTTGAAGGGGGAATACGGATAGGCGAGTCGATTATCGGCGGCATAAAAATGGCCGCCGACTTAGCGAATTCCTGGAATGGCGCAAATGGAAAAGCACAAAATAAAAAGCGCTGTTGGATATCAATCCAACAGCGCTTTCGTGCGGGCACTTAGTGCCTCATGTCTCCTCGTTCTCCACCTGCAAATTCGTGGTGCATCAGAACTGCATGAAGGTTAACCGAGCCCCCTCCCCGCCACAACTAGCAATTACCCTAGTGGTGCACTGCGGCACCGAATTGGGGCGCATTTGAGCGGCGTTGCTGCAAGTTCCACAAATAAGGGCTCAAGCGCGCTTTGCGGGTCATACTGCACAGCAGCGCGATTAGATCGGACGCCGAAGCAATTGGCCGCACCGTTGCGCGTGCGCCCGTCGCGCTTTTCACGCGCGCAGTGGCCGCACGCGCGCGATGACTTCGCCGACAATCCCGCGACGAAACGCGAGTACGCACGCAATGAAGATCACCCCCGTCACGATGGTCACCGACTCGCCCAGCGAGCGGAACCAATCCACGCCCGTGGCCGAAGCGAGCACGCTGCCGATATCGCCCAGGCGATCTTCCAGCGCCACGATCAATGCGGCGCCCAGCAGCGGCCCAAACAACGTACCCATGCCGCCCACCAGCGTCATCAGCACCACGAGTCCCGACATGGTCCAGTAGGCGTCGCTCAAGGTCTCGAAGCCCTGCACCACGACCTTCAGCGACCCCGCGAGTCCTGCGAGCCCAGCAGACAGAATGAAGGCGAGCAACTTGAAGCGGTCTGTATCGTAGCCAAGCGACACCGCGCGCGGCTCGTTTTCCTTGATCGCGACGAGCACCTGCCCGAACGGCGAATGCACGATCCGCACGATCAGAAGGAATGCGAGCACCATGACCGCCAGCACGACGAAGTACAGCGCGACGTCGGACGAAAGGTCGAGCACGCCGAACAGCTTGCCGCGCGGCACGCCTTGCAGACCGTCTTCACCATGCGTGAAGGGCGCCTGCAGGAACACAAAGTAGACCATTTGCGCAAGCGCGAGCGTCACCATCGCAAAGTAGATGCCCTGCCGACGGATCGCGAAGATGCCGACCACGAGCCCCAGCAAGGTCGCGCAAGCTGTGCCGGCCAGCACGCCGAGCTCGGGCGAGAAGCCGAGCGTCTGCATCGCATAACCGGTGACATAACCTGCCGACGCGAGGAACATTGCGTGTCCGAACGACAGCAGGCCCGTGTAGCCGATCAGCAGATTGAACGCGGCGGCGAAGAGTGCAAAGCACATCACCTTCATCACGAAGAGCGGATAGATGCCGAGCACGGGCACCGCGAGGAGCCCGAGCAGCAGCAGACCGTAGAGCACTTTTCTCTGCATCATTTTTCCTTGCCGAAGAGACCCGCCGGACGCACCAGCAACACCAGCGCCATGATGACGAACACGACGGTGGCCGACGCTTCCGGATAGAACACGCGCGTGAGCCCTTCGATCACGCCGAGCATCAGGCCCGTCAGGATCGAGCCCATGATCGACCCCATTCCGCCGATCACCACGACTGCGAACACCGTGATGATCATCGGCTGGCCCATCAGCGGCGAAACCTGGATGACCGGTGCGGCCAGCACGCCGGCAAACGCGGCGAGCGCGACACCGAAACCGTAAGTGAGCGTAATCATCAGCGGCACGTTGATGCCGAACGCTTCAACCAGTTTCGGATTTTCGGTGCCCGCACGCAGATATGCGCCAAGCCGCGTCTTCTCGATGACAAACCAGGTCGCGAAGCAGACGATCAGCGAAGCCACCACGACCCACGCGCGATAGTTCGGCAGGAACATGAAGCCGAGATTGGTCGCGCCCGAGAGTGCCGAGGGTACGTCGTACGGCTGGCCGGACGAGCCGTAGATCGAGCGGAACACACCTTCGACGACCAGCGTGAGCCCGAACGTCAGCAGCAGCCCGTACAGATGATCGAGCTTGTACAGCCAGCGCAGCATCGAGCGTTCGATCAGGACGCCGAACAGGCCGACCAGCAGCGGCGCAATGATCAGCATCGGCCAGTACGGCACGCCGAAGTATGAGAAGCCCATCCACGCGAGCATCGCGCCGAGCATGAACAACGCGCCATGAGCGAAGTTGATCACGTTCAGCAAGCCGAAGATCACCGCAAGTCCCAGACTCAGGATTGCGTAGAACGAGCCGTTCACGAGTCCGAGCAGCAACTGGCTGAGCATCGCGGGAAGCGGAATGCCAAAGATGTCCATTGAAGCCTTCACCCATCGTCAAGGTGAGATCGGTTGTGCGCGATCGGGCCGGCACACGTTGAACACGCGCATGACGCCGGCCACGCGCGGCATATGAAACAGACGGAGCGACGCGCACCAACGGCCGGCTGCCGGCATGGCGAGCCAGCCGTCGGCCGGACCTTCAGGCTACTTCACTTCCACAGCGCGCAGCGCGTCTCCGCCTTGGTGGTGAACGCCTGCTCGCCCGGGATCGTCGCGGTGATCTTGTAGTAGTCCCACGGTTCTTTCGACTCCGCGGGCGTCTTCACCTGCATCAGGTACATGTCGTGGATCATGCTGCCGTCCTGACGGATGTAGCCCTTTGCATAGAAGTCGTCGATCTTGGTCTTCTTGAGTTGCGCCATGACCTTGTCGGCGTCGGTCGAACCGACCGTCTGCACCGCCTTCAGGTAGTTCATGGTCGCCGAATAGTCAGCGGCCTGCAGGCTCGACGGCATCTTGCGCATCTTGTCGAAGTAGCGCTGCGCCCACTTGCGCGTATTTGCGTCCTTGTTCCAGTACCAGCTGTCGGTGAGCACGAGGCCCTGCGTCGTTTCGAGGCCGAGGCTATGCACGTCGTTGATGAACATCAGCAACGCGGCGAGCTTCATGCTCTTGGTAATGCCGAATTCCTTCGCGGCCTTGATCGAGTTGATCGTGTCGCCGCCCGCATTCGCGAGGCCGAGAACCTGCGCCTTCGACGACTGGGCCTGCAACAGGAACGACGAGAAGTCCGACGCCGACAGCGGATGACGCACCGCGCCCAGCACCTGGCCGCCGCTCGCCTTCACCACGTCCGACGTGTTCTTTTCGAGCGCCTTGCCGAACGCGTAGTCGGCGGTGAGGAAGTACCACGACTTGCCGCCCTGCTTCACGACTGCGGACCCGGTGCCTTTGGCGAGCGCCGTCGTGTCGTACGCATAGTGAATCGTATACGGCGTGCACTGCTCGTTCGTCAGCGTGTCGGCCCCAGCCCCGATGCTGATGTACACCTTGTGTTTTTCACCGGCCACGGTGTTCATCGAAAGCCCGGTTGCGGAATTCGTGCCGCCGATCAGCAGATCGACGCCCTCGCGGTCGAACCATTCGCGTGCGCGCGACGCCGCGATGTCCGCCTTGTTCTGGTGATCCGCGTACAGCACGGTAATCGGCTTGCCGTTGACCTTGCCGCCGAAATCCGCAACGGCCATGCGGATCGCCTCGAGGCCGCCCTGGCCGTCGATGTCCGCATAAAGCCCCGACATGTCCGTAATGAAGCCGACCTTCACTGCGTCGTCTGCCGCTTGCGCGCTCCCCGTAGTGATGGCGGCGCCGGCGGCGACCGCGAAACAAACTGAAGCAAGCCGCGCGAGTGGGTTCTTTTTCATTCCTGTCTCCTGGTTCTTCACTTGTGGTTATCAGAGGCAATCGGGCGCGAGCGCTACACGCCCAGCAGATCATGCAGTACCGGCATCTTGCTTTCGAGTTCACCCGCCCCGAAGTGCTCGACGATCGTACCGTGCTCCATCACATAGAAACGATCGGCAAGCGGCGCCGCAAAGCGGAAATTCTGTTCGACCATCACAATGGTGTAGCCGCGCGTCTTCAGTGTGACGATCATGCGTGCGAGTGCCTGCACGATGACAGGCGCGAGACCTTCGGAAATCTCGTCGAGCAGCAGCAGGCTCGCGCCCGTGCGCAGAATTCGCGCCACCGCGAGCATCTGCTGTTCGCCGCCCGACAGCCGCGTGCCCTGGCTCATGCGGCGTTCCTGCAGATTCGGGAACATCGAGTAAATTTCCTCGAGCGACATCATGTGTGCCTTGTCGCCCACGGGCGGCGGCAGCAACAGGTTTTCCTCGCACGAGAGGCTCGAAAAAATGCCGCGTTCTTCGGGGCAGTAACCAATGCCGTGATGCGCAATGCGATGTGTGGGCAGGTTGATCGTTTCACGGCCGCCAATGCGAATCGACCCCGTGCGCCGGCCGGTCAAGCCCATGATCGCGCGCAATGTCGTGGTGCGCCCTGCGCCGTTACGGCCGAGCAGCGTTACCACCTCGCCGCGATCCACCGTCAGATCGACGCCATGCAGGATGTGCGACTCTCCGTACCACGCCTGCAATCCCGCGATCTCCAGCGCGGGTGCGCCAGCGGCCTTGCCGCTCACCTCGAGGCTTTCGCGCTCGGCAATTGTGTTCATGCGTGGGCTCCGGCGAGCGCCGCGTCGGCGCTGCCCATGTAGGCTTGCATTACCAGCGGATTTTTCGACACGTCGGCATACGTGCCCTCGGCAAGCACTTCGCCTCGCTGAAGTACGGTGATGGTGTCGGAGATGCCGGCAATCACATTCATGTTGTGTTCGACCATCAGAATGGTGCGGCCGCTCGATACTTTCTTGATCAACGCCGTGACGCGGTCCACGTCTTCGTGACCCATGCCCTGCGTCGGCTCGTCGAGCAGCATCAGCTCGGGTTCCATCGCCAGCGTGGTGGCGATTTCCAGCGCACGCTTGCGGCCGTACGAGAGTTCGACGGTCAGCACATCGGCAAAATCGGTCAGGCCCACTTGCGTGAGCAGGTCCATTGCGCGGTCGTCGAGCCGGCGCAACGTGCGCTCGCTCTTCCAGAAATGAAAAGCGGTGCCAAGCGAACGTTGCAAACCAATACGCACATTCTGCAATGCCGTCAGATGCGGGAACACAGCGGAAATCTGGAACGAACGGATAATGCCGCGCCGCGCGATCTGCGCGGGGCGTTCATGCGTGATGTCGACGCCGTTAAAGACGATCTGTCCGGCTGTCGGCTCGAGAAACTTGGTGAGCAGGTTAAAGCACGTGGTCTTGCCTGCTCCATTGGGGCCGATCAGCGCATGGATCGAGCCGCGGCGCACGCGCAGGTTCACGCCGTTCACGGCAATGAAGCCTTTGAACTCACGAGTGAGGCCGCGCGTTTCGAGAATCGTATCGCCGAGAATCATGTTCCCTTCCATGCGGAGTTAGGCGAAGCATTACGATCTTTCGCGCGAAGCTCTGCGCGACTTTTTTTGGACGGCGGCACCCCGTGCACGCTCGTTGGCGTGCTGCACCAATCCGGACGGTAATCCCTGGGGCAGCACGCAGCATGGCTGCCATTGTCGCGCCAATGATGCAGCGCATTCATTGGGATTTGCACTTAGTGGACGATATGCCCTCACTAATCGTGCGCTGCAGTCTCTTATTGGAGACATGCACGCGCAAACGTCACGCGTGCGCAACGCGCGCCGTGTGCATGCTGCGAGAGAAGCCTGTCACACTGCGGACATCGACACCGCATGTCCAGCATGGGCGGCCATGCTGCCGCTCGCGCGCGCGCGACGGTCCTCGCGGATCATGTCGCTCGCCCGCTCCGCAATCATCAACGTGGGCGAGTTCGTGTTGCCCGAGGTGATGGTTGGCATGACGGATGCGTCCACTACGCGCAAACCGTCGACACCGATAACTCGTAGTCGGTTGTCCACCACTGCGCCGGGATCGTCGGTGGTGCCCATGCGACACGTGCCCACCGGATGAAAGATCGTGGTGCCGACCAGACCTGCGGCACGTTGCAGTTCTTCCTCGCTCTGGTATTCGATGCCCGGCAAGATTTCCCGAGGCTGATAGCGCGCCAATGCAGGCGCGGCGGCAATACGGCGCGTGAGACGCAACGCGTTGGCGGCGACGTGCCGGTCGTAGTCCGTGGAGAGATAGTTGGGAGCGATGAGCGGAGGCGCAGAAGCGTCTGCCGACTCGATATGAATGCTGCCGCGCGAAGTGGGCCGCAACTGGCATACAGACGCCGTGAATGCATTGAAGCGGTGCAGCGGTTCGCCAAAGCGATCCAGTGAAAGCGGCTGCACGTGATATTCGAGGTCGGGGCGAGTGATCGAGCGGTCTTCGCGATCGGACTTTGCGAACGCTCCTAGTTGCGACGGCGACATCGACATCGGACCGCTTTGAAAAAGCGCGTACTGCACGCCGATCATCAGCTTGCCCCACCAATGTGCGGACGCCGTATTGAGCGTCCGCACGCCATCGACCTGGTACGCCATGCGCAATTGCAGATGGTCCTGCAGATTCTCGCCGACGCCGCGCAGATCGTTGACCACTTCGATACCCAGTCGTTGCAGACGCGCGCCGTTACCGATGCCGGACAACTCGAGCAATTGCGGCGAGTTCACCGCGCCTGAAGCAAGTATCACTTCGCAGCGCGCCTTGGCCACGAAGTCGATACCGTTGCCGCGATATTCGACACCTGAGCAGCGGCGCCCTTCGAATATCACGCGCTGCGTGTGTGCGCCGGTAATGACGGTGAGATTCGGACGCCGCATTGCAGGACGCAGGAAGGCCTTCGACGCATTCCAGCGAATGCCGCGTTTCTGATTGACGTCGAAGTAGCCGACGCCGCTGTTGTCGCCGCGGTTGAAGTCGTCGGTGGCGGGAATGCCGGTCTCCTGCGCGGCCTTTGAAAATTCCTCGAGTATCTTCCACTTCAGGCGTTGCTTCTCGACACGCCATGGCCCGCCTGCGCCATGCGATTCGCTCGCGCCGGCGTAGTAATCCTCGCTGCGCTTGAAGATGGGCAGCACCGAATTCCACGACCAGGACGCGTCGTTCGTCACGCGTGCCCACTCGTCGTAGTCTTCGCGCTGGCCGCGCATGTAGATCATGCCGTTGATGGACGACGAGCCGCCGAGCACCCGCCCGCGCGGATACGACAGCGCGCGCCCGTTCAGTCCCGGCTCCGCCTGCGTTTTGTAAAGCCAGTCAGTTCGAGGATTGCCAATGCAGTACAGATAGCCGACCGGCACATGGATCCAGTGATAGTCGTCTTTGCCGCCCGCTTCAAGCAGGAGCACCTGCACGTCTGGATCTTCGGTCAGGCGATTGGCGAGCACGCAGCCCGCTGTCCCTGCGCCCACGACGATGTAGTCGAATTCGCCTTCCAGACGCCGCTGCGACGACGCGGCTTGCACGTGGCTCATCGTTCCGTCTCCTAATCATTTTTTGCCGAGGGCGCGACGCCCGGCTTGATCGACGCCTTCGGCGCGCTGTTCAAGCCGCGCAGCCGAAGGCTAACGTCCGCGGTTACTTCGCGACCGGCATTGTGAATTCGGCGCCCTTCGCGATGCTGTCGGGCCAGCGCTGCATGATGCTCTTATAGCGCGTGTAAAACCGCACGCCCTCTTCGCCGTACGCGTGATGGTCGCCGAATAGCGACTTCTTCCAGCCGCCGAACGAATGCCATGCCATGGGCACCGGAATCGGCACGTTGATGCCCACCATGCCGATCTGGATCTGCCGCGAAAAAGCGCGCGCAATGCCGCCGTCGGACGTGAACAACGACACGCCGTTGGCAAACTCGTTAGCGTTGATCAGTTCAACCGCCGACGCGAAATCAGGTACACGCACCACGCACAACACCGGTCCGAAGATTTCCTCGCGATAGATCTTCATATCCGTCGACACATTGTCGAACAGCGTACCGCCGAGGAAGAAACCGTTCTCGTGCCCGTCTACCCGATGAGCGCGGCCATCCACAACAAGCTTTGCGCCTGCCGCGATACCGGCTTCTATGTAGCCCAGCACCTTCTCGCGATGCGCGGCCGTCACCAGCGGTCCCATTTCGGCGGCCGACTCCATGCCGTTCATAATCTTCAGGCTCTTTACGCGAGGCGTGAGCCGCTCCACCAGTTCGTCTGCGATATGGCCCACTGCAACGGCGACGGAGATCGCCATGCAACGTTCGCCGGCCGAACCGTACGCGGCGCCGATCAGTGCGTCGACGGCCTGATCGAGATCCGCGTCCGGCATCACCACGAGGTGATTCTTGGCGCCGCCCAACGCCTGCACGCGTTTGCCGTGCTTCGTGCCCTCCGCGTGGATGTATTCGGCAATCGGCGTGGAGCCGACGAACGACACGGCGCTCACGTCGGGATGCACGAGCAGCGCGTCAACCGCGACCTTGTCGCCGTGCACGACATTGAACACGCCGTCGGGCAAACCGGCTTCCCGCAGCAGTTCGGCTATACGGTTGGATGCCGACGGGTCGCGCTCCGAAGGCTTCAGCACGAAGGTATTGCCGCACGCAATCGCGACGGGGAACATCCAGCACGGCACCATCATCGGAAAATTGAAGGGCGTGATTCCCGCGACCACGCCGAGCGGCTGACGCAGGTTCCAGTTGTCGATGCCGCCGCCGATCTGGTCGGTAAAGTCTGTCTTCAGCAGATTGGGAATGCCGCACGCGAACTCGACCACTTCGATACCGCGCATCACCTCGCCTTTCGCGTCGGAGAACACCTTGCCATGCTCGCGCGTGATCAGTTCCGCGAGTTCGTCGTGATGGCGGTCCAGCAGCTCCTTAAACTTGAAGAGCACGCGGGCGCGCTTGATGGGCGCGGTTTCGCTCCACGCGGGAAAGGCCGCATACGCGGCGGCAACCGCCGCATCCACTTCCGCCACGCTGCCTAGCGGCACGCGCGCACTGACTTCGCCGAGCGCGGGATTGAAGACGTCGCCAAAACGGCCGCTGGTTCCCTCTATGGCCTTGCCGTTGATGAAGTGCGTCAGCGGCTGCACGCCGGTGCGCGTGCGAACGATTTCGTCGGGATATGTCTCGCTCATGTTCTCTCCTCGCGGTTGTGGACCATCATTCATGATGGCTGCTGCGAATTGTTCCGCCTGAAAACGGCGTGCTGAAACACGAGCGTACGGCGCTTCGCCTGCGGAAATCCAATGAGTAATGCTCAACTGCGCCATAAGCGGAGTTAATATCAGCGGATGGATCTCACTCTGCTACGCGCGTTCGTCACCGTGGCACGCGAGGGCAACCTCACGCGCGCGGCGGTGCAACTGCATCTGACGCAACCGGCCGTCAGCCTGCAAATCAAGCATTTGCAGGAAACGCTCGGCGTCACGCTGTTCACGCGGACCTCGCACGGGCTTTCGCTCACGCGCGACGGCCAGGCGCTGCTGCCGCACGCGGAGCGTGCCCTCGCGGCGGCAAGCGACGTGCAGCGCGCCGCGCAGTCGCTGCGCCAGGAGGTGCACGGACGCTTGCGCATCGGCACCATTCTCGACCCCGAGTTTCTGCGGCTCGGCGGCTTTCTGAAGCAACTGGTAGAAACCTGGCCGCACATCGAGACGGCCTTGCGGCACGGCATGTCGGGCTGGGTGCTCGAGCAGGTGCGCGCCGGCGAACTGGACGTGGGCTATTACATCGGCGTGCCTTCGGACGACGAAGGCCGCGATGCGCGGGCCTTTCACACACTGACCCTCACGCATTTCCAGTACCGCGTGCTGGCGCCAGCCGGCTGGAAGGACCGCGTCAAAGGCGCGCGCGACTGGCGCTCGCTCGCCGCCTTTCCGTGGATCTGGACGCCGCCTGCGTCCGCACACAACCGGCTGTTGTCGCACGCATTCAGCGAGGCGGGGGTGAAGCCCGTCAAGGTCGCGGAAGTGGACCAGGAGCCGTCCATGCTGGATCTCGTCAAATCGGGCGTGGGGCTGACGCTCGCGCGCGACGCGATTGCGATTGCCGAGGCGCACGCGCACGCGCTGACCATCGTCGAAGGCATTACGGTGCCGACACAACTCAGCTTCGTCACGCTGGCCCAACGCAAGGACGAGCCCGCGATAGCCGCCGCGCTCAAGCTGATCGAGCTGCAATGGGCAAGCTGAATGCACCCGAGCAGCGTCTGGCCTTCTTCGAGCAGCGGCGCATGCGTTGTGCGTTGCGATATGAGCCGTTCTCATGACAGCGCGGGCCAGGCGCCGCCAGACGCTTGCATGCGCAATGAAACCGCGGCGTCACGCAGTATTTGTTAGATTGGCGCTTCACTGACGCGCCCGCCGCTGCTTTTCCCTTCCAACCGACTCTGTCTTTCCCGGCAGCTTCGCCCGCTCGCGACGCAAGCAGCCGACCATTCCATCCCGACAGGAGCCTGATATGGCACGCAACATCGAAATCAAAGCCCGCGCCCAGCATTTCGAGCAACTGCGCGAACGCGCGGCGCAACTCGCGCCGGACGCGCCGCTCATCTTCCGCCAGCAGGACTTTTTCTATGACGTGCCGCGCGGGCGTCTGAAGCTGCGCCAGTTCGACGATGGCACGCCCGCCGAACTGATCTTCTATCAGCGCGATGACCGCGACGGGCCGAAGGCGTCGTACTACACGCGCAGTCCCGTGACCAACCCCGAAGCCATGCACGCGCTGCTGGCCACCGCGCTCACCACGCGCGGCATCGTCACCAAGGAGCGGCACGTGTATCTGGCGGGGCGCACGCGCATTCATCTGGACCGCGTGGACGGTCTGGGCGATTTCGTCGAACTTGAAGTGGTGCTCGCGCAGGACGACAACGAGGAAGACGGACACGCTGAAGCCCACGCGATGTTCGCGAGCCTCGGCGTAGCGGAATCCGATCTGGTGGCAGTGGCTTACGTGGATCTGCTCAACGCGCCTCACGAGCCGAAGCAGGCGGCATGAACCGCGTGCGGCCGCCCCGGCTCAAATCAGGCGGCGGCCGTTCCGGAAGAAGACAGATGTGCAAGCGGCAACGGGCCGTTGCGCTTGAACGTGGTGAGCACGATGTTCGAGCGCACGCTGTCCACACCGGGCACACGCATGAGCTTTTTCATGACGAACGTGGACAGATAGCTGAGGTCGGGCGCGACGATGCGCAGCAGATAGTCGGCGTCGCCCACCACTGCATGGCATTCCAGCACTTCAGGCAACAGGTCGATCTGCTGCTGGAATTGTTCGATCACCGAATCGCCGTGATGCTTGAGCTTGAGACTCGTAAAAGCGGTCACGGCCAAGCCGAGTTTTTCGGGGCGCAGCACGACCCGATAGCCGTCCACCACGCCGATCTGCTCGAGCCGCTGCAAGCGCCGCCCGATCTGCGACGGCGACAGCGGCACCTGTTCGGCAAGCTGCTGATGCGTGGCGCGGCCAAAGCGCTGCAATAGGTCGAGCAGCGCTAGGTCGAAGTGGTCGAGATCGAGCATGTAACGGTCCGGCATCCAATAGGCGCTTAATACGCGATTATTGCATGCGCGAACTGATGCGGCCGGAAGGCCGCGCAACGCAAATCACCTGAGAACGCAGGAGCGGATTGCCTCGCACCGCGCGACACCGAACCGGACACGCCACGGCGGGAACGATGGCAGCCGAGCCGGCGGCCGCGAACAATTCATCGTATTGAAAGGCCTTTGCAGGCAACCACGCACACAAACCTTCAGTTCTACAGGCTATTTTTAAGGTGCACGTAAGAATCCCACGCTTGCCGCGCAATAGCGCCCAGATCGTCGCGCGACAGGGTGTTCCGACGCTGTACAATCAGGATCGCATACGGCTTGGAGAGCGCGCTTGCCTCCTTGCACAGAACGAGTTCGTCTCCGCTCGAAGGTGAGCGGGCGCGCCAGAAGTTGATCGCGGCTTCGAGTTCCTGAATGCTGATCTCGGACATGGCTTCGATTATCCGGAGGGCGCGAGCACGTCGGCTCGACGACTGCCTGGCAGGCGCTCCGGCGAACCGCTTGCCCGAACGCCTAAACCCATTGTAATTGAGCGAAATCCATGCGACTCCTTCTGATCGAAGATGACCGTCCCATCGCACGCGGCATCCAAAGCAGCCTCGAACAAGCCGGCTTCACGGTCGACATGGTCCACGACGGCATTTTCGCCGAACAGGCCCTCACGCAAAACCGCCACGAACTGGTGATTCTCGACCTCGGCCTGCCGGGTATCGACGGCATGACGCTGCTCTCGCGCTTCCGTCAGAGCAATCGCCATACGCCAGTGATCATCCTCACCGCGCGCGACGAATTGAACGACCGCGTGCAAGGCCTGAATTCCGGCGCCGACGACTACATGCTCAAACCGTTCGAGCCCACCGAACTCGAAGCGCGCATTCGTGCTGTGATGCGCCGCAGCGGTCCGCATGGCGACATGCCGCGTCCGGAAGTGTCGCTCGGCGGTGTGCGTCTGTCGGGCGTCGATCGCCGCATTTTCAACGACGACAAGCCGCTCGAATTGTCGCCGCGCGAATTCGCGGTGCTCGAAATGCTGCTGCTGCGTCACGGCCGCGTGGTCAGCAAGGCGCAACTGCAAGACCATCTGACGCATTTCGGCGGCGATCTCGGCGACACGGCAATCGAAGTCTACGTGCACCGTGTGCGCAAGAAGCTCGAGAGCTGCCGCGTCGAAATCGTCACGGTGCGCGGCTTCGGTTACCTGTTGCAGGAAATCCGCCAGGCCGCATAATCGTCGTGAAGGCCGCCGTTCGCTTGCGGCCAGACGGCGCCGGGCCGGCGCAGCGCACCGCGTGCGCGAGTCGCCGGCGCCCGGCGAAACTTCCGGGCGCCTCGCGCCAGCCTCTTTCCCGCGCGTTCGATCATGCCCCAGCCGGCCGCCAATAGCCTGCGCCGCACGCTGCTCCGGCGCCTGGCTGCTCCCCTTTCGCTGCTCGCGCTAATGAGCGGCCTGATCGCCTACTGGCTTGCGTGGCAGTACACGCAGCACGTGGTCGACCGCTCGCTCGCGGATCTCGCGACCGCCATCTCCAAGCAGATCCAGATTGCGGGCCCCGACGCGCCCATTACCGTGCCGCCGCTCGCGCAAGCCATGTTCTCCGATCCGATGGAGCATCTCGTCTATCGCATTAGCAATGGCGAGACGGAAATTGCCGGCGACGAGACGCTCCCGCTGCAAGGCACGAGTGTGCGGCGCATGCATTATGCGTACGTGTTCGAAACGCAGCACCAAGGGGTGACGGTGCGCGTGGCGCAAGTGCGGGTCGATCAGCCGGTCGGCAATCCCATCGTCGTGGAAGTCGGGCAGCCAGTGCATCACCGCTTTCGCATCGCCGCCGAGTTTCTCGTTGCCATCATGATGCCGCTGCTGTTGCTGCTGCTCGCCGGCTGGGTGATCGTGTGGCGCGTGGTGAATCAGCAGCTCAATCCGCTGACCCATCTCGCGGATTCGCTGAACCGGCAAACGCACACGTCACTGGAACCGGTGGACGAAACCTATGTGCCGGTCGAGATCCGGCCGCTGACGGGCGCCGTGAACGCGCTGCTCGGCCGTCTCAAGACCGCGCTGGACGGGCAGCGTAAATTCATTGCCGATGCCGCGCACCAGTTGCGCACGCCGCTCACCGCCGTCAAGCTGCATGCGGAGCAGGCCGCAGTGGCGCGCGACCCCCAGCAGACGCTCGCTGCTGTGCGCGAGTTGCGCGCGGCGGCCGACCGTGCGGTGCGTCTGTCGAATCAGTTGCTGTCTCTCGCGCGGGCGGAACCGGCCGAGCAGGCCGCGCGGTTTGTTAATGTGGACATGGCCGCGCTCGCGTTCGACACGGGCGCCGAATGGGTGCCGCGTGCATTGACGTCGCACCTCGACCTGGGTTTTCAGCGGCTCGACGACCCGGCCAACGATCATCCGTTGATCGCGCGCGGCAATCCGGTGTTGCTGCATGAAGTGATCGCGAATCTGCTGGATAACGCGCTGAAGTACGTGCCGCCTTCGCGCTTCGATGGCGGGCGCATAACGGTCACTGTGTCGCAAACCGTCATTGACGATGTGCGCATGGCCGAGATCGTGGTGGAAGACAATGGCGCGGGCGTACCTCATACGCAACAAGCCGATCTCTTCAAGCGCTTTTTTCGCGGCGACGGTCAAAGCGATAACGGCGTGGACGGCGGCGCCGGTCTCGGCCTTGCGATCGTTCACGACATCATGGTGCTGCATGGCGGCAGCGTGCATTACGAGGACGCGCCCGAAGGCGGAGCGCGCTTTATCGTGCGTATTCCGCTCGTGCAAGGAGCCGTGCGGCCGTCCGACGCGAGCCCCGACTCGCAAGGTAGCGAACAAAAACCGGCGCACTCGGCGCCGGTCGATATGTAGCGGTGAGGCTCGGCAACGGGCTGTCGCGGCGCCATTCGCACGGCGAGCGCGCCGCTGCGCGCATTACTTCTTCTTCGCCTTTTTCGTCGACTTGACGGTCTTCGGCGACTTCGACGCTTTTGCTGTTTTAGCCGCGCCCTTTTCCTTCTCCGGCGGCGCCAGCATCGTGCCGCGGCACTTGCGCGAGCCGCAGCGGCATTCGTATTCCTTCTTCAGCTTGTTGGTCTGACGGGCGTCGATCACGAGGCCGTAGTCGTAGAACAGCTCCTCGCCTTCTGCAATGTCGCGCAGCGCGTGCACATACACATGCCCGTCAATCTCTTCCGCTTCGCAGTTCGGCGCGCACGAGTGGTTGATCCAGCGCGCGCTGTTGCCGTTCACCTTGCCGTCGATCACCTTGCCGCTATCCAGCGCAAAGTAGAACGTGTGATTCGGTTCGTCAGGATTGTGCGGATGGCGGCGCAACGCTTCTTTCCAGGAAATGCGCTCACCCTTGTATTCGATTAGCCGCTCGCCGGCAGCAATCGGTTCGAGCGCAAACACGCCTTTGCCGTGCACACCGGAACGACGCACGGCGATCCTGCGTGAACTCATTGAATGAATCCTTGTGAAGAACTGGGGTGAAGTCCGGCAGCCGTCGAAAACGCCCGCGTCTGACGCGCTGTTTTTTTCTGGCGCTCATAGCAAACGCGGCGCCCTGCGAGCGCCGCGTCGACCTGCGACGCACATGCGCCACATCCGGCATCGTACACGCTCAAGACTGCTTCGTTCAACCGTCAAAAACGTGTGCCGGATGCGCGTGCGCCGTGCGCAGTAGCCGCTTCATCTTTGGCCAAACGAAATCTCGCCGAACAGCGCCTTTTGCTCGCGCGGTTGCGAACGCCAGTACTGCGGCGGCGCTTCGACTGTCGCGCCAAGTTGTGCGGCGGCATGCCACGGCCAGCGCGGGTTGTAGAGCAATGCGCGAGCCAGCGCGATCAGATCGGCATCGCCCTGTTCGATCAGTTGCTCGGCATGCACTGGATCGGTAATCAAGCCGACACCGATGGTGGTGAGACCCGTCGCCTGTTTGACAGCCTTGGCGAACGGAATCTGGTAACCCGGCTCGAGCGGAATTTTCTGCAACGGCGATACGCCACCGGACGACACGTCGATCCAGTCGCATCCGCGTTTCTTCAGCTCGTGCGCGAACGCAAGGGTGTCTTCGAGCGACCAGCCGCCTTCGACCCAATCCGTTGCGGACACACGCACACCGACTGGTTTGTCGGCCGGGAAAGAGGCGCGCACGATGTCGAAGATCTCGAGCGGAAAACGCATACGGTTTTCAAGCGAGCCGCCGTAGTCGTCACTGCGTTGATTGGCGAGCGGCGAGAGAAACTGGTGCAGCAGATAGCCGTGCGCGGCATGCACTTCGAGTGCGTCGATGCCAAGGCGCGCCGCGCGCCGCGCGGATGCGGCGAAGGCTTCGCGAATGCGATTGAGCCCCGGCGTGTCGAGCGCGAGCGGCGGCTCCTCGCCCGCCTTGTGCGGCAACGCGGAAGGCGCATGCGGCAGCCAGCCGCCCTGAGATACCTGAATCAACTGGCCGCCTTCCCATGGCACATGGCTCGACGCCTTGCGTCCCGCATGCGACAACTGCATCGTCACGTTGATATGCGAATGCTTGCGGATGGCGGCGAGCACCGGCACGAGCGCCGCCTCGGTCGCGTCGTCCCACAGGCCGAGATCGCTCGGCGTGATGCGGCCGTCCGGTTCGACCGCCGTCGCTTCGATGCACAACATGCCGGCGCCCGACAACGCAAGACTGCCGAGGTGAATCATGTGCCACGCGGTGGCCTCGCCTCGCTCGGCGGAATACTGGCACATCGGCGAGACGACGATGCGGTTAGGAAGCGTCACGCTACGCAGCGTGAGTGGGGAAAATAGCGCGCTCATGGATCACCGCCTAGTAGAAACCCGAGAGCGGTCGAGCATAGCACTGCGATTCATTTGCTGCAGGCCGCGTGGCGTCGTGCAGATTGGGCGCTCAGGGTTTTGCTTCCACCTGATCGAGCCATTCGCCGAACATGCGGCACGCCGCGGCCTCCAGAGCGGGACCGTATTGCGCGGTCTGGGCGCGCAACTGCCGCGCGTCGATGCCATGACTCACGAGCTCGCCGGCGTTGCCGATCAACCAGCGCTCGAAGCCTTCCGTGCGGACCTCAGGATGACATTGCAACGCGAGCACATGGCTGCCCCATGCAAACGCCTGGTTCTCGCACGCGTTCGTGGAGGCGAGACGCGTCGCGTTGGCTGGAAGGTCGAAAGTGTCGCCATGCCAATGCAGCATGGAAGTCTGCGCGCCGTCCAGATGACGGACCGGCGACGCGCGGCCCGCGTCGGTCAGCGTGAGCGGTTCCCAGCCGAGCTCGGTATGGCCCGCCGGATAGACGCGCGCACCGAGCGCGCGCGCAATCAGCTGCGCGCCCAGACAGATGCCAAGCGTAGGAAGTCCTGCTTCGATGCGCTTTTCGATCATCGAAAGCAGCGGTACGAGGGTGGGATAGAGCGCGTCGTCGGTGGCGCTGATCGGGCCGCCGAGCACCACCATCAGCGACGGCGTGACCGGGTTGGGCGC
Source organism: Burkholderia sp. WSM2232 (assembly GCF_000472545.1). Lineage (GTDB taxonomy): Bacteria > Pseudomonadota > Gammaproteobacteria > Burkholderiales > Burkholderiaceae > Paraburkholderia. The sequence goes on along the minus strand of NZ_AWZV01000006.1, from coordinate 112,787 downwards.
CTCGATGCGGGCAAAGCCTACATCCAGATAACGGACCGGACGCCCGCGTTCGCCAAGCACCAGTTCCAGACTGCCGAGATCTTCGAAGTGGACGTGGCGAATGGCCAGAACTTCCTGATGCATCAGCCTGTCACCTCAGGTTGACTGGAGACTGCCGCTACGCGGCACCGGAAAGCGTGGCAGGCGGCGAGTGCCGTCTGCCCCTGCCGGTTGCAGTGTAGCGGATTGCCAGGTAAGCAGCCGCCTTACTGGGCGAAGATCTTCCAGGTCTTTTTCTGGGTGGCGACGTCGGCGGTTTCATGCACTGCGCAGTCCAGACGCAGGTCCGTATCCGCCATGTTCAGGTCGAGCAGCGCGCAACGATGCGGCGTCTTCTTCGGATTCTTGCTCGGTTCGAAGTGCGTGCAGCTCAGGCACATGCGGTGCGGCGGAATATTGCCCTGCGCTTCGAGTTGATGAACCGTCTTGAGCAGCGTGCGGTAGAACAGCGCCTGTTCCTCGTCGCGCAACGTGCCGACTGCCTTGGCGAGGAAGTCAGGCCATTGCGCGGCGCGCTTGGCAGCAGTGCGGCCGCGGGCGGTCAGGCGCACGGCGAGCGCGCGGCCGTCATCGAGCGCGCGGCGCTTTTCGACCAGTCCCTTGGTTTCGAGCGTGCTGACGGCGTCGCTGGTGGTGGCGGCGGTCAATGCCGTTTCGCGCGCAATTTCCCCGAGCCGCATCGGGCCCTTTCGCTGCATCAACAAAACCAGGATTTCGCCCTGCGTGGGCGTGAGTCCCGCGCCTTCCGCCCATTCCCAAGCCTGGCTTCGCATGGCCGTGCTCAGTCGCAAGAGGCTGTGGGTGACTCGCCCGGTTGCCTGTTCTCCGTATACGCCTTCGCTCATAATCTTCGATTGGTTTATTTACAGCTTTTGTGCGGTGCCGGCCAATTGCTTGCCGGGAACGCCCGTAGCCTGTGTGGGGTAGCCCCGCCCAAAACAGGACGAGACGGTCTCAACTATCTCAAAAATTCACCGCCTTGCAAGCCAAAGCAGTTAAGACGACATTCTATGCGAGAGCGGCGAATCGTACAGCTAAGTTATCCAACGTAATCTGTGGATAACCGTGGGATAACGTCGGGGAAGACATGTGTGCCGATTCTTGATAAGCCTGTACCCCCGCTCAACCCGTCCTTAAGTTGTCCTCGTTTACTGCTGCCGACGCACCGCCCTGTGACCCACTTATGAATTACCCAGCGCCTTGACTTTGCAGGAAATTATTCAGTTGTCCACAGCCCGGAGCGATGCTTGTTAACTACTACTACGTATGTATACGTACATCTTTGAAAAACCTTAAGGGCCCCGAACTGGAAATTTTATCGACGAAAAAAAACCCGCACGCGGCGGGTTTTCTTACGGTTTAACACAGGAGCGCGCTGGGCAACTCAGGCCCGCCAGGCCAGACACTGCTGCCTGACGACTTCGTGCAGCGACTTTTCCTGTTCCGCGACGCCTCTTAACCAGGTCGCATCGTTGACCTGGCCGCGCGCGATCGCGCCGATTTCAGCCAGCGCATGGCCGGAGCCCAATGCGTCGCCGTGCGGCGCGATCCGCTCGAGCGTTTCGAGGATGTCTTCGGAAATGGTCTTGCGTTCGCCTGTTTGCGGATTGATGCAAGTTCCGGCCAGACCGAAGCGGCAAGCCTCGAAGCGGTTGAACGTGTAGACGAGGTAGTCGTCTTCGTGCGGGGTGACCGGCTTGTCGAGCAGCAGATGCCGGGCGAGCGTCTGGATGTAGCACGCAATGGCCGCAGCGCGATCCACTGAAAGCGGCGTATCCATCACGCGGACTTCAATGGTGCCAAAACCGGGTTTCGGCCGGATGTCCCAATAGAAGTCTTTCATGCTGTTGACCACGCCGGTGTGCACCATCTTCGAGAAATATTCCTCAAAGCTGTCCCACGTCAACACGAACGGCGCGCGGCCCGAGAGCGGAAACGCGAATACGGAATTCAGGCGTGCCGAATGAAAACCTGTGTCCACGCCCTGCACGAAAGGCGACGACGCGGACAACGCAATGAAATGCGGGATGAAGCGCGACATCGAATGCAGCAGGAATAGCGCGCTGTCCGCATCCGGACAGCCGATATGCACATGCTGGCCGAACACCGTGAACTGCTTCGCAAGATAACCGTACAGTTCGGAAAGGTACTGGAAGCGAGGCGTGTCCACGATCTGCCGCTCGCTCCATTGCTGAAAAGCATGCGTGCCGCCACCGCACAGGCCGACGTTCAGACGATCGGCTGCGGCAACGAGCGTGTCGCGAATCTTGCGCAGATCGGCAAGCGCCTGTTCATGGTTCGTGCAGATGCCGGTGGAAAGCTCGATCATGCTCTCGGTAATTTCCGGCGTGATGTTGCCGGGGATCTTCTGATCCTTGACGAGGCGCAGCAGATCCGAGCCGGCTTTGGTCAGATCATAGTCATGCGTATTGACGATCTGCATCTCGAGTTCGACACCGAAAGTAAACGGCTTCGAATCGATGAAGGGTTCGAGTGACATAGCGTCCCCTGAGTGAGGTCGGCGAGGCAATTGTCAGAAGCCCGGCCGTTTTTTAAAGCGAATAAATCAGATAGCGTGTGGCCCCGCAATGCGAGGCGCTTACTCTTCGCGCCGCTCGGCAACCAGCGCGAGGCTGCGATAAACGAGCCAGGGCCCGAGAATCTGCAGCACGACAATCGAACACATGACGATCGCGCGCAATCGCGGATCGAAATTCGGATACAGGTTGTAGGTGTCGTCGACGAGCAGATAAGCCAGCGCCGACATGGGCGATAACGACAAGCCAAGCGCCATGCCCTGCTTCCAGTTCAGGCCGCTCGGCTTGGCGAACGCGAGCACGCCGACCAGCTTGGCGACGAGACGCGCAACAATCAGACCCAGCGCCGCGACGCCGCCCAGCGCGATGTCTTTCCATTCGAACGAAGTGAGTGTCAGCACGAACAGAATCACCGTCAGAAGCCACCCGGCCGTGCCGAAATGCTGCGGCCACAACTGCGGCCGCGCTTCCAGATTTTTCACGATAATGCCGGCGGCCAGCAGCGCAAGAATGGTCGACAGCTTGAACAGGTGCGCGAGCGCAATGGCCAGCAGGACCAGGCCGAATAGCGCAACGAACGAATGCTCGTCCTGCATGTTGAGCCGTCGATAAAAGAACGTGCAGGTGCGCGCAAGCAGATACGCGAGCACCAGCGAGCCGGCCAGCAGGTAAAGCGGTTGCACAATGGTGGCGAAAACATTGCCATATGCTTCCTGATGCAGCCAGCTCGACACGAGCTTCTCGATCACCACTGCATACATGCTGTTCAACGCCGTCAACGTCAAAAGACGTTGCGTGACCTGGCCTTCCGCACGCAACTCGGTCTTGAGCTGGATAACCATGGCGGGCGAAGTCGCCATGGCAATGGCCGCGAGTACCGTTGCGACCATCAGCGGCACATTCAGGAACAGCAGCACCGGCAGAACCAGCGCGAAAGTGAGCGTGGCTTCCGCGACGCTCGACATCACGAGCCACGGATTACGGCGGATCCAGCGCAAATCGAGCCGGCTGCCGAGTTCGAACAGCAGCAAGCCGAGCGCCACATCGAGCAACGGCCGGGCCGCCTTCGCCGACTCCGCGTCGATCACGCCCGAACCGGCCGCGCCCGCAATCAGACCGATGACCGCGTAGCCCGAAATACGCGGCAAACGCCACGCGCGATAGCACAACTCGCCGCATAAACCCGCGGCAAGCAATGCCAGACCAGCCCAAAAAATGGCGTCGGGGGAAAGCGGCCAGGCTGGGAAAAATGAAAACGCCGAGTTCATCGTTATGGCTTCTCCTTTGCAGCAACGGCAGATGACACAAACCAGCGTAAGCCGGCGCGAACAGCGGCGAGCGGGTGAACGCAAGAGACGCTCACTGTCGCAATCGCTTCGCGTGATCCGCGTTGCGAGTTTTTCAACTATCGGATGATTCGAACGCGCCGCAGTCGCAGGGAACTCGGCGCATTCAGGGGTGCGGCCGTAGCAGCCGGCACGACACGGTGAAAGGACGCCGTCGACGTTGAATCAGAGTCGGATTGGACGGCACCGTTCCGTAGCAGCGGGCACCGCTAGAGGCGAGGCACCACGCGGAAAAGAACGGCGATTGTGCCATAGCTTGTTCAGCTTCGACCGAAAACACACGAACATGCAGGCAAAACGGTAAAAACGTACTTCATCTTGATGGCATGTGGAAAAACCGACCGTTTTATCGGCGCACAGTGCACGCATTCCGGCTGGTTTGCACACGGCTCAGGGCAGTGTGCACGCATCGCATGTGCTTTTCAGGACAGCGCTTAGCCGAAGGGTTGTAGCGGTTGCCGAATCTGTGCGGTGGCGCACGGTCCAGCTCAGGCCTTGATGTTTACGCGTTTACTGTATGTATACGTAGTAGCAGTTAACAAGCTGCCTCGTTTTCTGTGGATAACCGCTGTTTACCGAATCGAATCAGCGCGTTGCCGACTTCATAACCGGGCGCACAGCATGTGCGGTGGCGACTCGTATACGCGGGTAACTTTTTACGAAATTGCGGGCAGCGCGAGTTACCCCGTTTACGTCCACAACGGTTCCACATGAGTTGCGCCGGTAAACAGCGCGCTTATCCACAATTTGCGGTGGATAACCGCGGCGCACCGAGGTCGAGCGTTAACCGCCGACGCTCCCCTGCCGCAGTGCGCGCAGCAGAAAGCGCGCAGGGTCGATGTCTTCGGCGAGGTCGCGCGTGAGTGGCCACGGCTCCCCTTCGATTTGGGAGGCAATCAGTTCCGCGCCGAGCGCAGCCCACACGAGACCGCGCGAACCGTAGGCAAACGCGCCGTACAGCCCGTCCGCGCGCGGCAGGTCGAGCGGCCAGGCACCGCGCAAGCGCTCGGCTTCGCGGGTGGCGAGCGCTTCGTCGGCGAAGTTGCCGATCATCGGCATGCGGTCGCTTGTCACACAGCGGAATGCAACGCGGCCCGCGAGCGCTGGCGTTTCTGCCCGCGAGCCGGCGCGCGCGGCTTCTTCGGCGCGGCCGGCCACGCGCGAGAACGCGGGCAGCATGTCCGCGACCCGCTCCAGGTTTTCCAGATGACCGGCTGCGCGAAGCGACGTATCCACGTCGTCGAGTTCATAGGTGGCTCCCGTCAGTGTGACGCCGTCAGGCAGCGGTATCGCATAGCCTGCGCCGATTACCGGCAATTCGAGCGACGGCGCCGCGCCCCGAGGCAGCAACGTGAGCTGGCCGCGGATGCTGCGAGTCGGCGCATGGCGCAGGCCGGCAATGCGCGCCGCATCATGAGCGCTCGCGACAATCACGACCGGCGCACGCGCCAACAACTCGCCTGCCGTGTCGAGCACGTTCCACTGACTGCCCGACCGCTCGAGGCGCGCGACTTGCACGCCAAAGCGGCGCTCCAGCCGGTCACCGGCGGCCGCGCATTGCGCGGCGCACAGCGATGCCGGATCTATCCAGCCGCCGTGCGGGAAGAACCATCCGCCGCGCGCGAGCGCTGTGCCGGCGAGCTGACGAGCGGCGTCGGCGGAAAGCGGCGTAACGAACTCCGGCGGATAACCCAACGCCGCGATGGCCTCGCACATCGCGCGCGCTTCGTCTTCGGTTTCGGCGATCTGCAGCAGACCAGGGCGGCCGCGCGTTGGCGCATGGCCGAGCTGTTCCAATGCCGTCCAGCGCCTGAGCGCATACAGAAAGCCGGCGCGCGTGACGCGCGAGGCGACGCTGTCGTCGCGCGAAATCATCGGGTGGAATACGCCTGCCGGGTTGCCGGAGGCGTCCTCTGCCAGCGACGCGTGCCGCTCCAGCAACGTCACGCGCCAACCGCGCGCCGCGAGACGCTCAACCACCGCGCATCCGGCAAGGCCCGCGCCGACCACCACCGCGTGCCGTTCGTTGGGGGCGAACGGTCCCAGTGCGACGGGCGGCTCATGCCGGCGCACGCGCCAGCGCGGCGCAAAGTGGCCAACCAGCATCGCGCGCTTCCAGCCGAAGCCGTCCACCTTGCGGTACTCAAAGCCCGATTGAGTCAGCGTGCGCTTGATCTCGCCCGCGCTGCTGTAAGTGGCGAAGGTGGCGCCCTCGCCTGCCAGCCGCGCGAGCGACTTGAAGATCGCAGGCGTCCACAATTCGGGGTTTTTGGCGGGCGCAAAGCCGTCCAGATAAAACGCGTCAGCGCGCAGCCGCAGATTGGGCAAGCTCTGCTGTGCGTCGTCAAAAACCAGCGTCAGGACGACGCGGCCATTGTCGAATTCGAGCCGGTGCGTGCCGGGCACGAGCACCGGCCATTCGTTCGCCAGCGCGTCGGCAAGCGCCGCGATCGCCGGATCTGCAACGATCGCGGCATATGCCCGGCGCAGATCGTCGAGCGTGAACGGATGCTTTTCCGTCGAAACGAAATGAAGCCGCTCGCAGCGGGCAGGGTCGGCACGCCACGCGGCCCACGTCACGAGGAAGTTGATACCCATGCCGAAGCCCGTCTCCAGCACGGTGAACGCGCGCCGGCCGTGCCAGCGCTCTGGCAGCGCATTGCCGCGCAGGAAAACATGGTTAGCCTGCTCGATAGCGCCGACGGCGCTGTGATAAATGTCGTCGTAGAGCGGCGAAAACGGCGTGCCGTTGCTTCTGAACGAGAGCGCGGCTGGAATGAGCGGATCGGTCATGCGGGAGGCAAAGCAATGCCCTGAAGTGACCCGAACGAGCGGGTGCAACGTTACCGCCAGCGCGCGCGGCTCGCCGGGCGGCGAAGAAGACGCGCCGAGCGTTGGCAAAAACCAACGTCAAAGCCCCGTCCACACTGGGTTTCACGCTTCTCAGCGAGGGCCGGTCAGCAAAAAGTGCCGTTTCCTTGCTGTATCTGTTCCAAAACCGCGTAATTCTTCGAAACCCTTGTCCTGATTGGGTTTGCGCTGCGCTATCATAGCAAGCGCCGCGAAGGGAGCGGCAGCACGGCCGACGGACATTCGCTGTCCGGCGCTTTCGATCCGGAGGGGCTCCGGAGCCGCAGCTGCTCGACGGCGCGGCGCGCGCACGTATAATCGGCGCGTTCGCGCTGTTCGTGTCAACCTAAACTCAGAAAGGAACCTTAATGAACAAACAGGAACTGATCGACGCCGTCGCTGGACAGACGGGCGCCAGCAAGGCTCAAACCGGTGAAACGCTGGACACGTTGCTTGAAGTGATCAAGAAGTCTGTGTCGAAGGGCGACGCGGTCCAGTTGATCGGCTTCGGCAGCTTTGGTTCGGGCAAGCGCGCAGCGCGTACGGGTCGCAACCCGAAAACGGGCGAAACTATCAAGATTCCGGCCGCGAAGACCGTCAAGTTCACGGCCGGCAAGGCGTTCAAAGACGCAGTCAACAAGCGCTAAGCAGATTACTGCCAGGCAGTTGACACCCGCCCACGGCGGGTTTTTTTTCGTCTTTTTCCGGCTGGATGGATCGCACGCCGCGCGGCAGCGAGCCGCGCGCGTGCCTTGTGACTCGCTCGTGTCGGGAAGGCGGCCGGCAGGGCCGCTAGTCGTGACGATGCACGATCTAGCCGTGCCGGTGGCCGTGATCGTTGTCGCCGTGGCCGCCATGACCGCCATGACCGCCGTTTCCGCCGTGATCGTGGTCGTGCCCATGACCGTGGTGGTCATGATCGTGGTCGTGATCATCCTCGTCGAAATCCCATACCGGGAACGGATCCGCGAACTGTTGCCAGCCTTGCGGTCCCAGCGCGAATTCGTCGTCGGTAAGCAAGCAGGCGTCGAACTTCGCCGACCACAGTGCCGGGTCGATGCCGACGCCGATCAGCACCAGCTCCTGGCGACGGTCGCCGATGCTCATGTCGTCCGGCTCCCCGTACCAGTCGGCAGCGATTTCAGCGGCCAGTTCGGCGTCCTGATCGGCGTCGGGCCACTCGCTGCGATCCTGCGCGGCCCACCACATACCCGCCGGACCATGCCGGCATGCGCCGCCCGCCTGTGACAGCGAACCGGCAATGTCAGTGCGCGTCGCGAGCCAGAAAAATCCCTTGCTGCGCAACACGCCCTTCCACTCCTCGTGCAGCAGCGCCCACAGGCGCTCCGGATGAAACGGCCGGCGCGCGCGATAAACGAAGTTGCCGATGCCGAATTCGTCCGCTTCGCCGTGATGGCTGTGGCCGTGCTCGTGCTCGTGCTGATGGAGCGACGCCAGCCAGCCCGGCGCGCCCGACGCCTCGTCGAAATCGAAGCGGCCGGTGTTCACCACCTGCTCGAGCGGCACCGCGCCGAAGCGGCTCACCACCTGCACGGCCCGCGGGTTGATCCGCGCGAGAATGCGTTGCAGACGAGTCAGCTCGTCAGCGCTGACGAGGTCGGCCTTGTTCACCACCAGCACGTCGCAGAACTCGATCTGCTCGATCAGCAGTTCGACCAGTGTGCGGTCGTCTTCTTCTGTGGCGGCAATGCCGCGTTCGGCGAGCGCGTCCGCGGAGCCGTAGTCGCGCAGGAAGTTGAACGCGTCGACCACCGTGACCATCGTATCGAGCCGCGCCACGTCGCTGAGCGCGGCGCCGTCGTCGTCCACAAAAGCAAAGGTCTCGGCAATCGGCATGGGCTCGGCCACGCCGGTCGACTCGATCAGGATCGCGTCGAAGCGCTTTTCGGCGGCAAGGCGTCTGATCTCGACCAGCAGATCGTCGCGCAGTGTGCAGCAGATACAGCCGTTCGACAGTTCGACAAGCTGTTCTTCAAGATGCGACAGCGCGGCGGCCTCGCGCACGAGCGAAGCGTCGATATTGACGGCGGCCAGATCGTTGACGATCACGGCCACCCGCAGGCCGGCGCGATTCGCGAGGATGTGATTCAGGAGCGTGGTCTTGCCGGCGCCCAGAAAACCGGAGAGCACGGTGACGGGCAATGGCGGCTGGTTCATCGCAGTACAGGAAATCGGGAGGATTGAAAGGCGTGGCACGCCCAACGCCGCCGCGTGAGTCTGAAACGTCTGAAACGGCGGTCGAGCGGCGGCGGCAGCACGAAGCCGCATTGTGCATCAAATCCGCAGGGACAAGAGGGAGACGCCCTCACCCGGCCGCTCGGTCCGGCGATTCAGCGTGCCGCCGGCATCAGGTTCCACTTGCGCAGAATCGCCGCGATCTGCTGAGCGTACTTGTCGCGCAGCGCGGGCGTTTCGGAGTGATAGGCGCCGACGGCTTGCCACGTATTGCCGTACTTGTTCATCTGGCGGCGCAAATGCCAGGCGGCGATGTAGACGTTCTTGCACGGCTCCATCAGCGTGCCCTGCGAGATGCCGTATTGAGCCAGCGTGGGCAGGTGAATCGAGTTGATCTGCATCACGCCGTAGTCCGTCGAGCCGTTGGCGTTCTTGTGCTGCGCGTCCGGACGGTTGTGCGATTCCTGCCACGCGATCGCACGCAGGATCAGCGGGTTGACCTTCTGGTATTTCGCGGCTTCGTCAAAGCAATCGGCGCGTGCCGACCCGGCCGCAGTCAACACGGTAAATCCTGCAAGAACAGTGACGAAGGTTCGTTTCATCGGTAAGGACGACGAGGCAAACCGCAAGGGTAAGGAATCGTAACGTTGTGCATCGGACATTGTTCAGACGAGGCGGGCCGGCGGGCTTAAGCTGGTTGCGGCATTGGCCGGCAGTACGGGAAAACCCGCCTTCGCAGCGGTGAAACGGCGGCTTGAACGGCTCGTATGATACCGGCAGGCGGGGGGCCGTCAAGTTGGCTAACAGACATAGGAGCGCGAAAACACCGCGTTTTCTGGCGGCTTTCAGGATGCGGGGGCGCACCTTTCAACATCCTGAAAGCGCGCGCGGACTTTAGGGGAAACTCTCCGGAGCTTTCCATTTGTGACAAATCCGACATGAAAAACTGTTACTGTTCTTTCTTTTCGGACATCGGACGGCCAGCATTTTAGGGCGGGTTTCGCCCACCTGGCCCGCCGGCAGACCGACCGACGGCGGTTTGCTCCCCTGTCCGTGCTGCATGACCGCCGGCGGCTTCCGCTGCCGGCACCGACATTACATTCCATGAGAAGAAATCGTATGGCTTTGCGTCGCGTCGCAACGGCGTTGCTGCTGGCTGGACTGGTCACCGCGCAGACCGCACACTCACAGGTGACCCTCAACTTCGTCAATGCCGATATCGACCAGGTCGCCAAGGCGATCGGCGCGGCGACCGGCAAGACAATCATTGTCGACCCGCGGGTGAAAGGTCAGTTGAATCTCGTGTCGGAAAACGCAGTGCCCGAGGACCAGGCGCTGAAGACGTTGCAATCGGCGCTGCGCATGCAGGGCTTCGCGCTGGTTCAGGACCACGGCGTCCTGAAGGTCGTGCCCGAAGCCGACGCGAAACTGCAAGGCGTGCCCACCTACATCGGCAACGCGCCCACCGCGCGCGGCGACCAGGTTGTCACGCAGGTGTTCGTGCTGAAGAACGAATCGGCAAACAATCTGTTGCCGGTGCTGCGCCCGCTGATCTCGCCGAACAATACCGTGGCCGCCTACCCGGCCAACAACACCATCGTCGTCACCGACTACGCGGACAACGTGCGGCGCATCGCGCAGATCATCGCCGGTGTGGATACCGCGGCGGGTCAGTCCGTGTCTGTCGTCCAACTGAAGAACGCCAACGCGCTCGACATCGCCACGCAGCTGAACAAGATGCTCGACCCGGGCGCAATCGGCAGCACCGACGCCACGCTCAAGGTGTCGATCACCGCTGACCCGCGCACCAATTCGCTGCTCATCCGCGCGTCGAACGCGGCACGGCTTGCCGCCGCCAAGACCCTTGCCCGGGAGCTCGACGCGCCGACCAGCATGCCGGGCAACATGCACGTGGTGCCGCTGCGTAATGCCGAGGCCACCAAGCTCGCCAAAACCTTGCGCGGCATGCTCGGCAAAGGCGGCGAAAACGGCTCGGCCGCCGGCGGCAACGAAGCGAATTCGTTCAACCAGAACACGGGCGGCGGAATCGGCGGCAATAATTCGACGGGCACGGCCGGCACGCCGCCGCTGCCGTCGGGCGGGCTGAACTCGAGCTCCATGTCTTCGCCGATGGGCGGCGGCGCGGGCGGCTATGGCGCGAACAGTGGCGCTCAATCGGGCGGCCTTCTCGGCGGCGACAAGGACAAGAACGAAGACAATCAGCCAGGCGGCATGATCCAGGCGGACGCCGCGACCAATTCGCTGATCATCACCGCGTCCGAGCCGGTTTACCGCAATCTGCGTGCGGTGATCGACCAGCTCGACGCGCGTCGCGCACAGGTCTACATCGAGGCGCTGATCGTAGAGCTGAATTCGAACACGAGCGGCAACCTCGGCATTCAATGGCAGGTCGCGAACAATTCGATTTTTGCCGGCACCAATCTGGCAGCCGGGCAGAGCAACAGCATCATCAACCTGACGACGGGGGCCGTGGCGGCCGGAGCCACAGGTGGTCTCGCTTCGGCGATCGCCGCGCAAGGCGTGCAGCAGGGTCTGAACATCGGCTGGATTCACAACATCTTCGGCGTGCAAGGACTCGGCGCGTTGCTCCAGGCGCTCTCGCAAACCGCCGACGCCAACGTGTTGTCCACGCCTAACCTCATTACGCTCGACAACGAAGAAGCGAAGATCGTCGTCGGTACGAACATACCGATTCAGACCGGCTCGTATTCGAATCTCACGAGCGGCACCGCTAGCTCGGCGTTCAACACCTACGACCGCGTCGATGTGGGCCTCACGCTGCACGTGAGGCCGCAGATCACGGACGGCGGCATCCTCAAGCTGCAGCTTTACACCGAAGACTCCGCCATTGTGAACGGCACGACCAACGCGACGACGAACCCCGCCGGCCCGCAGTTCACCAAGCGCTCGATCCAGTCGACGGTGCTTGCCGACAACGGCGAGATCATCGTGCTCGGCGGCCTGATGCAGGACAATTACCAGGTCAGCAACAGCAAGGTTCCGCTGCTGGGCGACATTCCGTGGATCGGCCAGTTGTTCAGGTCCGAGCAGAAGAACCGCAACAAGACGAATCTGATGGTGTTCCTGCGTCCGGTCATCATCAACGATCGCGATACGGCCCAGGCTGTCACGTCGAACCGCTACGACTATATTCAAGGTGTGCAGGGCTCGTACCGTCAGGACAACAACCTGATGAAGGACAACGACGATCCGGTGGTGCCGCCGAGACCGACGGGCCCGAGCCAGGGCGGCTCGACGCTGAATCTGTTCGATCTCGACCAGATGCGCCGTCAGCAGATGCAGCCGCGGGGCTCCACGCCGCAGTCGAACCCGGCCCCCGCGACCGCGCCGTCCACCGTGCCCGCGGCGCCTGGCGTCAACGGCGCCGTGCAAAGCAATCCGGTGCCGGTCGCGCCGTCCACCGCATCACCAGGAGTCAAGCCGTGAATACGCCGTCCATGCCGCCGTCAGCATCTACGTCGCCGGCATCGTCGCGGGCCGGCAGAGCGCCGTCCCATGGCGCGCCGGCTGTGGGCCCTGCCCCTGCCGGCGTAGCGGAGCACGCGGAACGCGCGGCGCCGTCGGCGATTGCCGCGCGGCTCGTGCCGTACGGCTTCGCGCGCAGCGGCCAGATACTCGTCGCGCATCAGCACGCCGATAGCCTGGAAGTGTGGATCAGCGAGCGCACGAGCGAAGCGGCACTCGCCGAAGTCGCGCGCAATTTCGGCGCGGTTTCAGTGGTGCGTCTGCCCGCCGACGAGCTCGCGCAGGCGATCAACCAGGCGTATGCACGCCAGGACGGCAGCGCGGCGCAGGTGGTCGGCGAAGTGGAAGGCGAAGTCGACCTGTCGCGCCTGATGCAGGACATTCCCGAGGTCGAAGACCTGCTGGAGTCGGAAGACGACGCGCCGATCATCCGCATGATCAATGCGCTTCTCACGCAGGCCGCACGCGAACAGGCGTCGGACATTCACATCGAGCCGTTCGAGAATGCGTCGGTGGTGCGCTTTCGCGTGGACGGCACGCTGCGCGACGTGGTCCGCCCGAAGAAAGCGCTGCACGGCGCGCTGATTTCGCGGATCAAGATCATGGCGCAGCTCGACATCGCCGAAAAGCGTCTGCCGCAGGACGGCCGCATCACGCTGCGGGTGGGCGGCCGTCCGGTCGACGTACGGGTTTCCACGCTGCCCACGGGCCACGGCGAGCGCGCGGTGTTGCGTCTGCTCGAAAAAGACGCCGCGCGGCTGAACCTCGAGGCGCTCGGCATGGGTGCGGATACGCTCGGCAAGTTCGACAAGCTGATCGGCAGGCCGCACGGCATCGTGCTTGTGACCGGTCCGACCGGCTCGGGCAAGACGACCACGCTGTATGCGTCGATGTCGCGTCTGGAAACGGCGACCACCAACATCATGACGGTCGAAGACCCGATCGAATACGACCTGTCGGGCATTGGCCAGACGCAGGTGAACGAGCGGATCGGCATGACCTTCGCGCGGGCGCTGCGCTCCATTTTGCGGCAGGACCCCGACGTGATCATGATCGGCGAAATCCGCGACCTGGAAACCGCACAGATTGCCGTGCAGGCTTCGCTCACCGGCCACCTCGTGCTGGCCACGCTGCATACGAACGACGCCGCCTCGGCCGTCACGCGTCTGACCGACATGGGCGTGGAGCCGTATCTGCTGGCTTCGTCGCTGCTCGGCGTGCTGGCGCAGCGGCTCGTGCGGCGCCTGTGCCCGGTGTGCCGCGAACAGCGCGTCGAGGAAGACGGCAGCGTGCACTGGCATCCGGTCGGCTGCGACAAGTGCGGCCAGTCGGGCTACGCGGGTCGGCGCGGCGTGTACGAGCTGCTGTTGATCGACGACGAGATCCGCACGCTGATTCATCGCAACGCGTCGGACGCCGACATTCTTGCCGCGGGTCGCGCGCAAGGCATGCTCACGCTGCGCGAAGACGCGCAGCGCTGGCTCGAGTCCGGCCTCACGTCGCTCGAAGAAGTGATTCGCGTGACGGGCGGAGCATAAGCGCATGCCGGCATTCCGTTTCGAGGCGATCGACGCAGCGGGCAAGGCGCAAAAAGGCGTGCTCGACGCGGACAGCGCGCGCGGTGCGCGCACCAACCTGCGTTCGCAGGGACTCACGCCGCTCGTCGTCGAACCCGCGGCGACGCGCACGCGCGGCGAGCGCAATCAGCGTCTTTCGCTCGGCCGGCGGCTGTCGCAGCGCGAACAGGCGATTCTCACGCGGCAACTCGCGAGTCTGCTGATCGCCGGACTGCCGCTCGACGAAGCGCTTGCCGTGCTCACCGAGCAGTCGGAGCGCGACTACATTCGCGAGCTGATGGCGGCCATTCGCGCCGAGGTGCTCGGCGGCCATTCGCTCGCCAATGCACTCGCGCAGCATCCGAAAGACTTTCCCGAGATCTACCGCGCGCTGGTTGCAGCGGGCGAACATACCGGCAAGCTCGGCCTCGTGCTGTCGCGGCTCGCGGACTACATCGAGCAGCGCAACGCGCTCAAGCAGAAGATCGTGCTGGCGTTCACCTACCCGACCATCGTGACGATCATCGCGTTTGGCATCGTCACGTTCCTGCTGAGCTATGTGGTGCCGCAGGTGGTCAACGTGTTCGCGAGCACGAAGCAGCAACTGCCCTTCCTCACCATCATGATGATGGCGCTCTCCGGTTTCGTGCGGAACTGGTGGTGGGCCGTGCTGATCGCCGCCGCCGTGCTGTTCTATGTGGTGCGCTCGACGCTGCGGCAGGCCGGCCCGCGCCTCGCATTCGACCGGTGGCTGCTCACCGCGCCGCTCCTCGGCAAGCTCGTGCGCGGTTACAACACCGTGCGCTTTGCGAGCACGCTCGGCATTCTGACGGCGGCGGGCGTGCCGATTCTGCGCGCGCTGCAGGCCGCCGCCGAAACGCTCAGCAACACGGCCATGCGCGGCAACATCGACGACGCGATCGTGCGCGTGCGCGAAGGCACCTCGCTCTCGCGCGCACTCGGCAATACAAAGACATTTCCGCCGGTGCTGGTGCACCTGATCCGCTCGGGTGAGGCAACCGGCGATGTCACGACCATGCTCGACCGTGCCGCCGAAGGCGAGGCCCGCGAACTCGAGCGTCGCACGATGTTCCTGACGAGTCTGCTGGAGCCGCTGCTGATTCTGGCGATGGGCGGTGTGGTGCTGGTGATCGTGCTTGCAGTGATGCTGCCGATCATCGAGTTGAACAACCTGGTGCAGTGAGCGGCAAAGCGCCGCCGCGCCTTGACCGCCTTGACCGTTTTAGCGAACGTAGATGGTCGGACCCGCTGCGTTGGCCGGCAGGAATACTTCGGAATGTGCGCCGTTGCGGTCGATCACGATGGAGCGGGCGCGCACTTCGGAGAGCTTTGCGCCTTGCATGAGCGTGCCGCCGAGGGAGACGGCATGCGGCGGCTCGCCGCCCACACTGACGATGGCCGCGGCGCCCTTCTGCAGCGCGAGAATGCCGAACAGATGCACGTCCTGGTTGACCGTGCGCGTGAGCTGTCCGCCGAACAGCGTGGCAGCCTGGTCGGTCGAGGGCTGCGCGTGCGCGGCGGCGGCCGGCAGCGGCGCGCCCGACATTGTAGTGAGGGTGATGGTCCAGTAGGTCAGCGTCGCGCAGAAAACGGCGAACAGCGCGAGCGACAGAAGGCGGATTTGGAGGGCGTTCATGCGCCTCATTGTACGGACTATTGTGAAAATTGCGTTGGGTTCAAACCCTTCAACTGCGTGACATTAAAATGACCGGCCGGGCGTGTTCAATGGCACTCAACGTGCTGGACGCAAACTTCCGCAGTCAAAAATTAATCTGAAAGAGGTAGCAAGCTATGCAACTGTCGACCACTCGCCGCACAGCAATCGCGGGTTTGCGCAGCCGTCGTCAACGCGGCTTCACGCTGATCGAAATCATGGTCGTGATCGCGATTCTCGGCATCCTGGCCGCGTTGATCGTGCCGAAAATCATGAGCCGTCCCGACGAAGCGCGGCGTGTGGCCGCCAAGCAGGACATCGGCACCGTGATGCAGGCGCTCAAGCTTTATCGTCTGGACAACGGCCGTTATCCCACGCAGGAGCAAGGCCTGCGCGCGTTGATCGAAAAGCCCGCCACGGACCCGGTGCCGAACAACTGGAAGGACGGTGGCTATCTTGAGCGTCTGCCGAATGATCCGTGGGGCAACAGCTACCAGTATCTGAATCCGGGCGTGCACGGCGAAATCGACGTGTTCAGCTACGGCGCGGACGGCAAGGCAGGCGGCGAAGGCAATGACGCCGATGTGGGCTCGTGGCAATAGACGGTAGACATGCGCGCATCCCGACGATTCCACCGCCCCGCGCGGCGGGAGCGGCGCTGCGCGTGCACGGCCACGCGGGCCTGAAGGGTGACGTGAGAATCCGTGCGAATGGCGCTGCAAACCCTGCGCACAACGCCAGGACCACGGTCCACGCCAGGGTCAGCGCAGGCCGCCGGTCCCACGCGGGCTTCACGCTGCTCGAAATGATGGTGGTGCTGGTGATTGCAGGCCTGCTGGTGTCCTTGACCGCCTTGACGATGACGCGCAATCCGCGCACCGACCTCAACGAGGAAGCGCAGCGGCTCGCGCTGCTGTTCGAGTCGGCCGGCGACGAGGCGCAGGTGCGCGCGCGTCCCATCGCATGGCAGCCGCTCGACGGCGGCTTTCGCTTCGACCTGCGCACCGACGACGGCTGGCGTCCGCTGCGCGACGACCTGCTCAAGCCTCGCCAGTGGGAAGGTGGCGTGACCGGCGTAACGATCGACTATCCCGGCTCCAGCTCGCAGGCGAGCCGCGTGGTGTTCGGCACGGAGGCGATCGACGTGCCCGTGCGCATCACGCTCTTTTCCGCCGTGGGCCGCGCGACAATTGTCGGCACCGGCAATGGCCGCTACGAGGTGCACTGACATGCGTCGTCGCAGCAGCACGGCGGTTCGCGCGGCCGCCCACCGCGAGCGCGGTTTCACGATGATCGAGGTGCTGGTCGCACTCGCGATCATCGCCGTGGCGCTGGCCGCATCGCTGCGCGCGGTGGGCGGTCTTGCGAGCGGCGAGGCCGATCTTCACCGGCGCCTGCTGGCCGGCTGGAGCGCGGACAACACGCTGGCGCAATTGCGTCTCACGCATGCATGGCCGAACGTCGGCTCAACGAGTTTCGATTGTTCGCAGGGCAACCTGCAGTTGATCTGTACCGAGCAGGTCACGGCGACACCCAACCCAGTGTTTCGCCGCGTGGAAGTGATGGTGACGATGCCGGGGCGTTCCGGCAATCTCGCCCAGATGGTCACGGTGGTCGCGAATGAAACCAATCGTTCGCTCTGAGCGCCGCCACTGCGGACCCGGCCGCTTCAGCCGCCCAAGCCGCCTCAGCCGCCTCAGCCGCCGGCGCGTGCATGGCTTCACGCTGATCGAGCTGCTGGTTGCAATTGCGATCATGGCGGTGATCGCCGTGCTGTCGTGGCGTGGGCTCGACCAAATCATTCGCGGCCGGCAGACCATCACGAACGCGATGGAAGACGAGCGCGTGTTCGCGCAGTTGTTCGACCAGATGCGTATCGACGCGCGCCAGGCCGCCTCGGACGACGAGTCCGGCCAGCCCGCCGTGTCGCTCGCGGGCGGTGCACTGCAGATCGTGCGGCAGATGAGCCTGCCCGGCTCCGCGCCGCGCCTGCAGGTGGTGCGTTACCGCGTCACGGAAGGCCGCGTGATCCGCTATGCGTCGCCGCCGCTTGCCAATGTCGGCGATCTGCGGGCGGCCTCGCGCGGTGGCGAAGGCGAAGGTTGGTCGGCGGTGCCGTTGATGGGCGGTGTCGGCGCAATTTCTGCGCGCCTCTATGTGCCGCGCGTCGGCTGGACCACCCAGATGAAGGACGTGCAAGGCGCGATCACGGAGGCCGACAACAACCTGAAGGTGCCCCAGCTTGGCAACGCGCCGCTGCCGCGCTCCGTGACGGGGCTGGAAGTGAGCGTGGGCGCGAAGTCGCTCGCCCGGCCCATCACGCGGGTTTTTCTGATTGGAGAATGAGATGAGATTCTCCTCTTTACATGGACGACGCGTGGCCGCTGCGTTGCGGGCCGGGCGCGGTTGCCGTAAGGCGGCTTGCCAGCGCGCGACGTGGGGTGAGCCACGGCTGCAGCGTGCGCGACGGCTGCAACACTTGCCATCGCGGCAACCCGCGCAACAGCGCGGCGCGGCCATCATCAGCGCGTTGCTGGTGGTGGCGCTGTCGGCGATTCTCGTCTCCGGCATGTTGTGGCGTCAGCAGGTCCAGGTTCGCCGGATCGAGAACCAGCGTCTGCTTGCGCAGGCGCAATGGGTCGCGCGTGGGGCGCTGGACTGGACGCGGCTGATTCTTCGCTCGGAAGGCGACACGTCAGCGGGTATCACGTACCTGGGCGGCGTGTGGGGCGTGCCGATCGCCAAGACGCGGCTGTCCGACTTCCTCGGCCAGATCGGCGAAGTGCGCGCGCAGCAGGGCGCGGCGACCTACCTGTCGGGATCGATCGAAGACGCCCAGGCCAGATTCAACCTGCGCAACCTCGTGGCGAGCCCGGCGCCCGGTGTAATGCAGCTCGACCTGGAGCAGATTGGCGCCTATCAGCGGCTGCTCGTTTCGCTTGGCGTGAACAGCCAGCTCGCGAAAAACACAGCGCAGCAGGTCCGCGCGAGTCTGTTGCAATCGGCCACGCGATTTCAGACCGTTACGTCGACGTCCGGCACGACGTCCACGCCGGCTATCCAGGGCGGCGCGATGGGCGGCGGCTTCACCGACAAGCCCGGCATCGAAGACAGCGAAGACAGCGCCGCCCACGCGCCGCTGCAACTGACGAGTGTGGATTCGCTGCTCGACATTCCCGGCTATACGCCGGAAATGGTCGCGCGCTTGCGGCCTTTCGTCACCGTGTTGCCGACGGTGACGGCCGTCAACATGAATACCGCCCCGGCCGAGGTGATCGCGGCGGTGGTGCCGGGCATGAGTCTGTCTTCTGCGCAGGCGTTTGTCGCGCGTCGGCAGACGGTGTTTTTCCATAACGTGGGCGACGTGCAGCTCGCGTTGCGGGGCGCGGGCGTGCAGTCCGTTTCCATCGATCCCGCCGAGCTCGACGTCAACACGAACTACTTCTTCATTCATGGCCGCGTCCAGCACGAGCGCGCCGAAGTGGATCGCACGACGCTCGTCTATCGGGATGCTTTGACTCACACTACACGTATCGTGCGGGTGCAAGACCAACTATGAATAACGCCTTTCCCAGAGAGAGTGGCCTTTGAGCACGCTGATCGTCTTATTGCCGCCGCGTGACCCGGCGGTGCCGTCGCAGGAATGGCAGTTGCCGGACCTGCCGTTCGTGCTGCTCGACAAGTCGGGACGCACGCAACGCGCCGGGCGTTCGGCGCTTGGGCTGTTGCCGCGCGCCACGTCGACGGTGCTGATGGTCGCCGCGCGCGACCTGCTGATGATGCCGGCCACGCTGCCGCCGCTGCGCGGCCCGAAGTTGCGTCAGGCGTTGCCGAACATCGTCGAGGATCAACTGATCCAGGACCCCCAAACCTGCCATATCGCCGTCGATCCGCAACCAGCTGCGGGCGGGCGCCAGGTGCTGGCGATCATCGACCGTGGGTGGTTCCGCTTTATCTGCGAAGCCTTTTCCGCGGCCGGTCATCGCAGCTTGCGCGCCGTGCCAGTGACGCGCTGCCTGCCCGAGGCGCTGCGTGCGGCGCCTTCGCAAGTCGCCGAAACGGTGAACACGGCTGAGCCGGCCCTGGCGGGCGCGGGTGCGGCTGTGGGCGCGGGCACGTCGGCGCGCGATGGCGCGCCTGGCAGGAACGCCGCAAGTGCGGCGCCGGTCACGTTGCCCGAGGTCGGGCCCGAGGTCGGGCCCGAAGTCGTGCCGATGGTGGCGGCCGTACTCGGCGCAGTGGTGCAAACGGCGCCGGCCATGCTGCTGGAAGGCGCCGTGGAAAGCGGGCCGCCGCGCGTCGAACTGGCGATTGCACGCGGCGCGCAAGGTGAAGGGCTGGCGGTGCCGGCGAGCGCGGTGAACGCGACGCTTGCTGCCCTTGCCGGCGCGACGCCGGTGTCGCTGTACATGCTGACCGAGATGCCGGGCAATGAGCCGAGCCTCGGCACCAGCAGCCCGGCGCGGCTTGCCGCGCATGTGCACGGCGCGAGTCCGCTGCCGTTCGAGCAGCTCGCGCGGCGCGCGCTCACGTGCCGCTTCGACCTGTGCCAGTTCGAATTCGCGTCGCAGCCGTGGCGGCTCGACCGCGCGACGCTGCGTCGCTTGCGCCTGCCGGTGCTGCTGGCCGTGGCGGCGCTGGTAGTCGCCATTGTCGGAGCAAATGTGCAGTGGCTGATGCTTGCGCGTCAGCGGGACGCCATCACCACGCAGATGACCGAGCTGCTGCTCAACGCCTTCCCGAAGACGACCGTCGTGCTCGACGCGCCCGACCAGATGTCGCGTCAATTGCAGCAACTGCGCGTGGCGGCGGGCCAGTTGTCGCCCGATGACTTCCTGTCGCTTGCCGACGGCCTCGCGCGCTCGCTGCCGCCGGTGCCCGTGAACGGCATCGCCGCGCTGGATTATCACGACCGGCGGCTCGATGTCACCTTCAAGCCGGAGGTCAAGCTGGATCCGGATTTTGCCAAGCGCCTTTCGCGCAACGGACTGAACGGCGCAGTGGACAGCAATACCGGCAAGTGGACCATCAGGAACGGACAATGAAAGCTCAACTCGCTCAGACCTGGGCCGGCTTCTGGGACCAGCGGACCGACCGCGAAAAAGTGTTGCTGACGTGGGGCGGCGGCGTGCTCGCCGTGGTGATCGCATGGTCGGTGCTGTGGGCGCCCGCCCAGGAGGGACGCGCGCGTCTGCGTGAAGCGCTGCCGACCTTGCAGCGTCAACTGGCGCAGATGACGGCGCAAGCCAACGAAGCGCGCCAGCTCTCGGCGGGGGCTCAGGGCGTCGCGCCGACTGGCGGCGCGTTGAAGGACGCGCTGTCCGCGTCGCTTGGCGATCACGGCCTCGCGGCCGCGCAGGTTCAGGTGATCGGCAACGCGGTGCAGGTGCAGATGAAAAACGTGTCGTTTCCCGCGTGGACGGCGTGGGTCGACGACGTGCGCCGTCAGTTCAAGGTGCAGGTCGCGGAGGCGCACGTGACCGCGCTGAAGGAGGACGGCCAGGTGGACCTGACTGCGTCGTTGCAGCCGTCCACGGCGAAATGAGCGCGCAGCCACGGGATCTCGCATGACTTACTGGATGCGGCGCCTGCGCGCCGCCCTGCCCTGGTTGCTGGTCGCGGTGTTTTCCAGCGCGGCCGTGATGCTCGCGATGTTGCCGGCTGCGTGGATCACGCCACAATTCGCCCGTCAGAGCGGCGGGCACGTGAATCTGGTGGATCCGGCCGGATCGCTCTGGCACGGCTCCGCGACGCTGATGCTGGCCGCTGGCTCCGATATGAGCGCCGCGACATTGCTGCCCGGCCGGATCGAATGGCACACGGCTTTCTGGCCGCTTTTCACAGGCCGCGTGCGCATGACCATGCGGCATAGCGAGGCGATGCCGGAGCCGATTACCATTGACGCGACGCCGCGCAGCGCGAATCTGACGCCCGGCACGATTGCCGTGCCCGCTTCGCTGTTGAGCGGTCTCGGCGCGCCGTTCAACACGCTCGATCTGCAGGGGGATGTGCGGCTCTCGTGGTCCGACTGGCGCAGCTTCAACCGCGAGGCGTTCGGCCAGTTGACGGTCGCGCTGAACGACGTGAGTTCGCGGGTTTCGCCCGTAAAGCCGCTCGGCTCTTACCAACTTGCGTTTCAGGCGGAAGGCGCAGCGTCGACGCTGGAATTGCGGACCGTCAAGGGGCCGTTGATGCTGAGCGGGCGTGGTGTGGTGTCGCCGGCTTCGACCTCGTTTCGCGGCACGGCAACCTCCGCGCCCGAGGCGCGCGAGAACCTGGCGGGACTGCTGAACCTGCTCGGACGGCCGAGCGGGCCGGACACCGTCACGTTGTCGTTCGTCCATTGAGCGGGATCTGGCGCTGGGGGCTGCTGCGCATGCGGGTGAGCTTGCGCTAGTCGCAAAAAAGAGGCGTGACTGGTTTGGTTAACCGGTCATGCCTCTTTTTTCTTCTGCGTGCTGCGGGCGATATGCCGGGGTTTGCCGGCAAGTTCTAGTTGCTTCGCGCTTGCGGCTGCGTCCGGGTTGGTAGCGGCGTCGCGCCGCTCTGCGCCAACGGCGCGGGTGCCGATGCGGGTAGTGGCGCGGGCGCCGCGGCGTCGCCGGTTTCGCGGTTCATCTGCGACGCGTCCCAGCCGCCACCCAGCGCCTTCACCAATCCGACCGACGACACCATCCGCTGACCCGCAATGGTCTGCAGCTTCTGCTCAGCGGTAAACGCCGTGGTTTGGGCGGTCAGCACGTTCACATAGCCGACCGTGCCGGCCTTGTACTCGTTCGTGACGATGGCCAGCGCCTGGCGCGCCGATTCCACCGCCCTTTGCTGTACCACGATTTCCTGTTCGAGGATGCGCTGGGACGCGAGATTGTCTTCCACGTCCTGGAACGCCGTCAGCACCGCGAGGCGATACGTCGCGACGCTCTGGTCGTAGGCGGCACGGGCCGCTTCGGTTTGCGCGCGGCGCAGCCCGGCATCGAACAGGGTCGCCGCGAGTTGCGGTCCGACCGTCCAGAAGCGCGAGGGCGCCGTCAGCAGTTGCGAAAACACCGAGCTTTGAAATCCGCCGTTCGCCGACAAGGTCAGTGACGGAAAGAACGCAGCAATGGCGATGCCGATCTGCTCGTTGGCCGCGGCGGCCTTGCGCTCGGCCGAAGCGATGTCCGGCCTCCGCTCGAGTAGCGCCGATGGCATTTGCGCAGGCACGGCGGGTGGCGTCGCGGTGAGCGGCATGGGCGGAATCGAGAAGGTGGAAGCCGGCTCGCCGACGAGCACCGCGATGGCATGTTCGTCCTGCGCGCGCTGTACGCCGTTGTCGATGGCGGACGCCTGCGCCGATTGCAACTGCGTTTGCGCCTGAATTACGTCTGAGCGCGCGGCCACGCCCGCGGCGTACTGGTTCTGCGTGAGTTGCAGCGAGCGCTGATAAGCGGCCACGGTTTCGTCGAGCAGCTTCTGGTTGGCGTCGAGCGCGCGCAGTGCGAAATAGGTCTGGGCGAGCGTGGCTTGTGCCGACAGACGCGCGTTCGCCAGATCCGCTGCGGCACCCTGCTGGCCGGCCTTCTGCGCGTTCACCGAGCGGCTCACGGAGCCCCACAGGTCGGGCTCCCAGCTGGCGTCGAGTTGCAGGCTATAGCTGTTGTAGACACCTGAGCGGCTCACGCTGCTGGAACTCGTGCTTGACGAAGAACCGCTGCCCGAACGCGTGCCGCTTGCCGCCACGCCGAGGGTCGGGAAATAGGCCGCGCGGGCCTCACCAACCAGCGCGCGCGCCTGCCGGTAGGCGGCCGCATATTGCGCGATGGTTTGATTGGCGGCGTTCAGCTTGTCTTCGAGCGCGTTGAGCTGCGGGTCCTGATAGATGGTCCACCAGGCTCCGCGATCCTGTTGATCCGCGGGCTCCGCGACTTTCCAACCGGGCGCGGCTTCCTTGTATGACGCGGGAATCTCGGCGGCAGGGCGCTGGTAGTCGGGGCCGACCGCGCAGGCGGCGACAAGGCCCGCAGCGGCAAGCGCGACGGCTACGGTCAGGGCGCGCGGCGCACATGCCCGCGCGGGCGAGATTCGGTCAGACTGCATGCATTGTTTCCTTCTGGACGCCACGATGCCGCGGACGACGGTGCCGGCCTGTGGATGTGCCGGCATGTTAGCGTATGAGTCCGCTCGGCGCGGCAAACGGAAAGGGTAAATCGGGCCGCGACGAAGGTGTGTTACGGAGGGTGTCGCGAAGGTTACGCGCTGTTACCGGCGGGCGCATCGAAGCAGATATCCGCTGTGGGATTGGGGCTGAGCCTTTGACTTGCAAATAAGGATGAGGGCGGACCACGAAACGCGCGTGGGGACTAGCGGATTGGACTTGCAAGTCGGACGCAAAAGTTGAGACCCGAAAGCGCAGACCCGACAGCGCAGACCCGACAGCGCAGACCTGCGAGCCTGGAAGGACAAACTCACCCCCGCGATTCCGCCGAAGTCGTCTTGCGCGCGAGCTTCCCGGCGGCTGCCCGGCACGGCGCATCGGCGCGCGCCTGGCAGGCGCTCGTTGTGCCCTGCGCCGCGGCGGTCGCAGCGCTCGCTGTAACCATCGGCGTCGTCGCTACTTCCGCTGACTCCGCCTGGGTTCCCTTGCGCCCCCGACGATGCTCGACCCAAGCCAGTACCGCGACGCCCACCGATCCACCCGGCAGCACGAACAGCATCGCGAACAGCGCAAGCTTCCACCAGCGGCGCGGGCCCTGGAAGCTGTGCAAGGTATGCAAAGCGGAACCGGTCAGGGAGCGGCCGAGGCCGCCGAGGGTATTTTTGAGGTACAGCATGGGAGGAACATCCTTGGATCACGCCGACTTCGCGGCGGACGAAAAAAGCGGTCAGAACATAGGCTCGGGTGGCGCGAATCGCGTAACTCGTTGCTTAACATAATATTGACTATGCAAGTAAATTTCAAGATACTGTGCGGGTTGCACGGCCCCGCTGTTGTTTTTCGGCGGCTTGCGCGCCTATCAATCCGCTTCGCGGCAAGGTCCTGTACTGAAAATGACTGACGGCCATTACAAAGCCGACGAGATCCGGCTCGACACGAGTCTCGGCTATTACCTGTCGAAAGCGCGGAACGTGCTGGTGGAGCGCACCGATCGGGCGGTCAGGCCGCTCGGACTGACGGCGCAGCAGATCGGCGTAATTCTGATGCTGGCCGCCCAGCGCGCGAACACGCCGTTCGAGTTGTCGCGCGTCATGTCTTACGACAGTGGTTCAATGACGCGGCTCCTCGACCGCCTCGAAAAGAAAGGGTTCTTGGTGCGCACTCGCAGCGACGCGGATCGTCGGATGGTGAAGCTGGAGTTGACGCCGCAAGGGCAGGAAGCGGCGCGGCAGTTGCCGGGCATCGGCGCGGCCGTGCTGAACGAGCAACTGCGCGGTTTCTCGGCCGCGGACCTCGCCACGCTGATCGATCTGCTGGGCCGCTTCATTGCCAACGGTATCGATCCAGGCTCTAACACCGCATGCGGTTTGTGTCCGGGCGGGGAAGCGTCTGACGCCGTGCACGACGATTCATCGCCGGAACACGGCACGCAGTAGCTAGAGTGCGCCTTCATGGGCGCAGTTGCAAACCGATATCTGTCTGGGCAGAGTGTGATGGGGCATGTAACGCCGCTTCACACGACGTGATCAACCTGGCGACAATCTTTTCGCGCTGAGGAGAACAACAAATGGCCGCTAGTGCTTCCAACGCTGCCGGACCGGCAGTTCAACCTGCCGCCCAGCCGGACACTCCGCCGGCGGCGGAACCGGCGCCGCTCAAGGGCGGCGCGCTCGCGCTGCTGACCGTCGGCCTCGCACTCGGCACCTTCATGGAGGTGCTGGACACCTCGATTGCCAACGTGGCTGTGCCGACTATCTCCGGCAGCCTCGGCGTGGCGACGAGCCAGGGCACGTGGGTGATCTCCTCGTACTCGGTGGCGTCCGCGATTGCGGTGCCGCTGACCGGCTGGCTCGCGCGGCGAGTTGGCGAGGTGCGGCTCTTCACGCTATCCGTTCTGCTCTTTACGATTGCTTCCGCGTTGTGCGGGTTCGCGCAGAACTTCGAGTCGCTGATCCTGTTCCGGCTGGTCCAAGGTCTCGTGTCCGGGCCGATGGTGCCGCTCTCGCAGACCATCCTGATGCGCTCATATCCGCCCGAGAAACGCGGCCTCGCGCTCGGCCTCTGGGCGATGACCGTGATCTGCGCGCCGATCTTCGGGCCTGTCATGGGCGGCTACATCACCGACAACTACACATGGCCGTGGATCTTCTACATCAACGTGCCGATTGGCCTCTTCTCCGCCGGCTGCGCGTTTCTGCTGCTACGAGGACGCGAGACGAAAACCACGCAGCAGCGCATCGACGCCGTCGGTCTCTCGCTCCTCGTGATCGGCGTCGCGTGCCTGCAGATGGTGCTCGACCTCGGCAAGGATCGCGACTGGTTCAACTCCACGTTCATCGTGACACTTGCCGTGATCGCAGTGATTGCCATCGCCTTCATGCTGGCATGGGAGATGACCGAAAAAGAGCCCGTGGTCGACCTCTCCCTGTTCAAGGACCGCAACTTCGCGCTTGGGGTGATCATCATCTCGTTCGGCTTCATGGCCTTCTTCGGCTCGGTGGTGATCTTTCCGCTGTGGCTGCAAACCGTGATGGGATATACCGCCGGCCTCGCGGGTCTTGCCACCGCGCCGGTCGGCATACTCGCGCTGTTCCTCTCGCCGATGATCGGCAAGAACATGCACCGGCTCAATCTGCGCGTGGTGGCGAGCTTCGCGTTCGTCGTATTTGCGTTCGTTTCGTTGTGGAACTCCACGTTCACACTCGACGTGCCGTTCAATCACGTGATCTGGCCGCGCCTCGTGCAAGGCATCGGCGTCGCCTGCTTCTTCGTGCCGATGACGACCATCACGTTATCGAGCGTGCCCGACGAACGGCTCGCGAGCGCCTCCGGTTTGTCGAATTTCTTCCGCACGCTGTCTGGCGCGATCGGCACTGCAATCAGCACGACGTACTGGGAAAACGACGCGATCCGCCATCACGCGATGCTGGTCGATAACGTCAACGTCTACGCCGCGAACACGAACGAGTACACAAACGCGCTGGCGGGCATCGGCCTTTCCGGCGACGGCATTACCGCGCAGCTGAACCAGGTGGTAACCGCACAGGCTTATATGCTGGCCACCAACGACTTCTTCCGCATTTCATGCCTGGCCTTCGTCGTGCTCGCCGTGCTTGTGTGGATCACGAAACCGCGCAAGGGCGTTGGCCCTTCTATGGGCCATTGAGACGGACCATTGAGCGAGCGCAACGCGCGGCTCACTGACTCGCGGCTTCGCCTGTGGATGGCACGACCGACTGCCCTTGTCGTGCCTCAGGATGCATGGCGTCCGGTGCGGTCTTCGCATCGGTCCGCTGCGTGGCCGGCCCGGTGCCGCGCACGTACTGCTTGAAGTCGGCGCCCGCTTCCCACGGGTTCGGTTTGCAACCAAGCGAGCCGTCGCAATGGGCGGCAAAGCCTATCGTCGCGGTTCCGTCGGGGTTGGGCGCGCGGGTGATCTGATACGCGAGCGCGCGCTTGCCGCCGTCGGGGCCGGCGGTCTGGATAAGCGTCTCCGTCGAGGTTTCGACCTTGTACTTCGAGTTATCGGTCACCCAGGTTTGGGCGCGCTGCCACCAGAGGTCGCACTCCGTTTTGCCGGAGCATGTGAGCGGCGTGGTGGCGATCTGCATCACGTCAGGATCGACCTGTCCGCGCGTCGAACACCCCGCCGCGCCAACGGCTGCCCCAACGCACAGTACGGCCAACAGGTTCGTTCTTATCACGTTGATCCTCCCTCTCGTTAGCATGTCGTATGAGTTTGGACCGCATCTTGCCTGGCGTGTTTCGTTCAGATCAGAGAAAGGTGGAAAGGTGCGGAGAATTTGCCGATATGGGCGACACATGCCGTAGTCGTTACCGTCGCGCGCTGTGCGCGAAAAAAAAGCGGCTGCTCGAGCCGCTTTCGTGTTGTGTCGTCGTTGCGCGCAGGCCGTGCGCGGACCGCGGCGCTTACACGCTGAAGCGGTTCAACGTGTACGCCCGATAAGCGGCGACGAACGCGTCGAACGATCCGACTTCCTCGCGCTCGAGCTTGGCCTGTTCTTCGAGCGACTGCGCGGCGAGATCGGCAAACTCCTTGGCAACACCCGCCTCCAGCGGACGCGCGCGGAAATGCGCGGCGTGTGCTTCGCTCTGCTCCAGACCGAACTGGAGAAAGCTCTGCTGCTTGTCGCGCATGGTCTGCAACACCCGCGCCGACGGCGTCAGCGACGCATCGGCCAGCTTCGCGCGTTGCACCGCCACGGAGCGGGCGTGCGCGTCGCCGCCGTGCAGCGCGTCGAGTGCGGCTGCCGCTGCGTCGATCTTGACGAATAGTTCGTCGGCCCATTCGCTCATCGCAATGACGCTGCCGTCGCGCGTGAGTTCGAGGCCGGGCTTGCGCCCCTCGGTCGTTACGCGTGCGAAGTTCTGATTGGCCTCGCAGTATGCAGGCGGCGGCAGCGGCGCGCTCTCGTCGAGCGCGCACACGAGCAGATAGGCGTCGAGAAAGCGCGACGTTTCGAGCGAAATGCCGACCGGCTCGAACGGATCGATGTCCATGCAGCGCACCTCGACGTATTGCACGCCGCGCGCCGCGAGCGCGTGCAGCGGACGCTCGCCCGGATGCGTCACGCGCTTCGGACGGATGGTCGAGTAGAACTCGTTTTCGATCTGCAGCACGTTCGTGTTGATCTGCACCCACTCGCCGTCGCGCTGCGTGCCGATGGCCTCGTACGCGGGATACGGCTGGCTCACGGCCTTGGCGAGCGCGTCGAGATAACCGGGCAGCGTGTCGTAGTCGGCATGCAGCGCCGCCTGGGCGGTGGTGTTCGAGTAGCCGAGATCGCTCATGCGCAGGCTCGTCGCATAAGGCCGGTACAACGTGTCGGCGTCGAAGGTTTCAAGCGTATGTTTGCGCTCGCGCAAGAAGCGGCGATCGAGCGCAGGCGACGCGCCGAACAGGTACATCAACAGCCAGTTGGTGCGGCGGAAGTTGCGGATCAACGCGAGGTAACGCTCAGACTGGAAGTCGACGGCGCTCGCGGTGGATTCCTGGTCGGCATGCAAGAGCCGCCACACCTCTTCGTTCAGCGAATAGTTGTAGTGGATGCCCGCAATGCACTGCATGGTGCGGCCGTAGCGTAGCGCGAGGCCGATGCGGTACACGTACTTCAGTTTGCCGATGTTGGAGGTGCCGTAGTCGGCGATCGGAATGCCTTCGTCCGTGTCGGGAAGCAGGCCCGGCATCGAGTTATTCCACAGAATCTCGTCGCCGAGTTTTGCATAGACGAAACGATGCAGCGTGTCGAGCTTCTCGAGCGTGAGCGCGACGTCGTGCTCGGCCGGCGTGATCAGTTCGAGCAGCGCTTCGGAATAGTCGGTAGTCAGCGAAGGATGCGTGAGCGCCGAACCGAGCGCGCGCGGATGCGGCGTCAGCGCGAGCCGGCCTTCGTGCGTCACGCGCAGGCTTTCTCTTTCTATGCCGCGCAGGCCGCGCAGCAGCGCGTCGCGCTGCGGGCCCGAAGTCAGCACGGACAGGCGGTGCAAGAACGCGTCGGTCGTGCGGGATGAGGTCGTGTTTGGCATTGATGCGAGTCGGGCGTTGTCGGCCGCCATGTGCCGCTTCGCGGCTTGCCTGCAGCTGCTTACGGTCGACAACGTTCGGCGGAATTTTCAGTAGCGGGCACTTTAACATCTCGCCACGGCGCCTGCTTGAGGCCGCCTCGGTGGCCCCTTTCAGCCTATCCGCTCTGCTGTTTGCACGCCGCAAGCGCCATTTTGGCCCCACGGTCTCCAGGCTTATTGCCGCGTATTTCAGGCTTGCGCGGCCACCCTCCTAGCCGCCGCGCGCGGCCCCGGCGCGGTCCGCCACCTCGTTCCACAGATGCATCGCGGCGTAGGCGCGCCACGGGCGCCAGCCGTCGGTGCGCGTGCGCTGCTGCGTGGGCCGCA
Organism: Burkholderia sp. WSM2232; assembly: GCF_000472545.1. Lineage (GTDB taxonomy): Bacteria > Pseudomonadota > Gammaproteobacteria > Burkholderiales > Burkholderiaceae > Paraburkholderia. Next base: position 83,034 of record NZ_AWZV01000006.1, on the reverse strand, counting down.
CGAGCGACGGATCGCGCGCGCAGATCGACTGCATCAGCACCAGGTCCCACGCCGGCCACGCGTCGGGATCGCGCCACGCGCGCATTGCCACGTATTCGACCGTCCACGGGCCGATGCCCGGCAGCGCGAGCAATGCGGCGCGCAGGCTATCCGTGTCGATGCCGGCGCTGTCGAGCGGCACATCGCCGCTCGCGACGGCGCGGGCGAAGCCTTGCAGCGCCGCGACGCGTTTGCCCGGCATGCCGATTTGCGCGAGATCGACAGTAGCGAGTGCCTTGGGCGTCGGAAAGCGCCATGCCGTGTTCTCATGCGCATGCCCTTCGATGCGCTCGCCCGCACGCTGCACCAGCCGACCGATGATGGTGGTTGCACCCTTCACGCTGATCTGCTGACCGACAATGGCGCGCACCACCAGTTCGAAACCGGACCATGCCCCCGGCACACGCAAGCCGGGCGCCGCCTCGATCAGCGGCGCAAGCCACGGGTCCGCGGCAAGCGCGGCGCCGATTTTCCTCGGATCGGCATGCAGGTCGAACATCTTCGCAATGGGCGCGGCAAGCGCGTCGGCATGACGGCTCACCGGGCCTTCGATGCTCGCCACGAGACACCGCTTACGCGGATGCCGACGCACGCTGAGCGTGCCGCTTTCGCCGGACCATTCGATCGCGCGGCGATAGGCGTCGTCTTCGACGGTTTCGACGCCGGGTGTCGCGCGCCCACGGAAAAAGCGCAGCAGGCGCGGCCAGTCGAATGGCGTCTTGTAGGGAAGTTCAAGAGTTGCGACGTCGTCGAGCGTGCTCACGCGGCGTGGTCCAGGTTGGTGGCAAGGATTGGATCAGAAGGCGTTTCGGGGCTGCCGGTTTCGTCGGCGGAAACGGGGCGCGCATGCCGTGCCTCGTTCTCCAGCAGCGCGGCCTTGCGCGGCAGGCCCCAACGGTAGCCGGCCAACGCCCCGCCCTTTTGCACCACGCGATGACAGGGAATGGCAAGCGCAACCGGATTCGTCGCACACGCGCTTGCCACGGCGCGCACGGCGCGCGGTGCGCCGACCGCCTCGGCAATCTCGGTGTAGCTGCGCGTCTCGCCGTACGGAATGCCTCGCAGCGCCTGCCAGACCCGCTGCCGGAAGGCCGTGGCGGCAACGTCGAGCGGCAGGTCGAACTGCTGACGCGTGCCGCGCAGGTAAGCGTCGATCTGCACGATGAACGGTGCCAGCCGGTGGCCATCTTCCACGAGGCCCGCGTTGGCGAACTCGCTGCGCAGTTCGTCGACGAGCAATGCGGCGGCGTCGCCGAAACCGATCTTGCAGATGCCCTTGTCGGTCGCGGCCACCAGCACGAAGCCGAGCGGCGTGGGCGCACTTGCGTAGCGTACCGTGAGCCCCGCGCCCTTGCGGCGATAGTCGGACGGCGCCATGCCCAGTTCCGCCGGTGCGCTGTCGTACATCCGCGAAGGCGAGTTGAAGCCGGCGTCGAGCGTGGCGCGCGTGACGTCCGCGCCGCTCCTGAGCGCGTCGCGCAATGCGGCGCCGCGCCGCGCGGCCTGGTATTCGCGCGGCGATACGCCTACCACCCGTTTGAAGATCCGCTGCAAATGAAACGGGCTCAGATGCACGGCGTCGCTCAGTTGCGCGAGCGTGAGACGCTGCTGCGGATCGGCGTCGAGGGCGGTGCACGCGCGCTTCACGATTTCGAGTTCGCGCGGCAAGCCGCCCGGCTGACAGCGCTTGCAATCGCGAAAACCGGCGGCGCGGGCCGCGGCGGCATCGGCGAAAAAGGCGACGTTCTCCCGACGGGGCTGGCGCGACGCGCACGACGGGCGGCAAAACACGCCCGTGGTCTTCACGCCGTAGAAGAAGGCGCCGTCCGCCAGCGGATCGCGGCGGGCGACGGCTTCCCAGCGCTCGTCGTCGGAATGGCAGGCAGGCTGGCTGGCGCTCGTGTCGGCTTCGGCGGGATGGCGGGTGCGGTTCATGACGGTTCCTGAACAGTGCTTGCGATGCTCATCAATGTAGGCCGTGTCCCGCCACAGTACGCTCCGGTTCTTGCGGTGTCATTGCGCTTTCTCGTACGCTGCGGGCGCCCGGCGCGCCCGCCAGACCCACGTTTTGCCTCAAGTTGTGGCAAATTTCCACGATATCGGGTTTTCCCCTAAAAAGTTATTGCGTCGCACCAACCCCATGTGTATATTAGTACCTGTCTCCTCCATGTCTCCTCCTGATATGGATTCAGCCCGCTCCACATAGAGCGGGCTTTTTTTCGTCTGTACGTTCTGTGTGGCCGGATCGGCGCGCCCGCATCGTGCTGCGTCCACGCCCGCCTCGCTTTCTCCTACACTGGCTGTTCACCGTCAGAAGCCGGTCATCGGAGGTGTTCCTATGAAGATCCATATTCGCGAGATCGATCACGTGGTGATCCGGGCCGCGAACGCCGCGGCGCTGGCGCGGTTTTACTGTGACGTGCTTGGCTGCACGCTGGAAAAGGAACAGCGCGAACTCGGTCTGACGCAATTGCGGGCCGGGCGCTCGCTAATCGACCTGCTGCAGGTGGGGGCGAAACTGGACCGCCCGGAAAACGGTGCGCCGGGCGCGGCTCGTAACATGGATCATGTGTGCCTGCGCGTCGAACCGTTCGACGCCGATGCGCTCAGGGCGCATCTGGCGGCACACGGCGCGCGGCTCGACGAAGAAGGCGTGCGTTACGGCGCGGACGGCTACGGGCCGTCGCTGTACCTGTTCGATCCGGAAGGCAACATGGTCGAGCTGAAAGGACCGCCGCAGGCGGCTCACGCGACGTCGCTCTGAACGTCGCAAGCCTGCCCGCCCGTAGCTCAGGCGTTCGCGGGCGCCTTCAACACGGTCCACTCGATCTTCACCGCGTCGGCTTCGGCGCTGCCGAGCCACGCTTCGCCGTCCTGCACGGTGCATTGCAGGCGCATGGTGCGCTCTGCGAGCGAGCCCAGTTCGGCGGCTACGTTTTCGCCGAGCGACCAGACCGTCACGTTGCGCATGCGCTCGACCTTATTGCGCACGCCCTGCCACCAGATGTCCGAAGTCCGGCCGCCATACGCAATCACAATGACCTCGTTGGAACGGCCGCTCGCTTTGGCGATGCGCCGCTCGTCGGGCTGCCCGACTTCAATCCAGGTGTCGATGGCGCCCGTCAGGTCCTTTTGCCACAGATCCGGCTCGTCGACGTCCGACAAACCCTTGCAGAACTCGAGGCGTTCCTGCGCGAACAGCGCGAACGCGGCGACGCGCACCATCATCCGTTCGTCGGTTTCCGACGGGTGACGGGCGATGGTGAGCGAATGATCGGCGTAATAGTGCCGGTCCATGTTGGCGATCTGTAGTTCCGCCTTGTAAATCGTCGATTTGAGAGCCATGCCGTTGCTGAACCAGACGCTCGCCCCACCGGAGCGAACAGAAAATGAGTCGTCGACAGCGCGTTGCCGTCTTCCGTGTTTGTTGTACATTTTGCGTCCCTCCCGCGCCGACAGCCGGCCATCTCATGAACGGGAAGAAGCATTTATCGAGCCACGGCTGCCTCCGAAGGCGTGCCGTACACCTCGCCGGCAGCCTCGCGCAGCGCTTCGAGCACCACTGAGGCCGCTGGCGACAGCAAGTGCGACTGGCGCGTGATGATACCGAAAGTGTCCATCCTGCACGGTAACTCGATCGGCAGACGTTTCAACACGCCGTACTGTTGGTACTGACCCGCCACTTCGTTCGGCAACACGGCCAGCATGTCGCTCTGAAGCAGCAAGCTGGAAATCGCCAGGAAGTTGTTGGTGTTCACGACGTTTTGCGGCGGATTCAGCCCGATCTGCGAAAACATCAGATCGAAACGATGCCGCAGCACGCTGCCCGGCGGATGCAGTACCCAGCTCGCATTGACGATGCCGCGCAAGGTCAGGCCGGTTTCGTTCTCGAGCGGATGACCGGGCCGCGCGACCACGCAAAGCGGTTCGTCGGCGAGCGGTTCATAACGGACTTCGGTCTTGAACTGGTTCTGCCGCTCCAGCACGCGGCCGATCATGATGTCGAGCTCGCCTTCGGCGAGCCGCGGCAGCATGACGTCGGAGGTTTCGACTTCCGCCCACATCTGCAATTGCGGATAGCGCTCCTTCACGCTGGCAATCGCGCGCGGCACCATGGTTGCCGCCGCCGCCGCAATCACGCCGATCCGCACCTGCCCGGCGAGCCCTGCCCGCAGCGCCGAGATTTCGTCGTGCGCGTGGCTCAGATTGGACAGCACCATGCGCGCGTGGCGGATCATCACCTCGCCGTATAGCGTTGCATGCATACCGTGCGGCGTGCGGTCGAACAGGCTCACGCCCAGCATGTCTTCCAGTTCCTTGAGCAGCCGCGAGGCCGCCGGCTGCGTCATGCCGAGCACGTCGGCGGCGCGCCGCACGTTGCCTTCCTCCTCCATTGCGGCGAGCAGCAGCAATTGCCGCGTTTTCAGCCGCGCACGCACGAACCAGTTCGAGTAGCTACGCGTCATCGCCTGTCTCCAACGTCTTTGTCGTTGGCTCCATCATGCCATACCGGAATTGTTATCGGGGTAGCCGAAAAAGGGATTGGAAAGTTATTGCGCCCGCTCATACCATTCGTGGACTTTCAGGCTTCTCATATGGCGCCATTCCGTCGATGAACCGCGATCCGCTCGTCCCGCTCGTTGCCAGCCCGCTGCGCCATTACATCAATGGCGGCTGGGAAACGGGCGCGACCACCGGCGTGTCGCTCAATCCGTCGGACTTTGACGACATCGTCGGGGAATATGTCCGGGCCGACGTGCGGCAGACCGACAGCGCGATCGAGGCGGCCAACGCCGCTTTCGGCGAATGGTCGCTGAGCTCGGGCCAGCGTCGCGCGGACGCGCTCGACGCAATCGGCAGCGAAATGCTCGCGCGCCGCGACGAACTCGGCCGGCTGCTGGCGCGCGAGGTCGGCAAGACCTTGCCCGAGGCGCTGGCCGAAGCCACGCGCGCAGGCCAAACCTTCAAGCTGTTCGCCGCCGATGCGCAGCGCGCGTACTCGGAGCCGGTCGCCTCGTCCCGCGCCGGTGTCGAGATCGACATGACGCGCGAACCGCTCGGCGTGGTCGGCATCATCGCGCCCTGGAGCGCGCCGCTCGCCACGGCCGCCGCAAAAATCGGCGCGGCGCTTGCGCATGGCAATTGCGTCGTGTTCAAACCGGCCGAGTCCACGCCCGCTTGCGCGGCGGCGCTGGCGTCCATTGTGAGCCGCGTGGGCTTGCCGGCCGGCGTGTTCAATCTGGTGATGGGCAGCGGCCGGCAGGTCGGCGCGCGGATCGTCGCGCATCCGCTCGTAGCCGGTATCAGTTTCAGCGGTTCGGCGGAAACCGGCACACGCGTGCTGCAAGCCGCCGCAGCCCGCCAGGCGCGCGTGCAACTGGAGATGGGCGGCAAGAACCCGTTCGTCGTGCTGGCCGACGCCGATCTCGACATAGCCGTGGATGCCGCGTTGACCGGCGCCTACGGCTCGACCGGCCAGCGCAGCACGGCGGCGGCGCGGCTGATCGTCGAACGCGCGCTGTACGAGCCGTTTATCGACGCCTTGCGGGCGAAGCTCGCCAAACTCACCGTCGACCATGCGCTCAAGCACGGCACCGACATGGGTCCGGTCGCGAACGCCGCGCAGCTCGAGCGCAATCTCGACTACCTCCGGATCGCGGCGCAGGAAGGCGCGCAACTACTGCATGGCGGCCGGCGGCTCGAACGCACGACGCGCGGTTACTTCTTCGAGCCGGCGCTGTTTGCGGGCGAAGCCGAGCACCGTATTGCCCGCGAGGAAATTTTTGGCCCGCTCGCCGTCGTGCTGCGTGCCGACGATTACGAACACGCGTTGCATCTCGCGAACGACACCGCCTATGGCCTGTGCGCCGGCATCTGCACGCGCTCGCTTTCGCGGGCGCGGCATTTTCGCCGCCACGTGCATGCCGGTCTCGTCACGATCAATCTTCCAACCACGGCGGTCGAGCATCACGCGCCCGCCAGCGGCCGCAAGGCGTCCGCGTACGGCTCGACGGACGCCGCATTCTGGACCGCCGTGAAAACGGCTTACGTGGCGGGTTGATCGTGAGAATTCGCACGCGTATGGCCGCCGCAGGCCCCGATTCGCTGAACTGCTTTGTACGCCCCGGCTAACGCCGTGTATCGCCTCGCTGCACACAAACGAAATCAATGCAGCTTTTCAACCTCAGGAGACAGACATGACCAGCAAGCTTCGCCGTTTGACGCTGACCGCAATTGCGGCGGCCACCCTTGCCGCGCCCTTCGCGATGCAGCTTTCCGCGCACGCCGACCAGCCGCTCAAGGTCGGCTTCCTCGTGAAGATGCCGGAACAGGCATGGTTCATCAACGAACAGAAAGCGGCGACCGCGCTGGGTCAGAAGGACGGCTTTTCGGTGGTGAACATCGGCACGCCGGACGGCGAAAAAGTGCTGTCCGCCATCGACAATCTCGGCGCGCAAGGCGCGAAGGGCTTCGTGATCTGCGCGCCCGACGTGCGCCTCGGACCCGCGATCCAGGCGCGAGCCAAGCGCTACAACATGAAGTTCGTGACCGTCGACGACCAACTGGTCGATTCGACCGGCAAGCCGCTCGCCAATGTGCCGCACCTGGGCATGTCCGCCTTCAAGATCGGCAACCAGGTCGGTCAGGCGATCAGCGACGAAATGAAGCGCCGCGGCTGGAAGCCGGAAGAAGTCGGCGCGCTGCGCATCACGAACTACGAACTGCCGACCGCGAAGCTGCGCACCGACGGCGCGACGCAAACGCTGCTCGCCGGCGGCTTCAAGAAAGAGAACATTTTCGACGCCCCGCAAAAGACGACCGACGACGAAGGCGGCTTCAACGCCTCGTCGCCGGTGCTCGCGCAGCATCCGAACATCAAGAAGTGGGTGATTTTCGCGCTGAACGAGGAAAGCGTGCTGGGCGGCGTGCGCGCTACCGAGCAGTTGCATATTCCGGCGGCGGACGTGATCGGCGTCGGCATCAACGGGGCGGGCGAAGCCTTTGCCGAATTCCAGAAGAAGGAGCCGACCGGCTTCTACGGCACGATCGCCGTGAGCTCGACGATGCATGGCCGCGAAAGCACGGAGAACCTCGTCGAGTGGATCAAGAGCGGCAAGCAGCCGCCTGCCGACACGCAAACCACCGGCAAGCTGATGGTTCGCAGCAACTGGCAGGACGTGCGCAAGGAACTCGGCATCTAAGCCCGGTTCGACTTCCGCACGCGGCGGGTCGCGCCGCGCTTCTCTCCCCGCTTCTCGCCTTTCGCGTGAAGCGGGGGCGGCCCGCACCGTTGTCCACCACTGAGGTTTTTTCGATGATGTCTTCCCATACTGCGTCTTCCGCTGGCAATGCCGAGGCGGTGCCAGCGCCTTCGTCTGCGCTCGCCTCCACCGAGCCGTACCTGCAACTGGACGGCATCACCGTGCGCTTTCCCGGCGTGCTCGCGCTCGACCAGGTGTCGCTCGAAGTGCGGCGCGGCGAAGTGCACGGACTGATGGGCGAGAACGGCGCGGGCAAATCGACGCTGCTCAAGGTGCTCTCGGGCGTGAATCAGCCAGCGGCGGGCACGCTGTCGCTCGGCGGCGTCGAGCAGCAGTTCACGACGACAAAGGCGGCCATTGCAGCGGGCGTTGCGATCATCTATCAGGAATTGCATCTGGTTCCGGAGCTGACGGTCGCGGAAAATCTGATGCTGGGCGCGCTGCCCAATCGCTTCGGGGTACTGGACGAAAAAGCGCTGGTTGCGCGCGCGGTGCGTGAACTCGAACGGCTCGGCGAGAAGATCGACCCGTCGCAGCAGGTGAAGAATCTGTCCATTGGCCAGCGGCAGATGATCGAGATCGGCAAGGCGCTGATGCGCGACGCGCGCGTGATTGCATTCGACGAACCGACCAGTTCCCTATCGTCGCGCGAGACCACGCAACTGTTCCGGATCATCCGCGCATTGCGCGCCGAAGGCCGCGCGATCATTTACGTCACGCATCGCATGGACGAGGTCTATGAGTTGTGCGACCGCGTAACCGTGTTCCGCGACGGCCGCCGCATCGACACGTTCGACGCGGGTGCCGGGCTCGACCGCGACCGCCTGATCAGCTGCATGGTGGGCCGCTCGATTGCCGACGTGTACGGCTATCGCACGCGCGAACTCGGCGACGTGCAACTTGACGTGAAGGGACTCATGGGCCTTGGGCTGCGTGAACCCGCCACCTTCTCCGCGCGCAAGGGCGAGATTGTCGGTTTCTTCGGGCTAGTGGGCGCGGGGCGCTCCGAGTTGATGAAGCTCATCTACGGCGCGGTCAAGCCGACGGCCGGCGACATCATGCTCAAAGGCAAGCCTGTGCGTTTCGCCACGCCGCGCGATGCAGTGCGCGCGGGCGTCGCGCTGTGTCCCGAAGACCGCAAGCAGGAAGGCATTGTTTCGATCGCTTCGGTATCGGACAACCTCAATATCAGTTGCCGCCGGCATTTCAGCCGCTTCAACGTGCTCAACGGCCGCAAGGAAGCGCAGACCGCGAAGGAGTTCATCGGCAAGCTCGCCATCAAGACGCGCAACGGCGAGACGCCGATCGGCACGCTGTCGGGCGGCAATCAGCAGAAGGTCATTCTGTCGCGCTGGCTCGCGGAACAGATCGACGTGTTTCTGATGGACGAGCCCACGCGCGGCATCGACGTGGGCGCGCGCAGCGAAATTTACGGGCTGCTGTACGGGCTTGCTGAAGCGGGCCGCACGGTGATCGTCGTGTCGAGCGATCTGGCGGAAGTGATCGGCGTGACGGATCGCGTGATCGTGATGAAGGAAGGACGGCTTGTCGGCGATCTGCCGAAAGCGCAGGCCACGCCCGATGCGCTCATCAAACTAGCCCTGCCCCGCTAGAGCCGCGCGCTCGCCTCACGGTCGGAACAACGCAACAGAACGCACACACAGAAGTAAGCACCAGAAAGCACGCAGCTGGAAACACGAAACTGAATCGCGTCGCTGACAAAAACAGCGGCATTGAAACGGAACACACACCATGAACACACCTTCAACCGAATCCTCCACGCCGGCCGTCGCATCGGCGGGCCTGAGCGCGCGCGCAGCGCGCACGTGGGATCTGATCAACAAGTCCGGCATCGTGATGGTGTTCATCATTCTGTTCGCGGTGCTGTCGTTCACCGTGCCGGACTTCCTGAGTTCACGAAACATTCAGGGCCTGCTGCTTTCCGTCACGCTGATCGGCTCGATCTCCGTGACGATGATGTTCGTGCTCGCGCTTGGCGAAGTCGATCTGTCGGTCGCGTCGATCGTGGCCTTTGCGGGCGTGGTGGCGTCGACATTGATTACGGCGACCCATAGCGTGCTGCTCGGCGTGGCCGCGGGCGTGCTCGCGGGCGGCGCAGTCGGGCTCGTGAACGGCGTGCTGGTCGCGCGCTACAAGATCAACTCGCTGATCGTCACGCTCGCAATGATGGAAGTCGTGCGCGGCCTTGCCTACATCACCTCGAGCGGCGACGCAGTGATGATTTCGGAAGAACGATTCTTCGACCTGGGCGGCGGCTCGTTTCTCGGCATTTCGTATCCGATCTGGAGCAACATCATCGGCTTCGTGCTGTTCGGCTTTCTGCTGAAAAAGACCGTGTTCGGCAAGAACGTGCTGGCGGTCGGCGGCAATAGCGAAGCGGCGCTGCTCGCGGGTCTGCCCGTCACGCGCATCAAGATCACGGTGTTCGTCCTGCAAGGTCTCGTCACGGGCTTTGCGGGCGTGATGCTTGCGTCGCGCATGAGTCTAGGCGATCCCAAAACGTCGGTCGGCCTCGAGCTCGGTGTGATTTCCGCGTGCGTGCTCGGCGGCGTGTCGCTGACGGGTGGCGTCGCGACGATTTCCGGTGTGCTGGTCGGCGTGCTGATCATGGGCTCGGTGCAGGACGCGATGAGCCTCATGAACGTGCCGACGTTCTATCAATACCTGATTCGCGGCGGGATTCTGCTGCTTGCGGTGCTGTTCGACCAGTTTCGCCGCAGCAAGCGCGTGCACTGACAGGCGCCCCGCTTCTACACGTTTGCCAACAGGAGATTTCATGGCTGATTCCAACCAGACTAAAAAGCCGCTGCGCAGCCAGGCGTGGTTCGGCCTCAAGGACCGCGACGGCTTTCTGCATCGCTCGTGGATGAAAAACCAGGGCATTCCGCACGACGAATTCGACGGACGCCCGGTTATCGGCATCTGCAATACGTGGTCGGAACTCACGCCTTGCAACGCGCATTTCCGCGAGCTCGCCGAGTATGTGAAAAAAGGCGTGCACGAAGCAGGCGGTTTGCCGCTCGAGTTTCCGGTGATGTCGCTCGGGGAAACGAATTTGCGGCCCACGGCCATGTTGTTTCGCAACCTCGCTTCAATGGATGTGGAGGAATCGATCCGCGGCAATCCGATGGATGGCGTGATTCTGCTGGTCGGCTGCGACAAGACCACACCCGCACTGCTGATGGGCGCGGCGTCGTGCAATCTGCCCGCGCTCGCGGTATCGGGCGGGCCGATGCTGAACGGACGCTTTCGCGGCAAGCACATCGGCTCGGGCACCGGCGTCTGGCAGATGTCCGAGGAAGTGCGCGCCGGTACCATGACGCAGGAGGAATTCACCGAGGCTGAGTCGTGCATGAACCGCTCGCGCGGCCATTGCATGACGATGGGCACGGCTTCGACGATGGCCTCGATGGTCGAATCGCTCGGCATGGGCTTGCCGCACAACGCGGCGATTCCCGCCGTCGACGCGCGCCGTCAGGTGCTCGCGCACCTGGCCGGCCGGCGCATTGTCGACATGGTTCGCGAGGACCTGACGATGGACAAGATTCTCACGCGCCAGGCATTCGAAAACGCGATCCGCACGAACGCGGCGATTGGCGGTTCGACGAACGCGGTCGTGCATCTGATCGCGCTCGCCAAGCGGATTGGCGTGGAGCTTTCGCTGGACGACTGGGAGCTCGGCTCGAACGTGCCGTGTCTCGTGAATCTGCAGCCGTCGGGCGAATACCTGATGGAAGACTTCTACTATGCAGGCGGTTTGCCGGCAGTGCTGAAGCAACTCGGCGAGCAGGGTCTGCTGCACCGCGAGGCGCTCACGGTGAACGGAAAGACCATCTGGGACAACGTGCGCAACGCGCAGAATTACGACGAGAAGGTCATCACCCGATTCGAAGAGCCGTTCAAGCCGAAGGCGGGCATCGCGGTTCTCAAGGGCAATCTGGCGCCGAACGGCGCAGTGATCAAACCCTCGGCCGCCACTGCGGAACTGCTCCAGCATCGCGGCCGTGCGGTGGTGTTCGAGAACATCGAGGAACTGCACGCGAAGATAGACGACGAGTCGCTCGACATCGACGAAAACTGCATCATGGTGCTCAAGGGCGCGGGGCCGAAGGGTTATCCGGGTTTTGCGGAAGTGGGCAACATGCCGTTGCCGAAGAAGGTGTTGCAAAAAGGCATTACGGACATGGTGCGCATTTCCGATGGACGCATGAGCGGCACGGCGTACGGCGCAGTGGTGCTGCACGTGTCGCCCGAGGCAGCCGCGGGCGGCCCGCTTGCGCTCGTGCAGACCGGCGACATGATCGAACTCGACGTGCAAGCGCGGCGCCTGCACCTGGAAGTAAGCGACGAGGAACTCGAGCGCCGGCGCGCCGCATGGCAGGCTCCCGAGTCGCCCAAGCGCGGCTATTACAAACTCTATGTAGAGCACGTGTTGCAGGCCGACCAGGGTGCGGATCTGGACTTCCTCGTCGGATCGAGCGGCGCGCCGGTGCCGCGCGATTCTCACTGAACGGCGTGAGCGAATCGACGAGATAAACGGTGTTTTCTGCGCTTTGCGAGAAGGCGTACTGCCGATGCGGATCACATGCCGCATCGGTTTTTTTCGCTTTTATCGACTTGCGCAATACGCCGGCCGAAAACGAAAAAATCGGCCCGACACATCAATAACAGTGTCCCGCCGATTTTTAATTGCAAGCTCACCGTCTCCGGTTTTTCAGGCCAGAGAATCAGCTAATGCACGCTGCGTTCCGGCGCTTTGCCGGAACGTCATTGCACCGGTGTGCCGGAAAAGCCCTATTGCTTGATAAACCGATCGTTCGCCCAAAGGCCTTGCGTATCGCTATTGCTCGCATTCACGAACTCGAAGTCGTGACCGACCACGCGCACGACGCGGAAGCTCGAATTCTCCGGCGTGGAAACGCATTGGTAGCCGGAGAAGAATTCCTGCATCTTCTGCTGTTCACCCGCCTGCGCGTGCTGATTGACGGCGTCGAGTTTGTCCTTGGACAAACAGCCGTATGCGTTGGCCTTGAACTGAATGGTTTGCTGCGGCTTGATCACGACGTCTTGCGCCTGAACGGTTGCGGCAGCCAGACTTGCAATGGCGAAAACAAGGGCGAGTCGAGTTTTCATAGTTCCTCCGGTGCGGGCCAAATGCTCAGGTTAGCTATGTATTTAACTCCATCGTCTAACCCGCACCTTGCACTCTAGGAGAACGGCGAAGAACAACAAGCACATCTTGTGTGCGGTTGCAACAGCGGCGAATTGTCGCACTGGGCGCCGCACCTGCCTAAGCCTTAGGCAGCGCTATAAAGCGGGCAAACTAACACGGATAACTAAACGACTAGTACCGTTCGGCGCTTTCACCAGTAAGCGTTTGCCGGCCGCATTAGCGTAAACGCGATATTCGATTTAAGCGATTTACTACAACTGTCGGCGTGCTTGGTGCGTTGCACACAAAGTCATGCGCATAACCGGCTCGTGACGACGAAATAACACGGCAGTTGCAGAAAACAAATAATGCCAGCGTTGCTTGCGCTATACAGCGAGCGTAATGCGCGGATGGTGCGCAGTGCGGGTACGTGCGGTGCTCTAGAATGAAATCAATGCTCGCGCAAACGGAGGCCGCCGTGATCGAGAACGTGATTCTGGGCGTTTTTCTCGTTCTACCGCTAATCATCGTCGCGTTTCTTTTCTCCGACGAATTGTGGCAGGAACATCGCCATTTGCACGACATGCGGCCCATGCACGCCAAGCCGCGGCGGCTCGACTGGCGTCATCCGTTGCGGCGGTCGCGGCACAGGCTGTAAGCGGCGCCGTGCCCCTTCGTCAACGTGCGACGTGGGGCGCGCCGCGCCTTAGCAGCGCGGCCCGTCAATTGGCCTGCCAGCTGGCCAGCCAACTGGCCCGTCAGTCGGCGCGCCAATGGGCGCGAATGCGTTTGGCGAGCGCTTCGAGCGTGTCCGCGTCGGCGACCTCGCGTGCGTGCATGTGCAACGGCTGACCTTCCCAGCGCGGAATGATATGAAAGTGCACGTGCGGCACCGTCTGGCCCGCCGCCGCGCCGTTGAACTGGCCGATGAACACGCCGTCCGGGCGCAAGGCAGCGCGCACGGCGATGGCGAGCTTCTGCGTCATGCGTATGCACGCGACCGTCGCCGCGTCCGACAGATCGAATATTTCCGCGGCGGCCTCCTTCGGTACCACGAGCAGATGTCCGTCGGCTTGCGGCATCAGGTCCATGAAGGCGAGCGCCGCATCGTTTTCCGCGACTTTGATACACGGTAGTTCGCCACGCAGAATCTTCACGAACGGATTGCTGTCGTCATACTTCATCGCTTTTTCTCCGGTTGGGTCATCGCAATTCTGCCTTGCGCGCCGGGTTGGCGGCGGATGCGTGCGTCCCGCTGCGGGCGGCTGACCGTGCCGATGGCGACGCTTTGGATCCGGGAGGTGCAGAGTAAAAATTCTGATAAATATTCAAATTACAGAACAAACAGGCTATCCGGCGGCCGCTTGCCAAGCAAAAGAGATGCTCATTTTGCGGATCCGCAAGTACCATTGACTCACTCGATCCTGAGCAGAACGTGTCGATGCGGGAGTGGTGCCATGACGGATTTATCCAGCGGTAAAGAGCAATTGCGGTCTTTGCACGGCGAACGCGCCGCGGCGGCAGTGGACGCCGATCCGCAGGAAACCGCCGAGTGGCTGGAGGCGCTGGACGCTGTAGTCGAACACGTAGGCCGCGAGCGCGCGCAGTTTCTCTTCGACAGGCTGGCGAGCCATGCCGCCTCGCTCGGCGTCGAATCCACGCGCACCAACGTCACGCCATACCGCAACACGATTTCGGCAGAAGAGCAGCCGCGCTATCCGGGCAATCTCGAACTCGAGGAGCGGCTTGCTGCCGCACTGCGCTGGAACGCGCTGGCGATGGTAGTGCGCGCGAACAAGGCGTATGGCGAACTCGGCGGACATATCGCGAGCTACGCATCGGCGGCGGATCTGTTCGAGGTCGGCTTCAACCATTTCTTCCGGGCGTCGGCACCGGGCGCCAGCGAGCGAGCAGGCGAGGGCAGCGGCGATCTGGTGTACTTCCAGCCGCACTCGTCGCCGGGTGTGTATGCACGGGCGTATCTGGAAGGCTTCCTGTCGGAAGAGAACCTGCAGCACTACCGCCGGGAGATCAGCGGGCCCGGCCTGTGTTCGTATCCGCATCCGTGGCTGATGCCGGATTTCTGGCAGTTTCCCACTGGCTCGATGGGCATTGGTCCGATCAACGCGATTTACCAGGCGCGCTTCATGCGCTACCTCGCGAATCGCGGCCTCGCGCAAACCGAAGGGCGCAAGGTGTGGGGCTTTTTCGGCGACGGCGAGATGGACGAGCCGGAGTCGACCGGCGCTTTGTCACTGGCCGCGCGCGAAGGGCTCGACAACCTCGTGTTCGTGATCAACTGCAACTTGCAGCGTCTGGACGGCCCGGTGCGCAGCAACGGCCGCATCATCGACGAACTGGAGGCGCATTTCACGGGCGCCGGCTGGAATGTCATCAAGGTGATCTGGGGTTCGGACTGGGACGCGCTGTTCGCGCGCGATAGCAGCGGTGCGTTGCTGCGCGCATTCGCGCATACCGTCGACGGCCAGTTCCAGACCTTCTCGGCCAACGACGGCGCCTATAACCGCGAGCGCTTCTTCGGCCAGAACGCCGAACTGACCGCGCTCGCCGCGCAATTGAGCGACGGCGATATCGACCGCCTGAAGCGCGGCGGCCACGACGTGCGCAAGCTGCACGCCGCTTATGCGAAGGCGCTCGAGCATCGCGGCCAACCCACCGTGATTCTCGCGAAGACCATGAAGGGCTTCGGCATGGGTACGGCCGGGCAGGGCCGCATGACCACGCATCAGCAGAAGAAGCTCGATTACGACGACCTGAAGGCGTTTCGCGACCGCTTCCGCCTGCCGCTCACGGATGCTGACGTCGAACAGCTGAAGTTTTACAAACCCGCGGAAGACAGCCCCGAGATGCAATACCTGCATGCTCGCCGGGCTGCTCTCGGAGGCTATCTGCCCAGAAGGCGGAGAGTTGCATCGCAGGGGCTGATCGTCCCTCCGATGTCCTCCTGGAGCCAATTCGCGCTGGAATCCAACGGCCGCGAGATGTCCACGACCATGGCCCTTGTGCGCATGTTGACGGCGCTCCTGAAAGACGCCGCAGTGGGGCCGCGCATCGTGCCGATCGTCGCCGACGAGGCGCGCACCTTCGGCATGGCCAACATGTTCCGGCAGGTCGGCATCTACTCGCCGCTCGGCCAGTTGTACGAGCCAGAGGATCTTGGCTCCATGCTCTATTACCGTGAGGACACGCAAGGGCAGATTCTGGAGGAGGGGATCTCGGAGGCGGGCGCGGTGTCGTCGTGGATCGCGGCCGCCACGTCGTACAGCGTGCACGATCTGCCCATGTTGCCGTTCTACATCTACTACTCGATGTTCGGCTTTCAGCGTATCGGCGACCTCATCTGGGCGGCGGCGGACCAGCGCGCTCGCGGCTTTCTGATCGGCGCGACTTCGGGCAAGACGACGCTCGGCGGCGAGGGCTTGCAGCATCAGGACGGCTCGAGCCACCTGGCGGCATCGACCATTCCGAACTGCCGGGCGTACGACCCCGCGTTCGCTTATGAAGTAGCGGTAATCGTCGACGAAGGCATGCGCGAGATGGTCGAGCGTCAGCGCGACATGTTCTATTACGTGACGGTGATGAACGAGAACTACCCTCAGCCTGGCGCCCCGGGCGGCGACTTGGGCGCCGTGCGCGAAGGCATTCTCAAGGGCATCTACGCGCTGTCCGCGCATGCCGGGGAGAGGGCGGCGGCACAGGTCCAGTTGCTCGGGTCCGGAGCGATTCTCGGCGAGGTCATCGCGGCGCAGCGCATGCTCGAAGAGGACTGGCAGATCGCCGCGGCCGTGTGGAGCGTGACGAGCTTCAGCGAATTGCAGCGCGACGGCATGGCGGCGGAGCGCCTCGCGCGCTACGGAGAGCCGTCGGCGCAAGCTCCGTACGTGACGCAAGTACTCGGCAACTCGCAAGGGCCGATTGTCGCCGCTACCGATTATGTGCGCGCCGTGCCGGAGCTGATTCGGGCGTACGTGCCTCGCCGGTATGTGACGCTCGGCACCGACGGCTTCGGCCGCAGCGATACCCGTGCGGCGCTGCGCGAGTTCTTTGAGGTCGATCGCAAGGCTGTGGTGCTGGCCGCGCTGAAAGCGCTGGCGGACGACGGCGCGATTCATCCGCAAGTGTTGAGCGATGCGCGGCGCAAGTACTACGGCGATGC
This sequence comes from Burkholderia sp. WSM2232, assembly GCF_000472545.1. GTDB lineage: Bacteria > Pseudomonadota > Gammaproteobacteria > Burkholderiales > Burkholderiaceae > Paraburkholderia. Next base: position 66,383 of record NZ_AWZV01000006.1, on the reverse strand, counting down.
GCCGGTGCAGGCGGCGTCCTGGCAACGGTGAGCCGCGGCGGGCGCCCGCGGCGGCAGACCGGCCCCGCGACGTTGCCCGTGCCGGTTACACGGGTAATGTGCCGTTACCACTTGCAGCATCTATTTCTGCGCGCGTCGCCGACAATTCGTTCCATGCCTGAACGGCGGGAGCGAAAAATGAAAAAGTTAGCAGTGGCTTTGGTGATGGCGGGCAGCTTGAGCGTCGCCGGACAAGCGTCGGCTCATGGCCATGACGGCGGTAATGTGGTCGGCGCGCTGATCGGCGGCGCCGTGCTCGGTGCGGTGGTCACGTCAATATTGAATCCGGCGCCGGTGGTGGCCTATCAGCAGCCCGTGTATGCGCAACCTGTGTACGCGCAGCCGGCTTATCAACCGGCGCCGGCATACTCCGGCCCGCCGCCGGGCTACTGCTATGACCAGTACCAGCGCGCGTATGTCGCGTGTGAAGCGCCGCCGCGCCAGTACGAATATGCGGACCCCGCGCCCAGGTGGTAAGCCGCGCGCCATGACCGTGCATTGCAGACAGAAAGGCCGTCGCTCGCCGCGACGGCCTTTCTGTTTGGGGCGCCGCCTTGCGTTGCCGCTCAGTGCCTGTGATGCAGCCACTCCGCGTAATGCGTATCGAGCCAGCGCTCGAGTTTTTGCGGCCCCGCCTTCTGGTGATAGCGGGACGCCGCCCAGATTGCCACGCCGACCAGCAGCATGACGGTCGGCCCAAGCAGGTAAGCGATCAACGATTCGGACATGGCAGCCTCCGTGGAAAGGTTGCATCGTTGCTCCAGTGTAGGCGATCCATTGCAGGAGAAAAGTGCTGCGTTAAGCGGCCGCATGGCGTGGCGCGTTGGAGCGGTGTGCGGTGTTTTAGTAACCTTATGAACGCATCGCCTTTTAAGGTGAATACAGAGGTTCGCAAGGCGAGGTCTTAGTTCTGTGTACCTAAAATAAGAGCGCTGCGTGACGGCTTCGTCGCGCTCCGAGCTTCGCCAACGCTCAGTCGTCGCAGGTTGCTCCTGTCCGCGCTGCGTCAAGCTGGGCGCCCACATAGTCCGCCCAGCTCTGCGCGATTCGCCGCTGTTCGCTCGCATTGCTTTGCGCCTCGCCTCGCGACGCGCTTTGTCGCGTTTGCGCTGAGGTTTTGTCCTCTTGTGCGTGCCGCGCCATTTCACGCAGATGAGTCGACGCGGTCCGCCGGAAGTCATGCAGAACAAAATGCTCGACCGCGAGGCCAAGCGCCTTCACCGCCTGGTTGAGTGTGCTTTTCGCGATGGGCCGGTCGTCGCCTCGAACGCTCGGAAAGACAAATCTTGTGGTGGCACGCTGACGATGCAACTCACGCAGCAGCGCCACGGCTTGCCGCGACAGGTAGACAGAGCGGTCGGCCGTCTCTCTCAGGCGCGCAGCCGGAATACGCCACAACCCGTGGTCGAGATCGAATTCGTCCCACGTCGCTTCGACCAGATCGGACTTGCGCACCATGGTCAGCACCAGCAGATGCAGCGCGATCTTGAGCGGCCGGCGGATACTGGATGTTTCGATTGAATGCAGCGTCGTGCCGATCTCGTCGCCGGACAGCACGCGAGTGCGGCTCTCGAAGGTGGCGATGGAGCGCGCGGGCACCACTTCCGCCGGATTCGCCGTCGCGAGCTGCCGTGCGATCAGGTACTCGTAGAGGCGTTTGATCACGTTGCGCGTGTGCAGCGCCATTTTCGGGGAGCCGCGGCTTTTAATGCTGTCGCAGATAGCGACGACGTGCTCCGCTGTCACGCTCTTCACCGGCAGGCCGCCGATGGCGGGCAATATGTCCTTGTCGAGCGCGCGCCGCGTCGTGCGGCGATATTCGTCGGACTTTCCCGCCATTTCGGTGGCCATGTAGAGTTCGGCGGCTTCGCGCAGCAGGTCGGCTTTCGCTTCCGCGCCACGGTCGCGGCGCGCGGTTGCGACCGGCGAAATGCCTTGCGCGACCAGCTCCGCGTACTTCTGCGCTTTGGCGCGCGCGACTCGTAGCGAAATCATCCGGTAGTCGCCGATCGTCGCAAGCGGCTGGCGCTTGCCGTTCAGCGAATAGCGGAAGCGCCAGACCTTGGTGCCGGTCGTCATTACCTCGATCACGAGGCCGTTGCCGTCGGCGACGCTATAGCGGGTGGCGCGCGGTTGCAGTGCGCGGACCTGAGATTCGGTGAGAGGGACGGCTTGGCGGGGCATGCTCTGAGGGCTCGTAAGCGACAGCGCAAGTTTAAACTGCCGTGCTCTGTGTACCAAGAGATTTGGTTATTGTTGGTCCACAGCGGTGGCCTACGCGGCCTGGGCTGAAACCAAGAACGCGTATATGTACGGCCTTTATAAGGGGCCAAACGGTTCCGGCGCAGGTCCCCTACTTGCCGATACAGAACCTGCTGAAAATTACTCCGAGCAGATCATCCGAACTGAACTCGCCAGTAATTGAGTTGAGCTGGTCCTGCGCAAGCCGCAACTCCTCGGCGAAAAGATCCAGCGCCTGCGAGTTCTGGTCCGCGTGCGCGGCGGCGGTGGCGAGATGCTCCTGCGCGGCGCGCAGTGCGATCAGATGACGCTCGCGTGCAAGGTAGACGCTTTCCGCACCGGCCTGCCAGCCGGCGATACGCAGCAGTTCGTCGCGCAGCAGGCTCACTCCGTCGCCCTGTTTCGCCGACAAGCGCACTTCGCTGAGGTCGAGATCGACGTCGAGCGCGCGAGTCTGCGGCGGCAAGCCGACCAGATCGGTCTTGTTCAGCACTCGCACGACCGGCACGCCAGCGGGAAAGCGCTTGGCGATCGTTCCGTCCTCGGCGGTCATGCCGGTACGCGCGTCGAGCAGGTGCAGCACCACGTCGGCCCGCTCGATCTCGCTCCATGTGCGCGCGATGCCGATCTTCTCGACTTCGTCTTCCGTGTCGCGCAGGCCGGCGGTGTCGATCACATGAAGCGGAATGCCTTCTATCTGGATGGTCTGTGCGACCTTGTCGCGCGTGGTGCCCGCGATCGGCGTGACGATGGCGAGCTCGGCGCCCGCGAGCGCATTCAACAGCGACGACTTGCCGACATTCGGCTGCCCCGCGAGCACCACCGAAAGCCCCTCGCGCAGCAGCGCGCCCTGGCGCGCCTCGGCGAGCACGCTTGCGAGGCGCTCGCGGATGCGCGAGAGCTTGCCGCGGGCGTCGGCGGCTTCGAGAAAGTCGATCTCTTCTTCGGGGAAGTCGAGCGTGGCTTCCACCAGCATGCGCAGCGTGATCACTTCCTCGACCAGCGTGTGGATGTCCCGCGAAAACGCGCCGTCGAGCGAACGGCCCGCGGAGCGCGCAGCGGCTTCGGTGCTCGCCTCGATCAGGTCCGCAACCGCTTCTGCCTGCGCGAGGTCCAGCTTGTCGTTCAGAAACGCGCGGCGGGTGAACTCGCCGGGTTCGGCGAGCCGCAGACCGAATGCGCGTCCGGCGTCGATACAGCGTTGCAGCACGAGCTGCAGCACGACTGGGCCGCCGTGGCCTTGCAACTCGAGCACGTGCTCGCCGGTGTACGAATGCGGCGCGGGAAAGTACAGCGCGATGCCGCGATCAAGCGGGTTGCCGCTGCCGTCGAGAAACGGCACGTAGCTCGCGTGGCGAGGCGCGAGCGCCTGGCCGGTGAGCGCCTGCATTAGTGGCTGCGCGGCGGCCTCGCCTGCGCGGCCGAACGAAATCCGCACCACGCCGATGCCTCCCCGGCCGGGCGCGGTGGCAATGGCGACGATGGGATCGGAGTCGGTGGTCAGCATGTGGAGGGCGGCGAAATCGGAGGATTGGAGCAGGCCGTGCGCTCAGGCCCGCGGCGCCGGGCATTGTAACGCGGGGTCCGGCATCAGCTTGGCGGCGAACTGGTCGCGGATGCGCGCCCACTATTTTTGCGACCTACATAAGATTGATCCTAGACAAGCTAGGATTGTGATTGCGTCATTAGGACCGAGTGGCGTTCGGCGCGAGCTGTGAACCGCTGCAGCTCAAGCTCCGTAAGGAATTTTCGCAAAATTTGACATCCGGCGCGAGCGCTGATGTATCGGGCACATCAAGCTAAAATTATCTCAAATACGCTAAACATGAGCCTGTTCAGTTGTCAACTGGGAGGACGCAGAATTGCACAATCTGGCCCATGCCGACCCCCAAAGAAAAAGCCGCCTTCGCCAAGAGGCTGAAGGACAGCCTGGAGCCGCTGAAAATTCGCGGCGGGACCAAGCTCGCCGAGCAGTTCAATCTCCGCTATCGCGGCGACCGTCCTGTCACGCCGCAAACCGCTCACAAGTGGCTGACGGGCACGACGATTCCCAAGCCCGACAAGTTGCGCACGCTGGCGGAGTGGTTAAACGTGAAGGAGCATTGGCTTCACTATGGACCGTCGCCTGGCGCAAGCGCCCGGCCCATGGCCCGCGGCGAGAAATATCCGCCCTCGCAGGAGACCATCGAACTGGCTTCGAAGATCCAGTCTCTGACGCCGAAGGACCGGTTTCTCGTCGAAGAAATGGTGGTGCGCTTCTACGGTGAGGATACCGAAGAACAGTAACAGAGGTACTGTTTGCATCGCGAGGCAGACAAAAAAAGCCGCCCGGTTCGTCGAGCCGGGCGGCTTTGTATTTGCGGCTGGTGTTGGCGGCTGGCGCGGCGTCTGCCGCGCTGTCTTGCCCGGCCGCGATCAGGCCGGCTTGGCGTTCGACTGCCCCATCATCCGCGTGATGTAGTACTGCTGCGCGATGGACAGCACGTTGTTCACCACGTAGTACAGCACGAGACCCGCCGGGAAGAAGAAGAACATGACCGAAAACGCGATCGGCATGAACATCATCATCTTGGCTTGAACCGGGTCCGGCGGCGTGGGGTTCAGCTTCGTCTGCAGGAACATGGAGACGGCCATCAGCACGGGCAGGATGAAATACGGGTCCTGTTGCGACAGATCGTGAATCCACAGAATCCACGGCGCGCCGCGCATCTCCACGGACGACAGCAGCACCCAGTACAGCGAGATGAACACCGGAATCTGCACGACGACCGGCAGGCAGCCGCCGAACGGATTCACCTTCTCGGTCTTGTACAGCTCCATCAGCGCGGCGTTCATCTTCTGCGGATCGCCCTTGAAGCGCTCGCGCAGCGCCTGCATGCGCGGCGTGATCGCCTTCATGCGTGCCATCGACTTGTAGCTCGCGGCCGACAGCGGGAAAAACACGGCCTTGATCAGCAGCGTGAGCAGCACGATCGCCCAGCCCCAGTTGCCGACATAGCCGTGAATCTTTTCGAGCAGCCAGAAAAGCGGCTTCGCGATGATCGTCACCCAGCCGTAGTCCTTCACCAGTTCGAGGCCCGGCGCGATGCCTTCGAGCATGCGCTCTTCTTCCGGCCCGGCGAAGAGGCGCGCGGAGACGTCTACCGTCTGGCCCGGCGCAATCGCGGCAACCGGCTGTTTCACGCCGACGCGATACAGAGCCGGGTCGATTTTTTCCACGTAAATGTCGCGCTTCACGCCCTGCTGCGGGATCCACGCCGACGCGAAGTAATGCTGCACCATCGCGATCCAGCCGTTATCGGCCTGCTTCGCGTAGTCTTCCTTGTTCTTGTCGATGTCGCCGAACGTCATCTTCTGGAAGTGATGCTGGTCGGTGTAGACAGCCGGGCCGATGAACGTGTGCGAGAAGCGCGGCGTTTCCACCGGCTGGTCGTCGCGCACCAGTTCCATATAGACCGACGGGCTCACCGGCGTCGTGCCGACGTTCTGGATTCTGGTGTCGACGCCGATCACGTAGCTGCCGCGCGTGAACGTGTAGGTCTTGATGACCTTCAGGCCGCCCTTGACCGGCGACTCGAAGCTGAGGTTGAACGACTTCTGATCGCCTTTCAGGTCGGTCTGCTGATTCGGCATCAGCGTGTAGACGTCGTTGTGATTCGGGAAGTCGCCGCCGAGCAGGCCGGTGCGCGCGAGGTACGTGTGATTGCCGGCGCGGTCGAACAGCGTGATGACGAGATCCGGCTGCTTGCCGTCGCCCTCTTTGACGAGCGACAGCTTCGACAGCGTACCGCCGCGAGTGTCGATTTCGCCGCTATACACGTCGGTGCTGAACTTGACGAGCTGCGATTGCGTAGCTGCCGGCGTGTTGGCCGGCGCTGCTGCGTTGGTGGCCGGCAAATCGGCGGGCTGGGTACCCGGCGTCGTGGTTCCCGGTGCAGCGCTGCCGGCCGTTTTGGTCGGCGTGGCGCTGGGGAAGAACATCGACGGGCGTCCGTGGTCACGTTGCCAGTTGTCGAACAGCATGACCGCTGACATGAAGAAGATGACCCATAGGACGGTGCGTTTGATATCCATGCGTTGTCTCAGTGTCGATGGAACGGCGCGTCAGCGCTTTTCAGAAGTGGGAGGCGGGACGAGATCGATGCCGCCCGCGGAAAACGGGTGGCAGCGGCAAATACGCCTGGCGGCGAGATAAGTCCCGCGCGCGGCGCCATGATACTGGATTGCTTCGCGCGCGTAATCAGAGCAGGAAGGGTAAAAACGGCACCGGTTGCCGAGCATCGGGCTCACGGCAAGCTTGTAAAAGCGCAATAAAGCGATAAGTACCGTTTGCATGGCTCATGCGGCCGGACGGCGCCGCGCAACGTGGAATACCGGACGACGCCCGTTGCCGGTGGCCGCCGAAGCTACGGTGGCACGCGCGAAAAAGCGGACGGTCACCTGAGCGTCATTCCGTCCTGGGCGCTTCCGCGGGCGGCGCCTGACGACGGGCAATTTCACGCGCTGCCTTGTCGAGCAGCGCCTCGATCTCACTGCGGCACAGCGCCTTGAGCGGCGGCGACGAGGCGCTAGGCAACGCCTTCCTGTCGAAGCGCGTGTGCAAGCGCAGCAGCACGTCCCAACCGCAGAACTCTGCGCGCCGCAACCGGAAGGCCTCACGCGCGATTCGACGTACCAGATTACGCGTGGCCGCGCGCGGCGCATACTTCTTGCCGATCACGAGACCCAGACGCGCGTCATTGCCGGTGGGCCGCCCATACACGACGAAATGCGCGGTGCGGCGCCAGGGGCGCAAACGAAAAACGGATGAAAATTCATCCGTTTTCAGTAGCCTCGCGGCTTTGGGGAAGGCGGCTTGCGCTCGCAACGGTACGGAGCCCTGTTGCGCCGCCTCGGCCGGTTCCGCTTTGCCGCGGGTGTTGCCGCCGGCGTTGCCACGGGTGTCATCTGACACGTTCAAACCTTGCACATTCGAACCCGGCACGGGCTGGCCACGCGCAGACTGAGCGCGCAATCCGTTCGCCTGCCTTAGATGGCGAGGCGCTTGCGGCCCTTCGCGCGACGTGCGTTGATGACCTTGCGGCCGCCAGCGGTCTTCATGCGAACGCGAAAGCCGTGGGTGCGCTTGCGACGGGTAACGGAAGGTTGGTAAGTACGTTTCATGTTGCTCTCACTTGATCGAAAAAAAACCGCGCGATCATCGCTGAAAGCGCAATGGCCGGAGGTTTGCTGAATTGGTTTTCGCGGAACCCGCTATTTAAACCCGTTTTTCGTTGACCGTCAATAGTTTAGCCGGTGCCGCCGGCGCGCGACGGGTGCTGCCCCGGATGATCCGTCCCTGTGGATAACTCACTTCCGGCTCCGATTTGGCGTTAGAATCTCGCCTTACCTCCCAGAAATGATGCACGCCGCTCCGGCTCGCTTGCCCCGCAAACCCTTGTGGCACAAGCGCCTGGGGCTGTTACGCCTGGCTGCTCCGGGCCTTGTTGCGTGCGCGCGACGGGGGCAGCGGCGAGCCCCGTGCACACCATAACGACAGCAACTTGATGAACGAATTCTGGCAACACTGTTCCGCATTGCTGGAGCGTGAACTCACGCCCCAGCAGTACGTGACGTGGATCAAACCGTTGGCCCCGGTCGCCTTCGACGCCGCTGCGAACACGCTCAGCATTGCCGCGCCGAACCGCTTCAAGCTCGACTGGGTCAAGAGCCAGTTCTCCGGCCGCATCGCGGATATGGCCCGCGATTTCTGGCATGCCCCGATCGACGTGCAATTCGTGCTGGACCCGAAAGCCGGCATGCGCGCGCCCGCGGCAGCGGCGCCCGCCCCGGCGCGCGCGGTTTCCGCGCCCCATTCGATGGGCGGTAGCGCCGGCAATGGCGCTGCCGTGGACGCAGCCGTCGGCGCGGTGCAAGCGGCGCAGGCCGCGCGCGCGAACGGCGCGAACAACGCGATGGCAAATCTCAACGCGAACGCGCGCGCCGCAGCCGAGCACAACGCCAACGCGCGCGCCGCGGCTGAAGATGCCGCCGACCTCGACTTGCCGAGCCTCGACGCGAACGAAGCCGCGGCGGCGCGCCGCACATGGCGTCCGGGCCAGAGCGCGAGCTCGAACGGCTCGGGGGACAACGACTCGATGTACGAGCGCTCCAAGCTGAACCCGGTTCTGACCTTCGACAACTTCGTGACAGGTAAGGCCAACCAGCTCGCGCGCGCAGCGGCGATCCAGGTCGCGGACAACCCCGGCATCTCGTACAACCCGCTCTTCCTGTACGGTGGCGTGGGGCTTGGCAAGACTCACCTGATACATGCAATCGGCAATCAGTTGCTGATGGACAAGGCCGGCGCGCGGATCCGCTACATTCACGCGGAACAGTACGTGTCCGACGTGGTGAAGGCGTATCAGCGCAAGGCGTTCGACGATTTCAAGCGCTACTACCACTCGCTGGATCTGCTGCTGATCGACGATATTCAGTTCTTTTCCGGCAAGTCGCGTACGCAGGAAGAGTTTTTCTACGCGTTCGAGGCGCTGGTCGCGAACAAGGCGCAGGTCATCATCACGAGCGACACGTATCCGAAGGAAATTTCGGGTATCGACGACCGCCTGATCTCGCGCTTCGACTCCGGCCTCACGGTGGCTATCGAGCCGCCCGAACTCGAAATGCGCGTGGCGATCCTGATGCGCAAGGCGCAGTCGGAATTCGTCAGCCTGAACGAAGACGTGGCGTTTTTCGTTGCCAAGCATTTGCGCTCCAACGTGCGTGAACTGGAAGGCGCGCTGCGGAAAATTCTCGCCTACTCGAAGTTCCACGGCCGCGAAATCACCATCGAACTGACGAAAGAAGCCCTGAAAGATCTGCTCACCGTGCAGAACAGGCAGATTTCCGTGGAAAACATTCAGAAAACCGTGGCTGACTTTTACAGCATCAAGGTCGCGGACATGTATTCGAAGAAGCGTCCGGCCAACATTGCGCGGCCGCGGCAGATCGCCATGTACCTTGCGAAGGAACTGACGCAGAAAAGTCTGCCGGAAATCGGCGAACTGTTCGGCGGACGCGACCACACTACGGTGCTGCACGCGGTACGCAAAATTGCCGACGAGCGCAGCAAGGACGCGCAGCTGAATCACGAATTGCACGTGCTTGAACAGACGCTGAAGGGCTGAGCGGCGCGGGTGGCAAAACGACCTGTTTATTTCCGAAGTCGCCCCCAATTTAGTGAGGCGGTTCCTTTTTCAGGCACAATACAGGTTTAACCGCCCGGCGCGGCCGCGGGCGGAATTCACGCCGTGACAGGCGCTGCGTGGCGCCGGCGGGGAGCCACGGCTGCGTGCGGGAATGCCTTGAACGGCTCGAAGGCGCGCAGACCGTTATATCAACGAAGGAACTCTATGCAACTGGTCAAGACCGAACGCGATAACCTCCTCAGGCCGCTGCAAACCGTGAGCGGCATTGTCGAACGCCGCCATACGTTGCCGATCCTCGCCAATTTGCTGATTACCAAGAACGGCCCTGACGTGTCGTTCCTGTCAACCGACCTGGAGTTGCAGATCACCACGCGCGCCGATTTCGGCGTGGGCGGCGAAACTGTGGCGACCACGGTGGCAGCGAGAAAGCTCCTCGACATCCTGCGCGCCATGCCCGACGGCCAGGTCACGCTCACGCTGAACGACAAGCGGTTGACGGTGCAATCAGGCAAGAGCCGCTTTGCGCTGCAAACGCTCGCCGCGGACGAATTCCCGACGGTCGCGCAAGCTAAAGACTACGGCGCGAGCCTCGTGGTTCCCCAAAAGACGTTCCGTCAGTTGCTCGGCATGGTCCATTTTTCGATGGCCCAGCAGGACATTCGCTACTATCTGAACGGCATGCTGCTGGTGGTGGACGGCGACCAGTTGATGGCAGTTGCAACCGACGGCCACCGCCTCGCGTTTTCGTCGATGAAGATCGAAGGTTCGTTCGCGCGCCAGGAAGTGATCATTCCGCGCAAGACCATTCTCGAACTGCAGCGCCTGCTCGAAGACATCGACGACACGCTGAAGATCGACATCGCGCAAACGCAGGTGAAGTTCACCTTCGGCCAGGTGGAACTCGTGTCCAAGCTGGTGGAAGGCAAGTTCCCCGACTTCCAGCGCGTGATTCCGAAGTCGCACAAGAATCAGTTCGTGATTGGCCGTGAAGAACTGCAGCGTTCGCTGCAACGCGCGGCAATTTTGACGTCGGACAAATTCAAGGGCGTGCGCTGCATTATCGAGCCGGGCCAGTTGAAGATCATGTCGACTAACGCCGACCAGGAAGAGGCGCAGGAAGAACTGGAAATTGCTTACGACGGCGACAGCGTCGATATCGGGTTCAACGTCACGTATCTGCTCGACGTGCTTGCGAACCTGAAGGTCGACATGCTGCAAGTGAGCCTCGGCGACGCCAGTTCGAGTGCGCTGATCACGATTCCCGAGAACGACGAATTCAAATACGTGGTGATGCCGATGCGCATCTGACGCGTCCAACACCAGCAACACACCAAGGGGCGCAGCGCCCCTTTGGCGTTTTTATGGCGTTTTGAAAAGTCCCGAGCAGCAACCCAGCAGTAATGCAGAACCGGAAAAAATCCATGACTGAAACGAACAATACGCAACCCGACAACAGCTACGGCGCCTCGTCCATTCAGATCCTTGAAGGTCTGGAGGCGGTGCGCAAGCGGCCGGGGATGTACATCGGGGATACATCGGATGGCACCGGTTTGCACCACCTCGTGTTCGAAGTGCTCGACAACTCGATTGACGAAGCGCTGGCCGGGTATTGCAACGACATCCAGGTGATCATTCACGCGGACAACTCCATCTCGATCACCGACAACGGCCGCGGCGTGCCGACCGGCCTGAAGATGGACGACAAGCACGAACCCAAGCGCAGCGCCGCCGAAATCGTCATGACCGAGCTGCATGCCGGCGGCAAGTTCGACCAGAACAGCTACAAGGTGTCGGGCGGCCTGCATGGCGTGGGCGTGTCGTGCGTGAACGCGTTGTCGGCGTGGCTGCGCCTCACGGTTCGCCGCGACGGCAAGAAGCACTTCATGGAATTTCACCGTGGCGTGCCGCAGAACCGCGTGATCGAAGAGATCGACGGTGTGGCCGTGTCGCCGATTCCGGTGGTGGGCGAGACCGAAAACCGCGGCACCGAAGTGCACTTCATGGCCGATGAAACGATTTTCGGCAACGTCGAATATCACTACGACATCCTGGCCAAGCGCATTCGCGAACTGTCGTTCCTGAATAACGGCGTGCGCATTCGCCTGACCGATCAGCGTTCGGGCAAGGAAGACGATTTCGCGTTCGTCGGCGGCGTGAAGGGTTTTGTTGAGTACATCAACAAGACCAAGAGCGTGCTGCACCCCACCATTTTCCACGTAAGCGGCGAGAAAGACGGCGTGGGCGTGGAAGTGGCCATGCAGTGGAACGACAGCTACAACGAAAACGTGCTGTGCTTCACGAACAACATTCCGCAGCGCGACGGCGGCACGCACCTGACCGGCTTGCGCGCCGCGATGACGCGCGTGCTGAACAAGTACATTGCCGATCACGAAGTCGCGAAAAAGGCGAAGGTCGAGACGTCCGGCGACGACATGCGTGAAGGGCTTTCCTGCGTGCTCTCGGTGAAAGTGCCCGAGCCGAAGTTTAGTGCGCAGACCAAAGACAAGCTCGTGTCGTCGGAAGTGCGCGCGCCGGTGGAAGACGTGGTGGCGAAGGCGCTGGAGGAATTCCTGCTGGAAACGCCGAACGACGCGAAGATCATTTGCAGCAAGATCGTCGACGCGGCTCGCGCGCGCGACGCGGCCCGCAAGGCACGCGAAATGACGCGCCGCAAGGGCGTGCTGGACGGCGTCGGTTTGCCCGGCAAGCTCGCGGATTGCCAGGAGAAAGATCCGGCCAAGTCGGAGATTTATATCGTGGAGGGCGACTCCGCAGGCGGCTCGGCGAAGCAGGGCCGCGACCGCAAATTCCAGGCAATCTTGCCGCTGCGCGGCAAGGTGCTGAACGTCGAGAAAGCGCGCTACGACAAGCTGCTGTCTTCGGAACAGATCGTGACGCTGATCACGGCGCTTGGCTGCGGCATCGGCAAGGAAGACTACAACCTCGAGAAGCTGCGTTATCACCGCATCATCATCATGACCGATGCTGACGTGGACGGCGCGCACATCCGCACGCTGCTGCTCACGTTCTTCTATCGGCAGATGCCCGAGATGATCGAGCGCGGGTATATCTACATCGCGCAGCCGCCGCTGTACAAGATCAAGGCGGGCAAAGACGAGCGGTATCTGAAGGATGAGACCGAGGTCAATGCTCACATTCTGAAGCTCGCGCTGCAGGGTTCGGAGTTGGTGCCTTCGGAGAATGCGACGCCGATTACAGGCGATGCGCTCGGCGAGTTGGCCCGGGCCTATTTGCTGGCGCAGGCTGTGGTGAACCGGTTGAGCCGCTTGTATGACGCCGGCGCGCTGGAGGCGGTGATGGATGGGGTGGCGATCGACCTCTCCAGCGAAGCGGCGGCCGAGGCTTCGGCAAAAGCTCTGGAGGCAAAGCTACGCGATGATGCTTTGAAGCCTGAGGTTACTGTGACTCCGATGTACGACCCGGTGCGCGAATTGCGCTCGCTGAAGGTTGCGCGGACGCATCACGGGAATCAGAAAATCTCCGTGTTCGACGAAGAGTTTCAGTTGACTGCCGACTATCAGCAGTTGGTGAATACCGCGAATACGTTCAAGGGCTTGATTGGCGGCGGCGCAGTGATCAAGCGTGGCGAGCGCAGCATGGCGGTGAGCGACTTCAAGTCTGCGATGAAGTGGCTGTTGGCCGATGCCGACCGGAATATTACCAAGCAGCGCTATAAGGGCTTGGGCGAGATGAATCCCGAGCAGCTTTGGGAGACGACGATGGACCCGGCTGTGCGTCGATTGCTCCGCGTGCAGATTGAAGATGCTATTGCGGCCGATGGGATCTTTACGACGCTGATGGGGGATGATGTGGAGCCGCGAAGGGCGTTTATTGAGTCTAATGCGTTGAGGGCGGGGAATATTGATGTTTGAGGGGGCTTGTAGACGGACGCATATCCCGAGAAAAACGGACGCATAACGTGAGAAATTTATGGGGATGATTTCCTCGATAGCATTAGTTAATGAAATTGTCGCACAAGCCGCCTAAAGCGAACAACGGCCGTCTCGAGAGAGGCGGCCGTTGCTCCTTCAGCTTCCGCAGCAATAACCGGTTGGGTCATCATCGCCTCGCTCGTGCCCTTCGGCGCTCTGGGCGCGCACATAAAAATTTCCGACAAAGTCCGGGACATCGCAGTGTCTTTTTCTGTGCACCGCGTTCACCGTTCTATAGCGGATTGTTGATAGATTCCCAAAACTAAAGCCTGCACCAGGGTTCTCGGGCCGATAGCTCGCAGTTCCGCAGAGGTCGCAATCCATAAAGACGATGACGCGCTCTACGCGAAGCGTTACGTAGGCTGGCCAGCTTCTCGGCCGCCGGCATAGTCCATACGATGCCCATAAAACTGTCGTTTCAAGACGAGAAGCTCCGAACGGTGTGTGAGAGCCCGATTTCGGCGAAGCGAAAGTACGGGGAGGTCGCTGGCCGGGCGATTCATAGCCGGCTGGCGGACTTGCGCGCGGCGGATTCTCCGCTTAAATATGTTGAATGGGGCTTTGGCAAATTCGATGAGACAGCGCATGACAGGATTGTCATTCCCATCGACGGCGGGTACCGTCTGTTTGCGGTGGCCAACAATCGTCTGCCTCCTGGCACAGGAGGAGTACTGGACTGGGCGCAGGTGACACGCGTGAAAATCCTATCTATCGAGCGTGCCAATGAGAGCTGAAGCCGATTTCGCACCCATGTGGGCGCTGCCGCCAGGCACGACCATCAGCGATTTGATGAAGTCGCGGGGTATTGCCTCGACGCACTTGGCGCGTGTAGTCGATATGTCCGAGGACGACTTCGATAGTCTTCTGCAGGGAAAGCATGTTCTCACGGCACATATTGCCACGCGTCTTGCGGCTGAGCTTGGCGCGTCTGCTGGTTTCTGGTTGCGTCGCGAGGAACAGTATCGAGAGCAGCTGGCTGAGCTGAACGACGGCATTGACCCGGATAACTACGAGTATCAGGCATGGCTTAAGAGTCTTCCACTCAAGCAAATGCAAGAGCTCGGTTGGATTGAGCCGACCAAGGACAAGCGTGAGAAGCTTCGCCGGTGCCTCGCATTCTTCGATGTTCCGAACCTAGCTGCTTGGCGTCGGACGTACTCCGATACGAAGGGGGCGGCCGCCTTTCGTACAAGCGACACGTTCGCCGAGGATGCAATAGCAACTACAGCGTGGATACGCCTGGGTGAACTGCAAGCGGAGAAGATTGAGTGTAAAAAGTGGAGTCCTGCTCTGTTTGAGGCGCAGCTCCCAAAGATTCGTGCACTAACCGATATACCGCATCCTTCAGATTTTCTGCCAAAGCTTCAGCAGCTGTGTGCCGAAGTCGGTGTTGCAGTCGTCATTGTGAAGGCCCCCAAGGGATGCCGCGCGAGCGGTGCGACCTTTTTTTGCAGCCCAGACAAAGCAGTGCTGCTCCTGTCACTTCGTTACCTGAGCGATGACCAATTTTGGTTCTCGTTCTTCCATGAAGCTGGACACCTGGTCTTACATTGGGATGCTGATTTACTGATTCTCGAGACATCGGACGGCCCCATGTCTCCTCAAGAGGATGAGGCAAATAAATTCGCGACGGAGCAACTTATTCCCCCCGACCTCCAGGCACGTTTGCCTGCGGCATCGAAATCGCTCAAGGGCATAATGCGGCTCGCACGCGACGCCGGGGTATCGTATGGCATCGTGGTTGGACAGATGCAGTTCCGCGGCTTGGTCAGCCAACGGAGCTACAATAATTTGAAAAACAGGTATAGCTGGAAGCAAGACTAGCCACGAAATGGCACGTACTGCGCTTGCGACTTTTGCCAGTTGCAGAGAGAGTCTTCAATGACTTGCATACCAACACCCAAGGTGGCCTCCAAGTCGACCGATAGCTGTTCGAGCCTTTGCTTCGAAAGGGCATTGTTGTCGACTGCTCCGCTAAACAACAAGCGGGCGCCACGCACTGGACCTGTTGCGTGCACCAAGTACGCGACAGGCGGTTCGATGTCAACCAGGCCAATCTTCCCAAGCATGGTCAAATAGTCAAACTTGGCGGTTCTGCCGAATCGATGCACTGCATCCATGTTTTTATACAGATAGTCGAACAACACCTTTGGATTGTCTCCAACTTTTGCTTTGGCGGCGGCAATGAACTGTCGATGTGAGTTGTTCGATGCAATCCATACAGCATAGCTGGCCAAGACGACATCGAGCTGTTCAATGCTCTCGTACTTCCGGTGATTGCCGAACGGAAACTCCCGTCGCCGTTGCAAGATGGTGTCCATATGTTGGCCCAGCCAAACCGAAAAATCATTCGGGTATTGGGTGAATCGCTCCCACGTCCAGACGAAGTCGTCGTCGAGTGCGCCATAGACCATGCGGAGCAGGCCATAGCCCTTGGTGAGATGCTTCCCGCAATGCACAAACAGGAAGACCAACCAGAACGCCTCGTCCTCGTTTCCGTCACGCATGTGCAGGATAGCGGCCCGCAATGGGTCGAACATCTTGATATTTTTAGGGTTGAGTCGCTCCCGTGAGATATGGCGTTTTGCAATCATCCTCACATAGTTGATGCGCGCGACGCTATCCACCATCTGTGCGACCAACGCATCACGCTCAGCTGCTGACGGAATGCCTGGAAGTGTCTTGCCGTTGACGCGATAAGCGCCCAGCGTCTGGTCCAGTTTCTTCGCGAGTACCGGGTTCGCGAGCAAGGGATTTTTCATGATTGGCCCGTCTTGGTCTGGGTACTGGTGCTTACCGCTGATTGGAATCTTTATTCACCGGCTGTTGAGCATCTAGCTCAGCAGTATTGAACAGCAATTGTCCTTCTGCCGGTGCTGTCGACGGTGCGAGTTGCTTGCGTTTCTGGATGTGGATGTCGTAGACATCCGTGGTCATTTGTTCCTTGATGCCGTCGAGCATGTCACGCTGATTTTTGCGCGCGCTGGCGCGAGAGTACCGAAAAATCTTCAATAGCCTGACAAGGTCGGCCCAATACGGGTCTAGGCCAGCTACCGCGGGCCTTGCTCCGAGCCGAATGGCGCTCTCGGCCGCCAGCAGCTTTGTGACTGCGGGCCATGGGTCACCAGCTGGCATTGGAGGCATCGAAACGCTCTCTTGGAAGCCCTCGGCAAGGTAGTCGTGGGCCGCTTGGATGTCGGACGTGTAAAGGTGAAGGCTGCCGACCGCGTGCTTGTACTGTCCAACCTCGACGCCCAACGAACGAGCGATTAGCTCCTGCAAAAGGGTAAACGCGAAAATATCGTGCGGAAGTCCTTTGAATGCATCGTTGGAACGCATCATCACCATCGTATGTAGTTGATGATTGCGAATGGTGAAGTGGAGTGTGCAGGTGCAGGGTAGGTCTTCGCGCCGCTTCACGAGGTTTGCTGCAAGGTCGTCGCCGTGGAAGAGCTGTATGGTAGCTCGGCGTGAAGATTCGCTATTGCGAAGGGTCTTTATAACGTTCTGTACCTGGTCGCTGCCGCTAGTCGGGCCAAACAGGCGCGGGCCATAAGCACCGAATACGGTTTTCCCGTCGTCGGAAAACTCCTTATACCGGCTTATGTAGTATTGGACGAAATCCAGTTCATTGCTACCGGCGAGATACCAAAGAAATTCTCCCAAGCAACTGAACAAAGTGTTTCTTCGTTCGCTTTGGCTAAGTCGTGCTCGGGGATTTCTTAGAAGGAGTAACGCGCCATAAATCTCGGTCGTAGAGCCTTTGGTCGGGGTGATTTCGTTTGAACCGCGTTTCCGCAGCAAGCGCCCATAGACCTTCCGGAGCAAATCGTCAATTGTTTCTGCGGTCAGGTACATAGCAAGAACGGCACGCTGGGCGTGGTCTATCGCCGGCGGAACCGCGGAAGTTAAGACGATGCGAAACCCGAAGCTCAGTCAAACAGCCGAAGCTGAGAGCCTGCTCTTGCGAGCGATTCTTGGAGTTCGAGCTTCAATTGGCGACCGCGCAAAACGAGCGTGCGTCGGTCGACTTGCATCGCGCCCCGACTGAGAGCTACGTCTCTGACTTCGACAGTAACATCGTAATGCGGTAATGACGCTTGAGCCTCGAACCAGCCACGCTTCAATCCTAAGGAGTCTGCGAATCTGTGCAGTTCATCAAGCGAATCGGCAACCAAATGGCACCATTGGCGGCCACGCCACGTTACTCGAGCGTTGTCTACGTAGACCGCCAAAGTCTCTTCCTCACAGAAAGTCTTTTACTTTTACCCTACTACTCCGAGGATGATACTCGAAATCACTATGGCATTGACGCTGCCATATTCTGGTTACGTACATCACACCCTCCGTATCTTATGGTAGTCACACGGTGTTGCGCGGACCCGCGTGTCGTGCACGCAATGCCTCATATAGCTGCGCAGGCCCAAGCAACACATCCTTGATGCCGTCCTGAATCCGCTGCGAGCCGAGCGCCTGGGTACTCATCTTGGTGTGTGCATCGAACGCATCGATGATGGCATCCGTGATGGCCTTTATTAGGTCCGGCGAATTCGAGAACTGCTCCTTGCTATTGCTCGCGGCCTGCTGCACCAGCATTTCGTTCTCGAGTAACTTGCCCTTGATAACGCCGTTGACGTAGACCAACTGGTCGTCGTCGGTCAGTTCGCCTTCGAACAGCCCGTTTACCTTCTGAATAATCTCATCGAGCAGGACCTTGTCCTTATCTTGGACCGCGCCAGTGCCAACCTCGTCCATCGCCGGGAGCTTCGGCGTTTCACCTTGCTTCAGGTCGAGCGTGCGCTTGCCCGTATTGCGCAGGTTATGGTGTGTCAGCACGACCTTCGACAGGTCAACGGTATCGCGCTCGCGTCCGAATTCCAGCAGGGGAATCAGACGCTTGTAGAACAGGAAGCGCTTCTCAATGTCCGTATTACCGTAATCGAAAATCTGCGACAGGAAGGCATACAGGCGAACGAACGTACCCATGTCGCCCTTGAACAGCACCAGCGCATCGAGCGTGTCCTTGGCTGCCTGTTCGGCGTCGGCATTTTTCTGCTCAATCGCTGCGGCGCGGGCCTGCTGGGCCATCTTGTATTTCGTCAGCAGGTGCTGGGCCACGGGTGCAATCGCGGCACTGAGCTGCTGCTGAGTGCCCTGCGGGTCGAGCTCGACCTTCGCGACCCGGTCCACTTCGAAGTCGTCGTAATGGCCGCTGGCGTCTAGCTTGGCGCGCAGGTCATAGACAAGATGCGGGTCGGTTTTCGCTTCAAGCTCGGCTGTCTCGTAGTAGGTCTTGAACGCCTTCAGGATTTCGTCGGCGTCGTTGACGAAATCGAGAATGTACGTAGTGTCTTTGCCGGGATGCGCGCGGTTCAGGCGCGATAGCGTCTGCACCGTCTGAATGCCACCGAGCATCTTGTCGACGTACATGCCGCACAGTAGCGGCTGGTCGAAGCCCGTCTGGAATTTATTGGCAACCAGGAGCAGGTGGTATTCCGCTTTCGCGAACACCTCGCGGATGTCGCGACCGTTCAGGCCCGGGTTCAGGTCCTTGCTCGTCTCGGTGACGGGTGCCGGATAGCTTTCCGGGTCGTCGATTTCACCGGAGAATGCGACCAGGACGCCGAGCGGGTAGTTCTGCTGCTGGATATATGCCCTAATGGCCTTCTGCCAGCGAACCGCTTCCTTCCGACTCGCGACAACGACCATCGCCTTCGCGTTGCCATCCAGCAGCGGCTGGACGTTCTCGCGGTAGTGCTCGACGATAATCCGGACCTTCTGGCTGATGTTGTACGGATGGAGTCGAACCCACTGCATGATGCCTTTCATGGCCTCACTGCGCTCGACTTCCTTCTCGTCGTATTCCTTGCCGTCGTTGGCCAGCTTGAACGCGAGCTTGTAGGTCGTGTAGTTCTTCAGCACATCGAGAATGAAGCCTTCCTCGATGGCCTGGCGCATGCTGTACACATGGAACGGTTCGGGCGGGCCATCGGCATTCGGACGGCCGAACAGCTCCAGCGTCTTCTGCTTGGGCGTTGCCGTGAACGCAACATAGGTCAGGCCCGCGCTACCCGTACGCCTAGCCATCTGTGCCGCAAGCAGCGCTTCGGTATCAACTTCGCCACCGTCCTGCAGGTCGGCCCATTCCTCGGCGGACAAAAGCTGCTTGAGTTTGGAGGCTGCTTCGCCGGTCTGTGAGCTATGTGCCTCGTCGGCAATCACGGCGAAGCGCTTACCTTCGGTGGCGGCCAACGACTGCACAGCCTGCAGTGCAAACGGGAACGTCTGGATGGTGCAGACGATGATTTTCTTGCCGCCCTTCAGAGCTTGCGAGAGCAGCGCGCTTTTGCTGCCGTTCTCGTTGGTGATGGTTTCCACAACACCGGTCGTGCGCGAGAAATCGAAAATCGCTTCCTGCAACTGGGCGTCGAGTACCGTGCGGTCCGACACAACGAGCACACTGTCGAACAGCTTGTCGTTCGCGGCATCGTGCAGGTCGGCAAGAAAGTGCGCGGTCCACGCAATCGAGTTCGTTTTGCCGGAGCCAGCCGAGTGCTGAATCAGGTAGCGCTGGCCGGGACCGTTTTGCAATACGTCGGCGACCAGCTTGCGGGTAGCGTCGAGTTGGTGATAGCGAGGGAAGATGACGCTCTTCGGCTGCTTCTTGTCATCGCGCTTGACGATGAGGTAGCGGCCCAAAATTTCGAGCCAGCTCTCGCGAGCCCAGACTTCTTCCCAAAGGTAGGCCGTTGCGTAGCCTTTCGGATTCGGCGCATTGCCGGCCGCGCCCCGGTTGCCGCGGTTGAATGGCAGAAAGTAAGTGCTAGTGCCTTCCAACTTCGTCGTCATCTGTACTTCGCTCTGGCTGACGGCGAAATGCACCAGCGCGCCGCCCGGGAATCCGAGCAGAGGCTCAGCGAGACCACCCTTCGGATGCGGATTGCGGTCGAAGCGGTACTGGTCGACTGCATCTTGGACGCTTTGCGTGAAGTCAGATTTCAGTTCGACCGTCGCGACCGGGATGCCGTTGGCAAATAGCACGAGGTCGATGGCGTCGTGCGGATTGTTCAGCGAGTGACGCACCTGCCGCAAGACGCGCAGCCGGTTGGCGGCGTAGAGCTTCTGGATTTCTGGGTTCAGGCCGAGTGCAGGCTTGAACTGGATGAGCGAGAGCGGCTGCTTCAGGCCAAGCATCTCAACACCACGGCGCAACACGTCGAGCGTGCCGCGCTCATTCATGTTCTTGCGGATGCGCTCGGCCAGCACCGTGGTCAGCGTCGAGCCATGGTTCTTGGTCAGAGTTTGCCAGGCATCCGGTTGGGTGGTTTCAACCCACGCGAGCAGGTCGGGGAGATAGAGCGCGCTGGCCCGGTCGTAATTCGGTGCGGCATCACCTTGTTCGTACAGCCAGCCGTGCTGCGCCAGATGTTCACAGATGGCCGTCTCGAAATGATGTTCCTGGTGCAGGTTGCTCATTCTATCCCCGGGGCTGCTTCGTTTTTGTCTGTTTCAGGCTGCGACCGCTAGGGCCGATGAATGCTCGCGAACGTCGATTTTGCCGGTAACGGCGGCGGAAATCAGGGCACTGCGTCGTTCCGATAGCAGTTCAATCGCGCGAAATGCCTGAGCTTTTAGTGAATCCAGTCGTTTCAATTCGTCTTGAATAAAACTAACGATGGAACGCTGTTCATTAATTGAAGGTTGCGCGAATACAATTCCTTTAACAATATCTGTGTTCAAATTTGGCTGCCCACCACCCTGTTTCATCTCGGTCCTAAGCCGTTCAGTCGTGGTACTCAAGAACATATAGAGAAACAAAGGCTCAACGTCTCGCGACAAATTCTTGAATGCAAGAATTCCATCGTTTGCGCAACAATCAATTTTAAGTATCTTGGGAACTCCCAGCGTTGCACCGCTATTGGTGAAAACTACCGTTCCAGATTCGAACTTCTGACTGTTCTGAATTCCGTCAGGAGTGAGGTACTCCGATACTGTTTCGAGGAAATATGTGTCATCCTTAGTGACTTCGGCTACGGTTACCCACGGCAAATTGCCATTTCCATGGTTTTCATTAGAGAAGAATAATGGGTCGCCTGCAGGTCTAGGAGACGCTCCCCGCACAATCTTCGCTATGTGTCGAAGTTGCTTGAGAGTCCAATGCGAGGGAACGTGCCCCAGCCACGCTACGCCCGAATCCTTCATCGGCACATCCGGATTCAGCCCACGCGTAACAGCGTGCGAGATGGTCGCCTGACGTTTTTCGGCGAGCAGTTCGAGGAGCTTTTCCTGCTCGGAAATTAGGGCGTCAATCTTGCTCGTTTCGCGGTCGAGAAATGCAGAAATAGCTTCCTGTTCCGTAAACGGGGGGAAGCACCATAGGCAATTCCGTACGAAATCATCGGGAACCCGTTTTTGGCCTCCTGCGCCATACATCCAGGCCTCCCCTTGCTTTCGAAACCCCGGAGACTGGAATATCCAGTTCAGGAATTTCGCAGACACCTGACCGGATTTGGGTCGAGCAACAATGAGTTCCGTTGTCCCAAAGCCGATGCCGCCCAGCAATCCGGCCATCAAAGCCCCCTTGCCATTCTCAAAGCAAGGGGTAATTTTCGCGACAGTGACGTCGCCATCGCGAAAATATGTGTAACCGGTCTCGACTTCTTGAAGTGCACGTGTCTTTTCGACATTCAAAGAGCCATCATCGCCAATGGCTTCCATTGGCAGAAACGAGACCTCAGTATCTTTCGGCAGCTTGGCAAGCTCGGATTTGGACGGGTTCAGTTCAACAACAAAGCGAAGCCGCTTTACGGACCAATGTGCAGGGACGGCGCCGAGCCACTGAGAACCAATGTCCCGATACTCGCGATACATGGGCAAACTCATTCCGCCAGCTCCTCAAGCATCTTCATGATATTGGCAGACACAGCCTTCAGCTCCTCGTCAATCGTATGCAAGTCGCGCGGCGGTTCGAATACATAAAAATGCCGGTTGAACGGAATCTCGTAACCGACCTTGCTCTTGTCTTCGTCAATCCAGGCATCCGGCGCATGCGGCAGTACCTCGCGCTGAAAGTACGCGGTAATGTCCTCGGAAACCGGCACATTCTCGGTATCGCGCAGCGCGCTATCGGCCTGCGGCTTGCCTTTCTGCTTGCCCTTCACGCCGAGCACAATCTCGCCTTTTTCATCACGCTGCGGCCGTTCGACCGTGATGGTCGTGTAGCCGAAATCCTCGTTTTTGAAGATGCGCGAAATCGGCGCGAGCTTGACTGTCTGGCCAGCCTTGACCTCTGGAACCTGCTCGCCCGCCGGCAGAATGTGACGAGCGACTTCTTTGCCTTCGGCATCAAACACGGTCGCTAGCTGCGCCTCCACGAAGCCACCGAAAAGGTGCGTCACGTCAGCAATCTGCTCGTCCGACATTTCCTTGCGCTTACTGCCGAGCGACTTGCGCATCTTCTGCCAGAAGCTGCTGGCATCGATGAGCTGCACCTTGCCTTTACGGGCTGCC
This sequence comes from Burkholderia sp. WSM2232, assembly GCF_000472545.1. Classification (GTDB taxonomy): domain Bacteria; phylum Pseudomonadota; class Gammaproteobacteria; order Burkholderiales; family Burkholderiaceae; genus Paraburkholderia. The sequence continues at coordinate 43,453 of NZ_AWZV01000006.1, read as the reverse complement.
GGCTTCTTGTTCGACAGAATCCACACATACGTCGCGATGCCCGTGTTGTAGAACATGTCGGTCGGCAGGCCCACGATGGCTTCGACCAGGTCGTTTTCCAGCACGTAACGGCGGATTTCGCTCTCGCCCGAGCCGGCGCCGCCGGTGAACAACGGCGAACCGTTTAGCACGATGCCAAAGCGGCAGCCACCATCAACAGCCGGTCGCATCTTCGAGATGAGATGCAGCAGGAACAGCATGGAACCATCGGAAACCCGTGGCAAGCCAGGGCCGAAGCGGCCATCGAAGCCCTTGTCCTCATGCTCCTTCCGCACAGCCTTTTCGACCTTCTTCCATTCGACACCGAACGGTGGATTCGACAGCATGTAGTCGAACTTGCGCGCCGCATGTCCGTCGTCGGACAGTGTATTGCCGGTCACGATATTTCCGACGTCTTGCTCTTTGATGAGCATGTCGGCCTTGCAGATGGCATAGGACTCGTCGTTCAGCTCCTGGCCGAACATGTTCAGGCGCGCGGCCGGGTTGTGCTCAAGCAGGAACTCACCCGCGACGGAAAGCATGCCACCCGTACCCGCAGTCGGGTCATAGATTGTGCGCACGACCGCATTGCCGGGTTGCAGCACGTCGTCGTCCTCGATGAATAGCAGGTTCACCATCAAACGGATGACCTCACGCGGCGTGAAGTGCTCCCCGGCGGTCTCATTCGAGATTTCCGCGAACTTGCGGATGAGCTCCTCGAAAACCAGCCCCATCTGGGTGTTGTCGACGACCTCGGGATGCAGGTCAATGTTCGCGAATTTCTCGACCACGAGATATAGAAGGTCCGCCTTGGCTAGGCGCTCAATCTGCGTGTGGAAGTCGAAGCGTTCGAAGATGTCCTTTGCATCGGGCGAGAACGCCGCGACGTAGTCGAACAGGTTCTTCCGGACGTTGTCCTGGTCGCCGAGCAGTTTCACCAGGTCCAGTGGCGACGTGTTGTACACCGCTTGCCCGGTAATCCTGCGCAGAAAAGGGTCAGGGTTCAGACCGGTTTTGTTGATGGTGACAAGTTCGGACAGCACCTTTGTCTTCGTGGCTTCGAGCACGCAGTCGAGGCGGCGCAGTATGGTGAACGGCAGGATGACCTTGCCGTATTCAGACTGCTTGTAATCGCCGCGAAGCAGGTCTGCAACGGACCAGATAAAGGAGGAAAGCGCCTGATGGTTCATGGTTTCCGTAGGGGTGCGGCAGGTATGTGTATATCGACCATCGCGTCAATCGCAAGTGGAGTCACGTGGGACGGATTTTACCTACGGTGCCGGCATTGGGGGCGAGTTCCGATGGCACGGGATGAGCGTGGCGAACTATCTTGGGGGGCATCGTCCTTCCAGCTTGAAAATCCCCCCGGTTTTTCCTAAGGTAAACGGGCGTCAGCGCAATGCTGGCGTGCAGTTTTGAGAATGAACCTGTCTTCGTAGTTTGCCGTACACGCGGTCGAGCCCTATTTATGAGAGGGTACGACGCGGGAGCGGGCGATGGGTCAGGTCAATTTCTGGAGGCTGCGGCGAGGTCTCAGGCGGAGCGAGGCGGAGCATCGCGTTTCTGCTATCGCCGGTTCGACGGATGTTAGTGTCGTTTCCGACGGGCGGCAATGGGCAGCCAGGACCCCCGCTCGGAAATTGGGTCAGGACGCCGGCTGTCGCCCAGTTCGTCACGGCCACAGACGCGGCAAGGCTCGATGCCCTGAATCGGCCGCCTGCCGCGCGTTCTTTTCCGGTCTTCGTACGGGCCAGGTCACGCGCCGCAATTCCGACTCTCGACGCCTTGTAACGTTGACGTTACAACGACGTAACGCGAAAAATAATTTCGCGGGAAGAACGCTCCGCATGTCGGTCGGCCCCAGTCATTTGACGCGTAACGTCGCTCGATCACCCGCTAAATTTCGTATAAATCCCGCCGTAAGCGATGCAGTCGAGACATTGATTGACTGCATGATGCTGAACACGAACCGCTCTATAAATTTTCCGTACTGGCCCGCCGGTAATAGGTTCGCCCCGCGCACCGCGTTCCACGAGCCGGGCGCCTGCTGGCAACGCAACGAAGACGGAGGCGCGCCATGAACCGCGCAGCCCCGTCCTATGCCGTCGCGGCCGTCTGAACTCGGCCAACACCGGCATCCGTCACACCGCGTCAACGTACGGCAAGGCCAAACTTGGCACGCACTGTGAAAAGGCAGACGGCCATCTCATCGTCGAATCGGATGCCGAGCGATTCGTCGCCCATCTTCTCGCCGTTGACCCGCGTGTCAGGGCCTTTCAGCCGCAACCGTTTTGCGTCGATTTGATTGACCAGCGTCTGCTGCTCACACGGGAGGCCGTACGCGACGCGTGGCACAGGCATCGCGATGTGCCGGGGCCGAAGCTGTACACGGCCGATTTCAGTATCGACTGGCAGGACGGCCTGCACAATGCGGTCGAGGTCAAGACCGAAGGCTTCCAGGGAGATGACGTCTACTGGGCCAAGGTCGCCCGCGCCCGTTCGATTCTGGCTGCCAATGGCTACCCCCTGCGCACCGTAGTCCTTCCCGCGAACGCCGCTCATCCCGTTCGGATGAATTCGCGGATGCTCAAGCAGGCCACCCATCAGGTTCGTGCGTACCTGACCGACGAACTCGTCGAGCGCGTCACACGTCGCTGCGCGAGTGGTCCGGTCCTGCTGCGCGCGCTGTGCTCGGACCTGGCGGTGCCGCCCGGCCTGATTCCGGTCCTTCTGGTCAGTGGCGTGCTCAGCGCAGACGTCGCGCATCACACCATCTGCGGCGCGCTTGAGTTGTCCCTCGCGTATGGCGACCTGGACCACCTCTGCCTGCTGGAGGGAGTCGAAAAATGAGCCGTACATTGCTCCTTCATGACCGGCTCGCGCCACCGGGGAATCACGACGCGTATCTGGAAGTCCTTGACCCCAAACCGAGGGACGGACACATCAAAGTGTTCGATGCCGACAAACTGCAGGACAGGTATGTCAGCGTAGCGTCCGTCCTCGGTGACCTTGACGTCGGCAAGCTGACAGTTCTTCGTCCCGGCAAACCGCGATTCAGTCATGCGGCACAGCCTGACGACGCAGCGCTGCACGAGCGAAACCGGTTTCTGCTCGATGTGATGCAGCGTATCAAGGCCGTCCAGAAGCAGCGAGGCCTCAGTTTTCTTCAGGCGTACAGGGTCGCTGAAGAGGCTTATAACGCGGACGCATCTCCAGAATCACCGCCATTCCCACCGCAATCGACGATGTACCGGTACCGGAAGTACGACTTGTCGGGGCTTCCGATGATTCGCGGGAACAGAAACAAAGGTAACCGGATGCCGCGCTACTCCGCGGAAGTCGTCAACGCGATATGCACGGCGGCAGAACAGCATTTTCTTGTGCCGATGTCCCGCTGGTCTCTGGCGCGACTGACCGATTATGTCGACCGCTCAGTCCGCGGCACATACGTGCCGGAGAACCACGCGCCGATTAGTGCCCGATATGTAAAGAAGACCATCGAGCGCTTCGTCACAACGGACATCGAAGGCGGCCGGATGCTGGCTCGAGATGTCGGTGCTGCGAAGTCACTCGCGAAAAAACGCATTCGTGCCGAGTTGCCCTTCGAGCGGGTTGAACAGGATGCGCTTCATCTTCCGTTCGTGGCGCTGGCGCCGGCCGGCGTTACCAGCTGGATATATCTGGTCCATGCCATTGATTGCTGTACGAGCTATCCGCTTGGCTGGCGCCTCGTTGTCGGTGCTCCCGTGGACGCTGACACGCTCGCATGTGCCGCGATGTACATGTCCGCCATGAAGGTGAAGCGGTTTGAGGAGCTGGCCATCGACCACGACATGAACGTATGCGGCACGCCGGGCCAATTCATCTTCGATAACGGTCCTGAAGCCAAGGGCAGCCGCATCCAGAATCTGGAGAAGCTTGGCACGGACGTTAAACACTGCAAATCAAGAAATCCGCAAGAAAAGCCGTTTATTGAGCGCTTGAACAAGTCGCTCAAGGTTGCTCTTGAGGGACTGGGTGGCTGTACGCGTATGGACGGAGTAGATGGAAAGCGTGACCCCATAGCGCTCGGTGATGAGCTGATGACGCTGGAGGAACTGGAGCGGTGGATTGTCCGGTGGTACTACGAGAAGTGGGTCCACAAACCGCTTGAGCGCCTGCAGTGGGATGTTGTACTGGAGGATTTTGTCTCCGGCGATACGCCGGCGGAACGCTGGAAGCATTTTGAGGCGTCATGCTTCGCCATTTCGCTTCCGCCGTCACGCTCGGAATGGCTGGCGACCCTCTATGAACACAAGCCGTGCAGGCTCAGTCGAAAGACCGGCATCACGATAGCTGGGTTGCACTATAAGGACGATGACATCTCGATTCTGCTCGAGAAATACGGGGAGCATCAATTCCTGCACGTGCTCTTCAACCCGGACGATTTCCGGCACATCTACATTTACGAAGGCGACGACTTCCCTGTCATCACGCTTCCATTCGAGCACCTGAGGCCGGAAACGCCGGCTTGGTCGTTCGCTGACGCGAAGGATAAGTTGAAAAAACACAAAGCATCTTTCACGTCGGCACCGCAGGCTGAAAAATTCGACGCTGACATGCGCGAGCAGGTCGTCGCTGATTCGCACTCAACCAGGCGAAAGAAGCCGGGCAAGCACGAGCGTAACCGCGAAACAACCCGTCGCGAAAAGGAAGCCAAGGCCGTCGAGCGCGCAGCCAGACATCCGGTCCCGCAACCGCCGGCACCTGCCGGCAAGCCTGGCAGCGCGCCAGACTTGCCGTCCTCCGCAGCGCAGGCCACTGGCTAATGTTCGACGACGTGTCCCCGCTTCCCCTGCTGGACCGTAACAGCGGAGACCTATTGATATGACGCCCGCAAAACAATTACGCATCGCGATTGAAACGTGCGAGCTTCCTCATCCGCTGTTCCTTGAACACTTCAAACCGCTCAGGCAACGCATCGAGGATGCAATAGACGGAGGCGCCAGCCGCATCGAGCGTGTCATGGGACCGTCGCGTGTCGGCAAGTCGATGCTCATCAATGCCTTGAGGCGCGCGTTTCCGGAGACGAAGGTGGATGGACGTCGCAATGTGCCGGTGCTCGTGGTGCCAGTGCCGACGCCCGTATCGCCGTTGCAGTTGCCATCGAGCGTCCTCGCCGCACTCGGTCTGCCAGTGCAGCGCAGTATTACAACAGGAGCCATGCGCGGCCGGATGTTAGACCAGTTGAGGCTTGCCAATACGCGCGTTGTGATGTTTGAGGAAGCGAGCCACCTTGTCGAGCCCGGTGCGCGTATGCCACCGCGCGGCGCCGGCGACTGGTTCAAGGAACTGGCGGACTCGGGCAATCGGACCGTCTTCATGTTTGGCGTACCCAGACTCGAGCGCCTGTTCGAATGTAACGAGCAACTCCGCGCAAGAGCGTCGGCACGACGCCTTCTGATGCCTTATGACTCACGAATCCCCGAAAACATGAAAGCGTTTCATACCTGTGTCGCGACCTACGCCAGTCTCTTTGGCGAGTCGGGCTATCCGATAGACGTGCCGGCGTCCGGACTTACGCTGCAGTGCTACCTCCTGACCGGCGGGCTGATTGGCGTGCTCAGCCGGTTCATGCAGGAACTGGCGAGCCAGATGGCGTATGAGTCGCCACGGCCGCTCACGTTCGCTGACTGCCAGGCAGCAGCCAACGCCATAGAAGCAGCTGGCTCGCGCCAGTTCCCGGCATTTGCGCATCAGGAGGCCTTCTTGACCGAAGTTTCTCCGGCAGCACTTCATCAGGCGTTCGTCCAGGTGATGAACGACAATGACCTCGCGGTTCCCATCCTCACCGGACAGGCAGGAGGTTTCCGATGAGCTTGCTCGTAACGCGTGCGCCGCGCGATGACGAATCGGGCTTCGGCTACTATCGCGCGCTCACTGCCGAGAACGTGCTGTCCAACTGGCGCGAGCTTGCCGGGCTAGCCGGCGTTCAGCGCAGCCGCAGCGCGCTGCTCGCTCATGCCGAATTCGTCGCGGGACAGCTGGGCCTCGAAACGACATGGGCGCACTTTGCGAGCCAGCAGGAAGCCACTTGCCGTAATTGGGGGCGACTGCATCGCGTACAGACCGACGCGGTTTGTCCCGCCTGCCTCGACGAGCCATACCTGCGGCATCACTGGGAACATACGTTCGTCACCGCATGTCCTCATCACCGTATCCAGCATGTGGACCGATGTGATGACTGCGGGGAGCTGCTGTCACCGAATCGATACCATATTGACCGGTGCGATTGTGGTCATGAACTGCGCATGCTTCCGCGCGTGCCAGCAACCCGGACCCAACTCTGGTTGTCGACGCTGATTGCGAGCGCCGGCGAACAGTCTGGCGGCATCGCCCCGGATTTTCGTGGTGTGAATGTTGATGCTCTCGTGCACGTTGTTCAAACACTCTGCCTGTGCGCCGACCCGGCGCGACCAGCCCCACGTCGAAGCGCAGCGCTGCCGAAAACGATGGCTGAGGCGGTCGTGTTGCTGGAGCCACTGGAGACGTTGCTTGCCGACTGGCCGGCGGGCTTTCAGGCGCATGTGAAGAAGCGCATCGCGGCAGGCAGCCCCGATGCACGGACACTCAACACGCTTCTCGGCCCCTGGTACATCGGCTTGCGCAAACTCTGTCAGGGGACGGCGCTTGAGCCGTTCCTCAGAATCGTTATCGAAGTCGCCGCGGAGCGATTCGACGGGGCGCTCGGACTGGACTCGGCGAAGGACATCGTGGCGGACGCGACAGAGTTCATGCGTGCGCCGGAGGCCGCAAAAGCTATCGGCGTCAGTGCTGACCGGCTGCATAAGGCGATGCAGGCCGGGCAGTGCAACTATCGCACGCGCCGCGTCGGCACTCGTGGTCAAGTCTACGAAATCCCGCGCACCGAGCTGGCACGTATCCAGCAACGGCGCAATGAATGGGTGACGACGGAGCAGGCCTGCGAACTTGCCGACGTGCCGCCGTCCGTGCTCGCGCACATGATAATTGCAGGCGTGATACGGTCCGACGCAAACTGGCGTCACGATATTTTGAAGGGCGGCCAGGTCGAGCGTTGTTCGATACTGGAACTGTTTGAGCGCGTTCGCGCCGCCGCGGAACCTGCCGCCATCGCCGAAGCGCAGCGGCTCACGTGGGCAGGGCTGACCAGCCGCCGCATGGGGGACCGGCAGGCCATCCAGTCCCTGATGAGGGTCATCGCCGAAGGCGAGGTGAAGGCCGTGGTTCGTAGTCGCACGCTCGGCGACACGGCATTCCGACGCGCGGACGTCACGCCGTACTTCGGCACGCCTTTGCTCGAAGCCGGCATGTCAATTCAGGCCCTGGCGAAAATGACCGGGTGGAAATGGGAGAGCATCTCCTACTGGATTGACCAGGGCCTGCTGGAATCGGAGTCGATTGTGTTACGCGGCCAGCCATGCCGAGTGGTGCTGCCGCATCAGTTGCTGGCGTTCCGGCAGACTTACGTGCCATTGGCGGACCTCGCGCGCAGCTTCGGCACCAAGTCGTCAGCGCTGACCAAACTGCTGCCGGGCGTTGAACTTGTCGGTGCGCGGCCACTTCCGGGCGGGAATGCGCGGGGCGGGCTTGTCCGAATCGCAGACCTGTGTCGTCTCGCGGTTATCGGTGCGCGCGCTGGACAGGACTTATTCGTGGCTGCGCAGCCGGCATGATTGTCGTTGCGCATGGCTATGGATTTCACCAGGCTCAGCCAAAAAACAGATGCATATTTCTTCGCTTCGGGTGGTGAGGCTGAGCCCAGCCCTCCCTGGCAGAATTGCCGGGATGCGCCTTCACTCAGCCACCGCCACCCCGCTTCGGTATGGAGCCGCCTCGCCCGACAGACTTTTCGCCTCGCGCCTCTATCTTCGCCAGCGCGTCGAGCTTCTCACGGCATCCCCCCAGTGCTCGAGTGTCCCCCACGCCCCGGCGGTCAGCACCTCGCCAGCGTGAGCGGCAAGCCGACGACATCACCGAAGCCCATCGATGGATGGGGCGGCCCGACCATCCAGCGGCATTGCGCGCGGCGGATGGCATGTGCGTCCTTGCAATCAAGTATATGTCGCGCAAGTGAGCATGTTGCGCCGTCTGGCCGCGCGACGTTCAATGTAAGGACAGTGTTGTTTACGTTCCATCGACACGGGCCCGTTCCGCGATTTTTCGTGTCGCAATGATGGCGACTTCTCCCTCATGGAGGCTCGTGTGCCGATTCGCATCCAGGAGGTGTTACCTTTGAGCGACGCCAGCTCTCAGTTCGCCAAGCTGGCAGACGATGTTGTGGCGGGAAGCGAGAAAGTCTTGACGAAGAATGGCGAACCGTTCGTCGCGCTTATCGACACGCGTAAGCTGGCCTACTACCGCGCGCTCGAGGCCGAGCACCGCCAGCGGGTCGTGCCGAGTGATATTGCAAAGGGTCTTGAAGACATGCTTTCAGGCCGCGTGCGTTCTGAGATTGAATTCCGAAAATCAGTTGGAGGTTCTAGCCCTCAAGACTGATTTCGTCAGCATCACCGACGCATGGGGCGGTTTTTACGAGAACAGGACGCAGGCGACTGTACCGCCCGGCCATGTCACGCGAGACTAGCGCGAACGCGATGCTACCTCGGGTTCCACGAAAATGGTGTGCCGGCACGGCCCGCGCCGATTAGCCCTCGAAATGGAAGGCTCGAATGAAGCACGGTACTTCGTAAATGCGTGACTACGGCATTTCTCGCCAACATAGGCTGCTCTTATCCCTCAGCAAAAGCCGCAGCGCATCGCAGTACCTGCTTTGCATCGCCCCGCATGAGTGCCTGCAGCGGCGTCGAATTGCCAAGCTTCGTTCTTGGCGCCGTGAAAAATTTCCATTTGCGCCAGCCGGCAACGTTGCCAAGCCGTCTCGATACCTTCGCCAAACTCTTACGGTCCAGCTCATCGACCAGGAAGAACGCCGGATAGTAGGCGTCCCTCCCAATCTCGACGCTGAACAGGCGACGGGCGGCGAGGTCCTTGGCCAGCCTGTGCTCGGAGATGCCCGAGGCCGTGAGGAAGTCTGTTAAGTGCAGAAGCTTTCCTTTGGCGATAAGGGCGTAACGTGCCGACTTACTGCGCTTTGAACCGCGTTTGCCGCCATTCGATGCCGACTGCATTCGACCATGAGTCGAGCTGACTTCCAGGTTCAAGGCGGTTGACAGGCCAGCGATTCGCATGAGACGGATTTTGAAAAGCCTGCCCAGCTCTGCATCTGGAATCTCAAGAAGCGCAGCAGCGGCCGTGGGGTCGAACAAGACTGCTGCCACGGCGGCCATGTGTATAACTCGCAAGGCCCGGGCGTCGTGATGCGGACTATCCTGGCTTCCATCACTCTGCATCCGTGCCATCTTCGCGTCTCCCTGGAAATGCTACTTCTTAACAGTCCATGTCTGATGCGCCAGGTTGAACTCGAGTGCGACATGCTCGCCTTTGCCACCGGGCGTTGATGGCGGCGCCCAGACTGTCGGAAGCGCCGCTGCCGATAAATCGAGGTCGACTTTCAAAGGGTAGTGCCGCAGAAGACTCGCAGCGACCGACTGTACAAGGCCGTGAATCGTAACCTCGTCCGCGCGCGAAAGTATCTCCAGGAAATCGCGGGTACCGAGCACTGCTTTGGTTCGCTCAGCCGGCGTGGTCATCACGGCCTCTCCGCTAGCGACTCGGCCGTGACATCTGTGTAGGACGTGATGTCGTTGACCTTGCACCACCGTTCCCAGAGATACCGACCGTTTTCGGACCATCCACGAGGCCCAACCAGCTGATAGACGCGCCCGGACGACGTGATGCCGCGTAGTACGGCCGGGTCGAACTCTTGAATGGCGGTGCTGACACGGCCGGTGAGGTTGCGCACATCGCAGCCCACGAAATGCCTGGAGCCAAGTTGCGTTTCCAGGATTTGCCAGTCGGAAATTGACATCTCAGGCTCAGCGCTCACATCCGCCACTCTCCAGACAGGCATGGTCACCTCCAAGTCTCAAGGGGCAGGGCGTTCCATCACGCAATATGATGCCGGTCCGCATTGCCGGAGCAGCCCGCGACGCACTCTGACGACCAAAGTGTCTTCACCGGCCACCGTCACCGTGCGTTTCTACACGCGCTCTGCACAGGGCGAAATATAGACTTGCCATGAAGGAAAGCAAGAAATTTTTGTCCGCGGCGTTGGCTTACCGAGCCGACGCTCCCGCGACGGCGGCGTCAATCATGTCTCGACCGTCGAGAAAGAAATGGAGGTCAGGGAATCGGCAGACCGTGGCACATTGAAGAAACAATGCAGTGGAAAGCGTTCCGTCCACTATCTGGCTCTTCAATGTCTCGGCGGCAACCTCGACGCCGATTTCGGCCAGGCGCTGAGAAAGCAGGATATGGTTCAGCCATGGCTGAGCCACGAGTTCCGCCTGAATGACGTGCGCAGCGCACTTTTCCCAGCTTGCGCCACTGCGCAGCGGAACAGTCCATTGCTCGGGGTATTGGCTTTCCGAGGCGGCCAAGGTTTGAAGGAAGAAGGAAAAGCGGAAGGTGCCGCGCTGGATTTTGCCTTCCACAGAACGCGACGACTCGGACAAGCCCATAGTATTCAGCGCGTCGGCAAGTTCCGCGTAGCTCACGTCCCGGCGCGCCAACGCGACCCGGATGGCGCGTGAGGCGAGTTTTGACCAAAGAGCGTCGACAGTCACAGGGTTCGCATGATTCCGCATAGCCATATACCATGAAATGCGTGTAAAAACACACGCGCACGTCGATTGTGAATGTTGCAGTGAGGTTCCGCAACCGTTGCGGCTGGACAGAATGCAGTGAGGACTGAAGCGACGCGGTCATCGCCGTCAGCAAACGTATAACGGGCAAGGGGCTATTCGCCAAGTTTACACACGCGTACTGGTCGCGCTACGGCGATTCGTTGCAAAGCCTGGGTCGCACGCGCAATCCGACTCTGACTTTTGCTAGTGCATTGTTTCAGGCGACCATTCGCGCACGACGCACCACCGTTCCTGCGCACGCCTTTGCAATTCACCCCGCGCCACGGCATGACGCATTTGTTTCCGAACACCGGGAGAAGTCGGTTGGCCGAGCTACTATAGGACTTGAAAGTCCGGATGGCCGTCGGCGGAAACGGTGGTGTAATGCTCGATTTCTCGGGCGTCAGAGGCGCCGCAACGGGAACCGCGACGCTAGCTCGAACCTTGGGAAAGCCGGTATATTGGCAATCTCAAAACGCTTCAAATTACTTCCCGGGGATTACAGGTGTCGCACACGCTCACGGCAAAAGAACAAACGCTGCAAAAAATCTTCAGCGACGAGTATGTATTTACCATCCCGGGCTATCAGCGCCCTTACTCCTGGGGAAACGACCAGGCGCAAGAGCTCCTGGACGACTTGCTGAGTGCGCTCGACGCGTCCCCGGAACAACTTGCCGACGGTGTGCCTTATTTCCTCGGGAGCATCGTTCTCATCAAAAGCGAAACGTCGCCTGACGCCACCGTAGTCGATGGTCAACAGCGCCTGACGACATTGACGCTACTGCTTTCAGCCATCAGAGCCACAATCAGTGACCGTGCCGTGCAAGCCGGCATCACCAAGCGTATTTACGAGCACGGCGACGTTGTCTCAGCCACCGAGGCGAGCTACCGGCTTTCATTGCGCGAGCGAGACAGAGACTTCTTCCGTCAATATGTTCAACATGAGGACGGTCTCACCAAACTCATTGAACTCAATTCGACGCTGCCCAGTGCGCAGGCGCGCCTGCGGGCAAACGCCAAGGTTTTCATGAGCGGACTGGTGAACCTGGGAGAACCCAAGCTCAAACGGCTCGTTCAGTTCATCATCACGCGTTGCTACCTTGTCACCGTGGCGACTCCCGACCTCGATTCGGCGTACCGCATCTTCGGTGTTCTCAACAGTCGCGGCCTGGACTTGAGCGCAACGGACATTTTGAAGGCGGAAATCATTGGGGGCATCGAATCTGGTCTTCGTGAGACGTACACGAAGAAGTGGGAAGACGCCGAGGAGGACCTGGGGCGCGACGAGTTTGGCGACCTGTTCAGCCATATTCGCATGGTCTATCGCAAAGCCAAACCGCAAGGGACTTTGCTCAAGGAGTTCAAGGAGCACGTTACGCAGGCGACCACGCCGCAGACATTTGTCGACACGGTTTTGCTGCCGATGGCGCAGGCGCTTACCGCTCTCAGCGGCGCGGATTACGCAAGCACACAGCATGCGGAGCTGGTGAACGAGCATCTGCGTTGGCTCAACAAGCTGGAATTCAAGGACTGGCTGCCGCCTGCCTTGGCGTTTTACGTACGGCATGCCGAGCAACCGGCTACGATGCTGGCTTTCTTCCGTGACCTCGAACGCCTGGCGTATTCGATGCTCGCGCGGAAAACTGGCGTCAATGGTCGTGTTGAGCGTTTTTCTGCACTGACGGGGGCTATCGAAAATGGCCAGAATCTGTTCGCCGAGGCGTCACCGCTGCAACTGTCTCCGAGTGAGCAATACGACACCTATTCGGTACTGAACGGCCCACTGTATGACACCCATTCTGCGCGGGCAGTGGCGCTGCTGCTTTTGCGCCTGGACCGTCTTTTGTCCGATGGCGCCGCGGTCTACGAGCATGACGTCGTCTCGGTGGAGCACGTAATGCCCCAACAGCCTGCTCCGAACAGTCAATGGGCGACCTGGGTTCCCGACACGAAAATCTATCAAAGCTGGGTCCATCGGCTTGGTAACCTCGTTCTGTTAAGTCGCAAGAAAAATAGCTCCGCGAGCAACCGCGAGTTTGCCTGGAAGAAAAATTCGTATTTCACCAAAGGGGGCGTTTCCGGTTTCGCCCTTACTACACAGGTGCTGCAGCATCCGGAGTGGACGGCCAATGTCATGCAAGCGCAGCAGACTTTGGTAATGAACGTGTTCGAGACGCACTGGCGACTGGAAGAACGAAAGAGCAAGGCAGAAGTTGCAAAGGAGCTGCTGGCCGAGCTGTCATCGGATAGCAACGGCATCTACTTCGAGCTCGAAAGTGCCAAGCACGGTCTCGTCGCACTCGCGCGGAAAAGTACCCGCTCTTTCACCGTTCTCGCACAGTCGCAAGCGCGATTGGGATGGTCGGGACAGCCACACTCATATCAGCAGTTGCGAGAAAGTCTGCAAAGTCTTGGCTCGTTGCAGCAGTCGTCGGACGGCTCCCATCTGGTCTTCGCGCAGGATGTGGCCTTTGTCAGTCCCAGCGCAGCATCCGCTACGGTCTTGGGTAGAACCGACAATGGGCGCAATTCATGGCGACTCAAAGGTACGTCGATTACTTATGCCGCGTGGCACGACAACCTGCCGACCAGCCAGCCGTCAGCCGAGACCGAACCTGGTGACCGGTGATTTGGCGATGACGTCGGTTCGCCATGAACCAGTCGGCGAAGCTCATACGGTACAGTCGCTGGACACCCGAACCTTGCGCGCCGGCCCAAACACCGGGTCGGTGTGACGGGCGGCGCAGATGTCAAGCTCTGCCGATAAGGACCGGGGCCGAGTGACCCGCGGTCCGCTGCTACCGCAGGCTGCACGTCGATAGATTGCATAACAGCGGTCATCCATGTTCGGCAGCGAATCTGCCCACGATGCTTAAGCCGACAATATCCTGATGGTCATCTCATTGGTTTAATCCGTAAGGTCCGCCGACTGCCATTCGACGAAGAGCATTCGTTCGACCTCGAGCATGGTCGTTTCGTGTGTCCGAAGCAGGTCGGCGAGATACGCCTGGTCAATCAACTCTACTGAGTTCAAAATCGCGTTCTCTTGTGCCTGCGCATTGAAGAATTGATTTGTGACGCAGACTTTTTCGAACGAGACGTTCGGGTGCCTGCGCCGGTAGAAGGCTTCACCCGCCACAACTTCCTTTACAGCGTCCCAACCGAGTTTCGTACCATCAGTTCCGCTGGTCTTGGCCTGAATAAGCTGACCTCGTTTCCCATCGATGGCCACAATGTCGACACCATTGTCATTCGTGCCTGGTGTCCGATAGCAGTTGAATCCGCGCTTACTCCAGAGAGCGCCAACAAGACACTCGAAGTGTTGCCATCCCATACGAAGCGCCATGTCCAGACTGATGCGTTCATCCAGGTCGCTGGTCTGTGAATGCGGCACAACGTCTGCGATATTGAAGTCGCCCGGCGCTACGTCTCCCGCGCCGTTAAGCATGTCCTCTGATAGCCCTCGCTTGTGGGCAAGCAACTGGTCAAGCTTCACGTCGAACGTCGTGAAATCGTCCGCCCAAACGGTTGGATAGTAGACGTACACCGGCTTCTTCTGATTGATGCGGTACGCGCGGTCGGTCGCCTGGTCTTCCTTGGCGGGATTCCAGGTGCGTGAGTAGTGAACAACATGGTTCGCCGCCTGGATATTCACGCCGAATCCAACGGCCACAGGCGAAAGCACCAGGACGCCGAAGCCCGGCGCTTCTTGAAAGGCTTTGATTCTCTTCTGCCGACTGGCGACGTGAGTCGATGACGCACTCGTGTCCCCGTTGATGATGTCGGGACGATAGCTGAACTCGGCTTCGATGTAGTGCTGCAGAAGTCGCTGAATCTCCCGGAACTCGCAAAAGACGATTGCCTTCTCGCCCTTCGCCCTGATTTCGGAGAGCTGCTTGAGCAGCCAGTCGAGCTTCGGAGATTTCGCGCGATAGTCGCCCATCGGCTCCGGCTTGAACACGCTCAAGCCATGCACTCTCGGGTCGGTACACACCAGCCTGAGATAATGAAGCAATCCAAGGTGATTTTTGAACGGCGTTGTATGGTCAGGCTCTTTGCGTCGTTTGAAGCCGTCCACCGCCTTCGCATAAAGGTTGCGCTGAACGCTAGAAATGGGGAGACGCCGACAGTCGTCGACCACGATTTTCGGCGGCAGTCCCGTATCGACCTCGGTCTTCAGACGCCGGAGAATCTGCGGTGAGATGCGAGCGCGCAGCTCTTCGACACGGGACTTTTCTTCGTCCGTCTTCGCCTCAATCGGCTTCCGATACCGCTCACCAAAATCGTTCAGTGCACCCAGCAAACCAGGCTGCACGTAGTCGAAAAGACACCACATATCGGCGAGTGTGTTTTCGACCGGTGTCCCCGTGCATGCAATCCTGAACGCGACATTCTGCTTCTTGGCCGCCCGGGTCACCATTGCGGCGGGGTTCTTGATGCGCTGAGCCTCGTCGCACACCATCAACGACCACTTCTGCGCGGCAAACGAAAACTCCAGGTCGCGCAACGTTTCGTACGTCGTCAATACGACTTTGGCATCGCCAATCCAGTTGGGCTTCAAAAACCTGACCAGACCATCCTCAGTCTGCAGACGCTGGTCTATCTGGCCGCGCGGTACGCGAAACTCGGCAAGACTCTCGCCGTACGCAGTCAACAGGGGCAATGCACCCGGCTGAAAAAACTTGTTGGCTTCCTCCGCCCAGTTTTCCAGCAATGAGACAGGCGCGACCACCAGCATGGGATTCATGTTGGCGTCCTTCTCCAGCAACCAGGCCATGAGCGCCAGCAACTGGAAGGTTTTGCCGAGCCCCATGTCGTCTGCAAGGATGGCGCCGCGGACCTGGTAATCGGTTTGCAGACTGAAGAGATGCTGCATCCACGCGAGGCCTGTCTGTTGATGCGGCAGCAAGGCGAACCCCGGGCGAATGCTTTGCGGAAGCTTGGGACTTGCTGGTACCGACTGCAGCGCCTCACGGCGCAATTCCTCGTATTCGAGTGCCTGGATGTTTGCGCGCAGAACAAGCTGCTTTTTGGTGGCCCGTTCGCCGGGCCGTTTGCGGGTTTTTTCCGGGTCAAACTGCTTACCCGATTCCAGGTCGGAAAAAAGATTCTCGAACGTGGAGATGATTTCTTTCGCATCCGATAGCGAAATAGGGTCCTTGAGCCAGCCAACGTCGAGCTTTGCCACGCCTTTCGCGTCAGCTTCCAGTACGTCGTTCTTCAGTTTTTCGATGGCCGGCTTGTTGGTAGGCACAGCCACTGACTCGCCACCGTCCTTCGACTGATAAACAATGACGGGCAGGATGTTGTCCGGGAACCAACCCTCACCTTCATCTTTCTTCGCGATATACGGCGAATGGTACGGCTTCTCTACACCAATCGATTCGATGCGCGTCGAGTAGCCTCCCAGGTCATGGACCTGAGCGTAGGAGACCAGCGTGGGAGGGGTGCGACGTTGCGCGAGTGCAGCCGACAATTCCTTGAGGTGCTGCTCCGAATCCCCCTGCAGAGCAAGGTCGTAACCCTGCCAGGCAAGCAGTTGGTGGCCAAGCGCGAGCGACCGCGAAAGAGCCGAGACGAACGTGGAAAGCTCGTTGTCGTCGAGCCAATGCGTCTTCGAGGAGGTCGGTCCACTCGCCACGGCCGATTCGACAAGCAGGCCGACTCGCAGTGCATAGCCCGCAGCGTTGCGCTCGAACGTCGGTACAAAGCGTTCGTAGTCGAGACCGGCGTCTTCGCGAGCGCGTTCGAACTGCGACTCTTCGATAACGTCAACGGCATCAGCGCCCAGCGCCGCGTAAGGATTGAGCAAAAACGCCTGTGCCCGTGAGCCGGCGACGCGCCGTCCAGGCAAGCGCTTGATTTCACGAAGCACCGTCTTCACTTTCGGCGTGACCAGAACCTGGACGATTCCTTCTCGGGTCGTGATGTCGTATCGGTCACGAATCTCGCGAGCTCTGTCAAAGGTGTCGAGCCAGTCGTCTGGTGCGCCGTCGAAGCCTGGCTCGATTTCGACTACGTGGTCGTCTGCCACTTCGACCGACCGCCTCAGACCGATATTGAGCTTTTCGGGACTCAACACCACCGAGCGGTAGAGAAAATCATCGAGTCCTGCTTCGGCGTCGAGCGCGAGCTTGCGAATCCGCCCCCAACCTTGCCGGTTGGCCAAATCAGAACGGTCCTCGTCACCACGGCGCGAGAACGCAACCACCGCTTTGAATAGCTTCCATTGCGCAGGGCGCATCAGCGTCTCTGCGGTGCCTTCCGACATCACCGGCCCCGTGAGAGTGCCTTGAAATTCGCGGCCGCCGTCGACGCGCCATCCGTCGACCGCGATGCCGAACTCGCGGTCGACCAGCGAATGGCCACTTCGCAGGAACGGACGGAAGTCGGTGAAAGGTGGAATTCGAAGCACGTCGCGCAGCTGCCCGTAGTCCTGCCGCTCGAGGATTTCATAGGCCGACTGCCAGTCCAACAAGAAACCGTCATCGACCGGGTTGGCGAGACCGTCATCGGTGAGCTGCGTGAGGTAGCCCCCGACGAGGTCCCCGTCGACCATCGCACCCGGGCCTTCAATTCGACGAGTCAGAACGATGCCTTTATCCGACCACTGCCGCTTCCAGGTGGCGACGTCTCGCGCTTTTGCCGGCTTGAATAACTTGAACACAGTTTCGCCTTATTTCCACCAACCCTTGCCCGGCTTCACATGGAAGCCCCAATCCGCCAGGACCTGGCCGATATGCCCATCATCCTCGTCTCCGCGAACCCACAAGTTTCCGCCGAGTGCAGTCCGGTCATCGATTTGCAGACCATGCGTTGCCGCGAATCGCTTGAGCGCGACATGCGAGTAGGATTCGTGCGTTGCAGTGTGGTTTTGCGTCGAGCGAGTGTTCTCGCGAGACGAGCCCAGACTCGTCGGCCGCGTGCGTTCGTTAGCAGCCTGGCTTCTGGTAGAAGAACGTGAGGTGTCGACAGAGGGAAGAATCTGAAAACTCTCACGAAGCGTTGCCTCGAACATATCCTCCCAGCGCCTCCAGCCGTGAATGCCATCCCCATGCTTGAGCCAGAGCATGCGACTCGAACGCTTGAGCGAATTCCGCTCGTCTTTCCCGAGCTTCAATGTCTGACTCGTATTAAAGGGGAGCGAACGACTGGCGTCATAGCCATAGAACGCGTTTCCGAGGCCACTAAACTCCACCGCGACCAACTTACCCATCGTCATGATGAAAGCGTTGTTGGCACCGGAGGCGTCGAGTTCGCGAGTCAGGCCCTTCATTTTCCTGCGCAGCGCGACGAGGTCAGGTTCACGCGAATTACGTGCGGTTGAGCCTAATGCGAACTCGATGTCGTCAATGGACTTGACATATCGCTTCCAGAATTCCATTCGACGACGGTCGGCGAGCCCGTCCTCTGCCAGCTTCGTAAAGAAGGTTTCGATAAATTCGAGCTTCAGCCAGTCAGAGACCATCGTTCGAGCCGCGGGCGCGACGCCACCCCATCGTGTCGCATTTGACGGCAGCCACGGATTGCCCCACCAGGTAACAGCATGGTCGCGAAGTCTGGGATGGAGCGGGCTGCCAGAGACCCGGGCATATCGGTCGAGGACCAGAATGGTCCCTCGGTCGCGGAGCACTTCGTTATGGGACAGCAGGCCAAGCAAGCGAGGTAGCAGGCTCACAAACTCGTCGTCATCAAGTTTCGTCGCGCCTTCAACCTGCGTCAGCACGAGCTGGCGCAGAAACCACGACTCTTTTCCGATTTGAAGCTGCTCACAAATGCGGTCGATATTCGATTCGTCGCCGCGCAGCAGCTGGCTCACATAGGGAGCGCAGGGCGCTTCGTTGAAAAGCTGTCGATTCTCAATTGCTGTGTCGACCCATGCAGGCCCTGGTTTGCTGTCCCGTATCTCGCGGTTGCGGTCGTGAAGGTAGTCTCGCAAAGTCAACCAATTCTTCTTTCCGGCGGGCGCTGCTTCAGGCGCGTCCACGTCATAAGTGAAGTAGCTCTTTGCGAGCCCTTGATAGCAGCGTCTGTATGACGCGGTCCTGGCTATGTAGCCGTCAACACTGTCGAGGATACGCTGCAGGCGGGGACGGTCCTCCATGACGCACTCACCCTGGGGGCGGTGCGGAATGCATAAGCCAAAGGACAGTAGGTATGCATCGCGGAACGTGGGCACTTCCTGGCTGCTCCAGTACCGCCGGACCGCATCGAGCTGATGGTCGTGCACGGGTTCCCGGCCGCTACCTGATTTTGCACGCGCTTTCAGCTCTTCGAGAAGTGCGTCGATTTCGCCGCCCAGGCGAACCGGTTGCGTCTCCTCGATGACGGACGATTGCAGTAAGGACGCGAGGTAGTTCAGTGCATTCATCGCAGTGCGCAGTCGCCAAAGTTCCCGGATTGAAGCGGGGCCGCAGCTCTTTCTTCTCCAACACCTAGGAACTCGAGACGCATCTCGACGCGGCGACTCTCCTCGTCCGTCTCCTTCGAGTCATTGAACGAATATCCGCCGACCAGGAACAGGTTTCGTACGTCTTCCTTCTGGTCCTCGACGAGCAGACTCGCACCAGCCGTAGCAAACATGCTGCACAACACCCGCTCGCTGCGCTGAAGGCTGAGGTTAAGATTGCTCAGGTATGTACCGGTTCTATCTGTGTAGCCTTCAACAACCACGCGCTTAAGTACGCGCTTGCCCAGGTCACCGTTCGCCAAGGTCAGGATTTCGGGGACGAATTGACGCAACACGGCTTCCTGCTCGGGCGCCAGATTCGATTTCCCAAATGCAAAGCGCGCGCGGTCTCCAAAATCGATGACATGCCGGTCACGGTCTATCTTGATGCCGTTGTAGCGCTTAGATGCAGCTTGAAACCGGTCAAGAATTAGCTCGATGTCCTTCCGATGCTGCTCTTCGCGCTTTTCCTTCTCCGTTACATTCTTCGTCACGGCGAGCAATGCCACCCCCATGACCACGAGAAAGAGCACCATCAGCGCCGTCATCAAGTCAGCAAAGGAAATCCAGAAGGGTTTCTCCGCCTCGTCACGGCTTCCTCGCTTGACGACGATTTGACTTCCAAACATCGTCTACCTCCGCGCCGGCGTCAGGGTTCCCATCGCGGCAAGCGTGACTTCCAGCTCACCGACTGCTGACGAAAGCAACCCCACTGCCGAACTCAGTTTCGTATGGAACTCGGCATTCGCTTTATCCAGCGTGCGCTTCACTTCAGTCGCGAATGCACCGTGTGCGTCTGCCAGAACGCGGCTCACACCGGCGAGGTATTCGTCGGCCTGCTTTTGCGCCGCGCCGAGATGGCCGGTAGATGTTTCGATTCGATTGAGAATGTCACCAGTCAATGCGGCCTCTCTTCGTGCGGACTCGACGGTGGCGCGCAACTCTGTGACAAGTTGGCCGATGCTGTCGCGATGAGCGCGATAGTCGCCCAGAAGTTCCTGGATGGCTCCCGCCCCGCTTGTCAGATTCCCAGCCGTTGCGGCGAGCTTGGTCGAGACATCGGCGGTTAGGCCCATGATGCTGGCGACGCGCTCGCCAGCGGCGGCGAAGTTTCGCGACGCC
This sequence comes from Burkholderia sp. WSM2232, assembly GCF_000472545.1. GTDB lineage: Bacteria > Pseudomonadota > Gammaproteobacteria > Burkholderiales > Burkholderiaceae > Paraburkholderia. Next base: position 23,098 of record NZ_AWZV01000006.1, on the reverse strand, counting down.
GTACCCAATGCTTCAGCGCCAGCGTGCATACGGTCTACCGATGAAGCGGTGGACTGGGTCAAGGTAGCGACGCTTTGCGCCATCTGCGTCGTCGCAACACCCAGTTCCTTGACAACGGCATCGACGGATTCGGACATTGCTGTAACAGCCCCAGTCGCACGCTCAGACATGGCGCTCTCGCGTGCGCGATTATTCTCAAATACTTCTTTCTGCGCGCCACTCAGTGTGGTCAGCATCTCTCCCACATGCGTGCCAAGCGTTTCGAGCGTCGTCTGCAATTTCTGGCTCGTCTCCGACTGGGATGTCGCGACCAATTGGCGTAGTTGCTCGATGAATGCAGCCGATTGGGCGTTCATTGCCTCTTGTCGCGACTCCATCTTCTCGATGGCCTCCGCCATGCGCTGCGCCATTGCATCGGTCGAACGCTGGCTCGAAGCTTCGATGTTCGAGACCAGGGTGTGCAAGGTGGTAACGGCTTGCTGGATGCTCTGGGCGGTTTGCTGGTTAAGTTCGGTAAGCCCAGAAATCTGGCCGCCAAATAAGTCATTTAGACGTTGGCTGAAACTCGTCATTACGTCCTGCAGCATCCGTCCGGCGCTTGCGCTCTGGTCGCCGCTGGCGCTTTTGACCGTTGCTGCAATTTCATCGAGCGGGCCTTTGAGACCCTGCTGGATGCTCTCCGCGATAACCTGTCCAAGAGCCGCATTGTTCTGGCGACCAGCCTCCGCGACCAGTGCGGCTTGTTCTTTGCTCGCCTCGATTTGCGCGCTAGTCAACTCACGCAGCAGCTCTCCCATCTCCTTGACGAGAGCGTCCTTCAATATCTTGGATTGGCTCGCCGACTCCTCCGATGCCTTGACCAGGCGCGCCAGGTATTCTTCGCCGGCCCCCGCCTCAAAACGCGCGTCAATCGCATGAACGATTTCTTCTGTACGTCGGTACAGCGAGGCAAGGAGAAGCTTTTCGAAGAGCGTGGTTAGCATCGCCGCAGCGATTGCCGAGGCGGACACAAGAAACGCCTCTCCCACCGAATGCATAAGTGATTCGAGGCTGCCGCGCACGGTCGCCGCGTTATCGCTGATTTGGAACGCGTGAAGGCCTTCTATCAGCCCGCTGAATGTCCCGATGATACCGATGCCAGTAAAAATTCCGGGAACATGCTTAAAAAATTCGGTGCGCAAGCGGCTGTCGACGACAACCTGGCTGTTGAAATACAGCTCGGCGGGCACGGTGGCGCGTACGGCGCGCACAACCATCTGTCCATCGCGCTCCTCACGCTGAACGTGCAACGATTCGGCGTACTCGTTCCATAGATGGGCGAGCCGACGGTCGCCAGCGAATACCGCCTCAAACTGTGAAGGGTAATTTCCGTCTTCAAAGTTTTCAATGCGACGCTGAATAGAGCGCAGCCGAACCAGATGCCTTATCGCCGGACCGAAGAAAAACGCAATGACAGCAACCACGAGGGCGGCCAGAAATGCGCCCGTGACGAGTGCGGGTGTCGGTACGCCCGCAAGTAACGACTGGATGTTCAACTTCGGTCTCCCCGGTTAAGGGTTTGTTTTGTTAGCGTGTTTTCCTCGGCGCCTCCCTCTCCAGACGCGCTTCGGCAGCCAAACGACGGCCTTGGACAAAATCGACAGGCAGTCAGGCGATTTGCTCAATATTACGGCATATTCTTCCTAATATTAACGGAGAAGCGTCCAAACACTGCGGGCACGAACTGAAGCGCGAGGGGGCGGCGCCTTTTGACAAGCCAGATTTTCGACCAATGTTCTAAATGCACCGAACATGGTTCGCTTTGACTGTTCGAGCAGCTTGCCTATCCGGTCAGTGAATGGACCGAATATCGCTTTCGGTCTGCCCGTGGTGCTCGCTGAAACATCTGGCGGTGAGCAATGCTTTGCCGGCCCCGGCCACCCCACCGACAGCTTGTTCGATTGGGTCGACCCACGTCGCGAGCAGCCTTCGTTCCGTGACCGGGTAGAGGCCCTTGCATTTCCAGTCACCAAACGTCAGGTACTCGGTCCAACTAGGCGTCCTCAGTAAAGGCAGTTGGGCATTTCGTTTCGAGTAGACATTTGGCTTTGTTCACGATGGGACTAAAGTCGACGCTGAACTTCATACCGCACCGTCTCGTGGCACAGCGCAAGTCTGTGCTCCTCGCGAACTCTCAACGCGTGAGCCTTCTGTCGTCTCAAAATCGTCCGTGTCAGTATCTGACGGGGATTACCGCAGGACTCTGCCAACGCACCGTGTATCGATATGCCCTACGTCCACCAAGACTTTGAACGCGAAAAGTTGTATGAAGAAATCTGGTCGGAGCCAGTCAGCAAGGCGTCGAAAAGGTATCAAATGTCTGATGTGGGTCTTCGAAAGATTTGTCTGAGTTTGGATGTCCCAGTCCCTCCCCGCGGCTACTGGGAAAAACTTGCTGCCGGCAAGGCCGTGAAAAAGCCATCGCTGCCGCCGACCAAGGGAGCCACGACTTACCGACGCTCCGTCTTCAGAAATCCACAGGACGACGAGCTGTCACTGCGCACCCAGGTCCAAATCGATGAGGACGCCGCCAGTGCCCCGGATGCGCCGTCCGTCAGCATGCGCACATCCATTGACGAATGCGTGCCCCTGGTCAAACGGATGGCGAAAAAGCTCGAAGGTAAGCAGCGCGACTCGCGGATATGGCCATATTGCGAAGGAGCCGGACTGATGCGAGCCGCCGTGTCCCCGCAGAACTCGTTGCGCGCGCTTCTCGTGCTGAACATGCTTATCGAGACACTAACGGGTGCGGGATATTTGCTTTCCTCTGGCGGCAAAGAGGATGAGCCCGCATATGTGACTTTGCTTGGCAGCAGGTTGACGTTCCGCGTGAGGGAGCGAGCCCGCCAGGAAAATATCCCATTGACCCGGGAGCAACTCGCCGAAAACAAGCGCGCCGGATACAACCTGCACAGCCAAGGCTACGTCTACCATCCCACGAATGAACTGGAAATATCGGCCTTCGGTGTCGGAAGCACCTATGCAGCGGCAACCACTGCGGACAGTCGGAGCGCCCTGGTGGAAACGAAGATGCAGGCGTTCGTTGGCAGGCTTCGGCATCTGGTTATACGCAATTCTGTACAAGCAGAGATGCGGATTGAACAACGGGCAGCCGCCGCTGTGCAAGAAGCCGAGCGCGCGAGGCTGGCAGCGGTTCGCCGAGCGGCATTTGAGCAACTCAAACGGGTCGAAGAATGGGCTTCGAAGCTTGAGCGAGCAAACCGCCTGCGGACACTCGCACGCGAATTCGACCTCAAGAAGCTGAAGTCGTCCGACGATGTTATTGATGCCACATGGCTGCGACGTGCTGCAGACTGGCTGGACCCAACTGTCGAATGCCGATGGGACGATATGGACAATGCGCCAGCTGGATACGGTGAGTTCTAGCGGTCGGCTGCCGGCCGTACGTACGCTGAGTCAGTAACGATGGTATTCAAAACGCTGGCGAGCGTTTGCTGCGACGGCGCCCAGCGTAGTGGCCAACCTAGTCCATCGATGTGCTGCACTGAAGTGTTCTGGGCGGCAACAGCGAAGCGCGCCAGATGGCGCAGGCCGCATCGAAACACAAAGCAGCACGTCGCGAGACGGAGCGCGCTTTCAAAACGCAAACTCTTGGTGGAGCGGAGGAGGCTCGAACTCCCGACCTTCGCATTGCGAACGCGACGCTCTCCCAGCTGAGCTACCGCCCCACGTCGTTGCAACATTAGCATGGCGGAATATTAATTTTCCATGCGATGTGTCGGGGCGTGACCACGATAGTCTTTTTGAGACCAATGGCCTTGAAGTTGTCGACGATTTCCGAATACCGGCCCATTCCGTTCCCGGGGTGATGACTTCAATCTGGGAGACGGAGACCATCCAGATTTCTCCAGGCTGTTGCCGCGAGTTCACGCAACTCTCCTTAGGCGGGTGCGCTCAGCGATGCCATAGCGGTAATCCAGCGCGTCAAAGCGATAACTCTCAAACTCGATGGGGTTCTGGTCGGCGAGGGATGCGAGGTTGCCGGCAATCCAAATGTGGCGGCAGGTTGTAGTCCGGCGTCGATGCATTCGTCCGGTCGAGCGGAACGGGAACACTGATGTCCGGCAGAAGGCGCGTATCAAGATGCACCTTCGTTCAACATGTACGTCTCAACTTCTAACCGGTTCTTTAGAGCAATCTGCTGCGCCTCCGGTTTGGCTTCGCCTTCGAGGTCCAGGCGCAGATGTCGCAGAGCGTAGAAGAGAAACGCCTGTCTGCAATGGAACTCGACTTGTCCGTTCTCCATCCCAAAATCAAGTTCAATGGCAAGTCTGTGCGACTTGCTCAGTTCGGGATGCGGAATCAATACTAAAGGCACTATGGTGTGCCACTTCACATCATCATCCGGACTTGCGGCGGCCGGCTCAAAGCTGTCAACCTCCAGCATGCGCGCAACAACGAAGTCCAGAAACTGGTTGCGCATATGGCAGTAGGCGCGTGCGTGCCAGCGGAAGCCATCGTGAGCAAGTGCATGCGGAGAAATCGTACGCGGGGAAGGCTGTGGTCGTGTCATCGATTGGTACAACACGCGTATCGCACAGCGCTCGCGAATGGCTCGAAGAAGCGCGACTAATACATCGACGCGGATGGTTCGACCTGGATGTGGCACTGTTGCGACCGGAGGCGCCCAAGTGATGAAGCTGCTTTCCTCTGAGTCCAGCCCGGAAGCGTGCGACAACAACTCGTTGAGATAGCGACCAGAGTCGCTCGACGGGTACAGCGGCTTAAAGTCGGCAGACGCTATGTAGACCCGGCAGCTGCGGTCGTAATTTAAGTTAGTCGACGCCAGTTCCGTATATTTAGCGATGTCTAGCGACGCTTGGGGCACGGAAATGCCAAAAAACTCTGTGAGGTCACTGCGGTTGAGACGGCCGTCCCACCGAAGTCGAAAGTCAATGAATTCCAGGCGACGGTCCTGGCTCCACCGACCAGGGGCGCGGCTACTGGATGACCCTGTTGGGTCCGATGTGGTGAGCAAGCGTTCGGGCATCGTCGGAATTCTCTCACGAGTAGTAAAAAAAGATGTGCGAATAAAAACTAGACTCGTATAGAAAGTAGTCGTATAGTGGCTCCAGCAGATTGTCTCGGAGGTCCAAGTGGACAGCGTCACTGGTTACCGTTTCGTTGGGAGATGGGTGTGAAGGCGCTTCGGGGCGCAGCGGCCCTGCGCAATCTGCGCGAGCAATCCCTCTGGCGCCTGTTGGCAGCCACCAAGGCACCCGTAATAATTGCCTTGTTCCAGTCGCTTTTCACGGGCACTGACAAGGCGTTGCCAAGTTCGGTGCTTCATGAGCGCCTCGCTCGTGACATCGATTCGCTTCGCTCGACCGGCGAAGACCTCCCCCAAACATCCCAAGCGTACGTCTCTGAGTGGCTCAATCAAGGCTGGCTGACGCGCCGGTTTCCCCTCGGGGCTCCCGAAGAAGAGTACGAATTGTCGGCCGAAGCGCTTACTTCGGTGCGCTTTGTCACGGGACTCTTGACGCCAAGAACGACCGCCACAGAGAGCCGGCTTTCAGTGGTCATTCACCAACTGTCGCGACTGGCTGAAGAGACCAATACCAACCCCGAAGCACGCTTGGCAGCGCTGCGCGCTGAGCGCGAGCGTATCGACACGGCCATCGCTGATGTCGAGCGTGGCAGCGCGAAGGTGCTGCCCCCGGACCGCGCCATCGAGAGCGCGCGCGAAGTCATCGCTCTGGCCCAAGACCTTGCGGCCGACTTCCGAAGCGTCCGTGACGAGTTCGAGCGGTTGAACCGGGGGCTGCGGCAGAGCCTCATGGAGAACGAAGGTAGCCGTGGTGACGTGCTTGAACAGCTTTTTGCCGGCGTTGACCTTATCGGCGAGAGCGATGCTGGTCGCACTTTCAACGCGTTTTGGCGTTTGCTGACAGACAGCGAGCAAGCCGCCACTCTTCGAGAGTCGTTGGACGAAGTGACGAGCCGGCCCTTTGCGCGACAGTTGGAATCGCACGAACGCAAATTCCTGCATGGGCTAACGGGCGCTCTGTTGAACGAAGGACGAGCGGTACACGACGTGTCGCAGCACTTTGCGCGGAGCCTCAAGAGCTTCGTGCAGAGCCGCGAGTTTCTTGAGCACCGGCGGCTGCACCGCCTACTGAAAGAAGCAACGCAGGCAGCGCTCACCGCCAAGAATGCAGTTCGCCCTAATGAGCAGGTTGGTTTCGAGCTCATGCAGTCTAGCAGCCGCATCCGGTCAGTATCACAGTGGGCGCTCTATGACCCCACGCAACGAGTGACGGATTCGTCAATGCGGGTTGCGGAACCCTCTGAGCTCGACCTGGAAACCGTGAGCGAGCTCGTGCGGCAGTCGGAAATCGACTTTCGAACGCTCAAAGCCCACTTGCGGACCATTCTCGAGCGCCAGTCGCAGGTCACCATTGCTCAAACACTAACCGAGTTTCCAGCGGAACAAGGTCTTGGTAGCGTTGTTGGCTATGTGGCGTTGGGTGCCAGGCACGGCGAGGTCACGGACAGCACCGAGCTCGTCTCATGGGAAGGCGACGACGCGACCCAGCGTCGCGCCAAAATTCCAACCATCTATTTCATGAGGGAGCGCTATCTTGAACTCGTTGACTGACCCTACCGACGAAAGCGTCGCTGGCGAGCACGCGCCCGATACCCCAGTTGCTGAGACTGCGACGTTCCGAGGCGATACCGGTTCGCTTCCAATTGATACCAGGCGGGTGCTGGTACAACTGCTTCTGGGCCCTTCCGTGGACGCCCGGCGCCAGTCAAAGCTCTGGCCAGTGCTGCTTCGCGATGAAGCCGTCGTCCGCTCGCGCATGCATGACCTCTTTCTCGAGGTCGTCATTGACCACGAGCAGCGAGTCGCGTTCACGCGGCAGGTCGCCTCCGAGGACATCGATGTCCCCATCCTTCTTCGCAAGGCATCGCTCACCTTCCTGGAGACCGCGTTGCTGCTCTTCTTGCGACAGCGCCTGACTCAAGCCGACGCGCAGGGCGAACGGGCTGTCGTGTCGCGCGATGACATGCAAGAACACCTGTCGGTGTTCGAACGGGGGAACAACCCCGACCACGCAAAATTTGAGAAGCAAATCGTCAACGCCGTCGACAAAGCCAAGAAGCTCAGCCTGCTGCAATTCGTTCGCGGCTCTGGCGAGAGGTATGAAGTCTCACCGACGCTCAAGCTTCTCTTCTCGGCTGAAGAAATTCAAGACCTGACACGAACTTATGCCGCTCTGGCGTCCTCGCATTACGCGATAAACACCGGCGAAGGCAACGCCACTGAAGACGATGCATCGGCCAGCAGTGCCGAAAACGAGGAGGACTCGCTGTGAGCATCGACCAGCACCTGTTGTTGGACGGCAGCGATGACCAGTTCCGCCTTACGCGCATACAGACGTTCAATTGGGGAACCTTCTCCAACGTCTTCGACTTCCCCATCCCCAAAGAGGGCTACCTCTTCGTGGGGCCGTCTGGTTCGGGGAAGTCGACGGTTCTGGACGCTCACGCGGCGCTGCTGACGCCACCGAAGTGGTTGGATTTCAACGTTGCAGCGCGTGAAGCAGACCGACATGGACGCGACCGCAGCGCCATGACCTACATTAGGGGGGCTTGGGCCCAGCAAACGGGAGATGGTGGCGAGTACGTTTCACAATACCTTCGCGGCGGCACGACCTGGTCTGCCATCGCAGAGACCTACCGCGATGCACAAGGTCGGGTGGTCGTGCTCGCGCAAGTCCTATGGGTCAAGGGCAACACCACGGCGTCAAGCGACGCCAAGCGGCTGTACCTCACCCTCGAGCGTGAGTTCGAGATTCAGGAACTGGAGTTCTTCGCCAAGAACGAGTTCGACACCCGCCGCTTCAAACACGACTTGCTCGATGCGAAGGTGTACACCGAATTCAGCGCATATCAGGAGCGCTTTCGTCGTCTGCTGGACATCGATAACGAGCGCGCCCTCCGCCTTCTGCATAAGACGCAGTCGGCGAAGAATCTCGGCGACCTCAACGTGTTCCTGCGGGACTTCATGCTGGATGAGCCTGAGACGTTCGCCATCGCCACCAGCCTAATCAACGAGTTTGGCGAACTGAACGAGGCACACCAGGAGGTAGTGGCTGCCCGCAACCAAATCCAGATGCTCAAGCCGGCGCGGGAAGAGCACATGGAGCTTGAACGTGGCAACAACGACCGCAACGGGCTGCAGGCAATCCAGACTGCCATTGACCAGTATCGAGAGCACCGTCGCAAGGTCCTCGTGGACGAGCGGATTGCAGAGCTGGAGGTCGACGAGGAAGCATCGCGGCAGGAAGTCCAACGTCTGTCGCAGATTGCCGATGATGAGTCCGTCAAGCTGACGGACCTACAACGTCAGAAGCTCAAAATCGGGGCTGATGTCTTGGTTCGTCTCGAAGAAAACATCAAGGCGGCGGAGGCAGATAAACTCGTCCGGATGAGTAAGCGTGACCAGGCGGCTGTCGCGTGCAAAGTCATGGGATGGGCGATGCCTGACAGCGTGGTGTGGTTCGTCCAGCGAGTCGAAGCGGCCAAACAGCGAGTCCTCAGGGCTCACGACCTGACGAAGGAAGTAGAGGACCGAAAGGACCAGCTCAAGGCAGACCATCGGCAGGCCAGTGAAGAATTCACCACAGCGGTGGCCGAGGTCAAAGCCCTGGAGCGTCAAAGGTCCAACCTTCCGGCACGGCTCGTGGACTTGCGTGAGCGCATGGCCCGTGACCTTTCGATACCCGAGGCGAAGCTGCCTTTCGCGGGCGAACTGGTGGAAGTGCGTTCTGATTCGACCGGATGGCGGGGCGCCATTGAGCGCGTCCTCAGCGGTTTCGCGCGCTCTATCCTCGTGGATGAGAAGCTCTACCCGGCGGTCTCGGCTTACCTGAACGAGCGCAACATTGGCGAGCGGCTGGTGTACTTTCGGACTGTCCAGCAGACATCCGGACGCACGCCTGGTCCCAATTCTCTGGTGCGAAAGCTGAACTTCGCGCAGGGAAGCTTTGGTGAATGGGTGCGGGAGGAGCTAAAGCACTCATACGACCTTGAGTGCACCGACACGCTACACGCGTTCCGCAATGCCCCTCGTGCCGTCACCCGAGAGGGCCTGGTCAAACACAACACGGCGCGGCACGAGAAGAACGACCGCCACTCAGTCAATGACCGCAGCCAGTGGGTACTGGGCTTTGACAATAAGGACAAGCTCACTCTGTACAGGAACAAGGCAGCAGAGCTTGGCGGACGCATCGCTGAACTGCGGATGGCGCTGGACAAGATTGGGGATGAAGAAGTCCTCCAGCAACAACAGCTCTTGCACTGCCAGAACCTGTCGAACCTGACGTGGAACGACGTCGACGTCGGCGCACTTCTGGCCCGCATCGACGACTTGACGACACGCCTCAACGCGGAGCGGGACGCCAGGCCGGACCTTGCCATCCTGGATGACCGCATCAAGACGCAGGAGGACGTCCACTCCAAGGCCGTTGGCAAGAAGAACGATGAGGATGTCAAAGGTCGCTCCATCAAGTCGAAAATCGCGGAGCTAAATGTCAAGTTGGCCGAGCTGGTTCGTTTGTGGCCCGCCTCTGACAGGCCACCGGCGTTCGCCGCCCAAATCGAAGCGCGGTATGCGGCCACCGGCAAGCAGGTTACTCTCGACAACCTTGACCAGGTGAACGGGCAGGTGGACCGGGGCCTCAGCAATGAATTGCGTGCGATTGAGAGTCGCTTGGGCGACTTGCGTAATGCTATCGTCCAGCGTTTCGTAGAGTTCAACCGCTTGTGGCCTTCGGTTGCTGGTGGTCTGGACGCTACGCTGGCCAGCGCCGACGACTATCTGGCAAAGCTCAAGCGGCTGGAAGATGACAACCTTCCGGCGTTCGAAGACCGGTTCTTTGGGTTGCTACGCGAGCAGAGCGACCAGAACCTGACTCTTCTGGCTACCAAGCTCGACGAGGAGCGCTCGGCAATTCGCTCGCGCATGGAACTGGTCAATGAGAGCCTCGAGACGGCGCCGTTCAACCCGGGAACGCACCTCGTCATCGAAACGACCGACAAGTCGCTCGAGGATGTGCGGCTCTTCCGCGCGAGTTTGAGGGAGTCGCTCAGCCACTCGTTCTCGAACGACCGCGACCTGGCCGAAGAGCGCTTCAAGACGTTGGCTGCCTTGGTTAAGCGCCTCGCCAGCCAGGAAACTGTGGACAGGAACTGGCGAAATCTGGTGCTCGACGTCAGGCAGCACGTGGAGTTCGTTGCTCGCGAGCTTGACGAGGACGACGTCGAGGTGGAGGTTTACCGTAGTGGCGCAGGAAAGTCGGGGGGACAGCGCCAGAAGCTGGCTGCTACCTGCCTGGCGGCCGCCCTGCGCTATCAGCTTGGCGGCCAGGACCGCGCGCTTCCGAGCTACTCCACCGTGGTGCTCGACGAAGCTTTCGATAAAGCCGATGCAGAGTTCACTGCGATGGCGATGAACATCTTCAAGACATTCGGGTTTCAGATGATTGTGGCCACCCCTCTGAAATCCGTGATGACACTGGAACCTTTCATCGGGGGAGCATGCTTCGTGCATATAAAGGACCGCAAGAAATCTGCCGTCATACCCATCGAGTACGACAGCGAGTCCAATCGCTTGAAGTTGACTCAGGACGTACGCAATGCCGAAGAAACTGCTGTCTCCTGAGTCGGCGCGCGAGTTCCTTGTTCGTCGCTTCAATAACCAGCACGAGAGCTGGCTTGCTGGGGAGGGAGCTTGGCCGCTGGTCGTCGCACTGGGTGCTCCCACCGACAAGGACATCGCGGATGATGCTTCGGCGGTCCGCACATGGGCTTCCGCTTGGCAGTCGAGAACGGGTCCGGGTGAAGTTGTCTTCGAAGAGCGCCAATTTGCTCGGTTTGGACGGCATCGCCTTCCTGTCAGCCTGAGCTTCGCGAATGCGACTGCCGTTGCGGCTGCCGTCGGTCAGACCAGGCGCTGGGAAACTGCAACGGAGCGCTATCAGCAGATGTTGAATCGCTGGCCGGTGCTTGCAAAAAACAAGGTCTTGGCATCGAGGTTCGATGTGTTAGCCGACTACCTTCCGGCAGACTTCGAGCGGCTGGTGACGCTGTTGACATGGCTGGAAGCGAATCCCGATTCCGGACTCTATCTTCGGCAACTTCCTGTCGAGGGGCTTGACACGAAGTGGTTGGAGAAGCGAACGGGCCTGGTGGCGGGGCTCCTTCGGTCGTTGCGCGGAGTCACTGTCGACGACACCGACTTCCATGCTTTGTCCGGCCTGAGGAAACCTGCGCACAGGGTCCGAATCCGACTCCTATGCCCAGCCTTGCGCGAACGGGTCGGTGGCCTCTGTGACATCGAGGCACCTATAGCTGAACTTGCGACGCTGCCTATTGAGCCCAAGGCAGTGGTTATCGTCGAGAATCTTGAGACGGGCATGGCACTCCCGGATGTTCCGGGTACCGTGGCAATCATGCGGCTTGGTAATGCGGTGAGTGCGTTGCATGTCCTGCGATGGTTGCGCGGGCCGCAGATTGTCTACTGGGGTGACATCGACACTCACGGTTTTGCAATTCTCGACCGCGCCCGCAGGGTCATGCCTCAGCTTCGGTCGGTACTTATGGACGAAGCAACACTGGTTTCGCACCGCCCGCTGTGGGTGGAGGAATCTTCACTGTGTCCCAATGTCCCGTTTGATGAACTGACGGCTGAAGAGCGGCGCGTCTACGACAACCTACGTGCTGGTAGCTGGGGGCAGCGCGTCCGTCTTGAGCAAGAGCGTCTGTACTGGGCTACGTCGATAGAAACGCTAGTGCATGCGCTTGAGGGTCGGACTAACGTCGAGGAAGGCGTGGGACTATCCATTTCTCCGAACGGGCTTTGCCGCGCGGTGCAGTCAACCGATGGTTAGCGACGGCCCCGAGGCACAGGGTAGACAACGCCTGTGTGGCAAATCGGCCGCATGGGATAACGCGTACTCGACTCAACGCGGCCCGAGGAAAGTTCTAGGCCTCCCCTTCTACCGGAACTCCGATAATAGAGCGGTTCAAATTCGAAAACCATGACAGCAATCGTGAAGCGCGGCATCACTGAAGACTACTGGAGCCTCATGAGCGAGGACCGAAAGCTCGGCTGGGAACTGTTCACGAGGTGCGTGGCCATAGTTGCAGCTTGGTTCGTGGTGAAGACGGGCGTTACGGCTATCGATTGTGTTGTCGCAGCCTTCGCAGGATTCACGCCGCTCTTTGTTATCCGGAGTCAACGGTCTTTTCGGAAATACAGCAAGAACATCCGAAAGCGTCTCCTTGGGGCAATTGTCTTTCTTGGCGGAACCGGTGCGGCCGTCCTCGGGTTGCTCTACTTTGGCATCGCACTCCTTGGTAGCGTAGCTCAGACCTACGCGACCGATGTAGCACCCTTCCGTCATCGCGCTGACCCACTCATGGCTAACATGATGCTTGTGCTACTGCTTTTCGCCGCACCCCTCGCCGGCGTGAAGGCGTGGCGTGGCCTCAAGATGGGTGAGCTCGTCTTTGATTTACCAAAGCGCTCGCTGAAGCGCTTGGTCCTTCAACGGAAATACGTGGCTGACACCTTCGCCACTTTTGCCCATTTTGAACTGAGCGTCCAAATCGTCGGCTTCGCGTACGCGTCGACATGTGCACAAATCATCAAGGTCTATTTGAGTGTATTTGTCCATAAATAGCTCAACCGCTGGCCATGGCGCGATGACGGACGACGCGGCTCGCGTTGTCAATGCTCCACGAATCGACAACGGCCGTTCGCGAAGCGTTCTCGCGTCTAATTGGGAAGTGTCCTTCCTGCGCAGTCCGTAGCCGGCGGGACTTCCTTGCCTGAAACCCATCTCAATCAAACGGCAACGGCCGGCGAAGACTTTCGCCGACAATCCCCGGCTGTATTCTCCAGCCATCGCCCGCTTTACCCCTTTGACGATAGTCGAGGCGGGTGACTCGTCGTTCTCGAACTGCTCGGCGCAGTACGCGACCTGGATGCCAGCGCGGCGGCAGATGTACTCGTAATACGCGCTCTCATCGGCGTCTTAGAATCGACCCCATCGACTCACGTCGTAGACGGGGATGACGCAGAAGTCAGCATTGCCGTTGACGACATCGGAGATGAGATTTTGAAGTGCCTGCCTGCCGTCAATTCGAAGACCGCTTTTGCCCTCATCGGCATATGTTCGGTCGACATCCGGACGTACTCCGCTGCACGCCCGGCAGACGAACTAGCGACGACCGGTGCATCCGCGTTATTGAATGACATGCTCCACCCCGCAACTCAGACACCGACAGGCGGCAGGCATCGGACGCAAGTGGGCGCCCGATGCGAGCGTCGTGGCTTCACATCAGATGGTCGCGTTCGAAAGCGAACGGCCACAAGGCAAAGGTAGCAGGCTGGAAACCAATGCGTATTAAGTCATCTCTTTGCAATCACGTTGGCGGCGCTGTCGGTGCAGACAGCACGGCGATGTGAACGGTCCACGCGTCCATTTTTGCAACGCCGGCATCATCCGCGTAAGACAGCAGGTAGAACCCCGAGTCCAGCGGCCGAGGAAGCCTGATGACGTCCATCTTTGCAATCGGCCTGGAGCTCCGTCGCGCGTTGCGCGACGGCTGCATACTGCAGTTGCGCTCGCGATACGCGGGATGCGCAGCCCGATATTGGCGCCAGTAGCTCGAGTGGTCCGCGCGCCATTTCGCCTGGGCGCGGGCCCGGTTGTCGCGATAGTCGCTGTCGTTACGGAGCCTGTTGCTCTGCCAGTCGCGTCGACGGACGCGCTGGCACGCCTTCGCGGAGCAATATCGCTGACGGGGAATGTGCCGCAGCGGCACGAACGCGTTGCCACAGGCGAGACAAAGACGGGTCGATTTCATGGGCCCCTCCAGTTCGGCTTGCGACGGGCGCAGCTGGCGCGTTTCGGTGTCTTCACAAAGGGGCTACACTCAATTTCTACCCCGCCCGGGAGCCAATATGTCGACAGACGCGAAAATTTCGCCATCAATTGCCGATGCGGTGCAGCTCGCGCGCGTACGTATGGACGAGATGTTCGGGCGTGTTGGGGCCAGTCTGCCCTCCGACGTTCGGCGCGAGCTCTCCGCCGGCGTGGAGGCAATACTTGTTGACGTTCTGAGCCGGCACCCCGCATGGCGGCATGATACCGACGACTTCCTGTCCATAGCCGAGGCGGCGACCCTGCTATTCGTGTCCCGCCCGCACATCTCGAAGCTGCTGGAGCAAGGGAAACTGGAACTCCATCATGAAAAGGGGAGCAACCGATTCGTCACGAAGGCATCGGTGCTGGAGTATTGTGCGACCCGCGAGGCCGCAGTAGAGGCCTATAACGCATCGACGTCCGACGAAAAATGACCTGACCGTCGCGCGCTACGAATCACTTTGAGCCAGACATCGACACCGGAATGCGTTGCCCAGGAGGATGGCATGCCAGAAACATACAGTTTTCGGACAAGCTTGCAGACGAATCGCACACTTTTCGGACAAAACACAGCCGTCGATGCCTGGAATTGCACACGTTTCGGTCACCCCAAAGTCACTGCTCAACGCCTAGCCGAAGCCTAATCGAGACGCACCGGACAAGCGCCGCATGCTGCGGTCTCGCTATCGAGACGTCGGATGCGCCGTTCCGCGCGTCATTTCGCCTGGACGCGGGCCCGGCTGTCGCTTTAGTCACTATCGTTACGGAACCGGCTATTCTGCCAAGCCTTCGAGGAGCAATATCGCTGACGGGGAACATGCAGCAGCGGCACGAACGGGTTGCCGCAGGCAAGACAGAGGCGGGTCGATTTCATGGCGCCCCTGTCGGGTCGAGGCGGTCGCCCGCGGCCGTCCCGACCCACCAGCGAATTCGCTGGCCTGAGAGGAAATAGAGAAGGGTCGTCGGCGCACATCCGGCAGATTCCCATCACCCGCGAAAATCGCTAGAATTTCCTTTACTTCAAGCGTAGGTTTTTCGAACATCGCGCACGTGCGCGAGCGCCGTCCGCTGACGGGAGAGGTCGTTTCTGGGGTTTCGACCGCAACGCATTTAACGTGGCCCTAGTCGGAATTTCTCGGCTTATGCGTCCGTTTTTCTCACGTTATGCATCCGCCCCGGCTGGAGAGCCTTATCTGGTAAGGGCCAGTTTCTCGGGATATGCGACCGTCTACAGTCGTCGTCCGCTGTCCGGCGACGCAAAACCCCAACCTCGACTGCCCGATTCGCATGCGAACAGGACGCTCACGTCGTGACGCTGCTCGATATCGGCGAGTTCAGCGAGCACGCGTGCGCGTACATCCGGCGCGACCGGGTGCGCACTGCGCACCGGCTTCAATTCTTCTTTCCAGGTCATCACATTTCCCTTTTATTGTGTATTCGCCTGGCCTTCATCCCGGCGGCGCGCTATCCCTTCACGCATACCACCTGGCGCAATGTATGCACTACTTCGACGAGACTGCGCTGCGCCGCCATGACCGCGTCGATGTCCTTGTAGGCCATCGGGATCTCGTCGACTACCCCCGCGTCCTTCCGGCACTCCACGCCCTCCGTTGCCTTCACCTGATCCTCAACCGTGAAGCGGCGCTTCGCTTCCGTGCGGCTCATCGTCCGGCCCGCGCCGTGGCTGCACGAGCAGAAACTCTCCGGATTGCCCAGCCCGCGCACGATGAAGCTTTTCGCCCCCATTGAGCCGGGGATAATGCCAAGCTGTCCCTTGTGCGCAGAGACCGCGCCCTTCCGTGTCACAAGCACGTCCTCGCCGTAGTGGCGCTCCCGCTGCACGTAGTTGTGGTGGCAGTTCACGGCATGTTCGTCCACGCCGAAAGGCTTGGCAATCTCTTTGCGCGCAGCGCCGATCACCGCGTCCATCATCACCTGCCGGTTGCGCCGCGCGAAATCCTGCGCCCAGCCCACGGCCTCGACGTAGTCGTCGAAGTGTCGGCTGCCCTCGGTGAAGTAAGCGAGGTTGCGATCTGGCAGGTTAGCAATGTGCTGACGCATGTCGTCCTGCGCGAGTTCGATAAACAGGCTGCCAATCGCATTGCCGACGCCGCGTGAACCACTGTGCAACATGAACCACACGCTGTCGGTTTCGTCGAGACACACTTCGATGAAGTGATTGCCCGTGCCGAGCGTGCCGAGATGCACGTAGTGGTTTGTCTTCTCGAGCTTCGGGTACTTGTCAACGATGCGCTGGAAGCCCGGTTGCAGCATCGCCCATGTCTCGTCGACGGCAGCCGGCGTGCGGTTGCCCCAAGCTCCCGGATCGCGTCGTCCCGGTACGCGGCCGTGTGGCACTGCTCGTTCGATAGCGCTGCGCAGTCCCGCGAGGGAGTCCGGCAAATCCGCTGCTGTTAGCGTGGTCCGCGCGGCCATCATCCCGCAGCCGATATCCACGCCGACTGCGGCTGGAATGATCGCCCCCTTGGTCGGAATCACACTGCCGATCGTCGAGCCTTTGCCGAGGTGCACGTCGGGCATCACCGCGAGGTGCCTGAAGATGAATGGCAACTGCGCAGTGTTGCGCAGTTGCGTGCGCGCCTCGTCTTCGACCGCGACCCCTTTCGTCCACATTTTTACCGGCTTGCCCTGCGCCAGTTCCATCAACACGTAATCCAATTCGTTCATTTTTGTCATCCGTTCTGTTCTTTGCTGAGCGGCGCGCCGTTCATGCGGTGCGCCGCTTTGCGTCGTTTGCGCCCTCGCGGCCCCGTTGAACTGACCTTTTAATAGCGAGGACCGTGCCACTGCGTGCCTCGCCAGTCCACAGCACGCCGCAAGCCCCTGAAATAAAGGCCGAAAACCCATCGACATGGGTCGGGCGTGTCCTCTGCGCGCTCGCCGCGCCGTCGCCGGTTCCTATAAAATCGGCTCGATTACGATCTCACAAGATAGGTATGCGCAAGACCGTCGCTATAGGTTTTCTCGGCACTGTGCTGGACCAAGGGGGGCGCGCGCCACGTCGCTGGCAGAAGTGGCGCCCGACAGTTTCGCTGTGCATGCAGAAGGACCTGCCGATTGACCGGCTCGAACTGCTGCATTCGCCGGACTACGACCGCCTTGCGAACCGCGTGAAAGACGACATCTCGCAAACGTCGCCTGGCACCGACGTCCGGCTCACGTCGCTAACGATTCGCGATCCGTGGGATTTCGAAGAGGTCTACGCCGCGTTGCACGATTTCGCGCGCGCTTATGCATTCGATACCGATCACGAGGATTACCTGATTCACATCACGACAGGCACGCACGTCGCACAGATCTGCTGGTTCCTACTCGCCGAGGCTCGATATCTGCCCGCGCGGCTCGTGCAGACGGCGCCGCCGCAACGGACTGACGAAGGGCCGAGCGGACCCGGGGCGGTCTCGGTAATCGATCTGGACCTGTCGCGTTACAACCGGATTGCACAGCGCTTCAAACGCGAGCGTGATGAAACGGTATCGTTCCTGAAGGCGGGCATTGCGACACGCAATGCACGCTTTAACGCGCTAATTGAGCAATTGGAGCGGGTGGCAGCGCGCTCGCGCGCGCCCGTGCTGCTGGTCGGGCCGACCGGCGCCGGCAAATCGTTTCTCGCAAGGCGCGTGTACGAACTCAAGCGCGCGCGGCATCGGCTTGCGGGCCCCTTCATTGAGGTCAACTGCGCGACGCTGCGAGGAGACGCCGCCATGTCGACCCTATTCGGTCATGTGAAGGGGGCGTTCACCGGCGCGCAGGCAGCGCGTGCGGGACTGCTGCGCGCGGCGGACGGCGGCCTGCTGTTCCTGGATGAAATTGGTGAGTTGGGCCTCGACGAGCAGGCCATGCTGCTGAAGGCGGTTGAGGAGAAGCGGTTCTTTCCCGTCGGATCCGACAGCGAGGTGACGAGCGATTTCGAGCTGATAGCTGGCACGCACCGCGATCTGCGCCAGATGGTGGCCGCCGGCACGTTCCGCGAAGATCTGTACGCACGGATCAACCTATGGACGTATGAATTGCCACGCCTTGCTGACCGTCGTGAGGACGTGGAGCCCAACCTGGAATTCGAACTCGACCGGTTCGGCCGTGAGCAGGGTGAAAACGTGAGGTTCAACGTTGAAGCCAGGCGACGGTACGTGGCCTTCGCGACATCGCCACGCGCAGTATGGAGCGGTAATTTCCGCGAGCTGTCCGCGTCCGTTACGCGAATGGCGACGCTCGCAGACACAGGCCGCATCACCGAGGCAATTGCCGAGGAAGAAGCGGCGCGACTGGCGGCAACATGGTCCGCGCCGCGTGACACGAGCGATATGGTCGATGTCGTGCTGGGAGCGGGCGCGAGCGAGCTCGACCTGTTCGACCGCGTGCAGCTCGAGCAAGTGCTCGACGTGTGTCGCGGCTCGCGTAGTTTGTCCGAAGCTGGGCGCACACTCTTTGCCGTGTCGCGGCAAGGTAAGAAGCAGCCGAACGATGCGGATCGCTTGCGCAAGTACCTCGCACGCTTTCGCCTCGACTGGGAAGGGGTGCGGCAGGCGCTGGAGAATCGGCGCTGACGGGGTGTCTTGAGGGAGTCGCTCGACTTCTGTCAATCCGTCGTAGTCCTTGTGCGCGCCATCCTGCGCAGTCATGCCCGACAGCGGGACAGCTTCTCATACCCGGCGCGAATCACACTGGCAATCAGGGGCCTACGCGCGATCAGGAACTCCTCATAGCCCGCATTCCACCATCCGTCGGGCAAGGCATGCCATTCGCGCATGCGCGCCAGTTCCGTGGTCGAAAAGCGCGCCGCGTATTGCGGCCAGTAGACCGCCGGCGGCGCGTCAGAGATCGCGATGTTGTCATCCCACTCGACCAATGCGTAGTTCGCAATCTGATTGATGTCGCGCACGCTGTCGATACCTTGCTTCTTCAGATACTGCTTTGGGAACAGGTGGTGGCGCTCCAACGCCTTTTTCTGTCCGTGGGCAGGCGGGTCCAGCAGATCGGCCACCGGGCTCGCGGAAAACAGTGCGCGCGCGCCCAGTAGCGTCTGTGCTGCATAGAAGCCAAACAGCGCCGGACTGCGGCCCGCCGACGTGGCCAGATCCATCGGTAAGGTCTTGGTCCAGTAGTCGTCGGTTAGCGTTGCAATCTCCACCGCGGCGAGGCGGGACAGAAACTGGTCGGCGGACTTCAGTTCGCGCAGCTCGGCCAGGTCCTGCTCCATTCGCGATTCCGGCGAGGAGGTAAAGCGACCGGTCAGCAACGACATGAAGAGCCACCGTGCGATGGCGTTCTTGAGCCGGAACCCCTCCACACCGTATTCCGTGCGGCCTAACAGATAAAGCTGGTAGGCAAATATCAACGCGTTGACCGAACTGATGGTTTTTGCGCTGCGGAAACCGGCCGCACGCACGATGTTGAGGAAGTCGGCCCAGTAGGTAACGTTCAATACGCGAGCTTGAGCGTCACGCAGCCTGCTGAACTGGTTGTCGCGCTGGCCGGTATTGACCTCTCCGGTCGACAGGTCCTTGCCGCGCAGTAGCGAATAGACGTGTTCCAGGCGTGCGCGCCGGAAAGCCACACCCACGCCCACGCGCAAGAGATGGTCGGGGTCCGGCTGGAAGATCTGATTGAAAGAACTGGGTTGTCCCGCAGGCGCGGGCTGGCGCGCTGTCCGGCAAAAGCCTTCCAGTTCCGAACGGCCTTCGTCCCAGAACACCGACATCAGTGTCAAGATGAAGTCCGACTGATTGAGCTTCTTGCCTTCGCTATTGATGCGCACGAAAACGTCGGCCACCTGTTCTTCGGTGCATTGCTGCGACAGCTCGAGCGCAATGAAGGGAAAGTTGGTCAGGCCGGCCAGCTTGCCGATAGCGTCGCCGATTTTCTCTTCTTCCGCGTCGGACACCGCGCGCGCGGCCGCCAGCCGCTTCAGATAGTCGCCGACGGTTTTGTGAGTGGGCCGGCTGAATACCTCGGAAATGTCGAGAATGTATTCGGGGTCCCGTTCCGTGGTTGCATCGGGAACGACAAAAGTGCCGCTCTGCGGCCGGAAGGCGATGCGGATGCATTCGCGCTCGAAATTCTCTCGCAGCACCGCTTCCCGGCGAATGACCGCATATAGCGAAGTGAGGCGTTGCTGGCCATCCACGATAAGTAATGAAGGCGCTTTCTGCTTGCTGGTTTCACCAATGACCTTTGCGTCCGCGCCCTCCGCGCCGGTTTGCCAGAAGAGAAAGTAGCCGACCGGATAACCGCGATACATGGAGTCAAACAGGTCCCGCACTTTGGCATTGGCCCAGACAAAAGGTCGTTGAATGTCAGGCAGACCAATTCGACCAAGCCCGATGTCGCCGATCAGGCCGCCGAGGGTGTAACGGACTTCTTTAAAGACAGTCTCTGTCATAGGCGTCGACAAACTCCAATATGTGGATTTATTGTTGCCCACCGCCAATGACTATTCAGGCGGGGTTGGGCTGGTTATCTACTCCAGCAGCCGGGAACGCCTCTTATGTGAGCCTCATTTCCTTGAGACCGCGCTCCCGCGACTCGCGTCACTCTAAGCCAGTGGCTACTCGCTTTTTGCAAAATTGCTTCGTGAATCGGTTGCTGCTATGCGGAACTCAGGATGTGCAGGACTCGGTGGTTTGCCGAAGTCACTGAAAGTGTGTCTTTCCGTTTCCAGTCGGCCCCCCGAGTCGGATCAACCGCATTCAAGGCGATTGACGTGTTCGGACTGATTCGGACCGAAGCAACCGGCCCGGTGAATTGGCCTTGTCCTCCGCGGCGGCAATTGTCGGTGGGCAAATCTCGAATCTTGGCATGGAGAGACGAATCGCCGAGCCATTTGAATTGGGGATCACCTGAGGGGTCAGGCGGATGATTTTGAATCCGCAGCCACATGGGAATCGCGTCGCAAAGCCATTTATACCGAATGACCAAACCAATAGTGCTTCGCGAGGAAATAACTACTCGTTGGCAGCCGCGCGATTTAACATTTGTTTTTCAATATGCGATTGCGGCCACCAGGTAATTTTCTGTATTATCGCGCGATGGCGCGGGGTCGCGCATTGCATAAAAAGAGGCGGTATGGGCGCGCAGGACATAATCGCGGCAATAAAAGGCGGGCTGTTGCAAAGTGACCGGCTGCTGAAACTGGATACGCCGTTAGGCGGCAATACGCTGTTGCCGCAAAGGCTGGTGGGCGTGTCGCGAATCGGCCGCGATTATGAATTCACACTGGACGCGGTTTCCACCAGCGACAGCATCGAGCTCAAATCGCTGATTGCCCAGCCCGTCACGCTGTGGATCCAGCAGAGCGACCAGTCGTATGCGCCGCACCACGGTTATGTGCATACCGCGCGCCGTCTGGGCTCGGATGGCGCCATTACCAGTTACCAGATTGGCGTGGTGTCGTGGATGCATTTCCTGCGCTTTCGGAAGGACGCGCGGATCTGGCAGGACAAAAGCGTCGATGAAATTCTCACCGACGTATTCAACGTGCATCCGCAGGCGCAGGGCGCGTTCCGTTTCGCGTTAGGCAAACCGTTGCCGCCGCATTCTTTCTGCGTGCAATACGAGGACGACTGGAATTTCTGTCACCGGCTGATGGAAACCGAGGGCCTGTTTGGCTATTTCGAACAGGCGGAGGACGGCCAATCGCATACGCTGGTAATTACCGACGATATCGGCAGCCTGCCGGCGCTCTCGCCGCAGGCGGTGGCGTTCTACCGCTCGGGCACGAACAGCGAGACCGACGCGTTGGTGCAGTGGAGCGGCACGCGCACGCTGCAGAGCACGACGCTTACCACGCGCACGTTCGACTACAAGTCGCCGTCGTCGGCGGCCAATCCGAAGGGCACGAGCGTGCCGACGCTTTCGACGCAGGGCGATCTGCCGCAGCAGGCGGAGGTGTACGAGTACACGGGCGCATACACGTACGGGCAGCAGCAGCGCGGCGAGCAGCTTTCGAAGGTGAGGATGGAGGAGTGGGAGTCGCGCGCCAAGCGCTTTCATGGCGTGGGCGCGGTGCGGCGGCTCGATGCGGGCCGCTGGTTCGTGCTGGAGAACCATCCGGAGCACAGCGGCGGCAGCGAACAGGAGCGGCAGTTCGCGGTGCTCGCCGTGCGGTGGGTGATCGAGAACAACCTGCCGGTGTCCTCGGGCACGACCGACTTCCCGCACAGCCTGAAGGCGCAGATCGCTGCGGCGCGCGCGCAGCACGCGAACGATGCGGCGCTGGTGGTCAGGTCGGCCGACGGCAGCGAAGGCTTCTTCGTGGCCACGGTCGAGGCGCAGCGGAAAAGCGTGCCGTTTCGCAGCCCGCTGGAGCATCGCAAGCCGGACATGCATCTGCAGACGGCGACCGTGGTGGGCCCGGCGAACGAGGAAGTGTTCACGGACGCGCTGAACCGGGTGAAGGTGCAGATGCACTGGGACCGCCTGAACCCGGGCGACGAGAAGGCGTCGTGCTGGCTGCGGGTGGTGCAATCGGACACGGGCGGCAATTACGGCGCGGTGCACGTGCCGCGCATCGGCGAGGAGGTGATCGTGTCGTTCCTGGACGGCGACTGCGACCGGCCGATCGTCACGGGGCGCGTGTACAACGGTGCGAAGACGCCAGAGTGGCATTCGAACGGCATCCTCTCGGGCTACCGGTCGAAGGAGTATCAGGGCAGTGGCTACAACCAGCTGGTGATGGACGATGCGACCGGCCAGAACCGCGTGCAGCTTTACAGCACGAGCGCGAACTCGCAACTGCATCTGGGCTACCTGATTGCGCAAAGCGGCAACACGCGCGGCGCGTATCTGGGCAGCGGCTTTGACCTGAAGTCGGACGCATATGGCGCGGTGCGGGCGGGGCAGGGGCTGTATGTNTCGACGCATCCAGCGACGGGAGCATCGAGCCAGCCGCTTGAGGCAGGCGAAGCGAAGAGCCAGCTCGTCAATTCGGAGAGCGTGATCGGGGCGCTCAGCGAGGCGAGCGAGACGCATCAGGCGGAGAGCCTGAAGGACGGTCAGGATTCGCTGAAGTCGTTTGCCGACGCCACGCAGGATAGCGTTGCCGGGGCGAGCGGCAGCGGTGGGAACACGGCGGG
>NZ_AWZV01000041.1 GCF_000472545.1 Burkholderia sp. WSM2232 | reverse complement strand
CAAGGGCAAGGGCAAGGGCAAGGGCAAGGGCAAGGGCAAGGGCAAGGGCAAGGGCAAGGGCAAGGGCAAGGGCAAGGGCAAGGGCAAGGGCAAGGCAAGGGCAAGGCAAGGCAAGGGCAAAGCCAAGCCCAAGGCCTCTAGCGGAGCACCACGCCTTGCCAGACGAAAAACACCGTCAGCCCGATGGCGATGGTCACAAGCGGCCGCCGCGTCAGCGCGCTCGCCACGACAGCGGCCAGCGCGCCGACGAGTTGCGGATTGCGCCAGGTCAGCTCCGCGCCGGCGTCGGCGCCATGTGGCGAAACCGCCATCGGCACGATGATCGCCGTGAGCACGGTGACTGGCACAAACCCAAGCGCTGTTCGCACCAGTGGCGGAAACACCAGCCTGTCGCCGAGCACGAAGACGGCCGCCCGTATCACCCACGTGATGAGCGCCATGCCGAAGATGAGAATCACATAATTCATCGCGACGCCTCCGCCGATCGACGCCCGCGCCGGGAGCGCAGGGCCGGCGCCGACAACACGACGCCGACGGCGACACCCGCGAACACCGCGGCAAGCAGACCGAGTTTGTACGGCCACGCCTGCCACAGGAAGGCGAGCGTGCCCGCTGTCGCCGCAGCCGCAATGTAGCGCACCGCTAAAAGTTGCGGCACGACGATCGCAATGAAGGTTGCAACCATCGCGAAATCGAGCCCGAGCGATTGCAAGCCGGGGAACGCCGCGCCGAACAGCAACCCGCCCACGGTCCAGCACTGCCAGTTCAGATACATGGCGAGACCTGCGCCGAAGAAGTAATGCGGGCCGACCGTGCCCGGCTCGCGGTTGCGGTAGTGTTCCCAGGCGACGGCGAACACCTCGTCGGTGAGGAGTGCGGCGAGGGCCCAGCGCCAGCGCGCCGGCAAATGCGCGACATGCGGCGCGAGCGTCGCGCTGTACAGCACGTGACGCAAATTGACGACGAATGTGGTCGCGAGGGTCACGGCGAAACTCGCGTGACCGGCAATCAGCCCGAGCGCGATGAACTGCGCGGAGCCGGCGAATACGACGAGCGACATCAACTGGCCCTGCCACAACTGCAGCGGGCCGGACGCCACGAGCGTGCCGTAGATGACACCGAAGGGCGCCGAGCCGATCATCATCGGGATGATGTCGCGGGCGCCAGCGGTGAATTCCTTCAAAGGTTTCGACGGTGTCAAGATTTGCCTCCTTGAGTCGGGAAGCATAGCGGGCGGCCCACGGCAGGGCTTGTACGTTCTTGCGGGGGAGCGAAGCTCAGGTTCCCTGCCAACGTCCCGGCGGCACGCCGAACATGCGCCGGAAATGGCGCGTGAAGTGGCTCTGGTCGGTAAAGCCGCTAGCGGCCGCCACCTCGGTGACTGGCACGCCCGCGCGCAGCGGTGCGAGTGCGCGTTGCAAGCGCACCTGATTGCGCCACGCGTGCGGCGGCAGGCCGGTGCTCCGGTTGAACAGGCGCGCCGCGTGGAAGGGCGACAGCCCGGCGGCCCGCGCGAGTTCTGCGAGCGTGACAGGTTCGAGCAGGTCGCCCGTCAGACGCTCTTTCATCATCGCGACGCGGATGTCGTCAGTCGCGGCGTGAGAGGGCTCCGGCTGCGTCTCTCCGTAGCGCACGAGCAGCGTTGACAGTGCGTCGAGCAGCGCGGCTTCGGCGGCGAGCGCATCGGTGCCGGCTTCGAGCAGGCGGTGTGCGTTCGCGAGCCGCGCGGCGAGATCGGGATCGCGGATCACACCCGGCGCGAACCACGGCTGCGGCTGCGGCTTACCGGCGACTTCGTTAGCGAGTTCGTGGATGTATGGGACGGGCGCATACATCACCCGATAGCGCCAGCCGGCCTCCACGGCCTTCGAGCCGGTGTGAAGCTCGCCCGGATTGATGATCGGCACGCCGCCTGCTTCGGCGACATAGTCCGAGCCGCGATAGCGGTAACCCTCGGCGCCCGCGACGATCACCGGGATCGTGTACGCGTCATGCCAATGCGGCGCGAATTGGTGGTCGTGATATTCGGCCGTGAGCAGATCCGCGCCGGGCAGAAGCGGCGTTCGCCAATATCGGGCGGAATTGCGGAAATGATGGACAGCGGTCATGGCAGAGCTCTCGCACAGCCGCTCAGTTTAGCGCGGCACGGCTGACGGCGGCGCGGCCATGCGTGCTGCGCCGCTACACGCGACGTGCGCTTTCCCGTAGGGCGCAGCTCGGCTGCCCAATATCGTCCGGTGTGCTTACCTGAGCGGAATCGTTGTGCCGGCCGGCATCGGCACGGCGCTGACGCTGTTCTTCGCGCTGCCGCTTACCACCCGGTCGCTGTAAGTGAGATACACGAGCGCGTTACGTTTGGTGTCCACCACGCGCACCACGTGCAACGCCTTGAAGATCAACGACATGCTGACGGAGAACACATCGGCTTGCTGCTTCAGCGGACCGCTGAAATGGATCGCGCCGACCTGGCGGCACGCGATGGATGCCTCGGTGGGATCTTCGGCGATACCCAGCGTGCCTTTGACGCCGCCCGTCCGTGCGCGCGACACATAGCAGGTCACACCTTGCACGAGCGGATCGTCGTAGGCCTCGACCACCACGCGGTCCGAACCCGTGATGCGGAAATTCGTGTTGACGCTGCCGACCTCTTCGCCGTGCGCCAAAGGCGTGAACACGGTGGACGCGACTGCAAGCGCGGCGGTAAGCGTGGCTGAAAGGGCGATGCGCAGAGGAACGAGTTTCATGAAAGTGCCGACTGGGGAGCGAGGGGTGCGCGGGCAGGGCGGTTGCGCACTGCGAAGCCGCCATCGTATACCGCCTTGGACTCGCGCGACGAACGCGCATAGCGGCCCGTGCACCAATGCGGCGGAACGGGAATGGCAACGGTGAATCAACGCGATCTCAGAACAGAGTAGCCAAGCCGTGCTGCGGCGAGCGCATCCCGTCAACGCGCGTCGCATGACGCCGCACAAGTGCAGTTGCAGCGCACAAAAGAAAAGGCCCGCACGGATGCGGGCCTTTCGAATTCTGGCTCCTCGACCTGGGCTCGAACCAGGGACCTACGGATTAACAGTCCGGCGCTCTACCGACTGAGCTATCGAGGAACAGAACAACAACAGCAGAGAAACGAAATTGTAGGAGCAGGTTAGGCGCCTGTCAATACCTTGGCTTCATCTCAAATTGATTGGAGCGCGCAGGGTGGGTGACAGGCTGAGGCGCTCAGCGCACCAGCAGCGCGAGCTTTTCCTTGACGTCCTTGAACTCGTCGGCTTCCGGCAGCGGCGCCTTGGTCTTCGTGATGCTCGGCCAGTTCTTGGCGAGATCCGCATTCAGCTCGATGAAGTTCTGCTGGTCGCCCGGCACGTCTTCTTCGGCATAAATGGCGTTTACCGGGCATTCGGCCACGCACACGGCACAGTCGATGCATTCATCGGGGTCGATCGCGAGGAAGTTGGGACCTTCGCGAAAGCAGTCCACCGGGCACACATCGACGCAGTCGGTATAGCGGCACTTGATGCAGCTCTCGGTCACAACGTGAGTCATTCAGGCAGCTCCTGCATGCGGAATCAGGGAAGGCGCAAACGCCAAAAGCGCTATTGTAACGTAACGTCAAGAGGCGCATGCAGCATCGCGTCATGCCGTTTATATGTTTTCGTGATTAGTTTATTGCGCGAGCAATGAGTAACAGGCGAGTAACCCGCGAGTAACCCGGGAGTAACCGGCGCGGCCGGGACGGCGCCTGCTGGACGCGCGTTGAAGCCTGAAGGGCGGCGCATTCGGGTAACATGCGTCAAGCCGGCGCGCACGAGGCGCGCCATATGCATGGGTTGAGTCAGGCCTTCCGTACCTCCTGCGGTCCAGTTCGCACCATCATGATTATTACTTCGCTGCTCGACACCGATCTGTACAAATTCACGATGATGCAGGTGGTGCTGCATCACTTCCCGGCGGCCAACGTCGAGTATCGCTTTCGTTGCCGCACGCCCAACGTCGACCTCGTGCCGTACATCGGCGAAATTCGCAACGAGGTGCGCAAGCTCTGCGAACTGCGCTTTACCGACGACGAGCTCGACTACCTGCGGCGCATGCGCTTTATCAAGGGCGACTTCATCGAGTTCCTCGCGCTCTTTCATCTGAACGAGAAGTACATTTCGATCGAGCCGTCGCCAAAGAACAACGGCGAGATCGACATCGAGATCAAGGGCCCGTGGCTGCATACGATCCTGTTCGAGATCCCGATGCTCGCGATAGTCAACGAGGTCTACTTCCGCAACACGCAACAGGAACCGGACTACAGCGAAGGTCGCGGGCGCCTCGTCGAAAAGATGAAACTTCTTGGCGCGCGCCCCGAATTTGCCGACTGCAAAATCGCCGATTACGGCACGCGGCGCCGCTTTTCGAAAGAGTGGCACGAAGAAGTCATCCTCACCCTGAAGGACGGGTTGGGCGAGCAGTTCGCCGGCACGAGCAACGTGTTCTACGCGATGAAGCACAGCCTCACGCCGCTTGGCACCATGGCGCACGAGTATCTGCAGGCATGTCAGGCGCTCGGCCCGCGGCTGCGCGATTCGCAGATTTTCGGCTTCGAAATGTGGGCGAAGGAGTATCGCGGCGACCTGGGCATTGCGCTGTCCGACGTCTATGGCATGCAGGCATTTCTGCGCGACTTCGACATGTACTTCTGCAAGCTGTTCGACGGCGCGCGTCACGACTCGGGCGACCCGTTCGACTGGGGCGAGCGCCTGCTCAAGCACTACGAGGCGAACCGTTGCGATCCGCGCACGAAGATCCTGGTGTTTTCCGACGCACTGGACATTCCCAAGGTGCTGCAACTCTATGAGCGCTTTCGCGGCCGCTGCAAGCTCGCGTTCGGCGTGGGCACCAATCTGACCAATGATCTCGGCTACAACCCGTTGCAGATCGTCATCAAGATGGTTCGCTGCAACGGGCAGCCGGTGGCCAAGCTGTCGGATTCGCCGGGCAAGAACATGTGCGAGGACAAAGCTTATCTGGCCTATCTGCGCCAGGTGTTCGGCATCGCGCAGCCTGAGGAAGAGGCGGCGAAGTAGCACCCCGCAAAACGCACGACGAGCACACGCGAAGCGCAGGCAGTAGCGCAGGCAATAGCGCAGGCAATAGCGCATCTCTCGCGTGTGCGACGTGCTCCTATGCCGTCCGGCCAGGGTGTTCGCGCGGAGGGCGGCCGGTATAATTCCCCGACATGCAAGGCTTGCATATCGCACGGCTGTCGACACGAGGACTCTCGAGGACTTTCGCATATGGACACATCGACTGCCCGCCGCAACATCCTGGCGCGCATCCGCGCGGCGCAAGGCCGGGAGCCTGAGCCCTCCGCGTCCGAGCGCGAGGCTGCGGCGGACTACCTTGCGCGCCATCCGCAGGGACCGCGCCCGGACATGCCGCTTGACCTGACCGCGCGCTTCA
The DNA here is from genome assembly GCF_000472545.1 of Burkholderia sp. WSM2232. Lineage (GTDB taxonomy): Bacteria > Pseudomonadota > Gammaproteobacteria > Burkholderiales > Burkholderiaceae > Paraburkholderia. Next base: position 37,919 of record NZ_AWZV01000041.1, on the reverse strand, counting down.
TTGAAGAAGCGCAAAAAATGGCGACCACCGTGGACACGGTCGAGTCGCTGGCCGACGTGCCGGCCGCTGCGCACCGCTACCTGGTTCAACACGCGCTGCCTTTGCAAGCCATTGCGTGGCAAACGCTGCAGGATCTGCGCTGGATCGACGCGGGCCTGACTGTCGAATTTCGCAAGCCGCGCGACGGCGACGTGGTGGGCCTAACCGGCTGCTTCTGCGCCACAGCTGAGACCGGCTCGCTCGTGCTGCTCTCCGGGCCGCAGACCTACGCATCAGCCGGTCTGCTGCCGGAAACGCACATTGCAATCGTGCCGGCTTCGCGCATCGTGTCAGGACATGAAGAAGCATTTGCGTTGATCCGCAGGGAGCGGGGCGAGCTTCCGCGTGCGGTCAACTTCGTATCGGGACCATCGCGCACCGGCGATATCGAACAGACCATCGTGCTGGGCGCGCATGGTCCTTACCGCGTGCATGTGATCGTCGTGCTCGGCGCCTGAGCCGCGCGGCGGGTGGTTCTGAGCGGACCGGCCGGTCCGCGCTTTTTATCGCAATTCAAAACAGGAACTTCCAGAATATGAATCGACGTGCCGTGCCGTCGAGCATGGTGCTCGCGGCTGTACTCATCTTGACGAGTTGGCCTCAGCTTGCCTGCGCTGCCACTCTGAACGGCGCTTCGCTATCCGTGCTTTGGGCACTGCCGTTTGCCGGCGTGCTGCTCTCTATCGCAGTGTTTCCGCTTGTTGCGCCGGCTTTCTGGCATCACCATTTCGGCAAGATCGCAGCGGCGTGGGGACTCGCGTTTCTCGTGCCGTTTGCTTTTGCCTTCGGCCCGAATGTCGCGTTCGGCACGCTCATGCATGCCTTGCTCGAAGAATACGTTCCCTTCATCGTGCTGCTGACCGCGCTTTACACGGTCGCGGGCGGGATCTGCGTGCGCGGTAATTTGCACGGCACGCCGCGCCTGAACGCATCGATTCTCGCGCTCGGCACCTTACTCGCGAGCGTAATGGGTACGACCGGCGCGGCCATGCTGCTGATCCGGCCGTTGCTGCGCGCGAACGACAATCGCCGGCATGTCGTGCACGTGGTGATCTTCTTCATCTTTCTGGTGGCCAATGCCGGCGGTTCGCTGTCGCCGTTGGGCGACCCGCCGCTCTTCCTCGGCTTTCTGCAGGGCGTCGACTTCTTCTGGACCACTACGCATCTCGCGCTGCCAATGTTGTTCGTTTGCGGCGTGCTGCTGATCGCGTTCTATTGTCTCGATTCATATTATTTCCATCGGCGGGAAGAGGAACGCGCGCGGTTTCTGGACCCGACGCCCGACTCGCCCGCGCTCGGTATCGACGGCAAGATCAACTTTGTTCTGCTCGGTGCGGTTGTCGGCCTCGTGCTGATGAGCGGCTTGTGGAAGCCCGGCGTGAGCTTCGACGTGTTCGGCACCCACGTGGCCTTGCAAAACGCGGTGCGTGATGTCGCGCTGATCTGCGTCACGTTGCTCTCTCTCGCGTGGACTCCGCGTGCGGCTCGCGCGGGTAATGACTTCAACTGGGCGCCAATGGAAGAAGTCGCGAAACTTTTTGCCGGCATCTTCGTGACAATCGCGCCGGTGATCATGATGCTGCGCGCGGGGGAGGCCGGTGCGTTTGCGGGCGTGGTCCATCTCGTCAACGATTCCGCTGGGCAGCCGCACAACGCCATGTACTTCTGGGCAACGGGCCTGCTATCTTCGTTTCTCGACAACGCGCCCACGTATCTCGTGTTCTTCAACCTTGCCGGCGGCGACGCCGCCTCGCTCATGACCAAGGGCGCCACCACGCTTGCCGCGATCTCGGCGGGCGCAGTGTTCATGGGCGCGAACAGTTATATCGGCAATGCGCCGAACTTCATGGTCAAGGCCATCGCGGAGTCGCGCGGTGTGCGCATGCCGAGTTTTTTTGCTTATCTGGCCTGGTCGGGGGCGGTGTTGTTGCCGCTTTTTCTCGTCACCGGCTGGCTGTTTTTCTGACACTGAGCTTGCTGCCGAGGCCGTCGAACTCGACACGCTACACGGAGAATTGCAATGCAGAAGATACTCGTCGCCCGTCCGATCTTTCCCGACGTGATCGAACGGCTTCAACGGTATTTCGACGTCGACTGGAATCAGGGCGACGTGCTGTCCGCGCAGGAGTTGAAGCGCCGCCTCGCCGACAAGGACGGCGCGCTGACGGCAGGCGACCCGATCGGCGCCGATGTGCTTGCGGCTGCGCCGCGTCTTCGCGTGGTGTCGAACATGGCGGTGGGCTACAACAACTTCGACATGGCTGCGTTCAACGCGGCAAACGTGCTCGGCACGAACACGCCCGACGTATTGAACGAATCGACCGCGGACTTCGGCTGGGCGCTGATGATGGCCGCAGCGAGGCGCATTGCGGAATCGGAGCACTGGCTGCGCGCCGGCAAGTGGCAGAAATGGTCGTACGACGGCTTTCTCGGCAGCGACCTCTACGGCTCGACATTGGGCGTGATCGGCATGGGCCGCATCGGCCAGGCGCTTGCGCGGCGCGCGCGTGGCTTCAACATGCAGGTGCTCTATCACAACCGTTCGCGCGTCGCGCCGGAAATCGAGGCCGAACTGAACGCCGAATACGTATCGAAGCAGGATCTGTTGCGGCGTGCTGATCACGTGGTGCTCGTTCTGCCGTACACCAAGGAAAACCATCACACGATCGGCGCTGCCGAACTGGCGCTGATGAAACCCACTGCCACGCTGACGAATATCGCGCGCGGCGGCATCGTCGACGACGCCGCGCTCGTCGAGGCACTCCGTGCAAGGCAGATCGCCGCGGCCGGGCTCGATGTGTACGAGGGCGAACCGAATCTGAACCCGGACCTGCTTACAGTGCCGAATGTCGTGCTGACGCCGCATATTGCCAGCGCAACCGAAGCGACGCGCCGCGCGATGGCCAATCTTGCCGCCGACAACCTGATCGCCGCTCTCGGCGAAGGTCCGCGCGCAGGCCAGCCGCCCAATCCGATCAATGCGGAAGTCATCGGCCGGGCGCGTGCATGACGATGATTCTGGTGGCAGCCGTCGCCGTGCTGGCGGTCGCGCTCGTGCTCGCCGTGGCCTTGCTGATGCGCGGCCACGGCCGCGCCGACGAGCAGGAACAGTTTGAACTGCTGACACAGCGCATCGACGCGGCAGCCGATGCGCAGGCACACGCGTACGAGCGTCTTGAGCGGCAGTTGCGCAATGACATTGCCGAGACGGCGCGCGTGTCGCGCACCGAGCAAAGCGGCGGCTTCGCGCACTTTCAGCAGACGCTGGCCGCGCAATTTGGCAGCATGACGACCGTGCAGGCCGGCAAGATCGACGGCTTTGCGCAACAGCTCGACGCAGTGCGCCACAGCCTGCAGCAACAGGCGCAGCAGGCGCGCGACGAACAGGGTCGCTCGCTCAAGCAGTTCGGCGACACGCTCAGCCTGCAACTCGGGCAACTCACCGAGGCGAACGACCGGCGCTTTGCTGAAGTTCGCGCAACCATCGAGCAGCGGCTCAAGGACATCGAGTCGAATAACGCCAGCAAGCTGGAGGAAATGCGGCGCACCGTCGACGAAAAGCTGCATGCCACGCTCGAACAGCGCCTCGGCGAGTCGTTCAAGCTGGTATCCGACCGGCTCGAGCAGGTGCATCGCGGACTCGGCGAAATGCAGACGCTCGCGGCCGGCGTCGGCGATCTGAAAAAGGTGCTGACGAACGTCAAGACGCGTGGCACGTGGGGTGAGGTGCAACTCGAAGCGCTGCTCGAGCAGATGCTCACGGCGGATCAGTATGCGAAGAACGTGGCCACGGTGCCGAAGAGCACGGAGCGCGTGGAGTTCGCCATCCGCTTGCCGGGACGCGCGGAGGCGGGCGGGACGGTGTGGCTGCCTGTCGACGCGAAGTTCCCGCGTGAAGACTACGAGCGCCTGATCGACGCGCAGGAACGCGCCGATCCGCTAGCGGTGGAAGAAGCTTCGCGTGCGCTGGAAGCACGGATTCGCGCCGAGGCGCGCAGCATCGCCGAAAAATACGTGGCGCCGCCGCACACCACCGACTTTGCGCTGCTGTTCCTGCCGACCGAAGGGCTATACGCCGAGGTGCTGCGTCGGCCGGGGCTCTCCGATCTGCTGCAACGCGATTATCGCGTGACCATTGCCGGGCCGACTACGCTCACCGCGCTGCTCAACAGTTTGCAGATGGGTTTCCGCACGCTTGCAATAGAGCGGCGCTCGAGCGAAGTGTGGCAGGTGCTCGGGGCCGTCAAGACGGAGTTCGGCAAATTCGGCGACGTGCTCGCGAAGACGAAGGCACAGCTCGAAACGGTCACCCGCTCCATTGAGGCAGCGGAAACGCGCACGCGAGTCATGAACCGCAAGCTGCGCGAAGTGGAGGCGCTGCCCGGCGAAGAGGCAAATGGCGTAATGGACGGCGTGTTGCCGGGTATCGAGCCCGACGAGCAGTGACGCGGGCCGCCGCGCGTGCATGCGGAGGCGGGGCGCTAAGTCCAACATGAACGTTGGCGTCAACCTTGGTGTCAACGTCGGCGGCAAACCTTGGCGTCAGCGTCGTGTCACCGACTCCTCGCCGGCCCGGCCCGCCGGCGCAGCAATAACGGTCCGCTACCGAAGCCGCGTCAAGCCTCTTCCGGCGCGTCGGTCAACTGAATCTCAATGCCGCCGAAGCGCGATGCGACCCAGTTGTATGCATGGCAGGCAATCCACAGCAGGATAAAGCCGAGAATCGCATTCAACAGCAGTGCGCTGAACACAGTGCTCAGTTCGACCGAGCCGTAGCGCACAAACGCCACCAGCACGCCCAGCAGCACGATAGGCACGGAAAACGTCAGGTAGACGAGGATGAGTGCTTTGGCCGTTTGTCCCGGTGCAATGAACGAGATCTGTTTTTTCATGTAAGTCAAACCCGCGTGTCGTAGTGGTAATGGGTAAAGCAAAACGTGCAAAGCGTGAGCGCGATAGAAGCGCCGCGCCGTGAAAACTTGTGAAACAGCTAGATCAGGCCGTGGAACAACATGATACTGACGCGTTCGCCCTCGCCAATGTCGCCTTCTTCATGGCCGAGCACGATGAAACAGTTGGCCTCGCTCATCGAACTGAGCACGCCCGAGCTTTGCGAGTCTGTCGGCATGACCTGCCACTCGCCGTTGGCGTCCTGGGTGGCGATGCCGCGCTGAAACTCGGTTCGGCCGGGTCGTTTGCGGATGGACCGCTGGCTCGCGGCGTGAATCACCGGCAGCGCCTGCGGTGTTGCGCCCGAGATGAGCAGCAGCACGTCACGCACGATCTGATAGAACGTCACCATGACTGCCACCGGATTGCCCGGCAGTCCGAAGAATAACGCAGGCAGCCCGAGACCTGGCCGCTCGCCGGACCAGATGCGGCCAAACGCAAGCGGGCGGCCCGGGCGCATGGCGAGACTCCAGAACGCGACGTCGCCGAATGTCTGCAACAACTGCCTCGTGAAATCCGCTTCGCCAACGGAGACGCCGCCCGAGGTCAGCACCACGTCCGCGCTCGCCGCGGCGGTGCGCAGGGCGGCCTCGAGCGCGGCGGGTTCGTCACGGATCACGCCAAGGTCGAGCGTGTCCACATTCAGGCGCCGCAGCATGGCGAACAGCGTATAGCGATTGCTGTCGTACACGCAGCCCGCGTCGAGCGGCTCGCCAAGGGAGCGCAATTCGTCGCCGGTCGAAAAGAACGCGACGCGCACACGCCGCCGCACATTGACCTCGCCGATTCCGAGCGAAGCCAGCAAGCCAAGGTCGGACGCGCGAATCACGCGGCCGGCGCGCAACGCCGGATGGCCGCGAGCCAGATCTTCGCCGGCGCGGCGCCGGTTGGCACCGGCCACTACGGCGTCGGCGGCAAAGCGGATAGAGGTGGAATCGGCGCTGCGCTCCACCAGTTCTTGCGGCACCACGGTGTCGCAGCCGCTCGGCATGCAGGCGCCCGTCATCACGCGCACGCATTGTGCGGCTTGCACGTGGTCTGCGAACGGATGGCCGGCTAACGCCTTGCCCGCCACCGTCAGCTCGACGGACGGCGTGCCGTGTGCCAATGCGGCGCTGTTGAACGCATAGCCGTCCATCGCGGAGTTGTCGTGCGACGGCACGTCGATCGGCGAAACGATGTCCGCGGCGAGCACGCGTTCCAATGCATCGCGCAACGCCACGCGCTCGACGGCCGTGACCGGCGCCGCCCACTCGCGAGTGATCGCCTGAGCGGCCGAAACGGGCAGCGCGTGAGGATCGTACTGCGCGACGCAGCGGGAAAATTCGTTATGCGTGGTCATGAAGAAGCTGGACGTCGCGGCCGGTGGCGGAGTGCACTTGCCGTGCGGCGGAGCGGGATTTCAGCCGGGACCCCGAAGATGCTCGAGGTCGGCGAGTTCTTGTAAAGAATTGATATTGTAAAACGCGCGCTCGTCGGTAAAGGCGACTTCCACGGTCTTGTGGCGCGCGTACCACGCGCGCACCTTGCGCTCGCCGGCGTCGAGAAAGGCGGCGAGATCGTCGGCGAGACCGGTGCGCAGCAGCGCGCATACAGGATGCAGCGAAAGATTGCCTGCGGCGTCCGGGGCCGTGACGGTGGCGATGTCGGCACCGTTTGCCGCGAGCGCGTCCGCAAGGCGCGCAGCCAGATCTGCGGGCAGCCACGGCGTGTCGCACGGCGCGCTCAGCAGGTAATCGCTGTGGGCCGCGCGCAAACCGGCGAGCAGACCGGCCAGCGGGCCGGGGAATTCAGGCACTGTGTCGGCGACGATCTTTGCGCCGAACGGTGCGCCCAGTGCCGCGTAAACGTCAGGATGACGGTTGGCGCTGATCAGCAGCGCGCCGGTTTGCGGCGCAAGGCGTCTTAGCACGTGGACGGCGAGCGGTTCGCCACGCAGCGTTTGCAGGCCTTTGTCGACGCCGCCCATGCGGGTGCCGCGCCCGCCCGCGAGCACGAGGCCGGTAAGCTGGTCGCGTGTCGGTCGCCCGGTTGCGTGCATGCTTGCCGGTTATCCGCCGATATACGACATTTCGACGCGGCGGCCTGCCTGCGCGCCCGCGTCTGCCGCGTTGCTGCCGCGCAATTGCGAGTAGCGGTCGCTGCGGCCTTGCCAGATTTCGGCGACGGCGGTCGCGATGTCGGCGTCGCTCGCCCCACTGCGCAGCAACGCGCGCAGGTCGTGGCCCGCAGACGCGAACAGGCACAGGTACAGCTTGCCCTCGGTCGAAAGGCGGGCGCGCGTGCAACTCGCGCAAAAGGCGCGCGTCACGCTCGAGATCACGCCGATCTCGCCGCTGCCGTCTACGTAGCCCCAGCGCTGGGCCGTTTCGGCGGCGCTATGCGCTTCGAGGGGCGCCAGCGGAAAATGCTCGGCAATGCGCGCGACCACCTCGGCGGACGGCAGCACTTCCGTCATGTTCCAGCCGTTGGATGTGCCCACGTCCATATATTCGATAAAGCGCAGCACCGCGCCCGAGCCTTTGAAATGGCGCGCCATGGGCACGATTTCGCTGTCGTTCGTGCCGCGCTTGACCACCATGTTGACCTTGAGCGGCGCGAGGCCCACAGCCTGCGCGGCGGCGATTCCGTCGAGCACGTCGGCGACCGCGAAGTCCGCGTCGTTCATGCGGCGAAACAGGGTGTCGTCGAGCGCGTCGAGGCTGACGGTGACGCGCGAGAGCCCGGCGTCCTTCAGGCTGCGGGCCTTGCGCGCGAGCAGTGAGCCGTTGGTGGTCAGCGTCAGGTCGAGCGGCCGGCCGGCGGGCGTGGTGAGCTGCGCGAGCCGCTCGATCAGGAACTCGAGATTCTTGCGCAGCAGCGGTTCGCCGCCCGTCAGCCGGATTTTCTCGACGCCATGCGCGACGAAGAGCCGGGCGAGCCGTTCTATTTCCTCGAAGCTCAGCAGCGCGCTGTGCGGCAGGAACGCGTAGTCCTTGTCGAAAATGGCGCGCGGCATGCAGTAGACGCAACGGAAATTGCAGCGGTCCGTCACCGAAATGCGCAGGTCGCTGAGCGGGCGCGCGAGCGTGTCGTGCAGTACGCCGCTAGGCGTCTGCAGCGGGCCGGAGATGACCGGCGCCGCGCTAAGATCGGCAACAGGGATGATGCGTCGGGACATGGATTGCTTTGGTTGTGTCGAACCGGCAAGGCGATTTCTTCATTCTATCGGAAATGCCTGTTGTGGCTTGGCGACGGCAAGCACTGTCGGGGTTTACGGGGAGGGCGGCGGTAGGGGGGGCTGCGGTGTTCGGGCGAAAAAAAGCCCGCCGGTGAGGGCGGGCTTTTTCAGGCGGCGTCGCAGGGTTACTGCGGGTGCCGGCCGGTTTCCACCTGCTGCATCGGCGTGCTGTCGACCGGCGGCAACGGCTTGCGCTCGCGCACCGCGCGCGGCGGCTTCACCGTTTGGGCGGCGGCTTCCTGTGCGGCGCGCAGCTTGTTGGCGTCCGTGTTGACCCAGACGAGACCGGCTTTTTCCAGCACCGGCTTCAATGCTTCAGCCGAAACTGCGGCACTGAACGACACCTTGGCCGGTTCGGCTGCTTGAGGTGCTTCAGCCGGCTGCGGGGCTTGCGGGGCCTCAGCGGCTGGCGACGCGGCGGCCACGGCTGCCGACTCTGCCGCCGGCGCCACTGCCGCGACGACCGGCTTCGGCTCTACGATTTCCGGCTGCGGCGCAGGTTCGGCAGCCGGGACGGCGAACGCTTCAGCCGGAGCGGCCGGCTCGACCTGAGCAGCTTGAGCGGCCGGTGCGGCGTGCGCCTCGACGGCCGGCGTAGCCGCCGCTGCTGCTTCTTCGCGAACCACTGGCGCCACCAGCGATACCGTTTCAGCAGCCGCTGGTGCGGTCTGTGCAGGTTCGACGGGCGTTGCGGCTTGCGCGACGGGCACTTCTGCAACCGGTTCGACAACAGGCGGAGCCGCCGGCACTTCGGCGACCGGCACGACGGTTTCCGTCCTGGCTGCCTTTTCAGCGGCAAGAGCCGGAGTTTCGGTGGCGGCGTGCAATTCCGTGACGACAGCCTTCTCGGTCGCAACAGCGGCAACCACGACTTCGACCGGCGCCACTTCCGTGGCTGCGCTGACTTCGTTCGCTTCCGGCTTGGGTTCCGCGGGCAGTTGGGCGGCACGCACGGGCGCTTCTTCGCCGATGTCGGCGTTTTCGCCTTCCGCTTCGGCGACGTCCGCAGCCAGGTTGCCGTTCACGTCTTCTTCACGCTCACGACGACCGCCGCGACGGCCGCGGCGGCGGCGACGGCGCTCTTCGCCCTCGCGCGCGACCGCTTCCTGATCGGCGGGCGCAGCGTTTTCGGTCGCAGCGGTCTGGTTCACCGCCAGTTCGTCCGCGGTTTGCGTGTCGGCTTGCGTCAACGCATCTGCGGTTTCCGTCTGCTGCTTGCGACGCTCGCCGCGCTCGCCGCGTTCACGGCGCTCGCCGCGTTCCTGACGTTCGCCACGCGGTGCGCTTTCCGCCGTTTCGGCACGCTCGCCGCCGCGATTGTCGCGCTCGCGCGCTTCACGCGGCTCGCGCGGCTCGCGTGCCTCGCGGCCTTCGCGACCACCACGCGGTTCGCGAGCCTCGCGCGCTTCACGGGCTTCGCGGGCCTCACGCGGTTCGCGACCTTCGCGTGCTTCACGGCCCTCACGGCTTTCGCGCGGCTCGCGTTCCTCGCGACGCTGCGATGGCTGCTGGCCCTGACGGCCGCCATTCACACCTTCGCCGCGTGCTGCCGCATCGCGGCTGCCGGTGCCGCCACGACGATTGCGGTTGCGCTCGCCCCCGCGCTCGCCGGTGCGTTCACCACGTTCCGTGCGCTCGCCGCGCTGCGGACGCGCCTGCTTTTCCGGTGCAGCCGGTGCGGCAGGCGCCGGCGCGGCAGGCTGCATGCCGAACAGATTCTTCAACCAGCCGATGAAGCCGCCGGTAGCCGGCGCCACTGCGACCGGAGCCGGGGCTGCCGCAGGGCGAACCGGTGCGCTCGGCGCCGGTTTTTCTGGGGTAATGCCCTTGACCGCCGCTTCCTGCTTTGGCTTCACTTCCTCGGTGCGCTTGCTGTAGCCGGTTTCCGATTCCAGTTCGCGTGCCGCTTCTTCGGCCATCTTCCACGAAGCGCGCGGGTCGTCGAGGCGGGCGTCGTCGTGACGCAGACGCTCCAGCTTGTAATGCGGCGTATCGAGGTGCTTGTTCGGCACCAGCACAACGTTGACCTTGAAGCGCGACTCGATCTTGTTGATTTCCGAGCGCTTTTCATTCAGCAGGAAGGCGGTCACCTCGACCGGCACCTGGCAATGGATTGCCGCGGTGTTTTCCTTCATTGCTTCTTCCTGAATGATCCGCAGCACTTGCAGCGCGGACGATTCGGTATCGCGAATGTGGCCCGTGCCGTTACAACGCGGGCAGGTCACATGGCTGCCTTCCGACAGGGCCGGACGCAGGCGTTGACGCGACAGTTCCATCAGGCCGAAGCGCGAGATCTTGCCCATCTGCACGCGAGCGCGGTCGTGCTTGAGCGCGTCTTTCAGGCGCTGCTCGACTTCGCGCTGGCTTTTCGCCGACTCCATGTCGATGAAGTCGATCACGATCAGGCCGCCCAGGTCGCGCAGGCGCAACTGGCGGGCGACTTCGTCGGCGGCTTCGAGGTTGGTGCGCGCGGCCGTTTCCTCGATGTCGGCGCCCTTGGTGGCTCGGGCCGAGTTGACGTCGATCGCGACGAGCGCTTCGGTGTGATCGATCACGATCGCACCGCCCGAGGGCAGCGGCACCGTGCGCGAGTACGCCGTTTCGATCTGATGCTCGATCTGGAAGCGCGAGAAGAGCGGCACGTCGTCGTGATAGCGCTTGACCTTGCTGACGTTGTCCGGCATCACGATGTCCATGAAGGCGCGTGCCTGGTCATGGATTTCGGTCGTGTCGATCAGGATTTCGCCGATGTCCGGCTGGAAGTAGTCGCGAATCGCGCGGATCACGAGGCTCGATTCGAGATAAATCAGCATCGGCTGGCCGGCCGACCCGCTTTGCGACGCGGCTTCGATCGCGCGCCACAGTTGCATCAGGTAGTTCAGGTCCCACTGCAGTTCTTCGGCGCTGCGGCCAATGCCGGCCGTGCGCGCGATGATGCTCATGCCCTCGGGCAACTGCAGCTGCGCCATGGTTTCGCGCAGTTCCTGACGGTCGTCGCCTTCGATCCGGCGCGACACGCCGCCACCGCGCGGGTTGTTCGGCATCAGAACGAGATAGCGGCCGGCAAGCGAGATGAAGGTGGTGAGGGCTGCGCCCTTGTTGCCGCGCTCTTCCTTTTCGACCTGAACGATCAGTTCCTGGCCTTCCTTCAGCGCGTCCTGAATGCGCGCGGAGCGCATGTCGACGCCGTCGCGGAAGTACTGGCGGGCGACTTCCTTGAACGGGAGGAAGCCGTGGCGGTCTTCGCCGTAGTTGACGAAACAGGCTTCGAGCGACGGCTCGATGCGGGTGATGATGCCCTTGTAAATATTGCCTTTGCGCTGTTCGCGCCCGGCGGTTTCGATGTCGATGTCGATGAGTTTTTGCCCATCGACGATGGCGACGCGCAGCTCTTCCTGCTGCGTCGCATTGAACAACATGCGTTTCATTGAACGGCTCCAGAGCGGCTCGGCCGGCCTTCTCCCGGGTGTCAGGCCGGGAGGGAGGGCAGCGGCATGCCGCGCCTTATTGTGTTTTCACAAGCACGCTGGAGCGGGAAGAATGGCGGGAGAATTGCCTGGGAGGGCCCGGCCCATAGACGACGGGGCGCGATGCCGCAGGGCACATGCGAACACGGCTTCAAATAACGACCCGACACGCCGCGGGTTCTGCCGGCAAACCTTCATCAGCCCACAATCTCCTCGCCGGCGCCAACGGGGCGCGGGACCGGAGGGTCGAAGGCTGCGGTCATGCCGCAACGGGAAGTTCGCGCAAGCGGCGCGTCTTTTCCTGCTGGGGGTGTCTCGCCTCATTTTGACGTCGCCAAGTCTTGTACTTTCTACAAAACGCCATGGGCGCACGCCGTATTTTCGCAACCTGCAGCTTCGTACAGCAGGGCGGGAAATCGCCCAATCCGAAGCTGGAGGTTAAATTCTTTTTGACCAAAATTCCGTTACCGTCGAAGCCGACCTTGACCGAACGCGCCTGTGGGCGCCGTCCCTGCCGGGCACTGGCTTCGTGCGTGCAACTTGTTGCATCTCATTCTCGGGGTGAGCAACCAGACCCCGGCGCAAGTAAAATAACGATTTACGCTTGCACCTGCGCAGTCCGCCCGAATTCCGGACACTGCGCCGGCCGCCGCAGACTGCTGGGCAAATTATATTCAGAATGAAAGAGTTAGGCAAAATATCCCAGAAATCGGTAACAAGTGCGGTCGCAAGCGATCAGGTGTCAGTGATCGAGATCGACGACAGTGCGGCCGGACAGCGCATCGACAACTTTTTGTTGCGGGTCTGTAAAGGCGTCCCCAAAAGCCATATCTACCGCATCCTGCGCAGCGGTGAAGTCCGCGTGAACAAGGGCCGGATCGACGCGCAATACCGGCTCGAGCTCGGCGACCTGGTGCGCGTGCCGCCCATCCGCGTCGCAAAGCATGACAAACCAGCCGCTCAGGCGCCGGTGCCCAGCGCGCAGTTCAGGATTATTTTCGAAGACGAACATCTGCTCGTCATCGACAAACCGGCTGGCGTCGCGGTGCACGGCGGCAGCGGCGTGGCTTTCGGCGTGATCGAGCAGATGCGCGAGGCGCGGCCGCAGGCTAAATTTCTTGAACTGGTGCATCGGCTGGATCGCGAAACGTCCGGCATTCTGATGCTGGCCAAGAAGCGCTCCGCGCTCGTGAATCTGCACGACCAGATACGCGAGAACAAAATGGACAAGCGCTACTACGCATGCGTCCACGGTGAATGGGCGAGCGACTGGGGACGCCGGCGCGCCGTCAAGGAGCCGCTGCACAAATACCTGACCGCCGACGGCGAGCGGCGCGTACGCGTGCAGGCCGACGGCCTCGCGTCCCACACCGTGTTCAACCTGATCGACCGCTGGCCGGACTACGCGCTGCTGGAAGCGGAGCTGAAGACCGGCCGCACGCATCAGATTCGCGTGCATTTGCAGCATCTGGAACTGCCGATCGTCGGCGATGCCAAATACGGCGACTTCGCGCTGAACAAGGCGCTGGCGCGTGCAAACGCCAAGCCCGGCCTCAAGCGCATGTTTCTGCACGCCTACCGCCTGAAGCTCACGCATCCGGCATCGGGCGCGCCGCTGCAACTGGAAGCGCCGTTGCCGGCGGAGTGCCGCAACTTCATCGCGCAACTGAACGAATTACGAAATGGGTCACACCCGGAGACGGCACCGCATGGCTAGAGACCAATTTGATCTGATCGTCTTCGACTGGGACGGAACGCTAATGGATTCCACTGCGCACATCACGCGCAGCATCCAGGCCGCGTGCCGCGATCTCGGTCTGCCGGTGCCTGCGGACGAAGCGGCCAGCTACGTGATCGGCCTCGGCTTGCGCGACGCGCTGCAAATCGCGGCGCCCACGCTCGATCCGGCCGACTACCCGCGGCTCGCGGAGCGCTACCGGTTCCACTATCTGGTAAAGGACCAGACCACGGAGCTGTTTGCAGGCGTGCGCGAGATGCTGCAGGAATTGCGCGATCTTGGCTATCTGCTCGCCGTGGCCACGGGCAAGAGCCGCGTCGGGCTCAACCGCGCGCTCGATCAGGTGCGGCTCACCAGCCTCTTCGATGGCACGCGCTGCGCCGACGAAACGTTTTCGAAGCCGCATCCGGCCATGTTGCACGAATTGACGCGCGAACTCGGGCAGGATCCGGTGCGCACGGTCATGGTGGGCGACACGACGCACGATCTGCAGATGGCGATCAACGCGGGCGTCGCGGGTATCGGCGTGACATACGGCGCTCATCCCGCCGACTCGCTCAGCGCACTATCGCCAAAATATGTGGCTTCGAGCGTCGGAGCCCTGTCAGGCTGGTTGAGGGACAACGCATGAGCTCCACGCAAGAGGCTGGCGGGCGCGCAGCGGAGTCTGCAGCGCAGGCCGTGCGCGTGTGCGCGTCGGACGAACTGCTCGACGGCGGGCGAGGCATTCGGCGCGCCGCGAAAATCGGCGCGCAAGAGGTCGTGGTGTTTTTCGTTCGCTACGACGGGCGCGCGTACGGTTACCTGAACCGCTGCGCTCACGTGCCGATGGAACTGGACTGGGCCGAGGGTCAGTTCTTCGAATCGTCCGGTTTATACTTGATGTGCGCCACCCACGGCGCGATTTACGCGCCGGATACGGGCAAATGCGTAGGCGGTCCTTGCCGCGGGGCGCGGTTGCGCGCTCTGCAGGTCGACGAGCGGGAAACACCCGAAGGCCGGGCCGTTTTCTGGCTCCCTGACGGCGAATTGCAGCCCGCCACGCCCTAATGCTGGTCCGCCCCGCCTGGCTCCCTTTTTCGATCTCTCCCAAAAGCGCGCATGTCCGACAATTTGACGCCTGAAACCAAAGAACCGCCGCTCGGCGAGCGTAGCCGTGCTTCCGCCGACGAGCCGGGCTGGGAGCGCGCGGCGCTCGAGCGCATCGCGCTTGCTGCGATTAACGAACAGCGCGCCGCGCGGCGTTGGAAGATCTTCTTCCGGCTGCTGTTTCTCGCCGTGCTGGGTTTCGTGATCTGGGCTGTGTTCGATTTTTCCGGCGACAAGCTGGCGGCGTCCGGCCGCCATACTGCGTTGATCGCGCTTGACGGCGAGATATCCGCTGATACGCGCGCGAACGCCGAAGATGTGGCCGCGGCACTGGAGAGCGCGTTTGACGACGCCGGCACGGCCGGGGTGATTCTGCGATGCAACAGCCCCGGTGGAAGCCCCGTGCAGGCCGGCATCATCTACGACGAAATGCGGCGTTTGCGTGCCAAACATCCGTCAATTCCGCTCTACGTGGTGGTCGGCGACATGTGCGCGTCCGGTGGTTACTACGCGGCGGCGGCCGGCGACAAGATCTATGTGGACAAGGCGAGCATCGTAGGCTCGATCGGCGTGCTGATGGATAGCTTCGGTTTCACCGGCCTCATGGACAAGCTCGGCATTCAGCGCCGGCTGCATACTTCGGGCGAGAACAAGGGATTTTACGACCCGTTTTCTCCTGAAACGCCGAAGATGGACCAGCACGCGCAGGATATGCTCGACCAGATCCACGCGCAGTTCATCGAGGCGGTCCGCCAGGGGCGCGGCAAGCGCCTGCACGAGACGCCGGACATGTTCTCGGGGCTTTTCTGGACCGGCGAAAAAAGTGTCGAACTGGGCCTCGCAGACGGTTTTGGCGATGCCAACTATGTCGCGCGAGAACTCATCAAGGCGCCGGAGATCGTCGACTACACGGTCAAAGAGAGCATTACAGACCGCGTCGCGCGCAAGTTCGGCGCCGCTGTGGGTAGCGGCGCCGTGCATGCGATGGCGCTGGGCGGAAAGCTGAACTTGCGGTGATGCCTCGGCGTTACGCCGCGAGGATCAGAAAAATCGCCGGCCGTTTGTGGAGGTCGACCGCCGGTTTCTTCTTCCAGTCCGCTACCGTGTGACTGCGGATCGTCTCAGTGTCCAGCGTCAGATCCGCGGCAACACAAACGAGTGTCGAAGGGGCGCAGCTGCCCAGCAAGGTGTCCAGCAGCGCCCGGTTGCGGTACGGCGTCTCGATAAAAATCTGCGTCTGCTTGCCCTTGCGCGATTGCGTTTCGAGATCGCGTAGACGCTTGGCTCTCTCGGCCGCATCGACCGGCAGGTAGCCGTGGAACGCAAAACTTTGTCCATTCAGCCCCGAAGCCATGAGCGCGAGCAAGATGGAGCTCGGTCCGACGAACGGCACGACCTTGACGCCGCGCTCATGTGCCCGGCGCACCAGCAGCGCGCCAGGATCGGCGACTGCTGGACAGCCGGCCTCCGAGACCAGCCCCGCGTCAGTACCGGCGAGGACCGGCGCCAGCAGCTTGTCGATCTCGCCCGCGGGCGTGTTGACGTTCAATTCGCGGATCTCGATTTCCTGAATCGGCCGTTCGGTGCCGACTTTCTTCAGGAATGCGCGCGTGGTTTTGGCGTTTTCGCCAATGTAATACTGAAGCGTTGCGGCGCGGGCGCGTACCGGCGCGGGGAGCACGGCGTCGAGCGCATCGGCGTCGCCCTCGCCGAGAGTATTGGGGATCAGATACAGCGTGCCGCTCATTTTGCCCCCAATAGCGGGTAACCCGCCGTCAACAGCATGCCGGATAGCGCGATCAGCGGCAGGCCGACGAGAGCGGTCGGATCGTCAGAATGGATTGCCTCGAGCAGCGCAATGCCGAGTCCCTCGGATTTCGCGCTGCCGGCGACGTCGTACGGTGTTTCGGCGAGCAGATATGCTTGCAGCATTGCGTCCGGAAGGTCGCGAAAGCGCACGCGCGTGATGACGTCGGCGCTCTGGGCCACGCCCGAGCGGCTGTCGAGCAGGCATAGCGCACTATGGAACAGCACCTCGCGTCCCCGCATCGCCTGCAATTGCGCAAGTGCCTTGTCGTGAGTGCCGGGTTTGCCGATCTGCAAGCCGTCATAAGTGGCCACCTGGTCGGAGCCGATCACGAGTGCGGCGTCATTCGCCGCAAGCGCGACCGCCACCGCACGCGCCTTTGCCTCCGCGAGCCGCAATGCAGTGGCTTGCGGCGTTTCGCCGGCATGCGGGGTTTCGTCGATCGCGGGCACGGCCACGTCGAAAGGAATGCGCAGGCGTTCGAGCAATTCGCGGCGATACGGCGAACTCGACGCCAGAATGAGGCGCGGCGGGCTTTTCAGGGAATCTGACATAGTCGATCAACGGCTGGAGGGGCGGTGTACGCGGCTCGCGCGCAGGTCGCGCCGGTACGGGCTTAAGTGTTTGACTCGAAAAGACAAAACGGATATGATTTTGGGCTTTTCATCGGTATGCTTGCGTCAGGCGGGCTTCGGTGTGATCCGCAGCGGTAGTGGCTCGCAGCGTCTTATAGTGTCTGTTGCAACAGCGGTAGCAGTGGCAGCATGGACGGCAGCAACAAAAAATACAAGCGGCCACAGGCGCATCACCGAAGGTACGCGGGCTTTCTCGCAAACTGGTTTATCCCGTGATCTAACGGCGAATTCTTGCCGACGCAGGAGCGCACATGACTCAACATCCTGGCAAACCTGCAGGTCTGTCCGACCCGCACGAACTCGATCTGTTCGAATTTGCGCGGAGCGGCCGGCAGGCCGCGGGTGTCGTGCGCGTCTCGCAACTGCCGCGCATGTTAAACGAAGTCCCGGCAGAAGCGCCAGACCGCGACACTGCGTTCACCTGGCAGGCCGAAGGGGCGACGCAGCCGGAATTGCAGGACGACGGCACCGAGGGTCCCCAGCCTTATTTGAGGATGGCGATTCACGGCGCTGCATGGCTCGAATGTCAGCGGTGCATGACACCGTACTCGCAGGCGTTCAATGTCGACGCGATCTACCGGATCGTCAACACGGAGGCGGAAGCCGAAGAGTTTCCGCTCGACGAGGATGAAGTCGAAGTGATCGTGGGCTCGCGCCAGTTCGATCTCATCGACCTGATCGAGGAAGAGTTGCTGCTTTCGTTGCCACTCGTGCCCAAGCATGAGGTGTGTCCCGAAGTGCACGAGAGTCTCGTCTCTGGTGTGGCCGGTACCGAAGGCGAGTTCGACGAAGCTGCGCTGGACGAAGCCGACGGGGCCGGTGAAGGCGTCGAGCCCGAGCGGCCGAATCCGTTTGCGGCGCTCGAAACTCTCAAGCGCGGCAAGCCGGGCGACAAGAAGCACTGAACAGTTGCATGGGAGCGCGAGGCGGGCGCATTGGCCATTCGGCCAGTGGCGGACACCGCGTCGGGCTGTGTTAGAATTCGGAAAATTTTTAGGAGTTAGTCATGGCAGTTCAACAAAATAAGAAGTCGCCGTCGAAGCGCGGCATGCACCGTTCGCACGATTTCCTGACGGCAGCGCCGCTGGCCGTGGAACCGAGCACGGGCGAAGTGCATCTGCGTCACCACGTCAGCCCGAACGGCTACTATCGCGGCAAGAAAGTCGTCAAGACGAAGAACGACTAATCGTTTCACTGCGTTGCGCCAACCGGCGTTTCGCGTGGCGATCAGCTCGCTTGACACTCGCTTGGCATTTTCCCGGCTCGACAAAAAGGCGGCATTGAATTGCCGCTTTTTTGTGTCGATCGCAGTTGCAGCTTCAGCGCTTGCCGCAGTCCCCTGCAGAGCGCCTGAAATTCGCCGCACTCCATGACAGTAAAGCTCACGATAGATTGCATGGGAGGCGACCACGGCCCGTCCGTGACCGTTCCCGCTGCCGTCAACTTCGTTCGCTCGCATCCCGACGCGCACTTGCTGCTCGTCGGCATTGAAAGTGCGATTCGTGCGCAGCTGAAGAAGTTGAAGGCTCAGGACCTGTCGGCGTTGACAGTCGTACCCGCTTCCGAGATCGTCGCCATGGACGATCCGGTCGAAGTCGCGCTGCGCAAGAAAAAAGATTCATCCATGCGCGTGGCGCTCAATCGCGTCAAGGAAGGCGAGGCACAAGCCTGCATCTCCGCTGGCAATACCGGCGCGCTGATGGCTGTGTCACGCTACGTGCTCAAAACGCTGGCGGGGATCGAGCGCCCGGCGATTGCCTCCGCCTTGCCCAATCCCAACGGCTACACGATGATGCTCGACCTGGGCGCCAACGTCGACTGCGAACCGCAGCATCTGCTGCAATTCGCGGAGATGGGGCACGCGCTCGTGTCCGCGCTCGAGGGTAAAGAGCGGCCCACCATCGGCCTGCTCAACATCGGCGAAGAAGTCATCAAGGGCAACGACACGATCAAACGTGCCGGAGAACTGCTGCGTGCGAGTACGCTCAACTTTCACGGCAACGTGGAAGGCAACGACATCTTCAAGGGCACGGTCGACGTGATCGTGTGCGACGGTTTCGTCGGCAATGTAGCGTTGAAGACCTCCGAAGGCCTCGCGCAGATGCTCTCGAACATCATCAAGGAAGAGTTCGGCCGTTCGTGGCTCACGAAGGTGATGGCGGTGCTAGCGCTGCCGGTATTGATGCGCTTCAAGAAGCGCGTCGATCATCGGCAATACAATGGTGCCGCGCTGCTGGGTCTGCGCGGACTGGTGATCAAAAGCCACGGTTCCGCGGACGCCTATGCGTTTGAGTGGGCTATCAAACGCGGGTATGATGCCGTCAAAAACGGCGTGCTGGAGCGCCTTGCGCAAGCGATGGAAGAGAACGCGGGTTCTCTTGAACAGGCGGCGCGCGACGCAAGCGGTGCGGGTCACGCAAGCCCCATCGCAGGCCAGCCGGCCGAGCCCTACGCTGCGCACTCCTCGAAGGCATAATGGCTCAATCGACAATTTACTCCCGCGTCCTCGGCACCGGCAGCTATCTGCCGTCCGCGCGCGTCACCAATCAGGACCTCGCTGAGCGTCTCGCGAAGCAGGGCGTCGAGACGAGCGACGAATGGATCGTGGCCCGTACGGGCATCCACGCGCGTCACTTCGCCGACCCGGACGTCACGACGAGCGACCTCGCGCAGATTGCCTCCCAGCGCGCCATCGAGGCGGCGGACATCGACCCGCAAGCCATCGACCTGATCATTGTCGCCACTTCCACGCCGGACTTCGTGTTTCCGAGCACGGCGTGCCTGCTGCAGAACAAGCTGGGCATCAAGAATCACGGCGCCGCATTCGACGTGCAGGCCGTGTGCTCCGGCTTTGCCTATGCCGTTTCCCTCGCAGACAGCCTGATTCGCAGCGGCCAGCATCGCACGGCGCTCGTGGTCGGCGCGGAGACGTTCTCGCGCATTCTCGATTTCAACGACCGCACCACCTGCGTGCTGTTCGGCGACGGCGCGGGTGCGGTGATCCTGCAGGCGTCGGCGGAACCGGGCGTGCTCTCGAGCGCACTGCACGCGGACGGCAGTCATTCGGGCATTCTCTGCACGCCGGGTAACGTGAACGGCGGCGTCGTGGCGGGCAGCGCGTTCCTGCACATGGACGGGCAAGCGGTGTTCAAGCTGGCCGTCAACGTGCTTGAGAAGGTCGCGGTGGAGGCGCTCGAGAAAGCGAACCTGTCGGCCGATCAGATCGACTGGCTGATTCCGCACCAGGCCAATATCCGCATCATGCAAAGCACCTGCCGCAAGCTCGGCTTGCCGCAGGAGCGCATGGTCGTCACGGTGGGCGAGCACGGCAACACGTCGGCTGCGTCCATTCCACTCGCACTCGACGTCGCGGTGCGCGACGGCCGCATCAAGCGCGGCCAGAACGTGCTGATCGAAGGCGTCGGCGGCGGCTTCACGTGGGGCGCGTCGGTCATCCGTTATTGATCGCCGGCTGACTTCTGGCGGCGCCGTTCGAGGCGCCCCGCGCCGCGTGCTCGAGAGCCGCGCGCCTACATCTGACTAAATCGACTTTGGGGACGATATGAAATTTGCGTTCGTTTTTCCTGGACAGGGTTCGCAATCCGTCGGCATGCTCAACGCTTTCGCCGATCAGGCGATTGTGCGCGAGACGGTTCAGGAAGCGTCCGACGCGCTCAATCAGGACCTCGGCAAGCTGATCGCCGAAGGTCCCGCCGAAGATCTGAATCTCACCACCAACACCCAGCCGGTCATGCTGACGGCCGCCTACGCGATCTACCGTGCGTGGCAGCAGGCAGGCGGCCCGACGCCGGCCATCGTCGCGGGCCATAGCCTCGGCGAATACACGGCGCTGGTCGCGGCCGGCGCAATCGCGTTTCGCGACGCCGTGCCGCTCGTGCGCTTTCGCGCGCAGGCCATGCAAACGGCGGTGCCGGTCGGCGAAGGCGGCATGGCGGCAATTCTCGGTCTGGACGACGACACAGTGCGCGCGGTGTGCGCAGAGGCGTCGGCGGCGGGCGTTGTTGTCGAAGCGGTCAATTTCAATGCGCCGTCGCAAGTCGTGATCGCGGGCCACAAGGCCGCTGTCGAGAAGGCCTGCGAAGTCGCGAAGGCGAAGGGCGCCAAACGCGCGCTGCCGCTGCCGGTGTCGGCGCCGTTCCACTCGTCGCTGCTCAAGCCGGCGTCGGATCAATTGCGCGAATACCTGGCGAGCGTCAACGTTCAGGTGCCGTCCATCCCCGTCATTAACAATGTCGACGTGGCCATCGTTAACGAGCCCGCGCAAATCAAAGACGCGCTGGTGCGCCAGGCGGCAGGCGCGGTGCGTTGGGTCGAGAGCGTCGAGGCCATGGCGGCGCAGGGCGTCACGCATGTGGTCGAATGCGGGCCGGGCAAGGTCCTTGCGGGCCTCACCAAGCGCATCGACGGCAATCTGACCGGCGCGTCCGTCTTCGATCCGGCCTCGCTCGAAGAAACCCTCAAGCTCGTCACGGCGAGCTGACTGCGACAGCGCAGACGCGGTACCAGCATCGGCAATCAATCAGCCCTCCGAAGGGCATTCGGATCGACAGATGGAAAAGAATCTCGACAAGCAGATCGCAATCGTAACGGGCGCCTCGCGCGGCATTGGCCGCGCCATTGCCATGGAACTCGCGCGCCAGGGCGCCACCGTGATCGGCACGGCGACGAGCGAAAGCGGCGCAGCGGCCATTAGCGAAGCGTTCAATGCGGCAGGCGTGAGCGGCCGCGGCGCGGTGCTCGACGTGAACGATGCGGCGGCTGCGGAAGCGCTGATCGACGGCACGGTGAAAGAATTCGGCGCGCTGCATGTGCTCGTGAACAACGCCGGCATCACGCAGGATCAACTGGCCATGCGCATGAAGGACGACGACTGGGACGCGGTGATCGACACCAACCTGAAGTCGGTGTTCCGTCTGTCGCGTGCGGTGCTGCGCCCGATGATGAAGGCGAAGGGCGGGCGCATCATCAACATCACCTCGGTGGTCGGTTCCGCGGGCAATCCGGGGCAGGTCAACTACGCGGCGGCGAAGGCGGGCGTGGCCGGTATGACGCGTGCGCTTGCACGCGAAATCGGCAGCCGCGGCATTACGGTGAATTGCGTGGCGCCTGGCTTCATCGACACCGACATGACGCGCACTCTTCCGGAAGAGCAGCAAACCACGCTCAAAACGCAGATTCCGCTGGGCCGTCTCGGCAGTCCGGAAGACATCGCACACGCTGTCGCTTTCCTCGCGTCGCCGCAAGCCGGTTACATCACCGGCACGACCATGCATGTGAACGGCGGAATGTACATGTCGTAACCAAATTCGGTTACTATCCGCGCCTTGATGCGTTTCTCGAATGCGTCGGGCGCATGCCTTGACAGCAACCTGATGCGCCGCTTTTTTGCTGGGTCAAACCTGATAAAATGCGCGCACTGTATTTTTGAACTTCTTTTCCCTTGGAGGGGTAATGGACAATATCGAACAGCGCGTCAAGAAGATCGTCGCAGAACAACTGGGCGTGGCCGAAGCTGAAATCAAGAACGAAGCTTCGTTCGTGAACGACCTCGGCGCCGACTCGCTGGACACGGTTGAACTCGTGATGGCCCTCGAAGACGAATTCGGCATGGAAATTCCGGATGAAGAAGCCGAGAAGATCACCACCGTTCAGCAAGCGATCGACTACGCTCGCGCAAACGTCAAGGCCTAAGGTCATTCGCACCTGCATTTGTGCGTTTGCGTCGTACGACGCCCTGCCGCGTCGGTTGTCGACGCCATCGGGGCTGGCGTTTCTTGCCGCGCCGCTTGCTGCAAGAGTTGTCATGCAGGAGCCAGCGATGTTGACAGCGCAAGTTTCCGCGCGATTGCCGACTTAACAGCCACAGGGCGCACAGGGCAGGTTCCTGTGGCCGCTGTGGCTTTTGCTTTTGTCATCTATGAAAAAGGGGTTACCGTGAGCCGCCGTCGTGTTGTTGTTACAGGCCTGGGGCTGATTTCGCCTGTTGGCAATAATGTTGCCGACGGCTGGGCCAATCTGGTCGCCGGCAAGTCGGGTATTGCCAATATCACGAAGTTCGACGCGTCGAACTTCTCGACTCGTTTTGCCGGCGAGGTGAAGGGCTTCAATATCGAGGACTACATCCCCGGTAAGGAAGCACGCCACATGGATACGTTCATCCATTACGGCGTTGCTGCAGGCATCCAGGCGATGCAGGACAGCGGCCTTACAGTCACCGACGAGAATTCGGAGCGTATCGGCGTCGTGGTCGGTTCGGGTATCGGCGGTCTGCCGATGATCGAAGTCACGCAAACCGAGTTGCTCAACCGCGGCCCGCGCCGCATTTCGCCGTTCTTCGTGCCCGCGTCGATCATCAACATGATCTCGGGTCACCTGTCGATCAAGTTCGGGATCAAGGGTCCGAATCTCGCCATCGTCACCGCATGTACCACGGGCCTGCACTGTATCGGTGAGGCGTCGCGCCTGATCGAATACGGCGACGCGGACGTCATGATCGCAGGCGGTGCGGAGTCGACGGTGTCGCCGCTCGGCATCGGCGGTTTCGCGGCGGCGCGCGCGCTGTCGCAACGCAACGATGACCCGGCTACGGCAAGCCGCCCGTGGGACAAGGACCGCGACGGTTTCGTGCTGGGCGAGGGCGCGGGCGTCATGGTGCTCGAAGAGTACGAGCACGCCAAGGCGCGTGGCGCGAAGATCTACGCTGAAGTGGGCGGCTACGGGATGAGCGGCGACGCTTATCACATGACTGCACCGCTCGAAGACGGCGACGGTGCGCGCCGCTGCATGCTCGCGGCCTTGAAGAACGCGGGCGTCAATGCCGATCAGGTGAATTATCTGAATGCGCACGGCACGTCCACGCCGCTCGGCGATCTGGCCGAAACGACCGGCATCAAGCGCGCGTTCGGCGACCACGCCAGAAACATCGTCGTGAATTCGACGAAGTCGATGACCGGTCACCTGCTCGGCGGCGCCGGCGGTCTGGAGTCGGTGTTCACGGTGCTTGCGGTGCATCACCAGGTGTCGCCGCCGACGATCAATATCTTCAACCAGGACCCCGAGTGCGACCTGGACTACTGCGCCAACACTGCGCGGGAGATGAAGATCGACGTCGCGCTGAAGAACTCGTTCGGGTTCGGCGGCACGAACGGCACGCTGGTTTTCAAGCGCGCCTGAGGCTCGCAACCGGGTGACGCGCCAGCCGTCGGCGCCGGTTGCACTGGCGCCTTCCCCTGAAACGGTCCTGTCCGAAAGAGCGCCGCAGCGAATCGCGCTGCGGCGCTCTTTCGCGATGCGCGCTGCGTCAGCTGTTTTCATCGCGACGGCATCGGCGGCGGTTTATGGCTGTCTGTCGTCGTGGCTGGGCGCCTGGCAAGCGCTTCCGTTGGCGCTTGCTGCGTTCGCGCTTCTCGCGCTTGGCTCGGTGCGATACGACCGGGCGCAGCCGGTCGCGCTGACACTGGGCCGAGAGAGCCTCGCTGCGTGGGGGCGGGCCGGTATTCTGCTCGCACAAGGTCGCATAGCGGGCTGCGCCCATTGGGGTGACCGTCTGCTGGTGCTCGTGCTGAAACCGGAAGAGGGGCGCTCGCACACGCTGCTCGTTCCCGCCGACACCGTCCCGCCGGCTGTCTTTCGCGAGCTGGCGGTGCGCGCCCGGCGACGCGCCGGCGCGTGACTGTAACGACTGTAACCGCTGTTACCGGGCGTCATGTGCTGCGTAACGTGCCCCCGTCGAGCGGGACGCTACAATGGTGCCCCCGTCATGCGCCCTTAAGTTAACGGATTTATCAGGTGAGCGAAAAAGAAATTGATCAGGTGCTGGTCGAGCGCGTCCAGAAGGGCGACAAGGCCGCGTTCGAGCTTCTGGTCTCCAAATACCACCGCAAGATTCTCCGGCTGATCTCGCGCCTCGTGCGCGACCCCGCCGAGGTGGAAGACGTTGCGCAAGACGCTTTCATCAAGGCTTACCGCGCGTTGCCGCAATTTCGCGGCGAATCCGCGTTTTATACGTGGTTGTACCGGATTGCGGTCAACACGGCGAAGAACTACCTTGCGACCCAGGGCCGGCGAGCGCCGACATCGACGGAAGCAGATGCTGAAGAAGCTGAAACTTTCTCGGACGCCGACCAACTAAGGGATATCAACACGCCTGAGTCGATGTTGATGAGCAAGCAGATCGCCGAGACGGTCAATGCTGCGATGGCGGTTTTACCGGAAGAGCTGCGTACCGCCATTACTCTTCGTGAAATTGAAGGTCTGAGCTACGAGGAAATCGCAGAAATGATGAGCTGCCCGATTGGCACCGTCAGATCGCGAATTTTCCGCGCTCGCGAAGCCATTGCGGCAAAATTGCGTCCGTTGCTTGACACACCTGAAGGCAAGCGCTGGTAAACCCGGCGCGCCGACCGGGGCGCGGGTGCAATATCTGGATTAGTGGTGTCACTACGGGATTTTCGTAAGATGGGGAGCATCATGGGGTCGGTCTCGATGCAATCGCAAGCCAGTTCGCGCGGCGAGCGTCTGTCCGCTTTTGTCGACGGTGAGCTGTTCGGCGAAGAGCATCTGAATCTGGACAAGTTTGTGTCCGAGCTGGACGGCGAAGATCGCGCCGCGTGGTCCAGCTATCACCTGATTGGCGACGCATTGCGTTCGGACGATCTCGCAATCAGTGCCGCAACGAGCAATGCTTTTCTCGGCGGCTTTGCAGCGCGCCTCGAAAGCGAGCCGCATCTGCTCGCGCCGGCTTTGCAGTCTGGTTCGCGGCCGGCCTCGCTGCCCATCACGCGCCGTCTGCTCGCGCTGCGCCGCCGGGCCGTGCCGGCCTTTGCCGTGGCTGCGGCGGCTGCCACCCTCACGTGGATCGTCGTGCCGCAACTACAAGGCGTGCCGGGCGGCCCGGGTGCAACGCAGGTCGCCTCCGTGTCTTCGCATGGCGACGCGCTGCAAAAGGTGGCGATGGCATCCGTGCCCGCTGCCAACGTCATGCCGGTCGCTCAAGACGCCAACATCATTCGCGACGCGAGCCTCGACCAGTATCTGGAAGCACACCAGCAATTCGCGCAGCAACCGGTCCTGCCGGGTTCCATGCCGCTCATCCGGGCTGCCGCCGTTTCAACGCAAGGCCAATAGTTTGATGCAGACTCCGCGGTTCAATAAAACGACTATCTGGGGGCGGCTGCCAGCATTTCTGTTCTGTGCAGCCGTATTGTTGTCCGCTACGCCGCGGGTCTTTGCACAAACCGACGATCCGCTCGTCGCGCGCCGCACGGCCGCCGATCTGCTCGATCGCATTCATCAGGCCGCGCAGCAGCAGAACTATGAAGGCGCATTCGTCTATCAGCGGGGCAATTTCGTTCAGACCTCGCGAATCGCGCATTACGCGACGCGCGGCGACGGCGAATTCGAGCAGTTGGAAAGCCTGGACGGCAAGCCGCGCAAAATGCTGCGTCATAACGACGAGCTCTACACGTTCGTGCCGGAACGTCATCTGTGCGTGGTGGAAAAGCGCCAGAACAAAGACTCGTTTCCCGCGTTGCTTGCTGTAAGCGGCGAACAGGTTCTGTCCGTGTATGAACCCAAGGTACTGGGTGACGACCGTGTGGCTGGCATCGAAAGCCAGGTAATCGAGCTCGACCCGAAAGACGCTTACCGTTTTGCTTACAAACTGTGGGCCGACAAAAAAACCGGTCTGCTGCTGCGCGTGCAAACGCTCGACCCGAACGGTCAGGTGCTCGAACAACTGTCGTTTTCGCAAATTCGGATTGGCGTGCCGGTCGACAAGGCGGGCATCGTCAACGGAATGCGCAATACCGCCGGCTGGACGGTAGTGCGTCCGCCCATCGAGCCGGTCGACATCGCTGCGCAAGGCTGGCAGTTCGGCGCAACGGTGCCGGGCTTTCGCAAGATCCGCGAACTGCGCCGTCCCATGGCGGCGCGCGAAGCAGGTCAGCCTACTATTCCGGTAGATCAGGCGGTGTTCTCGGACGGTCTCGCCGCGGTCTCCGTGTTCATCGAGCCGGTTGAGAACAATACGCGAAAGGAAGGCGCGGGCAGCAGCGGCGCGACACACGTGCTGGTCAAGCGGCGCGGTGACTTCTGGATTACCCTGCTCGGCGAAGTGCCTCAGGCCACGTTGCAGCAATTCGCGTCTGCCATAGAATACAAGGCTCCGAAGTAATTCTCCGAATCCTGAATCCCTCGGCTTCCACACTATGACGACTTTCTCGCTGCGCAAATTCTTCGCCGCCGCGGTGGTGGCGGCATGTTTGCCGTTCGCACCGCACACGGCGTCGGCGGCCTCCGCAGCCAATCTGCCCGACTTTACCGACCTCGTCGACAAGGTTGGACCGGCGGTCGTCAACATTCGCACGACCACCCGCGTGACGAGCGGCGGCCCGCGTGGCGCACTGCCGCCCGGCATGGACGACGGCGATATGTCCGAATTTTTCCGGCGCTTTTTCGGCATTCCGATGCCGCAGTCGCCGCAATCGCCACAATCGCCCGGTATGCCACGCGGCGGCAACAACGGCGGCAATGGCGGTAGTGGTGGTAGTGGCGGTAGCCAGGACACGCCGGACAGCAACGACCTCGAACAGAACAGCGGCGTCGGCTCGGGCTTCATCCTGTCGGCTGACGGCTATGTGATGACGAACGCGCACGTCATCGACGACGCGGACACCATCTATGTCACGCTGACCGACAAGCGCGAATTCAAGGCAAAGCTCATCGGCGTGGACGAGCGCACCGACGTCGCTGTCGTGAAGATCAGCGCCGCCAACCTGCCGACCATCACGATCGGCGACTCGAACAAGGTTCGCGTGGGCGAGTGGGTCGTCGCAATCGGCTCGCCGTTCGGCCTCGAAAACACGGTGACAGCCGGCATTGTGAGTGCCAAGGGGCGCGACACCGGCGACTATCTGCCGTTTATCCAGACCGACGTGGCCGTCAATCCCGGCAATTCGGGCGGGCCGCTCATCAACATGCAGGGCGAAGTGATCGGCATCAACTCGCAGATCTACAGCCGCACCGGCGGTTTCATGGGCATCTCGTTCGCGATTCCGATCGACGAGGCAATGCGCGTGGCCGACCAGTTGAAGGCGTCCGGCAAGGTGGTGCGCGGCCGGATCGCCGTGGCAATCGGCGAGGTGACGAAAGACGTTGCGGACTCGCTCGGTCTGCCGAAGGCGCAGGGCGCGCTTGTCAGCAGCGTCGAGCCGGGCGGCCCGGCGGACAAGGCCGGCGTGCAGCCGGGCGACATCATCCTGAAGTTCAACGGCCATTCCGTGGACACGGCGACAGACCTGCCGCGCATGGTCGGCGACACAAAGCCGGGCACGAAGGCGACCATCACCGTCTGGCGCAAGGGCCAGACGCGCGATCTGCCGGTCACGATCGCCGAGATGCAGCCGGACAAGACTTCAAAGGGCGACCAGAAAAAGCCGCAGCCGCCGAAGCAGCGCGCCACGAACGCGCTCGGCCTTGCCGTCAGCGATATCCCGGCTGATCAGTTGCGCGCGCTGAAGTTGCGCAATGGCGTGCAGATCGACGCGGTGGACGGCCCGGCGGCGCGAGTTGGCCTGCAGAAGGGCGACATCGTCCTGCGCGTGGGCGATACCGATATTACGAGCGCCAAGCAGTTCGACGAAGTGACTGCTCATCTGGACTCGCAGAAGATGGTCGCGCTGCTGGTGCGCCGGGGCGAGAACACGCAGTTCGTGCCGATTCGTCCGCGCAGCGTACAGAAATGATGGAACTGGCACCGCTCACGCTGTATGGACGCGCGTGGTGCCATCTGTGCGACGATATGCGCGCCGCGCTCGAGCCATTGCTGGCCGAGTTCGGTGCGCAAGTGCAAGTGATCGACGTAGACAGCGATCCCGTGCTGGAAGCGCGCTACAACGAAAGGGTGCCGGTTTTGTTGTGCGACGGTGTTGAACTCTGCCACTACTATCTGCAGGAATCGCGCGTGCGCGCCGCACTGGCGGCCCGCGCCGCCGGTGTCGCCGGTGTTCAGGAAGAGGCATCCTGAAACCAGTCAGGCTTTGCAAAAATCTTTAAAGCGCTTAGCGGGCGTGCCGCCAGCCTTACGTTACTCGTCCTTCGCCGGCCCGGCTGCCGTCCGAACCTCTCAAGATACGCCGGCCGCCGGCCTTTTCGGCTAAAATAGATAAGTTTTTCACCTACTTACAAGGCGTGCTCCGCTATTGTCCGAGCGCGCCTTTTTTGCTTGATCGGCACTGAATGGATCATATTCGTAATTTCTCGATCATTGCGCACATCGACCATGGCAAGTCGACGCTCGCCGATCGCATCATTCAGCTTTGCGGCGGTCTGTCTGACCGCGAGATGGAAGCCCAGGTGCTCGACTCGATGGACCTCGAACGCGAGCGCGGCATCACCATCAAGGCGCAAACCGCGGCGCTGACCTATCGCGCGCGCGACGGCAAGGTCTACAACCTCAACATGATCGACACGCCGGGCCACGTCGACTTCTCGTACGAAGTCAGCCGCTCGCTGTCCGCGTGCGAAGGCGCGCTGCTGGTTGTCGACGCGAGCCAGGGCGTGGAGGCGCAGACGGTGGCCAACTGCTACACGGCAATCGAGCTCGGCGTCGACGTTGTTCCGGTGCTCAACAAGATCGACCTGCCGGCCGCGAACCCGGAAAACGCAATTGCAGAAATCGAAGACGTAATCGGCATTGACGCGACCGACGCCACGCATTGCAGCGCAAAGACGGGTCTGGGTGTCGAAGACGTGCTCGAGGCGCTGATCGCGAAAGTACCGCCGCCGAAGGGCGATCCCGACGCGCCGCTGCAAGCGCTGATCATCGACTCGTGGTTCGACAACTACGTCGGCGTGGTCATGCTGGTTCGCATCGTCAACGGTACGCTGCGACCGAAAGACAAGATCCGCCTGATGGCGACCGGCGCGCAGTATCCGGTCGAACACGTTGGCGTATTCACGCCGAAGTCGAAGAATCTGGAAGCATTGTCGGCCGGGCAGGTGGGCTTCATTATCGCGGGCATCAAGGAATTGGCCGCAGCGAAAGTGGGCGATACGGTGACGCTCGTGAACCGTCCGGCGGAAGAGCCGCTGCCGGGCTTCAAGGAAGTGAAGCCGCAGGTGTTCGCCGGCCTCTATCCGGTCGAAGCCAACCAGTACGACGCGCTGCGCGATTCGCTCGAAAAACTGAAACTGAACGACGCATCGTTGCAATACGAGCCGGAAGTTTCTCAAGCGCTGGGCTTCGGTTTCCGCTGTGGCTTCCTCGGCCTGTTGCACATGGAAATCGTGCAGGAACGTCTCGAACGCGAGTTCGACATGGACCTGATCACGACGGCGCCCACCGTGGTGTACGAAGTCGTGCAGCGCGACGGCACCACGCTGATGGTCGAGAACCCGGCCAAGATGCCTGAGCCGTCGAAGATCGAAGAGGTGCGCGAACCGATTGTCACGGTCAATCTGTACATGCCGCAAGACTATGTCGGCCCGGTGATCACGCTGTGCACGCAAAAGCGCGGCACGCAGATCAACATGCAGTACCACGGCCGCCAGGTGCAGCTCACCTATGAAATTCCCATGGGCGAAGTCGTGCTCGACTTCTTCGACCGCCTGAAGTCCATTTCGCGCGGCTATGCGTCGATGGACTACGAGTTCAAGGAATATCGCGCGTCGGACGTGGTGAAGGTCGACATGCTGATCAACGGCGATAAGGTCGACGCACTCTCGGTCATCGTGCACCGTTCGCAAAGCCAGTACCGCGGCCGCGAAGTGGCGGCAAAAATGCGCGAACTGATTCCGCGTCAAATGTACGACGTTGCGGTGCAGGCCACCATCGGCTCGAACATCATCGCGCGCGAGAACATTAAAGCGTTGCGTAAGAACGTGCTGGCAAAATGCTACGGCGGCGACATAACACGTAAAAAGAAGCTGCTGGAAAAGCAGAAGGCAGGCAAGAAGCGAATGAAGCAGGTGGGGTCCGTCGAGATTCCGCAAGAGGCTTTCCTCGCCATCCTGCGTGTCGAAGACAAATAAGACGAACAACGGAACCCTATGAATTTTGCGCTGATTCTTTTTGTGCTCGTTATTTTAACGGGCGTCGCATGGGTCGCAGACAAACTGGTTTTCATGCCGCAACGACGGCGCGCGGCGCAAGCCGCGGTCGACGAGTTCGACCGGCAGCAGGAACGCGTGGGCGAGCGTTTCGCCGACGAGAACGCCGCGCAAACGCGCGCGCGTCTGCGTGACGACAAGCTGCGCCAACCGTGGTGGCTGGAATACTCGGCGAGCTTTTTCCCGGTGATTCTGGTGGTTTTCGTGGTGCGCTCGTTTGTCGTTGAGCCGTTCAAGATTCCGTCGGGCTCTATGGTGCCCACGCTGCTGGTGGGCGACTTCATTCTCGTCAACAAGTTCGATTACGGCATTCGTCTGCCGATCATCAACACGAAGATCACCGAGGGCCGTCCGCTTCAGCGCGGCGACGTGGTGGTGTTCCGCTACCCGAAAGACGAGTCGGTCGATTACATCAAGCGCGTGATCGGTTTGCCGGGCGACATCGTCGCGTATCAGGACAAGCAGTTGACGATCAACGGCAAGCCGGTGCCGGAAACGCCGCTGCCTGACTACCTCGACGAGGAACGCCTCGGCTACGCGAAGCAGTTTGAAGAAAATCTGGAGGGCCGCAAGAACGCGATCCTGAACAATCCCGCGGTGCCGCCGTTTATCGTGGGCGCCGAAGACTATCCGTATCGCGATAACTGCACCTACAACGCACGCGGCGTTATCTGCAAGGTTCCGCCGGGCAATTACTTCATGATGGGCGACAACCGCGACAACAGTGCGGACAGCCGCTATTGGGGTTTTGCGCCGGACAAGAATATTGTCGGCCGCGCGTTTTTTATCTGGATGAACTTCAGCAATCTCAAGCGCATTGGTTCGTTCCAGTGAACTCCGCGTAAGCTGCTGCACTCGCCGCAAGCGGGGCCGTTTATCAACGAGTGATCGCGACCGGATGTGCGATCGCCTCAACGGTCCTCAAAGTGGCGGCGAGTTATCACGCCACTTTAAGAAACTTCGGTAACGTCGCTTCACCACGCTTTTTCCGCTGGCCGTACCGCGTTTTCGCCCGGTACGGCGCCCGCGTTATACTCTGCCCATGCCCTCATCTCCGTTGGAAAGCCGTCTGCGCTATGAATTTCGCAATGCGGAATTGCTGCGCCAGGCTTTAACGCACCGCAGTCATAGCTCCACGCACAACGAACGGCTCGAATTTTTAGGCGACTCCGTTCTGAATTGCGCGGTGGCTGCGCTATTGTTCCAACGTTTCGGCAAGCTGGACGAGGGCGATCTATCGCGCGTCCGCGCAAACCTCGTCAAGCAGCAGTCGCTTTACGAACTCGCTCAGGCCCTGAATATTTCCGAAGGTCTTCGGCTTGGCGAAGGCGAGCTGCGAAGCGGCGGCTTTCGTCGGCCGTCCATCCTCGCAGATACGCTGGAAGCCGTGCTCGGCGCGGTTTTCCTCGACGGCGGCTTTGAGGCTGCGCAAACTGTCATCAAGCGTCTTTACGTGCCGATTCTCGATCACATCGACCCGCGCACGCTCGGCAAGGACGCCAAGACGCTTCTGCAGGAATATCTGCAAGGACACAAGATTGCGTTGCCGACGTACACCGTCGTGGCTACGCATGGTGCGGCGCACAATCAGCAGTTCGAAGTCGAATGCACGGTTCCTAAGCTGGAAGTGAAGGTGTCGGGCTCGGGTGCCAGCCGCCGTGCCGCGGAGCAGGCAGCGGCGAAAAAGGCGCTGGACGAAGTGATGGCCGCCGCGCCGGCCGTCGTCTCCAGGTCGAAGCGGTCCAAGGGTGCCCGCGCGGCCAAGAAAGCCGAAGCGGAGGTCGTGCCGGGCGTGACCGGCGTCCAGGCTGCGTTGGATCTGCGCAGCAGCTCCGAGCGCAAGAACGAGCGCGCCGCGATGCGCAGCGACACGCGCGTGGCGCAGGGCGCGGACACTGTGAGCGAGCGTACCGTTCTGTCACTGCCAGGCGCTGCGGCTGCGCCGCTCGCCGTGATCCGCGCCGCGCACGTCGAATACACCGCGCCTGAGCGGGCAGAGCGCACGGACAAGACAGAGAAGGCCGAGAAAGTGGACCGGGCGGACCGAGCCGACAAGACAGACAAGCCGGCGGCACACTCAACCGAGAAGTCTGCCGAGCCCACAATCGCCGAACCCACCGCCCGCACAGCCGATAAACCGCACCGCGCCCGCGAAGCTGCGGCTAACGCCAGCCCGGCCGCAACGAGCGCAACGAGCGCAACGAGCGCGATCGCGCCCACCGAACACGAACCCGGCGTGGCCGACGCGGTACAAACGCGCGTCGCCGACGCGGGCCATTGATTGCCATCGGCGCGCTCACACTGCGCGTCGTCCGAACCCTGCCGTAGCCCGAATATGAACGCTCCCACTCCCACTGGTTTTCGCTGCGGCATGGTCGCAATCGTCGGCCGTCCGAACGTCGGCAAATCGACGCTGATGAACGCGCTGGTCGGCCAGAAAGTCAGCATCACGTCGCGCAAGGCGCAGACCACGCGCCATCGCATCACCGGCATTCACACGCTGGAAGACGCGCAGTACATTTTCGTCGACACGCCCGGCTTCCAGACCAAGCACAGCAGCGCACTGAACCGTTCGTTGAACCGCGCGGTGACGTCCACGCTTACCGCCGTGGATGCCATCCTGTTCGTGATCGAAGCCGGCCGTTTCGGTGCGGACGATCAGAAGGTGCTCGACCTGATACCGCCGTCGGTGCCCACACTGCTCATCGCGAACAAGCTCGATCGCGTCTCGGACAAAGACTCGCTGTATCCGTTCATGCAGCAGATGAGCGCGCTGCGCCCGTTTAACGAGATCGTGCCGCTGTCGGCCAAGAACCCGGACGACATCAAGCGTCTGATGGCGACCGTGAAGCCGTATCTGCCCGAAGGCGCGCCGATTTACGGCGAAGACGATCTCACCGATCGCAGCGAACGCTTTCTCGCCGCCGAAATTCTGCGTGAAAAAGTGTTCCGCTGGACCGGTGACGAATTGCCGTACACCAGCACCGTGCTGATTGACAAGTTCGAGACCGAAGGGCGGCTGCGTCGTATCTTCGCGACCATCCTTGTCGAACGCGATACGCACAAAGCCATGATCATCGGGCAGAAGGGCGCCAAGCTGAAGCAGATCAGCAGCGAGGCGCGCCTCGACATGGAAAAGCTGTTCGACGGCCCTGTGTAT
Source organism: Burkholderia sp. WSM2232 (assembly GCF_000472545.1). Taxonomy (GTDB): domain Bacteria; phylum Pseudomonadota; class Gammaproteobacteria; order Burkholderiales; family Burkholderiaceae; genus Paraburkholderia. The sequence goes on along the minus strand of NZ_AWZV01000041.1, from coordinate 3,684 downwards.
CTCGAAACTTTCATCAAGGTGAAGAGCGGCTGGGCCGACAACGAAGCGGGACTTCGTGCGTATGGGTACGAATGACGCGTGGGTCACGCTGAATTCCGACACCGACCCGGACGATTCCGAGCCGGCCGAGCCGTCGCGCGAGCGCTCCGCCAGGGCCGCTCGCGGTAGCCGCAAAACCTCCGCTCGCAGCGCCCCGGACACCACTGCCGGGGACGAGCCGCGCAAGACGCCGGCCCGCAAGTCGTCGCGCGGTTCTGGCTCGCCGTCCGAATACCGGATCGCGGAGCAGCCCGCGTTCGTTCTGCACAGCTATCCGTATCGCGAGACGAGCCTGATCATCGACGTGCTGTCGCGCGATCACGGCCGTCTCGCGCTGGTCGCTAAGGGCGCGAAGCGTCCGCACTCCGCGCTGCGCGGCGTGTTGCAGACGTTCCAGCCGCTCGCGCTGTCGTGGTCGGGCAAGTCGGAGGTGCGTACGCTCACCGGCGCGGAATGGGTCGGCGGCATGTTGCCGCTGACGGGCGACGCGCTGCTGTGCGGCTTCTACGTGAACGAACTGCTCGTGAAGTTCTGCGCGCGCGAAGATCCGCACCCGCAACTGTTCCATCATTACGTGGTCACGATGACGCGCCTCGCGCACGACGAGCCGCCGGTCCAGGTGCTGCGCTCGTTCGAGCGGGTGCTCCTGCGCGAGACAGGTTATGCGATGTCGCTCGATCGCACGGTTACGCGCAAGGCGGTTGAAGCGGGTAGCCGCTACGTGTTTGACCCCGAGCGCGGCGTGCGCGAAGCATCCGACGACTTGCCGGCGCAATGGCCGGTGGTCGCTGGGCAAACCTTGCTCGATATGGAAAAGGACGATTACCATCGAGCGCAGACCGTGGCGCAAAGCAAAACGCTGATGCGCTTTCTGCTCAACACCTACCTTGGCGGCACGCCGCTCGCGACGCGCCAGATCCTGATCGACTTGCAGAACTTATGAGCTTCTTTCTAACGTCGCCGACCGTGATCGATCTCGGCGTGAATATCGACCACGTCGCCACGCTGCGCAACGCGCGCGGCACGTCTTATCCCGACCCGATCCGCGCCGCGCTGATGGCGGAAGAGGCGGGCGCCGACGCCATCACGCTGCATCTGCGCGAAGACCGCCGGCATATCGTGGACGCCGACGTGCGCACGCTGCGTCCGCTTCTGAAAACGCGAATGAATCTGGAATGCGCGGTCACGCAGGAAATGCTCGACATCGCGTGCGAGGTGCAGCCGCACGACGTTTGCCTCGTGCCCGAGAAGCGTCAGGAACTGACGACCGAAGGCGGTCTGGACGTGGCCGGCCAGTTCGAGGCGGTGCGCGCCGCGTGCCGCCAGCTTGCGGACGCGAAGTCGCGCGTGTCGCTCTTCATCGACCCCGAGGAGACGCAGATTCGCGCCGCGTACGAAGCCGGCGCGCCGGTCGTCGAGTTGCACACCGGGCGCTACGCCGAGGCGCACGATCCCGCGCAACAGCAGCGCGAGTACGAGCGTGTGGTCCGCGCGGCCGAGTTCGGCGCGACGCTCGGCATCAAGGTGAATGCCGGCCACGGTCTGCATTACACGAACGTCCAGCAGATCGCGGCGATCGACGGCATTGTCGAGCTGAACATCGGTCATGCGATCGTCGCGCATGCGCTCTTCGCCGGCTGGGACAACGCGGTGCGCGAGATGAAGGCGATTATGGTCGCCGCGCGTCTCGGCGCACGGGCCTGATGCCTTCGCACGGACCCGCCACGCCTATGACCATCTACGGTATCGGTACGGACATCGTGCAGGTGAGCCGCGTCGCGGCGGTCATGCAGCGCACCAACGGGCGCTTTGCCGAGAAGGTGCTCGGGCCCGACGAGCTGCGCGTCTATCACGCGCGCCACGCGCGTTCGGCGGCGCGCGGCCTTGCCTTCCTCGCCACGCGCTTTTCGGCGAAAGAAGCGTTCTCGAAGGCAATCGGCCTCGGCATGCACTGGCCGATGACATGGCGCGCGCTGCAAACGCTGAACAAGCCGAGCGGCGAGCCGATGGTGGTCGCCTCGGGTGAGCTCGCCGAATGGCTTGCGGCGCGCGGCATCACGGCGCGCGTCACGATCAGCGACGAGCGCGACTATGCGGTGTCGTTCGTGATCGCTGAGAGCGCGCAGACTGAGAATCCTGAGGCCACGAGCCCGGCTCGCGCCACTCATCCTGTCGACAAAAACTGACGCGGAACCGCGGCCCGCGCGGCCGCGTCTTTCCTTGCTCCACGCATTCTTCAAAGCGGAATTCGATGAAAACCATTCCCGGACCGGTGATGCTCGACGTGGTCGGCAAAACGCTGAACGACGACGACAGGCGCCGCCTTGCCCATCCCATGACCGGCGGCGTGATTCTATTCGCGCGCCACTACGAGAGCCGCGCGCAACTCATCGCGCTGACCGATTCAATCCGTGCGATTCGCGAGGATCTGCTGATCGCCGTGGATCACGAAGGTGGCCGTGTGCAGCGCTTCCGGACTGACGGCTTCACGGTGCTTCCGGCGATGGGCAAGCTCGGCGCGTTGTGGGACAGCGACGTGCTGCATGCCACCAAGGTTGCGACGGCGGTCGGCTACATCCTCGCCTCCGAACTGCGCGCATGCGGGATCGACATGAGCTTCACCCCGGTGCTCGATCTGAACTATGGTCAGTCGCAAGTGATCGGCGATCGCGCGTTTCATAGCGATCCGCGCGTGGTGACGCTGCTCGCGAAAAGCCTCAACCACGGTCTTGCGCTAGCGGGCATGAGTAACTGCGGCAAGCATTTTCCGGGGCACGGTTTCGCGCACGCCGATTCGCACGTTGCGATGCCCGTCGACGAGCGCACGCTCGATGAGATTCTGCGCGACGACGTCGCGCCGTATGACTGGCTCAGCCTGTCGCTCGGCTCGGTGATCCCGGCGCATGTGGTCTATCCGCAAGTCGATTCGAAGCCGGCGGGTTTCTCGCGCGTGTGGCTGCAGGAAATCTTACGCGGCAAGCTGCGCTTCGAAGGCGCGATCTTCAGCGACGATCTGTCGATGGAGGCCGCGCGCCAGGGCGGCACCCTCACCGAAGGCGCGACGGCGGCACTGCAAGCCGGCTGCGACATGGTGCTGATCTGCAATCAGCCTGAACAGGCGGAACGGGTGCTGGACGAATTGCGCTTTACGCCGTCCCGGGAATCGCAGCAGCGGATCAAGCGCATGCGGCCGCGCGGCAAGGCGCTCAGGTGGAGCAAGCTGGTCGCGCAGCCGCAGTATCTGCAAGCGCAGGCGTTGCTGCGCAGCGTGTTCGCCTGAGCGGCGAACAGCGCACACCGAACAGCGGCCAGAAAAAACGGCGTCTCGTAATGAACTGACCCCGTAAAGTTGGACAGTTTGGTCGGCTAGGCTGTTGAGGGCTGAGTTCTGTACATCACGGGACTCAGCCCTTTCAATTTCAGCTTGATGCGCTTGTGGTTGTAGTAGTGGATGTACTGTTTGATGCCGGCCTTCAGTGCATCGATGCTTTCGAACCTGTTCAGGCGGAAGAACTCCGACTTAAGGGTGCCAAAGAAGCTTTCTATCGCTGCGTTGTCGTGGCAGTTTGCCTTGCGCGACATACTCTGGGTCAGGCCACGTTGATCGAGCATCCTCCGGTAGGCGGACATCTGGTATTGCCATCC
>NZ_AWZV01000040.1 GCF_000472545.1 Burkholderia sp. WSM2232 | reverse complement strand
CACAACGGCACAACGGCACAACGGCACAACGGCACAACGGCACAACGGCACAACGGCACAACGGCACAACGGCACAACGGCACAACGGCACAACGTCCACACCGCCGCACCGCCGCACCGCCGCACCGCGCGGCACCATGCCCCTAATCCTCAACGCATCGCTTCGATCAGCTTCTCCAGCTTTACTGCATCCGCCGCAAACGCGCGAATACCTTCGGCGAGCTTTTCGGTTGCCATTGCCTCGTCGTTGACGAGAAAGCGGAACGACGGCTCGTCGACCGGCACGCGCTCCAGGTTCGCGTCGTGCGAGCTTTCCGGCGACAGTTTGCGTTCCACCTTGTCGGTGCTTTCATGCAGCTTTTGCAGCAGGTCGGGGCTGATGGTCAGCAAATCGCAGCCGGCCAGTTCCAGAATCTGGCCGGTGGTGCGGAAGCTCGCGCCCATCACCTCGGTCTTGTAGCCGAACTTCTTGTAGTAAGCGTAGATGCGACGCACCGACTGGACGCCCGGATCGTTCGCACCGCCGTCTTTCGCTTCGTCCCACGCGCTGCCGGCGTTTTTCTTATACCAGTCGTAAATCCGGCCGACGAACGGCGAGATCAGCTTGGCGCCCGCCTCCGCGCATGCGGCGGCCTGGGCGAGCGAGAACAGCAGCGTCATGTTGCAATTAATGCCTTCTTTTTGCAGCACTTCGGCGGCACGCACGCCTTCCCACGTGGAGGCCAGCTTGATCAGCACGCGTTCGCGGTCGATGCCGTGCTCCTTGTAGAGCGCGATCAGTTCACGGCCCTTGGCGATGGAGCCCTGCACGTCGAACGACAGACGCGCATCCACTTCGGTCGACACGCGGCCCGGGATGATCTTCAGGATTTCGGTGCCGAACGCAATCAGCAACTGATCGATGATCGCGCCCATCGGCTTGGACGCATGATCTTTCACCGTCTTTTCGAGCAGCGGACGGTAGTCGTCCTTCTGCACGGCCTTGAGGATCAGCGACGGGTTGGTGGTCGCGTCTTGCGGCTTGTATTGCGCGAGTTGCTGGAAGTCGCCGGTATCGGCCACGACCGTGGTGTATTGCTTGAGTTGATCGAGTGCGGTTGTCATATTCGTGCCTTTAGGGGCGCATGCGCCACGGTTCAGGAGAATGAGTTGCAGCCGGATCGAAAGACCGCTTCGGTCCGGCTGCCACGAGTTTCGCTGCAGCGCTTACCCAGGATTGCAACGGGCGCCGCGACGTTGCAACCATGTTGCCGGGAAACGCTGCCGGATGCCTCTATTTTATGGCGGATCGTCTGATGCAGTATTGACACCGTGCGCCGCCGGTCCGTTCACTCTTGTCTCGCCCTCACGCACGCCGCGCATTCAGCACGACTTGCGTGACGACGCCCGCCACCAGCCCCCAGAACGCCGAGCCAATGGACAACAGCGTGAGCCCGGACGCCGTCACCATGAAGGTGACGAGCGCCGCTTCGCGCTGCCTTGCATCCTGCATCGCGTTGGTGAGGCCGCTCATGATCGAGCCGAACAACGCCAGCGCCGCCACCGAGACGACGAGTTCGCGCGGAAACGCCGCGAACAGCGCAGCAATTGTCGCGCCGAACACGCCGGCGATCAGATAGAAAATTCCGCACCACACCGCGGCCGTGTAGCGCTTGTCGCGGTTCTCGTGCGCTTCGGGGCCGGTGCAGATTGCCGCCGTGATCGCAGCAAGATTGACGCCGTGCGAACCGAACGGCGCGAGCGCGAGCGACACGATGCCGGTCGTCGAAATCAACGGCGCGGAGGGCGTGGCATAACCGTCGGCGCGCAGCACCGCAATGCCAGGCACGTTCTGCGACGCCATGGCCACCACGAAGAGCGGAATGCCGATGCTGATGCTGGCTGCAAGCGAAAACGACGGCATGGTGAACACCGGCTGCGCGAGCGTGACCTTGAAGTGGCTGAAATCGAGCAGTCCGAGCACCCCGGCTGCGAGCGTGCCGGCGATCAGCGTCAGTGGAATCGCATACCGCGGCGCAATCCGTTTGACGACGAGATAGGTCAGAAACATTGTCAGCACGAGCGCAGTCTGGAATTGCGCGGCGCGAAAGATCTCAATGCCGATCTCGAACAGAATGCCCGCCAGCAAGGCGGCTGCGATGCCTGCGGGAATTTTCTTCATTAGCGTGTCGAACCAGCCTGTCAGACCGACGACGGTGAGCAGCAGCGCGCAGACGATAAACGCGCCGATTGCCTGCGCGTAGGGCACGTGCGGCAACGACGAAACGAGCAGCGCCGCACCCGGCGTCGACCATGCCACCACGATCGGTGCGCGAAAGCGCAGCGACAGACCGATGGTGCTGACTGCCATGCCGATCGACAACGCCCAGATCCACGACGAAATCTGCGCGTTGCTGAGATGCGCGGCCTGGCCGGCCTGAAACATCAGCACGAGCGAACTGGTGTAGCCGGTCATCATCGCGACGAAACCTGCGACGATCGCGGACAGCGATGTGTCGGCAATAGGGTTGAAGCGGCCGGGCGCAATGCCGGCGGTGGCCAGTTCAGGCGATGACGAGCGGCGCATGCAGGTACTTTCTTGTCGTTGAGGGTGGAGCGGGGCGGCTTATTTGCTCAGAATGCGCATGGCGGCCTCGAGGCCGGCGAGCGTGAGCGGGTACATGCGGTGACCGAGCACCTCACGAATCGCGCTGACAGACTGGCGGTACGGCCACAAGCCTTCCGGTTCCGGGTTCAGCCACGCGTGATGCGGAAAGTGATCGGCGAGCCGGCGCAGCCAGACCGCTCCCGCCTCGGCGTTGTTGTATTCCACGGAGCCGCCCGGTTGCAGCACTTCATAGGGACTCATGGTCGCGTCGCCGACGAAGATCAGCTTGTAGTCGGACGTGAACTTGTGCAGCACGTCCCACGTCGGCGTGCGCTCGGCGTGGCGGCGCCGATTGTTCTTCCACAGAAAGTCGTACACGCAGTTGTGGAAATAGTAGAACTCGAGATGCTTGAACTCGGCCTTGGCGGCAGAAAAGAGCTCTTCGGTGCGCTTGATGTGATCGTCCATCGAGCCGCCCACGTCAAGCAGCATCAGCACCTTCACCTTGTTGTGCCTCTCGGGCACCATCTTCAGGTCCAGCCAGCCAGCGTTCGCGGCGGTGCTGCGGATCGTGTCGGGCAGGTCCAGTTCTTCGGCCGCGCCCTCTCGCGCGAAGCGGCGCAAGCGGCGCAGCGCGACCTTGATATTGCGCGTGCCGATTTCCACCTGGTCGTCGTAGTCGCGATAGGCGCGCGCTTCCCACACCTTGACGGCCGTGCGATTACCCGCCGCGTCGCCGCCAATGCGCACGCCCTCCGGGTTGTAGCCGCCATTGCCGAACGGCGAGGTGCCGCCAGTGCCGATCCACTTGTTGCCGCCCTCATGCCGTTCTTTCTGTTCGTCGAACAGTTGCTTCAGGCGCTCCATGAGCTTGTCGATCCCGCCCATTGCCTCGATCTGCGCTTTTTCTTCGGGCGACAGATCGCGTTGCAGCTTTTTCTTCAGCCAGTCGAGCGGCACGTCGAAGGCGAGCTCCGACGCCTTGGCCACGCCGTTGAAATAGGCGCCGAACGCCTGATCGAACTTGTCGAAATACTGCTCGTCCTTCACGAGCGTCATGCGCGCGAGGTAATAGAAGTCGTCGAGTGACGGCGTGATGACGTTGGCTTTGAGCGCCTCGAGCAGCGTCAGGTATTCCTTCACCGACACGGGCAGCTTCGCGGCGCGCAGCGAGTAGAAGAAGTCGATCAGCATGCTGGGTCCCCTGCGGCGCGAGCCAGATAGGAGGTCAACGGTTGTTGCGGTTCATGAAGATGAGCCGTTCGAACAGGCTCACGTCCTGCTCGTTCTTGAGCAGCGCGCCGGCGAGCGGCGGAATGATCTGCTTCTGATCCGCGGAGCGCAGCGCTTCGGGCGGAATGTCCTCGGCAAGCAGCAGCTTGAGCCAGTCGAGCAGTTCGGACGTCGACGGTTTCTTCTTCAGCCCCGCCACGTTGCGCAACTCGAAGAAGCTCTGCATGGCCGCGGCCAGCAGTTCCTTCTTGATGCCGGGGTAGTGCACCTCGACGATCTGCTGCATGGTGGCCGGATCGGGAAACTTGATGTAATGGAAAAAGCAGCGGCGCAGGAAGGCGTCGGGCAGCTCCTTCTCGTTGTTCGACGTGATGATGACGAGCGGCCGCTGCTTGGCGCGCACCAGCTCGTGGGTCTCGTACACGTAGAATTCCATGCGGTCAAGTTCGCGCAGCAGGTCGTTCGGAAACTCGATGTCGGCCTTGTCGATCTCGTCGATCAGCAGCACGGTTTGCTGGTCCGACTCGAATGCCTGCCACAGCACGCCCTTCACGATGTAGTTGCGAATGTCCTTGACGCGTTCGTCGCCGAGCTGCGAATCGCGCAGGCGCGACACCGCGTCGTATTCGTACAGACCCTGCTGGGCCTTGGTGGTCGACTTGATATGCCACTGCAGCAGCGGCATGCCGAGCGCCGCGGCGACCTCTTCGGCCAGCATGGTTTTCCCGGTGCCGGGCTCGCCTTTGATGAGAAGCGGGCGCTTGAGCGTCATCGCGGCGTTGACCGCGAGCTTGAGGTCGTCGGTGGCGACGTACTGCGATGAGCCTTCGAAACGCATGGCGAGGTGCTCTCTGGCGTGGGAAAAAACCCAGTATAAGTCAGAAGCCCTGTTGGCCTGAAGCCGGCTCGCGTAAGGTTGCAGCCGCGTCTTTGCGTACTTCCCGTGGCGGCGCGCGCGTGGCGCGCCGCGGTGCCGACACCGGCCCACCGGCGCGTACGCCCCGCGCGGTGGACGTTCGGCGCGGCGACGCGGTACAATTAGCCCGATTTTTTTGGCCTGCGTGGCTCCCTATAAGAAAATGGCGCGGGCCGTTGCCTTTTCGGGCGCCCGTTTCCCCTCAAGCCAGGTTACATGCTATGAACAAATTCGTCGGCAAACACGTCGTGATCGCAGCGCTGTCGGTGCTCGCGGGCTATGCGGCCAGTGCGCAGGCAGCGGATGTCGTCGGCAACGCGAAAGCGGGCCAAGGCAAGGTCGCGATGTGTATTGGCTGCCACGGCATCCCTGAATACCGCACGGCTTACCCTGAGGTGTACCGCGTGCCCATGCTGGGCGGCCAGAATCAGGCGTACCTCGAAAACGCGCTGCGCGGCTACAAGAAGGGCGACCGCCACTTCGAAACGATGCATGCGATCACCGCATCGCTATCGGATCAGGACATCGCCGACATCGCTGCTTACTACGCAGCGCAAAATTCCTCATCGAAGAGCAATCCCGACAAGTGACAGGTGGCTGGCTGCGCTCATCCAACCAGTCACACGGCTATTAAATTCGCGGGATAGGAGAATTCATGAATAAGCCCCAACAGGCACTCCACACGGTGTTCAAGGCTGCATGCGCGTCGGCGGCAGTATTTGGTCTGTTTGCAGCGAGCGTCGCCCATGCGGCAGACGCCGGCAACGGCAAGGTGCTGTCCGACAGCCACAATTGCGCGGCCTGTCACGGTCCGAACCTGAACAAGCCGGTGAGCCCGGAATATCCGAAGCTCGCGGGTCAGCACTCGGACTACATCTACTGGGCGCTGCGTCAGTATCAGATGGGTAACGGCAACCCGCACATGGGTCGCAATAACGCGATCATGCAGGCGCAGGTGCAGAGCCTGTCGCAAAGCGACATGAAGGACATCGCGGCTTATATCGAATCGCTGAAGGGCGATCTTGTCCAGAAGAAGTAAGCACGCCGCGCCGCAACGGGCGGCACCTCGGGCAGTTGTAAACGCCATGCTGTAGACGCCGCTGCAACGCCTCGCTTCGATGGCTGGCTTGCTGACTTTGCTTCGATGACTTTGCTTTGATGCTTAGCTTTAACGCGTTGCTTTAATGGTTAGCTTTAAAGGCTCGCTCTAGTGCTTGCCTTAGCGCCTGGCTTTAATTCAAGGCCGTCTTCAACACCCCGCTTTGGCGGGGTGTTTTGTTTTGAGCCGCGGCTTTCATGCCTGCTCGTTCCAGTCAGTCGCGCGTCGCGCGGCGTTCAATCCGCTGCAAGTACGCGTCTGTGTCCGGCGGCATGCCGCTGCGCTGCGCTTCCCAGATCGTTTCGCCAAGGCATTCCATGATCGCGTGCTGAGCGTCGTGCGTCGAACCGAGCCGGGCGGCGAGCCGCTCATGCGCGGCGCGAATGCCGGGCGGCTGATCGATCGACAACTGCTCGCTGATGGCCAGATGCATCGACAGATGCAAAAACGGATTGGTTTGCCCGCGCTCAGGCGAATAGTCCTGCGCCTGGGCGGCCTCGGCATCGGTCAGGTCCGCGTGATACTCGGGGTGCTCGCTGATCCAGTCGGCGGCCATCGCTTCGAGTGGCGTGAGGATTTCGCCATGGCGCTGCTTGCGCCACGTCTCGGTAAAGAATTGACGGACTTCGTCGCGGCTGGGATTGAACATCATGGGACCGGTGTATTGAGTGGGGCGGTGAGGAAAATGCGGCGCATCCACGCGGTAACGCATCGACGCGCGGTTCGCGCCGCCTTCTGCCGCAGGGTATGCCGCAGCGTCTACCCAGGCTGGGAGTCATGCCTTGGTGCGGCAACAAGCATGGTATGGCTGCGAGCGTGGTGCGGTTGCAAGCGTGGAGTGACCGCAAGCGCAGTGCATCATTTTACGCGCGGCCGCCGCGGCCCGCTGAGCGTGGTCCGACTCACAGATCGGGTGGCGGCGTCTTCGGCCGGAATTCGCACAGCGGCTCTATCGCGCAATGCCAGCACTCCGGCCGGCGCGCCTTGCAGACATAGCGGCCGTGCAGGATCAGCCAGTGATGGGCGTCGTGCTTGAACTCGGCGGGCGTGAACTTTTCGAGCGCCGCTTCGACTGCGCGCACGTCCTTGCCGGGCGCAAGCCCGGTTCGATTGGCAACCCGAAAGATGTGCGTGTCCACCGCGATGGTGGGATGACCGAACGCAGTGTTCAGAATCACATTGGCCGTCTTGCGCCCGACGCCCGGCAGGCTTTCCAGCGCCTCGCGGTTTTCGGGCACCTCGCCGCCGTACTGGTCCAGCAGAATGCGGCAAGTCGCGATCACGTTCTTTGCCTTGTTGCGATACAGGCCGATCGTCTTGATGTAGTTCGCGACGCCTTCCTCGCCGAGCTCGAGCACGGCCTGCGGCGTGTTTGCGACCGGAAACATCTTGCGCATTGCCTTGTTGACCGACACGTCCGTCGCCTGCGCCGACAGCAGCACGGCGATCAGCAGTTCGAACGGTGTCGTGTACTCGAGCTCGGTAGTGGGGTGCGGATTGATGCTCTGAAGCGTTTCGTAGATGGCGCGGCGTTTGTTCGCATTCATGCTGAGCGGGCAGAGGCGGTGGCGGTTAGCGCGGGGTGCGCGCGCGGAGCGGTGCCGGGGGCGCGTCCGGGCTGGGAGTGTCGGTGGTGCCGGTGGTCCCGGTGGTCCCGGTGGTGTGCGTGGTGCCGGCGGTGGTATCGGTCGCGGGGTGGTCGACGGGTTGGTCGGCGAGTCCCAGACGGCGGCGGCGTGCTTCCGCAGCGTCGATCTGCGCCTGCACCTGCGCGCTGACATGTTCCGTGTTCAACGGTCCCTGGCCTTTGGCCGCAAGTTCTTCCTTCTTCTTGCGCGCTCGCTCGAGCGCGGCCTGAATGATCGCGCGTTTCTTCGCTTCGGCGTCTTCGGTGGCGGATGCGGGCGCGGTGGCCGGCGCTACGGCAACGCCCGCAGGCGCGCCGGCAGCCGCGCCGGTGGTAGCGCCAGAAGCGGGAGTTGCACCCGCACTTGAACCCGCGCCTGAACCCGCAGATGCAGCCAAAGCGCCGCTTCGCCGCGCCGCAACACGGGCTTCGGCGGCTTCGCGCTCGCGCGCGAGACGCGCCTCACGCCGGTTATGCCGCTCGCGTGCCGCGTCGGCCTGCGGCTGACTCCATGCGTCCCAGCCGGTGGCCTCGCCGGTCACGGGCGGCATGGAAATGCAATCGACCGGGCAGGGCGGCACGCACAGGTCGCAACCCGTGCACAGCTCGGCAACGACCGTGTGCATGTGTTTCGGTGCCCCAACTATTGCGTCGACGGGACACGCCTGCATGCAAAGCGTGCAGCCGATGCAGATCTGTTCGTCGATCACCGCCAGCGGACGCGGCCGTTCGACGCCATTGGCTGGATTCAGCGCGATGACGGGCTTGCCGAGCAGGGCCGCAAGCCGCGCGACGCCTTCGGCGCCGCCCGGCGGGCACTGGTTGTAGCCGGCTTCGCCGCGCGCGACGGCCTCCGCGTACGGACGGCAGGCGGGGTAACCACACTTGGTGCATTGCGTCTGGGGAAGCAGATTTTCAATGCGATCTGCGAGTGTCTTGATCTGTGTCACGGTCACGATGTGTGGCCAAGCGGGACTCGGCGGGCGGCCGCACAGCTTGATTTAAATAGCACATTATCGCCGATTTCCCCAATTGCCATCCGCAATCCATGTGCCATAATCGAAGCGCTTATTTCGAAAGACCGCAGAAGGGTTTTCCCCCAACCAGCCCGTCCAGTGCTGTCGGTGCAAGGCCCGAGGAGAGGCCGGCGGTGCGATCCGGATAACGCGGCTCACGAAGACAATGCCACCATGAATCAGCCGAAAATCAAAAGAGATCCTGAAGGCACCCGGCGCCGCATTCTGCTTGCGGCTGCCGAAGAGTTTGCAAATGGTGGGCTATTCGGCGCGCGCGTCGATCAGATCGCCCGCCGCGCTGAGACGAATGAACGCATGCTCTACTACTACTTCGGTAGCAAGGAGCAGCTTTTCACAGCAGTACTCGAGCACGCGTTCAGCGCGCTCAATGAAGCGGAACGCACGCTGGAACTGAACGGCATTGCACCGGTGGAGGCCGTCACGCGTCTTGCGCATTTTGTGTGGGACTACTATCGCGATCATCCCGAACTGCTGCGCCTCGTCAATAACGAAAATCTGCATGAGGCGCGTTATATGCAGAAGTCCACGCGCATCCGCGAAATGATTTCGCCGATTGTCGCCACACTGGGCAGCATTCTCGAGCGTGGCCAGCGCGCGGGCCTGTTTCGGACCAATGTCGATCCGCTGCGCTTTTACGTCACGCTGTCGGGCATGGGCTACTACATCGTGTCCAACCGCTTCACGCTGGAAGCAACGCTCGGCCGCGATTTCAGCAGTCCGGGTGAGCGCAGTGAAGTGATCCAGATGAACACCGAACTACTGCTCGCGTATCTGCTGCGCAAGTAGCAGAGCGCCTTTCGCTGGCCATGAAAGTGGCCGCGAGGTCAGGTGCGATGTGGTGCGGCGCATTGTCCGCTCACGCTTCGAGATGGACAAAGCAAAAAAAACGGCCTCCCGTCAGGAGGCCGTTTTCATATGCTGCCCGCATTCGTTTGCGGGCACGCCGCTCACACCTCGGCTTTTTCCTTCACCACCTTCGGCGCTTTGTTGTGCTCGAGAATGAAGTCGCGCAACTGCGGATAGATAATCGTGCGCCAGCGGCGGCCTGAAAAGATGCCGTAGTGGCCGCACTTTTCCGCCGTGAAGTGGCGCCTGTTCTTCTCCGGAATGCCGGTGCACAGCTCGTGTGCGGCAAAGGTCTGGCCGTCGCCGGAAATGTCGTCCAGCTCGCCCTCAATCGTGAAGAGCGCCGTTTTCGTGATGTCCTGCGGCCGCACGCGTTCGCCGGCCACGTCCCACGTGCCCTCCGCAAGGCGGAATTCCTGGAACACCACGCGGATCGTGTCGAGGTAGTAATCGGCGTCCATGTCGAGCACCGCGTTGTACTCGTCGTAAAAGCGGCGATGCGCTTCGGCGTCGTCTTCGTCGCCACGCAGCAGGCTCTGGTAGAAGTCCCAATGCGACGCCGCGTGACGCTCCGGATTCATCGCGACGAAACCGGTGTGCTGCAGAAAGCCCGGGTACACCTTGCGGCCGACGCCCGGATAGTTCGGCGGCACCGTGAAGATCACGTTGTTTTCGAACCACTCGTACGAGTGCTGCGTGGCGAGCGAATTCACCGAAGTCGGACTCTTGCGCGCGTCGATGGGGCCGCCCATCATCGTCATGGTGCGCGGCGTGTCCTCGCCTCGGCTCGCCATCAGCGAAATGGCGGCGAGCACCGGCACGGTCGGCTGGCACACGGAAATCACGTGCAAATTCTTCGCGCCGATGTGGCGGATGAATTCCTGAATGTACGCGATGTAGTCGTCCAGATGAAACTCGCCGTCTTCGAGCGGCACCATGCGAGCGTCGATCCAGTCGGTCAGATAGACCTTGTGGTCCTGCAACAACGTGCGCACTGTGTCACGTAGCAGCGTGGCATGGTGCCCCGACAAAGGCGCGCACACCAGCACGACCGGCTCGTCTTTCAGTTGAATGACAGCGTCACTGTCGTCCGCGAAACGCTTGAAGCGCATCAGTCGGCAGAACGGCTTCTCGATGATCGTTTGCTCGATGATCGGGATGTTGTGGCCGTCCTTGACGATCTGGTGGAGGTTGAACTCCGGCTTTTCGTAATCTTTACCGAGCCGGTAGAGCAGCTCGTAGCCCGCCGAAAGGCGCGTGGCGCCGGGCACATAGGCGAGCGGGCTGGCAGGGTTCGCGAACGATTTCGACGCGGCCTGAGCCCAGGCGGTAAGCGGGCTCAGCATAGCCCGCTGGAATTCGTGCAATTGATAGAGCATGGGTGCTCCGTTTTAAGCGGTTCGCATGGGGCTTCGCAAACACGCGTGTGGCGTTGCGGCGGGCCATATTGGTTGTTGGCACATTGTTATGCGGCCGACATACGGTTCGATCATATAGAAACCAGGGTACTTGTGCAATGCAGCAATTCTGTAAGGCCGATCCGCAAAAGTGTCATTGAATCATGCTACTGGCGATGCTGCTGTGCCGCTATCCGGGCTTGCAGCAGCCTCAAGTTCTGCCTGCTGCGTGCCGTTATGGGACGGCTGACCCGTCGCCTGCGCCATCGCCTGTTCGTGCTTCATCAGGTTCAGGCCGGTGTTGACCAGCGCCACGTGCGAGAACGCCTGTGGGAAGTTGCCGACGAGGCGCTTTTGCGCCGGGTCGTATTCTTCCGCGAGCAGTCCCACGTCGTTGCACAGGCCGAGCAGCCGCTCGTACATCGCAATGGCTTCGTCGAGGCGGCCTTGCAGCGCAAGGTTGTCGACCATCCAGAACGAACAAGCCAGAAACGTGCCTTCCCCGGGCGGCAGGCCGTCGTCGAACTCGGTGGTCCGGTAGCGCATCACGAAGCCGTCGTGCATCAGGTCGCGCTCAATTGCCGCCACGGTGCCCTTCACGCGCGGATCGTGCGGCGACAAAAAGCCCACCAGCGGCAGCAGCAGCAGGCTCGCGTCCAGCCGATCGCTGCCGTAGGTCTGCGAAAACGCATTGAGGGCGGGATTCCAGGCCTTCTCGCAGACCTCCGCGTGAATCTGCGCGCGGGTGGCGCGCCATTCGTCGAGCGGGCCTTGCAGATCGAACATTTCCGCCGAGGCGAGCGCACGGTCGAACGCAACCCACGCCATCACCTTGGAAAACGTGAAATGCTGGCGGCCGCCGCGCGTCTCCCAGATGCCTTCGTCGGGCTGTTGCCAGATCGTAGCGAGGTGGCGCAGCAACGCGCATTGCACGTTCCACGACGTGTCGTCCGCCTGCAGGCCGCCCACTCGCGCAAGATGCAGCGCGTTCATCACTTCGCCGTACACGTCGAGCTGTAGCTGCCCGACCGCGTTATTGCCGATGCGCACGGGCTTCGCGCCCTGGTAGCCGGGCAGCCAGTCGATCTCGAACTCGGGCAGGCGCCGTTCGCCGGCGAGTCCGTACATGATCTGCAACTGGTCGGGCGCGCCCGCCATGACCCGGCCGAGCCAGCTGCGCCAGGCGCGCGCCTCGTCGTAATAGCCGCCGCGCATCAGCGCGAGCAGCGTGATGGTGGCGTCGCGCAGCCAGCAGTAGCGGTAGTCCCAGTTGCGCGTGCCGCCGAGCTGTTCCGGCAGCGACGTAGTGGGCGCGGCGACGATGCCACCGGTCGGTTCATAAGCGAGCGCGCGCAGCGTGATGAGCGAGCGGCGGATCGGTTCGGCCCATCTCCCTTCTATGCTGCCGCGCGCCGCCCACTCCAGCCAGTGGTTCTCGGTGCGCGCGAGCGCCGTATGCGGATCGCGCGCGGGCGGAAGCCGCAGGTGCGAAGCCGAATAGGCGAGCGAGAAGGGCACGCGCTCGCCTTCGCTGACGGTGAACTCGGCCACGGTTTTCATGTTCTCGCCGCGCAGATCCACGGGCGTGCGCAGCACGGCGTTATCCGGACCGACGAGGGCGCGAATGCCGCTTTCGTGCTTCAGACGGTCGACCCACGGAATGGAGAAGCCGTAGTCGAAGCGCAGCACCAGCTCCATTTTCATGCGCACGGTGCCGCGCTTGCCGACCACGATGCGCACCATTTCCGACCAGCCGTTGCCGGGCGGCATAAAGTCGACCAAGGTGACCGCGCCCTCGGGCGTTTCGAAGTGCGTTTCGAGGATCAGCGTTTCGTCGCGATAGCGGCGCGTAATGGTGGGGGGCGTGTCCGAGTCGGGGCAGATCAGCCAGCGGCCGTTGTCCGGCGTACCAAGCAGCGCGGCAAAGCAGGCGCCGGAGTCGAAGCGCGGCCAGCACAGCCAGTCGACGGAACCGTCGCGGGAAACGAGCGCGGCCGTGTGGCCGTCGCCAATGAGCGCATAGTCTTCGATGAGTGCGGGCATGGGCGTCCGTATCAATGCCTTCAGTGCTTTTCAGTAACTGGCGCGGCAAGCTCGGCTGCGCCCCGTTCGTTGTTCGTGCGCAACCCGCGTTGCCGTATGGTTCGTCACCGCACCATGCGGCAAAACGCGGGTTGTAATTGCCAAATTGATGCCTACAATCAGTAATCCAGCCGACACGCAAACTTCCCGGTTTGCGAAGCCGGCTTACCCATCGCGCATGCACACGCCGTTTGGAGGACGAAAGCCATGCTGAATCCGTCAAAATCCGACTGCATCACGATTCTCTCCGCCGCGAGCCAGCTCGCGGAAGATTCAATGCTCCCACTCGATCATGGCCGTCTGGGTCTGAGCCGCAATGGCATGCGGACCGCCGCGAGCTTTCTGATCGAACGGGCCTGCTTCCGGCGCTATCAGGAAGGTGACGGTCATTATGCCGTCGGCGCGCTATCGTTGCAGGGGCGCTTGCGGCTCGAACAGCTTTCGAACGGCTGAGTCCGGCGTTGCCGCGCGGGTGCCCGCTCGGGGTTCTGTGCCCGCACGCGCTGCGCTGCCTGAACGCAAGGCATTTATTGCACACGCGCATTGCACACGCGCGGCCCTGACCGGCACCGGTATGCCGGCGTGCGGCTCACACGGTTCACGCTTCTCCCTGGCTTTTTTCTACACTTGTCTCCACGCCCGCCTGGACGTCTACCAGGCATGCCCGTGCACACCCGCACGCCATAGCACGTTTTCCGCACCCTGACCCGCTGCGCCTACGCCTTGTTCTCGACGACACAAGCCGGGCCTGCTTGCGCCCGGCTGTCTTGCTCAGAAGTGCGACGAACCCACGCCAAAAATGCCGATGATCCCGATGATGATCAGATAAAGCGCGACGATGTAGTTCAGCAGCCGCGGCATCACGAGAATCAGAATGCCGGCGATCAGGGAAACCAGCGGGCCCAGGCTCAGGGTGATGTTCATGAAGACTCCGTAGTGTGGTGACACGTAGTTGAGAATGTCCCGTTCAGGCGGGACGATTGCTACTCATGCAGCCGCCATGCCGCGCGACGCAGCGCCGACTCGACGGATTGACGCCCGACGCAGCGCCAGGCATCGCAGGCATGAGACCGCCGGCCGCCTGGCAGCATGATCCGTTGCAACGCTTTTATACTTGCTCGAGAACAACGACGCTCGAGCGCCGCGCGGCAGACCAGAGGCACGATTGCAACCGCTTTACGCAAATAACCCTGTAGAGGAGGTCGTATGCTGGGTCGTCACCGGGCCGCCGTGCATGCTGCGCGAGCGCTTGAGCCGTCTTCTTCGTATCACGAGGTTGACTTCATTTCACGGCGGGCCCGCAGTTGGAGTGCAATGGGCGCCGCCCGCTCGATCATAAAAGGTTTCGCGCTCATGGTCTCGATTGTCGCTTCGTCCGCGTATGCGCAGGATGCCGGTTCCAACGCGGTTGCCGCCGACGGCGTGTACGACCTGCTGGTCGGCACCTATACCGGCGGCAAGAGCGAAGGCTTGTACGTCTATCGTTTCGATACCAAGACCGGCGAGGCGACGCGCGTGTCGGTCGCCCAGACCGTGAACCCGTCGTACCTGGTCGTGAGCCGCGATCGCCGTTTCGTGTACGCGGTCAACGAACTACCCGGCGATAACGGACCGGCCACCCAGCGTGGCGGCATCAGCGCGTTTCGCTTCGATGCCGCGAGCGGCCAGTTGAGCTTCCTGAACAAGGTTTCCGCCGATGGCAACGATCCCTGCTATCTAAGCCTTTCGCCGGACGGCAAGTATCTGCTTGCCGCGAACTATTCGGTGGCAGCCGATCCCGGCGGCAGCTTCGCGGTGTTTCCGGTCGCGGCCGACGGCCAGCTCGGCGCGTCGCTGCTGACCGTGCATCATGAAGGAGGCGGTCCGGTGAAGGGGCGCCAGGACAACTCGCACGTGCACTCCACGGTGTTCTCCGCGGACGGGAAGTACCTGTTTGCGCAGGATCTCGGCGCGGACAAGCTGTACTCGTACCGCTATATGCCCGACGGCAGCCGCGGCCTGTTCGGCCCGACCGACTGGCGCTACACGCCGCAAAAACCGGGCAGCGGCCCGCGGCATCTGATATTCGACGCCGACGGCAAGCACGCGTATCTGACGAGCGAACTCGCCGCGACCGTCACCACGTTCAATTACGAAGACGGCAAGCTCACGCAGGTGCAGACTATGTCGCTCACCGAGCCGGGCTTCAAGGGCGCGGTAGGCGCGGCGGCGATCCATCTGTCGCCTGACGGGCGCTTCCTCTACGCGACCAATCGCGGCGATGCGAACGAGATCGTGATCTTTTCGGTCGATCCCGCGAACGGACATCTGAAGAAGATCGGTCGTCAATCGAGCCTCGGCAAGGCGCCGCGCGAGTTCGCAATCGATCCGACCGGCAAGTGGCTGATCGTCGGCAATCAGAACAGCGACACGGTCTATGTGTTCCGGCGCAATCAACAAAGCGGTCTGCTCGAAGCGAACCCCAAGCGGATCGAGATCGGCTCGCCGGTGGATTTCAAGCTGGTGTCGCCGTCGTAGGCGAGGGTGTTGAATGGCAAACGGGCCGCGTTCTAGCGGCCCGTTTTGCATGGTCGAGGTGAGCCACCTGGCTGACGTTGCGTTTGCTGTGCGGTCGATGCGGCCGGCGCAGGCTGCGCGATTGGCGTCGTGTTGTCGCGTCGTCGATATAACCCGCGCAACCGGCGTTGCATTGTCGCGTTGTGGCGTTGTCGACGGGACCGATCCGCTGGTGTTGCGTCGCAGCCGCATGCCCGCGGCGCGCCGCGCGAGGCCTATGCGGCCCCGCCGGCATGCTATTCCGCCGGACCAGGCGCCAGCACTTCGCGGCTGCCGTTGATACCCATTGCCGACACGAGCCCCGCCGTCTCCATCTGCTCGACCAGACGCGCCGCGCGGTTATAGCCGATGCGCAACTGCCGCTGCACCGACGAGATCGACGCGCGCCGCGTGCGCACAACGAAGGCGACTGCTTCGTCATAGAGCGGATCGGCTTCCGCATCCGGCGAGTCGCCGAACAGGTCCTGCGTCGCGCCGCCCTCGGTGGCCGGGCCGTCGAGAATGCCTTCCTCGTATTGCGGCTCGCCGAACTGCTTCAGATATTCGACGATCGCATGCACTTCTTCGTCCGCGACAAACGCGCCGTGCACGCGTTGCGGATAGCCGGTGCCCGGCGGCAGGAACAGCATGTCGCCCTGGCCTAGCAGCGACTCCGCGCCCATCTGGTCGAGGATCGTGCGCGAGTCGATTTTCGACGACACCTGGAACGCGACCCGCGTCGGAATATTCGCCTTGATGAGCCCGGTGATTACGTCCACGGAGGGCCGCTGCGTCGCCAGAATCAGATGGATGCCGGCCGCGCGCGCCTTCTGCGCGAGCCGTGCGATCAGTTCCTCGATTTTCTTGCCGGCCACCATCATCAGGTCGGCCAGCTCGTCGATCACGACGACGATTAGCGGCAGCGGCGCGAGGGGCTCCGGCGCTTCAGGTGTCAGTGAGAACGGATTGCCGAGCTTCTTGCCCTTGGCTTCCGTGTCGCGAATTTTCTGATTGAAGCCCGCCAGATTTCGCACACCGACTGCGGACATCAACCGATAGCGCTTTTCCATTTCGCCGACACACCAGTTGAGCGCGTTGGCGGCGAGCTTCATGTCGGTGACCACGGGCGCGAGCAGATGCGGGATGCCTTCGTAGACCGACAGTTCCAGCATCTTCGGATCGATCATGATGAGGCGCACTTCCTCGGGCGTCGCCTTGAAAAGCAGCGAGCAGATCATCGCGTTAATGGCTACCGACTTGCCCGAGCCGGTCGTGCCCGCGACAAGCATGTGCGGCGCTTTGGCGAGATCGGCGACCACCGGATGGCCGGTGATGTCCTTGCCCATGGCAAGCGTCAGTTGCGAATGCGAGTTCTGATACACGCCTGCTTCGAGAATCTCGGACAGGCGGATCGTCTGGCGCTTGGCGTTCGGCAATTCGAGGCCCATGCAGGTCTTGCCGGGAATCGTTTCGACGACGCGGATCGACGTGAGTCCGAGCCCACGCGACAGGTCCTTCATCAGTCCGACGATCTGGCTGCCGCGCACGCCGAGCGCCGGTTCCACCTCGAAGCGGGTGATGACCGGACCGGCCGACGCGCCGACCACCGTGACGGGCACCTTGAACTCCTGCAGCCGTTGTTCGATCAGCAGGCCGGTTTCCGTGAGCTTTTCCTCGGAAACCGGCTCGATGTCGGTGTCCGCGGGCGCGAGCAGATCGAGCGTGGGCAATTCCACCATCGACGCGGCCGGCGCGTGAAACTCGAAGCCGTTGGCCGGACCGTGGCCGCGCGGCGGCGGGCGCTGCACGACGCTCTCAGGCGCGGGCTCGACATCTACACGTGCTTGAACCGGTGCGTGAATGGGCGTTGACGGAAGGCCGGGATTCGCGGCGGGCGTCGGCTGTTGCGCGGACGCCGTCGCCGGGGCGTCCAGGCGAGGGGGTTCGTGTCCGTCAGGACCGGTATGTGCGGTCGCCTGAGCCTGCGCTAGCGGCTGCGTCGCGGGACCGGGAAAGCGCACCACGTTCGACGATGCCGACGGCGCGAAGCTTTGCGCGGGCGTGGCGGCGGCATCGTCTGCGGGTGAGGTGTGCGCGAAGTTTGCGGCGGAGCCGGAATCCGCGAGGGGAGGGGGCGCAAGCGTTTCGCTTTCGGCCGGGGGTGGCGCAGCGGCGGCGGATGCTGATGCGTGGGCGTCGGCGTTGTCGCTGACGTCGGCGCTGAAGGCATGCCGCGTCGGCGAAGGGTTGTTCGATGCCGCTATCGTCCGCTCGTCCAGAGGCGGCGCGGTGGGGACATTGCGTTGCGCGTCACCGTCAAGGCTCGGTTCGGTAGGCGCGCCTGGGGTGCGCTCTGCATGTTCCGGCGATTCGTCCGCCGTCGCAGACTCTTCTTCCCACGGCGGTGTCTGCGGCGAGGCGTCAGCCTGCTCAAAACGGCTCGCGAAGATGCCGAACGGCGTGCGCGCAAGTGTCGCCGGAACGTCGCGCGTGACCGGGGCGACCGATGCGTCCACTGATGCGTCCACCGGCGCCTCGACCGATGCATCAACCGTCGCCCCAACCGCGGTTTTCATGGCTGGCGGAACTGTAGCACTGCCGTCATGGCCGACGTACTGCTGCGTTGACACACCGCGATCCGCCGAATCCGCGATTTCGCCAGACGACGCATGCGCGGGAGATGACGCCGCAGCGGATGCGTGGTCTTCCCAACCCGAAGCATGAGCGACGCCGCCGGCACCCGGCGGCACAACGCTCGCGCCTCCGATCTTCGCGCCTTCGGCGCTCGTACTGCGTGCAAGGCTGACGCCGGCGATATCCGTCCAGCGGGCGGCGTTTTCCGCGATGCTGCGCAGTGTTTCCTGAACGCTGGCAGGCGGCGGCGTGACTTTCTCGCCCACAGGCATGGGCCGCGTGTAGCTGGGCGCCGGCGAGGGCGGGCGCGCCGCGTTTGAAATGCCGCCGGTCTCGTTCGCGCGAATGGCCGACGTCGCCGGCTGTGCGCGCGCAAGCGATGGGGAGAAGGACACGGCAGCCGGACTGACTGCAGCACGGCCAGCAGAGGACGTCTTTGCGGACAGCGCGCCCGGCGTTGCTCCCGTGCCTCCCGCGCCGCTTGACTCGCCGTGGCCCATCTGCGCTCCTGTTCGAAGAGCGCCACCTGCGGTTGATGCCGAGCCCACTGCCGCGACTCCCGCGACTCCCGCTGCCCCGGCCACGCGCGCCGCTGCTGCGGCGCCTGCACCCATTGCTATCGAGTCGCCGTTTCGCACCCCATGACCCGAGCGGCCGGCGGAGTGCGCCGCAACACGCCCCCCACCGCCAACACCAGCCGTTCCCCCCGAGTTCCGCGCAGACGTGTCCGTCCGCTGGCCGGTCTCACGCAACCATCCAGCCGGTGCGACGGGCTCAGCCGGTATCGACGACAGTCGTTCGCCGCCAGACGCCTGCACCGCGGGCCGTGTCGCTGTCGGCCGTGCCGATGTCGCGTTGCCCGTGCGCAAGACGGGCTCGACCGGCGCAACCTGAGCGCGCGCCGCGCCGCGTGCCGCGCGCCAACCCTCGGCCGCCGCCCGGCCTGCCGTTTCCCGCCCGGCGGTCGATCCGGCCGCGGCGGAATGGGCGCCGCCCGCGGCCCCACCGGCCGCGCGGCTCTTCACGGGTGGCCGCCAAACGGTCGGCCGCGCGTAGCGCCCTTTGCTTCTTGGCGCCATCGTGTTGATCGAGCTGGAGAGGTGCGGCGCCGCGCCATCGTCCAGGCTGCGATGACGGCGCGCCTCGTCGTCGCGCCTCGCTAGACCGCGCGAGGCGAGCCCGAGGCCGAACGCACCATCGGCCCAGAGAAGAAACTCGCGCCAGTGAAAACCGACGAGCCACGGCAGGCTGACGAGGAAAACGCCGAGCGCCGCGAGCGGCGTGCCGATATGCCCGAGCAGGTGACCGAGGCCTGTCGCGAGCGCATGGCCGATCGCATTAGTGCCGGCCGCGCCGATAAGCGACGCTTCGAGCGTGCAACTCGCCAGCATCGTGCAGACGAAGCCTAGCCACAGCCGGATCGTGCCCGGACCGCGCAGGCCCGCGCCGCCAGGCAGCATCGACTTGACGAGCCGCCAGATGAGAGGGATGAACCAGACGGCCGACCCGCCGAACCAGCCGAAAACTACCGTGTGCATACTAGACATCGACGAATGACGGATTGGCGAAAACGCAATCCGTCGAGTTTAAACCGGCGAAGCCAAACGCTCCGCAGGCGGACGCAAGTATGCCTGCGTCCTCGTGCGAAGCGGACCCGGCGCGCTGGACAACTCGCGCGCCGCTGCGCCCCGCCGCTTGTTGACCGCTCATTCGCAGGTCGCTTGCCGCTTACTGATCATTCATTTGCCAGCCTCGCCGCTGCGCTCGAACACCAGCGTCTCGCCGTTATCCAGCACGAGCTGCATCTGCTGCGGCGCGCGCATCTGCACGCCGGTTCGTTGAATATGCGTGAGCGCGTTCAGATACGAGCTTTCGATCTGTCCGCCCGGCGTCGCGCAAGCCTTGCGCGTGCCGCCCAGCGTGCCGAACGAGAGCTTGCCGTCCTTCAGCGCGTACGAACCCATATAGCGGTTGCAGCCCGAAAAGCCGCTCGCGTGGCGCTGGCCTGCGGCGGTGGACAGCGTGAGGGTGATCGGCCCGCTCCCATCCGCGGATGGGACCGCGCGCGCTTTGCCGTCTGCATCTTTCCATCCGCTGAGGGTCCAGCTGGTGTCGTCAAGCAACTGCGTGGCGGCTGGGTTGAACGGGTCGGGCGCGGGGGCTTCCGCATCCGGATGTTTCGGAATCGCGCAGGCGCCGAGCAGCGCCGCGACGCTCAGCGCGGCGAGAGCCGTGCGCGCGTTGGGAGCGATGCGCGCGAGACGTCGCGTGGACAGGCGTGGTTGCATGGCGTCGTTCCTCTTCAAACTGGCAAAGGCGTAAGGGTAACGCACTCGGCGCGCCGCGCGGACAAGGCGCGGCGAGGGGCCCGCATGTTAACATCGTGTTCTGTCCAATCACACCCTCATCCGACTTTTATCTGGAGACCTCATGCAGATCGGCCAACGGATCGGCACGCCCCTTTCTGAATCCGCGACGCGCGTGATGCTGCTCGGCGCCGGCGAGCTCGGCAAGGAAGTGATCATCGCGCTGCAGCGGCTGGGCGTCGAGGTGATCGCCGTCGACCGTTACCCTGATGCGCCGGGCCACCAGGTCGCGCACCGCTCGCACGTGATCGACATGACCGACCGCGCCGCGCTGCGCGCGCTCGTCGAAGCGGAGCGTCCGCATCTGATCGTCCCCGAAATCGAGGCAATCGCCACCGACGCGCTGGCGGCCATCGAAAGCGACGGCATTGCCGAAGTCATCCCCACCGCGCGCGCCACGCAGCTCACGATGAACCGCGAGGGCATCCGGCGCCTCGCCGCAGAAGAGCTGGGCTTGCCCACCTCGCCGTATGCATTCGCCGATTCGCTCGAAGAACTGCGCGCGGGCATTTCCAGGGTCGGCTATCCGTGCGTGGTGAAGCCGGTCATGTCGTCCTCGGGCAAGGGGCAGTCGGTGCTGCGCAGCGACGCCGACGTCGAACCGGCCTGGCAGTACGCGATGGCAGGCGGCCGTGTGAATCACGGCCGGGTGATCGTCGAGGGTTTTATCGACTTCGAATACGAGATCACGCAATTGACGGTGCGCGCGATCGATCCGTCGACCGGCGAGGTCGCCACGTATTTCTGCGATCCGATCGGCCACGTGCAGGTGGCGGGCGATTACGTGGAATCGTGGCAGCCGCAGCCAATGAGCCCGCGCGCGCTCGAACGTTCGCGCGAAGTCGCCCACAAGGTGACGGCCGCGCTCGGCGGACGCGGGCTCTTCGGCGTGGAACTTTTCGTGCGCGGCGATGACGTATGGTTCTCGGAAGTGAGCCCGCGTCCGCACGACACGGGTCTCGTGACGCTGTGCTCGCAACGTTTTTCGGAGTTCGAACTGCACGCGCGCGCTATTCTCGGTTTGCCGGTCGATACGTCGTTGCGCGCACCGGGTGCGTCGGCGGTGATCTACGGCGGGCTCGACGAGACAGGCATTGCGTTCGAAGGCGTTGCCGCGGCGCTCGCCGTGCCGAACGCGGATTTGCGACTCTTCGGCAAGCCGGAGAGCTTCGTCAAGCGGCGCATGGGCGTGGCGCTCGCCACCGGCGAGCATATCGACGAAGCACGCTCGCGCGCAAAAGAGGCAGCGGCGGCGGTGCATCCCGTGTCGGCAAAGCCGGCGCGGTAATGCGCCTGCCTGGTGCCTGCCTGATGCCTGCCGCGCGGGTGGCGAAAGCACGGCAAGGACGGCAAGCACGGCCGCTGGACACACATGCAGTTGAAACATCCGGGCCCGTCGAACGAATCGCGGGCTCATTGAAGTCGAGGTCAGTATGTTGCAGGAATCCCGTAACGAAGCGCCGCGCGCCGCAACGCGGCGTCGCACTGCCGGCCGTGTGCGCACGCTCGGCGTGTTGAGCGTGTTGTTCGCGCTCTCTGCGGGGCTGACGGGCTGCGGCCTTGCGGCCGCGCCGTGCCGCATTGCGTCGGCGGGCCTGAAGATCGTGCCGGTGGTCGGGCACGTGGCCGCCGCCCCGACCGATGCCTGCGCCGAAGTCATCGACCCTTGATCAGCAACGACCGGGGCATCCCATGAAAAAAAGGCTGCTTGCAGCGAGCCTCGCGGCAATCTGTGGCTATGCGTTCGCCGCACCTCTACATCTCGAAGACGTTCAGACCAAAAACCGTCAAACGCGCAAGTACACGTGCGCGACCGGCCGGATTCTGCATGTCACTTACTGGAACACGGCCAACGGCCAGAGCTTCGCGCTCGTGCCGGTAAAGGGCAAGCAACTGCTGTTCGTCAACACCATAGCTGCGTCCGGCGCGAAGTACCAGGCCGGCAGCTACACGTGGTGGACCAAGGGCCCGCGCGCGGACCTGTACGACGCCACGGCAGGCGAAGACGCGCCGCCTCTTTTGTCCGACTGTATAACGCTCAATCGCTGAGCCGCATGCTTTTTCCTCCCGCGGCAGCTTCGCGAAGCTGCCGCGTGCTTTTCCCCTCCCGCCGCGCGGCATGGTCAATCTGCGCGCATCATTTCCAGCCGAGTAGTAAGCTGTCCGCAGTGGCTTGCGGCATGTCGCCGTGAGCGTCGCTGCTGTCGTCCCTGTAGTCTCCCTGCGTGTTCCGGTCGTGTGTTCCGCTCACCCATTGCGAGGCTTTGCGCTCGCGTGCGTCCCTTCAAACGAGATCCTCCATGAAAGCATCGGACCTGTTCGTCAAATCGCTGGAAGCCGAAGGTGTCGAGGACGTGTTCGGCATTCCCGGCGAAGAAAATCTCGATCTTCTCGAATCGCTGCGCCGCTCGAAAATCCGTCTGATCCTGACACGCCACGAGCAGGCGGCCGGCTTCATGGCCGCCACCTACGGACGCCTGACGGGCCGCACTGGCGTGTGCCTCGCGACACTCGGCCCCGGCGCCACCAACTTCGTGACGGCCGCCGCCTACGCGCAACTGGGCGGCATGCCGATGCTGATGGTGACCGGCCAGAAGCCGATCAAGTCGAGCAAGCAGGGCCATTTCCAGATCGTCGACGTGGTGCGCATGATGGAGCCGCTCACGAAATACACGCGCCAGATCGTGTCGATCGCCAATATTCCGGCCGCCGTGCGCGAGGCGGTGCGGCAGGCGGAAGAAGAGCGCCCCGGCGCCACGCATCTGGAGCTGCCCGAAGACGTGGCCCACGAAGAAGGCGACGNCAAGCCGATTCCCAAAAGCTACAGCCGGCGTCCTGTCGCCGAGGAAAAAGCGGTCGCCCGCGCGGTCCAGGCGATCACCAAGGCGAAGCACCCGTTGCTGATGATCGGCGCGGGCGGCAATCGCAAGACCACGACGAAGATGCTGCGCGAGTTCGTCGACCAGATCGGCATTCCGTTTTTCACGACGCAGATGGGCAAGGGCGTGATCGACGAATCGCATCCCATGTGGCTCGGCAACGCGACCCTCTCCGACGGCGACTTCGTGCACCGCGCGATCGATCACGCCGACTGCATCATCAACGTCGGCCACGACGTGATCGAGAAGCCGCCGTTTTTCATGCGCAGCGGCGACGCCGAGAAAACGGTCATTCACGTCAACTTTCTCGGCGCGGAGGTCGACACGGTCTATTTTCCGCAGATCGAGGTGGTCGGCGACATCGCCAACGCGGTATGGCAACTGAAGGAAAGCCTCACGGAGCGCCAGGAACACTGGGACTTCACGCGCTTCAAGGAAATCAAGGAGCATTTCGAGGCGCATCTGGTGAAGGGCCAGCACGACGACCGCTTTCCGATGTACCCGGTGCGGCTCGTCAACGACGTGTACGAGACCACGCCGGTGGACGGCATCGTGTGTCTGGACAACGGCATGTACAAGATCTGGTTCGCCCGTTACTACCGCGCGCACGAGCCGAATTCGCTGCTGCTCGACAATGCGCTGGCTTCGATGGGGGCCGGCTTGCCCTCTGCGATCGCGACCAAGATCGTGCACCCGGACCGCAAGGTCATGGCCGTGTGCGGCGACGGCGGCTTCATGATGAATTCGCAGGAACTCGAAACGGCAGTGCGCCTGAAGCTCGATCTGGTGATCCTGATCTTGCGCGACGACGCGTTCGGCATGATCCGCTGGAAGCAGGAGAACATGAACTTCCCCGACTACGGCATGACGCTCGCCAACCCCGATTTCGTCGCCTACGCGCAGAGCTATGGTGCGAAGGGGCATCGCGTTGGAGCGGCAGCGGAGTTCGCGCCGCTGTTGCGCGAGTGCTTCGCCACGCCGGGCGTGCACGTGATCGACGTGCCGATCGACTATTCGGATAACGAGCGCGTGCTGAACCGCGAGATCAAGCGGCTCTCCGCGCAACTGTGAACAGCGCGCGCTCGCGTGCGGGCCCGCGCTGCCGCTGGCATCTATCAGAAGGAGAACGCGTCATGCTGAACAAGACTTACCCGTACTACCTGGCGAACGAAGCAGTTGCGGCAAACACGGATCTCGAAGTCACCGACAAGTTCAGCGGCGAAGTCGCCACGCGCGTCGCGATGGCGGATGCCGCGGTCATCGACAAGGCAATCGGCTTCGCGGTGGACGCGCTGCCCGCGCTGCGTGCGTTTCCCCCGTTCAAGCGCCAGGCGGTGCTCGAACATTGCGTGAAGCGCTTTCGCGAACGCTACGACGAACTGGCGCTCGCGCTGTGCATTGAGGCGGGCAAGCCGATCAACGACTCGAAGGGCGAAGTGACGCGCCTGATCGACACGTTCAAGGTCGCGGCGGAGGAGGCGGTGCGCATCGACGGCGAAATCGTCAATCTGGAAATCTCGCCGCGCGCCAAGGGCTATCACGGCTATGTGAAGCGGGTGCCGATCGGACCGTGCTCGTTCATCTCGCCGTTCAATTTTCCGTTGAATCTGACCGCACACAAGGTCGCGCCGGCCATCGCGGCGGGCGTGCCGTTCGTGCTGAAGCCGGCAAGCCGCACGCCGGTCGGCGCGTTGATCATGGGCGAGATTCTCGCGGAAACGGATTTGCCCAAGGGCGCGTTTTCGATTCTGCCCGCGCATCGCGACGGCGCGGATCTCTTCACCACCGACGAGCGCTTCAAACTGCTGTCGTTCACAGGCTCACCGGCAGTGGGCTGGGACCTGAAGAAGAAGGCGGGCAAGAAGAAGGTGATTCTGGAGCTGGGCGGCAACGCGGCGGCGATCGTCGACGGCGATCAGGGCGGCAAGCTCGACTACGTGGTCGAGCGGCTCGCGTTCGGCGCGTTTTACCAGTCGGGGCAAAGCTGTATCGGCGTGCAGCGCATTCTCGTGCATGCGAGCCTTTATGATGCGCTGCGCGAGAAGCTGATCGCGAAGACGAGGTCGCTCGTGATGGGCGATCCGAAGGACGAAAAAACCTTCGTCGGGCCGATGATCTCCGAATCGGAATCGCGACGCCTCGCCGGCTGGATGGAGAGCGCCGTGCAGGCGGGCGCGAAAATCGTCGCGGGCGGCAAGGTGGAGGGCGCGATGTTCGAAGCCACGCTGCTCGAAGACGTGAAGCGCGACACCGACCTGTATCGCAAGGAAGCGTTCGGACCGGTCGCCGTTCTGGAGCGTTTCGACGATTTCGATGCGGCGCTTGCGGCCGTCAACGACAGCGACTTCGGCTTGCAGGCGGGCGTGTTCACCGATTCGCTCGCGCATGCGCATCGCGCGTGGGACGAGCTGGAAGTGGGCGGCGTGGTGATCAACGACGTGCCGTCGTTTCGCGTCGACAATATGCCGTACGGCGGCGTTAAGGAATCGGGGCTGGGGCGCGAGGGCGTGCGCTACGCAATCGAGGACATGACCGAGCTGCGATTGATGGTGATGCGCGAAACCTGGTGAGTCAGCGGCGGCGGCAGAGGTGACGGGGGCATAAGAGCGGCATGCAACCCGCAAGAGCGGCACGCAACCCTTGTCATGCCACCCTTGTCATGCAACTGTCGCCGCGACGCACTACGCTCGCGAGCGAGGCGGGCCGGTGCTTCGTCACACGTGAACGCGTCCGCCCGAGCAGCGCCGCGCTTTCGGCGCGCAAGCAGAAAGCCGCCGCATGCGCCATGAGTGTTTTTGCTGAAGTGCTACAATACCGGCCTTTCCGGCGGTACTTTTCCGCCGGCCGGAGCCGGCCGCATTCTTTCCCGCAATAGTGACGGGTCCTGTGCCGAACGCCGTGGCTCCGCCTTCATCCTGATGCCTTCTGCGGTTCCGACCGCTGCCGCGCGCACGCGAAGCGCAACGCGCAGACGCATTTTTAGCGAAAGCCACCATGTCCGACACAGCCGTCACGCCCACTACTGCGAGTTTTGATCAATTCGGCCTCGCGCCCGACATCCTGAAAGCAGTCAAGGAATCGGGCTACACCACGCCCACGCCGATCCAGGCGCAGGCCATTCCTGTCGTGCTGGCAGGCCGCGACGTCATGGGCGCCGCGCAAACCGGCACCGGCAAGACCGCGAGCTTTTCGCTGCCGATCATCCAGCGGCTGCTGCCGCAGGCCAGCACGAGCGCTTCGCCCGCGCGCCACCCTGTGCGCGCGCTGATCCTCACGCCCACTCGCGAACTGGCCGACCAGGTCGCGGCGAACGTCCAGTCGTATGCCAAGCACACCGCGCTGCGCAGCGCCGTGGTGTTCGGCGGCGTGGACATGAATCCGCAGTCGGAGCAGTTGCGCCGCGGGGTCGAGATTCTGATCGCCACGCCGGGCCGCCTGCTCGACCACGTGCAACAGAAAACCGCCAACCTCGGCCAGGTGCAGATTCTCGTGCTCGACGAGGCGGACCGGATGCTCGACATGGGCTTTCTGCCGGATTTGCAGCGCATTCTGAATCTGCTGCCGAAAGAGCGGCAAACGCTGCTGTTTTCGGCAACGTTCTCGGGCGAAATCAAGAAGCTCGCGGCCACTTACCTGCGCAATCCGCAAACCATCGAAGTCGCGCGCAGCAACTCGACAGCAACCAATGTCACGCAGATCGTCTACGAAGTGGCCGAGGGCGACAAGACCGGCGCCGTGGTTCAGTTGATTCGCGAGCGCAGCCTGAAGCAGGTCATCGTGTTCTGCAACAGCAAGATCGGCGCGAGCCGTCTCGCGCGCAGTCTGGAGCGTGACGGGGTGGTGGCGACCGCGATTCACGGCGACCGCTCGCAGAACGAGCGCATGCAGGCGCTCGACGCATTCAAGCGCGGCGAGATCGAGGCGCTGGTGGCCACCGACGTCGCGGCGCGGGGTCTCGACATTGCCGAGTTGCCGGCTGTGATCAACTTCGATCTGCCGTTCAATGCGGAAGACTACGTGCACCGCATCGGCCGTACGGGCCGTGCCGGCGCGTCCGGCGACGCGTTGTCGCTGTGCAGCCCGAACGAGCGCAAGCAACTGGCGGATATCGAAAAGCTGATCAAGCGTCCGCTCGAGGTGCAGCGTCTGACCGTAGACACGCCCGTGCGTCATCACCACGAAGACCGCGCGCCGCGGCGCGAGCGCGGCGAGGGTCGCGACGAGCGCGGTGCACGCCGCCGTGCGGGCGCGCCCTCCGGTTCGTTCGACCGGCCGCATCATCACCGCGCGCAGCCAGTGGACGATTTCTTCCTGAAGCCCTACGAGCCGTCGCCCGCTTCGGTTCGCAAGGTGGAAGAGGCGGAGGCTGCACGGTCCGCGCCGCAAAAGCCGGCTTCGAAGCAGCCGCTCGCCGCGTTGCTCGGCGGGTTTGGCATGCCGCGCAAGTCGTCGTCGTAAAGTTGGCGGGTTGTTGCCGGCTCGCGCCGTTGCCGGGTTGTGCTGGCTGCGCGGCGGGCGGCGGTTGCCCGAATGACCTGATGACCTGATGACCGGGCGCAAAGCACTTTCGACCACCGTGCGGGCTCTCAAACGTGGGTTTCTCGGGCCGCGCCGGACAGCTAATCAAACGCTCGAGCGCATTTTCCTCGACCACGCCGCAATCGCCGCGGCATAGAACTCGTCCAGCGTGCGCTGCGTTGAACCGCTCGCGCCGCCATTCTCGAGGTTCAGTCCCAGGTGCCGCGCAGCGGCGTTCAGCGCTTGCAGCGGCTCGTCGCAGTTCAGTGCGGTTGCACCTGTCTGCTTGCTGAGCTTTTCACCGTGCTCGTTCGTCACGACCGGCACGTGCAGGTAGCGCGGCGTCGGCACGCCGAGGCACTGCTGCAGGTAGATCTGCCTCGCAGTCGAATCCATCAGATCCGCGCCCCGCACGATGTGCGTGATGCCGGCGTCGGCGTCGTCCACTACGACCGCGAGTTGATAGGCCCACTGGTCGTCCGCGCGCCTGAGCACGAAATCGCCCACTTCGGTGGCGAGATTCTGCGTCTGTTCGCCTTGCCAACGATCTTCGAATGTAACGACAGCCGCAGCGCCGTCCGGCACGCGCAGCCGCCACGCGCGCGCGGGCCTGCCGTGCAGGCCGTTGCGACATGTGCCCGGATAGGCGAGCGTGGTGTGGCGCGCATGCGCATGCAGCAGCGAATCGGCAATTTCCTTGCGCGTGCAGCCGCATGGATAGACGACGCCGGCCGCCATCAAGCGGTCCAGAGCTTGCGCATAATGCCCGGTGCGCGTGCTTTGCCAGAGAGGCGGCTCATCCGCGCGCAGGCCGAAGCGCTGCAGCGTGTCGAGTATGTCTTGCGCGGCGCCCGGCACCGTGCGCGGGCCGTCGATATCTTCTATGCGAACAAGCCACGTGCCGCCATGCGCGCGCGCGTCGAGCCAGCTGGCGAGCGCGCTCACCAGAGAGCCGAAATGTAGCGGGCCGGTGGGCGAGGGCGCGAAGCGTCCGCGATAGTTCATGAGTCGATGCGCCGGAGGTTCAGTTGCTCTCGGGCCCAACGGGCGCCCGACAGCCGGAAAGCGCCGCTGCGCTCAAGCCGCGCGAGCCGCCTTGCTGTCCGGATGGCATTGCGGGCAGGTCTTGCCGGCCACGTACATCGGCGACTTCTGCTGTTCGGGCGTTACTACCGCACGGCAGCCGAAGCACTGCACGGTCGAAGTAGGCTGAAGCTGCGGATTGAGCGCGGTGCGGTAATCGAACACGAAGCAGTCGCCGTGATAATGGGCGCCGCCCACTTCCTCGAAATACTTCAGAATGCCGCCTTCGAGCTGATACACGTGCTCGATGCCGACCTCTTTCATATGAATCGCCGCCTTCTCGCAGCGAATGCCGCCGGTGCAGAACGACACGACCGTCTTGCCTTCAAGGTCGGTGCGATGCTCTTCGATCACTTCGGGAAACTCGCTGAATTTCGTGATGCGATAGTCGAGCGCGTTGTCGAACGTGCCGACGTCCACTTCGAACGCGTTACGCGTGTCGAGCATGACGACCGGGCGGCCTTCGTCGTCGTGACCGCGGTCGAGCCAGGTTTTCAGCGTGGGGGCGTCCACAAACGGCGCGCGGCCCAGTTCCGGACGAATGGCCGGCTTCTTCATTGTAATGATTTCGCGCTTGAGCTTGACCAGCATGCGCGTGAACGGCTGCTTCTCCGAGAGGCTTTCCTTGAATTGCAGATTCGCGAATTTGCCTTCGAACAGCGGGTCGTGACGAATGTAGTCGATGAAGGCGTCGGTATTCTCGCGCGTGCCCGCGACGAACAGGTTGATGCCTTCCGGCGCGAGCAGGATGGTGCCGCGCAGGCCGAGCGCATTGCAGCGCTCAGTGACCTGCGGCCGCCAGGCGGCGGTGTCTTCGATTGTGACGAAATGATACGCGGCGAGGTTGACGATACTCATGGGTGTCAGCGGTAGTAATTGACGATGGGCAGGCCGGGCCTGGTGGTGGCGCGAATGCGGTGGGGCGGCGACCACGCGACGATCACGCGACAACCATCCAACGGGCAGGCGACAAGCACGCAGCGAGCGCGCAAAAAGCACGCGACAAGCAGGCAAAAAACACGCGACAAGCAGGCGCGAGCGGTCGGCACGCGGTCCCGGCACGCAGGCCCACGGCGGCAAAGCGCAGCAAAAGGTTGCAAGAGCAGCCGCAAGAGCGCCCAGCATGCCCACGAGCCTGGTCGTTTGCCCGAAGCGCCCTAGGATGCCTGCACTGGCCCCGAACCGCCCACACTGCCCTGTGCGGCAGCCACGTCGAATTGGGCGAAACCCATATTATCCCTCAACCCGGCGTTTTTCCCGAGCTAGCCGAATGGACGATGCTTTGCGCTAGCGCAAACGCCGGGCGAACTGGCGCGCTTGGTTTGCGCACGCGGCCGTGGTAGCTCGCAAAAAATCGCGGCCGATCAGCGGGAGTCGACGGTGTCCTAACCCGAATGGCCAGCGCGCGGTTTTGCGCTGAAATCTGCGGGAGGGTGGAGTTACAATGTCGCCCATGTCAGATCCCCGCTTCGTCCATCTCCGCCTCCACTCCGAATTTTCGATCGCCGACGGCATCGTGCGTCTTGACGACGTCGTCAAGGCGGCCGCCAAAGACGGTCAGGGGGCGCTCGCCCTGACCGATCTCGGCAACGCGTTCGGGCTCGTCCGGTTCTACAAGGAAGCGCGCGGCAAAGGGGTCAAACCCATTGCCGGCTGCGACGTCTGGATCACCAATCCGGACGATCGCGACAAACCTTCGCGACTGCTGCTGCTGGTAAAAGACCGGCGCGGTTATCTGAATCTGTGCGAGCTGCTGAGCAAGGCCTCGCTCACCAACCAGTATCGCGGCCGCGCGGAAGTCGAGGCCGGCTGGCTCGAGTCCGGCCTTGGCGAGGGTCTGCTCGCATTGTCGGGCGCGCAGCAGGGCGACATTGGCCTCGCGCTTGCCGCGGGCAATCAGGAGGCGGCAAAGCGCAACGCGTTGCATTGGGCAAAGGTGTTCCCGGGCGGCTTCTACATCGAGTTGCAGCGTTGTGGGCAGCCGGGTGGCGAGCAGTACGTGCAGCAGGCGGTCGCGCTCGCGGCGTCGCTGAAACTGCCGGTCGTGGCCACCCACCCCATGCAGTTCATGACGCCCGACGACTTCACCGCGCACGAAGCGCGCGTGTGCATTTCCGAAGGCGACATTCTCGCCAATCCGCGGCGTCAGAAGCGTTTTACACCTGAGCAGTATTTCCGCACGCAAGACGAAATGGTTGCGCTCTTCGCGGACATTCCGTCGGCGCTCGCCAATTCGGTCGAAATCGCCAGGCGCTGCAACCTCACGCTCGAACTCGGCAAGCCGAAACTGCCGCTCTTTCCGACACCCGACGGCATGTCGCTCGACGACTACCTCGTGCATCTGTCGAAAGAGGGCCTGGAAACGCGTCTCGCGCAGTTGTATCCCGACGAAGCGGAGCGCGCCGCCCAGCGCGAGACGTATTACCAGCGGCTCGAATTCGAGTGCGGCACGATCATCAAGATGGGCTTTCCGGGCTACTTCCTGATCGTCGCGGACTTCATCAACTGGGCGAAGAACAACGGCGTGCCGGTGGGCCCCGGCCGGGGCTCGGGCGCGGGCTCGCTCGTCGCGTATGCGCTCGGCGTCACGGACCTCGATCCGCTGCGCTACAACCTGCTGTTCGAGCGGTTCCTGAATCCGGAACGGGTGTCGATGCCCGACTTCGACATCGACTTCTGCCAGCACGGCCGCGACCGCGTGATCCAGTACGTGAAGGAGAAATACGGCGCGGACGCCGTCTCTCAAATCGCAACTTTCGGCACGATGGCGGCGAAGGCGGCGGTGCGCGACATCGGCCGCGTGCTCGATCTCGGCTACATGTTCACGGACGGCATCGCAAAGCTGATTCCGTTCAAGCCCGGCAAGCACGTCACCATCGCCGACGCGATGAAGGAAGAGCCGCTGCTGCAGGAGCGCTTCGACAACGAAGACGAAGTGCACCAGCTGCTCGAGCTCGCGCAGCGCGTGGAGGGCATCACGCGTAACGTCGGCATGCATGCGGGCGGCGTGCTGATCGCGCCCGGCAAGCTGACCGATTTCTGCCCGCTGTACACGCAGGGCGACGAGAGCGGCGTCGTGAGCCAGTACGACAAGGACGATGTGGAAGCCGTCGGCCTCGTCAAGTTCGACTTTCTCGGCCTGACTACGCTCACCATTCTCGACTGGGCCGAGCGCTATATCCGCCGCCTCGATCCGTCGAAGAAAGACTGGTCGCTTGCACAAGTGCCGCTCGACGATCCGGCATCTTTCTCGATTCTCAAGAAAGCGAATACGGTCGCCGTGTTCCAGCTGGAAAGCCGCGGCATGCAAGGCATGCTGAAGGACGCGCAGCCCGACCGTTTCGAAGACATCATCGCGCTCGTCGCGTTGTATCGTCCGGGCCCGATGGACCTGATCCCGAGCTTCTGTGCGCGTAAGCACGGCCGCGAGGTGGTCGAGTATCCCGATCCGCGCGTCGAACCTGTTCTGAAAGAGACCTACGGCATCATGGTCTACCAGGAGCAGGTGATGCAGATGGCGCAGATCATCGGCGGCTATTCGCTGGGCGGCGCCGACTTGCTGCGCCGCGCGATGGGCAAGAAGAAGCCCGAAGAAATGGCGCAGCACCGCGAGCTTTTCGCGGAAGGCGCGGCGAAGAACGGCCTCACGCGCGAGAAGTCCGACGAAATTTTCGACTTGATGGAGAAGTTCGCGGGCTATGGCTTCAACAAGTCGCACGCGGCGGCCTACGCGCTGCTCGCCTACTACACCGCGTGGCTGAAAGCGCACCATCCGGCGGAATTCATGGCGGCGAATATGTCGCTTGCCATGGACGACACCGAGAAGGTCAAGATTCTGTTCGAGGACTGCATCGCCAACAAGATGACCGTGCTGCCGCCGGACATCAATCTGTCGGCGTATCGCTTCGAGCCCGTCGCGGAAGCGGACGGCAAGCGCTCCCGAACCATCCGCTATGGACTCGGTGCGATCAAGGGCAGCGGCCAGAACGCGATCGAGGAAATCCTGCGGGCGCGCGAAGACGGCCCGTTCATCGACATTTTCGACTTCTGCAACCGGATCGACCGCCGCGTCGTCAATCGGCGCACGGTTGAAGCGCTGATTCGCGCGGGCGCATTCGACAGCCTGCACGCGAACCGCGCGCAACTCATCGCATCCGTGTCGCTCGCCATGGAAGCCGCGGAGCAGGCCAGCGCGAACGCGTTGCAAGCCGGCCTTTTCGACATGGGCGATGCGCCTTCGCAAGGGCACGAGCTGGTCGACGAGCCCGAGTGGCCCGAAAAGAAGAAGCTGCAGGAAGAGAAGGCCGCGCTCGGCTTCTACCTGTCGGGCCACCTGTTCGACGCATACAGGGACGAAGTGCGCCGCTTCGTGCGCCAGAAGATCGGCGAGCTAAAAGAGGGGCGCGACAAGCTGGTCGCGGGCATCGTCGTATCGCTGCGCACGCAGATGACCCAGCGCGGCAAGATGATGATCGCGCTGCTCGACGACGGCACCGGCCAATGCGAAGTGACCGTGTTCAACGAGACGTACGAAGCGAACAAGCAGTTGTTCAGGGAAGACGAGCTACTGGTCGTGCAAGGCCAGGCGCGCAACGACGCGTTTACCGGCGGCATTCGCTTCACCGTGGACACGGTCATGGATCTCGGCCGCGCGCGCTGCCGCTATGCCGAGGCCGTGAAAGTGAAGATGAACGGCAACGCGGACGCGCTGGCGTTGCGGCGCGTTCTCGAGGCCCACAGCGCAAGCAAGGACGAGCCGCAAGCCGCGGCGGCGCAGGCGGCTTCCGCACGCGGTGGCAATGGTGGCAATGGCGGCAACGGCGGTGGCCGCAACGGCAGCCAGGGCGGCTACGGCGGCGACAACGGCCGTCAGCGTCAGCCGGTGCAGATTCCAAATGGACTCGCCGTGCAGATCGTGTACCGCAGCGAGAATGCCGAGGGAGAAATGCGGCTTGGCGACGCGTGGCGCGTCAAGCCGACCGACGAGTTGCTCGCCGACCTGCGCGGCCAATTCGCCGGCAGCGCCATCGAGATTGTCTATTGAGGGGCGAGCGCCCCGCTTAACGCGACTGCGAGCGTGGCTCTTCGGCGAGCCGCGCGAGCTTGAGGAACCGGTAGTACACCGTTTCAGCGTTGAACACCGCAATCATGAAGCCGGCGCGGCCGTCGAGAAAACCTCTCCGCAACAGATAGGTGCGCACGAACGCCCAGGCGCCGCGAACAAGCGCCTTGCCGAAGCTGCCGTGTTGGCCCGCCGCGTGGCGCTGCAACGCGCCGGCGCTCGAATATGCGTCGAGCTTGCGCACCACCGTCTCGAAGTCCTCATACGAGTAGTGCATCAGCTTGCCGTTCAAGCGTTGCGCTGGCGTGTCGAATACAAGCCGCTCGTGCACGAGGTCGTCGGAAAAACGGGCTGCGCCGCGTTTGAACAGGCGCGGAATCCAGTCCGGATACCACCCGCTGTAATGAATCCAGTGCCCGCAAAAACTCGACAGGCGGTCCACCGCATAAACGTCAGCGGCGGGCGACGCGAGCGCCGCGCGAATTGCGGCGGCGAGTTCCGGCGAGACGATCTCATCGGCGTCGAGCGAGAGGACCCACGTGGTCGTGAGTGCGTCCACAGCGCGGTTCTTCTGCGGGCCAAAGCCTGGCCAGTCGGTCTGCTGGATCACCCGGGCGTCGTGCGCGCGCGCAATCTCGGCGGTGCCGTCGGTGCTGCCGCCGTCGATCACGACTATCTCGTCGGCAAAGGCCACGGAGCGTAGACATTCGGCCAGTCGCGCCGCGGCGTTTTTTGTGATGATGGCGACACCGAGAGTGTTTTCTTGCATACCTGACGTGCTGAATCGCGAGTGGCCTGAGTAGAACGACGCAATGGATCGCCCGCTAGAGCGCGCGGGTCGCGCAAGTATACACACGCCGGTAGGCGGGCGGCCCATGCGGCCCATGCGCCCGATGCGGCACGATCCCTATCCACGCGTACGCCGACAAACGCACCGACCCGCGCACCGACCCGCGCACCAACCCGCGCACCAACCCACGCACCAACCCCGGCACCAACCCCCGCACCAACCCCCGCACCAACCCCCGCACCAACCCCCGCACCAACCCGCGCACCAACCCACGCACCAACCCCCGCACCAACCCCCGCACCAACCCCCGCACCAACCCCCGCACCAACCCCCGCACCAACCCCCGCATCGACCGATACGCCCAC
This sequence comes from Burkholderia sp. WSM2232, assembly GCF_000472545.1. Lineage (GTDB taxonomy): Bacteria > Pseudomonadota > Gammaproteobacteria > Burkholderiales > Burkholderiaceae > Paraburkholderia. The sequence continues at coordinate 9,861 of NZ_AWZV01000040.1, read as the reverse complement.
TGCCACCCATCCGCCCCGCAGTCGCAGCGCACGCCGCCGCACGGCGGCCAAAACGTCAGCCGTCCGTCAACCTCAACCGTTTACAATGCTCCTTTTCGATCTTCGCGCCCGGGCAGCCAGCCGCCGCCGCGAAGCTCGTACCGCATTCCCAGAGGATTCCTTGAGCGCGAAGCCAACGTTAAGCAAACCCATCGGTGCCGGCGAGGGGTCGTCGCCCGCCGTCGTTTTCCGGCGCTTATGGCCGTTCATCAAGCCGCTCATGTGGGTGATCGTCGGCGCCATTCTCGCGATGGCCGCAAGCGCGGGCACCGACGCGGCAATTCCCGCGCTGCTCAAGCCGTTGCTCGACAAGGGTTTCGGCGCCCATGCCAGCGACAACGCGAGGTGGTTCGTGCCGGTCGCCGTGATCGGCCTCGCGCTGATCCGCGGCGTGTCGCAATACGCGTCCGGCTATCTGCTCGCCTACGTCTCCAATAAGATTCTGCTTGAGCTGCGGCTGCGCATGTTCGACCGCATGATCCACACGAGCGTCGCGTTTTTCCAGCGCGAGACCGCGAGCACGGTGATCAACGCGATCGTCTTCGAGGTCAACCAGATTCTCAACGTGCTGCTGAGCGTGATGGTCACGCTGGTGCGCGACTCGCTTACCGTGATTTTCCTGCTCGGCTATCTGTTCTATCTGAACTGGCGGCTCACGCTGATCGTCGCGGTGCTGCTGCCGGGCATCGGCTGGCTGGTCGGCAAGATCAATCGCCGGCTGCGGCGGCTGAACCGCGAGCATCAGATGCTGACCAATGAGCTGTCCTATATCGTCGAAGAGACGGTGGGCGGCTACAAGGTGGTCAAGGTCCATAACGGCGAGAAGTACGAGATGGACCGCTTTTCGTCGATGAGCAAGCGCCTGCGGGGTTATGCGATGCGCATGACCGTCTCCGGCGGTCTGGCTCAACCGTTAACGCAGTTCCTTGCGTCGATCGCGCTTGCAGTCGTGATCACGATTGCGGTGGTGCAGTCGTCGTCCGATCAGACCACGGTGGGCGGCTTTGTCGCGTTCGTCACGTCCATGCTGCTGATCATTTCTCCGCTCAAGCACCTGATGGACGTGAACCAGCCGCTGCAGCGGGGCATGACGGCGGCCGAGCTGATCTTCGGCCTGATCGACGAACCGGCCGAGCCTGCGGGCGGCGGCAGGCCGCTCGAGCGCGCGCGCGGCGAGGTGGAGTTCCGCAACGTCTCGTTCACGTACAGCACCAACGCCACGCACAATCGCCACACGTTGGACCAGGTGTCGTTCAGGGTGGCGCCCGGTGAAATGGTCGCGCTGGCGGGTCCGTCGGGCAGCGGCAAGACTACCCTGGTCAATCTGCTGCCGCGCTTTTTCGATCCGACCGGCGGCGAGATTCTCGTCGACGGCGTCGCGCTTCCCGAATACGACCTGCACGCGCTGCGCAGCCAGATCGCGATGGTGAGCCAGGACGTCGTGCTCTTTAACGACACGGTGGCCAACAACGTCGCTTACGGCCAGACCGCCGACCGCGACAGGGTCAATGCGGCGCTGCGCGCGGCCAACCTGTGGGACACGGTGGACGCCATGCCCAACGGCATCGACACGCTCGTGGGCGACAACGGCATGATGCTCTCCGGCGGCCAGCGCCAGCGTCTTGCGATTGCGCGCGCCATCTACAAGGACGCGCCCATCCTGATTCTCGACGAAGCCACGTCCGCGCTGGATTCGGAGTCCGAGCGCCACGTGCAGGCCGCGCTCGAAACGCTGATGAAGGGCCGCACGACGCTCGTCATCGCCCACCGGCTGTCCACTATCGAGCGCGCGAACCGCATCCTCGTCATGGAGGCGGGGCATATCGTCGAGAGTGGCAGCCACCGCGAGCTGCTGGCGCAGAACGGGCTCTATGCGCATCTGCATCGGATCCAGTTCCAGCAGAACGCGGCGTGAGCCTGAGCAGGCGGCGCCGCGCGCCGCGTAGTGTGCCGGGGACGCGCTAAGGCGTTGCTGACCTGACGCGGCGCGGGCGCTTGCGCGGCTCGCCGGCGGGGCGATTCAGTAACCACAATGCCGCGCCGCGCTCGGCGGGCATGGCACGACGCGCGCGCCGGCTCGCCCAGGCTCGTACCCCTTCGCGCAATGCATCAGCCCCGCCTTTTGCGCAACGTCCACTTCACCCACAGACCAGGCGCATAAACCGCCGGACAGCTCACATACAGAAACATCCTGATGCGCAGGCCGAGCTTCACGCCCGCGCTGCGCATAACCAGTCCGACGCGCTCAGCGAGACTGCCCGCCTCGAACATCGCACGAATGAATTGCTCGCGGGCGAGCTTGGGCGCCATCGCCACGCGCATGCGTTCGCCGACACCCGCCACCTCCGCGTCGCGCTGCAATTGCGCGAGTTCTCCCAGTCCATACAGATTGCTTTGCCGCATGCGCCCGACCAGTTCGGCCACCGATTTATAGCGGCGCTTGCCCGACAGCCCGCCCCGCCGATACCGCACGAGCGGCTCGCGCAGGCTCAGTGCGCCGCCGGACAGGATCGCGCGCAGCACCATGATCTGGTCTTCGGCCATCGTGCCCGGCAACATCGGCCCGAAGCGCTCGAAGAGCCGCCGCGACCACGTATGCGCCGCGCCGACGAGCCACGGACGCTCCTTAAGCCAGTCGTCGAAGCTGCGATAGCGGTCCAGTTCCGTAGGACTCATGCGCTCGTGGACATTGCCAGCTTCGTCCATGTCGGCGAGATCGGTGGCAATCAGATCGGGGCGCCGGTCGTGGGCAAGCCAGAAGTCGACGACCCGCTCGCAGCGATTGGGCGCCGAGATGTCGTCGCCGGCGGCAACGAACAGCAACTCGCCGCGGGCCATCTGCGCGAGTTGCGAGAGATGGGCGCTGATGCCCTGGTTCACCGCGTTGCGGCGCACCACCACCTGATGGGGTCCCTCGTAACCGGCCACGGCTGCCTGAATGGCGGCGAACGTGGCGTCGCTCGAGGCGTCGTCGGAAATGATGATTTCGAGCGGCTCGTAAGTTTGCGCGAGCGCTCCTTTAATGGCATCGCCGATCTGCTGTTGCTGGTTGTAGGTGACGAGCAGCATCGACACCAAAGGGCGTTGTGCAGCAGCGGGCGAGGGGCGCGGCGGGCTATCGGTCATAAATTCGGTAAAAAGTGCGATCAGGGTCGATTCTAATCGCTGGCGGCAGTGCACGATGCCGGGCGCCGTTAGTCATCGTTTAGAATTACGCTTGCCGCAAAACCTGCGCGCGGCGCATCCGCCGCCGGCGCGCGTCCTCACATCAGCGAGATCCGATCTTTGTCCGAGCCAACCCGCCCATCCCTCACCGACATCGCGCTGACCGCGCAGGCGCTGAAAAACAGCGGCGGCGCCGAGCGCTACACGCGCGATGTGATCGCCGGCCTCCACCGAATGGGCGTGCGTCCTACCCTTTATGCCCGCGAAATCGACCGCTCGCTGCCCGAGGCGGCATGGGTCGACGCGAAACGGCTGAACGTGCGCTGGGCGCCTCGCAAACTGCGCAATCTCGCCTTTGACTGGCGCCTCAAGCAGCGCCTGAAGCGGCGCCGCCCGGCCTGTGTGTTTTCGATCAACCATTCGACGCAGGCGGACGTCGTGGCCTGCGGCGGCACCCATCCCGGTTCGCTGGAAGCTTCGGGCCGTGCGGTGCGCCGCAGCGACCAGTGGCAGTTCGAACTCGAACGGCGCGTCTATACGCATGCGCGTTCGGTCGTCGCGCATTCGCAGTTGATGAGCCGCGAGTTGCAGCGGTTTTACGGCGTACCTGCGGAACGGATTGAAGTGATTTATCCGCCGGTGGATACGCAACGCTTCCAGCCGCTCACGGAAGAGGCGCGCGCCGCCGTGCGCCGGCATTTTCATTTGCCGGAAGACCGCGTGATCTTCGTGTTTTCGTCGACGAGCCACGAGCGCAAAGGCTATCCGCTGCTGGAGGCGTTTTTTTCGCAGACCACGCTGCCGGTTTGTCTCGCGGTGGCCGGGCGGCCGGTGCGGCGAACCGGCGAGACGATTCGTTACGTCGGCTACTGCAACGAGATCGAGAAACTATTCGCCGCGGGCGACTTCACCGCGGTCGCGTCCGAGTATGAGCCGTTCGGGCTTGTCGGCGTGGAGTCGGTCATGTGCGGCACGCCGCTCGTGATCGCCGACAACGTCGGCGCGGCGGAAACCGTGAAGGGCGACGCGAAGATCGAATTCTCGCGGCGTTCGGCGGGGAGTTTCGAGCGAGCGATTCACGCGGCGCTCGAACGGGTGCAGCAAGGCAAGGCGAGAATCGCGGACCCGCTCGCGAGCCTCGTCTATAACCCGGACGTCGACGCGCACGTCGCCGCGCTGTATAAGCTGTTCACGCGTTGAGAGTAGCCGGCTCGGGGCGGGCTGCGCCGGGAGCGGGCGCATTTCCCGCATGCGCGCCGGCTTCGCTGCAACGCTTCAATCAGCTCCGGGCGCTCGAAGCGCTCGAAGCCGTTCTATCCGTTCGATCCGTTCAATTCGCGTAGCTCGCGCAGTTCGCGTTGGCGTGAATCGATCACCGCGAGGAAGGTTGCCACCAGCAGCGCCAGCAGCACCGTCACCATGATCGGCACGAGCACGTCGATGGTCAGCCCGAAGATCACCGTGCTCGTCGCGACCGCCAGTCCCGAGTACGAGGCGGCGCGGATGGCGGCGTCGGTCGAGTTGCGGTGACGCCAGAAATAGACCGAGATTCCATAGTAGAAGAGCAGCAGACACGCCACACCCACGGCGCCCATCTCGGCGAGCGTCGAGAAAAAGTCACTATGCGCGCGCTCGTTGACGATGTCGCTCTTCACCTCACCGCGCTTTGCCATGGTGCCCAGCTCGCTCATCAGGTGACCCTTGCCGATGCCGTAGACCGGGTGCTGTGAAAAGATCATTCGCGACGCGTGCCACAACTGCAGGCGCAGACCCACCGAGGTGTAGTCCTCGCCTTGATGCAGCATCGAGAAGTCCGTGGTGGCTTCACTCAGACGTTTCTGGATGCGCTCCGTCGAAAGCAGCGAGGCGGCCGCAATCGCGATTGCGACGCTCGCCACCAGCAGGCGCTTCTTGTGCGCGAACCACCGATACTGCATGCCGAGCAGCACGACGAACACCGGCACAGCCAGCCAGCCGCCGCGCGTGCCCGACAGATAGGACGCGTAGCCGCCCCCAGCAAGAGCCAGAAGGCGCACGCCGGCGATACGCCAGTCGCGCGGACCGTCCCAGCCGAGCGTGAAGGCCGACAGAAAGGCCAGCAACAGCGCGGTATCACCGAATGGAATCGCGTTGGTGTAAGAGTTGTTCAGACGATTCGCATCCGTCCAGCCGCCGGCCGGCTGATCGACGATTGCCCACAGGCCCACGGCGAGCGCCCCCGCAGCACAGCCCCAGCCGATCATCCGCAGATGCCGCGACGGCAATTGCCGCAGCAGTAGGAAGACCGGCAGCGCCAGCATGAAGCGCGACAATGCGTCGAATTGCCTCGGTAGCCAGTAGCCCAACAGCAGTTGTTGAACGCCGATGGCGACTACGAACGCGAGCATGCCGATCGTGAACCAACGGTAAGTGCGCAAGCCTGAAAAATAGCCGGGCGTGCGGCGATTGGCGACAGCGGCGCCTAACGCCAGAGCCAGAATTGCGAAGAAGCAGTAACCGGTACCGCCGCGCCATACGAGATTGACCGCGGGCGCGAGAAACAGCAGGGCGGCGGTCAGCCAGACCAGACTGGGTGCAAAAATCATAGGGTGACGTTTTGTATTGACACTACCGTTCCGGATGGAACTGCGAAGGGCCGGATCCATCGTTGGGTATTTTTAAGACGGTAGGGCGATTGCGATTATAACCGTGCACCGCCTTGCAAAAAGCTTGCGCGAGGGCGTGCGCGAATCCGCCGCGCGACGTGGCGGGAATGTCCGGAAAGCGGTGCCGTGGCGAGCGGCCTGCTGTTGGCGTGCATGAGCGGTACAATCCTGGCCAGACAAATGGCCGGCATGCAATCGCAACTGCGCCGGCCCGCCCAACGGACACAACCGATGTTCTCGATCATCATCCCAACGTGGAATAACCTGCCGTACCTGCGCCTCGTAATGGAAAGCCTGCGGCGCCATTCGACGCATGAGCACCAGATCATCGTGCATGTCAACGACGGCTCCGACGGCACGCTCGCCTGGGTGCGCGACGAGGGAATCGAGCACACCGCGTCGCCGGGCAATATCGGTATCTGTCATGCAGTGAACATTGCGGCGGCGCGTGCCACGCGCGACTACATCGTCTATATGAACGACGACATGTATTGCTGCCCCGGCTGGGACGAAGCGCTGATCAAGCGCCTGCCGCAAATGCCCGCCGACAACCTGTTCATGCTGTCGGGCACCATGATTGAACCGGTCGATTCGGGCAATCCGTGTGTGGTCGTGCAGAACTTCGGCCGCGACGCCGGGACGTTCCGCTGCGGCGAACTGGTCGCCGCGACGCCGCGGCTCGTGCGTGCCGACTGGCGGGGCGCGACCTGGCCGCCCACGCTCGTGCATCGGGACTGGTGGTACAAGCTGGGCGGGTACAGCAGTGAACTGAGCCCCGGCATGAGCAGCGACAATGATTTTTCGATGAAGCTGTGGGATGCCGGCTGCCGCGTGTTCCTCGGCGTCGGCGACAGTCTCGTTTATCACTTCCAGCAGAAGAGCACCGGCAAGATCGTCAAGAACGACGGCCGCCGCCAGTTCCTGAACAAGTGGGGTATGACGCAGGCTACATTCGACCGCTTCTACTTGCGGCGCGGCACGGCTGTCGTGGGTGGGCCGGCGGTGAGCCAGCCCGAGCTGAGCGGAGCTTTGCGGCGTGCGCTGCTGAAGTCGCGGATCAAGCGCGCGCTCGGCTGATCGCGTTGAATGATTGCGATGCGGCGATGCGGCGATGCGGCGATGCGCGTCACACTCCGCCGGTGACGAGCGGCAGCACAGTCAGGTCCGGATGCGTCCCGTCGACGATGCTGCGGCCCACGTGCACGGCCTCGTATAGCGCATCGTCCTCGCTGGCGAAGCTTTCTTCGCCGTCCGCGTGGAAGGACACCGCGTGTCCCGGAATCGACGGATCGGCACCCGGATGACACACATACCCCACATAGGTGTAGCGGTTGACCGCCGTGTGCGGCGGCGCGTTGGACATACCGGCTTCACCAGGCGCATCTTTGGGCATCGGCGCCGCGTGAATCTCGAAGCCCTCGTACTCGACCATTTGCCAGGCTGCGGTTGCGTCGGCCATAGCCGCCTCCGTCTTCATCGCGCATATCAAAAAGTCTAGGCGATTTCGTCGCGAAGCGCGCTCGTTCACGCGTCCCGCAAAACCACTGTGGTTTCGCCACGCCGGTGGCGGCGTGGTTTCGCCGCCTGCGCGGCATTTTCTCGAACCCGGGCGCACATCGGCCAATCGGCCAGTGCGCTCGCCCGACGCACGCCGTCATATAGAATGACGCGCTTTGCCCGTCAGACACCTCGCCTATGTGGTTCAAAAACCTCCAGCTTCACCGCCTTCCCGCGCCGTGGTCCGTTACTCCGGAACAAGTGGAAAAATGGCTTGCGCCGCACGCGTTCGCGCCCGGCAACAGTGTCGAGATGCAAAGCCACGGCTGGGCGTCGCCGCGCGATAACGACTCGCTCGTGTACGCGCTCAACGGCCAGATGCTGCTCACGTTTCGCGCTGAAAAGAAGCTGCTGCCGGCTTCGGTCGTCACGCAGGTGACCAAGGCCCGTGCGGCCGAACTCGAGGAACAGCAGGGTTTCAAGCCCGGCCGCAAACAGATGCGCGAGCTCAAGGAGCAGGTCACCGACGAACTCCTGCCCCGTGCCTTCAGTATTCGCCGCGACACGCGCGTGTGGATTGATTGCCGCAATGGCTGGCTCGTGATTGACGCTGCGTCGCAAGCGGTCGCGGACGAAGTGCGCGGCCTGCTGGTCAAGTCGATCGATCAGTTGCCGCTCGGCACGGTGCGCGTCGCGCAGTCGCCGGTTGCGGCGATGACGGAGTGGTTGCTTTCCGGCGAGGGTCCGGCCGGGTTCACCGTCGATCAGGACACGGAATTGCGCTCGCCAACGGAAGGCAACGCGACGGTCCGTTACGTCGGACATACGTTGGATGCTGAAGATATGCGCCGTCATATCGAGGCCGGCAAGCAATGCATGCGCCTCGCGATGACATGGAAGGACCGCGTGTCGTTCGTGCTGACGCCTTCGCTGACGATCAAGCGCATTGCCCCGCTCGACGTGTTGAAGGAAGCGGGCGACCCGACCGCCCAGAACGACGACGAACGTTTCGATTCGGACGTCACGCTGATGACCGCAGAACTCGACGGGATGCTCGGCGATCTGCTCGATGCGCTGGGCGGCGAGCAGGGCGAGGGGATGCTGCAGGCGGCGGCCTGAAGCGACGGTTCAGGCCGACGGCCGCGTGAGGAAAAGGGGCGGCCTCGCTGCCCAAGTTCCGCTTCTCTGCGGAAACGGCCAGCGCTTCAATGAGTTGCGGCGATTGCGGGGTAGTTGTCCACAGTGTTTTCAACGGATTCTGTGAGTAACTTCTGCCATGCCTAACATGGGCCACGGAAGGCATCTTGGACGGGATATGGTGAGGGGAAATGCTTTGAATGGCATCGGCGAAGCGCCGCCCCATAAACTCGGCGCTGCGAATCACGGCCTTATTCTGAACGATGGCTCCGGCCTGTCCGGCTCTGTGCATGCCGAGTCAAGCAATCAGCGTTGACTTGCGCTCCGCTACCTGTTCAAAAGGGGGACGCGTGAACGCCGCCCGGAGTGTGACCGCGCCTGACCCTCGCTGCGGTCCGGCATGAGTGCGATGAAGCGCCAGCCGCCGGGGTTCTCGCGCATCCGCCCCGCCATCGACGATGGAAGAGTTGGAAAGCGACGGCTCACTGCGCGAAGGTACCTGGCCAAGTCCATTCTTCTGCGTTAAAAACTGGCCGCCTTGTTTTTTGTAAAGCTGTGTCAAGAATCGTCTGTCTCAAATTAATTAAGTTGACCTGATTAGTATTGAATGGTCAATTAACAATTTCGCAGCGGAATGTGTGTCGCTGGTCTTTTTCAGGGGGCGGGGAGTGGCAGAGTCTGATCCGTTAATCCAGAGCATGACGGGACAGCAGGCGTATTTTCTGGATGTGCCGGGCACCGGCAGCGCCGCCGCGCTCTCGGTCGTGTCGTTCGAGGCAACCGAAAAAATGGGCGAGCCGAATGAAGTGCGCATCGTGCTCACCCATGCGCAGCAGCTTGCGCGCGCGGACTACCTGAGCCGCGATGCGGTGTTCACAATCAGGCCTCACAGCGGCCCGGTGCGCAAGTTCTCGGGGTATATCGAACGCTTCTCGACGGTGCAGACCACGAAGGATTTCACCAGGTACGAGCTCGTGCTGAAGTCGCATTTCGGGCGACTCCAGGCTGTCACGAACACGCAGACCTTCCAGCACCTGAGCACACCGCAGATCATCCGGGAAATCCTCCGCGGCCATGGCATGCGCGACCATCAGATGTCGTTCCGCTTGCGCAGCGGGTATCCGGCGCACCGGTGGCGCTTCCAGTACCAGATGACCGACTTCTTCTATGTGCACATGCTCATGCAGAAGGCGGGTATCTACTGCTTCATGGTCGAGACGGAGTACGGCGACCAGATCGTGTTTGCCGACGACATTGACCACTATGTCTACGATCCGCAACTGATCGCGCCATACCGGGAGACGGCGGGGCTCGAGGCGGGCGGCGTCGAGGCGGTGACGGCGCTGAAGACGCACACACAGACGGTTCCGCAGTCGTT
>NZ_AWZV01000039.1 GCF_000472545.1 Burkholderia sp. WSM2232 | reverse complement strand
GTCTGGCAAGGGCGCTGGTCGGACATGCGGGAGCCGAAGCCGAGGCCAATGCCGACGGCAACCTTGGCGGCAGAGCGGGCGCCGGTATCAGCGGCGACGCCGACGCCAACCCGGCCGCTGGTGCCAACGCGACCGCCGACGCAAACTCGACGACCTGCGCCAATTCGGCCACCGACGCCAATTCGGCCGCCGACGCCAATTCGGCCACCAACGCCAATTCGGCCACCGACGCCAATGCCACCGACGCCAATTCGGCCGCCGACGCCAATTCGGCCACCAACGCCAATTCGGCCACCAACGCCAATTCGGCCACCAACGCCAATTCGGCCACCAACGCCAACTCGACGACCTGCGCCAATTCGGCCGCCAACGCAAGTTCGACCACCAGCGCCAATTCGACCGCCCGCGCCAATTCGACCGCCGACGCCAATTCGACCGCCGACGCCAATTCGACGACCGGCGCCAACTCGACCGCCAACACCAACGCCACACAAACCCTGCACCAGCGGCTACTACGTTACTTCGGCCCTCCCGCGGACGACGAAGTGGACTGGCAGCGCGTGGCCGCGGTCATGGCGCTCTCCGGACGTCTCACCATTGTCAGCGGCGGTCCGGGCACGGGCAAGACCACGACAGTGGTCGGCCTGCTCGCGTGCCTGCTGGATGCGCGCGCGGATCTGCGGATCGCGCTCGCTGCACCCACGGGCAAGGCGGCGCAGCGCATGCAGGAAGCCTTGCTCACGCGCGCCGGCGCTCTGCCGCCCGAACTGGCCGCGCGTCTGCCGCAGACGTCGTACACGTTGCATCGTCTGCTCGGCTCGGGGCCGGGCGGGCGCTTCCGGCATCATCGCGACAATCCGTTGCCTTACGACGTGGTGGTGATCGACGAGGCGTCGATGATCGACGTCGCAATGGCCGCTCATCTGCTCGACGCCATTGCCCCGCATACGCGCCTCGTGATGCTCGGCGACAAGGACCAGCTTGCGGCGGTGGAAGCCGGTGCCGTGTTCGCCGAGTTGAGCGCGCGGCCGGCGTTCAGCGCACGCGGCGTGAAGCGAATTGCAGACGCGCTGGGGATCGACGAGGCGCGGCTAACGCGTTCGCTGCCGCAAGCGGCGAACGGCCTCGACGCACAGGCGGAGTATTGGGTGCGGCCTGACGACGCAGTCGATTACTCACTGAATGTACCCGACGGTCCGCCCGACGACCTGTTCACCGGGGCGGATCGAGCACACACGTGGGGCGAACCACGCACCGAAGATTTTGCCCAGCGAAGCGATCCGCACACTGAGCGGCAGACCGAGGCGCGCAGCAGCTTCGTGCCCGGGCTGTCATCCTCCGGGCTGCCCAACCCGCTCGCCGATTGCGTCGTCTGGCTGGAGCGCAACTATCGCTTTGGGCTGGACTCGCCGATTGGCCGCTTGTCGCTGGCAATTCGCAACGGCGCGGCGAGCGCCGCACTGGAAGTGCTGCTCGCCGACGCTACACAACATGCCGCCGCGCTTCACGAAGACACGCACGCGACGCTTGGCGAGCGCACCGTCGAGCGTCTCGCTGCCGGTTTTGTGCCGTATGCAAAGGCGCTGGCCGGCGCGCTAGCCCAAGCCACGCCGGACCCATCGCCACTTTTTGACGCGCTCAATCGCTTTCGGGTGCTGTGCGCGACCCGCTCGGGCGCGCGCGGCGTCGATCAGGTGAACGCGGCGATGGCGGCGCAGGTGCGGCGCGCGGCTGGTATCACGCTCGCAGTCGGCGCGCAGTGGTTCGCCGGGCGGCCCGTAATGGTCACGCGCAATGACTATGCGCTAGGGCTCTTCAATGGCGACATCGGCATTGCGTTGCCTGGCGCGGACGGCACGCTGCGGGTTTACTTCCGAACCGGCGACGGCGGTTTGCGAGCCGTGTCGCCGGCCGCACTGCCGCCCCACGACACCGCATTTGCGTTGACGGTTCACAAGTCGCAAGGCTCGGAATTCGAACACGCGGTATTGATGCTGCCGGCCGCGTTCAGCAGGGTGCTCTCGCGTGAACTGGTTTATACGGCGATCACGCGGGCTCGCGAGCGCGTCGAGATTATCGGGGCGCGTGCCGTGCTGGCGCAGGCCATTGCAACGCCGACGCAGCGCGACTCCGGTCTCGCCGCGAGAATCTGGGAGGCGGCGCGCGGCCAATAGCGGCGCGGCCATCGCATCGCCGTATACACTGGCAGCACCATGACATCCCGCTATTCCATCCCGTTGCACGAAGTCGAGCTGACCGCGGTACGCGCGCAGGGCGCCGGTGGCCAGAACGTCAACAAGGTCTCGAGCGCCATTCAACTGCGCTTCGACGTGCGCGCTTCGTCGTTGCCGGACGTGCTGAAAATGCGTCTGCTGGCATTGTCCGACCGCCGCATCACCCGCGACGGCGTGGTGGTCATCAAGGCTCAGGAACACCGGACGCAGGATCTGAACCGCGCAGCGGCGCTCGCGCGGCTCGACGAACTCGTGGAGAGCGTGAGCGTCACGCGCAAGCCTCGCGTTGCGACCAGGCCGACGCGCGCATCGAAGATGCGGCGTCTCGAAGGCAAGTCACGCCGCAGCGAAATCAAGTCGGGCCGCGCGCGCGTCGAAGATTGATGAGCGGTTGATGAGCGATCAACCAGCAATCAACCAGCGATCAACCAGCGATCAACCAGCGATCAACCAGCGATCAACGAGGCCGTCCACCGGCGCGCGCTGCCGCGCCAGACCCGGCTAACTGCGTCGGCTCCTCGAGCCCGTCGGCCCCATCGACGTCGTCGGCACGAAGTCGACGCACAGCACGTGCGTGTTGCCGTCGCGCTCGAATGCGAGCGCCGCCGTGTAGCAGTCGTCGCCGTCCGCGAGCGAGTAATGCGGGCCCATCATCGCGACTCGGCCGCGTGCGGCCAGCGCGTGCTTCAGATACGAGCGCCGCGACCAGTTGCTGCGCGCGGCGCTCGTGAGGGGCGCAAGCCGCTGCGCGAGCGCGGGCACGGACGCGGCTGTCACCGATGCCTGGGTCTGCTGACCATGCTCGTCGGTAATGAACACACGTCGCGCTTCCCGCAGATGCCACACGTTCTGCGCCGCCTGCTCGAGATCGCCGGTCGCCTGATATGCCCCAGCCGCGGCAGCTACCGCTTCGGCGAAGCCTTCGAAGCCGAGCTGCTTGTGGCGCGCGTGCGCAAGCTCGTAGTCGGCGAACTTGCTCCACATCGACGCTATCTGCGCGGGCACGTCCGCTATGGCCGCCTCGATTGAACCGTTTGGCTGGCCAAGCCAGAAACCCTGGACGAAATCGACGTCAGCCTGCATCAGGATCATCAATTCCTCGTCCGTTTCGACGCCTTCGGCGAGCACCAGCGTGCCGGACTGATGCAGCATCGCGATCAGATGGCCGATCATCGAATCGTCGCCTTCACGCTTGCCGGCGCGCGCGACGAGCGACCTGTCGAGCTTGACGATATCCGGGCGGAAGCGCCACACGCGGTCGAAGTTCGAGAAGCCGGTGCCGAAGTCGTCGATCGCGATCAGGAAGTCACGCGGTTGCGACGCGGCCAGCATGCTCGCGACGGCGGACTCGTCGTCGGCGGGCTGCTCGAGCACTTCGATCACGATGCGCTCCTGCGGCAAGCCGAAATGCGCGGAAAGCTCGTCGATAAAAGTCCGCTGCGGCCAGCCGGTTTCGAACACCTGCGGTCGCGTGTTCAGAAAGAGCCAGCCGCTGGCAATGCCTTGTTCCATGAAATTCGCCACGTGCAGGCAACGTGCGATGCGGTCGAGCTCGCGCGCGTCCGCCGCCGAGCGCGTGCCGGAGAACAGCACTTCGGGCGAGACAGGCAAACCGACCGGATCGAACGCGCGCAGCAGCGCCTCATAGCCGACCACGCACTGATGCGTGACCGACAGCACCGGCTGAAACACGCTATGCAGCGTGAGCGCGCGCCATGTCGCGCTCCAGCCGGCCTCGTCCCGGACCAGATGCGGCAGCAGGCCGCTCAGACTCAGTTCGCTGACAGATGGCATAAAGGCGGGCATGAGAGCGGACATGGTGGCATCGCGGCAATCGGGTGACGGGGGGCGCGCGCGGCTGCGGCGCCCGGCGGATGCGCAACGAAATACTCGACCTGAACGCCCGCACGGCGAGCCGGATCGAACCCTGGAACGCGAAGAGCGGTGCCAGCCATGCGGGACTCCGGCGGAGCGGTCAAAAATGAGTCTAGCAGCATGCGATTCGCATGAATGTGCGGGTTGTCACAGAGGCGCGGCGCGGCAGTGCCACGCATCACACCGGGCTCCGGCGGGCGGATAACGCAGCCGCCCTGTCTCGCGTTGAATCAGCGGAGCCTGCTGCGATGCCCGCTTCAATCGATCCGCCGATCGCGACAAGTCGCCATCAGGTATCTGTAAGCTTGCATGAGCCGAGGGTATCAGGGCGGCTCGTGAATGCCCGCCAAACTCCAGGCGGCGACGGTGCTCAGATGTTAGCTGCAGGCAAACGCGCGTCGCTGCCCGCGGAGGCGCGGCGGTGCGCGTCTGCCTGCAGCACGGCCGGGCAATGGGTATGCTGCTGCTTTTCGCAAAACGGAGAGGAAGAATGGCGGAAATCGCAGTGGTCGCAATTTCAGTTGCAAAACCCGGTTACGAGGAGCAGTTGCGCAAGGCGTTAGAAGGCATTGTCGGGCCGACGCGCAGCGAGCCCGGCGCATTGCAGTACGATCTGCACCGCGATGTGCAGGAGCCGCGCCGGTTCGTATTTTTCGAGCGCTGGACCAGTCAGGAGGCGCTGGCGGCCCACGCCAAATCCGCGCACATTACGGCGTATAAGGCGGCGGTGGCGGATTGGGTCGAACACGCGGAAATCCGCGTCGTGTCGAAGATAGCGTAGGTTTTGGTGTAGGGCTTGGGCGGGCGCGCTGAAACGGCGCCCCGGCGATCGGGGCGCGCTGCTGCAACGGCGGCGATCTCGGGCTGGCGCGAGTCGCGCGGCGCTTATCACGCGCTGTATCCGCCGCTGCTGTAGGCCGCTCGTGGCTAGCCGCCGCCCTTAATGTGCGGCTTGCGGTACGTCGAGAATCAGAATGATGGTCCAGTCGGCGTCGCCGTCGTGATGATACTGGCGTTCCGCGACGATGAACGGCTGCTGCTTGCCGTCGGGACCGAGAAACAGCACGTCGCCTTCCATCGGCAGGCATTCGACGGGCGGTAGCGCAAGAAACGCTTCCTGACCGCCGCGCGGCATCAGTTTTTCGATCTTGCGAGATGCTGCCTCAGTCCATTCGATATCTAGCTGGATGTTGCTCATGCTGTCCTCCGCACCGGGGTGCGCACGGGTTAGGGTTCCGGCGGGGTGCCGGTCCGGTAGGTGCGCGACTTTAGCATACCGGGCAACGCGCGCCGGCCGGTCCATTGGACAACAAAAAAGCCGGAACCGGCGCTGCCGGCTTCGGCTTTTCCGCGGGACGGCGACGCCGCGCAGCGGACGTGGGGCTCGGCAAACGCTCGACCAGGCGCTCTGCCGGCACGCCCCCGAATTGCGCTTACGAGCTCGACGCGTCGGCCTTCGTCCCCTTCTTATGATGACGCGGCGTTCCTTTGTGATGCTTCATCGGCTCTGCCGGTGCCGTTTCCATGGTTTGCTGGCGGTTTTGCAAATCTTGCGCGCGTTGCTCGACGTCGGCGGCTCGCGCCGGGTCGGTACTCATGGTGACGCCGCTTTCCTGCGCATACGCCGCACCGGTCATGGCACCCAGAGAAATCAGGATTGCGAGGGACATTTTCTTCATTGCTACCTCCGCAGAGTGGTTGTGGACCCGAGTACTTGTCTGTCCATCTGGAAAGACAGTGCATTCTAGCCAGCAATCTCCGCTCCAGCAGACGGTTTGTAACCGCAGGTGCCATCGGTTACATCCTGTTACGAACAGGCAATGCGCAGTGCTTAAGGCTGCGCGGGAACGCGCTTACGGGCCTGTCAGTCGAGTGCGAATGTCCGTCAGATTCGTTCGCATGGCTAAGCAAAGTCACTGCGGGTCACCCGTCTCGCTCAGAACAGGCCGACCGCGCTGTACACATGATATTGCGCGATGCCGATCAGCTCATGCAACGCGACTTCCGCGTTCGCCAGATTCGAATAACGCGGTAACACGCCGAGGCGTGCGCGGCGGGCGCTGGAGATCAATGGCTGCGGATCGAGGCCGAAATGGCGGAAATCCAGCAATGCTCGCGGCATGTGATACGCGGATGTGACGAGTATCAATGAGTCGTAACGTGACTGGCCCACAATAGCCGATACGTTGCGCGCGTTCTCGTACGTGGTGAGGCTCTGGTTTTCCAGCACGATGTCCGAACGCGGCACCTGTTCGCGCAGCAGGTAGGGCAGGTAAGTGTCAGCCTCGCTTGCCGGATGCCGCTGCGGATTGCCGCCGCTGACGATCACGGTGCATATGGCCGCACTGCGCTTGCATGCCACGTAGTTCCGCGCGCTGACGGCAATGCGTGCGAGCACCTCGCGCGGCGGCACGAGCACCTTCTCGCGGTTGTACACGGTGCCGCCGCCGAGCAGGATGATGGCGGTGCGCGGCGCGAAGCTGGCCGGCGGGCTGGTTTGCGCGACCGGCTGGGCAAGGCTCAGCAGCGGCGCAGTCAGCCAGCCGGCCGAAAGCAGCCAGAAAAGGGCGATGGTGCAGTAGAGGAGAGGGCGTCGAGCGCGCTTGCATATCACGATTGCTGCAAAAAAAAGCGCCAATAAAGTGAATAGAATCAATTTAGATGGGGTAACGTATGTCTTTCGGGATTGAATCTTCGGGCCTGCTATCGCGCCGCAGCGGTTGCATCGTCGGCTCGCAGGTAGAACGTTAACATGCGTTCTCACGGGGGTCCTGAAACATTAGACCAGGCAGCACCTGGTGGGATTCGGCCGCAGTGTTTGCGGCCAGCTTCCAGCCATGGGCGGGTGCCAGGCGCGTCGCTGGTGGCGCGGTGACGTGTTGGCATAGATGTGTCATAGCTGCACTTTAAGAAAGAAGTGAGATGACCACGTATTCCAACGAAGCAGTACTCGAAGCGCTGCGGCGGGCGCAATATCGTCAGGTGCCATGGGCAAGACGCCCCGGCGTTTTCCAATATCTTCGGGCGCTGGGTCTCATGGACACCGTTCGGCAACGCACCGTCGCGCCGGCGCCGGGCTTTCATGCCCCGGTCGACATCGCCGTGCTTACCGAGCGCGGCCGCGCCGAATTCGCGCGGCTCTCGCACGACGAAGGCCTCCTGACGTGGACCGCGAAGCGCATGAGCGACTATGTTCTCGCTGTGGCCGAGACACACTCCGACGCCTCGCTCGAAGCGCGCACCTAGCGGCGCCGTGCTTCGCAGGGCGGCACGAATTCCATCTGCAATGCTCGCAAGGCCTGCTGGCCTCGTCTGACGACGTGGGCGAAAAAAAGCCCGTATCGCAAGGATACGGGCGTACCGGAATTACTGCTGCCACGCTGTGCTAATGGCGTTGAGTCAGACCGATGTCGCAAGCCGTGGTTCCCGGAGATTTGCCTGGTCGTTGCAGCCTGGCTCTGATTCTGTCGCGGCGGAGGGACGGCGAGTCCGCCAGTCCTCTTGCCGTTCGCCCAGGCAATCACCCAACCTACGTACATTCGCCATGCGCGACGGCGCTCAACGGCGCCGGGCCGGATCGTCATGCGGCGTTTCCGGCCGCGCGCGCACATTGCTTGCAATGTCGCCGCGCAAGTCGCCGCGTGGAGCGGGCGGCGTGAAGTCGCGAGCGCGTTGCGCGCTTTGCTGCCATGCCTCGACCGAGGCCGTGCGATCGGGCCGCCAGTTCCAGCCTTGAGGGCGCTGTTGCGCAAGCGCCGGTGCGGCCATTGATGAAAGCACAATGCCGCACAGAAGCAGTGACATTGGTTTCATGCTGAGCTCCGTGCAAGCCCCCTGGACGCCAGGCCTGTTTGCATACGTATAAGGTATGCGCGGGCACGAAAGCACGCTGTAAGTAATAGTAAATGGATGTTTCACCCGAAACTCTTCGATCATGAAGGGCGTCTCAGGCCGCGCGAGTGATGCGGCGGGGGTGGGTAGGCGCGAAGCTCGCGTGTAGCGACAAGGCGAGAAGCGCCCAAGGCGCTTGAGCTCACTGATGGCGCGCAAGCGCACCGAAGCGCACGGAAGCGCACCGAAGGACACGGAAGCGCACCGAAGGACACGGAAGAGCGCTAAGGGCGGAAGTCCGCCAAAGCTGCGCTAACGGCTGGTACAAACGGTGTGAACAGCACGAGCCGGACAAGGCAAGACACTAGCCGGAACGAGTGCCGTGGACCATTCGATTCAAAGGCGGCGCGCTCGCAAGCGAGCACGAAGACATGTATTCCAAAACGGGTTGTCTCCCGCGAGCCGGCCAAAGCCATCCGCGCGAACTACCCGCCGTCGGAACAAACACCGCCGGGCAGGTACCGGGCGGATTCAGACAAGCGCCGGGCGCCCGCAGGCGCCCGGAAGAACATGATGTGACTCAGGCCATCTTAACCGGCGCACGCCACGATTCGGGATTGGTCCAGAACGCGCCGCGCAGACGGTCACGGCTCGGCGGTGCCGGCGGTTTGGCGGCGGTCGCGCCGATCCGCCCGCGCAGTGAAATTTCGCGTCCGCTCGTGCCTAGTCGCTTCACAATTTCGGCGAGCGTGCCGTCGGCTTGCCACTCGTCGAAACGGCGGCGGCAGGTCGGCGGTGACGGATAGCGGCCCGGCAGTTTGGACCAGCCTTCGCCTGTCGACAGCACCCACAGCACGGCGTTCACGACTGCACGCGCTTCGACGCGCGGCCGGCCGCGACGCTCGCTCCGTGCTGGCTCCGCACAGAACAACGCCTCGACCAGCGCCCACTCGTTGTCTCTCAAATCGTCGAACAGCATCATGTTTCACCTCAGCGAAGCTAACTCCGGTGCGCTGCCCCGCGCCGCGCACTCTCCACGCACTCGATAGGCGAGTGCCAAGGGGGTCGGGTTTGCCACGGTCTTTTGCAGTCAGAAGTCATGGCGCCGACCCTGTGAGCATCTCAATGCAGGATGTGTGCCAACTTCAGTCCAACTGCCTCGAAGCCCCGTCGCAGCGGGCCAGCGCGGGCGCTAGCTAGGGCCGTATGAGAATCCAAAAAACCCATCTCGCAAATCGGGACAATCACCAATCTTGTGCAGTCAGGCCCGCGCGGCGTGCGTTTGCGCCTTATTGCTGCATTGCAACGATCCCGCGAGATCGCGCCTGCGGCGTTCTGCGGGGAGTACAATGCGCATCAAATCGTGCCATTAATGAGTACGCGAAATGAATGTGACGTTGCGCCAGCTAAGGGTTTTCATCGAGGTCGCGCGCCTGCAGAGCTTCAGCCGCGCGGGCGATGAAGTCGGGCTCACGCAATCGGCGGTGAGCCGTTGCGTGCGCGAACTGGAAGGCGAGATCGGTCTGAAGCTGATCGACCGCACGACACGCGAGGTCCAACTCACGGACGTCGGCGGCAACCTGGTCGCGAGCGTGTCGCGTCTCCTCGGCGATCTGGACGATGCGCTGCGCGAGATTCGCGAGATCGGTGAACAGCGTCGCGGGCGGGTGGTCGTGGCGGCGAGTCCGACCCTCGCGTGCCGGCTGATGCCGCGTGTGCTGGCATCGTGCGGGGAGCGTTTTCCGCACATCGCGCTCAGCCTGCGCGATGACGTGCAGAGCGACGTGGTGCGCAAGGTCCGTTCGGGCGAGGTGGATTTTGGTGTGATCATCGGCCCCTTCGCCACCGACGATCTTCTGAGTGAGCCGCTGATGACCGACTCGTTCTGCCTGGTTTCGCGCGACGATCATCCGCTCGCTGCACGCCCCGAGGTCGGCTGGGCAGACCTGGAAGGCGAGAAGCTCGTCATGCTCGACTACGCGTCGGGCAGCCGGCCGATCATCGACGCCGTGATGCACGAGCACGGCGTAAGCGCCACGGTGGTGCAGGAGCTCGGTCATTCGGCGACCGTATTCGGCCTCGTCGAGGCGGGCCTCGGCGTGAGCGTGCTGCCGTGGCTCGCGTTGCCGTTGCCGGCCGGCGCGGCGCTGGCCGCCCGGCGGCTCGTGCCGCGCGCCGAGCGCACTGTCGAACTGGTGCGGCGGCGCGATCGCTCGCTGTCGCCGGCGGCGGAGGCGGTGTGGGGCCTGATTCACGAATTGCCGGCGCGCGCGGAAGATCTGCTTTGACTCGATCGCGACGCTTCGGAAACTGGCGGCAAGCGTCGTGAACTGGCAGTCGCAAGCCCCAGACAACGTGGCGCCGTGCAGGCCACGTCGCGCTCGGCGGACCTCGCTTCGCACCGCACGTGCGGGAGGCGGTCGGGTCAGGTTGCAAGCAGCTTGATGGATGCCGCGCGGCCGGCACCTCGCCGGGAGGCCCCTGCGCGGCTCGACCTTCCAGCGCGCGCCGCTGGGCTAAACTTCCGGCTCGGCTAATGACCGGCTTTGCCGCGTTATAGCGCCCATCCGACTGAGTCTATTTCTCCACCTGGAAGCCCTGATGAGCGAACCGGAATCTTCCGCGCCCTCCATCCCCAACGCGCGCGACGCGGTACGCGCGCTACGTCCGTCGCAGATACGCGAAGTGGCTAACGCCGGCTTCGGCGTGGCGGACGTGCTGCCGTTCTGGTTCGGCGAATCGGACCGCGTGACGCCCGCCTTCATCCGCGACGCCGCCAGCGCGGCGCTGCAGGCGGGCGAAACGTTCTACACGCACAACCTGGGCATTGCGCCATTGCGCTCCGCGCTCGCCGATTATGTAAGCGAACTGCACGGCGCGACGTCGCCCGACCATATCGCGGTAACGAGTGCGGGCGTCAACGCGCTGATGCTGGCGGCGCAGCTCGTGGTGGGAGCGGGCGACCGCGTGGTGGCCGTCACGCCGCTGTGGCCGAATCTTGTCGAAATTCCGAAGATTCTCGGGGCCCATGTGGAAACGGTCTCACTCGACTACGGCGAGCAGGGCTGGCAACTGGATGTCGGGCGCTTGCTGCGCGCGCTCACGCCCGACACGAAGATGCTGCTCGTCAATTCGCCGAATAACCCGACCGGCTGGGTGATGACCCGCGAGCAGCAGCGAGCGGTGCTCGCGCATTGCCGGCGCCACGGCATCTGGATCGTCGCTGACGAAGTCTACGAGCGCCTGTACTACCCCGACCCGGCGCCTGAGGCCGATGGCGCGGCGCCGAGCCGCACCGCGCCGTCGTTTCTCGATCTCGCCGCACGCGACGAACGGGTGATCTGCGTGAACTCGTTCTCCAAAGCCTGGCTGATGACCGGCTGGCGCCTCGGCTGGATTGTCGCGCCCAAACGCCTGATGGACGACCTGGGCAAGCTCGTCGAGTACAACACTTCCTGCGCGCCCGCCTTCGTGCAGCACGCGGGGATAGCCGCCGTCCGGGAGGGCGAGCGCTTCACGCTGGAACTGGTGCGCGACCTGAAGGCGTCGCGCGACCATCTGGTGCGGGCGTTGTCGGCGGTGCCGGGCGTCGATGTGAAGGCGCCCCAGGGCGCGATGTATCTCTTTTTCACAATGGAGGGCGCGTCGCGCAGCCTCGAACTCTGCAAGGCGATGGTCCGCGAGGTCGGCCTCGGCGTCGCGCCCGGCAGCGCGTTCGGTCCCGAGGGTGAGGGCTTCTTGCGCTGGTGTTACGCGTGCGACACCGCGCGGCTCGACGCCGGCGTGGAACGCCTCAAGCGGTTCCTCGCGCAGCATGGCCGCGGTTAGCGCGACGAAGGCTCGCGACAACTCCGCCGCGGCCCGCGCACGCAGGGCGGACGCGCTTTCGTCTGCGCGCCGCGCGCCTGGCCGACTGTTGCGCGAATGCACCGGGCATGTTGTCCGGCGCCTCGCTTTACGCACCGGATGTTTTTGCGTAATATGGCGCTCAGTCACGCGATTCCTGTCCGGAATATCGCTGCTCCGTCCGGCTGGGTTTGGCTCGATAGTCTTTTTCGCCTCCCCCCGGTGCGTGCTCCCATCAATATGACCGATCAGAATCGGGCGAGCGCGTCTTCAGTTCCACATCGTCTGTTTGATCCGGTTCTTTGACCACAGGGTCTGACCTAGCTGCATGAATACCCAAGAGGCGAAGATCGTCCTCGAGACAGCCTTGATCTGCGCGCAGGAGCCGTTAAAGCTCGGCGATTTGCGCAAGCTCTTTGCCGACGGCGTGTCGGCAGACACCGTTAGGACTCTGCTCGAAGACCTGAAACAGGACTGGTCGGGGCGCGGTGTGGAGTTGGTCGGGCTGGCGTCGGGCTGGCGGTTTCAAAGCAAGCCCGCGATGCGTTCGTATCTGGATCGACTGCATCCCGAAAAGCCGCCGAAATATTCGCGTGCGGTGCTCGAAACGCTCGCGATTATTGCTTACCGGCAACCTGTCACGCGGGGCGACATCGAGGAAATCCGCGGCGTCACGGTGAACACGCAGGTCGTGAAGCAGCTCGAAGATCGCGGCTGGATCGAAGTGATCGGCCATCGCGACGTGCCGGGGCGGCCGGCGTTGTACGCGACCACGCGTCAGTTTCTCGACGACCTCGGTTTGCGCGCGCTCGACGAATTGCCGCCGCTCGCCGACCCGTCCGCCCAACTGAACGCGGATCTGCTCGGACAGCACGCAATTGAATTCTCCGAGGCTGAGAATGTCGAGACGCCGGCATCCGGCGAAGAAGGCGAGTTGAGTGCGCCCGAACAGCGAGACGCGAGCGGCGCGGAAGTAACAGGCGAAGCACACCCGGCGGCAGGAACGGAAATCGCTGCAGAAGAAACAGAGGGCCTGCCGGCTCAGCAGCATGCGGATGCCGCGCAAGCGGGCGGCGCCGTGGGTGGTGGCGAGAATCCCGAAGCCGCCGTGCATCAGGCACTCGGGCCGCAAGCCGAGGCAGGTGAACAGGCGGAGCAGACGGAGCAGACGGAACCCACCGAAGATGTCCGCGAAAGCGGCAGTGAAGCGGCGAGCGTCGTACCGCTGCCCGGCGCCGCGCAGTCCGAAGCGAATCGCTATCCGGGCGCTGAGGCCGATCCGGCGGATCTTGCACCGTCCTCGCATGATTCGGGCGTGCTCCGTGACGCGGAGCAAACGGCCGGATCGAACCCGACCAGGGCGGCGCACGACGACGAAGATCGTCGCGATGCCGCACAGGACGCAGGCATTCTGACCGACGACGAAGCCGAGTCGCGCAGCGCCTGACGTAACCGAACATTTTTGCCGCGCCTGCAAGGGGCGCGCGCGACCTGACATTTTGAGGTTGTTTTGACACATACCCACGACACCGAGTCGTCTGAATCCGAGCGCGCCGTGCCATCGGCGCGCGCTGACGAAACGCGCACCACGCAAGCGTCGGCAGGCGAGGGCGAGCGCCCGGCGCAGACCACGGAAGCAGACGGCGAAGACCGTCCGCGTCGCGGCCTGCGTCGCGGACCGCGCAGCCTGATTGCCCGGCGCCGCGCCGGCGCCAAGACAAAGGCCGCCGAAGGCGGTTCCGCCGAGAGCGCGGCGGTCGTCGCCGAGACGCCGCCGGACGGCGAGGTGGCCGCGCAGGCGCGTGCGCCACGCAAGGAAGCGGGCGCGAAAGGTCAGGGCTCCCGGCGCAATGCGGGCGGAGCGAGGCGTGAAGGGCACCGTGAGGGCCAGCGCGACGGCACGCCGCGCGAAGGCGCTGCTCGTGAAGGTCAGCGCGAAGGTCAGCGCGAGCGCCAGCCGCGCGCAGGTGGTCAGCGCCAGAATCGCCGTGGCGGCGAAGTGCCGGCGGTCGCTACCGACACGGCTCAGGACGATCTGTTTTCTTATGTCACGTCGCCTGCCTTCGACGCGGACAACAGCACGACGGGCGGCGTGCGCGCACCCATGCTGCGCCGTGGCAAGCCGGCCGCTCCGAAGCGCGTGCTTTCCGCCGACGACGACGCGCCCAAGCTTCACAAGGTGCTGGCCGAAGCCGGCATGGGTTCGCGTCGCGACATGGAAGAATTGATCGTCGCCGGCCGCGTGTCGGTGAACGGCGAGCCGGCCCACATCGGCCAGCGCATCATGCCGACCGACCAGGTCCGTATCAACGGCAAGCCGGTCAAGCGCAAGCTCGCCAACAAGCCGCCGCGCGTGCTGCTGTATCACAAGCCGACGGGCGAGATCGTCAGTCATGCCGACCCGGAAGGCCGTCCGTCGGTGTTCGACAAGCTGCCGCCGATGAAAACCGCCAAGTGGCTCGCGGTTGGCCGCCTTGACTTCAATACGGAGGGTCTGCTGATGCTGACCACCTCCGGCGATCTGGCGAACCGTTTCATGCATCCGCGCTATAGCGTCGAGCGTGAATACGCGGTCCGCGTGGTCGGTGAACTCGCCGAAGGCATGCGTCAGAAGCTGCTGAACGGCGTCGAGCTCGACGACGGTCCGGCCAATTTCCTGCGCATCCGCGACGGCGGCGGCGAGGGCACCAATCACTGGTATCACGTCGCGCTCGCCGAAGGGCGGAATCGCGAGGTGCGCCGCATGTTCGAAGCCGCCGGCCTGATGGTGAGCCGTCTGATCCGAACGCGGCACGGCCCGATCTCCCTGCCCAAGGGCCTGAAGCGCGGTCGCTGGGAAGAGCTCGAGGACAACCAGGTGCGCGCGCTGATGGCATCCGTCGGTCTGAAGGCGCCGAGCGAGGAGCGCGGCGGCCGCGGCGCGGCGCCGGAGCGCAAGCAGCCTGATCCGATGCAGACCTCGATGGGTTTCATCAGCCGCGAACCGGTTCTCATGTCGCATCACCGCTTTGAACAGCAACCGCGCGGTCAAGGCCGGCGCGGTGCGGCGGGCGGCGGCGTGGGCGGCGGGGCAGGCGCCGGTTTCGGCGGCGGCTACGGCAATCGCGGCACGGGTCGCAGCGCGGGTGGGTTCGGCGGCGTGGGTGGTCCCCGCGGCGCGCGGGACGTCGACGGCAACCGTGCACCTTCGGGCAGCGGCAACCGCGCTGCGGGCGGTGGCAAGCGCGCGGGCGGTAACGGTCCGGCTGCGGGCGGCGGCAATCGTGCGCCGGGCGGCCCGCGTGGCAACGGTAATCGCGCGGGCGGCGGCAACGCTGGCGGCGCAAACCGAGGCGGCGGCGCGCCGCGCGGCCGCTCGCGCGGGCGCTGATCGCAAACACGGCGCGGCGCCGCAGCTTCGCATACGGTGCGGCAGTTGCAGCGGTCCGGTCAACCGGATTGGCGCAGCGCTCGCGGGCGCATTGGCGCGACCGCAAACGCGTGCCAACGCCGTGTGTGAAAGGCAGGACAGGCGCAAAGTCGGGCCAGATTGCACGGCGCCGTCTTGTAAAGTCCGCAAGCGCCGCCATATCGTCAAAAGATTGCCATGAAATCAGGCGGAAATGCGCTTGGCGCGGCGCTCTGCGGTTTGCGTTTGTCCTGAAAAATGGCTACAATCGCGAAGTCGCTGGGCGTGCGGCTTTTCATGTGCGGCTCAGGTGCGACCACCGGTAATAAGATGATGGGCGTTTAGCCCATTTTTTTTTGCCGCTCAGTTCATCGTGGTTCGTCATCTCGGGTAGCACGAACGTGCGCCGGCCAGGCGCGCGGCCCGCATTGGTTGTTTGCAGAACAAGCGGCAGGCTCGCTGCGCGAACATCTAAGAGGGCACTGTGCAACTGACGGAACTGATTGAAACCACGGTCGTGGGACTCGGCTACGAGCTCGTCGATCTCGAGCGCACCGGGCGCGGCATGCTGTGTATTTATATCGACCAGCCTGCCGGCATCGCGATCGAAGACTGCGAGAAAGTCACGCGTCAGCTCCAGCACGTACTGACGGTCGAAAATATCGATTATGAGCGGCTCGAAGTATCGTCGCCGGGGCTCGACCGTCCGCTGAAAAAACTGGCGGATTTTGAACGCTTCGCAGGCAGCGAAGTGGTAATCACATTGAAAAAGCCATTGGACGGACGGAAATCGTACCGGGGTATTTTGCATGCTCCGCAAGGCGAGACCATCGGTCTGGAATTTGAAGGGAAGGAAGGCGCCGCGATGCTCGATTTCACGCTCGCGGACATGGACAAAGCACGCCTCGTTCCGAAAGTTGACTTTAGGAGCCGCAAACAATGAGTCGCGAAGTGTTGATGCTGGTGGATGCGCTGGCACGCGAGAAGAACGTCGACAAAGACGTGGTATTTGCCGCGCTCGAGGCGGCTCTCGCTTCGGCCTCCAAGAAACTCTTCGAAGAAGACGCGGACATTCGCGTCCATATCGACCGTGAGAGCGGCGAGCACGAAACGTTTCGCCGCTGGAAAGTGGTGCCGGACGAAGCCGGCCTGCAGGAGCCGGATCAGGAAATTCTGCTGTTCGAAGCACGCGAGCAGAAGCCGGAGATCCAGATCGACGAGTTCATCGAAGAACCGGTGCCGTCCATCGAGTTCGGCCGTATCGGTGCGCAGGCCGCCAAGCAGGTGATCCTGCAGAAGGTGCGCGACGCCGAGCGCGAGCAGATTCTGAACGACTTCCTCGAGCGCGGCGAGCACATCATGACCGGCTCGGTGAAGCGTCTGGACAAGGGCAACTTCATCGTCGAAACCGGCCGCGTCGAAGCGCTGTTGCGCCGCGACCAGCTCATTCCGAAGGAAAACCTGCGCGTGGGCGACCGCGTGCGCGCCTATATCGCGAAGGTCGATCGCACCGCGCGCGGTCCGCAGATCGAACTGTCGCGTACGGCGCCCGAATTCCTGATGAAGCTGTTCGAAATGGAAGTGCCGGAAATCGAACAGGGCCTGCTCGAAATCAAGGCGGCGGCGCGCGATCCCGGCGTGCGTGCGAAGATCGGCGTGGTCGCTTACGACAAGCGCATCGACCCGATCGGCACCTGCGTCGGCATTCGCGGCTCGCGCGTGCAGGCTGTGCGTAACGAGCTCGGTGGCGAAAACGTCGACATCGTGCTATGGTCGGAGGATCCCGCCCAGTTTGTGATCGGCGCGCTCGCGCCGGCAGCCGTCCAGTCGATCGTCGTCGACGAAGAAAAGCATTCGATGGACGTCGTCGTGGACGAAAACGAGCTGGCGGTCGCGATCGGCCGCAGCGGCCAGAACGTGCGTCTTGCCAGCGAACTCACCGGCTGGCAGATCAACATCATGACGCCGGACGAATCTGCGCAAAAGCAGAATCAGGAACGCGGTGTTCTGCGCGACCTGTTCATGGCGCGTCTCGATGTCGACGAAGAAGTTGCCGACATCCTGATCGACGAAGGCTTCACGAGCCTCGAAGAGATCGCTTACGTGCCGCTGAACGAAATGCTCGAGATCGAGGCATTCGACGAAGACACCGTCCACGAACTGCGCAATCGCGCCCGCGACGCGTTGTTGACGATGGCGATCGCAAACGAAGAAAAGGTCGAAAATGTAGCGCTCGACCTGAAGAGCCTGGACGGCATGGACGCCGACCTGCTCGCAAAACTGGCCGAACATCAGATCCAGACGCGCGACGAACTCGCCGAACTGGCCGTAGATGAACTGGTCGAGATGACCGGAATGGAAGAGGATGCCGCTAAGGCGTTGATCATGAAAGCACGTGAACACTGGTTCCAGTGAGAAATGACCATGGCGCACTAAATTGAACGCGGCCGTCAGGCCGCATGACCCGATGCTAACCGCAAGGAATCGGTCCTTGCATTAAGAGGAATGAATGGCGAGTAACAACGTAGCCCAATTTGCCGCGGAACTGAAAATGCCTGCAGGCGTGCTGCTCGAGCAGCTGCAGGCGGCCGGCGTCACCAAAGCGAGCGAAGCCGACGCCTTGTCCGAAACGGACAAGGAGCGTCTGCTCGACCACTTGCGCAAGTCGCACGGCTCGACTGATGCGGACAAGCGCAAGATCACGCTGACGAAACGGCATACGTCGGAGATCAAGCAATCCGATGCGACGGGCAAGGCTCGCACCATTCAGGTCGAGGTGCGTAAGAAGCGCACTTTCGTCCGCCGCGACGAAACCTCCGCTGAAGGCGGAGAAGCATCGAATCATGTGGCCGAAAGCACGGACGCCGATGAGCTCGAACTCCAGCGCCGTGAAGAGGAAGCTCGTCACGAAGCCGAGCTGCTCGAAAAGCAGGCCCAGGAACTGAAGGCGCGCCAGGAGCAGCTGGAGCGCGAAGAGGCCGAGCGCCAGGCACGCGAGCAGGCTGCGGAAGCCGAGCGTCGCCGCGCCGAGGAAGACGCGGCGAAGAAGCGCGCGGCCGAGGCGGCAGCGCGTGAGAAGGCGCAGCAGGCAACGCAAGCCGCGAAGGCCGAAGCTGCAACCGCCAAGGCGGCTGAACCGGCGGTTGCGAAAGACGCCGCGCAGGACGACGAGCGTGCCGCAGCGGAACGCGCGGCTCAGCGCGAAGCGGCGAAGAAGGCGGAAGACGCTGCGCGTCAGGCTGCCGAGAAGGCGCGTGCCGAGCAGGAAGAAATCGCCAAGCGCCGTGCCGCGGCGGAAGCCGAAGCACGTGCGATTCGCGAAATGATGAACACGCCGCGCAAGGCCCAGGTGAAGGCGCCCGAACCCGCGCCGAAGCCCGCCGAGCCGGCCAAGGCCGCAGAAGCCAAGGGCACGCTGCACAAGCCGGCGCGTCCGGCTGGTGAAGCAGCGCGTCCGGCTGCGGGCGCTGCGCGCAAGCCGGCGGCAGCGGCTCCGGCCGCAACGACCGCGCCGTCTGCCGGCGACAAGAAGAAGCCGGGCGGCAAGGGCGGCTGGCAGGACGACGCAGCCAAGCGCCGCGGCATCAAGACGCGCGGCGACACGAGCGGCGGCGTCGACCGCGGCTGGCGCGGCGGCCCGAAGGGGCGTGGCAAGCATCAGGATCAGAACACGACGTTCCAGGCGCCGACCGAACCGATCGTGCGCGAAGTGCACGTGCCGGAAACCATCACGGTCGCCGATCTGGCGCACAAGATGGCGGTGAAGGCATCGGAAGTCATCAAGTCGATGATGAAGCTCGGCCAGATGGTCACGATCAACCAGATGCTGGACCAGGAAACGGCGATGATCATCGTCGAAGAACTGGGCCATCACGCGGTTGCCGCCAAGCTGGACGACCCGGAGGCGATGCTGGTGGAAGGCGAAGTGTCGGATGCGGAAGCGTTGCCGCGTCCGCCGGTCGTGACCGTCATGGGTCACGTCGACCACGGCAAGACCTCGCTGCTTGACTACATCCGCCGTGCGAAGGTTGCAGCGGGCGAAGCGGGCGGCATCACGCAGCATATCGGCGCTTACCACGTCGAAACGCCGCGTGGCGTGATCACGTTCCTCGATACGCCGGGTCACGAGGCCTTCACGGCCATGCGTGCCCGCGGTGCGAAGGCAACGGACATCGTCATTCTGGTGGTCGCAGCCGACGACGGCGTGATGCCGCAAACGAAGGAAGCGATCGCCCACGCGAAGGCCGGCGGCGTGCCGCTCGTCGTCGCGATCAACAAGATCGACAAGCCGGAAGCCAACCCTGATCGCGTCAAGCAGGAACTGGTTACGGAAGGCGTCGTGCCGGAAGAGTACGGCGGTGACTCGCCGTTCGTGCCGGTGTCGGCAAAAACCGGCTCGGGTATCGACGATCTGCTCGAAAACGTGCTGCTGCAAGCCGAAGTGCTGGAGTTGAAGGCACCGGTCGAAGCACCGGCCAAGGGTCTCGTCATCGAAGCGAAGCTCGACAAGGGCAAGGGCCCGGTCGCGACCATCCTGGTCCAGTCCGGTACGCTGAACCGCGGCGACGTCGTCCTTGCAGGCAGCGCTTACGGTCGTGTGCGAGCCATGCTCGACGAAACCGGCAAGCCGACCAAGTCGGCGGGTCCGTCGATTCCGGTCGAAATCCAGGGTCTGTCGGAAGTGCCGCAGGCAGGCGAAGAAGTCATCGTCATGCCGGACGAGCGCAAGGCGCGTGAAGTCGCGCTGTTCCGTCAGGGCAAGTTCCGCGACGTCAAGCTCGCCAAGCAGCAGGCTGCGAAGCTGGAGAACATGCTCGAGCAGATGGGCGAAGGCGAAGTGCAGTACATGCCGCTCATCGTCAAGGCCGACGTGCAAGGTTCGCAGGAAGCACTGGTGCAATCGCTGCTCAAGCTTTCCACCGACGAGGTGCGCGTGCAGATCGTGCACGGCGCCGTGGGCGGCATCAGCGAGTCGGACGTCAACCTGGCCACGGCTTCGAAGGCGGTCATCATCGGCTTCAACACGCGGGCAGATGCACAGGCACGCAAGCTGGCGGAAGCCAACGGCGTGGACATTCGCTACTACAACATCATTTACGACGCAGTGGATGAGGTGAAGGCGGCAATGTCGGGCATGCTGGCGCCGGAGAAGCGCGAAGTCGTGACAGGCACGGTCGAAGTGCGCCAGGTGTTCAAGGTGCCGAAGATCGGCGCGGTGGCCGGCTGTATGGTCACGGACGGTTTCGTCAAGCGCTCGTCGTCGGTGCGTGTGCTGCGCAACAACGTCGTCATCTTCACGGGCGAGCTGGATTCGCTCAAGCGCTTCAAGGACGACGTGAAGGAAGTCCGCCAGGGCTTCGAGTGCGGTATGTCGATCAAGAACTTCAACGACATCGTCGAAGGCGATCAGTTCGAAGTCTTCGAGGTCACCGAAGTCGCGCGTACGCTGTAAGTCACGCGGCAAGGTTCCAAGGGGCGGAGGGGGCATCAACGCCCGCTCCGCCCGTTGTTTTTGGGCCTGCCGCTTCGCGCAACGCTCGCTGTCGTTGCGCTGCGCCAGTGGCGCGCTTTCAATAGCCGCGCTGTCGCGAACCATTTTTGCATCCGTCAGAACGGATCACATAACACCATGCCTAAAAAACGTTCTTCACCCAATCGCAACGTGCAGCTCGCCGATCAGATCCAGCGCGATCTGTCGGAACTGCTGCGCGAGGTCAAGGACCCGCGCATCGGGATCGTCACGATCCAGAGCGTCGAGCTGACGCCGGACTATGCACATGCGAAGGTCTATTTCACGACCCTGACGGGCGATCCGCAGCAGACGCTCGCGGCGCTCACGCATGCAGCCGGCCATCTGCATAACCAGTTGTTCAAGCGCCTCCATATTCATACGGTGCCGACGCTGCATTTCCATTACGACAAGACGATCGAGCGCGCCGTCGAGATGTCGCGTCTGATCGACGAAGCAAACGCCAGTCGCGCCAAAGAAGACTGAAGGCGGGCTCGCCTGCAACGCGCCGCGGGCCGCAAGGACCGGGCGCTGCACGTCTGACGCCATTCCGGCTTCCATGGAAAACCGTTTTCCGACATGACCGCACCTGAACGCCCCCGCGTGCCGCGCCGCGCGCTCGACGGCGTGCTGCTGCTCGACAAGCCGCTCGGCCTGTCGAGCAACGACGCACTGATTCGCGCGAAGCGCCTCTATCTGGCCAAAAAGGCGGGCCACACCGGCACGCTCGATCCGCTCGCCACCGGCCTGCTGCCGCTCTGTTTCGGCGAAGCCACCAAGTTCTCGCAAGATCTGCTTGAAGCCGACAAGACGTACGAGGCCACGATGCGCCTCGGTATTCGCACGACTACGGGCGACGCCGAGGGCAAGCCGGTCGACACGCGCGCGGTCACCTGCGACGAAGCCGCGGTGCGCGCGGTGCTGCCGGCCTTTCTCGGCGATATCATGCAGGTCCCGCCGATGTATTCCGCGCTCAAGCGCGACGGCAAGCCGCTCTACGAATATGCGCGCGCGGGCCAGACCGTCGAGCGGCAAGGGCGCGAGGTCACGATCCATTCGCTGAAGCTGCTCGCGTGCGCGCTGCCGGATGTCACCTTCCGCGTCACGTGCAGCAAGGGCACGTATGTGCGCACGCTCGCCGAAGACATTGGCGAGGCGTTGGGCTGCGGCGCCCACCTGGTGGCTTTGCGGCGCACCGGCGTGGGCGCGTTGACACTCGAGCATGCGGTGACGCTCGACGCGCTGTCGGACGCGACCGAGAGCGAGCGCGATGCATGGCTGCAACCGGTGGACGCGTTGCTGTCGACGTTTCCTTCGGTGCATCTCGACGAAGACGCGACGCGCCGCTTTCTGCATGGTCAGCGCTTGAAGCTATCGGAACTCGAATTGAGCGATGAAGCGATGAGCGCGTCGCGCGTGCGTGTGTACGCGGCGGCGCAGGGCCGCCTGCTCGGCGTCGCGAAGCGCGGGGAAGGGGTGTTGGCGCCGGAGCGGCTGATCGTCACGGCAACCGATTAGCGGCCTTTCGCGGCGGAGCAGGCAAGCGACACATACCGCACCCCCTCTGATCGAAGAACCGCTGAACAACTGCTGACCAACTGTTCACCAACTGCCAGAGCGGTTGCAACAAAAAAGGCGGGACCGCGTGCAAACGGTCCCGCCTTTTCATCATCTACCTACGCGCGGTCAGAAGCGAAAATCAATGCGCCGCAGCGGCAGCGGCACCGGCATCGCCACCGGCTCTTTCAGGCTTCGTGATCCAGATCAGCGCGATCAACGCGACAAAGATTCCCGCCGACACGTAGAACAGGTCGTTCACGCCCAATTGCGCGGCCTGCTGTGTGGCCATTGAATTGAAAAGTCCATACGCCTGCGGTTGACTGAAGCCCGCAGCGCCCATTTGCCGGATCGACTGATCGAATACCGGGTTGTAGGCGTTGGCGCGCTCCGTCAATTGCGCATGGTGCATGATCGTGCGATGGTCCCACGCCGTTTGAAAAATCGACGTGCCGATGCCGCCGCACATGATCCGCACGAAGTTCGACAGGCCCGAGGCGGCCGGAATGCGGTTGCCCGGCAGGCCGGACAGCGTGATCGACACCAGCGGGATGAAGAAGCCGGCCATGCCGATGCCCTGAATCAGCGTGGGCAGCAGCAGCGAGTACGTATCCACGCCGGTCGTGTAACGCGAGCGCATCCAGAAACACAGTGCGAACACAAGGAACGACAGCGTCGCAATGTAGCGCGGATCGGTGCGCGGCAGGACCTTGCCCGTGATCGGCGACAGCAGCACCGCGAAGACGCCGACGGGCGCCATCACAAGACCGGCTTCAGTTGCGGTGTAGCCGATGTCCGTTTGCAGCCATAGCGGCAGTAGCACGAGGTTGCCGAAGTAAAGCCCGTAGCCGACCGACAGCGCGATCGTGCCGCCGGTGAAGTTGCGCTTGCTGAAGAGCGACAGATCGACTACCGGATGCTCGGCCGTCAATTCCCACACGATGAAAAACGCCAGCGCGATCACCGCGACCAGTGCGAGCACGACAATCGTGGTCGACGAAAACCAGTCGAGGTCCTTGCCCTTGTCGAGCATGATCTGCAGCGCGCCGACCCAAAGGATCAGCAGGCTCAGGCCCACGCCGTCGATTGGCGCTTTCTTGACGACGGAATCGCGGTTGCGAAAGATCATCCACGTGGCTACCGCCGCAATCGCGCCGACCGGGATGTTGACGTAGAAGATCCACGGCCACGAGATGTTGTCCGAAATCCAGCCGCCGAGAATCGGGCCGGCGACCGGCGCGATCAGCGTGGTCATCGCCCACATGGAGAGCGCCATTGGCGCTTTGGCGCGCGGGTAACTCGCGAGCAGAAGCGTTTGCGACAACGGAATCATCGGGCCGGCCACCGCGCCTTGCAGCACGCGCGAGGCGAGCAGGAAGGGCAGCGTCGGCGCGAGGCCGCACATCCATGACGAGATCACGAACAGCACGATCGACGCCATGAAGAGCCGCACCTGACCGATGCGGTCGGTGAGCCAGCCGGTGAGCGGCACCGAGATCGCGTTGGCGACCGCGAACGACGTGATCACCCATGTTCCCTGGTCGGACGACACACCGAGGTCGCCGGAAATGGACGGAATCGACACGTTCGCAATCGAGGTGTCGAGCACGTTCATGAAAACGGCGAGCGACACCGCGATGGTGCCGATCACCAGTTGCGCGCCTTCGAGCGGCGGATGCGGGAGTTGGGCCTGAGCCTGAGCCATGCAAAAAGCCTTGTATGAGTCGCCGCGCGGCTTACATCAGTTTTGCAGCCGCGGGCTTACCGGTGCCGGACTGCGCGGCTTTTTGCGTGCCGGCGTTCGGACCTGCGTTTTCCGCGATGATGCGGGCGATTTCCGCGTCGGCTTCGTCGCCGTACTTGGCGAACACGTTGGTCTGGTAGACGGTGTTCTGCGCGTCGCCCAGCTTGCCGCCGTTTTCGTCCTTGATGCTGACGTCAGCCTGCATCGACAGACCGATACGCAGCGGATGCTTTTCGAGCTCCTGCGGATCGAGCGCGATACGCACCGGCAGGCGCTGCACCACCTTGATCCAGTTGCCGGTTGCATTCTGCGCGGGCAACAGCGAGAACGCCGAACCCGTGCCCGCCGAGAAACCGACCACCGTGCCGTGATAGACCACCGACGAGCCGTAGACGTCCGCTGTCAGTTCGACCGGCTGGCCGATGCGCATGTGCTTGAGCTGCACTTCCTTGAAGTTGGCGTCGACCCACACGCCGCCGAGCGGCACGATCGCCATGAGCGGGGTTCCGGGCGACACGCGCTGGCCGACCTGCACCGAGCGCTTGGCAACGTAGCCGGTCACCGGGGCGGGCAGCGTGTTGCGGGCGTTGTTCAGATAGGCGTCGCGCACCTTCGCGGCGGCGGCCTGCACGTTCGGGTGGTTCGCGATGGTGGTGTTCGCCGTCAGCGCGCGGTTCGACGCGAGTTGCTGCTGGGCAGCTTCCACGGCGGCCTGCGCGCTCTTCACGGCGTCGCGCGCGTGTGAGATTTCTTCGAGCGACACCGCGCCGGTTTGCGCCACCGTGAGGCGGCGCTTCAGGTCGTCCTGCGCGCGCGACAGGTCGGCCTGGCGCTGCGCGACCTGGGCCTGGTACTGGTTGTCGTCGGCGAAGAGGCCGCGCACCTGGCGCACCGTTTGCGCGAGATTCGCTTCCGCCTGTTCGAGGGCGACGCGGGCGTCCGCCGGGTCGAGCACGACGACCGGGTCGCCGGCCTTGACGGTCTGCGTGTCGTCGGCGTTCACCGCGACGACGGTGCCGGTGACCTGCGGCGTGATCTGCACGACGTTGCCGTTCACATAGGCGTCGTCGGTGTCTTCGTGAAAGCGCGCCACGAGGAAGTAGTACAGGCCGTAGGCGATGGCCGCGATCAGGATCACGATGACGAGCAGCGTCATCATGCGCTTGCGTTTGCCGTTGTTCGCCGGTTGGGCCGGCTTGTTAGGCTGTGCCGGCTGATTGGTAGCCGCGGGCTGCTGGGGGGTGCTCATTGATGTGCTCCGGGTTCTCTCAAACGTCGTCGTTTATTCAAATGTTCGTGCGTGCTGCGTTCAGTCTGTGCCGTTGCGCCTTGCGCCGCTCACTTTGCTGCCGTGGTCGTGGCGGGCGCCGTACTGGCCGCGGCGGCCGGCGCCGCTGACCGTTCGTCGGCAGGCACCACGAGGCCCGTCTGGGTCGCGTCGAAACCGCCGCCGAGTGCCTTGATGAGGCCGATCTGCAGATTGCGGCGGCGCATCTTCAAGGTGGTGACCGTCTGCTCGGCAGCGAGGCGGTTCTGGTCGGCGGTCAGCACCTGCAACTGCGGCGACAGACCCGCCTTGTAGCGGATCACGGCGAGCTGGTAAGCCTTCGTGGAGGCGTCGAGCGCGCGCTGGGCGTCGCCCGATTGCTGGTCGATCGAGCGGATCGACGAGACTTGCGTCGCCACGTCCGACAACGCATTGATGAGCGTCTGGTTGTAATTGGCGACGTCGAGGTCGAAGTCGGCGTAACGGCCCTTCAACTGGGAGCGCAGCGCGCCAGCGTCGAAGATCGGCAGATGAATCGCCGGGCCGAACTGCATCTGACGGCTGCCGGCCTTCAGAAAACGGCCCCAGCCGAACGCGTCGAAGCCGAAGCCCGCCGCGAGGTTCACATCGGGAAAGAACTCGGCCTTCGCTTCCTTCACGTCGTGCATGGCCGCTTCGACCTGCCAGCGCGCAGCCACGATATCGGCGCGGCGCGCGACGAGGTCGGCGGGCAGATTGTCGGGCAAGGCTACTGCGCCGCCCACTGCGAGCGCCGGCTGGGCGATCTGCAGGCCGCGGTCCGGGCCCTTGCCGAGCAGCGCGCCCAGCTGATAACGCACCACGGTAATCTGACCGTCGAGGTCGGTCAGGTTCGACTGGCTCGTCGCAATATTGCCGGTCGCGGTCTGGCGCTCGACGTTGGTGTCGAGTCCCGCGGCGACGCGACCGTTGGTGATGCGGCCAATCTCCTGACGATTCTCGATCTCACGCGCGGCAATGTCGCGCAACGCGTACAACTGTGCGAGCTGGTTGTAGGTGCTCGCCACCGACGCCGCGAGTGTGACGCGCGCCTGTTGCATGTCGGCCTCGGCCGCTTTCTCCTGCGATACGGCCTGACCGAGGCGCTGACGGTTCTTGCCCCACAGGTCGAGATCCCACGATGCGCTCGCGAGCACGTTGTTCTCGCTGTACCAGGTGCCGCCGTAAGGGGGCGGGTAGAGCGCGTTGCCGGAAAAGAGCTCGCGCGTCCACGAATAGCTGCCGGTAACTTTCGGGTAGAGCGCCGAGCGCGAGCTCTCAATGTACGACGACGCCTTCGCGAGACGCGCCTGCGCCTGGGCGATCGAGGGGCTGCCTTCCAGCGCTTCGGCAATCAGCTTCGGCAGTTGTGGATCGCCGAACTGACTGGCCCAGTCGAGCGACGGCCACTGGCCGGCCTGGCCCGCCAGACTTTGCGTGGACTCATACTGCGCCGGCGAAGCAATCTGTTTGTCGCTCTTGACACCGAAGTAGTTCGCGCACCCCGTAAGGGCGAGCGCTGCCACCGCGGCGGCGACAGCGGCCCGGCCGGAAAGCGCGGGCGCGGACAGGGAAAGGGATTTCATCGCTCGACTCTTGAGTGGAATGTAATGATGGACAATGCAAGCAATTTGTCAGGACTTGCCTTGAGAATTACTTGCTGAGTCACGAGTAAAGGCCGTGCATTCGCCCGAATTGATCAGCACCCGGCGCAGCATGCTTTTCAGAAACCCCACTTCCTCCGGCGTGAAGCCGGCGAGCAGGTTGTCCAGCACACTATTGAAGATCTTCGGCATTTTGGCTGCGATTGCGTGGCCTTCCGCCGTGAGTGCCAGCCGCACGGCGCGCCGGTCCTCGCTGCTGCGCACGCGAGTGAGCAGGCCGCGCTTTTCCAGCCGGTCGATCAGGCGCGTGACGGCGCTTGCGTCTATGCCGTATTCGCGGGCCAGTTCCGCCGCCAGCAGACACTTGCCGCTTGCCACCATGAACAGAATGCTGCCTTGCTGGCTGGTGATGCCAAGCTCCGCCATGGTGCGCTGGGTGATGAGGTTCGACATGGTCGATTTCACCCGCGCAAGCAGATAGCCGACGCTTTCGCCAAGCTGGTACTCGCTGATCTCAGGCGCAGGTGTTCGAGACGGCTCCGTCATGATTCTCGTGCGAATGCAATGGTTGACTAGGCATGATTATAAGAGTCGGATGATTGACTGGGCAAGCGTTATTGCAGCTTAGGCAATTAAATTTCCGCGCTCAAGTAAGGATTGGCGCGTTTTCACGTAGGGCGGCTGGAGGTTCGTCGTCGGGCCGGTCGCGCGCGAAACGCTGCACGAAGCGGCTTGCTATCAGGGAATACCAGATGGCATAACTGTTCAGTGCTATAATATTGGGTTCCCAAAAGTGCGCTTTGGGCTTGTCGTAAATTTGTCCTCGTATTGCTCTGGTAAAAAGGGTGAACGGCAGGGGTAAGCGGCATGAGCAAGCGGCGCACTCAACTGTCTCCAGGTTCCTATGACCCGCGCCCTACGCAACATCGCCATCATTGCCCACGTCGACCACGGCAAGACCACGCTCGTCGACCAGCTTCTCCGCCAGACCGCCACGTTCCGCGACAATCAGCAGATTGCCGAGCGCGTGATGGACTCGAACGACATCGAAAAAGAACGTGGCATCACGATCCTTTCAAAGAACTGCGCGGTCGAATACGAAGGCACGCACATCAACATCGTCGACACCCCGGGTCACGCGGACTTCGGCGGCGAAGTGGAGCGCGTGCTGTCCATGGTCGACTCCGTGCTGCTGCTCGTCGACGCAGTGGAAGGCCCGATGCCGCAAACGCGCTTCGTCACCAAGAAGGCGCTCGCGCTCGGCCTGAAGCCGATCGTGGTGGTCAACAAGGTCGACCGTCCGGGCGCGCGCGTGGACTGGGTGATCAACCAGACTTTCGACCTGTTCGACAAGCTCGGTGCGACCGACGAACAGCTCGACTTTCCGATCGTCTACGCGTCGGGCCTGAACGGCTATGCCGGCCTCACGCCCGACGTGCGCGAAGGCGACATGCGCCCGCTCTTCGAAGCCGTGCTCAAGCACGTGCCGGTGCGCGCAGCCGATCCCGAAGGTCCGCTGCAGTTGCAGATCACCTCGCTCGACTACTCGTCGTATGTCGGCCGTATCGGCGTGGGCCGTATCACGCGCGGCCGCATCAAGCCGGGTATGGCGGTCGCCGTGCGCTCCGGTCCGGACGGCGCGATCCTGAACCGCAAGATCAACCAGGTGCTGTCATTCAAGGGCCTTGAGCGCGTGCAGGTCGACTCGGCCGAAGCCGGCGACATCGTGCTGATCAACGGCATCGAGGAAATCGGCATTGGCGTGACCATCTGTTCGCCGGAGCAGCCGGAAGCATTGCCCATGATCACCGTCGACGAACCGACGCTGACCATGAACTTCCTCGTCAATTCGTCGCCGCTCGCCGGCCGCGAGGGCAAGTTCGTCACGAGCCGTCAGATTCGTGACCGCCTGATGAAGGAACTGAACCACAACGTGGCACTGCGTGTGAAAGACACGGGCGACGAAACCACGTTCGAAGTGGCGGGTCGCGGCGAGCTGCACCTGACCATCCTGGTCGAGAACATGCGTCGCGAGGGCTATGAACTCGCCGTGTCGCGTCCGCGCGTGGTGATGCAGGAAATCGACGGCGTGAAGCACGAGCCGTACGAAAACCTCACCGTGGACATGGAAGACGCGCACCAGGGCGGCGTGATGGAAGAGCTCGGCCGCCGCAAGGGCGAAATGCTCGACATGGCGTCGGACGGCCGTGGCCGCACCCGTCTCGAGTATCGTATTTCGGCGCGCGGCCTGATCGGCTTCCAGTCCGAATTCCTCACGCTCACCCGCGGCACGGGCCTGATGAGCCACACGTTCGACTCGTACCAGCCGGTCAAGGAAGGCGCGGTCGGCGAGCGCCGCAACGGCGTGCTGATCTCGCAGGACGACGGCGCGGCTGTCGCTTACGCACTGTGGAAGCTGCAGGACCGCGGCCGCATGTTCGTGTCGCCGGGCGACGCGCTGTACGAAGGCATGATCATCGGCATTCACAGCCGCGACAACGACCTCGTCGTGAACCCGATCAAAGGCAAGCAGCTTACCAACGTGCGCGCGTCGGGCACCGACGAAGCGGTGCGCCTCGTGCCGCCCGTGCAGTTGTCGCTGGAATACGCGGTCGAATTCATCGACGACGACGAACTGGTCGAAGTCACGCCGCAATCCATTCGCCTGCGCAAGCGCTATCTGAAGGAACACGAGCGCCGTGCCGCAAGCCGCAAGGGCGCGGTCGACTAAGCGGGGCGCGCCGGTCGCGGCGTCTTTGCTGCCCGCGGTTCATGGAAAGCCACCCAAAGCCACCCTTGGGTGGCTTTTTCGTTTTGCGCCATGCCAATGGCGTTATCGGCATTTGGCGCGGGTTGGCCGTTCGTTTGTGCGCGTTTGTCCCCGTTGCTCGCAGAACACTGTTGCGGATCGCGCAAATCGTCGCAAAAGCCCGTCGCTGCGGGCTCGGGCGGCAATTCGTCTGCTATCTGGACTATCCGTTCTGTGATATGCTCCCCGGGTGCAAGTTTTAGGTCCTTCCAAGCAAGACTTGATTCGCGCAATCCGCTAAACGGTCAGGCCGTGTCGCGGAAGGTTCTGTAACCCGCTATTTCTCGAGAAACTCGAAGAAAGGTGAGCGTAAAAATGATGAAGCAATTCCAGTCGAACTCTTATCTGTTCGGCGGCAATGCTCCGTACGTTGAAGAAATGTACGAAGCATATCTCGACAACCCGGCGTCAGTGCCCGAGAACTGGCGCAGCTATTTCGACGCGTTGCAGAATGTTCCTGCATCGGACGGCAGCAATGCCAACGACGTGGCCCACGGCCCGATCGTCGAATCGTTTGCGCAACGGGCCAAGGCCAATGCCTTCATCCCGCGCACCGCAACCGGCGGCGAAGACCTCGCTACCGCGCGAAAGCAAGTCTATGTGCAGTCCCTGATCGGCGCATATCGCTTCCTCGGCTCGCAATGGGCCAATCTCGATCCCCTGAAGCGCCGCGAACGTCCCGCCATTCCCGAACTCGAACCTGCGTTCTACGACTTCACCGAAGCCGACATGGACCAGGAGTACAGCGCCACGAATCTGTATTTCGGATTCGAAAAGGCGTCGCTGCGCGAGATCGTCAAGGCGCTGCGCGACACGTACTGCGGCACGATCGGCGCCGAGTACATGTACATCAGCGATCCGGAGCAGAAGCGCTGGTGGAAGGAAAAGCTGGAGTCGATCCGCTCCACGCCGAATTTCTCGAACGAGAAGAAAAAGCACATCCTGAATCGCCTGACGGCCGCTGAAGGCCTCGAGCGCTTCCTGCATACCAAGTACGTCGGCCAGAAGCGCTTCTCGCTGGAAGGCGGCGAGAGCTTCATCGCGTCGATGGACGAAGTCGTGCGTCACGGCGGCGCCCGCGGCGTGCAGGAAATCGTCATCGGCATGGCTCACCGTGGCCGTCTGAACGTGCTGGTCAATACGCTCGGCAAGATGCCGGCGGACCTGTTCGCCGAATTCGAAGGCAAGCACGTGGACGACCTGCCGGCCGGCGACGTGAAGTACCACAAGGGTTTCTCGTCGGACGTCTCGACCGAAGGCGGCCCGGTGCACCTGTCGCTCGCATTCAACCCGTCGCACCTCGAAATCGTCAACCCGGTGGTGGAAGGCTCGGCGAAGGCGCGTATGGATCGCCGCGGCGACGAAAGCGGCCTGCAGGTGCTGCCGGTGCAGATCCACGGCGACGCGGCTTTCGCCGGCCAGGGCGTGGTGATGGAAACGCTGAACCTCGCGCAAACGCGCGGCTACGGCACGCACGGCACGCTGCATATCGTCATTAACAACCAGATCGGCTTCACGACGTCGGACCCGCGCGACTCGCGCTCCACGCTGTACTGCTCGGACGTCGTCAAGATGATCGAAGCGCCTGTGCTGCACGTGAACGGCGACGATCCCGAAGCGGTCGTGCTGGCCACGCAGCTGGCCATCGACTTCCGGATGCAGTTCCACAAGGACGTCGTGGTCGACATCGTCTGCTTCCGTAAGCTGGGCCACAACGAGCAGGACACGCCGGCTGTCACGCAGCCGCTCATGTACAAGACCATCGCAAAGCATCCGGGCACGCGTGCGCTGTACGCGGAAAAGCTGGTGCAGCAAGGCGTCATCACCGCAGAAGAAGGCGAGGAATTCGTCAAGGCCTACCGCAAGGCGATGGACGAAGGCCACCACACGGTCGACCCGGTGCTCTCGAACTACAAGAGCAAGTACGCGGTGGACTGGGTGCCGTTCCTGAACCGCAAGTGGACCGACGCAGCCGACACGGCTGTGCCGCTCGCGGAACTGAAGCGCCTCGCTGAGCGCATCACCACGATCCCGGAAAACTTCAAGGTTCACCCGCTGGTCGAGCGCGTCATCAACGACCGTCGCGCGATGGGCCGTGGCGAAGCAAAGCTCGACTGGGGCATGGGCGAGCATCTCGCGTTCGCGTCGCTGGTCGCTTCGGGCTACGCGGTGCGTCTGACCGGCCAGGACTCGGGCCGCGGCACGTTCACGCACCGCCACGCGGTGCTGCACGACCAGAACCGCGAGCGCTGGAACGACGGCACGTATGTGCCGCTGCAGAACATCGCCGAAGGTCAGGCGAAGTTCACGGTCATCGACTCGGTGCTGTCGGAAGAAGCGGTGCTCGGCTTCGAATACGGCTATTCGACCGCCGAACCGAACACGTTCGTTGCATGGGAAGCGCAGTTCGGCGACTTCGTGAACGGCGCGCAAGTGGTGATCGACCAGTTCATCTCGTCGGGCGAAGTGAAGTGGGGCCGCGTGTCGGGCCTGACCATGCTGCTGCCGCACGGCTACGAAGGCCAGGGTCCGGAGCACTCGTCCGCGCGTATCGAGCGTTTCCTGCAACTGTGCGCAGATCACAACATGCAGGTCGTTCAGCCGACCACGCCCGCGCAGATCTTCCACCTGCTGCGCCGTCAGATGATCCGCCTGTTCCGCAAGCCGCTGATCGTCGCTACGCCGAAATCGCTGCTGCGTCACAAGGAAGCGGTGTCGGACCTGTCCGAACTGGCGAAGGGGTCGTTCCAGCCGGTGCTCGGCGAAGTGGACGAAAGCATCGACGCGAAGAAGGTCAAGCGCGTGCTGGTGTGCTCGGGCCGCGTGTACTACGACCTCGTCGCGCATCGCCGTGAAGCAAAGTCGAACGACGTCGCCATCGTCCGTATCGAACAGCTGTATCCGTTCGCGCACAAGCAGTTCGAAGCGGAAATCAAGAAATACGACAACGCGACGGAAGTGGTGTGGGTGCAGGACGAGCCGCAGAACCAGGGCCCGTGGTTCTACATCGAGCATCACCTGAAGGAAGGCATGAAGGAAGGACAGAAGCTGGCATACAGCGGCCGTCCGGCTTCGGCTTCGCCGGCAGTGGGCTACTACGCGAAGCACTACGAGCAGCAGAAGGCGCTGGTCGAAGGCGCTTTCGGCCGCCTCAAGAGCGCGTCGATCGCTAAATAAGAAATGAGACGGACCGGGAAAGCGCAGCGCGCTTTCCCGTGCCGCATTCCGCAACCCTTCTTCAAGGTTCGGAGCGCGGCACGCAGGGTCCGCAGGCGGTCGTCGTTCACCGCGCCGTCACCCGATACGTATTCAGGATATTCATAATGGCTATTGTTGAAGTCAAGGTTCCCCAGCTGTCCGAGTCGGTCTCGGAAGCCACGATGCTGCAGTGGAAGAAGAAGCCCGGCGAGGCTGTTGCTCAAGACGAAATTCTCATCGAAATCGAGACCGACAAGGTCGTGCTCGAAGTGCCGGCACCCGCAGCCGGTGTGCTCGCGCAAGTCATCGCGAACGACGGCGACACGGTCACCGCTGACCAGGTTATCGCCAAGATCGACACGGAAGGCACCGCAGGCGCCGCTGCTGTCGAAGCCGAAGTGAAGCCCGCGCCCGTGGCCGCTCCGGCTCCCGCGCCGGCTGCTGCACCGGCCGCGCAAGCTGCATCCGCAACGGGTGCGAACACCGCTGCTTCGCCGGCTGCCGGCAAGCTGATGGCAGAGAAGGGCCTGGCCGCTGGCGACGTCGCCGGCACGGGCCGCGACGGCCGCATCACCAAGGGCGACGTGCTGACCGCAGGCGCGCCCGCCGCAAGGACCGCTGCGCCGGCACCGGCCGCAGCGCCGAAGGCCGCCAAGCCTGCGCTGCCAGACGTGAAGGCGCCTGCATCGGCCGACCAATGGCTGAAGGACCGTCCGGAACAACGCGTGCCGATGTCGCGTCTGCGCGCGCGTATCGCCGAGCGTCTGCTCGAGTCGCAGCAAACCAACGCCATCCTGACTACGTTCAACGAAGTCAACATGGCGCCGGTCATGGATCTGCGCAACAAGTACAAGGACAAGTTCGAAAAGGAACACGGCGTGAAGCTCGGCTTCATGTCGTTCTTCGTGAAGGCGGCTGTGCACGCGCTGAAGAAGTTCCCGCTGGTGAACGCGTCGATCGACGGTAACGACATCGTCTATCACGGCTACTTCGACATCGGTATCGCCGTCGGTTCGCCGCGCGGTCTGGTGGTGCCGATCCTGCGCAATGCGGATCAACTGAGCCTCGCCGAAATCGAGAAGAAGATTGCCGAGTTCGGTCAGAAGGCGAAGGACGGCAAGCTGTCCATCGAAGAAATGACGGGTGGTACGTTCTCGATCTCCAATGGCGGCGTGTTCGGCTCGATGCTCTCGACGCCGATCATCAACCCGCCGCAGTCCGCGATTCTCGGCGTGCACGCAACGAAGGAACGCGCTGTCGTCGAAAACGGCCAGATCGTAATCCGCCCGATGAACTATCTGGCGCTCTCGTACGACCACCGGATCATCGACGGTCGTGAAGCCGTGCTGTCGCTCGTCGCCATGAAGGACGCGCTGGAAGATCCGGCGCGCCTGCTGCTCGACCTGTAATCCCCGGTCCGGTTTGCGCCGGCTTGCAAAAACGCAAGCCGGCGCCACTTGCAGATCAGTTTCACGCCTTTCGCATTCCGCAGCACATGAACGAGACGCGCCACGAAGCGTGGCCGCGCCGTTCCGTCATCAAAAGGATTGTCATGTCCAAAGAATTTGACGTCGTCGTGATCGGCGCAGGCCCCGGCGGTTATATCGCCGCCATTCGCGCAGCGCAGCTCGGCAAGACCGTCGCATGTATCGAAAAATGGAAGAACCCGGCCGGCGCGCTGAAGTTGGGCGGCACGTGCCTGAACGTGGGTTGCATTCCGTCGAAGGCGCTGCTCGCGTCGTCGGAAGAGTTTGAAAACGCGTCGCATCACCTCGCCGACCACGGCATTTCCGTGGAGAACGTGAAGGTCGACATCTCGAAGATGATGGCTCGCAAAGAGGGCATCGTCGAGAAAATGACCAAGGGTATCGAATTCCTGTTCCGCAAGAACAAGATCACGTGGCTCAAGGGTCACGGCAAGTTCACCGGCAAGACGGACGCCGGCGTGCAGATCGAAGTGAGCGGCGAAGGCGAAACAGAAGTGGTCACGGCGAAGAACGTGATCATCGCCACCGGTTCGAAGGCGCGTCATTTGCCGAACATTCCGGTGGACAACAAGATCGTCGCCGACAACGAAGGTGCGCTGTCTTTCGACT
Organism: Burkholderia sp. WSM2232; assembly: GCF_000472545.1. Taxonomy (GTDB): domain Bacteria; phylum Pseudomonadota; class Gammaproteobacteria; order Burkholderiales; family Burkholderiaceae; genus Paraburkholderia. Next base: position 24,487 of record NZ_AWZV01000039.1, on the reverse strand, counting down.
CCGCGCCGAAGAAACTCGCTGTGATCGGCGCAGGCGTGATCGGTCTGGAGCTCGGTTCGGTATGGCGTCGCCTCGGCGCTGAAGTGACCGTGCTCGAAGCGCTGCCGGAATTCCTCGGCTCGGCTGACCAGGCGCTGTCCAAGGAAGCGGCCAAGCAGTTCAAGAAGCAGGGCCTCGACATTCACGTCGGCGTGAAGGTCGGCGAAGTCACCACGACGGACAACAGCGTCACGATCAACTACACGGACAAGGACGGCAACGCGCAGAAGCTCGAAGCCGACCGCCTGATCGTGTCGATTGGCCGCGTGCCGAACACCGACAACCTCGGTCTGGAAGCGATCGGTCTGAAAGCGAACGAGCGTGGCTTTATCGACGTGGACGATCATTGCGCGACGGCCGTGCCGAATGTGTACGCGATCGGCGACGTGGTGCGCGGCCCGATGCTCGCGCACAAGGCCGAGGACGAAGGCGTGCTGGTGGCCGAAATCATCGACGGTCAGAAGCCGCACATCGACTACAACTGCATTCCGTGGGTGATCTACACCGAGCCGGAAATCGCATGGGTCGGCAAGACCGAGCAGCAACTGAAGGCGGAAGGCCGCGAGATCAAGACCGGCCAGTTCCCGTTCATGGCCAACGGCCGTGCGCTCGGCATCAACAAGGCAGATGGTTTCGTCAAGATGATCGCGGACGCAAAGACCGACGAACTGCTCGGCGTGCACATCATTGCGGCGAACGCATCGGACCTGATCGCCGAAGCCGTGGTGGCCATGGAATTCAAGGCGGCCTCGGAAGACATCGGCCGCATCTGCCATCCGCACCCGTCGCTGTCGGAAGTCATGCGCGAAGCGGCGCTCGCCGTGGACAAGCGCGCGCTCAACATGTAATCGCGCGCACGCCTGACTGAACGCACTGGCATTTCCGGCATCACAGGGCGGGCGGGTTCATTCCCTCCCGCCTTTCTTTTTGCAGCAACACGATGAACGTCACCGAATACTACGAAAAAGAACTGCAGACGCGGGGCTATCAATCCGACCCGGCGCAACGTGCGGCGGTGGACCGTCTGCAGCGGTGCTACGAAGAGTGGGTCGAGTACAAGGCGCGTCGCTCGAACGCGTTCAAGAAGCTCATCAATCACCCGGACCAGCCGCGCGGCGTCTACATGTGGGGCGGGGTGGGGCGCGGCAAGAGCTTTCTGATGGACAGCTTTTACATGATCGTGCCGGTGCAGCGTAAAACGCGCCTGCATTTCCACGAGTTCATGCGCGAGGTGCATCGCGAACTGGAAGAGCTGAAGGGCCAGGCCGATCCGCTCGACGAACTCGCGCGCCGTGTGGCCAAACGCTACCGGCTCATCTGCTTCGACGAATTTCACGTGTCGGACATCGCGGACGCGATGATTCTTTACCGCCTGCTCGACAAGCTGTTCGAAAACGGCGTGCAGTTCGTGATGACGTCCAACTACGACCCCGACACGCTGTATCCGGACGGCCTGCATCGCGACCGCATGCTGCCCGCCATCGAACTGATCAAGACCAAGCTGGACGTGATCAACGTGGACGCAGGCATTGACTACCGGCAGCGCACGCTGGCGCAGGTCGAGGTCTATCACACGCCGCTCGGCGCGGCCGCCGACAAGGCGCTGCGTGATGCGTTCGCGCGTCTTGCCGCGGTGCCTGACGAAAGCCCGATCCTGCACATTGAAAAGCGCGAGCTGAAAGCGCTGCGCAAGGCCGACGGCGTGGTCTGGTTCGATTTCTCGACGTTGTGCGGCGGTCCGCGTTCGCAGAACGATTACCTGGAACTCGCAAGCCGTTTTCACGCGGTGATCCTGTCCGCCGTGCCGCAGATGTCGGCGCGCATGGCGTCGGAGGCGCGCCGCTTCACCTGGCTCATCGACGTGTTCTACGACCACAAGGTGAAGCTGCTGATGTCCGCCGCGGTGCCGCCCGAGCAGCTTTATGTGGACGGTCCGATGGCCAATGAATTCACGCGCACGGTGTCGCGCATCGTCGAGATGCAGAGCAAGGAGTATCTCGATGCGCCGCGCCGGATCGTCGATACGTCGCTTACCTGAGGCGCGGGGCGCGCCGGAGGACGCCGGAACCGACCGCCGGCGGTGGTTTTGCGATAGGTCGCTGCTTCTGCGCCTAGCGGACTAGGCCGAAAGGCCTGTTTTCAGGATTCGGATTGCTCCGATGTTCTGGTTGTGGACGACTGGCTATCTTTGTCGATTATCTGACAAAGGAGAAACCATGAACCCCTACCGCGACATCAACGACGAAGAATGGCAACGCATCGCGCCGTTGCTGCCCGAATTGCGCCCGCGCTCGGAATTGCGGGGCCGCCCGCTGGCCAACACGCGCTCGGTGCTCAACGGCGTGCTGTGGGTAATGTACAGCGGCGCCACGTGGTCCGCCATGCCGCGCAAATACCCGTCCTATCAAACCTGCCATCGCCGCTTCAAGGCCTGGTACGAGTCCGGCGTGCTCAAACGCGTAATGGAGCAGCTATTCGGCGCCGCGAGCGAGGAACTGTGCGCCATGATGGAAGCTCGCATGCGCACCCATCCGGCCGCAGAATCCAAACCCGTGGCTGCCGCTGAGAAGGCGCCCGCGCCGCTGGCACCAGCAGTCTACAATCGCCGCCGGCCAAGCCTCTGCCGTCGTCTCCGTTTGCTTTCACGTCGCCTTTCAAACACGCTGCATGACGACTCGAATTGCGCGACATTGGGTAGAAAAAACGGCCGAACGATCATAATCGTCGGCCGTTTCTTTTTTCTCGGCACCGGGTGCGGCTACTGCGCCGTCCTATTGCTGGCGCACCCAGGTTTGCGAGCGTCCCAGCAGCGACACGCCGATATATCCGCGCACGACCAGTTTGTTGCCGCCGTCTTCAAGGCGCATCTTGCACTTGTAGAGCTTGCCGTTTTCCGGGTCCAGAATCTGCCCGTGATCCCAGGCGTCGCCGTCCTTCTTCATGTCGCTGATGATCGTCATGCCGAGAATCGGCTGGTCCTTGCGCGCGTCGGTGCACGCGGTGCAGCGACGATCCGGCTGGTCGTACGCGCCGAGTCCCTTGACCACCTTGCCGCTCAGCGTGCCATTGCCGTCCTGCACGATCTGCACGAGCGCCTTGGGCTGGCCGGTGTGATCGTCGATGGTCTGCCACGTGCCCACCGGCGTATCGGCCTGTGCCATCGCGGTGGCGGCACTCGCGAGCAGCACGCCGGCGAGTGCCGCCTGTTTCGCTGCGCGTACTGCGAGGGTACGGGCGCGCTGAGTGAGCTGAGCCAACTGCATCATTGTCTTCCTCCGTGAAAAAAAGATGGCGCGATCATGGTCGCGCAGCATTATCGGCACCCGCGCGAGGCGTTTGCCTTGCGATGTCGCGCGATGCCTTGGGGTCTCCTGACGCGCCGCACCCGGCGTCCGGTCCGCGGCTCTGTGCGGCCGCGTGATGTGATCGATGAGAATACGTGAAGTGAGCGCGAAAGTGCGCGCGCAGTTTGATAATGAAGCCTCTAATCGGCTGTGGCACTTCACGCGCAACGAGCCTTGCCCGGTCCGGCTCAGTTCAACTGGTACGAGAACGTGGCATTGATGCGCGGACTGCGCGACGCGCTTTCGACTGGAGCGTCGCCGACCGCCTTCGCCACCGAGAGATCGAGGCTGTAATACTTCGCGTCGCTGATCCGGAAGCCAAATGCAATCGACGCAAGCCGCGACGGCGACGGCGTCCCCGCATGCAGATAGACACGCGCCATATCGAACGAGATGTATGGCGTGAACGTGCGCAGATAGGTGAAGCCCGGCGTGAACGCGCGGTTGATCTCGAACATGGCGCCCCAGCCCGAATCGCCCGACGCTTCGCCCGGCTGATAGCCTTGCGCGAAACGCTGCGCGCCGAAGGCGATCTGCTCGGAGGTCGGCAGCGAGACGGCGCTGTACTGGCCGGTCAGCGAGATGGCCGTACCGATCCTGAAGGGCCACTCATTGGTTTGTGAAAAACTTGCACCGGTACGCACGAAGTTGATCGAAGCGGGATTGTTGACGCGCGTGCCGGGCACATTCGAATCGCCGGCCTTCGACGCGCCCAGAATGTCGAACGCCTTCGCCACGTTAAGGCTCGCGCGGCGCACCTGGCCGGTTTGCACGCTCGTGTAGTCCGCTTGCAATTGCATCACGCGCACTTGCGACCGCAGGCCGATCTGCGCACCCGTCTGTTGATTGTGATAGCGGTCCTCGTCGTGCGAGGCATACACCGACGCCGTGCCGATCACGCTTTGCGAATTGCTCAGCAGGATGGGATACGCTAGCGAGCCGCCGACCTTGTCGTTGATCACCGTGCGCTCGACGTAGGACGGCAAGCCCGGATTGTCGACCGGGTTGCCGCGATAGTGCGATGCGTCGAGCTTCGCAATCAGACCATTGCTGCCGATCGGGACGGTGGCATGCGCGGCCAGATAAGTGACGTTGTCGCGGCCTTTCGGCAGCAGCGCCGACACGCTCAGTTGTTCGCCGAGCGCGGTGAGGCCATTTTCGGTCGCGCTCAGCAGGCCTTGCACGCCGGGATGATTGAAGTCGATACCGGTACTGACATCAAAAGGCTTGCGCTCCACGTTCAGCTCGAGCGTGGTCGCACCGTCCGTGTTCTGCGGCGGCGGAACGTTCGCGGCGACTTTCACACCGGGCAACAAGCCGAGCACGTTGATATAGCGCTCGAAGGTCGCGCGCCGCAGCGGCCGGTCCGCAGTGATGTGATCCGCGATTGCGCGGATTTTGTCTTCCACCGCGCCGGCCTTGCCGGTCACCTTGACGGCCGACACGTAGCCTTCCACTACCGTGACCCGCACCACGCCGTCGTCGAATGTCTGTGCCGGGACGAATGCAAACGAAAGCGCGAAGCCGCGCTCCTGGTAGAGCTTCGTCACGCCGTTGGCCACCTGGATCAGATCGCCGATGGTCGTCTCCTTGCCGACGAGCGGCGTGAAGCGCTGCGCGACGTCGTCGAAGGGAATCGACCTGACGCCTTCGATCTGCACGCGCGTTGGCGTGAGATGGCGCGCAAGCAGTTCCTGTAGTTGCGGCGCTTGCGGCGCGACCTGCACGGTCACGTTCGGACCTTTGTCGGGCGCCTTGATTTGCGGCAGCGAGTCCAGCGGATTGCCTCCGGCGACCGCGGCGGGTCGCGACTGCGCTTGTGCCGGCGCTTGCATTGCGCTCGCTGCCAACGCCGCAAGCATGAAGGTCCAGGTGCTGCCGTGCCCGAGTCTCATCGGATTGTCCTCGTATGCCGTTTTGTTCTGCGAGCGTCTGTCATTGCGCGGCATGGCCTTGCCGCCTGACGGCGCTCGATTTATGGATGGCCGGACGGAGCTAGCCGTCCCGCCATGTATTACGTCATCAACCGCGCGAAGCTTGAATGCAGTGCGAACGAGGGCGCGTGCGACGTGCTGCGCGGCCCATTCGTGCAATGGCATGTCATGTCACGTTGTGTCGTGTCGTGCGATGCAATGCCAGGTCAATGTCACGCCATGTCATGCCGCGCCGTGCCACGTCACGCCATGCCATGCGACGTGAGCCGCGCGCAACGGCACGGCGCGAGACCGTGACGGCTCGCGGACCATGCCATGCGTGTCGCGTCCGAGCCTTTATGCGGACTACTTACGACTTACCGGCACGAGCCCGCCCAGTAATGTGGTCAGTCCGCCCGCCGGACTGCCGGAGGCACTAGTCGAAGTTGTGGCGGCAGTGGAGCCGGTGGCGCCGCTCAAGGTGCCCGTCAGTTGCCCAACCAGGGCGGTCACAGGCCCGAGCGCCTGTGCGCCGCCCGAGCCGCCCGAGCTCGCCGCAGCGCCGGTTACGCCGGACAGCGCGCCGGTCACCGACTGCAGCGACGACAGCGACGAAAGCGAAGATGATGCGGACGAAAGCGGGCTTGTCCCGCTGCCCGTACCGCCCAGGGCGGAAGTCAGCGGGCCGAGAGGGGCGCCGCTCAGGCCGGAGCCGACCCCGGCAAGAGGCGTGCCGCCGAGCAGCGTCGACAGAGAGCCAAGCGGATTGCCGCCGAGCCCAAGACTGGCGAGCGTGTCTTGCAGCGGGCCAAACGGGCTGCTGTTCGAAGGCGGTCCGTTGGCGATGCTGAAATTCGTGCTGCCGACGAGGCTCGTGATTAGTCCGGGGATCGGCCGCACGCCGTTCGGGCCGTTTGGATTGACGAGCCCGCCCGTGTTCGTCACGGTGTTGCCGAGCGAGCTGATCAGCGCACCGGCATCGGCGCCGAGCGGGTTGCCGCTTGCCGCGCCCGCCTGCGAGCCAGCGGCGCCGAGTGCGCCGCCAAGCTGAGCCAGCAGACCCCCGAGCGGTGCGCCGAGGCCCGTCTGCGTGCCCACCGCCTGGGTGACGAGGCCCGCGGTGACGACGATCGGCGTGATCGCCGTACTGAGCGGTTGCGTGAGCTGCTGGACCGGAGCCGAGCCGAGCGTACTGCCGAGCGTGGCGCCGCCCGCGTTGAGCGCGGTAGCGGTGGTCGACAGGGCACCCGCCAACGGCGTCGTGACGGGCGAGAGTGGCGCAAGATTGCCGCTGCCGAGGCCGTCCACACCGGTGCTCAGGCCTTGCACGACGCCGCTCGTCGAACTCACCACCGGGCCGAGACCCGCTACCGTGGTGCCGACGGGATTCTGCGTCGCCCCGATCTGGCCGACGCCGCCGCTTACCGCGTTGGCGAGCGTGTTCAGCGTACTGCTCGTGCCCGACACGGCGTCGCCGAGACCTCGCGTGACTTGCGGGCTCAGGCCGGGAATGGTCTGCGCGGCGATCACCGAGCCCAGGTCGTTGGTCGTCTTCGCGGCCCCCGTGACGGCGCCCGAGGTGCCGGTGGTGGTCGTCGTCGGGTTACCGCCACTGCCGGTCGATCCCGAGCCGCTGCCGCTGCCGGTGCTGGAGGTGGGCGGCGAGTTGACCGTGCTGCCGCCGCACGCGGCGAGCAGGCCGGCGACGGCCACGGCGATCAACGGCGTGCGCAACGACATGAAGGCCGTCGCGGCAGGATGGCGGTTCAACAGACGGGGTGTGGACATGTGTGCTCCTCAATGCCTTCGGGTAATCGTGTTTGCTGCTGGAGCGCGCCGTCTCGTCGAGATGGCGGCGCGCCTTTCTTCCCAGCTGTATTGGGACTGCAGCATTCGGATCAGGCCTGGACGCCCGGAGTGAACGCCGCTGTCACGTGTGTGCGCGGTGGATCGTCAGGAAGCGCGTCGGTCGCGCACCATCGCGTGAAGCGTCGCGCGCTGCGGCTTTCTTTGCCTGCTTCCGCCGCCTGTTTCGCCACGCAGTTCGCCAGGTGCGTCCCGCCGTGCTCCCTTGCGTGCGTGGCCGCGCCTACTTCTTCGACAATCCCCCGAGCAGGCCGCCGACCAGCGAGGTCACTGGCGCAAGCGGATTGCTTGCCGTGCCATTGCCCGAGCTGGCCGTGAGCGACACACCCGGGGGCGTCGTGCTGGTCGTGCGGGTCGCGCTGGAGGTTGCCGCCGCTGTCGTCGTGGCGACGCCGCCGAGTGCGCCTGTCACCGTCGACAGCACGCCTGTGACAGGGGCCAACGGGCTGCTGCCGCCGGCTGCGCCGCTCAATCCGCTCGTCACACTCGACAACACACCGGTCACCGGCGCAAGCGGGCTCGCACCAGCGGACGCACCGCCAAGCGCGCCCGTCAACCCAGCCAGCGCGCCTGTGACCGGCGCGAGCGGGCCGCTGCTGGCGCCGCCCGTCAAGCCGCTGAGCACGCCGGACACCGGCGCAAGCGGTCCACTAGCGGCTCCGCCCGTGAGGCCGCCGAGCGCGCTCGTCAGCGGCGCGAGCGGGTTGCCGCTGGTGCCGCCCGTCACTAGTCCGCCGACGGAGGCGACCGTGGTGCCGGTGTCCGTGACGGTGCGCCCGAGTGCAGTCGTGACGGGATTGCCACCGGAAGTGGCGAGCAGCGTGCCGGCCTGCGCGAGTCCGCCGCCGAGCGTCGAGAGGAGCGTATTGACCGGTGCCCCGAGCCCCGTTGTCGTGCCAACCGTCTGCGTGGTCGATGCGACCATCGACGTAATGGGGGTGATCGCGGTGCTCAGTGTCTGCGTGACCTGCTGGACCGGGCCTGTCGAAAGGGCGGTGCCGAGCATGCTGCCGCCGTTCGTGACCGCGCCGCCCAGGGTCGTGACAGCGCCGCCGAGCGGCGTCGTGATCGCAGACAACGGCGCGAGCGGCCCGCTGCCGAGGCTGGTCACGAGGCTGCCTGTGTCCGTCACCGCGCCGCCCACGTGTCCGAGCACGCCGCCCACGCTCGATACCGTGGTGCCGATCGCATTGCCGCCGGTGCCTAGCTGACCGAGCCCTTGCGTGACGCCGCCGCCGAGCGTCGACACCGCCGCGCCGACTTCCTGGACGATGCTTCCTGCGGCCTGGGTGGTTTGCGTGCTGACGCCCGGCAGCGTCTGCGAGCCGATCACCGTGCCGACGCCCGTGACTGTCGAGCCCACGTCGCCGATCACACCGCCCGTGTTGCCCACCACCGTGCCGATTGAATTGGCCACCGGCGTCGTGGCGGGATTGGTGCCGGGGTCCGTGTGCGTATCAGGGTTGGTGTTCGTATTGGAGTTGCTGCCGGAGCCGGCCGAGCCCATCGAGCCGCTGCCGCTTGCCGTCGACAAGGTGCCGCCCGCCGAACCGCTGCCCTTGCTGCCGGTGCCCGAGCTGAGGCTGCCGGAGCCCCCGCAGGCGCCAAGCGAAAGCAGCGCTGCCACGCCGGCCGCGATCACCGTGCTGCGCAGCGCGCGGCTGGCTGCCCTTCCCGTAGGTGCGGTGTGAATGTTTTCGGTGTTGATCGTTTGAATGTTCATGTCGCCTCGCATCGCATGTGTTGTGTGGTCCTGCTGCGGGCTATCTCTGCAGGACCCGTGCCATTTCCACTGATCAATAGCGCGAATTTTCGAATGCGAGCCGTAACACCATGTCAAATAAGGCATTGCTGGATGTGATGGAGCGCGCGCTAAATGAGGAATTGACAAAAAGAGGCACGCGGCGGCGCATTACCGAGGGCGGCGTAACGTAACGGCCCGCATGCGCCGTTACGGAATCCGCCGTAACGCGAGCGCACACGCAGCGGCGCAGTACCCAAAAACATAATTAGTGCAACGATTCAAAGTTATGGTTAATACTATGTGCTGCAACGCACGAACAACCGTTAACCTATGTGGGCGAGAAGAACACGTGGACAGACGCGTCCGCGGGCAAAGCACAATTGCTTTAATTAGATTGTTCGGCTATAAAACGCCACAGTTGCGCGGCATCACGAGGGAGGTGGGTTATCGAACAGACAGCTCATACATATCCGTTTCATCGGGACGGCCGCAACGGCAGCCGCTACGACGCGACATACCGCGCCGGGACTGAGAGACCAGCGGGGCGGGGCGCGCGGCACGTACCGCCGGGCGGCGCATAGAAAGACGAATAAATCGAAGATCGAGGGTAAAAATGAAAAAGTTCGCCACAAGCTTTCTGAGAGATAACCGGGGCGTTACCGCACTGGAATACGGCCTGATCGCAGGCCTGATCGTCGTTGTTATCGGCTCGACCGTGCAGGGCCTCGGCACGCAACTCAATACTGCATTTCAGACGGTCGCCGGGCTTTTGCCTGCCATCAGCAGAAATTAATGCGATCGGCGACCCGCCCGGCCGAGTGTAAGGCGTTATTCATTTAGCGCCCGCGCTGTAATTCGCCGAGGGGGCTGCCAGACAGGCGCACCCGGATTGCGATTGCAATCCGGGGTGGATTTATGCGCCCGTCAAAATCTGCTATGCAAGTGTCTATTGCACTTTTCTTATTCATGGTCTGGTGTGGGTGTGTCGCTATTAGCGATTGCCGCAGCCGGCATATTTCCAATGGGCTTGTCGTTACTGGTTTGATAGCGGCGTTTCTATGCGCTTTATTTGACATTTGTCCGTTCGGTATATCCGCGGTTCAGGCGGCGGCCGGTGCGGCGGTCGGCCTCGCGGTGCTGTTGCCGTTGTTCGCGCTCGGCGTGATGGGCGCCGCGGACGTCAAGGTATTCGCCGTGCTGGGCGCATGGTGTGGCATCCACGCGCTGCTGGGCTTGTGGGCGGTGGCGAGCGTCCTTGCCGGACTGCACGCGCTGTGGGTGCTTGCTGCGGCCCGCCCACGCATGGTGGCGTTGTGCAGACGCCGCGCGCCCACCTTCGAACTGGCAGGCCGGCGCGCCACGCCGTTTGCCGCATGTCTCACCGTGCCATTGATGCTGTGGCTCGCCGTCCAGGTCGTTGCCGGAGGCCTCCGATGATCACGCCGATGTCCCTTCGCTGGCAACGCGGCGCCACCGCAATCGAGTTCGCGCTCGTGTTTCCGCTGTTCTTCTGCGTGTTCTATGCGATCGTGACCTTCAGTCTCATCTTCGTTGCGCAGCAGAGCCTTACGCTTGCCAGCGAAGAGGGCGCGCGCGCGGCGCTGAACTACCAGAAGGCAAACGACGTGGCCACCGCGCTCACCCTGCGCGCCACGGCCGCCTGCACCACTGCCACCAACATGGTCGCGTCGATGATCAGCACCGCGTCCTGTCAGACCGTACCCTCCGCGTGCAGCTATCAACCCGCCATGACTTGCATGGCAGTGAGCCTCACCTACGACTACGCGGCGCATCCGCTGATACCGAACCTGCCTCTGCTAGGACTGGTGCTGCCCGCCAGTCTGAGCAGTACCGCCACGGTGCAACTCAATCCGGTGAACATCCTGTGACTCACGCTCAAGCTTCCGTCCCGCCAGCCCCGGCTCGCTCACCCACGCATCGTAGCCGTCTGGCCCGGTGTGCTGCGTGGCGGGCGCTGTCATGCTGAAGTTCACCCGCATTGCTGCGGGCCTCCTCATCGCCGTCGCGCTGTTGCTGGGCCTGATTGCCGCGACGCTGTTGCGCCGGCCGGCGCCCGCGCCTGTCACGTCCGTCAGGCAAACCCTCTTTCCGGTCGTGGTGGCGGCGCGCCCGTTGCCCGCGGGCAAGGCGATCGCTGCCGACGCATTGCGCGTCGAGCCGCTGCCGATCCATCCGAACGGCGCGTTTGCCGAGCCGTCGCTGGTGGCGGGACGCGTGCCCGCCGCCGACATCGGCGCCGAGACACCGGTGCTGGAGGACCAATTGTCGTCAGGGCTCGCCGAGCGGATCGAGCCGGGCGAACGCGCGGTGGCGGTGCGCGTCGAGGAGTCCAATGCGGTCGGCAACCGCTTGCGGCCGGGCAACTTCGTCGATGTGTTCTTCACGCTCAAGCGCGACGGCAACATGGGCGGCGGCGGTGAGATCGGGCACACCCAGGCACGTCTTCTGATGTCGAAACTGCGGGTGCTGGCATTCGGCAATGCGACTGCCACCGGCGACCCGTCCGGCGATCCGAACGGCATGGTGAGGACCGCGGTGCTCGCCGTGCCGGTTGCGGATGTCGATCGTCTGACGCTCGCCGAGAGCTCGGGGCGGCTCGTGTTCGCGCTGCGCAATCCGAAGGATACCGAAGTAATCGATGCCGGCGCCTTTGCTCCGTTGCCGGCAGTGCTGAATACCTCGACGCACACGGGCGGCGGCGCACCGCACGGCGATTCGACGCGCGCGGCGGCCGGAGTCTCGCTCGACGCATTGTCGGGCGGCGCGGGCAACGCCGCGCCGCGGGCGCCGGTCATGCCTGTCGTGCCGAGACTTGGGCCGCCCGCCAACCCGCTTGCGATCGTCGCGACCCGTGCGGGGACGGGGACAGGGCCTGGGGCGACTGGCGGCATCGAAGTGATACGGGGTGGGCGCGCCGAAACGGTCGCCCGATAGCGGTTTCAGGGAGCGTGCGGCCACGCGCGTCCATACAAAAATGAACAAACGCATTTTCGAGTACGGAATGGCTGCGCTGCTGTGCGGCTCGTCGATGGCGGCGTCGCCGGCAGGCTTCGCTTCGGGCGGTGCGCAGCAGCTCGAGATTGTCGCCGGCTCGCAGCAGTCGCTCGCGAGCGGCCACACGCTGCGGCGCGTGGCGATCGGCGACCCGAGCGTCGCGGACGTGCTCATCATCAAGGGCGACAAGACGGGCGGCGTGCTGCTGATCGGCAAATCGCCGGGCAGCACCAACGTGATGCTGTGGGAACAGGGTAAGGACGCGCCGCTCACCTATGTGGTCAACGTCAGCTCGCCTGCCGCGAAAACCCTGCTCGGGCCGGGCACGCCGTCGGTCCGGGTACTGGGCGACACCGCGCTCATTTCGGGCAGCGCGCCGACCATGGAAGCGCATCAGCGGGCCGTGGCGGCTGCTGGAATAGAGGCACGTCAGCGAGCGACTTTGGGCAGCGCCGCCAACGGCGCTGCGGCAGGCGCAAGCGGCGGCAGAGGCGGCGCCGTTTCTGGCATGAGCGGCGCGGCCGGCAGTGACGCAACGAACGGCGGCGCGAGCGGCGCAAGCGGTGCAGGTACCGCACAGATCTACGACACCTCGACGGTCGCGACGCGCTCGGTCGTGCAGGTCGACGTGCGCGTCGTGGAGTTCAGCCGCACGGTGCTCAAGCAGGTGGGTCTGAACATCCTGAAGCAGAACAACGGCTTTACGTTCGGCTCGTTTGCGCCGTCCGCGCTGAGTTCGGCGACCTATGGCCCGACGCCCTCGTTCAACTCCGTTGCGCCTATTTCGTCGGCGTTCAATCTGGTGTTCAACTCGGCTACGCGCGGACTCTTCGCCGATCTGAGCCTGATGGAAAGCAACAACCTCGCGCGGATTCTCGCCGAGCCGACACTCGTCGCGCTGTCCGGCCAGAGCGCGAGCTTTCTGGCCGGCGGCGAAATTCCCGTGCCGATTCCGCAGGGCCTTGGCACCACGTCGATCGAATACAAGCCCTACGGCGTGGGCCTCACGCTCACGCCGACCGTGCTCAGCCCGCAGCGCATCGCGTTGAAGGTGGCGCCCGAGGCGAGCCAGCTCGACTTCGCCAACGCGGTGACGATCAGCGGCGTCTCGGTGCCCGCTATCACCACGCGCCGCACGGACACTACGGTCGAGCTCGGCGATGGCGAGAGCTTCGTGATAGGCGGGCTGATCGATCGCGAAACCATTTCGAACGTGGCCAAGGTACCGCTGCTCGGAGATCTGCCGGTGATCGGCGCGTTCTTCAAGCAACTCAACTATCAGCAGAACGACAAGGAACTGGTGATTATCGTCACGCCGCATCTGGTGTCGCCGCTCGCGAAAGGCGCGACCTTGCCGGCCACGCCGGGCGAGCAGTCGGAGCAGCGCAACGCGCCGGTGTGGCGCTCGTTTCTCGGCGGCGTGGCGGCGCGCGACGCGGCGCCGGGGTTTTCGAAATGAATGCGCGCAGCCAGGCGGCGAGCCGGCGCATGCGCAGATGCGAGCGCCGGGGCGCGCGCCTCGTTCCAGCGGTCATGCGCCCGCAGCCGAGGCAGGACCCACGCGCGCGGTTTCGCGCCGACGCCGCGAGAGGATGGGCACGATGAACGCAAGAACGCACTCATTGACCGAACAGGCCGTCACCGACTATTTCATGTTCGCGTCGCTCGCCGACGAACATGTGCACTGGCTCTCGGAGACGCTCCTGTCGGCCGGCACGGTCGAAGCCGTCACGCTCGACCCGTCGATGCTGACGCAGCGTATCGCGACGCTCAACCCGTCGCTCGTCTTCGTGGATTTTTCGGGCGGCCGCGGCGCGGCGGCAAGCGCCGCGACGAGCGCCGTGCGCGCGCAGTATCCGGGGCTGCAGATCGTCGCAACCGGCTCGCTCGCCGAGCCTGAGAGCGCGCTCGCCGCCTTGCGCGCGGGCGTGCGCGACTTCATCGACCTGGCGGCGCCCGCCGCCGACGCGCTGCGCATCACGCAGCAGGTGCTCGACAATCTGGTCGAGCCGGTGAGCCGTCATGGCCGCGTGACAGCACTGCTCGGCGCACGCGTGGGCATGGGGGTGAGCACGCTCGCGACCAATCTGGCGGTTATGCTGCAACGGCGCGATGCGCAAGAGGGCAGGCAGGCCGCCTTGCTCGACCTCGGCTTGCCGGCCGGCGACGGCCTGCTGATGCTCAACGCACGCAGCGACTTTCATTTCGTCGAAGCCGTGCGCAACCTGCGGCGCTTCGACCAGACCTTTGTACACACCGCGCTGTCGCATCACACGAGCGGCCTCGCGTTCACGACACTGCCGCCGAATCTCGCGGATATGCGCGAGATTTCGTATTCGTCGTCGATCGGTTTGCTGAACCGGCTGCGGGCCTTTTTCGATCAGCAGATCGTCGACCTGGGCGGCTTTTCGAACATGGAGTTCGTCGCGCAGGTCGTGCGCGCCTGCGACGAAGCGTGGCTCGTCTGCGATCAGGGCGTCGCCTCCATCGTGTCGGCGGTCGGGGTGCTCGAGTCCTTGCGCGAGGCGGGCGCGGACACCGCCAATGTCAGGCTCATTGTGAACAGGTTCGACGCGGAGCTCGGGCTTGCCGCGGCGCGAATCGCCGAGCGCCTCGACATTGCGCTTCTCGCGAGTTTGCCCGAGCGGCGCGTGGCGCTCGGGCAGACGGCGAACCAGGGCTTGCTGATCGCCGACGCCGCGCCGCGCGACCCGTATGTGCGCGCGCTCGAGCCGCTGATCGAGCGTCTTGCGGGTCCGGCGCACGTGAGCGCGTCCACACGCGGCAAGTCGCCGTTGGCCGCGCTCAGGCGCTTTCTTCCCACTTCCTCCAGACGGTCATAGACGATGGCAAAAGAGATCGAATTCGCCGACAACGCGCCGTCGTTCGCGCACAGCCAGCAGTTCCAGGACATCAAGAACGCGGCGCACGAACATCTGCTCACGCGCATCGAGGAACTGGGTGCCGAGTTCGGCCGCTGGTCGCGCAACGCGATCAATCAGTTCGTCGATCTGGAGATGGACAGCTTCGTGCGGCTGCGCCGCATTCCGATCAACGAGGTGGAGGTGCGCGCGATTGCCGACGCGTTGACCAAAGAGCTCTCGGGCTTCGGCCCCATCGAGGATCTGCTGAACGACGCGGCCGTCGAAGACATTCTGATCAACGGCTACAACGACGTGTATGTGTCGCGCCACGGCATTCTCACGAAGATACCGGTGCGTTTCGCCGACAATGCGCATCTGCTGCGGATCGTGCGGCGCATACTCGCGCCGATTGGCCGGCGCCTCGACGAATCGAACCCGATGGTCGATGCGCGCCTGCCCAACGGCGGGCGCGTGAACGTGGTGATCGAGCCGCTGTCGATAGACGGTCCTATCGTTTCCATCCGCAAGTTCCGTAAGGACCCGCTGCGCCCCGACGATCTGCTCGGCAACGGCACCTATAGTCCCGAAATCGGCGCGCTGCTGGAGGCGGCGGTCGAGGCGCGCTGCAACGTGCTGGTGTCGGGTGGAACGAGCTCGGGCAAGACGTCGTTGCTCAATGCGCTGGCGTTTCACATTCCCGAGCCCGAGCGTGTGGTGACGATCGAGGACACGGCCGAACTCTCGCTGAACCATCCGCATGTGGTGCGGCTCGAAAGCCGGCCAGGCGGCTTCGACGGCGCCGGCGTGGTGACGATTCGCGACCTGTTGCGCAATACGCTGCGAATGCGGCCGGACCGCATCATCGTGGGCGAGGTGCGCGGCGGCGAAGTGCTCGAAATGCTGCAGGCGATGAACACCGGCCACGACGGCTCGATGGGCACGGTTCACGCCAGCTCGCCACGCGAGTGCCTGTACCGGCTCGAAATGCTCGCAGGCTTTGCCGGCTTCCAGGGTACCGAGTCGAGCCTGCGGCGCCAGATCGCCAACGCGATCGACTTCATCGTGCAGATCGGCCGGCTTTCGAACGGCCGGCGCCGCATTCTGTCGATCACCGAGGTGACGGGCCTGTCGGACAACATCATTGCCACCCAGGAGCTTTACCGCTACGAGCCGGTGTTGTCGGCGGACGGGGAGGAGCTTGACCAATGGGTGTCGCTCGGCATCCATCCGCATTCGCCGAAGCTCGCGCGCTTCCGTCAGCCGCTTGGCGGCGCGGGTGGTGCGGGCGGCGCGGCGGACGGCGGTTTCGGCGGCGGCGGGTTTGGCAGCGGTGGAACCGGGTTCGGAGGCGGTGGTTTCGCAGGCGGCGGTTTCGGCGGCGGCTTCAATGTCTAGCGCGGCGTTGATTTTTGCCGCGCTCGCGTTGCTGTGCGCAGCGGCCGCGCTGCTGATCCTGCAGCGCGGCGCGCAACGCAAGGAGCAGGTGAGTGCCGAGCGCTTCATCGACAGCCGTATGAGCGTCGCGAAGCCGGCGGTGCCAGGGGCGGCGGTCGGGGCTGAGGCAGGTTCCGCGGCGCGAGCCGCAGTTGGCGCAATGCCCGGGCCTGCGGGTGCAGGGGGAACTTCGGGCGCTGCGGGCGTCGCCGCAAGCGGGTTCCGCAATGCGTCGGGCTTCGCTGCATCTTCGGGCACGGCTGCGGGCACGGCTGCGGGCCGGGCTGCGGGATCGGCTGCGGGATCGGCGTCCGCTGCCGCGCGTCGCGCTGCGTCGGCTGCGCCTGGCATCGTGTTCACACCACAAGCGCCGGCCGCTGACGCCGGCCTCCATGCGCATCTGCGCTATCTCGCCGCACGCGCGCGCTATGCAATCACCGCGATGCTGAACCGCGCCGGGCTGCGTCAGGCGCGCGCGCCGCTTCTCGCCGTCACGGCTCTCGTCATCGTCTTGTGCCTTCTGGCCGGCAGCCAGGGCGGGCCGCTTGCCGCCGCCGTCACGCTGTCGGGCTGCGCGGTGTTTCTGTACTTCATCATGTCGATGCGCGCGAGCCGCCGCCGCCAGGCGATCGTGCGGCAACTGCCGTCGTTTCTGGACGGCATCGTGCGTCTGATCACGCTCGGTAACAGTGTGCCCGCCGCGTTCCAGGCGTCGCTGCAAACCACCGAGGCGCCGCTGCGCGAATGTCTCGATCACGTTTCGCGGATGCTGAGGTCGGGCGTCGAGATCGACCGCGCGCTTTCGCACGTCGCCGTGCTGTACGGCGCGCGCGAACTGGAACTGCTGGGTGCGGTGCTGCGGCTCTCGGTGAAGTACGGCGGCCGCGCCGACGTGATGCTCGATCGCATGTCGTCGTTCATGCGCGATCTCGAACAGGCGGAACGCGAACTCGTGGCGATGTCGTCGGAAACGCGGCTGTCGTCGTGGGTGCTCGGCATGCTGCCCATCGGCATAGGCGGCTTTCTGATTCTCACCAACCCGCGCTACTTCGGCTCCATGTGGTTCGATCCGGGCGGCCGGCAGATTCTCTACCTCGCGTTCGCGCTGCAGTTGACGGGCGCGTATCTGCTGTACCGGCTCGCCCGGTTGAAGGCCTGACGATGCAGCCGAACCAGCTCTTCGCGCTTGCGCTCGTTCTCGCCGCCACCGGATTGCTGCTGCTCGCGGGTCTGCTGATCGCCCGTCTTGCAGCCGCGCGCCGCAGCGCCCGCACGCTTGCTCACGCACTCGACGAACGCGCGCTGCACAGCGCCGAGGCCGGGAGCAAAAGCCCGCATGCAGGGGCCGGGTGGAATGCATCGCCCTCATTGTCCTCGCGTGGGAGCGCGCCCAACGGCATACGGCAGCGCGGCATACAAGGCTTTCTCGAACGATGCGCAAACGCCGGCACCCGCTGGCTCGATACGCCGGTGGGGCGGCAGTTCGTTGCGCACGAGGACCGGCGGCTCCTCGAACAATGCGGTTTTGTCGATGCCCGCGCGCGCGGACTCTTTCTGATTGCGCGCGTCGTCGGCGCTGTGGTGTTGCCGCTCGTCGCGGGTACGCTCGCCCATGCGCAGGTGCAAGGTCCGCGCTATGTGCTGGTGGTGATCGTCGCTTTCGTATGCGGCGTAATGGCGCCCAAGGTGGTGCTGGGTCGGCGCGCGACCGCGCGCCGCGCCGCGGTCGTCGACGAACTGCCGATGCTCGTCGACCTGTTGCGTCTGCTGCAGGGCGTGGGTTTGTCGCTCGATCAGAGCCTTCAGGTGATGGTCAACGATTTTCGCGGCGTCCTGCCGGTGCTGTCGAGCGAACTCGAAATCGCGCAGCGTCAGTTCGCTGCCGGCCGCACGCGCGAGCAGTCGCTCGCGCGGCTTGCTTCGAGCTTCGACAACGAAGATCTGCGCGCGGTCGTGCGCCTGCTGATTCAGGTGGACCGGCACGGCGGCGCGGTACAGGAACCCCTCAAGCAGTTCGGCGACCGCCTGCGCGAAACCCGCCGCGCGATGCTGCGCGAACGGATCGGCCGCATGGCGGTGAAGATGACCGGCGTCATGATCCTGACCCTGCTGCCCGCGCTGATGATCGTCACCGCGGGGCCAGGCGTGCTGTCGGTGTCGCACTCGCTGAAGACAATGCACCGCTAGGAAAACAGCAATGAAATTCATCAAGATACCGAAGCAATTTTCCCATGCGATGCGTTGCGCCTGCGCGGCAGCGGCGCTCGCTTTGCTCGGCGCGTGCGCGTCGCAGCAGTCCGGGTACGGCGTCGGCCCACAGGCCGAGCGCGAGGCGCTGCTTGCGCAGGCGCGGCGCGATCCCGCGCCCGACACGCCGGGCATGTATCTCGGCCTGATCGATCGGATGCAGCAGCAGGGCCTGTACTTCGCGTCGCTCGCGCATATCGACGCTTATGAAAAACAGTACGGCGTCTCGCCCGATTCGACTCTGCTGCGCGCGGACGCGCTGCGCATGACCGCTCAACCCGACGCGAGCGCGGCCGCCTACAGAGAGTTGCTGCACACGCCGCTGGCGGCGCGCGGTCATCGCGGCCTCGGTCTGATCGCGGGCGGGCAGGGCGACTTCGGCCGCGCGGCGAGCGAGCTGGAGCAAGCGGCGCTTTTCGCGCCGACCGATGCGACGGTGCTCTCCGACCTGGGCTATGCGCGCCTGCGGGCGGGCGACGTCGCGGGCGCGCGGGTGCCGTTGATGAAGGCGGCCGAACTGGATGCGGCCAATCCGAAAATCGTCAGCAATATCGCGCTGTTCCTGCTTGCGAGCGGGCAGGCGAGCGAGGCGCAGGCGCTGATGAACGAGCAGAAGCTCGCACTCGATGTGCGCGCGGCAATCCGCGCCGACGCGGCGAAGGTCGCTGCCGCCCGCAGTGGCGCACGCGCCGGCGCGGGCGGCATGGCCCCGGCGCAGAGTCTGCTGGCTGCGCCTGCGGGCACGGTGGCAAGCGCGCACGACACAATTGAACCGGCGCCGCGCCTTCTGCAACGGTTCGCACAATGACAGGCGGCGTGGCCGCGGAGGAAAGCGTGAGAAATACTCAACCATGTCGGCTGCGCCAATGGCTGGTCGTTCGGGCGTTGCTGCTCGCGCTCGCGGCGGTGGGTGCCGGCGCCGGCAACGTATGCGCGCAGTCAGCGCCGAGCGGCGAGCCGCCGGCCAAACGCAGCGAAGTCGGGCATGCCACGTCGGCGTGGCTCGCGCTTCAGCGCAGCAACGCGCAGGCCGCGGCCGCCCAGCCGATGCCCGGCGAACAGGCGGGGCTCGCGTATCGGCGTTACATGCAGTCGTTCAGATCGCGCATTCCCGATCTGTATGGGTCGGCGCTCAACCAGGGCAACAGCGGCAGCCAGGGTACGGGCCTGACAGGGCAATTGCCGCAGAACTGACATGCAATCACGCGCTCCTGCCCGCGGCCTTTGCACACGGCCTCGCTTCGCGCGCGCGCAGCGTCGCGGCGCGCTCGGCGGTCTCGCGCGCCCGCAGCGTGGCGCGATTGCGTTGCTGGCGGCGGTGTGGGTGAGCCTCGCGGTGATCGCCCTCGGCGCGGTCGATATCGGCCACTTCTATTACGCGCGCCGCGACCTGCAGCGTACCGCCGATCTGGCCGCCGCAGCCGGCGTGCAGCTTATCGGCAGCGCGGGCGGCTGTGCCGCGGCCGCGAACTCCGCGCAACTGAACGCGAGCGCCAACGGTCTGCCCGGAGACGGCACAGTCCAGTCGACCTGCGGACGATGGGATCCGTCGGCCAATGCCGGCCAGTCGTATTTCGCGGCGTCGGGTACGCCGATCAATGCGTTGCAGGTCGTGGTGAGCCGGCCGGTGCCGTTTCTGTTCCTGGTCGGGCAGACGCGCGAGCTGAGCGCAAGCGCCGTCGCACAGGCCACCAACGTTCGAGCGTTTTCGCTGAGCACGTCGATTGCGGGCCTGTCCGGCGGTGCGCTCAACGGACTGTTAAGCGCCTTGCTCGGCAGCAACGTGAATCTCGACGTCGGCTCCTATCAGGGGCTTGCCACCGCGCAGTTGACGTTATCGGAACTGGCCGCCGCCTTAGGCGTCGCTTCGATGTCGCAGTTGCTGCAGACGCAGGTGACGGTGGCGGAACTCGCCACCGCCATGGCGACGGCGTTAGGTCAGGGCAACGTGGCGAGCGCGAGCGTAATCAGCGGGCTCACCACGATTGCGGGCGCATCGACCGGATCGACGAGAGTCAATCTTGGCGACACCACGGGCGCGAGCGGCTTGCTCGCCATCGGGCTCGCCAGTCCTGAGGCGGCGGCCTCTGCCACCATCAACGCACTCGACGCGCTGATGATCGCCGCCGAAATCGCGCACGGCACTTCCGCGGTCAATCTCGGCACCGCGCTCAATCTGAGCCCGCTCGCGAACGTAACGGCGCAAGCGCGGATTCTCAAGCCGCCGGTGATCGCGGTCGGCGAGGCCGGCAACTATGCAGACGGCACGCCCCGCACGAGCGCGCACTCGGCCTCGGTGCAGCTGTATCTGAACGTGCAACTGGTCAACCTGAACGTTGGACTCGGCGCGGGCTTTCCGTCGCTCGTCAACGTGAATCTTCTGAACCTGCCGATCTATCTGGAAGTCGCGCCTGGCACCGCCGCATTGCAGACCACCCAGTGTTCGACGCAGAAGGCCACGAGCTACAGCTGGATCTCGGTGAGGCCAGGCCTCGTGTCGCTCTGCGCGGGCGGCGATGCGGCGGGCAATCTGACCAATTCGACGGCGCCCACGACCTGCTCGAAGCCCGCGTCGCTGACGTCCGTGAGCGTGCCGCTGTTGAGCCTCGGCTTGATCGACGTGAGCGTCGGCACCAGTTCGCCGGAAAACGGCATGAATCTGAGCATGCAGCCCGCGCCCGGCGTGCTGCGCTTTGACAACGTAAGCGGCGACGGCGACGACTATCAGAGCCTCAATAGCGACGCGCTCGGTTCGGCCACGAGCGGTCTCCTGAGCCAGCTCGCGAGCGGGCTCGCTGGCTCGATGCACGCCACCGCGCTCGGCATCGACATTACCCGGCTCGCGGCGCCGCTCCTCAGCGCGCTCGCCGGCGTCCTTACGCCCGTGCTCAATTCGCTCGACCTGCTGCTCGTGCCGCTCCTGCAACTGCTCGGTGTGCAGCTAGGTGTGAGCACGGTTCACGACCTCGGACTTGCCTGCGGTCAGGCACAACTGGTTTACTGATTCGGCGACCATGAGAACCACCACCAAAATCGAGGAACTCGACATCTATGTCTGGGAGGGCAAGGCCGACATTCTCGACCGGGTCGCGCGCTGCATGGCAAGCTTCGACGTCGAGGTGATCCGTGCCGACGACATCGCCATCTCGCCCGAGCGCAGCGCACAGCGGCCTTCGCTCGCGATCATCAGCGTTTCGGTGATCGACAGCGGCGCGCTCATCATGCGCGACTGGCAGGCCGCGCACGGCATTCCGGTCGTGTGGGTCGGCGCTGCGCCGCGCGACCACGATCCGTCCATGTACCCGGCCGAGTATTCGCACATTCTGCCGCTCGACTTCACCTGTGCGGAGCTGCGCGGCATGGTGACGAAGCTCGTGCTGCAAATGCGCGCGCACAGCGCGAAGACGCATGAATCGGACGCGATGATCGCGAACTCGGAATGCATGCAGGCGCTGCTGCACGAAGTGGACACCTTCGCCGACTGCGATACGAGCGTGCTCGTGCACGGCGAGACCGGCGTAGGCAAGGAGCGCATCGCCCAGTTGCTGCACGAGAAGCACAGCCGCTATGGCAAGGGCCCGTTCGTCGCGGTGAATTGCGGCGCGATTCCCGACGGCCTGTTCGAGTCGCTGTTTTTCGGCCACTCTAAGGGCTCGTTCACCGGCGCCGTGGTCGCACACAAAGGCTATTTCGAGCAGGCCGACGGCGGCACGCTTTTTCTCGACGAAATCGGCGATTTGCCGCTTTATCAGCAGGTCAAGCTGTTGCGCGTGCTCGAAGACAGCGCCGTCACGCGGATCGGCTCGGCCACGCCGGTCAAGCTCGATTTCCGGCTCGTGGCCGCGACCAACAAGCATTTGCCGCAACTCGTGAAGGACGGCACATTCCGCGCGGACTTGTACTACCGGCTGGCGGTGATCGAGCTGAAAATTCCGTCGCTGGAAGAGCGGGGCGCGGTCGACAAGATCGCGATCTTCAAGGCGTTCATTGCGCAGGTGGTGGGCGCCGGGCGGCTCGCCAGTCTGCCCGATCTGCCGTACTGGCTCGCGGACGCTGTCGCCGATACCTACTTTCCGGGCAATGTGCGCGAGTTGCGCAACCTCGCGGAACGCATTGGCGTGACGGTGCGCCAGATCGGCGCATGGGACGCCGCGCGCCTGCAGCGTCTGCTCGCGCTCGCCCGCAGCACGCAGCCGGTGCCGGCGGAGAGCGCGGCCCAGGTGCTGGTCGACCGCAGCAAATGGGACATGGCCGAGCGCGAGCGCGTGATCGCCGCGCTCGAGGCCAACGGCTGGCGCCGTCAGGATACGGCGCTCTACCTGGGCATCAGCCGCAAGGTGCTGTGGGAGAAAATGCGTAAGTACCAAATTTTCGACGAAGAGCCCGAAATTCGCGAAAGTGAGTAATAATGAGACGATTGGGAACTAAAACAAAAACTGTTGAAGCAGGAATTACATGGACCAAAAGTCGAAACTACGACAGATCGCCGTGGCTGCGATCATGGCGTTGGGGGTAGCACAAGGCGCCTGCGCACAGGCCCAGCCTGATAACAACGCAGCGTCGGGCGTGGTTTCCCAGCCGGGTGCGACAGTCGCACTGCCATCCACGCCGCTGCCGGCGCAGACGCAAGTCCAGACCTCGGCGCTCACGCCCGAGGAGGCGAAGCAATCCGCCGCGGGGAATGTCGCGGAATTGCAGCAGATGATCAAGGGCTCCGACCTGAGCGAGCTGCGCACCACGTACAACGGCAGTTACGGCGCAAGCCTGCTGTTCCACGGTAAGGAGATGACTTACTACGTGGCGCTCTTCCAGCAGAAGAACTTTTGGCGCGTGATCAAGACGCAGGACTCGGCGCGCGCAGAAATGATCTACCGCGATTTCGTGCGCCAGACCATGCAACTGTCGGACGTGGAAATTCGTCGCACGCAACTTGAAGCGCAAAAGGCGTTCACTGAGCGCATGATCGCGTTGTCGCAAAGCCGCGCGAATCGTCTGCAGGCGGATCTGGACGTTGCGCGTCAGCAGCAGACCATCGTGGCGAACCAGCAGCAACAGACCCGTGCCGAGGCGACCGCGCTGGCCCAGCAAAAGGCTGCCGCGCAGGAACAACTGCGTGCGGCACAGCGCCAGGTGCGCGAACTGCAACGGCAACTGGAAAGCGGCTTGCCCGCGCATTGATCCTGGCGGCGCGATGGCTCGACGCGAGCCGGGCGCGGCGTTGTTTCAAGCAGGTGGCACGGCGAGGCCGCCCATGAGGTTCCGGGACGCGAAGCGCGCAGCGCAGAAGCCACTGCGTATGGCGCATAAACGGAGGTCCGAAACCGGAAAGACGTCCTGCCCGGCTTAACGTCCCGCCCGGCTTAACGGGAGTTAGCGCGACATGCGACTCGCCGGGGCGTTTGCCGATGAAGCCCGCCAACGCGGCCTTGGTCGAGCCACATGACTTTCTTCGCGCAGACTGCGCGAGTCATGGCTGCAGCGCAGGCTCTTATCGCCGTCGGCGCGCTAGCGCCGCTTCTTCCCTGCGATGGGCTGTTGCGGTTGCGTTTGCGGTTGCGATTCAGACGCCCGATGTGCGTCGCGCTCGTGAACAGCAATCGGATCGCTCGCAGGAAAACTTTCTTCCAGCGCCTCGTCGAGGCGGCTCTCGGTTGAGTCGAGCGCCCGGTCCGTCTGCTTAGCGACGGACGGCGGTGCGCTGCGCTTTTTGCTCGTCATGACGGGCTCCCTGTAAACACAATCGACGGTTCAGCATAGCGCAAACGCTGCGACGGCGACATTAGCCGGATGGCATAGGACGCGCGTATCCATCGACGCATGCCGTGCCAACCGGCGCGCGTGACAACCGGCGCTCAGGGGCAAACCGGCGCTCAAGCTGAAACCTGCGCCAAAGGGCAAGCCTGCTAGATGCTGAGCCTGCGCCAGGGCCCAAGCCCAAGCCCAAGCCCAAGCCCAAGCCCAAGCCCAAGCCCAAGCCCAAGCCCAAGCCCAAGCCCAAGCCCAAGCCCAAGCCCAAGCCCA
>NZ_AWZV01000038.1 GCF_000472545.1 Burkholderia sp. WSM2232 | reverse complement strand
GCCGCCGTGTGCCGGTGGGATCGGTGCTTGGATCGGTGTGGCGGCGGGTGTGACGGCGCTCATGGTTGGCCTCGCGGATGGCGGTCTGTCTGCGCATTTTGCCGGGTTTTTGGCGGCCGCGCTTTGGCGCTTTGGGGCTTTGGGGCTTTGGGGCTTTGGGGCTTTGGGGCTTTGGGGCTTTGGGGCTTTGGGGCTTTGGGGCTTTGGCGCTTTGGGGCTTTGGCGCTTTGGGGCTTTGGCGCTTTGGGGCTTTGGCGCTTTGGCGCTTTCGGCGCTTCCGGCGCTCGGCAAGCCGTGTGCGCTCCGTTCCTCCGCGCCGTTACTCTCGCGGCCCGTCCCTCGCCGCCAGCAGAAAGCAGCTACCGCGCGCAAGCGATCATCCGAATCTGCTCATCTGCATCTTCGCGTGCGCGTTTTGCGTAGCGCCCGTCTCTATGATCCGTCCATGACGATCCACTAAGGAGCCTCATGTGTTCGTGATCTTTGGAGCAGGCGGCAATGTAGGCAAAACATGCGCTACCGCATTGCGGCGCGCCGGCCACGACGTGCGTGCGGTGCTTCGCAGTGCCGCGCAGGCCGCGCCGCTCGCCGAGATTGGCTGCGACATTGCGATTGCCGACCTGCGCGACCGCGCGTCGATGGCTCGCGCCCTCGACGGCGCAAAGGCGGTGCAGATACTGTGTCCGGTGCCGCGCGATCATGCCGACCCGGCGCGCGAAATGCGCAGCATGATCGACGCGAGCGTCGACGCGTTGCGCGCGAACCCGCCTGAACACGTGCTCGCGCTGTCGGATTACGGCGCCGAGCATGCGAGCGGCACCGGCATCACCACGCTATTCCACTACCTGGAGACACGGCTCGGCACGCTCGACACCCGGCTCACGTTCCTGCGTGCAGCCGAGCACATGCACAACTGGGCACGCGTGCTGCCCGTTGCTTTGTCCACCGGCGCGCTGCCGAGTCTTCATCATCCGCTAGATAAGCGCTTTCCTACGGTCGCCGCGCAGGACGTCGGCGCACTGGCCGCTCAATTGCTGCTGGACGCAAAACCGCCACGGCATGCGCCGCGCGTGGTGAGCATCGAAAGCGAACAGCGCGTGAGCGTTCTCGATGTCGCACGCACCATCGGCGAACTGGCGGACCGCGCGATCACGGCGCAGGCGGTGCCGCGCGAGCAATGGGCGGCCATGCTCGAACGTGCCGGTCTTGGCGAGGCACACGCGCGGCTCATCATCGATCTATACGACGCTCATAACGCCGGCCGCATCGATGTCGAGGCCAACGTAAGCGAGCGCCGCACTGGTCCGACGACCCTGGCGCAGGCATTAGCGGTGCTCGTACGAGGTGGGGCAAATAAATCGAATGGGGCAAACAAGCCAAACAAGCCAAACAAGCCAAACTGGGCGAATGGCCACGCAGGAGCCCATGAATGAGGAAGACGGCGATGACAAGCTGTGTGCTGCAGTACCAGACGAAAGCCCTGCGCGTAAATGTTAGCCGCCTGCTCGCGCTCGCGCTGGCGCTGGCGGGACTGTTCGGCTGGCGCGCGCTGCGGGATCTTCTTAACGCGATTCCCGACAGCAACGAAGACTTCGGCTTGTTCTAGACGGTTGGGCTCGTACAGTTCGCGTGCAAGCGCACGCAACCGACACGGCGTCAGCAACACCGAGCGTTGAGCGGCCCGCGTGGAGATAGTGGCTGGACCGGTTCGCCACTTGCGCCTGGATGCAGCGACCTGGTCAACCTCCACCCGCCGTGGCCAAAGGCATCAAGCCGCGCGATTTACCTCGCGGCGACACGCCCCGGGCATGGCCCCTGTCGTTCAGGACCGTATGCTCCGTGCGGCTTGTACGAGCCGATCTGCCGCTGCGGCCGCAGCCGCGGCTGAGGCTGAGGCTGAGGCTGAGGCTGAGGCTGAGGCTGAGGCTGAGGCTGAGGCTGAGGCTGAGGCTACGGCTGCGGCTGCGCCTGCGCCTGCGGCGACATTAATGACGAAGCCAGCAGCGCGCGCGTGTACGGATGTGACGGTGCATGCAAAACCTCGAGCGTGTCGCCGGTCTCGACGACGCGCCCCGCCTTCATCACGATCACGCGGTGAGCGACGGCCCGCATCACGGCAAGATCGTGCGTGATAAGCAGGTAGCTTAGCCTGCGCGTGTTCTGCAGATGCACCAGCAATGCCAGCACCTGCTGCTGGATCGAAACGTCGAGCGCGCTTGTCGGTTCATCCAGCACGAGCAGTTCAGGCTCCACCGCGAGCGCGCGGGCAATCGCAATCCGTTGACGTTGGCCGCCGGAGAACTCGTGCGGATAGCGCGGCATCGCATCCGCGGGCAGCCCCACTTCCTCCAGTAATGCGGCAACGCGCACGCGCCGGGCCTCCGCACCCATCTCAGGCCGATGCATGACAAGGCCCTCGCCGACGATCTGTTCGACCGTCATTCTGGGCGAGAGCGAGCCGAACGGATCCTGAAACACCACCTGCATGCGCGAGTACAACGCCCGCCGCGACCGCGCGGTCGTCAGCAGCGATAACGGCATGCCGTCGATATGCACGTGGCCCGAGGCCGGGCGCTGCAAGCCGAGCACGGTGGCCGCGAGCGTCGACTTCCCCGAGCCCGATTCTCCGGCAATGCCGAGCGTCTCTCCGCGCCGCAAGCTGAAATCGACATCGTGCACCGCGCGAAAGGTCGAGCGGGCAAATAGCGAGCGCCAGCCTTTGGCGGACGTGCTGTAGTCGACACTGAGCCCTTGCACGTCGAGCAGACGGCGCGCGCCTTTTTCGAGCGGAGCAATCGACCGGCGCGGTTCGCTGTCGAGCAGACGCTGCGTGTACGGATGCCGCGGGTCGGCGAACAACGCCTCTGTCCTATTCGTTTCAACGAGCACGCCCTTTTCCATGACCGCGACGCGCTGCGCGAAACGCCTGACGAGATTCAGATCGTGCGTGATGAGCAGCACGGCCATGCCGCGCTCGGCGGCCTCCTGCTCCTGAAGCGCGATCAGCAGATCGACAATCTGCTGGCGCACCGTGACGTCGAGCGCGGTCGTCGGTTCGTCGGCCAGAAGCAGGCGCGGACGGCAGGCGAGCGCCATCGCGATCATCGCGCGTTGACGCTGGCCGCCTGACAACTGGTGCGGAAAACTGTCGATACGCCGCTCCGGCTCGGCAATGCCCGTGCGCCTGAGCAGCTCGATGCCGCGCGCGCGCGCCGCGTCGGGCCGCCCGCCCTCGTGCAGACGCACGCTTTCGGCAATCTGCTTGCCGATCGTGAAAAGCGGATTGAGCGCAGTCATCGGCTCCTGAAAGACCATCGCTACGTCCGCCCCGCGCAGGCCGCGCATCTCCTGCTCGGTTTTTGCGAGCAGGTCTTCGCCGTCGAGCAGAATCCGGCCGCTCAAGCGCGCATGATCGACGAGCCGCAAGATGGACAACGCCGTGACGCTCTTGCCCGAACCCGATTCGCCGACCAGCGCGAGCCGCTCGCCGCACGCAATGGAAAGGCTCAGATCGCGCACCGCGAAGCGGTCGCCGAAGCGCACGGAAAACCCCTCTATCTGGAGCAAGGGCCGCTCGATGGGCGCGCGGTTCATCGCGGCGCTCCACCGAAAGCGGAACCGCGCGAGCGGGTGTCGAGCGCATTACGCAGTGCGTCGCCAATAAACGTCAGCAGCAACAGCGTGACGACGAGCGCGGCAAACGCGGAGACGGATATCCACCAGGCGTCGAGATTGTTCTTGCCTTCCTGCAACAGCTCGCCGAGGCTCGGCGTCGGCGGCGGCACACCGAGGCCGAGAAAATCGAGGCTGGTGAGCGAGAGGATCGCGGCGCTCATCCGGAACGGCAGAAAGGTGATCACTGGCGTGAGACTGTTCGGCAGCACATGGCGCCAGATGATCTGCCAGTTCGACAGCCCCAGCGTGCGGGCGGCCTTGACGTAGTCGAGTGAACGGTTGCGCAGAAACTCCGCGCGCACGTAGTCGGACAGCACGAGCCAGCCGAACATGGACAGAAGAATGAATAGCAGCCACAGCGTCGGCTCGAAGATCGACGCGAAGATAATGAGCAGATACAGGTCCGGCATCGAGCTCCATATTTCGATCAGGCGCTGCCCGAACAGGTCGGTGCGTCCGCCGTAGAAGCCCTGAACGGCACCCGCGGCCACGCCGATCAGCACGCCCGACACCGTCAACGCGAGCGCCATGCATACCGACAGCCTGAAGCCGTACAGCAGCCGCGCGAGCACGTCGCGGCCGTATTGATCGGTGCCGAGCCAGTTCGACGAAGTGGGCGGCGCCGGATACGGATGCACCGCGAAATAGTCGATGGTGTCGTAGTGGAAGCGATTGGGCGGATAGATCGCGAAGTTGCCGTTCGACTCCAGCCGCGAGCGGATATAAGGATCGAGGTAATTCGCACGCGCCGGAAAGTCGCCACCGAAGAGCGTCTCCGGATAATCCTTCACGATCGGAAAATAATAGTGCCCGCCGTAACGCACGATGAGCGGCCGGTCGTTCGACAGTACCTCGCCGAGCAGGCTGAGCACGAACAGCGACGCGAAGATCACGAGGCTCCAGTAGCCGGGACGCTGCCGCCGAAAGCGCAGCCACGTGCGCCGCCACGGGGACGGCACCGCCTGGCGCATTGCGCCGGATACTTCATCGGTCCAGCCGGTTGAACTGGATGCGCGGGTCGACGAGGACATAGCAGACGTCAGCAATGAGTTTGGTTACGAGAGCGATCAGCGTGAAAAGGAACAGCGAGCCGAGCACGACCGGATAATCGCGGCGAATGACGGAGTCGTATGAAAGCTGACCCATGCCGTCGAGGGAGAACAGGGTTTCGATCAGCAGATTGCCGTTCAGGAACGCGCCGACGAACGCCGCCGGCAAACCTGTCAGCAGCGGAATGGCGGCGTTGCGCAGCACGTGCTTCCACAGCACGTCGCGCTCGGCCGCGCCCTTTGCGCGAGCCGTCAGCACGTACTGCCGGCCGATTTCCTCGAGAAAGGTGTTCTTGGTGAGAATCGTGACGATCGCGAAGTTGCCGACCACCGACGCCGTCACCGGCAGCACGATGTGCCACAGATAGTCCAGCAGCTTGCCGGGGGCGCTCAGCTCCGCGAAGTTGTCCGACGTGAGGCCGCGCATCGGAAACACCTGCCAGAAAGTGCCGCCACCAAACAGCATCAGCAGCAGAACGCCAAGCACGAATCCGGGTATCGCGTAACCGGCGAGCACCAGCACGCTTGTCGCGGTGTCGAAGCGCGAACCATTGCGCACCGCCTTCGCAATGCCGAGCGGCACGGACACCAGATACGTCAGCAGCACCGTCCATAGCCCGAGGGTGATCGACACCGGCAGCTTCGAGCAGATCACGTCCCACACTCGCGCGTGCTGGTAATACGACTGCCCGAGATCGAAGCGCGCATAGTGTTTGAGCATCAGCACGTAGCGCTCGAGCGGCGGCTTATCAAAGCCGAACTGCTTTCTGATCTGCTCGATCTGCTGCGGATCGACGCCCTGGCTGCCGTGATAACCGCCGCCGCCCGCCCCCGCCTCTCCGCCACGGCCGGCGCCGTGGCGGAGTTGCGTCATCACCTGCTCGACCGGCCCACCCGGCACGAACTGCGTAACGACGAACGTCAGCGTGACGACGCCGAGCAACGTCGGCACCATCAACAGCAATCGTCTGAGAATGTAGGCAAGCATGCTGCTCCTCGAAGGCTAGTGAGCCGTGGCCGTGGCCGCGGCCGCGCTGCCGGCTGGCCGCTTTGCGAACCAGTAACTGATCACCCAGTCCTCGTATCCGTATGACGCCGGCACGATCTTCGGAAACCCGAGCGTCGTCTTGTAGCCGATGCGCGCCCCCGGTGCGTGGTACTCCGGCACGAGGTAATACGAGTTGATCAGCACGCGATCAAGCGCGCGGGTCGCTGCCTGCAGGTCGTCCAGAGTGGTTGCGGCGAGCGCTGCGCGAATCAGCGAGTCGACCGCGGGCGAGCGGATGCCGGGGTAATTTTCCGAGCCCACCTGCGAGGCCGCCGCGCTGCCGAAGCGCCGCTCGAGTTCCACGCCCGGAATCGTCACGGGTAAGTAGATATACGTGGTCATATCGAACTCGAAGTTGTCGATCCGCTTCTGATACAACGCACTGTCGATCTGGCGCAAATGCGCGTCGATGCCGAGGTTCGCGAGCGCCTGCATGTACGGCAGGATCAGACGGTCCATGCCTGGCTGGTCGTCAATGATCTCGATTCTCATCGGCTGGCCGTTCGCGTTGCGCAGCGCGCCGTCGCGGTATCGCCAGCCGGCTTGCGCGAGCAGGTCGCGGGCCACGCGCAGATTGCCGCGCAGTGAATTGGGCGGCAGCGTACTGGGCGGCTGCACCATCGGGCCGAACACTTCGGGCGGCAGACTCGCGCGGTACGGCGCGAGCAGCGCGAGTTCCTTCGGCCCCGGCATGCCGGTCGCGCCGAACGGACTCGCGTCGAAATAGCTTTTGGTGCGCCTGTACTGGCCATAGAACATCATCCGGTTCATCCAGTCGTAGTCGAACGCCAGCGTCAAAGCATGGCGCACGCGCACGTCCTGGAACATCGGCTTGCGAAGATTCATCAGCATGCCCTGCATCTGCGCGGGGCCGTCCGCAAAGGTGCCTTTCGCCAGCGAGCCGTTCTGGAAGTTCTTGCCGACATACTTGCGCGCCCACTGCGTTGCGCTGTATTCGACGATCGCGTCGGCGTCGCCCGCCTTGAACGCTTCGAGCTGGGTGTAGTGGTCGCGATACAGCTTGAAGGTGATGTGCGCGAAACGGTACATGCCGCGCCTCGACGGCAGGTCCGCGGCCCAATATGCCGGATTGCGCCTGTAAGTGATTTCCTTGTCGCTCTTGCGCGATTCGACGAGGTACGGGCCGCTCGATACCGGCGCCTCGTTCGCGATCTGGTCGAACGGCGCCCGCTTGCCGTCGGCGCGCATTCCCCACTTCGGCGAGAACACCGGCAAGTCGCCTGCGATCAGCGGCGCATCGCGCTCGGCGCGTTTGAAGTCGAAGCGCACCGTTGCCCGGTCGAGCACGACAGCGCGCCGGATCACCGCGAACTGCGCGTTGAAGACGGGCGACGCGCGCGGGCTCGTCAACGTGTCGAACGAATACTTGACGTCGGCGGCGGTAATCGGATCACCGTTGGAAAAGCGCGCGGCCGGATTGATGTGAAACGTCGCCGAAGAAAAGTCCGGCGCCACCTCCACGTCGTCCGCGATCAGCGGATACTCGGATGCGAGTTCGTCCCAGCTTCGCTGCATCAGCGTGTCGAACATCAGATGCTGCACGTCCGGCGCGGGCGCGCCGCGCACGAGGAACGGATTCATCGAATCGTAGCTTTGCAATTCGTTGTAGTTCTGGAAGCTGAGCTTGCCGTCCGTTGGTGCGGTGGGATCCGCGTAGTCGAAATGCGTGAAATTCGCGGGATATTTCGGTTCGCCGTATTGCGCCAGCGACGGCTTCGCGTGCGCACCTGCGCACAGCACGGCCAACGCGAGGCTCAGGCCGGCGGCGCGCGCCCACGACGAAGCCGCGCCGCGGCCGCGTCGCATCGTGA
This sequence comes from Burkholderia sp. WSM2232, assembly GCF_000472545.1. Lineage (GTDB taxonomy): Bacteria > Pseudomonadota > Gammaproteobacteria > Burkholderiales > Burkholderiaceae > Paraburkholderia. Next base: position 58,210 of record NZ_AWZV01000038.1, on the reverse strand, counting down.
ACATGCATGCGCCAGCGAGCACGAACGCCGATGCAAGCACGCGCGGGAGCATGCGCCGCGCGCGGCGCCGGCGAAACTTCACAGGTCTCATGGTTTAGGAATACCCAAGGTCGTGCGCCGGTTGCAAGCCGGCGCGCGGTACGTCGAACCGGTGCGACGATGACCGCGGTCACCGCGCGCGCCGCTGCTTCCGCTGCTTCAATACGCTTGCGTCATTCGTCGTCGGCAGGCGTGGTCTTGAATGAAAACGCCACTTCGCCGACGTACGGCTCGGCATTCTTCTCACACCGGTATGCCTTCGCCGCAGTCACGACCGCCTCGTTGAACACCGCGGTCGGCGGCGTCACACGCACGATCTTGACGTCGCTCACGCTGCCATCCGTGCCGATCGACAGATGCGCGATGACGGTGGCCGAGATTCCTTCCTGCAACGCGCGGCGCGGAATCTGCGGCTGCACGGCCTGGCAGTGCCCGCGTCCGTCGACCACGCCGTGCAACGCCGGCGGCGCCGCGGGCACGGGCGGCGCGGCGGGTGCCGTGGCGGGACCGGGCGTCGCGTTGGCGGTGGCGAGCGCGGGCGCATTCGCGCTCGGATTCGCAGCGGGCGCGATATTGGCGGGCTTGGGCGTCGCCGACGGCATCGCCGGAGGAGGCTTCTGCACCGGCAACGGTCTGGGTTGCGGCTTAGGCGGTGGCTTCACCGGCGTAGGCGCGGGCGGAGGTTCGAGCTTCTTCACCTCCGGCGGCGGAGGCGGTGGCGGCGGCGCCATCGTCACTTCCATGATCTTGCGCGGGGGCGGCGGCTCCTGTTTGAAACTCACCTGCGAGAGCCCGGCGACGATCAGCAGCTCGACGACGAGCGCAATACCCACCGCGGTCTTCATGGACATGCGGCCGTGCTGCGCCGGATGGGACGACGCCCAGAGGGCGCCGTTCAGACGGCTTTGCGGGTCTGTCATATCGAGTACCGGAGAGCTCATGTCGTCGGATTGGTGGCGAGGGCAACCGAGCTGATGCCCGCTGCACGCACCAGGTCCATTACCTTGACGATGTTCTTGTAGCTCGTGCCCTCGTCGCCTGCGATCGCCACGTCGACCTTCTTCGAATCATGTACGAGCCCTTGCAGATGGGCGGTGAGCTCGGTCGGCGTCACCGGCTTCGCGTCGAGATAGATCTCGTCGGTCTTGGTGACGCCAATCGACACTTTCACCGTCTGCTGCAACTGCTCGGCCGTGCTCGATTGCGGCAGATCCAGCTTGATGCCCGCGCCCTGGATCATCTTCAGCGTGGCAAGCATGAAGAACACCAGCAGGAACATCATGATGTCGATCATCGGAATGATCTCGATGCGCGCCTTTTCTTCCGCGCCCAGGTAATGGCTGCGATGGTTACGCATGATCCTTCTCCTTGGAAGCGGCCGCTCAGGCGGCGAAGCGCGATACGAGCAGCGACTTGATCAGGTCGAACTGGTTGACCGTCATCCGGATGCGCTTGTTGAAGTAGTTCAGGAAGATCACGCAGACAATGGCGATGGTCAGGCCGCAGGCCGTGGCGGTCAGCGCATGGCCAATGCCGCCCGTCACGCCGTTCGGGTTCGCCGTGCCGCTCGTGCCGAGCACATTGAACGACTCGACCATACCGATAATCGTGCCCAGCAGCCCGAGCAACGGTCCGAGCGTCACCGCCGTGTCGAGAATCCACAGATTGCGGTCGAGCCGCGGCATCTGGAACATGATGGTTTCCTCCAGTTCCCGCTCGACCACTGCTTCGGGCTTGCCACGCACCTTCAGCGCGCTTTTGACGAGTTCGCCCTGCACCGTTTGCCCATAGTGCTCGGCGACTTTCTGCGCGTCGGACAGATTGGCCGGCTCGACCATCTTCAGATCGTGTTCGAGCGTCTTGCCCGCCTTGACCGCTCGCGAGAAGAACATGAAGCGCTCGACGATGATCGAGATGCCCAGCAGGAAGATGAAGGCCAGAATCGGAATCAGGCCCATCGATTGAACCGAATAATTGATAAGGGTATTGAGCACGGGGAACTCCAGTTACGTCTCTAACAATGTCGAGCCGCTGCGGTCCCGAAGACCGGGAGCCGAAGCGGCCGACCGACTAAACAGACTGCGTTGTGCAAACAGCCATTGCGCGACTCAGAAGCGATAAGTCGCACCGACCTGGAAGAAGCGGCCGATGTTCGTGTAAAGCGACTGGTCATAGCCGGTGATATCCGGCGTGGCCTGCCACTCCACGTCGAACGGCGGCTTCCGATCGAAGATGTTGTTGATGCCGCCGTAGATGGTCCAGTGCTTGAAGCCGCGATACGTGGCCATCAGGTTGAACTGGCTATACGAAGCCACCGACAAGGTGCCGCCGTCGCCGAATTCGTCCGCTACCGCGTTGGTATACGGGCCGGTGTACTGCCACGTGAGCGTGGTTGTGAGCTTGCGGTAATCCCAGCTCAGGCTCGTATTGCCCTTCCAGCGCGGATTGCTCGCGCCGAACGGCTGCAGCAGCGCAAGGTTGTTGCCGGCGAAGTCCTGGGTCGGCGCGCCGGGGCTATTGAGCTTGAAGTGCCACACATAAGCCCAGTCGCCCGCCAGCGTGAACGTACCGAACTTCGTGGCGACCGACTTGCGGAAGTTCATGTCGAAGCCGTCGGTGTCGAGCGAGCCGAGATTGACGAACTGTTCCTTGATGTAGGCAACGGTGCCGTCGGCATTGCGAATCACCGTCGACGGGTCGTTCGCGTTCATCACCGCATTCGGATCGTTGGTGCCGATCACTCCGTCGATGTGAATCTTGTAGAACGCCGCGCCGATATCCGTCGACGAGTCCGGCGAAAGCTGGAAGCCAATGTTGTAGTTCTTGGTCCGCTCCGGCGAGAGGTCCGGATTGCCGTTGACCTGCTCGGTCGTGAAGTGCTTGGTCGGCGCGCCGCTCGGGTCGTACGGGTCCACCAGATTCTGGTGCGCGAGGTAGGTTGCCTGCGAGTTCTCGACAAGCGTCGGCGCACGGAAACCGCGACTGTACGACGCGAAAGTCGTGAGCGCCTGGACCGGCTGGAAGCGCAGCGCGAAACTCGGCGAGAAGGCCCCGCCGAAATCGCTATAGTGGTCGTAACGGCCCGCCTGCGTGAACGTCAGGTTGCGGATGATCGGAATGTCGATCTGGTAATAGACGGCGGCCACGTTGCGCTCGCCGTCGACGGTCTGCACGTTGGCCGGCGCGGTCACGCCGAGCGCGCTGTAGGTGCGCGAGTTGATGATCGAGCTCTCGTGACGGAATTCCGTACCGAAGCCGACGCCGACCGGTCCGCCCGGCAGGTTGAACAGATTGCCCGTGGAGGTTTTCGCCGTCACGCTGTCGAGCTTCGAGATTGCCTGCTCGTAGTCGTTCTGGAACACGCCGTTCAGCCCGTTCGGCGTGGCAGACGGATTCGAGAAGTTATAGCCGCCGTTTTGCAGAATGTTCTCGACGCCCGCCACATTCAGCACGTTCCTGTAGGTGGTGTCCACGGTGCTCTGCGAGTGGCCGTAGTCCGCGGACCAGTCCCAGTCGCCGAACTTCTGCGTGGTGAAGGAGCCCTTCACGCCCGTCATTGCGCGCCAGAAGGTGGACACCGTATCCGCCGAAACGGTATTCGGGAATGTGTAGTTGATCTGCGCGGGCGCGCCGAACGGGTTGAACGGGTTCGTCGCGGGGACCGTGCGCGACAGCGGCAGCGCCGAGCCGGTTGCCGGGTTGAACGCGTTCGTCGTGCTCGCAAGCGCAGCCGGACCTTCGTTCTGGACTGTCTCGTTGCGGCTCACCCACAAATCGGCGTAGGCCTGCACGTCGTCGTTGATCTTGAAGGTGCCGTGCACCTTCGCGTTCAGACGGGTCGTCGACGGAACCAGCGATGTCGTGCTCGCCGGATTCGATTTGCAGGTTGCGCCGCCGTTTGCCGAGACGCTGCCGGGCGGACATGGGCTAAGGGCAGTCTGGGTGCCGTCGGGCGCAGTCCAGTACGACTGCTGGTTCGGACCGAGCGGACCCGCGAGGCCGCCGGGGAACTGGCTGAAGTCCTGGTTGGCCGTCATCGACCGGTCCGCCAGCGAAGAGCCGCTGTCGCGGTAATAGCTCGCCGCAGCCGTCACGTTGAAGCGATCCGCATTCAGATCGCCGAAGCCGCCGAGCACGCCGAAGTTGCCCTGCGCATCGCCCGGATGCTGCGCCTTGCCGAGCTGGCCGTCGATCTGCAAGCCCTGAAAATTCTTCTTCGTGATGATGTTGACCACGCCCGCAATCGCGTCCGATCCATAGACGGACACCGCGCCCGTCTTCACGATATCGATGTGGTCCACCATGTTCAGCGGAATCGAATTCACATCGAAGAACGTGTCCGTGAAGTTGACCGCCTTGCCGTAGTTCGCCACGCGCTGCCCGTCGACGAGCACCAGCGTGTATTTTTCGCTCAGGCCGCGCAGCGCGATGCCGCCACCGCCCTGGGCCGAACTGTTCATTGTGGTCTGCCCCCAACTGCTGCCCGAATTGGCCGACGTGCCGCGCAGAAAATCGGCCACGGTCGTGTATCCGCTTTGCTCGATTTCCTTGGGCGTGATGGTTTGCACCTCGGTATTGCCGACTTTGTCCGACGTGCGGATCAGCGAGCCGGTGACTTCCACGCGCTGCATCTTCGTGACGTTGCCCGGGTCGGCTACCGCCGGCGCAGCGGGAGTGGCCTCCGACGCCGTGGCCGCCGCGGTGCTGCCGGTCGGTTGGCTTTGCGCAAGCGCCGGCGCGGCGATCGCCGCGGACAATGCGAGTTCTGCCCAAACCATTCTTCTGATGGCCAACGCCAATGCCCTGTGTTTCATTTTCCCCTTCTCGCCTGTCAGTAAAGACCACACTTGTTGTGCAAAGAGAAGTCTTATGAACTTCTCCGCCTTTTTACAACGACGACGCACCACGATTTACCGCTCATGCCCCGCATAAGTGCAAAACATGTCCAAAATCGTTAATTCGCTTTTACTCATTCCGTAGAACGGATTTAGAACGGTCATTAAAGCGACCGCATATAAGCAATCCTAATTACTTAACAAAATGAAAGGACTTTTCTTTCTGGAACATTTCAGTCATGGCAAAACCTGGCCATGACCTGCACTTCACAATGGCTTTGTCGCGCCACGCACTTCGACCGCAAAACTACTTCGGATGCCTAACTTAATGATACTGGGTCGGGGATGCGACGAAGGTCGTTACCCGCGCTCGGCTCTCAGATGTTCAGTCAATTCTGTCAGGCAATAGAAAGCATTCGAACACCCATGTCGCCAGTTCGGTTGCGCTGCCCCGCAAGCGCTGTCAGGCGCGGCGGGCGGCGCTTTGGGTGGCTGAAACATAGCAAGCCAGAATCGCCGAGTCAAAATTTGTTTGATATATGCAAATCTTGTTTCGTGGTTCTGCGACGAGCCTGCCACCCGGTGCATGCAACGCTGGACCGTCGAGCCGTCACCTACATCGGCTGCGACCTGGACGCGGCACGAAGTTCAAGCGCGAGCGAGGACGGCGGCCGAATGACGGACGCACGATTGTGCTCGAGCGGGAAAAGCGTGCGGAGATCTTATCTATCTCGCGACCAGGCGCCGGCTGTTATGAGGCGCTCAATGGACTGGGACAATAACAAATCAAAATCGGTCGTCAAACTTTTTTTGATGAGATTGTTTGAATCTTGCACTAGGTGCGGCATTAGATGGATTGCTCCACCACGTGCGAATTTTCATGCCCCTTTCTGTGCACGGTATGCACCGATATCGGAATTCGACTAAACAAAGAGTCGACCGGAGCTAAACAACGCGTCGCGAAAGAAAACCGCAGTTGAGCTGCATTTGAATCTTGCGGGCGGTTGGCTGCCCTGGCCGCGGTATCCCCCAGGGCGATCGCGCGGCCGCGCGTTGCCGACCACGCACGCTAGGGCGCTCCCGCTTTGCAGCAGAAATGGCGAATTCGTAGAGTGGTTCGGGACGACGGTAGGTGTAATCGGGCAGCGGCCATCAAGCGCGGTGAGCGAAATCCATAGCATGCGGCTCGCGCTCGCCGCGCACGCGGCCAGCATTGCGATAGCCACCGTCGCGATGCTCGCGCCGTCGCATGCTTGACTTGCATCAACCGTGCTGGTCCGGCGAATGCGAGCATAGGGCCAGTCAGGCGGCGAAGAGCCGCGTGCCCATTGCGGCCGAAGGCGGCACCGGCGGGAAGACGTCCCATGCGCCGCTGCCATGCCGAAAGAACACAATGCTCAATGGGCCCGTCGATACCAGACCTTCGAGGCGGACGTAGCGCACGCCGTGGCTGCCGAAGCGCCCGACCTGAGTGATGCGCGCGGGGACCGAGCGCGTCGGCGCGAGCCATTTGTCGACAAGCGCCCTAAGGGGAATGCTAGTGCCGGTCATCGCGTGCTCCTCGGTCTGTGTGCAACGGTGACTGAAGGTTGTTCAGCGGCCTTGTTGAGTACATTATTGAGACCACGCCTGCTGAATTTAAATCAGCGGCGCGCGAATCGCTTGTAGTCGTTGAGGTCGTGCGGTAGGAGTTGTGTGACTTGCGTTTGCGGCCAGCGTCGCACGCCCCGGGCGCGACGGGCGCCGGCAGTTGGCGGGGGCTGCGCGCAGCCAGGACTATTCGGGCAGTCGTTTCAATCAGGAAAGCATCATGCGCAGATCGATGGCATACATCGCCGCACTCGCGACCTTGCTCAGCGCATGCGCCTACGCGCCAACGCCCGCACCCAGCCTGCAGGCGGGCGGCTCTGCGTGCACCGCCGGCGCGCCGCTCGACCTCGCACGATACATGGGGCGCTGGTACGTGATCGCCAACACGCCGTTCCTCAGCGAACACGATTATGTGGGTGACTACGACGAGTGGACACTGCGTGCCGACGGAACAATCGAAGACAAATACCTCGGCCGACGCCACGACTTCGATCAGCCCGTCAGCGGAAGCCAATTCGTCGCCAAGGTGATGCCTGGCACCGGCAACACGAAGTGGCGAGTGGGACTGATCTGGCCGTTCGAAGTGGTGGTCGTCACCGCCTATGTCGATCCCGACTATCGCTATACGATCCGCTGCATGGCGGACGGCAACATGGTGTGGATGCTGGCGCGCGATCCGGAGATTGACCAGACCACCTACAAGGAGATGCTCGACCGGCTCGGCGCCATGGGATTCAATACGGGCCGCATGCGCCGGGTTCCGCAAAAGCCCTCACAAATCGGCCAGCCTGGCTTCCGGTAAGCCCTCCGGCGAGCCGGCCGTGTACTACCACGGATTGGCTCGTGCGAAAGGACCCACGCTCGCGGCGCTCATGGTACTCGCGGACAATCGGCGAACGCACAGATCGGATGCTTGCGAATGAACGTTGGGGCAACTGCGCTTACAGGTCTTCCGAGAGCGCTCGTTCTACTTGCACGGATGCGCGCAAAAGACTGGAACATAGCGTCGCTCTTCGCCTTCCCTGCAACTCTTCCAGCCTTGCGCGCAGTAAACGCGGGCCAGTTGCGACAAGACTTTGAGGATGCCCTTCCATCTGATCGGTCCCACAACTTCAATCGTCAGGCACTTACGCGTGTACTCGTCGACCACTACCAGACACTTCAGTTGCTGGCCGTTAGCACTGCCGTCTAATACGGGTTCGTAACTCCGGACGTGCCGCGCTTGTCACAGCAACCGGAAGCTTTACCCGCCTGGTCCAGTGCGGGAGCATAAATTATCCCGGGATAGGAAACGCCAATGTTTGAATTTTTGTGAACCGGGCTTTGCACCGCCGCGGAGATGGCTCAACCGCCCATGAAGTGAGTAGTTTCCACCATCCGTTAGGTGTGGCGTACTGTGGCCGCATTAGCGCTTAGACAGTGGCGGCCGCGCTTAGCATTGCGAGGAGCGTCGAGGAGAATATGAACTTTTGTGAACTGTGTCGCACGGGCCATCGTTGTCAATAGAATCTATCTGCGCGTCATCGTTTCACTGATTGTCGCGCCAGGTGATCATCAGCCAGATGCGCTGCCAGACATAAGGTTCAGCGTGCGACTCATACTAGTGAAGGCCAAAGTTAGGAGTGGATTGTGTCAAGACTGAAGGGGAAGGTTGCACTCGTGACTGGCGGAACATCGGGAATCGGTAAAGCAACTGCTTTATTGTTTGCAAAAGAAGGCGCCAAAGTCGTCATCGCGGCGCGGCGTGAAGACGAAGGGCGGCAAGTGGTCCGCGAGATCAACGACATCGATGGCGAAGCGATCTTCGTAAGAACAGACGTCACGAGCGCGCACGACTGCGCTAACGCAGTAGCGGAAGCAGTCGCATCTTTTGGCAAGCTCGACATTGCGTTCAACAACGCCGGCATCCAGATTACTGGAAAGCCTGTTGCAGAGACCGATGAACATGCGTGGGATCAGGTGATAGGGATCAACCTTAAAGGCACGTTCCTTTCGATGAAGTATGAGATTCCGGAGATACTCAAAGCAGGCGGCGGATCGATCATCAACATGTCATCGGCCTACGGTCTCGTCGGCTCGGCGTTTGGCGCCTGTTCATACCACGCATCGAAACATGCCGTTATCGGCATCACGAAAGCCGCGGCACTTGAATACGCGAGCCATAAAATCCGGGTCAATGCGATATGCCCGGCATTTGTCAAAACCGATCTGACTGCACAGTATCTCGACGACCCGGAACTTGCAAAGGTCGTCACATCTTTACTCCCCGTGGGGAGGCTCGGCACTCTTGAAGAGATGGCCGAGGCCGTCACTTTCCTCGCAAGCGATGCGTCGGCTTTCATCACTGGAACTACCCTTACCATTGACGGCGGAATGACCGCAGCCTAGAGCGGAAGGGACAAAAGAAATTGAGCCTTCGAATGCGATCCACCTTCCTTACGTGCGTACGCGGCCGAACAGGAAAGTATCAGCGGCTGGCAACATTTGCCCCACCGCTGATCCTCCTCGCCTGCGCGTAATGCCGTAGATCCTACCAGCCAGGTATCTCCTGATTCTCGTCTACGCCCTGCTGTTCAAGCTGCTCATGCGGGAGCGAGCTGGGGGTGAAGTACTTCGAGAACAGAAAGTCGGCAAGCATATCGGGCGTGGGGTAATCGTAGACGACGGTGTGATCGATTTCGACCTGCAACCGTTCTTGCAGGAAGTCGGCAAGTTCCACCACTCCTATGGAATCGACGCCAAGCTCCGCGAACGTTTGTCTGGGTTCGGACGGCACTTTCAGTTCGTTCGCGACAAGCCACGCTTCCAACAACGCGGCGATCGAATGGACTGACACCGGCACGACTTCCTCGACGACCGCCGGGGTCGCCGGGGTCGCCGGGGAAGCCGATGCCGGGGAAGAGACGCTGCGCGGAACAGAGGCACCAGCCTGCTCGGTTCGGTAGTCCGAACGCGTCACATCGGGGTGGACATTTTTGTCAGCGAGAGGGTTTGTGCGATTCGAACGACCTTGGACGATAAGATCCAGATCGCCGCGCGAGTAAAGGTCGCGGCACAGCACCCGCTGAATCTTGCCGCTCGATGTCTTTGGCACCACTTCTGGCTTAACCAGCACGACATCGGCGATTGCAAGGTCATGTTCGAGAAATACCGCTTCCGAAATGAGTGAAACCAATTCCTGGCGGTTGACCGTCGCGAGCATTGCCCGCTCCACTTCCTGCACGACAACAATGGATTCGCCCTCGCCCGTCTCGACAGCAAACGCCGCGCCGCCTGCAGGTCGCAAAGCATCATGCGCGCGCTGCACTGTCGCTTCGATGTCTTGCGGGTAGATCTTGCGACCTCTGACAATAATGACTTCCTTGATGCGCCCAGTCACGTAAAGCTGGCTGTCGTAGAGAATGCCAAGGTCTCCCGTGCGCAGGTAAGGTCCATCGCCGTCTGCGGTATGCGCGCGGAAGGTCCGCTCAGTTTCCTCATCGCGTCCCCAGTAACCGCTCGCAACACATGGACCGCTGACCCAGATTTCGCCGATCTCGTCCGCCGCGCATGAGTCGAAACTCTCTGGATTCACGATGCGAACTTTCTGAGGCGGCCGCACGAAACCAGAACTTACAATCTCGCGGCTTCGATTCGGATCGGTACTCAGCAGTAGTTTGCCTTGGTCGAGCGCATGTGAATCGACCGTCAACGTGACGGGACTGGCTTGCGGATCGCCGGCGGACACCACCAGGGTCGCCTCGGCGAGCCCGTAGGCGGTCTGCATGCTTTGCGCCTTGAAGCCGCTATCGCGATACGCTTCCTGGAACCGATGAATCGCCGTTGCCCGGATCGGTTCCGCGGCATTGAAGGCGACTTTCCAGCTCGACAGCTCGAACTCGCGCCGACGTGCGGCGGGGATACGCCGCACGCAGAGTTCGTAGGCGAAGTTTGGCGCCATGCTGACCGTGGCACGATACCGGTCGATTGTTTCGAGCCAGCGTGCAGGATTTTGCACGAACGACACTGGCGGCATTAGCACGCATTCGGCACCTGCCCAAAGCGTCTGCAAGATATTGCCGATCAGTCCGAGGTCGTGGTATGGCGGCAGCCATGTCACGACGCGCGCATCGAAATCAATGCCGGTAGCGGGGCCAGTTATCGCCGCGTTTGCAGCGAGGTTGCCGAACGTGATGACCGTGCCCTTCGGGTTGCCGGTCGACCCCGATGTGTATTGCAAGAACGCAGGGGTATCTTGTGACGGCCGGTCGCGCGACGCGACTGGCTTATCACGGCTGTCTTCGAGACAAAGAATATCAAGCGCGGACAGATCCGGAGCGGTGGAGAACCAGCCGCTCATTTTCGACGTGGATGCCTGCTCCGTCAGGATGCATGCGGCACCGGAATCGCGCACGATTGCAATCAGCCTGTCCCAACTGGTGCGGCCAGGCTTTGCAATGTTCGCAGGAATCGCCACGACGCCGGCGCGCAGGCAGCCGAGGAAGGCAACCACGAACGCGAGGCCCGGTTCGAACAGCATCAGCGCACGCGATCCACCGATTCGTCGCGCCGTGAGCGCGGCCGAGTACAGTTCGACCTTTCGGTGCAGCTCACCGTACGTAAGCCTGACAGTTTCGGCCCCGTCAGAACCGACGGCAATGTACGCCGTCCTGCCAGGATGTGCCTTTGCACGTTGCTCCAGCAGATCAGAGAAACAGCGATCTTGACTAACAAGCGGATCTTGCGACATGAAACACCCCTTTCAACTCGATCTGCATGATCATGGCGCGCACCACGGGCGCGGGTAATGTTCAGTATTCCTGTTCGTATGGACACTGGTTGCTGAGCGCAACGCCGGTCTGGAGAACGTCAGATCGCCAGAATGTAGCTGCCGCAACAGTCGAACGGCTGCCACCATCCCTGCGCAGACTCTCCGTGACGATGTCCACGCACTAACGTTTGTGCTGACGCTGAATGGTAAATCGAACAAACGGCTGATGACTCCGACAGTGAGATCATTTCCTTTTCTCTAGCCCTATCATCGCCATCAGCCAATGTTCGTAGCTAGCGAAGGCTCGCTCAAGCAGCCTTCACTAAGTCAACATCGTCACCATGCTCGCACGACCAAGCGATGCCGATTTTGAATTTTTGTGAACTTTTAAAGCGGTTCAAGATGTCACAAAAGTTGACTTTTGTTAGCCGCGTTACTCGTTCTATGCTGGCAACTCCTTGCTAGCGGCGTGCCTCGTCACCTCACTCGGCCCGTGCCGCTTTGCGACATGTAATCGGGAGCATGCATGACAGAACAGCTATTGGATCGGGAGACTGTTACCAGAAACGATGCGCCGCAAATCTTCGACGTCGGCGCGCGTATCCCTCTGGGCACGATTCCAAAAATGATGCACGCCTGGACGATCCGGCGCGACCGACATGGCGAACCCATGAACGCGTTCGTTCGTGAAATTGTCCCGGTCCCCGAGATCGGTGACGACGATGTTCTCGTGCTCGTCATGGCAGCAGGCGTTAACTACAACGGGGTTTGGGCTGCCATGGGCCAACCCTTCTCGGTGCTTGATCTGCATAAGGACCCCTACCATATCGCGGGCTCTGACGCGTCGGGCATAGTGTGGGCAGTGGGCCGGAACGTGCGACGCTGGAAAGTCGGGGACGAAGTCGTCGCGCACTGCTCTCAGGTGGATGGCGACGACGAGGAATGTAATGGCGGCGACCCGATGCTGTCGCCAACGCAGCGCATCTGGGGATACGAAACATCGCATGGATCCTTCGCACAGTTCGCGCGTGTCCAGGCGACTCAGCTCTTGCCGCGTCCAGAACATCTTACCTGGGCCGAGAGCGCCTGCTACACACTCACGCTTGCCACCGCTTACCGGATGCTATTCGGTCACCGTCCGCACGTGTTGGGGCCCGGCCAATCGGTCCTGATATGGGGCGCTGCGGGAGGCCTTGGCACCATGGCGATCCAGCTCGCCGCACTGGCCGGCGCAAAGCCAGTTGCGGTGGTCTCCGACGAATCGAGAGCGCAGTATGTCAGGAGCCTGGGCGCTTGCGGCGTAATCAATCGCTCGGAGTTCAAGTGCTGGGGTTCTCCACCCTCAATGACTTCGCCTGAGTACGCGGACTACATCGATGCGGTGCGCTCGTTCGGAAAGGCAGTCTGGAAAGCGTGTGGTGAGAAACGCGATGTGGACATGGTCTTCGAGCATCCAGGCCGTAATACCTTTCCCGTTTCGTGTTTTGTGGTCAAACGCGGAGGCATGGTGGTGTTTTGCGCCGCCACAAGCGGTTACGACCTGACGTGCGACGCCCGTTATGTATGGATGCGCCAGAAGCGCATTCAGGGCAGTCACTTCGCGAGTCTCAAGCAGGCGGCAGAAGCCAATCGACTTGTAATCAGCGGAAAGATCGACCCCTGCCTGTCGGAAGTGTTCACGTGGGACGAGCTTCCTCAAGCTCATCAAAAGATGAGGCTCAACGAACATGCGCCGGGCAACATGGCGGTTCTGGTCAATGCGCAAAGCAAGGAAACCGGACGGCAGATCACTCTGCCCCACGGCAAGCGCTGACCGGCGCATCCGCGAACCATCGGGTATCCGCAATAGCGGCGCCCGTCGCGCATTTGCATTGACTATCCATTTGCAGCGCTCGCGTGGTGAATGAGCGCGTGCTATTTCATCCATCTGATCCGTTCGGGGAAGGTATGCAAGCGGCTAAGCAGTCCGATTGGCGCATCGCGATTACCGGTACAGCATTTCGTTTTCCAGGCAACGCGGATTCGCCGGAGTCGTATTGGGACCTGCTCGATTCGGGTCGCTCGGCAATTCGCGATACGCCGCCAGAACGTTTTGACATCGCGCCTTTCTACAATTCAGACCCGGATGCGCCTGGCACGACCTACTCGCGCCAGGCCGGCTACGTGAATGGTGCTTTCGAATTCGATGCCGACTTCTTTCGCATTTCTCGCGCCGAGGCGCTGGAGATGGATCCTCAGCAACGATGGATGCTTGAACTGTGCTGGAGCGCGCTGGAGAACGCCGGGATCGTACCTTCGGAGATTCGCGGACAGAATGTCGGGCTGTTCCTGGCCAGCGGCGAGGTTGACTACGGGCGACGTACGGTCTGGTCTGGCGATTCGAGCAAGATCACGACCTACTCCGGGCTCGGTTCGAACAAGGCAATTCTCGCGGGTCGCATCGCCTACTTTCTCGGAGTTCACGGCCCGGCGATATTTGTCGATACGGCATGCTCGTCGTCGCTTACCGCGGTCCATCTCGCGGCACAAAGCCTGCATTCAGGTGATTGCGACATTACGATAGCCGGTGGCGTCAACCTGATCCTTGGGCCGGAAGGGACCATTACTGTCGCGCGGCTGCAAGCGATGTCGCGCTCCGAGACGTGCCGGCCGTTTGACGCCGGGGCAAACGGATACATGCGGGGCGAAGGCGGTGGCGTGATTGTGATGAAGCGACTCGAGGATGCGCTCAGCGACGGCGACCGGATCGATGCCATACTGGCCGGGTCTGCGATCAACAATGACGGACCGAGTAATGGCCTGACCGCACCAAACGGAGCCGCGCAGGAACGCGTAATCAGGTCGGCGCTGCAGCGGGCCAACGCCAGGCCCGAATCAATCGCCTATGTCGAGGCACATGGCACAGGCACGCCTTTGGGGGATCCGATCGAACTGACCGCGTTACGCAACGTCTATTCGAAGGACGTGCGAAGAACCAGGCCCTTACTGGTCGGATCGGTGAAAGCGCAGATCGGCCATCTGGAGTCGGCCGCCGGCATGGCGGGGCTCATCAAGGCGATACTGGTTTTGCGTCGCCGCCGCGTACCGGCACAGGCCAACTTCTCGGAACCCAACCCGCGCTTTCGTTGGGAGGGAAGCCAGATCAACGTGCCGCAAGCCAGTGAGACACTTCTGGGCGAAGAGCCACTGGTAGGCGTCAGTGGATTCGGTATCAGTGGCACCAATGTTCATTTGCTGCTTGCGCGACCACCTGTGCCGAATGCCATTGCGTACGCCTCCCGCGACCGGGTGCTGACGTTGTCCGCCCAATCGCATGACGGATGCGTACAGCTTGCCAAAGCCTATCGGCAACTGTTGAATGACGGCGGCGCAGCGGTGCGCGACATCTGCTATACGGCGAGCGTGCGGCGCGATCATTGGAATCACCGTGTCGCGCTGGTCGGCGCGATGCGCGGGGAGCTTGTGCAGGCACTCGATGACTTTATCAATGCCGAACCTACCGGTACATGGCATGCCGCCGAGGTCCCGAAAGGCCAGCGTCGCCGCCTGGTATTCCTGTTCCCCGGCCAGGGAGCGTGGAAACCCGGAATTGGTGCAGGACTCTACAAGGACAACCGCCTATTCAACCGGTTCGTCAACGAGTGCCTCAAACGCCTCGATCCGACACTCGCCACAGAAGTGTTATCAGCCATCAAGGGCGAGCATCCGGAGATAGTCAGGCACCGGCACGGTCAGCTCGCCCACTTCGTGTTCCTGTATTCGCTTGCGAAAGTATGGATGGAGCTGGGACAGCGCCCGGACGTTGTAATCGGCCATTCACTCGGCGAACACGTTGCAGCGGTGATCGCGGGCGTGATGTCGGTCGAAGATGGTCTGAAGGCTGTCGAGGCGAGAGGCCGGCTGTTCGACACCCAGACTCCTCCTGGCGCGATGCTGGCAACGGCTGCGAGCGTGAAAGAACTGCACGGCCTGTTCGAGTTCGGCTCGGACCTGTTCATTGCCGGCATCAATGGCCCGGAACAGACAGTGCTGAGTGGAACCGCCGAGGCCGTCGCCAAAGCCGAGGCGAAGATGATGGCTATGGGCCGGCGAGTATCGCGGCTGAACACCTATAACACGCCCGGCCATACGCCGCTCCTTTCTTCAATGAGAACCGGGTTCGCTGCGGCTTTGTCCGGGTTGCATTTCGAGCCGCCGACGATTCAGCTTATCTCGACGCTGACCGGAAAGACAGCGGCCGACGATATTGCCAGCGTCGAACATTGGCTAGACCTCGTCGAGCGACCCGTTGTTTTCGCGGATGCCCTGAATCAGCTCGCGGACC
The DNA here is from genome assembly GCF_000472545.1 of Burkholderia sp. WSM2232. Taxonomy (GTDB): domain Bacteria; phylum Pseudomonadota; class Gammaproteobacteria; order Burkholderiales; family Burkholderiaceae; genus Paraburkholderia. The sequence goes on along the minus strand of NZ_AWZV01000038.1, from coordinate 42,672 downwards.
AGGATTGCATTTTTCTCGAGGTGGGACCAGGCGCCGCGCTTTCGAACCTGGCCCGCGCCGCCACGAAGAAATGGGACCAGGCCATTTCGTCTTTGGCTGATTCGCCTGACGCAGACGAAAGCCCGGAACCCACCGGCTTTGCTCATGCGTGCGCAAAGCTCTACAGCATCGGGTTCATGCACAACTGGGCAGCACTCTATGGCGATCCTCCTCAGCCAGCACAGGTGCCGACTTATCCGTTTGAGAGAACGCATCTGGAGCTCCCTTTCGTGGCAGAAAACGCGAATTTCACCGAGGCGCGGACATCGGACGGGCGCAGTCCGCCTGCTGCACATCCACAGTCGAACGATGTCATTGCCAAGGGGCCTGCGACATCCGCGACAACCGATGAAGCGCACGCACGCTGGCGCGCTTCGAATGCGCATGCGATCGACGTGATCCGCCAGATCGCCAACTCCATAGCAACGGGCCCCTTGGTGTTCGATGACAATGAGTCCCTCGTTGCACTGGGCTTCGACTCACTCGCGCTAACCGAACTGCGGGCGCGGTTGCAGCGAACGTTTGGCCGGGCTCTGCCTGTGTCATTGCTTACAAGGGGCGTTTCCATCGCCGGGCTTGCTACGTTCTTCGGCGGCAAAGCAAAGGCTGCGTCGACGGACTTTCCTCAAGCGGCGCCGAACACGGCGACCCTGACCGCCCACGGCTGTGACGGCGATCTCGACGGTCAGTCAATTGCAGTCATGCTGCGCAAAGGAACTGGAGAAATCATCGCACTGGTTCATCCGGTGGGCGGGGATGTGTTCTGCTACCAGGAACTAACGGCCGCGTGGCCAGGCGATCCGACTGTAGTCGGCTTGAGGCATCCCGAGTCGGACCTCCCTCACCTGAGAACACATCGGACGTTGGCAGAGCTCGCAAGCCTGTATTGCAGCGAACTTGAGCGTGTGCTCGGAAGGCTCCCAGACCGGCTCGGAGGCTGGTCATTCGGTGGCCTTGTCGCGCACGAGATGGCGGCTCACTGGGAGCAGGCGGGGCGAGTTTCTCCGCCCCTCCTGATGATCGACAGTCCGCTACCCACGGGCGAGTTTTCACTGAAAATGAAGAACGTCGTAGGCATCCGGGGTGGAGCGCCGACGCCCGGGGCTATCGACTCGCTGCACCTCGATGCGCGCTTTCTCGATCTGCTGAACAAGGACCTTGGCTTGGACTGTCTGCGCGAACGCATGGATCCCGCCGACTTTGCGCGCCTCACGCGCCTTTACGCGTCGAACGTCGTCGCACTAATTGCGCATTGCCCTTCAACGATCGAAGCGCCGATTAGTTACGCGCTAGCGGCGAGAGGCAGCAACGGTCGGACACGCAATGAGCTAATTCCCCATCTGCGGCGACTGACCCGTGGCTCCGTAAGCGTAGGCGTATTCAACGACGACCACAATTCGATTGTGCAGCCAGCTTCTGCATACCGGGTGGCGGAATTCTTTAGCGACGCGAACGTCAACGAAGCAACCGCCGCCGCGAACGGACGATAGATCGCGCAACGCGATGACGCTGCGCGTGCGCCAAAGCGAAACAGCAAAAAACCGCGGAGAGGACATTGAACGCTATCGGTGGCTACGATATTGAAGACTTGATGGTGGGCATGAGCTCGCGTTTTACAAAAACGCTCTCCGAGCAGGAAGTCCTCCTGTTCGCCGGTGCAAGTGGCGACACGAACCCTGTTCACCTGAACGAAGAGTATGCCAAGCAGACGCCGTTTGGCGGACGTATTGCGCACGGTATGTTATCCGCTGCGGTGATATCGGCCGCAATCGCCGGGCGCTTGCCGGGTCCCGGGTCGATCTATGTCTCGCAGAGACTCAATTTTAGAAGGCCTGTGCGGCTTGGGGAAACGGTGTGCGCGAACATCACCGTCAAGGAGGTACTGGCCCGACAAAGGCGAGTCGTGCTCGAAACGGTCTGTGAAGTGAATGGCCGAGTAGTGGTGGACGGAGACGCAGTGGTTCTGGTGACATCGTTAGCGCAGCGCTCAGGTGCAAGGCCGGCTGTGTCCGGAGAGGAGCCGCGCCGCAGCCAGGCGTGAAGTTCGATGGCTTCTCCTGCGTCACGTCAGCGGTGCGACTGAGAATCTGTCTGTGAGGAGCGTTATGGAACAGTTGGCGCAGCATGTGCAGGATGTCGTCGCAAAGCAGCTCGGTGTGTCCACTGCCCAGATGAAAAGCAGTGCGTCCTTCGTCGCCGACCTCAGTGCGGATTCGCTCGACACGGTGGAGTTCGTCATGGCGCTAGAGGACGAATTCCGCGGCGAAATCCCAGACGAAGAAGCCGGGAAAATCACGACGGTGCAACAGGCAATCGACTATATCGCCGCGCGTGGTGCGGTTCAAGGTTGAAGCTCTGCGCAGGCACACAAGCGTAGATGATCATAGCGGATCTTGATGAGTACAGGTGAGCGGATATGCGCCGTGGTCGAGTGGTGGTCATGACATGGCTTGAAGTTACCGCCCGCCTACATTGCATCCGGTACGGCTTGCGCCTGATGGGACATGGCGATGCTGACATAATGAGGAAAGTAGTCGACGCTCGCAGTTTGTGCACAGCAGGCGCGAATGAAGACAGACAGCTCAGTCCCATCAGAGACCGCCCATCGTTGTGCATCACCACACTGCAGTCAGCATGTCGACGCCGCGAAGGTTGCCTCGACGGTTCCAGTTTAAAGTCTCAAGATTGGTTAATTTCAATGCAGGCAAGCGTTCGAGCAAGACGCGCAATGCCGTCTCGAGTTCCAGCAACGCCAGCCGCTGGCCGAGGCAGTGATGAATGCCCGCACCGAATGTCAATACCCGGCCCTCGTCGCGATTGATGTTAAGTCGATCCGGTTCCGTGAACTTACCCGGGTCGCGATTTGCAGATCCTAGTAGTAGAAATAATGCAGTGCCACGCGGGACAGGAATGCCGGCCACCTCGATATCAGTCAGTGTGGCGCGCAGCGTCAATTGTACAGATCCATCATACCGAAGACACTCTACAACCGCTCTGGGAATACGGTCAGGTTCGCTTTTCAGCATTTCCAGCTGATCGGGGTGGCGGTGCAGCGCAATCAGCATATTGCCGATCATATTGGTTGTTGTTTCGTGACCGGCGAGGAAAAGTAGTATCACGTTCGACACGATCTCCTCGGAAGTCAACGTTTCTCCACCCTCCTCTACCGAGATAAGCAGCGAAATGAGATCAGTACCCGGATTATCGCGCCGTGCGCTCACCATGCCGCCGAAAAACTCTTGAAGCGAAGCGAACGCCTCACTCGCAGCGTCCAGGTCTTTGGCGTCCATTGGAGCCAGATCGAATACCTTCGCTATTTTATTGGCTGCCCCTCCAAGTGAACGAGCAAGCTGCACGGGTACATCAAGCATTCGGCAGATGATCTCAACCGGCAAAGGAAAGGCGAATTCAGCAGTAAGGTCGGCATGGCGCCGGCTCTCGAACGCATCCACAAGGCGATGCGCTGTCGCTGAAGCGATGTCTCTGAAACGTTCGATTTGCCGGGCGTTGAATGTTTTCATCATCAAGCCCCGCAGCCGGGTATGTACCGGAGGGTTGAGCAACAGGAACATCTTGTTGAAGCCATGCATTAGGGGCGACTTCGCCACCTCTTCGCCATAGCGAACACGAACACTTTCAATGAAATCCATGCCGGTTCGGCGATCATGCATGAGTGTTTCAACAACATCATAATGCCCCGACATCAATGCATTCGGCGCTACCCGCACGAGCGGACCTTTTGATCGCAACGTCCCATAGGTGGGATAGGGATCTTCGAAGAAGGCTTGACCAGTGAAAGCGCTGAATTCCATGATTGCCACACCTGAGTCGTTAGATTGGAAAAGGTCGACCCGCACGACCCATATGCAGGGGTCAGCGTTCACGCATGCTCAAGAGACGACGCTTTTGTTAAAGATAACTTGCCAGTTGGCAGACGCGAGTCGCGCGGCTCACGGGCCATTTGCGTTCTCTCTCACCGCTTGGCCTCGAACATTCAGGCTCATAGCGAGCAGATTAAGCGCGACGATCCCTGCTGCAAGTGCACAGACGATCGTCACCGTTTAATCAAGTTGGATTGTTGGGCGCAGCGCTGCCTACAGATTGGCAATCGGTAGCCCGCCGGCATACGCGCTGACGTAGTCTTCTTGTGCCATTGGCACAGGGACCATGTCCGTGGTCAATTCGAACGCGTCCAACAACTTGTCGAGATGCGTGATGATCACGTCGTAGGCGCTGAAAGCCATCCGGTCACGCGCTGCATAAGGCAGTGAGCTACCGAAATGATTGATCGCATAAATTTTTGCGAGTGCGAGCAACGCTTCACCTTCGGCTCCGTCAGCGTCGTGCGAAAGCAAGCCGTCGAGGGCCAGGCGGGCACCATGCACTCGGGCCAGGTCAAGCAGGGCAGGAAGACGAGGCTCCCACGTGGTGGAAAAGTCTGCATCCCCGAGCTGTGCAGGGGTAAGCCCGGCTGTAACGCGCTCGTATTGTCGACGCTCTTCAAAACGGGCAAGGCGCTGTATCGCGTTGACGCTATCAATTACATCAGGGATAGCCGCGTCATCCGGAAAGTCGAGTGGGGCTGACGCAAGTTGACGTCCAATCTCAATGAGTATCAGTTGATTATCGCCGCCGGCCCATGTGTATGCATCCGTGAGATCCTGGTAGCTACCGTACCGATTCACACCGAGGCAACCGTGACTACCGCTTGCATTGCGGCAATGACGAACCACATCACCCGCGCCCGACACGCAGATCGCCTTGGTAAGTGCTGCCAGGCGATTCACAGCCGCCCACGGCACGGTGGCAATTTCGTCCGCCGTGCGCTCCACGCTCTGTTGCACAACGAGTTTGCGTGCGAAGCTGCTGACGACATACGCCTCAGCCAGGGCAGTCAGAAGCAGACCTTGCTGATTGCGGAACTCTATGAGCGTTCTATCGGTTCCAAGCCGCGCGTGAGTCTTCCGGTGAGAAGCATACCGGAGGGCCGTCCACACGCAGGCCCTCGCGGCCGACGCCGCCGCAACGGACGTAGCAGTTGAGGCGTTCGTGCTGATCGCTAACGACCTTACCAGGCGCGCGTCGGATCCTTTGAGCGGATCGTCGAATTTACCCTCCCGATCCAGAGTCGCGCTGTCCTGGAGCCAGTGTGTACGTGGCACCCGAACACCGTCGAACGACATGACGCTGTAGTCGAGATCTAGCGTCGTTGGGCCGGGAAGCGCTTTGATGTGAATGCCGTCAAATACGCGCTCGCGGTCGCGGATGGGCACAACAAATGGAAACAGCCCATGCTTTTGTCCACCGGCCCAAAGCTGTGCGTAGACTATCGCAGTCTTTGCAGAACCATCGAGCGAGATGTTGCCCATGAACTTACAGGCCCCTCTATGTGGCGTTGTGATCACAAAATCGTCGTTCAATGGATCGTATTCCGCGCGTGTCTCTACGCTCATATGACTGCACGCCACGCCGATTTCGGTTATCAGGATGGTCGCAACGGAGTCGAGTCGATCAAGCTCATCGATGACAATGTCGAGCGCTGGGGAGGGTCGCCCAAGCATCTTGACCGACGTCAGACTGACGCCGTAATGCGATTGCGCCGCGCTAAAGAGTGATGGATTGACCGTTGCCGCGAACGACAGCATGCTGAAGAAACGCTCCCTGTCGTCTAGCAGGGCTGAACCAGACCCCGCCCAGTCGTTGATGGCTTTAAGCTGCGCGTATGTACGGCGATGCTGCGCGATGCGATCTGGATCGTCGAAGCGAGGATGAAAAGGTGGGCGATTCAGCAGCGCACCGAGTTCTGCGTGAACGCCTTTGTTGTTGCCGTGTATCAGCGTGCGTAGCATGTCGAATCCTTTGGTCGATTGGGATGCTGCCTGGTTGTCGAGTTCGAGGGCGTCGATCGGGGCAGCCCGGTTCAGGCGATCGCCGCAATCTGTCATAAGCCGGGCATTCGACATCGGCATCCAGAAAGCTACGATCGAACCGTCTTGAGGCGAAGCTGATCAGCGGTTTCCAGCACGTTCCCGCCAGGCCCAACGCACGCCATATTGGCACGAATGGGAAGTGAAGAATCTGAACTTTTTTGAACTACAAAGGACCTGCGAGGAAGTAACAGACGCCGACTCTGCCGCTACTTGAGCACGCGTCATCCCGCTTGTAACAATGCACCGGCAAAATCACTGCTTGCCACGGATTGGTCGGTAAGGCTGCATTGTCCGAAGGCAGCAAGCTCGCTCTCAACCGCCGGCAAAGACGAAACCGGGGGCACAAATTCCAGGCGATACCCGAGCGTATAAATCGACGACAATCGAAGTCCGTTTTCCGGGCATAGCTTGAGTTTTTGCCGGATTCTGTAGATGTGCGTGTCCAACGAACGCGATTGAACGCTAAGTTCCCTTTTCCACGCGGTCATAGCCAGCAAGTCTCTGGAAATGATCTTGCCGAGGTTGGCAAACAACGTCTCCACTAGTTGGAACTCTTTTGTTGTCAATTCAATTTTGGCGCTTCGCAGCGTAATGCTACGTGCAACTGGATCGAGAACATAACTACCGACGCACATGCGTTCTCCCGGTCCCCCGGTTCGTGCCACACGCCGTAGTAACGCGTTCACCCGCGCGGCGAGTTCCTCCGTACGGAACGGTTTGACAAGGTAGTCATCAGCGCCCGCCTCGAGCGCCCGCACAACGTCCATCTCAGCCACGCGGCTTGTCAAAAAGAGTACTCCGTAACTCGATGTGCGGCTACCGATCCAGCGCAGAACATCAATGCCGCTTAATTTAGGAAGATGCCAATCAAGCACAACAGCGTCAAAATGCTGGGACTGCAGTAAGTGAATGGCCCTCTCTCCATCATCAGCGATCACAACGGTATGGCTGAGCGAACTCAACGCGACCAAGACGAGTTCAGCCTGAACAGAATCGTCCTCCACAACAAGAATGCGCATATGTGCTCCGAGCGACATGGCCTACTTTTTCTCAAGATTGAATAGAGTCGGCGCCTTCCCCGATCGCGTAACTTTTGCTGATATGACGCTGTCGACACCGGAAGCCATACTAGAATAGAAACAAAAAATATGTTTGAACTTTTTGCGAACCCCACCGCCGCCGCATAGACGGCCCGATGCAATCGGCATCGTTTATCTGAGCGGGCGTGCAACGCGGTATGCCCATGCAATTAGCCAGATGAAGACGCTCGACGAGGTGTGCAACGTACAGCACCAGTCAGTGACCGCCCCCGCTTTCCACTTTCGGTAAAAACACTATGAAGGTTGTCCCTTGTCCTATTGCCGAATTCACTTCGATTTTGCCTCCCAGTGAATCAATTACCGTTTTCACAAAGGCAAGCCCTAAGCCGTGTCCAGCTCTTGGGTCGCCCTCGTCCAGCCTGCTGAATTCGCTAAAGAGGTTTTGACTCTTGTGCGCCGGTATGCCAATGCCGCGGTCGGTTACCGATATTTGCAAATGCCGATCGGTCTGCGCCAGTCGCACATCGACCGTGGAGAATTTCGGGCTAAATTTTATGGCGTTTCCAATCAGATTCGAAAACGCACGGCGCAAAAGCTGTACGTCGGCAATGACACTTGTTCCGGGTTCTGCTGCCAGGTTAACGGCCATGGACCTGGACGACGCTTGTGGCCAAAGGTCGTCGACCGCATCCCCGAGCACCAGCGCAGGGTCGATGCGCGTCAGCTTGAGCGGCAGGCTCTCCGCCCGTGCAAGAAAGAGGAAATCGTCCGCGAGGCCCAGCGCAGTGGTTGCGTATTGACCTACCAAAGTCGCGAACTGTCGCGTGGTGAAACGCGGCGGCTCTTGCTGCATCTGCTCAACCAGCGCGAGAATAGCCGCCTGAGGCGCGCGCATGTCATGCGATACGAAGCGAAGCGCGGTATCGCGCTGGCGCTCAGCTTTGCGCACGGACGACAGATCTGCCAGATGAAAGATCAATGCAGCCTGAAGTTGGGCAGACGGCTTGATATGGGCGCACTTGATCAGCAAGGACCGTCCGCCACGCGCACTTGTTACTTCGAATCCTTGCGAGAACCTCGCTTCGTCGGATGCGGGGAGATCGTGCCCGGATGTCCACAACGCGAACAGCTCAAGTGCCTGAGACGCAAACTCTATCGCCCTATGGGATGCTGTGATTTCAAAAAGCACGTCTGAGACATGGCGGCCCTCTACCGATTCCCAGTCAAAACGTTTCAGTTGGGAGTCCTCACACAATGTTTTGACTCGCTCGTTCGAAAGAATTATATAACCGTCCCCATCTGTGACGAGCGTCGCTTCCGGGAGGCTATCAACCCATTTCGAAACGAAGATACGCTGCCGGTGTGCGCGTTCAAAGAGCGACCCTGCCACAGTCAATTGGCGCTGGATGAAGTCCCCAAAGACTTCATCCGGTGTGTGCCGATCCGCCAGCGATGGTTCCCATGCTGCCTTGCCAGCTTCCACGCACAAAAACCGCAAAAGTGCCTCTTGTCGCCGCCAGGACCATAACGGGTACGCCAGCAGGCAGGTCAGCAGGCCTGCATAGGGCGACAGGTAGATGTGCCAGAAAGTCAAAAGGACGATTGAAGCAGCTATGACCGATACGGCCAGAAGAACAGTAATGGCGAAGCCGCCACGGGGACCACGCACGTAAACTGCCAGACATACGAGTAGTACAAAAGCCTCACTGAACACCACCTGCCACCACGGCTCAGCCATGCAGATGAGCGAAGATGTCATCAACGCATTAACAGCCTCAGCGATGAACTCGACTCCAGCTATTGCGGGATTCCGAACCGCCGGTGTCGCCAGATGTGCCGCGAGAGCCTCGGCCGTTACGCCGACGAGTACGATGCGGCCCTCGAGAGCCTTCTCCGGCACCTGCCCACGGAGAACATCGACGTACGAATATTTTTCGTATGTGGGCACATTGTCGAGCGGCAGGTAGGCGTTGAATCTATTAGACCGACTGGTCGCGGAGGCGGCCCTATACAGTGCAGACGAAGGCCCGGTGAACCCTGCCAGCGCAGCCACAAGCGCGGACATATGCCAACGCGGGCACACGCCTTGCCCGAACAATGGGAAGCTTCGTACAAGGCCATCGAGGTCGCGATCAACTTCCGTTTGGCCCGCCGCATTACCGGCCAACGTTCCCCTGGTGGCGAAACTTCCCTTGTGATCATCGCAGTATTCCGCGGGTAGCAACTTCGTCACTATCTTTCCGTTCCGTCTCATCGCATTGCCGAGCGCTACACTGCCGGCAGAGTCGCCAGCGGCTCGAGGCATAAAGTCGAAGCCCACTGCGGACACCCTGCTGTCCGTCAATCGATCGATCAGATCCGCTTGTGTCGCCGCGCTTAATGGCCATTGACCTATGGCGTCGATTGTCCGTTCATCGACTGCGACTACAACGATCTTCTTTGCCAGGACACGGTGGGCAAATTTAGATTCAACGTCGAACAACTGCAGATCCAGGCGGTGAAAAAAAGGGGTTACACAAACCCCAAGGCATAGCGATAGAAGCACAATAAGAAAACACAACCAGTGTCCAATCCACTCCGGACGTCTTCTCAAGCATAAATTCGCTACAAATCGATAAATACGTCTTCCAGCGTGGCTAAACCGGCAAGCAATCTTGACCAGGCAACTTGCGTTCTCGCGCCCTTGATTCATTGTCGTTTGTTGCTTCCATTATTTTCAATCGCTTGATATTTTTTGCCATTAAAATTCAATGGATTTTACGTCGCTTTTTCCCGCGCCGCCTGTGTCGCGCCAGAGACAAAAAACCGCAATTGAATAGATACACAACGGTGATCTCGTTTCTGAAAATTGCCCAAAACGTTCTCCGGAAAAATCGTTCTCCCGCATCCCGATGCCGTGATGGTCCGGAATATGCGCGGCGGATACTACTTTACCGCGAGATGATTGTACGGAGGGTCTAGGACTGCACGCGTACGGCAAATGTCAACAATTGTGACGAATGCCGACGGATCCGCAACCAAGCCGCCCTCGTTTGCGAACGGATGCACCGTTGGCGCAATACGTGGGACGTCCGGCTCGTCCCCTCGACACGCCAGAACCGGCCTGCACCAGGATAGTTCACCTAACGGCAAAGCGCGACGTTTTGGTCTCGTTAAATAATAAGCGGTGATTCAGTTAAATAGTTTTTTAAACTTGACTTACTATCAGGACTCCCTTATAAGACCAGATTACCTGGCTCGGGGAGATTAATCACAGGTTCGTGAAGTGCAAGGAGCATTGCACTAGCGCGCGACTATAGCCGCTCCCTCAGTATCGGCCAACAATGTAAAAATCAATGCTACCAGTTTAGATAATGCACATGCCTGCTTGTTCTGTTTTTAAAGACGTGGAGCGCGGACTAGCGCAAGACGAATTCTTTTTCGTTCTTCAACCGAAGGTCAATTTGCAGAACAACAGGCTCTGCGGTTTCGAATGTTTGATCAGGTGGCAACATCCACGGGGCGACGTGCTCGAGCCTATGCATTTCGTGAGCGTGATGGAAGATTCGCATCTTGCAGGTCGTTTCACAGACAGGCTTCTAGTCCGGGCGTCGCAGACACTTGCACAATGGAGAGCGGCAGGCCACAACACGCTCGGTCTTTCCATAAACCTGTCCGCCGTCGAACTAGGTCAAAAAGATCTGCCAGGCAAAATCGAGGCGATGCTTACGTCACTTCGCGTGTGCCCGGCAAACTTCGAGATAGAACTTACCGACGTAGTTCATCCCGGTCAACTAGACTGGCTTGTCGATGCAATCCAGGCCGTGCGAAGTACAGGCGCGCGCGTAGCTCTCGATGGCTGTGGGGCCGGTTTCAATTCATTTACTCTCCTCCAGCAGTTGCCGGTGGACATAGTGAAATTTGACCGATCGCTCATGGAGCATGTCCTCGTCAACGACGAATCGCGAAGAATGATTGAGTCTCTCGTGCGGTTGGCACAGAATCATGGGAAACGCGTAGTGCTGACGGGTCTCGAAACTGTGGAGCAGTATCGCTGGGCCCAAACTCTGCCTGACATCGACGGACAGGGGTTTTTTATTGGCGAGCCGTCGCTTGAAGCGAACGTTGAAACTTTCTCCCTTCGCGTTTAAGAAAGTGACGCAGGTCCACGGGCCTCTAACACCGGTCGTGATCCGCTACTTGCGCCCCTTGCTATTCAGTCGCCCTCTTAGAACTTCCCTCCGCCAGTTCGCGGTTTTTTCGGGAAGACGACCGGCATCCAGCGCGTAATGCCAGGCACCGCCAGGCTCCATGCGAAGGCGAGCCGCGGGCATCGGCGTCGATCGACATGATTCGAGCAGATCGAAAGCCTGGCCGTGCGTGATGGTAGCCGCTCGCTTCCCCGCGGCTTCCAACATTGAGCGTCTTGAAGATCGTCGTGAGATGTGTCCTGACCGTGGCCTCGGCCACGTCCAGCTCGAGCACATCGATCTGCCGCGGCGTAAGATGCGCCTGCGCATCAATATCGGCGTTTGGGGCGCTTGTGCGCTCGTGTGCGTCGGCGGCCGGCTGCGGACTCGCATAGAAGAACAAGCGCGGCACGTAGACCCCGCCCGCCTGAAAAGCGCGTCCGCCCAATCCGGCTTCTCGACGCACCCGGCGATGCCAGCGGCGATCAGCTCGCCGACGTCCTGCCGCCGGTTGAACGCCCCCGAACGGAACCGGACCGTGCTGTTGGCCCGATGCCGCGCTCTACCACGCTCAAGGCGCACTAACTGCGATCACCCCATCGACCCTGAAACTGTCGAGAAACCGATATCGCGCCGTCCCCTCCTCGGCACCCGCCTGCATGACGGCGCCGAGGCGCATCGTCTGGCTTCCCGAGCCCGCATAGCGCGGCCACTGAGGCAGGCCGGACGCGTTTGGATCGCCGGTGCGGGCGAAGTTCGTCCAGTAGGACTGCATCGCGTCGGACACGGTGAGATCCTGACTGCCTGGACCCACGCCGTTCGCGGGCGCTAGGTTGCCGAAGACATAGGGCACCTCCGTCGCGTGAGTCGCGACGGGGTTGTACGCCGAGGCCTGCTCGAAGTGGTAGACATACACGGGCGAACGCCCTGTGCGCAATTGCTGCGTGGCCCAGCCCCACGTCTGATACTTGATCACCTGATCGCCGATCAGCGCCAGCGCGGACTTCGCCGCCTGCTCGGGCGAGCCCGCCGGATACGCCTGCAGGAAGGCCGGAAGGTTCGCCGCGCCGAACTCGCGGGCGGCGGCATCGGTGAACGCCTGTACCGTCTGATGCGGCAACGCGCGGTTGGCGAATGCAGCTGCTTCGTCGCTGTTCCAGCCGACGAGAATCGGCACGTCGTTCTGCCGCCCGTTCATGAAACGCACGTAAGGATTTTCAGGCAGCACATAACCGTCGACGAGCGGCGAGAAGTTCGTCAGGCCAGGATCGGTCGCGAAGGTCCAGTTCGTCGCGCTCTGCAACTGCTGCGCGGGTATCGCGCGCAACTGATCGAGCGTGGTCGCGCCGAGCCGATTGCCGAGCGCGATGCCCATTGCTTGCGCATCCGCATAGGGCTTCATCTCGCCGTGCTCGCTTTCCCAGAACGCACCGCTCTCGCCGATCGCCTTATGAAAGAGACCCGACGCCAGTGGCGACGCCATCAGCAGACCGATTGCATGGGCGCCCGCCGATTCGCCGAATACAGTCACGTTGCCGGGGTCGCCGCCGAACGCCGCGATGTTCGTCTTCACCCATCTCAACGCCGCGATCTGATCCTCGATGCCGTACATGCCCGACTTATGGCCGCCCGATTCGGCGTCGAGATCGGGACGGGACAGATGTCCGAGCACGCCCAGTCGATAGTTGATCGTGACGACGACCACGCCCTTCTTCGCGAGCGAGGTGCCGTCGAGCGAATCGCTGGAACCCGTGCCGAACTGGAAGCCTCCGCCGTGGATATAGACCATGACGGGAAGCTTCGCGCCGCGCGTCTTCGCGCTGCTCCAGACGTTCAGGAACAGACAGTCCTCGCTGACGCCATCGGTCGCAATCGCGCCGCCGAAGGGGGCTGCGGCCCAGCATTTCGCGCCGAACTTCGTGGCGTCGCGCATATCGCTCCACGCAGGCGCGGGCCGCGGCTCCTTCCAGCGCAGATTTCCGACGGGCGCGGCCGCGTATGGTATGCCCCTGAAGCTCACGACGCCCGATGCATCGGCGGCATTCCCGCTCAGCTTGCCCGACGCGATGGTCACGTGATTGTCGAGGGTTTGCGTCGCAGGATCGGGCGCGTCGTCGTTGCCGCCACATGCGCTCACGATGCCCGCCACGGCGAGCAGCGCCGCCCGGCTTCGCATCCAACGATCCGAGGTTCGATTCATACTGTCTCCTGTGTCGTGGTAGCCGTCAGAACGAATGCCGTATGCCGGCCATCACGCCGAGCTGACTCACGCCCGCGTTCGGCGTCGTGCCCGGGCCGCCCTGGCTCAGCGTGTAGCGCGCCTTCGCGCTATTGAACACGTAGCCGCTCTGCAGATACACCGCCGTGCGCTTGGAGAGCAGATAGGTGCCGCGCAGTGCGGTGAGCGTCGCGCGCGTGTCCTGATGCGTGTCGATCGTGCGATAGACGCCGCCATCGAGCACCACGGTCGGCGTCACATAGTACGTGCCTGTGAGATAGAAGATGTCGGTACGCACATCGGCGAGCGCCGGCGACAGGGTTTCCACGCGCCGTCCGAGCCAGCCGCCGCCCACCTTCAGCTGGCCGACCTTGAAATAGCCGTTGATTTGCGTGCGGGCGTCCTTGTCGCGGCTGTTGGTCAGGGGAATCGGCGTCGTGCCGTTGAAAATGTTGGCCGCCGCGCCCGGACCGCCGCGCTGCTCGTCGTACGATGCCGCGACGCCGAATGCGCTCGCGTCATAGCGCAGGAGCACCGACCACTGTCGGCATGCGTTGAAGTCGCCGGGAATCGCGCCGGCGCAGGTGCCCTGTCCGGGCGAGTTGCCGGTGCCGGCGGAATCGCGGCCGAACGCATACGTTCCGCCGATCGTGACGCCGCTGAAGGTGCCCTTGTACGCGACTGTGTTGTCGCTGCGCGCATTGGGAATGTACGAATCGATCGAGCCGACGCCGCCGTAGATATCCGGCCCGAGCTGATCGGCATCGACGATGGCCCAGTAGCTCATCGTGTACTGGCGCCCGAAGCTCAGCGTGCCGAAGCGGCTCGACACGCCAACCCACGCCTGACGGCCGAAGAGCCGCCCGCCCTGATTCATGTCGCCGGAGCGCACGTTGAAGCCGTTCTCCAGTGTGAAGATCGCCACGTACCCGCCGCCGAGATCCTCGGTGCCGCGCAGTCCCCAGCGGGACGGCACCGAACCGGTGATGCCCGGCATGCGCACGACCTTGTTGTCGGTGGGTCCGGCATGCGTGACGAGCTCGATGCCGGTGTCGAGAATCCCGTAGAGCGTGACGCTGCTCTGCGCGTGCGCGCCGCAGCTGAGCGCGAGCGCGCCCGCCGCCGCCATCATCTTTTGCTTCATGTCTCCGTCCTGTTTTCGTTTTGTCGTGATGCGAGAGGCTTCACGCCTCGGTGTTGCGTATGAAGTTGTCGGGCACGGGCGGTCCCCACAGGTAAAGCGAATCCTCCGGCGCGAAATCGCCGGCCGCCCACGTGTGTCCCGCCGAGATGAAGTCGATGTCTGCCGAGTACTCGCAGAACGAGCCCCAGGGATCTTCGACGTAGTGGAAGTAGTTCGAGCCGAGCACATGGCGTCCCGTGCCCCAGCCTTTCGCGAAGCCGGCGGCGGCCATCTGCGCGGCCCCTTCGCCGACGCGGTTCACGTCGTCCACGTCCCACGCCGCGTGATGCCAGCCGCGCGCGCTGCTCTTCGCGAACGCGACGAGGTGATGATCGCTGCCGTGCGGCGCATGCGTGAACGCGATGATGTCGAGCGATCTGTCGGAAAGACGCAGGCCCAGCGCTGCGCTGTAGAAGTCGAGCGCGCGCGGCACGTCGGGCGAGAACAGCAGTACGTGCGAGAGCCGGTTCGGACGGACCTGCTTCACGGCGGATCGCGCGCAGTTGCCGCGCCGGTCCGCCGGCGTTCCTTCGATCCCGTGCGGCGTCTTTGATGATGGGCTGGTCTTCGGTCCCGCCTTTACCTGAATCAGATTGCCGTCGGGATCGTGGAACCAGAAGCCGATGCCGTCTCCCGCGACGAACCCTGCCCCAGCCGCACGCGTCTGAGCGCGCAGCGTGTCGAGATCATAGTCGAAGCAGTTGAAGCTCAGGTACGCGAGCGACTTGCCCGCCGCGGGAAGAATGCGCGCCCAGCGCCGGCCATCCGCGGCGCGCAGTTCGAGCTCGCCCGCGTCCCCACGCGCGACATCGAGCCCGAACGCGGTGTAGAAACGCTCCGCATCGGCGATCGAGGGAACGTTGAGCGCGAAGTGATCGATCGAATGCACACTCGCATGCGGCGGTGACGGTCTCGGTTCTGCCATGTCGGCCTCCATGTCTCAGCGCGGCTGCTCGTCCGCGATGACGTTGCGCAGCGTGCCCATGCGCTCGACGCTCACTTCGCAAACGTCGCCCGCCTTCATCAGGAGCCTGGGCGTGCGCGCCCAGCCGATACCCGACGGCGTGCCTGACACGATCACGTCGCCCGGCTCGAGCGTGATCGCCTCGCTGATGATGCTGATGAGCGAGGCCACGTCGAAGACCATCTCGTCGGTGTTCGCGGACTGCACCACCTTGCCGTTCACGCGCGTTTCCAGCAGCAATCCCTTGATGCCCTCAGGAAGCTCGTCGGGCGTGATGAGATCCGGACCGAACGCGCCGGTCGCGTCGAAATTCTTGCCGACGGTCCATTGCGGCGTCTTGAACTGATACTCGCGCACCGAGCCGTCGTTGAAGAGCGCATAGCCCGCGACGCAATCGAGCGCATCGTCCTTCGCGATATGACGGCCGCCTTTGCCGAGCACGACCGCGATCTCGCCTTCGAAGTCGAGCCCTTCTGAGTCGGCGACGGCCGGCCGGATCATCGGCTGATCGTGCGCGACGAGGCTCGTGTTCACGCGCAGGAAGAGCGTCGGGTACGCCGGCTGCTCGTAGTTGCTTTCCTTCGTGTGATCGGCGAAGTTGAGGCCCACGCACAGGATCTTCGGCGGACGCTGCAGCGGCGGCAGCAGTTGCAGGCCCGCCATCGGCAGCTTCTCTTCGGTGGCGTTCGCACGCGCCCATTCGACCAGATCGACGCCGCGCGCCAGCACGGATTCCAGCGGCTCGCTGCCGAGCACGCGCACGTCGTCGCCATCGCGCACGCCGAGCGTGGCGCGTCCATCGTTCATGAAATTCACCAGCCGCATGTCTTGATCCTTTTTTGCAGAGAAACTGAGTTGTGCAGTCACGCCTGCGAGGCGTTCCTCACGCGATACATCCAGCCATTCACGAGCATCGCCAGTCCGGCGATGACGACCGGCGCGGCGAACACCGCGAACGCCGTCGTCAGCGAGTGAAACGCAACGAGCAGCACGCCGCCCGTCATCGAGCCGATGATCGAGCCGATGCGCCCGACGCCGAGCGCCCAGCTCACGCCGGTCGCGCGCGCCGAGGTCGTATAGAAACCGGCGACCAGCACGTTCGCCCCGGTCTGTGCGCCCGAGAGCCCGAAGCCGGCCATGAACACGGTGATGTAGACGAGCAGCGGATCGCCGATCGCGAAGCCGATCAGCGCAATCGCGAACGCCGCGATCGCATACGAGCCGGTCAGCACGAAGAACGGATTCATGCGGTCCATGAGCCGTGCGTTGACGAGCGAGCCGACCGTGCCGCCGAGCGGCAGCATCGCGCCGACGCGCGCCGCGTGGGATGCGTCGATGCCCGCGCTCGTGATGACCGTCGGCAGCCAGCTGCTCACCTGGTAGTAGACCCAGAGCGTGCAGAAGAACGCGAGCCACAGCAGCAGCGTGCCCGCGCGATACTGCGCGGAGAACAGCACGCCGACCGCGCTTTCTTGCCGGTCTCCGCGCTTCGCGTCTTCGGGCGCGACGGCTTCGAAGGGCGTGTCGGCGTCGCCGGTCAGGCGCTCCATCACGCGGCGCGCTTCCTTCGCATAGCGCGGCTTGCCCGCCATGAAACGGATCGACTCGGGCAGCCACAACCAGATGACAGGCGCGAGCAGCAGCGGGAACACGCCGCCGAATACGAACACGCCTTGCCATCCGAAGCCCGGCAGGAGCAGCGACGCGACCGCGCCGCCGCCCGCGAGACCGAGCGTGAAGCCGCAGAACATCAGCGTGACGAGCATCGCGCGGCCGCGCGGCGGGCTGAACTCGGACGAGAGCGTGATCGAGTTGGGCATCGCGCCGCCGAGTCCCGCGCCGGTCAGAAAGCGCAGCGCGACGAGCCATCCCGCCGACGGCGCATAGGCGCATGCGAGGCTGCCGATGCCGAACAGGACCAGCGAGATCGTGATGACGCGCTTGCGCCCGATCCGGTCCGCGAGCGGCCCGAAAAGAAAGCTGCCGACCGTGAGACCGAACAGGCCCGCGCCGAAGATCGGACCGAGCTGCGCCGGCGTGAGCGACCATTCGGACTTCAGCAGCGGCGCGACATAGCCGACCGACGCGACATCGAAGCCATCGGCCGCGACGACGAGAAAGCAGAGTAAGAGCGTGAGCACCTGTAGCGGCGACGCCTTCGAGGCGTCGGCGATACTTCGGGGTGCAACGGATTGCGCTTGCATATTGTCGTCTCCAGTGTGTTTTTTATGGCGTATGCGTCGCTGCGGCTATTGCGCGGCAAGCGCCGCTTCCGTCTCTGGCTGCGCGTGCCCGGCGGTACGCCAGGCCGCTGCCTCGAATTCGCCATCGAGCGCGTTGCCGCGCCACGCGACGTGCTGGTCCGGCCGGATCAGCACATACGCGGCGTCGTAGGCCCGCGCGACCCCGGGTTCGTCGATGCGCACGACGGCGAGTTGCACGAACGCGCGCGCGGCGCGCTGCACGGCTTCGTGATCGAAAGACGCGCCGCTCGCGCTCGTGCAGAGCAGCGTGAAACCTTGGCCGAAGCGGTCGTAGAGCGAGCGGCCATCGGCGAGCCAGACGTGCGGCGCGCGATGTCCGGCGCGCGCGCTCGGCAGATAGAGGTTCGCGGAGTCAGGCGGCGGCGCGCCCTCTTCGGTCCTGACGAGCGGCGACGCTTCGTAGCGGGTGCCGAGATGCACGCCCGGAATGACGAACTCGCCCGTCGCATGAAACGCGAGGTAATCGCCGATGGCCGCGCGCGCCGCATCGCCTGCCGCGCCCGCTTCGTAAGCGACGGCCGGAAGGCGCACGTGCCCGATGCCGTCGGCGAAACCGCGCGCGAACGCCGTGTTGCGCAAGGCAGCGGGGCGGCGCTCGGCTTCGTAGCTCGCGCCGAGCGCAGCGCCCGCGAAGCCCTTCACCATCGCTTCGAGCTTCCACGCGAGATTCGCTGCGTCGTCGATGCCCGTGTTGTAGCCGAGGCCGCCCGTCGGCGTAAACAGATGCGCGGCGTCGCCGGCGAGAAAGACGCGCTGGTCCACGAAGCGCTCCGCAACCAGAGCGAAGCCCGCCGTCCACGTCGAACTGCTCTTCACGACGAACGGAATGTCCGCGCCGATCGCCTCGGCGATGCGACGGCTCACGGTGTCGTCGTCGGCCACTTCGCCGTCGCGCAACTGCACATTCATGATGAAATGACCCGCTCCATCGACCGCGATGATGAGCGCGCGCTGCCGCGGACTGAAGGTCCAGTACTGCCAGGCGGGAGCGTGCGCGCTGCGGCGATAGATCTCCGGCGCGTAGAAATAGACCGCGTCCATCTGCCCGCCCATGAACTCGCGCTTCTCACCGGCCATGCCTTCCAGACGAATGCCGAGCGATTTGCGCACGAAGCTGCGCGGGCCGTCGCAGCCGATCAGATAGCGCGCCGTCACGGTGCGCGTCGCAGCGGGACGCGTGTCGGTGGCATCGAGTTCCACCGTGGCGGTGACCGAATCACCGCCTTGCGACAAGTCCAGGACGCGTGACGCGAAGTGCACGCCGCATCCGGCCTTGAGCGCCGCATCGAGGAGCACGGGCTCCACATAGAGCTGCGAGCAGCGATGCGGCGGCTCCGGCGTCGGCCAGGTGAAGGCGTGCCCCTTGGCCCATTCGATGGCATCGCGCGAGGCGGGCTGATGCAGCCGCGCCAGCTCGTGGCCCGCGATCGACGTGAAGTACGCGACGTCCGGCGCATAGTCCGCGGGCAAGCCGAGCGAGCGCACCTTCGACGCAATGCCGATGCGCCGGAAGTGCTCCATCGTCCGTGCGCTGTTGGCGTTGGCGGCGGGATGGCGACTGGTCCCAGGCTTCGCATCGAACAGTTCGACGCTCACGCCGCGCTGCCCGAGTTCGGCGGCGAGAAACAGCCCGACGGGGCCCCCGCCCACGATGATGACTTCGCAATCCAGCACTTCCGTCTCCTGTTTTTAGTGAAGCCTGATGCGAAGTTAAACGCGTTGACTGTATAAATCTATACAATGACTTTCATATCCGGAATGAATTCGATTCATACATGCAGACGCCCGACCTGAACTTTCTGTACGTGCTGCAGGCGCTCGACGAAGAGCGGAGCGTGTCGCGCGCCGCCGACCGTCTCGGGCTCACACAGCCCGCCGTGAGCCACGCGCTAGGAAAACTGCGTACGCTTTTTGGGGACGATCTGTTCGTGCGCGCGGGCTCCGTGATGGCGCCGACGCCTGTGGGCGAGCGGCTCGTCGAGGGCGTCGCGCATGTGCTCACGGTGGTGCAGGAAGAGAT
Organism: Burkholderia sp. WSM2232; assembly: GCF_000472545.1. Classification (GTDB taxonomy): domain Bacteria; phylum Pseudomonadota; class Gammaproteobacteria; order Burkholderiales; family Burkholderiaceae; genus Paraburkholderia. Next base: position 22,845 of record NZ_AWZV01000038.1, on the reverse strand, counting down.
CTGGAGCGCGAAGGCCTTCGATGCCGCGACCACCACGCGCGCGTTTTCCGTGTGTCTCAGCGACATGGGCGTGATCGTGCTGCTGCCGCGTCTGCTGGCGGCGCTGCGAGAGCGGGCGCCGAACGCCGTGTTGAAGCCGATCCAGTTGCCTTCGCTCGAACTCGCCGGCGCGCTGCAGGACGGCGCGCTCGATCTCGCGGTCGGCTATCTCGGCAAAATGGGCGAGAACCTGCATCAGCAGCCGCTGTTCCGGCGCTCGCTCGTCGGCATCGTAAAGGGCGGCACGCGACGGCGGAAGGTCCGCATGTCGCTCGATGAGTTCGTTGCGCGCAAGCATGTCGTCGCGGGCACGCTGGCGCTGACGAATCAACTGCTTGAAAAAGAATTGCGGCGGCTGGGCGCGAAGCTGAAGGTGGGTGTCGACGTCCCCTATCTGCTCGCGGTGCCGAGTCTCGTCGCGACATCGGATTTCGTTGCCGCTGTGCCGGATGAACTCGCGGAACTGTTCGCGCGGCTCGCGAACGTCGATGTGTTCCCGTTGCCGATCGCCCTGCCCGATCTCACGGTGCAGCAGTTCTGGCACGCGCGGCATCACAACGATGCCGGACATCGGTGGTTCAGGCGGCTCGTGAGCGACACGCTTGGACAGACCGGTTCGGGGCTACGCTGAAGGGCTGAGCGCAGCACCTTGATCGATAAGCTCTCGTTGTCGCATCACGAGATGCAGGCGCGGCGTTTTTTCGAGGAGGTCAACTTTCATCGTCAGTTGCCCGACGTTCCTTTCGAGCGCAGCAATCTTCGCCTCATACTCCGGCACCACGCTGGCCGCAGCAACCTCCTCGTTCACGTCCCCGGTCATATTGCGGTGACCACATCTGCAACAGGTTTGACAGCCCGTGGGTGCGCAGGGCTTCACGGCGCCCAACCTTGCCGGCACGGACATCTGCGCATACTGTCGCCGGCTTAGCCATGACGGTTCGGTCGACACACCAAGCCGACCTCCCCGAGATAGCTTTCGAGCGCAACGGCTTCGTCGGAGCGGAAGATCGCGCCGACATAACCATCAGGCCGAACCAGCACCCACTCGCCAGGTGCAAGGTCATAGGCGTCGCGCAGATGGCCGCCGTCGTCTGAAAGCTCGTGTCCGGCTCCGACGTGATGGATGTGGAGGTTGCTTCGGGGGGCTACGATTTCGCGGGTCGTTTCATAGCCAATGAGGCTCCAGTGCGCACCGGCGAACAGATCGAACAGGCGTCGGGGACAACCAGCCGCCCCACGCAGCGGCGCGTCCGGCGCCCGGTCGCCCGCGAGCAGGATGCCGGGCCGTGATGACGGCTCGAAGGTGAGCGCCGACTCTGGATAACCGATGTCGAGCTGATGGACTTCGCGTCCGCGGCGCATAGAGCCGCGCTTCTGCGCTTCGAGCAGCCGGGTTGAGAGGCCCAGCATCTCTTGCGCCACCGGCCGTCTCTCTTGCTCGTATGTATCGAGTAGCCTATCGGGAGCGCCGCCTAGCACCGCCGCCAGCTTCCAGCCGAGGTTATAAGCATCCTGAACGCTCGTATTGAGTCCCTGACCGCCAGTGGGTGGGTGGACATGCGCGGCATCGCCGATCAGGAATATGCGACGGACGCGGTAGCGGTCCGCCAGGCGGGCGCTCATCGAATACGCCGAGGCCCACGACACCGACTGAACATGGATATCGACGCGTCCGGATCGCTCCGACACCATGGCGTTGAGCGCGTCGATGGAGAGGTCCACTTCGCCTTCCGGCGAGATTGCGGCTTGAATCTGGAATAGATCGGTCCCGGCGAGCGGGCAGACCGACATCAACCGCCGCATGTCGCCGGCATGAAACTGATGCCACGCGTCGCGGTTCAGCCCTACCAGATCGACATCAGCCACCATCGCACGCACTCCCAGCGTTTTGCCGGGAAAGTCAATGCCGAGCGCGTTGCGAATGAAGCTGCGTCCACCGTCGGCCGCTACCAGATACGGAACCTGGATCATCTCCTCACCGGCACGACTGACAAGACGCGCGACGACGCCGTCCTCATCCTGCTCGAGGCCGACCAGTTCGCAGCCGAACTCGACGCGGCCGCCAAGCTCGGCGAGGCGCTCGCGCAGCAGTCGCTCGGTCAGGAACTGCGGGAGCATGAGGGGTATATGGTACGGCTCGGCCGGCGTCGGCGGTTCGATTTCGAAGGGCGTATCGGTGTAACTGCCGTCATCGTTATATGTACGCGGCGGCGGGTAGACGCCGCCAGCGGCAACAAGCCGGTCGAGCACCCCGAGGTCCTCGAATACTTCTTGTGATCGCGGCTGGATGCCCTTGCCGCGCGAGCCCGCGAACGGACGGTCCAGTTTGTCGATCAGCCGGAACGGCACGCCTCGTCTCGCCAGGTCGATGGCGAGGGTCAGGCCGGCGGCGCCGGCACCGCAAATCAGGACTGCCGACAGGCTTTGATCCTTCATTCGAACCTCCAATGTGTATAATGCACATATTAACGAGGACTCGACTGGTGTCAACAAATAAAGTGCATAATGCACATATTAAGGCGCTGCTTCCCTCCCTGCATGCATCGCTGCTCGAAATCGTCTCCGTGATGAACCGGCCGGAAAGGGACGAGGAGTTACTGGCATTGGCGGGTTTGACGCTTGAGCGTGCGCTCTTTCCTCTGCTCGTCTTCGTCGAGCGCAAGGGACCGATCGGGGTCGTCGATCTCGCAGCGAGGGTTGGCCGCGATTACACTACGGTCAGTCGCCAGGTCGCGCGACTGGAAGAACTCGGCCTCGTCAAGCGTCGCGCCGGTTCGGCGGACAAGCGCGTGCGCGAGGCGATTATCACTCCGCGAGGAAAGTCGGCAACCGACGCCCTCGATGCCGCCCGCGAGACTATGGCGCTAAGCCTGTTCCACGATTGGTCTCGCAAGGACCTCGATGAGCTGGTGCGCCTGATGGGCAAGCTCGCCGAGGGCATGGCCAACGAACCAGCACGGTCGAACCTGCCCGCCGACTGATCTTCGATGCGGGACCGCGTGGCCCTGGTGCTCATCGAGTGAAGCGGGCTTGTGTGCTGCGCTCGCGTGAGCCACCAGCTCCCCTGAGTGAACAATGCAACTGTCAGCGCTGGTCTGCGTACCCAGTTACCTGGAACTGAAATGTAGCGCCGCCGGTTCCTTGCTGCGGACACGAGTCAGGCGATCCTATATGCGTTGAAACGATGGAAAGCGCTCACACGCTATTGCGATGACGGGCAGTTGGAGGTCGACAATCAACCAGTCGAGCGCCCGTTACGCGGGTGGCGGTTGACCCCGCAACTATGTGTTCCCTGGCGCAGACTCCGGCGGCGAACGTGCCGCCCCGGTCTACAGCCTTTGCCACCGCAAAACTCAACGGCATCGATCCTGAGGCGCATCTACGCTACGTGCTCGCGCGCCTCCCAGACATGCTATCAACCGCATGCATGAACTCGCATCGTGCGCCGTTGCAGCTCAGCTCCGCACGGCAGCCTGAAGAGCATGATCTACCGTCAGGACGTCGCTGGTGCCGCGCTCAGGTATTGCCCATGCCGTCGAAGAAGAGGTCAACCAGGTGGGTGACGCGCGACCTGGTTGCGCCGCCTTGCTCGACGGCGAGAGCGATCGCCGTCACTACACACACGAGATCGTCGATGGAGACGTCCTTTCGAACCGCCCCCGCCTTTTGGGCCCGCTCGAGCAGCCGGCGTCCTTCTTCCCTGCCGGCGCGGCAGCCAGGAGTCCCTTCCTGCAAAACCGTTCCGAGCAACGCAGCTAGCCCGCGATAGTGGTTCGCGTGGTTCACGAGCTCTTTGACGAAGGCGCGTATGGAAGCGATCGGTTCGAGCTTGCCATCGCGTGCGCGGCTTGCTTCGGCAAGCGACAGCAGGCGCGCATCACTGGCCGCGGCGAGGAGCGCGTCGCGCGTCGGGAAACGGCGGTAGAGCGTGCCGATACCAACGTTGGCGCGCCTCGCGATATCGTCAAGCGAAACCTCGGCGCCGCGTTCGAGAAATAGCGCTTCCGCCGCGTCGAGAATGCGTTCCCGGTTCCGGGCTGCATCGGCGCGCAGCGGTGCTTCGTCGGTCGTAGAACACTTTCTGTTCATCTTTGCCTTGATTTCTGTTGATAAGTGGATAATGCCTCCATATACTAAGTGGAGCAATCATCCACTTACACAAAGGGGAGCATATGGCAAAGCGATTCGAGAACAAGGTTGTGGCGATCACCGGCGGCAGCGAGGGCATTGGCCTTGCGAGCGCCAGGCTTTTCGCAAAGGAAGGCGCGCGAGTCTACATTACGGGGCGCAGGCAAAGTCGACTGGACGAGGCAATACAAGAAATCGGCAATGGTTCCGTGGGCGTTCGGGGGGACGCGAGTAACCTCGCCGACCTTGATCGACTGTATGAGCGCATCCAGCGCGATCAGGGCAGGCTCGACGTGGTCTTCGCAAATGCAGGCGTTGCCGAAGTGGAACCGCGTCCGCTGGGCACTATTGACGAGGAGGGTTTCGACAGGCTTTTCGGCCTCAACGTGCGCGGCATGCTCTTCACTGTGCAGAAGGCCTTGCCGCTGCTTTCGTCGGGTAGCGCTGTCGTCCTCAATGGCTCGGTGGCTGGCAGCAAAGGCTTTCCTGGCCAGTCGCTCTACAACGCAAGCAAGGCGGCTGTGCGGTCGTTTGCGCGAAGCTGGACGACCGACCTGAAAGAGCGAGGCATTCGCGTGAACGTGGTCTCGCCGGGCGGGACCGAGACTAGCCCGATGCGAAGCTACCTCGATGCGCGGCCGGGGGTCGAAGATATGCTGAACCAGCTGGTGCCGCTGGGGCGTCTGGGCCAGCCGGATGAAGTCGCGCGCGCCGTGCTCTTTTTGGCGTCGAGCGAGAGCAGCTATATCGCGGGCGTTGAATTGTTCGTGGACGGCGGGTCATTGGCCGTTTGAGCCCTCGACGTCGCTGTCGCGTCGTTCCCGCTCGGGGGACGCAGATTCGGCGGCTACTGAGCCACGGTACAGCGAGTCTTGTCAGGTGGCTATTGCTTCGGGTTGTCACCGTCTGAGAGCGCTTGATGCTCTGCCTGACGCCGTTGCACTGATACCGCCGATAGCGATGTTGAGTCGCGGCACGAGGAAGTTTGGCATCGAGGCAAGATGACCAGCCCTGGCCGTTTTCTTCGATCGTTGACCATGCGTTGCGTGCAGTTGCGCGGCTTCGGGAAACCGAGGGCGTTGGTCATTGTCGTGCCGTTGGCCTCAGGGAGGCAGCGTTCTTCGCCCAGTCGGGCGCCACGTCGTAAGAGAAGTATTGCGGACACGGCATCGGACGCGAAATGCACGAGCCTCCTCAGGTGCTGCATTGGGGAAAGCCGCGAACCGGCCTGGTGCTGCAAGAGGGCAAGCCCAAAACGGTGTACGCGTCTTGACGTTGCGTCAGGAAGAAAACCCGTGAACTGAAGTCCGCCGGGCTCAACACCGGCGACGGAAAGCTGCGAGCTCGCGAACGCGCCATACCGGCGAGCGCTCGCGACGCGCCAGTTTCGTATGGCGGCCCACAGACCGGGCACCTCCTTCCATGCACACTCGGTGCGTCGCTGCGCGCGGCTCGGCACTCACCTCATCTCGTGGATATGCAATGGAATGGAAAAGCTTGCTTACTGAATTCCCGGTCTGGATGATTGGCCGCTTGACCCCGTCCCGGCATGACCCTCGTCGCAGTACGCCGCGTGAAATTCTTGTCCTTCGACCGAACGATTTTGGGGAATTGCTGAGTGCGACACCGATCTTCGAGGCGCTCAAAAAACGCTTCCCGGCCACCCGAATCGTTGCCGGCATCGGCAGTTGGGGGCGTCCGATTCTGGAAAACAATCCGTTCGTCGATGAAATCGTCGAGATCGACGCACCATGGAACAACAAGATCGTCGAGAACCGCTCACCCGGTGACGTCGTGCGTTTCCTGCTGAAATCGCCGCAGGTCGCCGCGCTGCGCAAGCGGGGCGGGTTTGACGTCGGAATCGACGTCCTCGGCAGTTATATGGGGGCGCTTCTGATGATGCGGCTTGGTGTGCGATATCGCATCGGCGTGCGCGGCTATCGCGGCGGCCACAGCGGGTGTCACGCTTACATTGACTTTGCGCGCCGCCAATCCGGCCGCGCCGCGCTCGCGCAAGCTGAGCTGCTCGGCGCAACGGAGCTGCCCGACGCTCGACCTCAGCTTTTCCTCACGGCAGCCGAACGAGCAAGCGCCAAGAGGATCTGGACAAATCACTCCCCGGAAGCGGGCTCGACATGGCGAGTGCTGGTCGGCGTCGGAGCGGGTGTTCCCACCAAGGCTTGGGATCCCCGGCAGTTTGGGGCAGCGCTCTCGCAGATTGCGTCCACATTGCAACGGTCCGGCGACCGCTGCGAGATTCTTATAGTTGGTAGCGAGGCCGACAAGGCGCGCGCCAATGAAGCGATCGTCGCCGCGGGACCCAATGTCCCAGTGCGTTCGGTCACCGGCGACGTGCCGATGCGAACGGTCTTTGCGCTCGCCGAAAATGCAAATGCCGTCCTGACAAACTCCTCGATGCTGATGCATGTGGCTGCTGCGTTCCACCGGCCAACGGTCGCAGTGCTCGGCGGCAGCATCACGAGGCCAACGGTTCACGATGCGATCTGGGGCTACCCGGAACACTACAAGAGCGTGTCACCGGAGGTCTATATCGAAGGCCAACACGAAAAAAACTGGCCCGGCGTCGAGCGGGTCGTGGACGCCGTGCTAAGTGCATTGCGGACGCAGCGCACTTGCGTGAGTACCGTGTAAGCTGAGCGCCCCTTCAGCGCAGCAATTAGCGGCCCCGGTCCGGCTTACTCGCGCGACCTTGAAATCTTCGCGAGTGACTGCTGTTTCCGGATGATATTGATCAAGCTAAGCAACGCCGGGTGGTTGTATCGACGACCACTGTAGTACATGTGGAGTGGGTCCTCAGCGCACGCATGGTCGGCGAGCACAACCCTCAGGGTACGCCGCGCCAGTTCATCGGCGATTCGAGCCTCGAGCAGATACGCTATGCCCATTCCCGCCTTGCACGCGCTAATCGTAGTGGCAGTATCGTTGATCGTGATCGACCCGGGCACTCGGATCGGGGTTGTTTTACCTGCTACGCTCAATTCCCAACGGTAGCTCGAATTGTCACCGAGCAAAAGCTGAAGGCAGTTGTGATCGGCCAGTTCGCTGACGTGACGAGGAGTGCCGTGTTTCTTCAGGTATGCGGGCGACGCGGCCATCACCCATCGCTGCGGGCCGGTAAGCGGCACTGCAACCATGTCTTCGGGAACGTGATGACCGTAGCGAATGCCGGCGTCGTATCCTTCTGCAACGATGTCGATCGGCCGGTTATCGACCACCACGGTAAGCTGCACTTCGGGACACAGGCGTGCGAATTCCGGCAATGCCGGTGCGATCAGCAAGTGGGCGGCATCCGCGAAAACATTCAGACGTAAAGAGCCGAGTCGCGCGGTACCGGGCGCTTCAAAACTCTCGAGAGCCGAACCGATCTGATTGAAGCCTTCTTCCAGCCGGGAAGCGAGATCGAGCCCCGCCTCCGTGGGCGAAACCGCCCTGCTCGTCCGGTTCAGCAGTTTTGCGCCGAGGCGGTCTTCCAGCCGCCGCATCGCGTGACTGACTGCAGACGGCGTCTGCCCGAGTTCAATCGCAGCCAGCCGGAAACTCCGGCACCTGACTATCGCAAGAAACAGCCTTAAGTCCGCAAAATCGATCCGGTCGTTCTTTGCCATGATGAATGCCGTTCATCGTTCCAGTGAATCCGCTTCATTCTACGGTATGTAATCATTTTCTTCGTCGAGAACCCGGAGCGCTGCGGCGTATGCCCCGCTCATGTTTATCCATTCGGAGGAAATTCCATGCATGGACTTGAACAAATACAGATCGGCGATCTGAAAGATACGAGAGTTCTCGTCACGGGCGGGTCGACTGGAATTGGAGCGGCTGTTGTTCGCGCATTTGCCGCTCAAGGCGCGCACGTGGTCGCGCATTTCAACGAGAGCGAAGCGGCTGCGCAAGCGCTGCGTGCGGAGTGGCCGGAGCGCATTCATCTTGTCCAGGGCGACGTCAGCGAGCCGGGCGAAGCATCGAGAGTTGTGAAGGAAGCGGCGCAACTGCTAGGCGGGCTCAATGGGCTCATCAATAACGCCGGCGCCATGTTAGGTCGGCTGGCATCTATAGGCGCCTCGGCCAGCCACTTCGAACGCGTCGTCAATCTGAACGCAAGGTCGGTTTGGGAAGCAACCTCGGCTGCCCATCCCTTTCTGAAGGAATCACGTGGTTACGTCATCAATACCTCGTCCGTTGCCGCACGTACCGGCGGCGGCGCAGGAGCGGTGCTTTACGCGGCGTCAAAAAGCTTCGTCAGCAGTTTGACCCGTGGCCACGCAAAAGAATTTGTAAACGACGGAATCCGGGTCAACGCGGTAGCACCCGGACTCATACAGACGCCGTTCCACGACAAATACACGCCGCCGGAAATCTGGGCGTCGCAGACCGCCACGGTGCCGATGGGCAGAGAAGGCCTGCCGCAGGAGTGCGTCGGGGCGTTCCTGTTCCTCGCGTCTCCCGCCATGTCGGGGTACATCACGGGGCAGATCATCGAGGTCAACGGCGGACAACTCATGCCATGAACGGAGAATCAAGATGAAAGAACGGAAGTTCGGACACGCAGAAAAGAGCGTCTCTGAAATCGGCTTTGGCGCGTGGGCCATTGGAGGTTCATGGGGCGACGTCGCCGAGAGCGATGCAAAGGCGGCTCTGCACGCAGCGCTCGATAGCGGTACGACCTTCATTGACACCGCGGACGTTTACGGCGACGGCCGCTCGGAGCGGATCATCGCGGACGTGCTGAAGGAACGCTCAGGACCGCGACCCTTCGTTGCGACCAAGGCTGGTCGGCGACTGGACCCGCACGTGGCGCAAGGCTACACCGCAGCGAATCTGAATGCTTTTGTCGACCGGTCCTTGAAGAACCTGGAGATGGAGCGGCTCGATCTCGTCCAGCTTCATTGTCCACCGACCGAGGTGTATTACCGGCCAGAGGTTTTCGATGCAATGGACCGCATGGTCGCAGCGGGAAAGATCAGCAGCTACGGTGTGTCGGTCGAGAAAGTCGAAGAAGGTCTGAAAGCGATCGAATATCCGGGCGTGAAATCGGTACAGATCATCTACAACATTTTCAGGCAAAGGCCTGCCCGCTTCATTCAGGAAGCTCGTGAGCGAGGAGTCGCCGTTATCGTCCGGGTGCCTCTTGCGTCGGGCCTGCTCACCGGAAAAATGACGCGCGAGACGACGTTTGCGGCCAATGACCATCGCCTTTTCAATCGTAACGGCGAGGCCTTCGACAAAGGCGAGACGTTTGCCGGCGTTCCTTATGACGTCGCTCTGGAAGCCGTCGACGAAATCCGCTCACTGGTCCCGCAAAACGCCACGATGGCGCAGTTCGCGCTTCGCTGGATTCTCATGAACGATGGCGTGACGACTGTCATCCCAGGGGCGAAGAACGCAGCGCAAGCCAAGGCAAACGCTGAGGCGAGCGAACTGCCGCCCCTGACAGATTCGGCCATGGAAGTCCTTCGCGCGCTGTATCTGCAAAAGATCGCGCCGTTTGTCCATCAGCAGTGGTAAAGCCTCGTTAAGAAGCCGTCGAACATTGCTTTCCGGTTACCGGCCGCAAGCACCGGCAACCAGCGACAACCCGGGCGGCCCGCATCGCGGGAAACGCATTCTTTGCCCGCCCGGCGGTTGCACACGACACCGCAAACGCGGCTCAATGTCCGAAGTAAATGTGCCCGGCACCGTCCACCGATGCCGGCGCGCCTGCTTGCGACGAGCCGTTCATCGACACTCCTCCTACCGACGTCGCGTACGTAGCAGTCTGTGCGGCGGACACCTTCGCCTCGGCGGTCTGAATGTCCGCGGGATACTGCGCGTCCGACGCGACCGGACGATATCCGGCCATTTCAAACTGTACGAGATCGGCGCGGACTTCCGCACGCGTCACCGGCTGATGGACGGTTTGCGCGAAAGAAAGCGCGGGCGCGGCCAGTGCGCAGGAAACGAGGACAACGTTGAGCAGTGCTTTCATGATCATTCACCTGTCTGTGAGTTGCGGCCACATTCACGATGAGCGCGGCCCGGGTTCCCTCCGTTGCGATTCGTGAAGGGTTGAACGGATTGTGGGCAATGGGCACTGACCCAACGCTGACGAGCGCATTACAAGCTTGTCATCTTCGAGCGCGCGCAGCGCCCCTTTGCTCTCCGTCGTCGATTGCCCTCTTTGCTTCCTTGCTGTTGGCGCCCACAATCAACGCCAGCGGTGTTCAGAGAGGCGCTGGCAAGTTCAGTAACCCTGCTAGCGTAGCGAATGTTTCCGGGAAATCGGGGAGTTCGATAGCGCGACATCGCCCGAAGCGCCGCACCGAAGTTGGCGCTTGGATGACGACAAGTCTGGAGGTTTGTTCGACGTCTGCCGATGTCCGTGGGCTCCTGGGGCTGGCACCTATCGTTACTCGAGCGAGACCGCAACGGACAGTTTCCATATTCTTCAGAGGACAACCAGCAAAAGCGCTTCCACCTGTGACCGCGCTAGAGCCCGGACGGGAATTACTGCCGAACCTCAGGATGGTTGCGTCTGATAGAACTTCGCCCAACTGCCGACGCGGTGTCAGTCTCAGGTGATGAACCATGCGCGGTCGTGTCCAAAGGACCAGTCCGCATCGTCGTTCTCGACGATTGCAGGCCGACATCGTCTTCGAGACAGCGCAGAGGTCGTCAAGCGGACCGACAGCGTCATCCCGCCAGCCTCGTGATCGCTACCTGGCTGCCCGCTTGCTCCCGGAGACGGAACTTCTGGATCTTGCCTGTGGCAGTCTTCGGCAATTCGCCGAAAATCACCCGACGAGGGCATTTGAAATGCGCCAATCGCTCCCGGCAGAACAAGATGACATCCTGCTCCGTGACGTTAGCGGCATCGGGTCTCAGTTCGATGAAAGCACAAGGCGTTTCGCCCCATTTGTCATCCGGCTGAGCGACCACGGCCGCGTTAAGCACGCCCGACATGCGATAAATCACCTCCTCCACCTCGACGGACGAAATGTTTTCTCCACCCGAGATGATGACGTCCTTGGAGCGGTCCGTGATCTGGATATAGCCGTCTGGATGAACGACCGCAAGATCACCGGTATGAAACCAACCGCCGGCGAAAGCTTTTGCCGTTGCGTCGGCATTCTTGAAGTACCCCATCATTACGGTATTGCCCCGGACTAGAACTTCGCCGCAAGACGCGCTATCAGCAGGCACTGGTTCGAGCGTCGCAAGATCAGCGACCGACATGCTCTCGAACGCCGCTGCACGCACACCTTGCCGCGCTTTTAACTTTCCTTGTTGCTCCGGCGAGAACGCGTCCCACTCGTCGTGCCATGCACAGCTGATCGGGGTACCGGAAATCTCGGTAATTCCAAACACATGGTCGACATCGAAACCCATTGCGCCAACGGCTTCCAGAATCGCTGCTGGCGCTGGCGAACCGGCGGTAAGCACCCGCACACGACGCGGCAGCGCCTGCCGTTCCGATTGAGGCATGCTCGCAATGCCTGAGAGCACGATCGGCGCCGCACAAAAATGATCGACGCCATGTTCGACAATGGCGGAGAGAATGTTCGCGGCATTCACCTTGCGCAAACAGACATGCGTTCCCGCCGCGGCCGTAATCGCCCACGTGAAGCACCAGCCGTTCGCATGGAACATAGGAAGCGTCCACAGGTAAATCGGCCAACGTGGGAGCGGCCAGTTCGTCATTTGCAGCAGGCTCATCAGATAGGTGCCACGGTGGCTCGGAACAACGCCTTTCGGATCCCCAGTGGTGCCCGAGGTGTAGTTCAAGGCGATCGGCGTCCACTCGTCAACCGGCCGGCGGCCTGCAAATGCGGGATCACCGCTCGCCAGCAGCGACTCATAGTCAGTCTCGCCGATGGCGGGACCGTCGGGCGCTTCGTGATCGTTGATGTCGATCACGCGCGGTGGGTTGGGAACCGACCGCAATGCTTTCTCGACGAGCGGGGCCAATTCGCGGTCCACCAGCAAGAGCTTGCATTCTCCGTGGCGCAGAATGAAGGCGATGCCGTCAGCATCAAGGCGGCAATTAATGGCATTGAGAACGGCCCCCGAGAGAGGGACGCCGAAGTGGGCCTCAAGCATGGCCGGGGTGTTGGGCGCGATGATCGACACCGTGTCGCCCGGTTCGATCCCCAGCCGAACGAGCGCCGACGCGAAGCGATAGCAACGCTCACGCGTTTTCGCCCACGTCTGCCGGAAGTCGCCATGAATGATCGCGGTCCGATCCGGATAAACGTCGGCGGTTCGATCGAGAAAGGTCAAGGGCGTCAATGGAACGTGGTTTGCCGCGTTCTTCTCAAGTCCTCGAGAATAGGCCGTTGCACTCATGACTTTGTCTCCGTTCATTCATTATAAAAAGTAGTGAAATCGCGTACACGAATGCGCTCTGTTACCAGAGTGTTTTCGATGCAGTTGTGATCGGCATAACCCAGACTCATTCCGCAGACCAACATCTGGTTGTCGGGAATGGACAGCTCTTTCGCGATGACACGGTGGAACTTGTTGAACGCCGCCTGCGGGCAGGTGTCGAGGCCTCGCGCCCGGGCGGCGATCATGACGCTTTGCAGAAACATCCCCGTGTCGAGCAGACTCCCTTCACGCATGACCCGGTCAACCGTAAAGAACAGGCCCACGGGTGCATCAAAGAAGTTGTAGTTGCGACCGTGCTGCACGTGCATCCGCTCTTTGTCCCCCTTCTCGATGCCGAGCAAGCCATACAGGTTCCAGCCAACCGCACGCCGACGATCCACATAGGGTGCAATCCATTCGCGCGGATAGTAATCGTAAGGCTCGTCCAGCTCGGAGCTACGGCCTGGATCGTCATTGATTTCGTTGATGGCGGCAGAAAGGCGGGATTTCATTGCGCCAGTCACGACATGCACATGCCAGGGCTGAATGTTGACGCCAGTTGCGCTGAAACGAGCCACGTCGAGGATGGCCTCGATCTGCTCGCGAGGAACCTGCGTGGGCAGGAAAGCACGGACGCTGCGCCGTGTGACGAGTGCCCAATCGACGGCTCGGGCCACGTCGCCAAACGAGTTCAAGGGAGAAGGAGATAGACGGTTCATTTCGATGCCGGCGTTGAAAGTTGCTTTGCACTGAGCCACGTGGCATTTGTCGAGGTTGAGCTCATACGAGCGGCGTTATTCGCAAGAATCTCCGCCGCCCAGCTGTGATGGCAGCAGCTCAGCGCCCTGCGCTACCCTGAACCGCGGCAACAGGCGCACTGTTTGAGCGATGCGAGTCGGCACGTGTCTGGTTGATCAGCGTCACCGCCGCCGCGCCGATGAGACCGGCCAGGCCGATTGCCATGAAGTTCTGTTCCAGCGGCAGCTTCAGGGACACGAGCCAACCAATGAGCACCGGAGCCACAATCGCGCCGATCCGGCCCACGCCAGAAGCAAAGCCAACACCGGTAGACCGGATTGCATGAGGATAGAAGTCACCCGCATAAGCGTAGGCAAGCAGTTGCGTACCCAGCGTCGATGCGCCGACAACAAATACAACAACAAACAACGATACGGTCGACTTCGTGTAGCCCATCAGTGACAGCGCAACTGCCCCGACGACGTAAAACGCAATCAGCACCCGCTTGATGTTGACCTTGTCGCTAAGCCAACCACCGAAGATCGCACCGACGATAGCGCCGACGTTGAAAACAATCACGAAGTTCAAAGCCGAGCCGAGGCTATATCCGGCCATGGCCATCAGCTTGGTCAACCACGAACTGAGCGCGTAGACCATGAAGAGGCCTGTCATGAACGCGACCCAGATCATCGTGGTACTGAAACCCCGACCATCCTGGAAGAGTAATTGCACCGAAGCGTCTTTGGCTTTGGCTGATGAAGCTCCCGCAAACTGCTCTCGACCGCTCAACGGATAGTCGGGCACCAACCGCTTCATCACTGTCCGCAATTCATCGTGCCGGCCGCTTTTGAGCAGAAATGTCATCGAATGAGGCATAGTTTTGATGATGAATGGGATCAGCAGGACAGGCAGGCCCGCGGCAAAAAAGACAGACTGCCAGCCGTAGCTATTGATAAGCTGCTTTGCAGTCAGCGCCACCAGAATTCCGCCAATCGAATAGCCTGCGAACACCAGCGTGACCAATCGGGTACGCAAGGCATTGGGCGAGAACTCCGCCATCTGCGCGGTGACAATCGGCAACACTCCGCCAATGCCCAAACCGGCGACGAAGCGCGTAACGCTGAAACTGATGGGATCGCTCGTCAACCCGGCGGCCGCAGTGAAAAGACTGAACAGGGCCACGCAAACGCACATCATCATGGGGCGTCCAAAACGGTCAGCCAGCGTGCCGAGGAAAATGGCCCCGAGCATCACGCCAAATAGCGTCGAGCCGGCCATGATGCCCGCGCTGGTCGCGCCGATGTTCATGTCTTTCATGATCGACGGCAACGCGGCGCCGACGACGGCAAGATCATAGCCGTCGAGTATCAACATCAAGACACACCAGAACAGGACAAGGGTATGAAATCGATTGAATCTGGCCTGACCGGCGAGTGAGTACACGTCTATCTGGTTCATGTCGTCTCCTGGGTTTAATGTCGCGCATGAAATCCGCGCGATCTGAGCGCGCCGTCGACGGTGCGGCCCAATTGCGCCCCGACCGACCGTTGCCGTCGTGCTGCAACCAGTGTCAGGCGGACGCGGCCGGCAGTCCATGTCCGTGAACTTCAATCTGAATGAGGTAACAGAACACTCATCTTTGCGGCGTTACGCTACCGGCGGCAACCCAGACTCTGTTAGGCGAGCGCCCTGATTTGCCGTCGGAAAAATCGCTTCTCGTAACGACGGATTCCCGCATTCCGTGGGACAAACTACGCGAACGTTGCGACTGTCCGCATTGCACTGGCTATTCGTTTATTGCTCTGGGTCAGGGGCGTAAAGATCGACGCTGCGGGAAAGCTCGGTGATATAGCGGAGCCGGGTGTGCCGTTGCAGATCGTTATCGGGGTGATTTACATCGGGCGGAAACGTGCGGACCCGGTCGCATCGGCACCGGCAATTCCGGGCGGAAGAGCACCGCCCGGCACACCGATTAGCGCACCGCGAGCCGGACTAATTCGAGCACGAGAAGCTCGCCGCCAGATTCTGGTCACCACCGATGTATTTGGGCCACTGTGGATATTCGCACAAGGGTCTCGTACGTCCGGCTGTTGCCGGAGTCAGGTCGGTGATAGTCAGATTTTTGGGCTCGATTCCTTTCGTCACCCAGTTGTCCAACGCCGTCAGACCGTCATATGAACCATTGAATTGTCCGCCGGCGCCGTGTGCCGCGCCCGGAACCAGGTAGAACTTCAGAAATTGGCTAAGTGGCCCCTGCCCGAATCGGGATACCAGCCGGTTATAGTAATCAATCGACAATTGCGCGGGGATAAGCTGGTCGGATTGCCCGTGCTGGAGGATGATCTTGCCGCCGCGGCTCTGGAATTGACTCAAATCAGTGCCGGTGCTGTCCATGAGCGCGCTTACCGCCTGGACGCGCGAGGTTAATGGTCCCGGGTTCGCAGGATTAAAGTTCAGAATGCTCGACGCAGCGTCGCGAGCGACCGCAAACCGCAGCATGTCGTTCGGGAACGTGTAAAAAAATGCGCTCTCGCCGATCACCCCCGGCTCTATCACCGCATCGGCGGCTGATGCGCCCCAAGCTATGCCGATGGTCCAGAAGTCCGCCCCGGAGAACGCGTTATATGCCGGAAAATTTTGAATTCCGTTTGCCAGATTGAAACCAAGGTCAAGCGGCGTGCCAGCGGTGGTCATCGTATTGATCTGCGCGTCTGACAAGCAACTATCACCGGCGTCGCCCCCGCTGGGGCAGCGAATCACTGCGGGATCGAACACGCATGCTGCGGGGTTACTGATAATGCCGTCGGCGACGCCATCCAGACCGTCGCATTGCTTCATGACGGCAGCGAGAACGACCTTGCCTTTTGCCGGCGTGATGTATCCTCCAGGTGCCAGCAAAGATTGCGAGATCCTGCCCATCTGGAGCCATAGCCCAGTTATTCCCGACGCGGGAAAGGTCGAAATGATGCCGTCGTAGTCTTGCGGGAACCGCTGTGCCGCAATCAGACCTTGTCGTCCGCCGCTCGAGCCGCCGATAAAGTAACTGTGCGTGTAGCCCGAGCCATATCGTGCCTTTGCAACGTAGGCTGCAAAATCGTGAGTCTTCTTGATGTGGTCGCCAGCATAGTTGGCGAGAGCCTCATCGTTTGTTGCAAACGAACCGTCGAAGGCATTTCCCTCATGCCCGCTGTCGCTTCCCACCGTTACGTAACCCCTGCGCAGCGGCGTACTGACACCCCCGGGCTCTTTCCCTCCCATGAACCCATCAAGGGGCGAACCCTCAGTATAGGCAATAGTGCCGTCAAATCCCCCGCCACCAAAGTGGATCGCTTTTCCATTGAAGTTAGTGGGAAGGTCGACCTCCGCCCGAATGTCGGGCGCATTGAAATCGACCGGATGAATAGTGCCGAGCACTTTGCAGTACTCACCATTGATGTTAGCAGAATCGGTATCGGTAACGAGCGTCGCGGACACGACAGTGGCACCCGTCGTCGACAACCCGATAGCGCTGGCAGGAACAGTCATACCAGCCAACGCACTGCACTTTGCGGCTGGCGTCATGGCGGTGGCGTTTGGCGGCGCCGCGTCATTGCCGCCGCAACCGGATAGGGTAATGGCCGATGCTGCGAATATACCAATCACAATAGCCGGGCTTCGGCGGCTTCTGAACCGGGTTCTCATTCTCGTCTCCATGTATTTTTTGCTACCGCAATGCGCTGCTAATCGAGGGCAATTCTTCTGTCTCGGCGCTCATCTGATGACGGGTTGGAAGGAAAACTGCTGCCAAATATGCAATCACTTACTTTGCGGTGGTTATCAGGTGCGGGGCTCTCGAGGAGCCGACACCGGCTACTCTGCGCAACCAGGCGCGAGGCTTGTCCTGATTTGCCGAACGCGATTGCAGTGTCAGCCTGGCTGGGGCACCAATCCATGCCCGCCGACCTCAGTTTGCATGAGGTGTGTGGACACGCGGGGCGTTCGTTCCGCTTCGCGTGCAGGCTGCCCATTCCCCGGCAATTCATGTGAGGATGAGCGGAACGCCGCTTCGGCGCCGGCTATATGCGATTGATCGGTTGCACGGCTCGGCTTTGCCTGGCCTCGGCGACTATGCTTTAGCGCAACGCGCGTTTGAAAACGAGGATCGAGCGTTTCGATCGCTTAGACGTACAAGGGGCGGGACGCTGGAATTTCGCTTTGGCACCAGTACGGGTGCAAACGTCAAGAGTCCGGCCTGCCGTGGCGGTACATTCCCGGGCTGACCCCCGTCCACTTCCTGAACGCCCTGTGAAAAGCACTGGTTTCCTGAAAACCAGTGCGTGCCGCCACTTCAGCGACAGTGAGAGAACTGCTGGAAAACAACTCGATGGCGATGTCACGGCGCAATTCGTCTTTGAGTTGCCGGTAGTTCGTGCCTTCGGCCAGCAGACGGCGTTGCAGCGTGGCCGCAGATAGATTCAGTAATCGCGATAGCGCGTCGAGGTCGGGCCAATCGTCCGGTGCCTGGTTTCTTAGCCGGCGCCTGACCAGGGCCGTAGTGCTCGATTCATTGCGATACTTGACCAGGATATTGGCTGGTGCATTCTCCAGGAATACACGCAGGCTCGCTTCCGTCCCGGACAGTTTGAGGCCAAGGAAACTGCGGTCGAACCGGATCAGCGTCTCCTCTGCGGAGAATGTGACATTCTCGCAGAAGCGCATACGGTAGTCGCTGTCATCGCTCGGTGCGGACGCGCGAAATCTCATCTCAATCAGTGGAATCCGTCGGCGCGCGAGCCAGCATGCAAAACCGTGCACGAGGATGAACCACGTCCCGTAGGCAAAGAGCCGGCGTGTACGCCCATCGTCATGCAGGACGATCACTGCATGCTCGCCTTCGCAGCGCAATTCACCGTGAATGTCGTCGAGAACGGCACGCAGGAACTTCAGCATGCGACGCAGCGCGTGTTCCAGATTGTCCGCATGCAGCACCGCGTGACACATCAGAGCGTAGCTACCCCGGCGCAGCGCGTGGCTGTCGAGACCAAAGAATTCGTCGTCCATCAAATCGGCCAGAGCCGCCCACAGGCGCGAAAAGGCCAACGCCGGCACACGGGCCCTCGGCGCATCCAGCAATTCTGCGGCGATTCCAGCGTGCTGAAGGACGGCCGACACATCGAGATTCCGTTGCGTCGCCACGAGAATTGCCTCACGCACCAGGCTTATCGACGTTGTGCCCTTGTCTTGAGCGTCATTCATGGTCAGGCTCATCTACAGAAGGTGTACGGATGTTAATCGCTGCCGGGCACAAGCGAAACCTCTTATCCGACCGAATGCGGACAGTCATCGGCCGAAGAACGGGGGCGGGCGCCCCATGCCCGCCCAACATGTCCGGCGGGCCCACGCATCAAGAGGTCGATGGGCATGTGCGCACGCTCGTCTGCCGCTTACCATGGCCACTCAGTTCATCTTCGCCAGTGTGGATTGCCGGCCACGGCGATACAGCGTGGCGGCCACATCATATGACCCGTGCAAAGGGCATCCCCGGCTCTGAAATTCAGAGCTTCCGGTGAAGCACGGCCGCGCCGTTGCGCGTCCGGATCATTAGTTTTGGGAGACAGCAGTGCAGATTCAACATAAGGGATTCGTCGTCACGGGTGGCGGCTCAGGGCTGGGCGCCGCGACGGCGCGTCGTCTGGTGGAGGGCGGCGCTTCCGTGCTGCTTGTAGACCTGGACCAGGACGCCGGTACTGCGCTCGCGGCGGAACTCGGCGGCAATGCGCACTTCGCCAAGGCTGACATATCCGACGCGACGAGCGCCGAGCGTGCGTTGAACGCGTTTTGCGACACCGTCGGCGCATTGCATGGGCTGATCAATTGCGCAGGCGTTGCCCCTGCAGAGAAAGTGCTCGGACGCGAAGGCCCGCACCGGCTGGAGAGTTTCGCACGCACCGTTCAGGTCAACCTGGTCGGCGCTTTCAACATGGTACGGCTGGCCGCAGCCTGCATGGCCAGAAACACGCCCGAGACCGATGGCGAGCGAGGGGTGATCATCAATACCGCTTCAGTCGCCGCCTTCGATGGCCAGATTGGGCAAGCGGGCTATGCTGCGTCCAAAGGCGGCGTCGTCGCGATGACGCTGCCTATCGCGAGGGAACTGGCCCGCCATGGTATTCGCGTGCTTGCGGTCGCGCCTGGAATCATGGAGACGCCGATGCTCAAAGGCATGCCCACCGAGGTACAAGACGCCCTTGGCAAGATGGTCCCCTTTCCCGCGCGCCTTGGCCGGCCAGAAGAATTTGCGGGCCTCGTGGTGCACATCCTTGAAAACACCTACCTCAACGGTGAGGTGATCCGCCTTGATGGCGGCATCCGTATGGCGGCTAGGTGAACTCAACGTCTCGAGTGCACGTCGTTACTCCGGGCACCGCCTTGCTTGATTTCGGCGAATCGCCGACTCCGCAAGCGCTCCGATGATTTCTGGACCACCAGACTTCCCCACCCCTCGCAACGCCGCCGTGGAGCGGCAGATGGAGACTCGCATGCCTATCTCTTCGATCTCGGATGATCCCGTCGTTATCGTCGGTGCCGCCCGCACGGCGCTAGGCGGCTTCCAGGGCGACTTTGCGTCGCTGACCGCTCCGCAGCTCGGCGCCAGCGCCATTCGCGCCGCTTTCGATCGCGCAGGGTTGCGGCCAGAAGCGGTAGACGAAATACTCATGGGCTGCGTGCTGCCCGCCGGCCTGGGGCAGGCACCCGCACGTCAAGCGGCGCTGAGAGCCGGTTTGCCGTTTTCGGCGGGGTGCACCACGATCAATAAGGTCTGCGGCTCCGGTATGAAGGCAACGATGCTTGCGCACGACCTCCTGCTGACTGGGAGCCAACAGGTGATAGTGGCCGGCGGCATGGAATCCATGAGTAACGCGCCCTATCTGTTGCCTAAGGCCCGCTCCGGCCAGCGCCTTGGACACGGCCAGGTTCTGGACCACATGTTCTTCGACGGACTTGAGGATCACTACGACCTCGCCTCCCGTGGCCGCCTTATGGGCACCTTCGCCGAGGACTGTGCGCGCCATTTCGGTTTCACGCGCGATGCACAGGACGCCTTTGCTTCCACTTCCACGCTGCGCGCGCAACAGGCGCAGCGTGACGGCTTGTTGCGGTGGGAGATCACACCCGTGACAGTGCCGGGCCGCAGCGGCGAAAAACTCGTCGACGAGGACGAAGCGCCAGCGAAGGCAGACCTGACCAGGATCCCCAGCCTCAAACCCGCCTTTGGAAAGGACGGCACAGTCACGGCGGCGAGTTCGGCCTCGATCTCCGATGGTGCAGCGGCCGTGGTGCTGATGCGCCAGTCTGCCGCGTACGAGCGTGGTATATCACCGCTGGCCGTTATCCGCGGACACGCCACACATTCTCAGGAGCCGGCCTGGTTCACTACTGCGCCCGTGGGTGCGATCCAGAAGCTGCTAGCCAAGGTGGGGTGGCACGCGGCCGATGTAGACCTGTGGGAAATCAACGAGGCATTTGCCGTGGTCGTCATGGCCGCCATGCGCGAACTAGCGCTTGCGCACGAGCGCGTGAACGTACACGGAGGTTCTTGCGCGCTAGGTCATCCGATCGGCGCGACGGGCGCGCGCCTCATCGTGACGCTGCTGAGCGCGCTCCGCCAGCGCGGCGAGAGGCGAGGCATCGCGAGTCTGTGCATCGGTGGTGGTGAGGCCACGGCCCTGGCAATTGAAATCGTTTAAGCAACATGACCGGCGCTTAGGGAGCACCGCGGGCCACCGTTCGCACAGCGTATCGTGTTTGAAGTCGCTCACAAAGGGTACTCGAGCGGCTCGCCGACAAACTCAGTGCAAGACTGGGCGCGTCCCGCAGCGTCAATATCTGGTTTTCGCAGGGGGCATCCACGTTTCAGCTCACCCTGAAACATTCGCGCCGGGGCGCCTTCATAATCCCAACATTCCGCCCGGCATGTGTCGCGTAGTCCGGGAACTGTGCCCCCTCACGGCGAAAACAAATTGCCTACAGCACGAGCAATGAATGTACGTGGATCGAATCCGTCTCTGGACTTGATCCTGCTTCTGGCACTTTCGACACTGTGGGGAGCCTCTTACACATTCATCCGGATCGGCGTCACTACTATTCCTCCGCTCACGCTCATCGCGGCGAGAACGCTTATTGCGGGTTCGCTCCTTGTGCTGTGGATGACCGCGCAGCGCATTCCCATGCCGCGTGATTCGGCTGTGTGGCGTCGATTCTTTGTGCAAGCCTTGTTGAACAGCGTTGTTCCGTTCACGCTTATCGCGTGGGCCGAGCGTTCGGTCGAAGCCGGGCTGGCGACAATCCTGAACTCAGCTTCGCCTGTAATGGCGTTTCTCGCAACGTGGCTGATTACTCGCCATGAACAAATTACGCCTCGCAAGTTGTTCGGCGTCGTTGTGGGCATTGCCGGCATATGTCTGGTTGTTGGCGTCAGCGCATTCGAGGGACTTGGCAGGCAGCTTATTCCGCAATTGGCGATTGTCGCAGCAACGGTTTGCTATGCAGCAGCGGCGATCTACGGTCGGTCGTTCAAGGGACTTTCCCCGGCTGCTCCCGCTGCGGGTTCGCTCATCGTGGGTGCGGTCCTGCTTGTTCCTCTCAGTCTTGTGGTTGACCGCCCCTGGACACTCCATCCTTCGTTGCGGTCTCTCATGGCGCTTGCGGCGCTCGCGATCTTTTCGACAGCAATGGCATTCGTCATTTACTTTCGGCTTGTGCAAACGCTAGGTTCGGTCGGTACAACGGCGCAAGCTTATCTGCGGGTTCCCATTGGCGTCGCGATAAGCATTGCGTTTCTTGGGGAATCGCTATCCGGGTCCGCGTGGTTGGGGCTGGTTTGTGTCGTCGCTGGAGTCGGGGCGATGACTATCCCATCACGAAAAATCGCACACGGAGCACCCGAGCGTGACTCCGGACCTTCGGCCGACACACCGAAGCTCGATTAGCTCGAGCAAACTGGGCCGCATCCGATCACGCGAGCGCAGCACCTGGAATTGTCGTCCGTCCTGGTAGGTAGGATTGTCGCCGATAGCCCTTGAAGAACCGGCCGGTTTCACACATTGTGGGGCCGAGTCGTGCTGGGGCATGCTTCGCGCACCATCTCATCCATCACGTCGTGGCCGCGCTTCACCAGTTTCGACGGCTTTACGGGTCCCTACGGCTTTACCGGTGCTGCCCCGTCAGACTCACAAACGCGTCGCGCATGTCCTGGCAGAATTTCTCGGCCACGACGGACAATGGCTGCGATGGGTTGGTCACGATATAGAAGTGATCCGCCATCGCCGGCGTGAACATCTTCACCACAACCCGCGCACTCGCGTACGCGGCAGTGACCGGGTCGATCAGCGCTACCCCTGCACCGTTCGCCACCAGCGCGACAATTGCCTGTGAAAGCTGCGCCTCGATCACGAGGTCGCGCGTCACCCCCGCGTCNACGAAGACCCTGTCGATCACGCTACGCGCATCGAAGCTCTGCGGAAATGAAATAAAGCGTTCGCCTCGCAGATCGGCGGGACCCAGCGAACTCTTGCGCGCGAGCCGATGCCCGCGTGGAAC
>NZ_AWZV01000037.1 GCF_000472545.1 Burkholderia sp. WSM2232 | reverse complement strand
ACGAAGACCCTGTCGATCACGCTACGCGCATCGAAGCTCTGCGGAAATGAAATAAAGCGTTCGCCTCGCAGATCGGCGGGACCCAGCGAACTCTTGCGCGCGAGCCGATGCCCGCGTGGAACGATGCACTTCATCCACGCATTCGGCAGCCGCTCGCTTTTTACAGCGGGATGCGGAATTGGTTCTGCAATCAGGCCCACGTCGCATAGACCGGACGCGACCTTCTCGACCACCGTCGTCGCGCTGTGCGCAAGCAAACTGACGTCGATACCTGCATGACGTTCGACAAAACGCGCGATGACCGCCGGCAACAAGTCGAGCGCGACCGCAGGCGAGCCCGCCACGCGCAGAGACCCGCGCCGCATCGAGCGGATCTGCTGGGCGACCTGCGCGATACGGTCCATTCCGACGAATGCGCGCTCTACTTCCTCGAACAGCACACGGGCTTCGGCCGTCGGCACGAGCCGGCCCTGCTGCCGATCGAACAGCACGAAACCAATGCGGGTCTCCAGATCGGCGAGAAGCCGGCTCACCGCCGGCTGGGAAACATGCAGCGATTCAGCGGCACGCGTCACCGTATGCCGCTGCATCACGGCGCGGAATGCTTCGATCTGGCGAATCTTCAGGTCCATCGTGTCCATAACATTCGATTATAGCTAACAGAAAAAACGTCATTTGACGAAATATTTTGCTGCGGACACAGTGCGTCTGAAGCCATCAGACACGCAGGAAACTCTTTGTATGCAGCATCAGCAGGCCCATAACACAGTGCGCCGATTCGACGTGGTGGTCGCGGGAGGCGGACTCGTCGGCATGGCCATCGCGTATGGCCTCGCGCGCGCCAATCTGCGCGTCGCCGTATGCGACGGCGCCGACTCCGCGCACCGTGCGGCGCGCGGCAATTTCGGGCTCGTCTGGGTGCAGGGCAAGGGCAGTCGCTGTCTGCCGTACGCACAGTGGTCGCGGGAATCGTCCGAGCGTTGGGGCGCGTTCGCCCGGCAGTTGCAGAACGAAACCGGGGTCGACGCCGGTTTCGAGCGGCCCGGCGGAATCGAACTTTGCGAAACCGTCGAACAACTCGAAGCCGGACGACAACTGCTGGAGTCGATTCGCGCGCAAGACCCGTCGCTGGTCTACGACGTACTCGATGCGAAGGCACTGAAGGCGCGTGTGCCCGCTGCATCGGAGGCGCTCGCGGGCGCGTTGTATTCGCCGCACGACGGCCACGCGAGTCCGCTCTACACGCTCCGCGCGATGCAGCAGGCGTTTGCGCTTCATGGCGGAACCTATCTGCCGCGCGACGAAGTGCGCGAAATCCGGCCACGTGCGGCACATTTCGAGGTAGAGACCGCGAGCGGGATACTCGAGGCAGAACGCGTCGTGCTCGCCGCCGGACTGGATAACGCGCGACTTGCGCCGATGGTCGGCATGCACGCGCCCATCACGCCATTGCGCGGGCAGATCATGGTCACGGAACGGTTAGCGCCGTTTCTCGACTATCCGACGCTGGTCGTGCGGCAAACTCCCGAAGGCTCCGTTCTGCTCGGCGACTCGGCGGAGGCCGTCGGCTTCGACGACGGTCAGACGCGCGCGGTGATGGCCGACATCGCGCGACGCGCCCGCACCGCATTTCCGCTGCTCGCGCATGCGCGCATCGTGCGTTCGTGGGGTGCGCTGCGCATCATGACGCCGGACGGGCTGCCGGTCTACGAAGAATCGCGCGCGCATCCCGGCGCATTCATCGCGATCTGCCATAGCGGCGTGACGCTCGCCGCAGCCCACGCGGACGTGATCGCGCCATGGATCGCGGGCGGCGACAAGCCCTCGATTCTCGACCCCTTCGTCGCGACCCGCTTTTCGAATCAGAACGATGTCCACGCTCTTTGAATCTCTCGACACCTTGCCGTCGTCCACGGTCCGTATTGCGATCGACGGCACCCAGCGGCACGTGCCGTCGCACTACACGATTGCCGCGGCCCTGCTCGAAGGCGCGACGCCCGCATGCCGGACGACGCCCGTGAGCGGCGCGCCACGCGGCCCGTTTTGCATGATGGGTGTGTGTTTCGACTGCCTCGTGGAAGTCGACGGCGTGCCGAATGTGCAGGCGTGCATGACGCGTGTGCGCGAAGGCATGCAGGTCCGCGCGATGGCGGGCAAGGCGAGGCTCGCATGATGCAACTCCAATGCGATCTGCTGATCGTCGGTGCCGGTCCGGCGGGCATGTCCGCCGCAATCGAAGCACGCGCAGCGGGTCTGAACGTCGCCATTGCGGACGAAGGTGAAGCACCCGGTGGTCAGATCTATCGCAACGCCGCGCAATCGCCTCTCGCCGATGCACGCGTCCTCGGCGACGACTATCTCGCAGGGCGCGCGTTAATCGAGCGTTTTTCCGGCTGCGGCGCAACGTATCTTGCGCGCTCCGTGGTCTGGCAGATCGCGCACGAAAACCGCCAGGTCATCGCGATGCTCACGCGCAGACCGCATGACGCGACAGGCGGCACGCTCGAAGTGGCCGCTCGCGCCGTGCTCATCGCTACCGGCGCGCAGGAACGGCCGTGGCCTGTGCGCGGCTGGACGCTGCCGGGCGTGATGGGCGTCGGCGCGGCGCAGACGCTGCTCAAATCGTCGGGGCTCGCGCCCGCCCAGGATGCCGTGCTCGCGGGCAGCGGACCGCTCTTGTGGCTCTTCGCGTCGCAACTGCTCGCCGCCGGACGGCGGGTGCGCGCCATCATCGACACGACGCCGCGCCATGCGTGGCGCGCGGCGCTGCCGCACGCCTTGCCCGCGCTCGCAGGCGCGGACTATCTGCTCAAGGGTTGGCGCATGCTGCGCGCGGTGAAACGCTCTGGCATTCCCGTCTATCGCGGCGCGAGCGGCTTGGGGATTGAAGGCGATGCGCGTGCGGAGCGAGTCGGCTTTGTCGATGCAAGCGGCGCGCGGCAGGTGATCGACACATCGCTCGTGCTGCTGCATCAAGGCGTGATTCCGTCGACGCAACTACCACGCTCGCTCGGCTGCGAGCACGAATGGGATGCGTCGTCCGCGTGCTGGCGCCCGCGCACCGATGCGCGCGGGCGTAGCAGCATCCCGCAAGTGTGGATTGCAGGCGACGGTGCGGGCATCGGCGGCGCGAAAGCCGCCACGTTGGCGGGCACGCTCGCGGCGCTCGACATCGCACGCGAGCTTGGCGCGCGAGACGCGGCATTGCACGACACGCGCCGCGCACCCGCGGAACGCGCATTGACCCGCCATCTTGCCGTACGCCCGTTGCTCGATGCGCTGTACACACCGCCTGTCGCGCTGCGCCGTCCCGACGACGATGTGATCGTATGCCGCTGCGAAGAAGTCAGCGCGGGCGAGATCCGGCGCATCGCAGCGCTCGGCTGCCAGGGACCGAATCAGATGAAGGCTTTCTCGCGCTGCGGGATGGGCCCGTGTCAGGGCCGCTGGTGTGGCACGACAGTCGGCGAACTGATTGCGCAGATGCAGGACCGCAGCGTAGCCGACGTCGGCTATTACCGGATTCGCGCACCGATCAAACCCGTCACCGTCGACGAGATCGCCGATTCGATCACGCTCGACAACGACTTCGAACGCGGCGAATTTCCGAGCTGATCCGAACAACGTCGCTTGCTCACAATTTGCAACCCGGAAACGGCCTTCACGACCCACACCAACCACTCACCGCTTCTATGAAAATCCCACGCGCAAACACGATGTTGACCACTGTCGCTCTCGCCCTCATGGCTACAAGTACGATGGCGACGGCCAAGGAATGGACCACGATCCGCGTCGGTGTCGATCCGACCTATCCGCCCTTCGAGTCGGTCGCCAAGGACGGCACCGTCGAGGGCTTCGATGTCGATCTCGGCAATGCGCTGTGCGCGAAGCTGAAAGCGAAATGCGTGTGGGTGCAAAGTAGTTTTGACGGCCTCATCCCTGGACTGCAATCGCGCAAGTTCGACGTGATCCTGTCGTCGATGGCCGCGAACGAAAAGCGCCGTCAACAGATCGACTTCACCGCACGGCTTTACCGCAACCAGACACGGCTGATCGCGAAGGAAAGCGCTCACCTGCTGCCCGAAGCGTCGAAGCTCGCGGGCAAACGCGTCGCGGTCGAGCAAGGCACGGTGCAGGAAACCTATGCGCGGCAGAAGTGGGCCGCGTCCGGTGTCGAGGTGGTCGCGTATCCGAGTTATGACCAGGCCTATTCGGATCTGACCGCCGGCCGGGTCGACGCGGTTCTGATGGATGCGGTACAAGGCAGACTCGGTTTCCTGAATACTCCGGCAGGCAAAGGCTATGCGTTCGCCGGCGATGTCGTGTATGACGCTAAGATCATGGGCGATGGCGATGCCGCGGGCGTACGCAAGTCGGACCCGGATTTGCGCGACGCACTGAATGGCGCTATCGCGGAGATGTTGCGCGATGGCACGTATCGAAAGATTGAAGCGAAGTACTTCGATTTCGACATGTACGGGAAGTGATGAATCTCGCTTTGTCGGGCTAGTCTTTTTTCTGTCCGTGAGAAGACCACAGCTGAGCCGGGGCGGCGCAGACCAGACAGTTAGTTGCTATGCCGCCTTTTTTTCTGCTGCGGCGAATGCAAACTGTGAGTCCGCGTTATCCGCCGCTTTCGTGAACGAGGCTAGGCGAAGCCGCGCTCGGGCGCCCTTGTCGATGAACTGTGGCGGTGACTGTTGGCGTTGCGTCAGCGAGATTGAGGCCGACCCGGGCAATGCGCAATTGATCGAGCAGGTCCGGGAAGAACGCGTTCGCGGGCTTCGCCCGGGGTGGATTGGCCGGGCGAAGAAGTGACCGTCGATCTCCTCTTCGGCTCACTGCGGCCAAAAGCGATCGTTCGACATCTGATCCGCCGGGCGAATACGCTACAACGCGAACCCGCCTTAGAAACGGCTTATACAGCGTGACTTTCGCCGTCATCCTTGCCGCTGGGCCACCGCTCTTTGCCAGCCTGTGCGCGCTTCGACCCACTCCGCGAGAATCAGCAGATCGGCGTCACTGTGAGCGGCGCCCACGAGTTGCGCGCCGAGCGGCAAACCGGCCGGCCCGAATCCCACCGGCACGGTCACAGCCGGCACGCCGAGAAAGGTCCACGGCGCACAGAACGACGCGTCGCCCGTATAGTCGAGCCCGCGCGGCGGCTCGCCCGTGGCCGGCGCCACCAGTAGAGCATCGAGCGCCATCGCCCGGGTCAGCCAGTCGTGGAAGCGGTGCGCCATCGGCATCTGCGCCGCCTTGATGCGGGCGTAGACGGTCGCGGGCAGCTTGCGTCCCTCTTCGACGAGGCCGCGCATCGCCTCGCTCACGAGTTCGGGCGTGCGATCGACCAGTCCGCCGTGTGTGATCGCCGCTTCGACCGACATCAGTTTCAACGCATGCGCAGGCGTTTCGAAGACCTCGGCCGGCAGATCGACCTGCACGATCTCGACGCCGTCTTGCGCGAGTTGAGCCGCGAGCCTGTCGAGCGCAGCCTGCTGCGCGGGATCAATGTCGCCCCCCGCCTGTTTCCTCAGCACGCCGATGCGCCGCGTGCTCGTGCCGCGTGCGGTCGTGGCCGATTGCGGCACGTGCGATATGTGCGGATCCGCCGCATCGACGCCCGTGATGAGCGCAAGTGCGTAGGCCACGTCGGCGACGTTGGTCGCGAACATGCCGACGTGATCCAGCGACCACGCGAGCGGCAACACGCCCGTGCGTGCGATCGCACCATAAGTCGGCTTGAATCCGACAATGCCGCAATACGCCGCCGGCCGGATGACCGAGCCTTGAGTCTGCGTGCCGAGCGCGAGCGGTACGATGCCAGCCGCCACCGCGGCCGCCGAGCCGCTCGACGAACCGCCCGGCGTGAAGCCGTCATTCCACGGGTTGACGGTCGGCCCCGGTTTGCGCCACGCAAATTCAGTCGTCACCGTCTTGCCGATGATCGATGCGCCCGCCGCACGCAGACGCGCGACCACCCAGGCATCCTGCTCCGGGCGCCGGCCTTTGTAGGCGGGCGAATTGAATTCAGTCGGCATGTCGGCGGTATCTATAACGTCTTTCACCGCGACCGGCACGCCCGCCAACGGCGCAGCCGCATCGACGGCCCCGGCTGGCGCGGTCTGCGGCAAATAGCAGAACGCGTGCAACGACGCTTGCGATTCCCGGGCCGCATCGTAGGCGCGCGCGACGTAATGCCCGAGCCCGGCCTCGCCCGAGGAAACCGCGGTACGGATCCGGGCGATCGAGGCCGTCGCGCCGAGGGTGGAAGAAGCGGAGAACATGGTCATGGAGGCGTCGGTCAACGATGTCATTTCGCGGCAAGCGCCGGCTGGATGTAACTCTGAACGATGAATCTATCGTAGTTGGGCTGTTGTTTGAGATTGCCCAACGCGATCTGCGTGTCCATCGCAACGCTCAGCGCTTTGGGCGTGATGCTTACGTTTTTCGGATATACCCCTTCGTCCAGCATGCGCTTGACCGCCGCGTCGACCACTGCGGGTTCGAGTGTCGGGAATTCCTTGCGCGCGATGGCGGCCGTTTCCGCAGGGTGGCTTTGCATGTAGAGCAGCGCGTTTTGCAGCCCCTTCACGAACCGCGCGGCCGCATCGGGATCGACGCTGCGCCTGGCCGAGATCGACGAGAACGCATATTCGCCATAGAGCTTCGGAAAGCCGAGCACCACTTTCATGCCCTTCGCGACAGCCTGATCGAGACCCGGCTCATACATTACCGCGATCTTCGCCTGGCCCGCGACAAGCGGTCCGATCTCCGAGCCGAGCGGCACCTGAACCAGCTTGACGTCGCTTTGCGACATGCCGTTCTCCTTCAACAGCTTGAAGAACAGCGACGTGCTCGTTGTCGGCATCTGTCCCGATACTACGACCTGATCCTTCACCTCCTTGATGCCGCTGAATTTCACGTCCGGAGCAACCGCGATCCACACCGCTGCGCCGTTCACGACATTCGCAATCACGTCGACATCGGCGCCCTTCTCCGCGGCCACGGCCGTCCATTCCGGACCGTGCAGCGAGAAATCGGCGCTGCCCGACAGCACGGCGGACAGCGCCGCGCTGGGACTGCCCGCCGTCTGCTTGTTGACGTCGAGTCCCTGCTTTTCGAAGAAGCCGCCGTCGATCGCGACATAGAGCGGCAAATAGAGCATCGACTGGAATGCCTGCGAAATAGTCACTTTCTTGCCGGCGGCAAGCACCGGCGATGAGACGGCTGCAACGGTCAATGCCAAAGCGGTGGTGAGCGTGGTGAGCGCCTTTCTTGCGGTCAGTGCCATCGTTTATCCTGTATTGAGGGGGTTGGACTGTCGGAATGCGTTAAACCTTAAGCGTGGTCGCGTTCGACGCCTGCCGCCACGGCAGCAGCTTGCGCTCGAGCATGTCGATCAGGAAGTAAAGAACGAAGCCGATCGCCATCAGGACGAACAGCCCCTCCCACACGGTATTGAGGTCGTACAGGCTGGAGGCCGTGAAGATCATGTGCCCGAGACCTTTTTCCGACGAGATGAACTCGCCCACCACCGCGCCCACCAGACCGAAGCCGACGTTGATGCGGAACGTGGAGATCACATAGGGCAGCGTGAACGGCACCACGACCTTCATGAAGACATCGTTCTTGTTCGCGCCTAGCGTGACGAGCAACGCCTGCAAGTCGGGATCGGCGTCCTTCGCGGCTTCATAAGCGGCAATCAGCGCGACGATCGCGGTGAGCGAAATAGCCAGCGCGACCTTCGAGATGAGGCCGGTGCCGAACCACAGAATCACAATCGGTGCGAAGGCGATCTTCGGCACACTGTTGATCGCGACGATGAACGGCTCGATCAGCCGCGCGACGAACGGCGAATACCACAACGCGAGCCCGCACACGGAACCGACGGCCGTGCCGAGCACAAAACCGAGGATGGCTTCGAACAGCGTATAGCCGGTGTCGATAAAAAGCTGATGCGAGTGCACGTCGCGCACCAGCGCCGCGAAAATTTTCGACGGTGAGCCAACGAGGAAATTCGATACCCAGCCGACGCGCGCCGCGCCTTCCCAGATGGCAAAGAACGCGATCACCGCAAAGAACTGTAAGGCCGCACGGCCCCAGCCGCTGTCGAGCACGAAGCGCACGCGGGGCTTTGCTGTACGTTGTGCCGGTGCCGATTTACCGATGGAAACGGATTGCGTCATGCTGCCTTCACCTCCGTCTGAATATCCAGCTCGCCGCACAATGCGTGAAAGTAACCCGCGAAGTTGGGGTCGCTGCGAGCGCCGATCGGCGAACGGGCGGCGATCTCGATGTCGTAGATCTTCTTCACCTGCGAAGGCCGGCCGCCGAGCACGACCACGCGTTTCGATAGAGCCACCGCTTCGTCAATGTCGTGCGTGACGAGCACGACGGTCTTGTGAAACGTCTCCACGGCCTCCATCAACACTCCTTCGAGATAAAGCCGCGTCTGGTAGTCGAGAGCAGAGAAAGGCTCGTCCAGCAGAATGATGTCGGGATCGTTGATCAGCGTGCGGATCAGCGCCACGCGCTGACGCATGCCGCCCGACAGCATGCGCGGATACGCGTTCTCGAAGCCAGCGAGGCCATACGTATTGAGGTATTCCATCGCCATGTCACGCGCCTGCGCGGCCGGCATCTTCGAGAGTTCCGGTCCGATCAGCACGTTTTGCAGCACGGTGCGCCACGGCAGCAGCAAGTCGCGCTGCATCATGTAGCCGACCTTGCCGCGCAAGCCGCCGACGCTTTGCCCGCGATAGACGATATCGCCGCTGTCCGCCTCGAGCAGGCCGGCGATCACGTTGAACACGGTCGTCTTCCCGCAGCCCGAAGGCCCGATGATGCTGACGAAGTCCCGCTCGTGGATATCGAAGGTCAGCCCGCCGAGGACCTCCACGGAGCCGAGTTTGTTTGAAAACGATTTACGGATATTGCGTAACGCAAGCTGAACTGGCATGTCTCGTCCTCGTCGACGTTTCCGGAGTGCACTGCAATAAACGGCGAATAGAGTCAGACGCCTTGCTGCGCGGCGAGGAAGCGGCGGCGCATCGGCTTGAGAACGGCAATGGCCAGCAGCGCGGTAACGATGTCGAGCGTGATCGCGGTCGAAAACACCGGCACCCAGCTTCCCGCGTACTGATGCATCAACGCCGCAAGCGGGCCGCCGAAGATCGAGCCGATCCCCTGGGAGATATACAGCCAACCGTAGTTTTCGGTGGCGTGACGCGTGCCAAAGGTGTCGGTCAGCGTCGACGGGAACAGCGAAAATATTTCGCCCCAGCCGAAGAACACGACACCCGAGAGCAGCACGAACAGAACGGCGTTATCGCGCGTGAGCAGCCACAGCGCCATTGCCACGCCTTCGAGCGCGAACGCGAAAAACATCGTGTTTTCGCGTCCCACCCTGTCCGACACCCAGCCGAATAGCGGCCGCGTCAGCCCGTTCGTGAAGCGATCTATCGTCAACGCCAAAGGCAATGCGGCCATGCCGAACACGAGCACCTTGGTCACGCCGAAGTCGGCGGCGAAGGTGGCCATCTGCGAGGTGACCATCAGGCCCGACGTGGACATCATGGTCATCATGGCGAACATCAGCCAGAAGAGCGGCGTCTTCAATGTCTGCGACGGGCGAAAATGAGCGACCGTCGGCGCGGACGCCGAATCGGTGGAATTGCAAGGCGCGGCAGCATCGTGCGCAGGCGGCACACGCAAGCCCTGCGAAGCCAGCAGGCCGACCACCGCGAACGCAATGCCGAACATCCACAGCGTCGCGTCGATGCCGCGCGCTTGCAGCGACGTGGCGATCGGGAAGGTCGTGACGATCGCACCCATGCCGTAACCGGCCGCGACCGCGCCCGCCGCGAAGCCGCGATTGGTCGGGAACCAGCGCACCATCAGCCCCACCACGCCAACATACACAATGCCCGTGCCGAGGCCGCCCACCAGACCATAGGTCAGATAGAGCATCGGCGCGCTATGCACCTGCGAGGCCAGCACCCAGCTCAAACCCGACATGACCGTGCCGATCGAGATCAGCATGCGCGGCCCGAAGCGGTCGATCAGCTTGCCCTGAAACGGCGAGAAAAACGTCTGCAAGATGATCAGCAGCGAAAACGTGACTTGCAGTTCAGGCAGCGCAATACCGAGTTTCGCGGCGAGCGGTTTGGTCAGGAGCGTCCATACATATTGCGGGCTCGAAATTGCCATCATGCAGACGAGACCGAGGCCGAGCTGAAGCCAGCGGTTGTACGTCGCGCTGGAGGCAGAGGCGCCGCTTTCCTCCGACACGATGGGTTGAAGCGAAGATTGCAAGCGTGTGGTCATGGTGACTCCATTTACTGAGCAAGTGCCTGCCGGCAACCGGCAGGCGTGCAGCGTCCTCCGGGCCTCTGAGGCCGGACCTGCAATCCGATTGAAAATTAGCGCGCGTGTGCGTCTACCAGCCCGCGGCTGCCCCGTCACTGCGCGGGTCGTAGCCCGCTTCAATCAATCCATCTGGATACCGAACGATTGCGCCGGCGTGTCCCATTGCTTCGTCGTACGGTTGCATCGTCTCTACTTCATGGCCGAGCGCTTCGAGCCGGGCCACCGTGTCATGCCCAAAGCGTGCTTCGAGCTTGAGCGTGTCGGTCGACTGGCCCCAGGTGCGGCCCAGCAGCCAACGCGGCGCGTCGATCGCGGCTTGCGGATTCCAGCCGAACTTCGCGATGCGCGAGAACACGGCGCTTTGCGATTGCGGTTGACCGTCGCCGCCCATGTTGCCGTAGACCATCGTGCGGCCATCGTCAAAACGTGCGAGCGCCGGGTTCAGCGTGTGAAAAGGCCGGCGCAGCGGCATCAGCGGATTGCGCGCGCGCTCGTCGAGCGAGAAACTGCAACCGCGGTTCTGCCAGTTGATGCCCGTGCCGGCCAGCACGATGCCGCTGCCGAACTCGTGATAGATGCTCTGGATAAAGCTCACCGTCACGCCGTTGCTGTCGGTCACGCCGAGCCACACCGTATCGCCTGGCCCGTGGCCGGCGCCCCACGGGGCGGCTTGTGTGTGCGAGATACGCGCGGCCATCGCGTCGATTGCGGCCGGCTCGAGCAACGCGCGCGGATCGACCTGCATGTGATCGGGATCGGTAATCTCGGCATCGCGCACGGCGAACGCGAGCTTGGTCGCTTCCACGCATGCGTGCACGAACTCCGGGCCGAGCGGGTCCATGTCTTTGGTCAGCACGCGATCGAGCATGCCCAGAATCAGCAGCGACACGAGCCCTTGCGTCGGCGGCGGCATGTTATAGATCGTGCCGAGAGAGTGCTGAAGCGCGAGCGGCGTTCGCATGCGCGCCTCGTGCCGTTCGAGATCGGCGAGACTCAGCAGCGAGCCCACCGACTGTAGATCGCTTGCGATGCTGCGTGCGAGGTCGCCGCGATAGAAGTCGTCGAAGCCCGCGTCGGCGAGGCGTTCGAGCGTGGCGGCAAGACGTGGCGCGACGAAGCGCTCGCCTGTCGCGGGCACGCGATCACCCGGCAGAAAAGCTTCAGCGAAGCCCGAGATCGGCCGCAATTCTGCGAGACGGCTTTCGATGCACTGCGACTGGCTGCGCGTGACCGGCACGCCGTGCTTCGCGTAATGGATCGCGTCTTCCAGCAGGCGTTTGACCGGCAGCCGGCCGCCAAGCGTTTCAGCCGACCAGCGGTGCGCGCGCTGCCAGCCGGACACCGTGCCAGCCACCGTATTGGCTGCGAGCGGGCCGCGCGTGGGAATTGCCTGGAATCCGCGCGAGCGGTATTCGTCGATGGTCGCGGCCAGCGCCGCCGCGCCGCACGCCTCGATGCCGACCGGCTCGGCGCCGGGGCGCGAGATCAGCCAGAAGCCGTCGCCGCCAATGCTGTTCATGTGCGGATAGACGATCGCGATTGTCGAGGCGGCGGCAATCATCGCTTCGACGGCGTTGCCTCCTTCACGCAGGATCGCCAGAGCGCTCTGCGCGGCGAGCGCGTGGGGCGCCACCGCCATGCCGCGGCTTGCGCGGCTAGGGTTCAGGAGTTCGGAGGGCATCGGAAACCCAGGCTTTTGCTTGTATACATGCCCGATGCTTTGCGAAAACCGTGCCAGCGGGCAATGTCCCTCGGGAGCCCTTTCCAGAAGGCGCTTAAGAGACGCTGGTGCTCCAGGGCATGTCGCTAGATGGTGCCGCGCAACCTCGGTGGTGCATAAGGAGCGCTGTGAGGCTCCGATGCGGTGCGGGCGCGTTGCAGGCGCTCGGTCGTGAGTGTTCGGACTTCCGCACGGCTCCCTTCTATATGCCGGCCCAATAATTCGACGGCGCGATCCGCCGCGAGATCGCGGATGGCGGCGAGAATCGCAACGTGTTCGTCGTAAGTCTCGTCGATGCAATCGCCGTAGACGAGGTCGAGCCGCCGCACCACGCGGATGCGGTCGGTCACGCGCTGCATGGCCGCGGTCAACTCGGCGTTGCCGGCGGCGCTGACTAGCGCCTCGTGAAAGGCTTCGTCGAGCGCTACCATTTGGCGGCCGTCGCGAACGCGCTGTGCCTGAGGGACGTTCCAGATGCCGTCGAGCCGATCGAGCATCTGCGAGGCGGTCTCTGACAGCGAGCGGTCCGGGCCAAAGAGCCGGCTGACTGAATAGGTTTCGATCAGCTTGCGCATTTCATACAGATCTTCGAAGCGCTTGAAGTCGATGGGCACCACTTCCCAGCCGCCGCGCACATAGCCGCGCATCAGACCGTCGCTTTGAAGGCGTTGCAGCGCCTCGCGCGCCGGTGTTCGCGAAACGCCGAAACGATCGGCGATGCTGCCTTCGGTAAGACGATCGCCGGGCAGCAGGCGCATGTCGAAGATATCGTCGCGCACGCTGAAATAAACGCGGTCAGCGCGCGATGAGGTAGAGCGGGTTGTGTCTTTCACGCACGAGCCCAGGATAAACGGATTTCGGCAGTGACTATCGGTCACCGTCAAAACATCCGTCAACAGAAATTTAATCTGCCGGTGCCCTCGTGAACCCAAAGCCTTTGACGACATCAGTCCGGCACCATACGGGCCGCGTAGCCTGCCAGCATCGCCCAGAGCGTGCCTGCCGGGACGCCCGCGACGAAGCGGCCCGCGATCGCGACGACCAAGCTGCTGGAAAGCGCAGTGACCGTATTGGCGATGACGAAGCCCCCGGTTGCTGCCAACAACAATGGCTTGCGTCGGAACCGCTGGGTGGCGGTAGTCAACGGAATCACCGCCACCAGCGAACCGACCACGTAGATCGTGAGGCCTGCCCGACCCACGCTTCCGACACCGCGAGTCCTTGCGCCATCTGCGGAAGAAGACCTGCCGGCAACGCTTCGGTCAGGACTGTGACCAAGGCCGCCATCGCAATGGACAGCAGCTTTGCTACGGGCAAGCGGTCAAGGCGGGCCGGGGTCATCGCGCAGCTTCCTGGGCACTGTAGACCGCATCGCGCAGCTCGGTGACAAACCGGCCCGACATGCCCTCGTACAGCGTGTTGGTCAGGGCGACCACACTGAGCCGCCGCGCACGGTCCACGAACCACGAATGTCCATACGCGCCGCCCCATCGCCAGGTGCCGTTCGACTCGGGCGACGCAGCCCGCGACCTGTCCCGCAACACCGAGAATCCAAGTCCGAAGCCGAACCCCGGCGCATCCGGCAGTTCGTAGCCGCCGCTCTGGTCGAGCGACATTTCGTCGACGCGCTCGGCGGAAAGTAGCGGGTGCCCGCCCTGACGCAACGTTTCGAGCAGACGCAGGAAATCCCCGGCCGTGCCCGCCATGCCCGCTCCACCCGAGGGGAACGCGTTTGCGTCGAAGATGCGGGTGGGGCTATATCGAATCCCGATCGCCCCTTCAAATGGCGAGACGATTTCGCCTTCACGAAGGCGGTGAGGTTCCGGCCCATCGTCTACGTAGGCGGTCGCCACGCGATCCGGATCGCTCGCGACGAATCCGGTCTCCGTCATGCCGAGCGGCTCCGTCACCAGCCGACGTACCGCGACATCGAGTGGCTCGTCCTGGACGCGCGCGATCAACGCACCGAGCACGTCGGTCGCCAGCGAGTAACCCCACGCGGTGCCCGGCTCGTACAGCAAGGGGACGGCTGCGATCCGGCGCAGGTTCTCTGTCAGATCGATAGCCGCCGCGTCCATACCGTCCGACACGCCGGCACGCGCGTAGGGCCCTTGCGCATCCGCCTCGAGGAAGCGATAGCCCAGCCCCGCCGTATGGCTGAGCAGTTGCCGTGCGGTGATTCTCCCAACGCGGCCATCCGCCAGACGCGGACGAAATTCGGGCAGCCAACGGTCGATTGCGGCATCGAGATCGAGCCTTCCCTGTTCGACCAGCACCATCGCTGCCGTCGAGACGATAGGCTTGCTAACCGATGCCAGGCGGAAAACGGTTTCGACGGTCATCGGCCGGCCGAGCTCCCGATCGGCGAAGCCGGCTGCCTGCCGGTGTATCACTTCCCCGTCCTCGACAACGAGCACGACAGCGCCGACCAGACGTCGCTCGTCCAGCGCCCTCTGGACTACCTCGTGAATACGCTCAGACCGATTCGTGGCCGGCATGCCGGCGCGCGTCGACAAAATGGAAATCGTCATGTGACCAGCCTCGTCTCAATGAATACGGCTGTCCACGATAGAGGCATGCCGATTCAAGAAAAAGTGGGGTACAGTTCCGGGTTATCCGGAAATTTGTGTCCGTAATGGAGAGGAATCGTGGATAGCCTGAACGGCTTCGTTGTGTTCGTGCAGGTTGCCGAGACGCGCAGCTTCGTGGCTGCTGGACGGTCGCTGGGCGTGTCGGCGTCCGCTGTCGGCAAGAGCGTTGCGCGTCTGGAGGACAAGCTCGGTGTGCGCCTCTTTCATCGCAGCACGCGCAGTGTCACGTTGACGTCGGAAGGCACGCTGTTTCTGGAGCGAAGCCGTCGCATCCTGGCCGAGATAGAAGCCGCGCAGATGGAGCTTTCGCAGGCGACAGAAACACCACGCGGGCGCCTGCGAGTCAGCCTGCCGCTGGTAAGTTCGCTCGTATTGCCGGTGCTCGGCGAGTTTATGGCCGAGTATCCGCAGATCGAGCTCGATCTGGATTTCAGCGACCGGATGGTCGACGTGATTGACGAAGGCTTCGACGCGGTGGTCC
The DNA here is from genome assembly GCF_000472545.1 of Burkholderia sp. WSM2232. Classification (GTDB taxonomy): domain Bacteria; phylum Pseudomonadota; class Gammaproteobacteria; order Burkholderiales; family Burkholderiaceae; genus Paraburkholderia. The sequence goes on along the minus strand of NZ_AWZV01000037.1, from coordinate 56,336 downwards.
GAACCGGCAAGCCGACCGACTCGCGGCTCGCGGCTCGCCGACTCGGTCACTTCCATTGGCAGGTAGTCGGATCGCCAGACTATTTCGAGCGGCGCGGCGTGCCGAAAGTACCTGCCGACCTACTTGAGCACACTTGCCTGCACTACCGCTTTCCGAACAGCGGCAAGTTGGAGACATGGGCACTGCGCCAGGCGGCCGGCGAGCCGGAGCTGACACTGCCCGTCTCGATGATCTGCAACAACATCGAAACGCGCGTGTGCTTCGCGTTGCAAGGTCGAGGCATTGCTTACCTGCCGGATTTCTCGATCAAGGAACCGCTCGCGGATGGAAGACTGCGTGCGGTGCTCTCGGAGCATATCGAGCGCACGGGCGTGTTCCATGTGCTGTGGCCGGCGAGCAGGCACCCATCGCCCAAAGTTCGGGCGTTCGTCGATTTCCTGAGCGCGCGGGTGTTTCCGTTTTCTGCAGACGCAAAGCTCGAGCCCACCTGTCGGTAGTGATTTGGGGAACAGGAAGGCAACTGACGCATGCTGCCAACCGATCACGATCAGCTCCGACGTCCTACGCGCGCAACGTCGGCAGTTGTCGGCTGCGCAGTAAAGCCGAACAATCGCAGTGGCGTGTCCCACTGAATCTGCCGCCGCGCCGCGGCGTCGGGCACGATGTGTTCGAACAGCGTCAGCAGCGGCCCATAGTCGACCCGTTCAGGCGCGCGCAGAAACGGCCAGTCCGAACCCCACACACAATGCTCCGGCCCGAACGCGCGCAGCAGCGCATGGGCAAACGGCCACGCGTCCTCGTACGGATGCGGTTGCTGTGCAAACTTTTGCCAACCGGACAGCTTCACGGCGGTCCTGCCGCTATCCGCAAGGCGCAACAGCGCCTGGAAGCCCGGCTGAGCGAGATCGTCCGTGTCGGCCGGCCTGCCGCAGTGATCCACGACTAGTGTCGCGGGCTGTCGCGCGAGCCACGGACCGAGTACTGTCATCTGCTCGCCTGCCACCTGAATCTGAGCGACCATGCCGAGATCCGCAAGCGCGCCGAACAGGCTCGCCGCGCTCATCACGAGTTCGACGCCCTCCATCGCCGGATTGAATGCCACTCCCCTCACGCCGCGCTCGCGCAGCGCGCGCAACCCGTGGCGGCCGATGTCGTTATCGACCACAGCGATGCCGCGAAAGCGGCCCTGGTATCGCTCCAGCGCGTCGAGGAGGCAACGGTTGTCGGTGCGATAGCCGCTCGTCGGCCCGACCAGCAGCGCATGTCGTACACCATACGCATTCATCGCGCGGATCAACTGCGCAGGCGTGCCGACCTCCTGTTGCGCGGGACGGTAATGGGTGTCGTCCACATACGGAAAGCGCAGCGGATCGAACACATGACAGTGACAATCGATCTTGTCTTCAGTGAATACGCTCATATGCTCGTGTTCAGTTCGTGATGGTTGTGGCGAGCGCATCGGCCGCGGCGCGGTCCACCACACGTCGTGCCGACCGATAGGCCAGCTCAAGACGCTCGGCGAGCGGCAATGACGGCATAGGCATTTCGACACTCAGTGCCGCGTGCGATGGCAACGCCCGCAGCAGCGCGTCGAGCGGCAGCGCGCCCGCACCGGGCGCCATCCGGTTGAGCCGCGCTTCGTGAATAGCAGCGTCGTCGCTAGCGGGCAGCGGCGCCGATGCATCGCATAGCTGCGCGGAACCGATCGAAGCCGGTCGCAACGCGGCAACGTCTTCTGGCGTACCGCCCGAGCGCGAAAGATGCAACGCATCGACCAGCAGCGCGAGATTCGGATGCGCGGCGCGTTCGATCACTGCGCGGGCTTGCGCCAGCGAGGCGACGCTTCGCCAGCGCATGAATTCCAGGTCGATGCGCAGGCCAAACGGCTGCGCGCGTTCGGCGAGCGCCGCAAGCGTAGCCGCGAGCCGTGCGCTATCCGGGTCGTCGCCCGACACGTTCACGCAGCGCGCGCCGAGCGATGCCGCCACCTCGAAAAAGGTGGCAAGCGACGCTGGGTCGAAGCCGGGTCCGACAGGCACGAACTCGACATCATGAACCGCTACGCCCTCGCCCGCCAACGTGTCGCGCAACTCGCGATGTGCAGCGCTGCCAATCGCGCTCAGATAAGCGATGCCGTCCGCGCTCGCCGGATAAAGACGCAGCCCGACCGCGGCGAAGCCGGCGCGCGACGCGGCGCGCACCCACCTCGCCGGCTCGACATCGAGTGCAGTCAGATGCGCGACCGCCAGCGGACGCGCGCCACCGTTGGCCGGTTTCAATACGTGGCCCTCCCGCCGGTGAGGTCGAACGTGAAGCCGGTCGTAAAGCTGCACGCAGGGCTCACGATCCAGCGGACCATCCTGCCGACTTCCTCGATTTGCAGAAAGCGGCCCATCGGAATTCTGGCCTTGCTCGCCTCGATGTGCTGCTCCGACATCTCGCGCATCAGTTCGGTTTCCACCATTGCGGGCGCGACGCAGTTGATCAGCACGTTGTCGCGCGCAAGTTCCTTCGCGGCCGACTTCGTGAACGCGATCACCCCCGCCTTCGCTGCGGAATACGCAGAGATGTACTGCACGCCCTCCTTGCCAGCGATCGACGCGACGTTCACGATGCGTCCGCCGCCGCGTGCACGCAGATGTGGAATTGCGACGCGGCAGCAATAGAACACGCTGTTCAGATCGACGTCCAGCACGCGCTGCCAGATATCGACCGGATACTCCCAGCTCGGCGCGACCGGCCCATTGATGCCCGCGTTGTTCACGAGTATGTCGACTTGGTCCAACGCGTCGACCGTAGCCGCGAACGCGCGTTCGACCGCTTCATACGACGACACGTCCACTGCCTGCAGATGATCGGGTTCCAACTCCGCGTGCCGCGCGCTAAATGCGCTGACATCGAGGTCCCATAGCGCAACCCGTGCGCCGGCCGCCTTCAGTTGTCGTGCGATACCGAGGCCGATGCCTCGCGCGGCGCCCGTGATGATCGCGACCTGGCCGTCGAGTGTCTGATCCATGAAAAAGCGTTCCTTTGGAATATCAATGAGAGGGTGTCGAAGATGTATAAGCACCGCCCGGAAGCACGATCCGTTTGATGTCGCCGACGACGAACACATACGACAGCGCGCCGACCAGCGTTACCGCCGAGATAAACGCGAGTGCATAGACGAAAGAGCCGGTCGCGCCGACGATCAGCCCGATGACAAGCGGCGTGACGATGCCGGCCGCGTTCGCGAACAGATTGAAGATGCCGCCGCTCAGGCCGAGCAGGCCCTTCGGCGCGATGTCCGAGACGATCATCCACGCCAGTGCCGACATGCCTTGCGCGAAATACGCAACGCACAGAATTGCGATAACCGCGGTGGTCGACTCCACGTAGTTGGCAAGCGCAATCGTCGCCGCGCTCACCAGCCCGACGATCACCGGCAGCTTGCGCGACCAGTTCAGCGAGATGCCTCGCCGCAGCATCGCGTCGGAAATCGAGCCGCCGGCGAGCGTGCCAACCGACGCCGCGATAAAAGGCAGCACCGCGACCATCCCCACCTTCAGCCACGGCATGTGCCGCTCGGTCGCGAGATAAGTTGGAAACCACGTGAGAAAGAACACATTGGTCGAGTTGCACGCGAACTGGACGATGCAGATTTCGAGCATGCTGCGCTGACGCAGCAGCGCGCCGATGTCCGACCAGCGAAACCGCGTAACGTCACGGCTGCCGTCGACGACACCCCCGCCATCCGCGATGTAGTCGAGTTCCGCGCGGTTCGCCGACTTCGATTGATGCGGCTCGCGAAACCGCATTAGCCATATCGCACCGAACGCGATGCCGACCGCACCGACCGTGCCGAACAGCGCGCGCCATCCAAAGCGCTGCTCGAACCAGAACAGCAGCGGACTCAGAAACGCCAGCCCAACGTACTCTGCGAACGTGTAGACACCGGTGGCGCGGGCCCGCTCGCTCTGCGGAAACCAGATCGCGACGACACGGCTATTGGTCGGAAAGCACGGCGCCTCCGCCGCGCCGATGAGCAGACGCATGACCAGCAGAGACACGAAGCCCGTCGCCAGCCCCTGCAGCCCGGTGAACAGCGACCACAACGTCAGCGCGAAAAAGTAGGTCCAGCGGGTGCCGATTCGATCGAGCAATACTCCACCGGGAATCTGCGACGCAGTATAGGTCCAGGAGAAAGCCGAGAAGATCACGCCCATCAACGCGGGTGTCAGGCCCAGTTCGTGGCTCATCGCGGGTGCCGCGATACCCGCGACGCTGCGGTCCAGATAATTGATCGTCGTGCCGATCGCGAGCAATGCGAGGATGCCGATGCGCGCGCGCGTTCGCACTGCGCTGGCGCCCGCTGCGGTGGTCTGAGCGTCGAGCGCGCGGGGCGGATAGGTCCGGTTCATGTTGTCTCCATGTTGTTTTTAGCCGCCCCGATCCTTTTCGCTACTTCCGATCGGGGCTCCATCACCTGATCGAGATACTAGGGAGTTGCCACACTGCTGTCGTATGCCGAGTTTGAGCTACCCTATAACTTCTGGTTAATCGCTCGGCGCGTCGTCGGAGAATCAATGCGTTTCAAACTGCGGCAAATGGAGGTTTTTCGCGCGGTGATGCTGACGGGCTCGATCAATGCGGCCGCGAAAATGCTCTATGTGTCACAACCCGCTGTCAGCAAGTTGGTCTCGCATACCGAAACCACGCTCGGGTTACTGCTCTTCGAACGCTCGAAGGGTCGCCTCGTCCCGACGGCCGAAGCACAGGCGCTGTTTCGCGAGGTAGAACAGGTCTATCAGTCGGCGCTGAGGGTTGACGAATTCGCGCGCGCACTCGCACTGGGACCGGCCAGCCTGCTGCGCGTCGCGTGCAGTCCGTCGCTGGGACCGGCGATCCTCGCGCCCGCGATCGTCGAACTCAAACGCGGAATGCCGAAGCTGCGAATCGACTGGCATACAACGCTCATGTCCGATATGCCGTTCGAGGTGCTGAGCAAAGCGATCGACGTCGCGGTCACCTCCATGCCGATCGAGCACGAACATCTGGAAGTCGTACCCTTCATGCGTGGCCGTATGGTGTGCGCGTTGCCGGCCGGGCATCCGCTGGCGGACAAAAAGCGTATCGCGCTCGCCGACCTCGCTGGCGAGCCGATGATACTTTTTCGACGTGATATTCCGTTTGGCACGATGATCTTCAGAGCGTGCCAGCAGGCCGATGTGGAATTGACTTCGGTGGTGGATGTGACCCGCGCCGATCAGGCGCTCGCGCTCGTGCAGGGTGGACTGGGACTCGCGATCGTCGATGAGTTCGCGGCCGGTGAAACCGATTGCATGGTGCGGCCGCTCGTCGAAGATCTGGAAATGATTTCGACGTTCGTGTATTCGAAGTTTTCGCCGCCGCCTAGAGGCGCGGTGCTGCTAATGCGAGCTATCCATCGCCGCGCGGAAAAACTCGGGCGGCAGCTGGGCCACTCGCATGGCATTGTCCAGGCACGAGCTGATTAATGAAAACCCTCCGCCATCTGGCCCGCAGACCTTCACCAGGCAGTGCTCCGGACACCCGATCTTAACTGCCTTGATTCGAAATCATCCCTCGCGTCCCGATTTCGAAATCCGTGCCATCCGGAAAGTATCGAGTACGGTTGCCGCCTGCGCTGGAATAGCCGTGGCGTTGCGGGCTTTCATCAACGCCTCTATCCGTTGCGCGGTATCCGTCGAGGGCGCCGGCGTATAAACCATGATGCGCATCCCAGGCGCATCGGGCACTTCCAGAGAGAGTGCATCGAGTGCAAGGAGGCCTGCGATGGGATGCTCAACCACCTTTCGCCAATCGCTTCGCTTGAGCACTTCGTGCTCGGCCCACCATCGGCAGAAGTCGGCGTCCGTATCGTTCAGTTCTTCGACGAGATCACGCAAAAAGACTTCGCCCGAGGGCCGAAGAATGTAGTCGCCGCGAAATTGGGCCAGCACGCATTTCGCGTACTCGTCCCAGTTCTGAAAGAGTGCCCGCGCGCCGTCATGCTGGAAAGTGAACCACAGCAGATTGCAACGGCCCGCCGGCATCTTGCGGAAGTCCGTGAATACACGTACTGCCGCTTCGTTCCACGTCACATAGTTCCAGTTTCCATCGACGACATAGGCAGGCATGTTGCCAAGTTGGTCGAGCATGCGCCGAACCGTATCGGTCACGTTCTGCGCAATCGGATATGGGCCGGGCGGCGTGTAGTGGTTAGCCAGTTCGAACAGGTGCGTGCGCTCATGCGGCGAAAGCTTCAATGCGTTTGCAAGACTTTCGATCGTCTTGAACGACACGTTCACTTCCCTGCCCTGTTCTAGCCACGCATACCAGGTGACGCTGATACCCGCGCGTTCAGCCACTTCTTCGCGCCGCAGCCCCGGCGTCTTGCGACGGCTGCCGCTGGGAAAATCGACGTCCTCCGGCCGAAGACGCGCCCGGCGTGTCTTTAGAAAGTCGGCCAATTCGTTCAGACGCTGCTGCTTTTCCATGTCTCGCCTCCTCCGGCTTTCCCTGTTACTGCCATTACTAGTAATGGCAATTGCTAGATGCGCTCCGTGAAGCATGCCACATTGGCGCCGTCGGGAATCACGTTGTGCCTGGCATTGGTAACGCAGGATTATAGATCGCGTTATCCATGCACGTGGCGGCAAACCGTGCGTCATCCAGCGGCCGTAACGCACGCGTCTCCCGGCAGATATTCCAAAATTCACGGAGACATTCATGCGTCGTTCGACCTGCTTTCATCGCGCGAGCGTTCTCGCTGCCGCGGCTTTCATCCTGACGGCGTCTTGTGCCGCGCGCGCGGATTACACCGGCGCGCCACGCACGTTTCTGTTCAATCCGGCCGTGCAGATTCCATTCTCCGACACCGCGAAGTTCAAGAAGAAGCCGCCTTATGTGATCGGCTTTTCGAATGCGGGACTCGGCGATAGCTGGCGCGTCGTGATGCAGCATTCGCTGATGAAGGCTGCCGCCGAGCATCCCGATCAAATCAAGCAACTGCTGATCACTAACGGCAACATGGACGACGCCAAACAGGCCGCCGACATTCAGGATCTGATTTCGCGTGGCGTGGACCTGCTGATCATCAGCGCCAATACACAGAAGGCGCTCGATCCCGTCGTCACACGCGCGATGAAACAGGGGATTCCCGTCGTGATGGTGGACCGGCGCGTTTCGTCCGACAATTTCGTTTCGTTCGTGACGGGCTCCGACGCGATGATGGGCCGCGTGTGGGCGCAATGGATCGTCGAAAAGCTGCATGGCAAGGGCAACGTCATCATGCTGGCAGGTCAGGCGGGTTCGAGCGTCAGCGCCGACCGCGAAGCAGCCGCGCATGAGGTGTTCTCGCAATACCCCGGCATCAAGGTGCTGGACACGGTCTACTCCGACTGGAGCCCAGTCAAAGCCAAGCAGCAAATGCAAGCGATGATCGCGAAGTACGGGCACACCATCAACGCCGTGTGGTGCGCACACGGCTTGCCCGTCGCCGGTTCGGTCGAAGCGTTTCTCGCAGCGGGCTTCAGGCCCGGTGAAATTCCGCCGCATACGACGGCTGACCTCAACGGTCCGCTGCAACTCGCGCTCAAATACAAGATTCCGATGCTCGAGATTGGCTACCCGCCTTCGATGGGCGGCACATCGCTCGACGTCGCGCTGAAAGTACTGCAAGGGCAGCCGTTGCCGAAAATCTACGAGATCAGCCCGCAAATCGCGCTGACGCGTGGCGACGAAACGGCCTCCGTGCCGCATCCCGATCAGTACATCGATCAGGTAGTCGATGCAAAGGGCCCGCCCGACAAGATCATCGACGGCGGCATGGGCCCGGACTACAACCCGTCGACCTTCAAGATCAAGCTGCCGGGTGAGAAATGAGCGAGCGCCTATTCAGTCCGTCCGCCGATAACGCCGCTGCGCGCGCTGACGTTATTGAAGTGAGTGGGATCACCAAGCAGTTTCCCGGCGTCAAAAGTCTCGACGCCGTGAGCTTCGGTGTGCGCGGCGGGGAAATTCACGCACTCGTCGGTGAAAACGGCGCAGGAAAATCAACGTTGATGAAAGTTCTCGCGGGCGCCTATCTTCCCGACGAAGGCACGCTCCGCTTCGATGGGCGTGAGATCGCCTGGAAATCTCCCGCAGACGCGAAGGCGCACGGCGTGCACATCATCTATCAGGAACTCGTGCTGTTTCCGCAATCGAGCGTTGCGCAAAACATTTTCGCCGGCATCGAGCCTCGCACGAGAGCGGGAACGCTCGATCATCGGGCGATGAACGCGCGCGCCGGAACATTGCTGCGCGAACTGGGCGTGCAACTTGATCCGCGCGAGCGCGTCGGTTCGCTCTCCGTTGCGGACCAGCAGATGGTCGAGATTGCGAAAGCAATGGCGAGCGACACACGCGTCCTGATACTCGACGAACCCACCGCCGTGATCGCGGGCAAGGAAGTGCAACTGCTGTTCGAGCGGCTGCGCGCGTTGCGCGAGCGCGGCGTCGCGATCATCTACATCTCGCACCGCCTCGACGAAATCTTTGAACTGTGTGACCGCGTGACCGTGCTGAAGGATGGTCGCAAAATCGGCACGCAAGCCGTGTCGGACACAACGCGCGCCGACCTTGTGCGGATGATGGTGGGCCGCGAGATGAAGGACATTTATCCGCCCAAACCCACGCACAAACCAGGCGGCACGGTGCTGATGAACGTCGAAGGCTTGCACGTCGGCAATCGTGTATTCGATGCGTCGTTGTCCGTGCGCGCCGGGGAGATCGTCGGACTCGCCGGCATGGTGGGTTCGGGCCGTACCGAACTCGCGTCGGGTGTGTTCGGCGCCCTGCCCGCACGCGGCACGATCGAAGTTGGCGGCGCGCGTCACAAACGCATGACGCCTTCGTTGGCGATTCGCCTCGGGCTCGGCTTCGTCACGGAAGACCGTAAGTCCGAAGGCTTACTGATGTACCTGAACGTCGCACAGAACGTCACCGCGGCCACGCTGGAGCGTGTGTCGGGCTTGGCCTGATGAAGGCGAAGCAGGAGCGCGCGGCGGGCGCAGAGGCGATTCGCGCATACAGCATCGCGGGCGCGCAGCCCGCGGGCAGCGTTGCAACGCTGTCGGGCGGCAACCAGCAGAAAGTGCTTATCAGCCGCTGGGTGCGTGTGTGCACCACCGTGCTGATTCTCGATGAACCGACACGCGGCGTCGACATCGGTGCAAAGGCCGAAATCTATCGATTGATGCGCGAGCTGACGGACCGCGGACTCGGCATTCTGATGATCAGCTCCGAGTTGCAGGAAGTGATCGGCATGTCCGACCGCGTACTGGTGATGCGTGAAGGCCGCATTGCGGGCGAAGTCAGCGGCAATCAGATGACCGAGCACGACATCATGGCGCTCGCTACGGGCGATGCGCAACACGCACAGGCGGGAGGCCATCATGCGCACGCTCATTAGACGCCATGTCTCACCAAACGCAGCGCCATTCATCGTTGCGGTGCTGATCGGCCTGTTGTTTGTCGCGGGCGCCAGCGTCAATGACCGCTTTTCGACGCTCTCCAATCTGCTGAACGTGCACCAGCAATCGACGGGGCTCGCGCTTGTCGCACTCGGACAGACGCTCGCTGTTTTGACGGGCGGCATCGATCTTTCAGTAGGATCGCTGATCAGCGTGACAGCCACGCTCACGTCCGGTCTATCCGATGCGACCCAAGGCGGATGGGGCGTGGCGGTCGCCATTGCTATTGCAGTGTCTATCGTCGTGGGACTGGCAAATGGTCTGCTCGTGCTCGCGCTGCGCGTGCATCCTTTGATCGTCACGCTCGGCATGGGTGCGGTGCTGCAAGGCGGCATCCTCTACTATGCGAACGGTCCGGCGGGCGGCGTACCAGACGGCTTCGACGCACTCGCCTACGGCCGCTTCGCCAACGTGCCCGTCACCGCGACCATCGTGTTGCTGGCCTATGGCTGCCTGTCGTACTTGATGCGCAATACGCGACTCGGCAGATACGTCTATCTCGTGGGCGACGACGATCACGCAGCCACGTTATCGGGCATTCCGCGCAAGCGGGTCATTCTGTTCGTGTACGTGTTCTCGTCTCTCTGCGCGGGCCTGACGGGCGTTTATCTCGCCGCACAGTTTGGATCGGGCCAGCCCTATCTCGGCGCGAACTACACGCTCGCTTCGATCACGCCCGTGGTTGTCGGCGGCACGATTCTGAGCGGCGGGCGCGGCGGCGTCATCGGCACGCTGCTCGGCGTGTATCTGCTGGGCATGCTCAACAACCTGATCAACTTCGCCGGCGTGCCGTCGCAGTATCAGCTCATCGTGCAGGGTGTCGCCATCATCGCGGCCGTGTGCGTCAACGTCCAGCAGAAACGGAGGCTCGCATGAACTCGGTTGCTCCGCGCAGCGAAGCGACACCCGCGCGCATGCTGTCACTCAGTGTTGCACGCCGCTACGGCATCTATCTCTTTCTCGTGGCACTCATCGCACTTTCGGGTGCATGGTCGCCCACGTTTCTCCGCACCGGCAACGTCGTCAACATGCTGGTGCAGTTCGCCCCGCTCGGCATCGTCGTGATCGGCCAGGTGTTCGTGATTCTGGTCGGCGGGCTCGATCTGTCGGTTGCCTCCGTGATGGCGACGGCGGCCGTGATCGCCACCGCATTCGACGATACCAACCACTCCGCGCCTGCCATATCCGGCGTCACGCTGGTGCTGTGTATCGGTGCGGGCCTGCTCAATGGCCTGCTCGTCACGAAGCGTCAGGTGTCACCGTTTCTCGCGACATTTGCAACTGCCGTGGTGCTCGACGGCCTGCGTTTTGCCTACACGCAAGGCGCGCCGTCGGGCAACGTGCCGCCTCTCTTTCACGCACTCGGAACGGGCGCGATAGCGGGAGTGCCCGTCAACGTGCTGATGCTGGCCGCCTGCGCGCTCGTCTTCGGCACGCTGCTACAGCTCTCCACGTTTGGACGCCGCGTGTACATGGTAGGCGGCAATGCCGTCGCTGCGCGGCTCGTCGGCGTCAGCCCCGATACGGTCCGTATCGCGTGCTATGTGATCAGTTCGCTGCTTGCCGGACTGGCGGGACTGATTCTGTCGGGCTATGTCGGCATCGTCGACAACTGGGTCGGACGCGGCTTCGAACTCGATTCGATCGTGGCCGCGGTGATGGGCGGTCTCGCGCTCTCAGGCGGGCGCGGTTCACTGCCCGGCGGACTTGCGGGCGCAGCGATTCTCGTCATCGTCTTCAACATCGTACTGTTGATCGGCATGCCCGTGCAGGCGCAGATCATCGTCAAGGGCGTGATCATCATCGGTGCATCCGCGTGCTACGTGAGCCGCCGCCAACGCTGAAATTACCTATCCACACGAGGCCATCTGAAATGGCCCGGTCAAACAAGGAGTCGAACATGAGAGCAGTACGGTTTCACTGTGCACACGATATCCGCGTCGAAAACGTACCTGACCCGACGGGCATGGGCGCGAACCAGATGATCGTCAAGCCGCTGTGGTGCGGTATCTGCGGCACGGATCTGCATGAGTATCAGGCGGGTCCTATCGTAGTACCGACGGAGCCACACGCATTGACGGGTGCCAAAGCGCCGCAGGTGCTCGGTCACGAGTTCAGCGCGGAAGTGGTCGAGGTCGGCAAGGACGTGAAGAACGTGCAACGCGGCGACCGCATTTCAGTGATGCCGCTCGCGTCGTGCGGCCAGTGCTATTACTGCGCACGCGGCATGCGTCACTTGTGCACGAAGATGGGCTGCGTGGGCTTGAGTTGGGACGGCGGCGGCATGGCCGAATACACGCTGCTCAACGACTACCACGCGAATCGCCTGCCCGACAGCGTCAGCGACAAGCAAGGCGCGTTGATCGAACCTGCCGCCGTTGCGCTCTATGCCGTCGACCGTGGCGCCGTCACGGTCGGCTCGACGGTGCTGATTACTGGCGCGGGCCCGATCGGCGTGCTCGCGGCGCTTGCCTGCCATGCAGCAGGCGCCACGAAGATTTTCGTCAGCGAACCCAACGCGGCGCGCGCCGCGAAGATGGCCGGCTTTGGCGTCACGACCGACATCTTCGATCCATCCGATGGCGAGCTTCCGAAAAGAATTCGCGATCTGACGGAAGGCGTGGGCGTCGACGTGGCGATCGAATGCGCGGGCAACCAGCATGCGCTGAACGCCTGCGTCGATGCCGTGCGTTCGGCGGGCGCAGTCGTGCAGGCGGGCCTGCATGTCGGCACAGCGAGTGTCGATCCGATGAAATGGTCGCTGAAGGACATCCGGATAGAAGGAACGTGGTGTTACCCCGTCACGATCTGGCCGCGCATCATCGGCATGATCGCGAACGGCAAGTTCCCCGTTGAAAAGCTCATCCACGATCTGATCGATGCCGACGACGTCGTCGAGAAAGGCTTCGATGTGCTGAACGACAAAGGCAGCGACAAAATGAAGATTCTCATCAATCCCCAGACACGGTGACGACATGCCGCACACGCAAAAGAAACACAACGCGCAACAGATAGGCTGGATCGGGCTCGGCAAGATGGGCACGCCCATCGTGCGCAATCTGCTCGCCGCAGGACTCGACGTAACCGTGTATGACATCGACCCAGAGCGCGTCGGCGAGGCCGTTCGACTCGGCGCGAACCGCGCTGAAGATGTCAGCAGCGTCGCGCGTTCGGCGCCTCTGGTTTTCTCGATCATCCCGGACGACGACATATTGCGCAAAGTCGCGCTCGGCACACATGGCGTGATCGAAAACACGAACCACGGTGCCGTCTACATCGACATGAGCACGGTGTCGCCCGCGGCGTCGGGCGAAGTTCGCGACGCCGCGCGCAAGCGCGGAACCGGCTACATGTGCGCGCCCGTTTCCGGCAGCACGGTCCTCGCGGACAAGGCCCAGTTGACCGTGTTCGCGTCGGGCCCGAAAGACGCGTACGGTCGCGCGTTGCCCGTCTTCGAGGCCATGTCGGCGCGCCAGTACTATGTCGGCGAAGATCAGCAGGCACGTTATCTGAAGCTCGCCATCAATCATCTCGTCGGCTCGACGGCCGTACTGCTTGCGGAAGCGTTGACGCTCGGCACGAAGGGCGGCCTGGACTGGGCCGAGATGCTGGATGTGATCGGCGACAGCGTCGCCGCGTCGCCGCTCGTCAAATACAAACTCGATCCGTTGAAGAAGCGTGACTTCTCCCCTGCCTTCTCGTCGCGGCAAATGCTCAAGGACATGTCGCTCGTGGTCGATGCGGGCGCCCAAGCCGGTGTACCGATGACAGCCGCGGCGCTCGTGCACGAGCAGTTCGCGCGCTACGCACAGGGCGATGGCGCAGAGCTGGACTTCTTCTCCATCGTGCGCGCAATTGAAGCGCAAGCCGGCCTTTCCCGCTGAATAGCTTTTCACCTCGTTCCGGAGTCGCAATGCACTACACCGTCTATTGCCTCGACCACGACAACATGGTCGAACGCCGTCTTGCTCATTACGAAGAACACAAGGCTTATCTGGCCGCCTCGCCCATCAGGATGGTCATGTCGGGCCCGCTGCTGGCCGGCGACGAGGAAACGATGATCGGCAGCTTCTTTCTTTATGAAGCGGACGAGATCGGCGACGTGATGCGCTTTAACAGCAACGACCCGTTCAACAAGGCGGGAATCTGGCGCACCGTCGATATCCGACCGTTCCTCAAGCGCGTCGACAACCGCTAGCCAGACCAACGGAACCGATTTATGCGAAACCTCGACGAGAACACCATCACGGATGCCATGCTCGCACGCCACGAACACGCAACCGACGAGCGGCTCAAGACGATCGTCACGAGTCTCGTGCGGCATCTGCACGCCTTCGCCCGCGACGTCGGCCTGACGGAGCGAGAATGGGAAGCCGGCATCCGCTTTCTCACCGATGTCGGCCATATCACCGACGACCGCCGCCAGGAGTTCATTCTGTTGTCGGACACGCTGGGCCTGTCGATGCTCGTGACAGCGATGGCGCATCGCAAACCCGCTGGCTGCACGGAAGCGACCGTTTTCGGTCCATTCTTCGCCGACAATGCGCCCGAATATCGTAACGGCGACGACGTCGCCAACGGCGCGCGCGGTGAACCGTGCTTCGTGTCGGGCGCGGTGCGCGGCCCGAATGGCGAGCCGGTGAGCGGCGCGCGCATCGAGGTCTGGCAGGCAGACGCCGACGGTTTCTACGACGTACAGACGAGCGACGCCGACACGCATCGCGCACGAGGTGTGCTTCACAGCCTGGCCGACGGCAGTTATCACTTTCGTTCTATCGTGGCAGAGCCGTATCCGATACCGCACGACGGTCCGGTGGGACGCATGCTCGAAGCGCTGGGGCGTCATCCGTGGCGCCCTGCGCATCTGCATTTCATGATTACGGCGCCCGGCTACGAACGGCTCGTCACGCACGTCTTCCGCGAAGGCGATCGCTACCTGGACTCGGACGCCGTGTTCGGCGTGCGCTCGTCGCTGATCGCGCCGTGGATTCGCCACGAGAGCGGCACCGCGCCCGATGGCACGGTCATGACCACGCCATTCAGCACGCTCTCGTTCGACTTCGTCCTGAGCCGATCCTCATGATTGCCTTCACCTATGCCAGCCGGCCGGGCCGCATCGTCTTCGGCACGGGAGCAATCGAGCGCCTCGCGGATGAGCTCGACGAATTGTGCATCCGGCGCGCGCTCGTGCTCTGCACGCCTGAGCAGCGCTTTCTTGCCGACCGCGTGCGCAAGCTCGCGGGCGAGCGCTGCGCGGACGTGTTCGATCGGGCCGTCATGCACGTGCCCGTCGAAACTGCGCAGGAAGCGGTCGCGGCGGCGCTCGCCACGGGCGCGGATGGGCTGGTCGCAGCGGGCGGCGGCTCGACACTCGGACTCGCGAAAGCCATCGCGCTCGAAACCTCGTTGCCGATCCTTGCCATTCCGACCACATACGCCGGATCGGAAGTCACGCCTATCTACGGCATAACGTCGGCCAGCGAGAAAAAGACCGGCAAGAGTTATCGCGTGCTGCCGCGCACGGTGATCTACGACGCGTGCCTCACACTGACCTTGCCAGCGGCGCTGTCGGCGACGAGCGGCCTCAACGCGATCGCGCATGCCGCCGAAGGCCTGTATGCGCAGGACGTCAATCCCGTGATGTCGCTGTTTGCGGAAGAAGGCATCCGCAGCCTCGCGCGCGCGTTGCCGCGCATCGTCGAACAGCCCGACGATATCGCGGCGCGCGAAGCCGCCCAGTACGGCGCATGGCTGTGCGGGACTGTGCTCGGGAGCGTCGGCATGGCGTTGCATCACAAGCTGTGCCACACGCTCGGCGGTATGTTCAATCTGCCGCACGCGCAGACCCATGCGGTGATGCTGCCTTACTCGATGGCGTTCAATCTGCCGGCCGCGCCGGCGGCGCACGAACGCCTGTGCAAGGCGCTCGACACGCAAGAACCCGCTGTCGCGCTGCACGACCTTGGCCGCTCGCTTGATGCGCCAGCGTCTCTCGAAGCGCTGGGCCTTCGGTCATCCGATATTCACGCGGCGGCCACGGCGGCACTGCAGGCGCCCTATTACAACCCTCGGCCGCTCTCTTATGAAGCGGTACATCGCTTGCTGGTATGTGCTTTCGATGGCATACGGCCCGACAGCCGGACGTTCGAAAGCGTGTAGATACTTCCTTTAGCGAAGCATCCATCCGCAGATTCTTCCTGCAACCACAGCTACTTTTCGATTCATTTACTCTACATGGACAAACGGGCACTCATCATTGGCGCGACGGGCATCGTCGGCGGCAATCTCGCGCAACATCTACTCGCACGCAGGGGCTGGAATGTGACGGGGCTCTCGCGCGGCCGCACAGCGTTGCCTGACGGCATCGAATCCGTCACAGCAGACCTGACCTCCGCGAGATCCGTTGCGGACTCGCTGCAAGGGCGGTATTTCAGTCACGTCTTCTTTACCGCGTGGTCGCGACAGGCAACCGAGCGCGAGAACATCGAAGTAAACGGCGCAATGGTCCGTCACGTGCTGGATGCGCTCGGCCCTTCCGGCAAGCTCGAACATGCCGCGCTGGTCACAGGGCTCAAGCATTACCTCGGGCCCTTCGAAGCGTATGCGCAGGGCAGTGTCCCGATCACGCCGTTTCGCGAGGAACAGGGCCGCCAGCCCGTCGACAATTTCTACTACGAGCAGGAAGACCGGCTGTTCGAAGCAGCCCGTCAATATGGCTTCGGCTGGAGCGTGCATCGACCGCATACGATCATCGGTTTCGCGCTCGGCAACGCGATGAACATGGGCGTCACGCTAGCCGTGTATGCGACGCTGTGCAAGGAAACGGGGCAGCCGTTCGTGTTTCCAGGCTCAGCCGCACAATGGAACAGCCTCACGGATATGACCGACGCACGCTTGCTCGCACGGCACCTCGAGTGGGCGTCCACGTCGCCCAACGCGCGCAACGCGGACTTCAACGTCGTGAATGGCGACGTGTTCCGGTGGAAATGGATGTGGTCCCAGCTCGCGCAGTATTTCGGCATCGAGCCCGCGCCTTTCGACGGTGAGACTCGTCCGCTCGAACATCGCATGCAGGATGCAGGCAGGCAATGGTCGGAGATCGCGGGTCGCTACCAATTGAAGGAACCGGGTATCGACAGGCTCGTGTCCTGGTGGCATACGGATGCCGATCTCGGACGTCCGATGGAGGTTCTGACCGACATGAGCAAAAGTCGCAAGGCCGGGTTCCTCGATTATCAAAGCACACCGGATGCCTTTTTCGCGCTCTTCGATAAATTGAAGGAGGAACGGATCATTCCTTCCTAGACCGTCTGTTCCGGAGAGCGGCGGCACTCACTTCGTTGGCTGGCAGGTCAAGGAAAGTTGTATCGCGCTGAGCGATCCCGGAAGGTTTTGTAGCGCAATCGACGGCCAGGCCGCTGGACCTCGTCACGGCCATCGTGTGGCGACGGAGATTATCTCGCCACGACACATGACGTCCTGACCGATCCGACCACGAAGGTCCGCTGTATGAGCGGTGCGGTCGCCTGAATGACAGGTTGGCAACGAGAGCGAACGTCGCTTAATGGGCGTCTGCTGCCCGCAGCGCTACCGCAAACTTCTGCGTCGGTCGCCGCCCCGCGCGACGGTGACGGTGACATTGCCAGGGCCAGGAAGGCCGGAGGCGGGTCCGACCTTCCCGCCTGCTCGCTCATTCTCTGGGCGCGCGTTCATTGCGCCAGTTGCCAGCGCAACACGGGATGCGTCGCGCCGGTAGGCATTGCCCACACGCCGTTCGGGCCGAAGTCCCATGTCGGCCCGAAGCTGGCCGTCGTAGCCATCTGCGCCGAGGTCAGCCCTTGCGCGGCAGGCACCGCGTTACCCTGCGCCGCGCCGACTGTCGCGCCCGTCGTTTGCGTGTCCCAGTAGACGTCGCCGCCGATCAAGCCCGCGTTGTTGTTGGCGATGCCCGCGGGCTGCTGGCCGCCCGTCGGTGCGAGGTCCTGGATGATGGTGCCTGTCGCGAATGATTGCGTGATCTTGCCGGTGCCCAGGTTCCAGCCCACCAGAGCCCCCGGTCCTTCCAGACAGGCGTTCCCGCCGAAGTGCCCGCAGTAGTTCGGGTTGTAGGTCACAGGGCCTGTCGCATACGACTGTGTGATGGTGCCGGAGTTGACGTTCACCAGCCCCCCCACGTATGAGACGTGAATCACACCTTCGACGGCGCCCGTCGCAAACGACTGCCTGATCACCCCCGTCTCGCCATTTCCATTGACCAGGCCTCCGCCCGAATGGCGGACCCTCGCGCTGCTCGACGACCGCGTAATGAGGCCGTCATTGGACCCGACGAGGCCGCCAGCGCCCGGGCCGTCGAATGTGCCTGCACTGCCGCTCGAGTGTGCATTGGCGATCGTGCCGTAATTGATGGCGGCCAGGATGCCGATGCTGGCATTGCGCAGGACCCCATCGCCACCCGCACTGCCGTTCACGGTGACGTTGCGCACGACCGCCGTCGGACCGATTACACCGAAGAGCCCGACGGCGCGGAGCGAATAATCGGAGATGTCCGACGTAGCACTTACGCTCAGATTCGAGATCGCCAGGCCCATGCCATCGAACTGGCCGGTGAACGGCGTCGGCAAGTCGCCGATGAGCACGTTCGGCTGTGCACCGGGGTTCGTTGCATCGATATTTCTGCCAAGCGCGTAGTTGCCGGCCAGATTCGCCGCGATGTTCAGAATGTCGCTGTGTGTGTTGACCAGCCGGTACGCCGTGATCTGGTCGACAAGCCCGCTATCGAAGGGCGCTGTCCAGGCCGTGTTCCCGCGCATCGTGCCGAGCGTCGCGCTGCCATTCATGTCGTACAGCACGCTGACGATGCCCGTGCTGCTCGACCAGTCGATCGTGCCGTTGTTGATGACGCTGCCACCGTTGTCAATTCCCGACGCGTCGGCGCGCAACGTCAGGTTGCCCGCACCGGAGTTCGCGATGGTCGTACCCGTCGCTATCGAGACATCGTGGTACGCGGCAAGCGTGAGCGAAGCCGGAGCGGACCAGCGCAGGCTCGACGCGACGCCGAGGTCGCCCGTTGCGCCGTTCGCGCCCGTCGTGGTCACGTTGACCGAAGTGCCCGCGCTCAGACTGCGCTGCAACGCATGCGCTGCGACATCATCGATGGTGAAAGCGGGCGTGGAGAGGTTCCATTGGGCTGCATCGACCACCGTGTGCCTGCCGAACGTCAGTTGTGCCGCTTGTGTATCGACCGTTCCGCCGCTGCCGTCCGCGTTGCTTGCGGCGATCCTGCCGAGCGGCTCAACGCGGCCGCTGTCGGCGACCAGCCATACATGGCCGTCGCGGCTTGCCGTGCCCGTTGCGCGGATGCGCGTGCCGCCGCCTGCAAGCGCATACACGTTGCCATCGGCGGCCTGCAGGCTGACCTGCGCGGCGTTGATGGGCCCCTTGTTGACCACGGTGCCCTGACTGCCCGTCTGCACGAACACCTGCTTGCTGCTCGCGGAGTCCTGCAGCAACACCGTCTCGCCGACAGCCAGTTCCGCCGTACCGTTGGGCGCGGTGATAGTGCCCCCGTTGATGGCGGCACGCCGGCCGATCAGGAACACATCCCCGCCGCTCGAACTGACCTTGCCCAGGTTGACTACGCTTGCAGCAGAGTTCCCCGCGAATGTAAGCGCGTTGCCCCCGGTCATGAATGCACAGTTGCAGACATCGAGCGTCGACGCGACGAAGCGGCCACCCGTGCTGATCACACCCGATGGGCCCACAACGATGCCTTGCGGATTGATCACATAGAGGCTTCCGGTTGCGCTGAGCCTGCCGAGAATGGCCGACGGCGAGCCGCCCGTTACCCGGTTCAGCGTCGCGCCCGAGCCGTTATCGAACATGACACTGTTGTGCCTGCCGATCGAAAAACTGTCCCAGTCAATCACGCCGCGCGTCGAACCGGGTTGGGTGACGACGAGACCGTTGCCGTTGCTGGCTATCGTGCCCGTGCCCGCCACATAAGTGCCGCCTCGCGGAAGTGGGCCCACCGCCAGCGTCGCCTGGGTAAAGGACAGTCCGGCAAGCGCGCCACCGATGACAAGCCATCGGCGTCCGTGTGACTGGCCGCGACGCGGTGCGCGCAGTAGCGTGGGTCGAAGTAGTTCGGGATTTGACATACAGCCCCCTTTCCGCGCGCGGCGCGGACTGGCTGACGACGACCCGCGGAGCCGACGTGAAACGCGTTAGTCGCAGCGTCTGAAGAATAGCCGCTGGGATCGCTAATGCATGCCGATACTTCTGCTTTTTGCGCCTACTTGACTCGCCGCTTTCGGCCACTTCTCGTGTGGGACTCGGCTGGGTCCTACCGGTGGCATGACCGACCCTCAAGAGAAGCTCGGACTTCCCGGAAATGGTCACTCAGCCGATAAGCCCGCAACGTACATCGTGAGTCGCCAACGCTTATCACGCTCCCACGCGAAACCTGTCTCTCGCCCACGCCATGTACCTGGTTTCCGACGTTTCGCGCCGCATGGTGGATGACTCTTTCGCATCCTCGCCCACGATGTATCGTAATTGCCCTGTCTCGTCCGTCGCTGCATCGAGGATGGCTTGCGCGACGTCGCGTTCGGACGCCAATTGAAGCTTTGGCTCTTGCATGTACATCGCCATTGTCTGGTCGACAAGCGTCTGATAAGCAGGCGGCACGGAGATGGTCGCCGCCTGCTCGGCCGCCTTGCGCGCGAGACTCGTTGCCGGGACAAAGCCCGGCTCGATCAGCTTGATCAGGATATTCTGGGAGTGCAATTCATATTGCAGCGATTCCGTCAGTCCCTCGATCGCACACTTGCTCGCGCTGTACACCGACATCAGCGGTTCGGGCAGGATTGCAGAGCCAGAACTGACATTAATGATTCGGCCCCGGCCGACACCCCGGAAATGCGGAATGACAGTTTGCATTGTCTGCATGTAGCCAAAAACATTCGTTTCAAAGAGGCCACGAATCACGTCCATCGGCGTAGCTTCAAATACGGAAAGCAACGCGAATCCCGCGTTGTTCACAAGACAATCAAGGCGGCCGAAGTGCTCGATCGCTTTCCTGATTGCCGACTCGATCGTTGCCACGTGCCGCACGTCGAGCGGGACGATCAAAAGATTTGAAGGAGTGTCCCGACTCGACCAGCCGGAAGGGTCGCGCATGGTTGCGACGACGTCCCAACCGTCAGCGAGAAATGCTTGCGCGGACGCTTTGCCGAAACCAGACGAGCAACCTGTGATTAAAACTGTCTGCGCCATTTTGCTTCCCGTCCTTTGAGGGTTGATCACTTTCCACAATGCAACTGTAGACAACACCATTTGGACGGTCTATAAGTCAGGCTCCATATTTCTTTACCGATCGTCCAGAATGGAACCGCTCACGGAACTGATCGCACTTTTGCGCCCGGAAGCGCTTGACTTGAAGCATTTCGAGGCACGGGGAGATTGGGCACTTCTTTTTCCGGCGGATAACCATGTCGTATTCGGTCTCTTTATGTCGGGCAGTTGCCGGTTCGAAGCGCAAGGATTCCCGTCTGCGCAGATGGAGGCCGGCGACTTTCTGTTGATGCCAGCACCTCCTTCGTGGATGCTTTCGAACGGCGAAACGACGGCGCCCATCGAATTTCAAGCGCTTAGGCATCCATCGGATTCGCGCGTGTCGATTGGAAGCGGAGTAGATACGACCCGAATCATCGGAGGTCAGTTTTCCTTCGTCACGGCCAACGCGGATCTGCTGAACGGACTTATGTCGCCGGTTACACACATCCGCCATGCCCACACATCGGCTTCCAGTTTGCGCGGCATCGTCGAACTGATCGACCGGGAAGCGTCGTGTGCACGCCCAGGACGAACATTTATTCTCAACCGCCTTCTGGAGATCATGCTCGTCGAAGCGCTGCGATCCCAGAGTGCCGTTCTCGACGGACAGGGAACGATAAAGTCGGGCTTGCTGGCCGGTCTTGCCGATGAAAAGCTTGCGGTTGCATTGCGTGAATTTCATGCGGACGTTGGGCGGCAATGGACTGTTGCGCTGTTGGCAGCGACAGCTGGAATGTCCCGTTCGGCGTTTGCCGATCGATTCACGCGGCTCGTGGGAACACCGCCTATGGACTACGTAGTGAACTGGAGGATTGCGCTGGCAAAAGACGCGCTGCGCTTCACCCGTCGTCCGCTGGTCGAGATCGCTACGGCTACCGGCTACGGATCGACAAGCGCGTTCAGTACCGCCTTCAGTCGTATCGTCGGATGCTCCCCCGCGCGGTATGCTGAAAGGCGTCGCCCGCCGGCAGGGGGAGAGCGGGATTAAGCAGGAAACAGCAATTGTCGACCATCTGATGGCGGGGGCCGTCCGTCCGCTCCTGGCCCGATCGGGTAAAGCCGCCAACCGCCGCACAGTGAGCGTTGAAGCCACCAGGTGCGGTGTGACGCAATTGGCCAGCTCAGCGCTTCGGTCGCACCGTCGCGAACGTCAGTTAGTCGACCGCGGCGTACATCTTCGTTCTTCGCCGGCCTATCCTGCTATTGCCTCGTCACGTCATTTGAGGGCGGCGAGAGCCACCTCGATGAGTTGCTGCTGTCGTGCGGTGGCGTCGCTACTCTGTTTGCGCAAAATCATAAAAAGAGAAAGCGGATCGGGCGGATTCAAAGCAATCCGATGGATCGTGCATCCCGTTTCCTTGGCCAATGGCATCGTCAAAAAACTGGGAACAACGGCCCAGGCTCCGTTTCTGAGCATCGGTGCCAGCATGTGTGCTTTCTCGACCCAATTTACGTGCCGTGAAAACCCGCGCCGAACGCGCCATAGATCGAATTGAGGCGACCACGGTAGATGAATTTCTCTGGACGGATCGAGATCCGCCATATCGAGCGCTTCGGGCAACGGGGCCGTTCCGGACGCAGCATAGACCACCAGCATCGCGTAGTCCCGGATCTTTGTTGAAAGAAGATCGACGTGTTCGGATGGGGTCAATGTAAAGGCTACGTCCAGATGACCAGAAGCAACGCGGTTAGCGAGCTGGAAATAGCGCGAGCTTTCCATATGTAATCGAACGGGCGGTGTCTCATCGCAGAGCGCGGCCACAAACGGAGGAAGGACATTGATCGCAACGGCGTCCACCGAACCGACAGCAAGGTGCCGCACCTGATTGGCCTGAAGTTGCTCGGCCTCAATTTCGAGCATTTTCCAGCGCTCGGCAATGTCGAGGAAACGCTCACCTTCAGAGGTCAGCGATATGCCCCGCGCTCCCCTCGAACGCCGCAATAGCGGATGTCCGACCCGGCGCTCGAGGGACTGGATGCGATACGAGACCGTCGATTGCGTTGTGGATACGATCTCTGCAGCCTGAAGCAAACTGCCCGAGCGGACTACCGCCAGGAACGTGTTGATTTCCTCGCTGAATAACATATCGAACCCTTCGATATTTGATGAATAAAATCCGACATTGACCGATATTGTGCCCGACCTTAGCCTAGGCGAATAGAAGAACAAATCCCGTCATCTGATTCGGCAACGTTTGGAGGCACATATGGCAGAGGCACTCGTCGGCATTGAAGATTTACCTACAAGCCGGTTTCACAAGAGGATCGCCGTCGTGGCGGCAGGAGGGCCGTTCTGTGACGGCTACCTGCTCGGGATCATCGTTGTAGCGCTGCCGTTCATTGCAAAGGACCTCGCGCTGAGCGCGCTCCAGATCGGTCTGATCGGCGCTTCGAGCCTCATCGGCATGTTCGCCGGCGGCCTCGTTTTCGGACCCATGACGGACCGCTTCGGCCGCCAGAAGATGTATGTGCTCAATCTCGCTGTATTCGTCATCTGCTCACTCGCGCACCTGTTCGTGCATGACGTGACGACGCTCTTTATCCTTCGTTTTGTCATGGGAGTTGCGCTGGGGGCGGACTATCCCATCGCGACTGCGCTCGCTGCTGAATTCCTGCCTCGGAAGCTTCGCGGGCCGGTGCTCGCGAGCCTCGTGCTTTTGCTCTGGGTGGGATACACCTTAAGCCTTGCAACGGGGTTGATCGTTAGCGGTAGCGAAAGCGGTGTATGGCGCTACATTCTTGCGAGCGCAGCCATCCCTTCGGCAATTTTCCTGTTGCTGCGCCTTAACATTCCCGAGTCGCCGCGCTGGTTGATTTCCGCAGGACGCGTAGAGGCGGCTCGTGACGTCGTGAACCAGCATCTTGGGCCGCAGGTTGACTTTGATGCGCTCGTTGCTGAAACCCGTGTCAGCACCTCCGGGCGTGGACTCGGGTTGTCCAAGATTCGCGAGCTGCTTTCGCGAGGCTATGGGCGCATGCTGGTGTTCTGCTCGATCTTCTGGATGTGTCAGATTGCGCCTTCATTCGCAATCAAGACGTTTCAACCGATGCTGCTGAAGTCGCTCGGCGTCACCCAGCCACTCGCCGGCTCGCTCCTGATCATTTCGTTTGCAATCGTCGGAACTGCGATCGGCATGGTCGTCGTCAACCGCGTCGGTCGGCGCACGCTTTGTCTCGCCTCTTTCGTTCTTGCGACGCTCGCGCTGTTTCTTCTCGCGACGCCGATGTCGAGCATTGCCATGGTCGCGATCGGTCTGTTCATTCTCTTCACGGTGGCCGAAGCTGCCGGTTCCGGGCTGCAATTCATCTACCCGAACGAGATCTTCCCCACTGATCTTCGTGCAACCGGTATGGGACTCGCGATGTCTGCAAGCCGCATTGGAGCCGCGGCAGGAACGTTCCTCCTTCCTACCGTACTCGTCCATTCTGGAAGCGCGACTGGTCTGCTCATCGCGGGCGGGATCAGCCTGATTGGCCTGCTCGTATCCGTTCGCATGGCTCCCGAGACCCGTAACGTGTCGCTTGGCGCGGCGAACGCACCGGGCATGGAAGCTAGCGCCAGCGAACACGGTCTGCGGCAACGAGAGGCTCGTAGCTGAGCGGCAAGGACGGCAAATCCTTCGCCGACGGCGGCTAGCCATAGCAACTCGGACTCAAGAATCTAACCTTCGCAACACTTCCTGCATCAATGCAAAGAGGCACTCCATGAATTCGGCACCAAAAGTTGTCATCATCGGCGCAGGCATTATCGGCACCACGCTCGCCTATGATTTCGCGAGACGCGGCGCGCGCGTCACCGTGCTCGACAAGAACGAAGTCGCGAAAGGCGCCACGTCGGGATCATTCGCGTGGATAACGAACCAGACGAAGTTTCGCAATGCCGACTCGCTTGGCGAAGCAGGCGCGCAGCATTACTTCAATTTGCATCGGCTGTCGCACCTGCGCTGGCGTTTCCTGCAAAGCGAAATCGACGGTCTGCCGATTCGCTGGTCAGGCTGCTTTCAAAGCGCCGAGCCCGGCACCGAAGAGGCACGGGAACTCGCGGCTGAACTTGACCGGCGCCTGCGCTGGGGCAGCCCGACGTACCGCGTCACCGCCGCCGAGGCGCGCGAGATCGAGCCGGGGTTTGAACCGGGGGCCGAGACGGACATTTTCTACACGCCCGACGAAGGAATGATGTCCCCGGTGCAGCTCACGTCAATGATGCTGGATGCGGCGGTCGCACACGGGGCGCAGTACTCGCCGCACGATGCGTATCAAGGGTTCGCGAAGACAGCGGGCGGCTATGAGATACAGAGCGCAAGTGGCAAGCGCGAGGCCGATTTTCTCATCTTCGCGGGCGGCATTGCGAACCCGGAACTCGTCGAAGGCACGGGACTTAAGGCACCGCTCATCCACAGCACGGGGAGCGTCGTCCATCTCGCGCCGTTGCCACGGATCTTCGATTCGGTCATTCTTGGCGCGCATGTTCACGCCATCCAGCGCCTCGACGGTCGTGTGGTCATCGCGAAGCACTTCTCCGGTTCGCCCGTTGGCGATCCAAGCACGCCCGACCCGCAGGAGCTTGTACGTGTCGCCGCGCGAGTGCTACCGGGCTTGAAGGACGCCGTTGTCGAGAAAGTCACCGAAACGCGTCGCGTCATTCCCGCTGACGGACTGCCTGTCGTGAGCCGCTCAGAAAAACTGCCTGGCGTGCTGTCCATCACAACGAACGCAGGCATCAGTCTCGCGGCCGGACTGTCGCAGTTCATCACTACCGAATTGCTTGACGGCGTGACGGTGAACCTATTGGACCCCTATCGCTCCCAGCGTTTTGCCGGTTAGGCAATGCGGTAACGCGGCTCAAGCGCAACGCCATGAAGCGGCCTTGGTTTGTTGACTGCTTCACGATCCGAGGCAACAGCCTGACGGTCGCCGAATGGACGGCGACCGTCGCCTATTGACAGACCTCTGCCCGACGCCGGTCGGCCGAACCCGCCCGATTCGGCCGTTGACCTGCACCGCGGCTGCTGCCGAAGTGTTGCCATGATGGTTAACGGTCAGGACTACTTTTTCCATCAGCAGATGCAGCTTCTCCGCCTGGGTTTGCACGATCCGCTGATTAGCCTGATGCGGCACGACCCAGTCAACATCGTCTTTACTCAAACCCTTCGCGGCCAACGCCTCCTGCGCTGCATCGGCGAGATTGACGACCGCGTGCAGAAACACCTCGCGCCCGGCTAGATGAATCGTGCCACCTTGAACATGCACGCTACCTCGACTGCGCCCTTCGTCTTCCGATTGACTTCAGCGAGCCTCACCTGCCGCAAGCTGTCGACGGGAGATTTGTAGCGATACCTCCACGATTTGAATCGCTTGCGGATCATTCTGGCTCACCGCAGCCCACCGCGGACACGTACCAACTCCTGCCTATTCGTTCTCGTCGAAGTAATGCCCGAACTTGAGCTGCTTCGTACGTATATAGCGCTCGTTTTCCTCGCGCATCGGAATAGCAAGCGCGACTCGTTCGCACACCGGAATGCCGTGTTTGGAGAGCGTGTCGAACTTCTCGGGGTTGTTGCTCATCAGGCGAACCGACGTGACTTTCAGCGTGCGTAAAATGCCCGCCGCCGAGTCATATTCGCGTGAGTCGTCCGGCAGACCAAGGTCGAGATTCGCCTCCACGGTGTCGCGCCCCTGCTCCTGCAGCGCGTACGCGCGAATCTTGTTCGACAGGCCAATGCCGCGGCCCTCATGGCCGCGCAGGTACAGCAGGACACCGCAGCCTTCAGCGGCGATATAGCGCAGTGCGAGATCGAGTTGCTCGCCGCAATCGCAGCGATAGGAGCCGAGCACGTCACCCGTCAGGCATTCGGAGTGCAGGCGTGTCAACACCGAAGACTTGTTGGCGACGTCGCCCATCACGAGCGCGAGGTGTTCGGCGCCGCTTTCGATCACGCGAAACACGTAAGAGGTGAACGTGCCGTAGCGCGTGGGAAGCGTGGCGGTGGCGTCGAGAACGACGCACTCGCCCTGGACTGCGCCGTCTGCCGCAGGCGACGGATCGTGAGACGTGAGCATGGCGTTGGACAGTAGTGCTGGACATGAACCCGATCAAACCGGGGATTAGGTACGGACAGGAGTTTACCGCTAATCGGGCCGCCGCATCCGGATGCCCATGCATGGCGCACGGTTCATGCACCGCCGCGGCGCGAGATCTGCGCACAAGAGGAGCGGTGAACCGCGAGCTACCTGAATTGCCCGCCGCGCGCGCTCCAGTTATTCCCGGACACACTCGCTGGCGCGTCGCGCCTATACTGGAATCGACTGTCCCTGACAGCCCGCCGCGCCGGCGTGCTGCACTGCGAAACGGAGCCGCTCCATGACAACCGTTGCACAGCTTCTCAAAACCAAACCGAACCACACCACCGTTTTTACGATCGGGGCCGACGACTCTGTCTATGAAGCGATCAGGTTGATGGCCGACAAGGGCATCGGCGCGCTGGTCGTGACGGATGGCGACAGCATCGCGGGAATCGTCACGGAGCGCGACTATGCTCGCAAGGTCGTGTTGATGGACCGGTCGTCGAAGGCCACACCGGTACGCGAGATCATGAGCAAGGCGGTGCGCTTCGTGCGCCCGGACCAGACCACCGACGACTGCATGGCGCTCATGACCGAGCGGCGCATGCGCCATCTGCCGGTCATCGAGAATGAGCGGCTCGTGGGCATGGTGTCGATTGGCGACCTGGTGAAGAACATCATTGCCGAACAGCAGTTCACCATCCAGCAACTCGAGTTTTACATTCATGGCGAGCGTCCCTGAGTCCTTAGGGATCGCGCCTGCCGCATGTCAGCCCGTTAGCCGCAAAAAAAGCCCAATCGCTGAACGGTTGGGCGAAGCTACCTTGCGGCAGCGGAGGTTCGAGGGATTCTGAACGGCCCTTGTCATGCCGGGCCGTCGGGATGCCGGGCCTCCCGAGGTTCTGGATCTGACGCCTGCTCACGCAGGCGCCAGAATGCGGGCGCATCGGTTGCCGTTAGCCGGACAAGTGCCTGGCCGGCTGCGGCGCGGCTTCGTGATCGCGGCGCGCGCCGGTCACGACTCGAAAGCGCAAGGCGGAACCTTCGCACTCACCGCCTAGCTGTCTTTCTGCCGTCCTGCTTGATCGCTCACGACGATCGCGCAGCGCGAACATCGATCCGGGCCGCCGCCGACGGACCTCATAGTCCGTCGCGGCCCGATGCGCTTTGCACGCCGGCTGGTTGCCGAAGCGTGGTTGCCGAAGCCCGGTTGCCGAAGCTTAGTTGCCGAAGTAGACCGACTTCGGACCCGTCATCGGCTCACGCACGCCGCCGGCTTGCGACGAGCCGCTCGTCACGCCGCCGTAGCCGCTGGTGTCGGCGACCGGCAACTGGGTCTGCGCGACTGCGGGGTTTTGCTCCTGCACCCGGCGTTCGGCGGCCTGGACGTCGGCAGGATAGTTCGGGTCGTTGCTCACAGCGGGGTTATAGCCCGCCCGCTCCAACTGGATCAGTTCGTTGCGCACTTCGGCGCGGGTGACCGGTTGCTGGCTCGACTGCGCGAACGATGCGACCGGAGCTGCGAGAACGGCTGCAATGGCGACTGCCTTGATAAGCGATTTCATGATTATTACCTCCAGACTTGGTTTTATTTGCCGCGCTTGCCACACCATGTGGAAGCGAGTGATTCCAGTCTAATCACCGGCACACCAAGGGAAAACCCCTATTTGTGAGATACATAATTGTCGTAGCTGAAAAAGTGCGACGAAATTGCCGGCAGCCAGATGCAGCCCGCATTGCGACCGTAATAATGGCGCAGCGCCGCTCAGACGGGCACATTCCAGGATGAAACCGGCTGACCAGCCTTACTGACCGCTGTCGCTGCCCGGCGCGGCGTTCACACTTGCGGGTCGTCGCCGAAATCGGCATGCGGGGCGACGAGCAGTTTGCGCGGGCCGCTCACGAATGCGCTGCCGGGCTCGAAAAACCGCAGCGGACGATGCATCTCGCGAGACAACCCAATGCGCGTGGTCACGCCCACAGGCACATCGCCCTTCTCGATCACGCCAATCCACAAATTGCGGCCTGTACACAGATCGTAGCCGTCAAACGACGGGCCTATGCCGAGCGCCACGGTCAGGCGCCCCGGACCCCGCGCGAGATCGCGCAACGGCACGCCAGGCCGGCGCGCTTCCATGAGCGGCAGGCCCTCGAGCGGCTCCACCGCGCGAATCAGCACGCCAGCGCCCACGTCCTGCGCTTCGGCGGAGATATTGAGCATGTACGAGACTCCGTAGGTCAGTCTCACGTATGCATGGCCGGGCGCGAGAAACAACGAGCCGTTGTAGTGGCGACGCCCAATGAAAGCGTGACTGGTCGAATCGCCTATCGGATACGCCTCGGTCTCGACAATACGGCCGCTCATGCGCCCCTGCGGCACGTCGTGCACGAGGTATTTGCCGATCATGAAACGCGCGAGCTCTGCCGCGCCCACCGGCAAATCGTCACGCGACAACGGGATGATGGGAAGCTGCGATTTGCGCATGCGTTAAGCCTTGGTGTTCGTAGATATGGATACGTTGCGTGCTGCATGGGCCCCGGCCGGCTTCGGCCACTGCCGCAAGGGCCAGGCCGGGTCTGCGACACAACACCGCCTCGCCGCGCTGCAACGCCTTGCAGTCAACAGCTAGACCGTTGTAGCCACGCCTCATTCCTGGCGCCGCGGACCTCATTCTGGAACCAATTGAGGTATCGTGTTCTTCCGGCCAGGAGCAGGTCCTGGCCTGCCGCGCGGCTCCGGCCCGCTCCAGCAGCTTCCGGGCCTGTCGGCCTCACGCATTCGCAAGATCTGCAGCAACGTCCTTCGCGTTCCATCCCGCTGTACCCGTAGTGCAAGCAAACGGTCCCACCGGGGACCAGCCAATTCACGACAAGGAGAACTCGCATGAAAGCATCCACGGCAATGAAGATGGTCGGCGGCGCGCTGATCGTACTGGCTTCGCTCAATGCATCCGCGCAAAGCAGCGACGCGGCGGCTGCACCGGCGGCAACGGCTTCGTCCGCGGCGACCGGCAAGCAGGCCAAGGCCGCCAACCGTGCGCTCGGCCGCAAGGTCCGCGGCGCGCTCGCCAAGACCAAGGGCCTGAGCGTCGCCAACATCAGCGTGCGTGCACGCGGCGGTGCAGTGACGCTGGCCGGCTCGGTGCCCGACCAGTCGCAGGTCGACATCGCGACGCAAGCCGCGCAAGGCGTAGCAGGTGTCACGTCGGTCAAGAACGCTTTGACGGTTCGTCCGGTCGGCCAATAACGCACTAACCCGCTAAGCCGGCGCCGCGAGGGCGTCGGCGCCCTTGGCCGGCAGGTGCCCGAATGTCCGGTTGCCAGAGCAGGGACATTCGCGGGACCGCACGGCGATGAGCGTCGTTTCCAGATCGCGCCGCCCGCCAGCCGCCGAATGCACCTCGCGCACATCGCGCACGGTGGTCTAGGCAGTTCGCCGCTACTCACCGGACGGACGTTCGCCGCGACGCGCCAGGCCACGCATATATACGTTAATATTCAACGCATTATGCAGCACTCTTAATGCATCGCCTCAAGAATCGAACAGCCCATCGCTCGCAATACCGAGCACGTCGCACCATCTGGAAAACACAGACAAAGGGAAGCCGATGACCACGCCCGCGACCGTCTTGCCCCGCTGGACTCTGGCCGTGCCGCTCGTCGCGTGGATCGTGCTCGGTGCGGCCTATGTGTTGCCGGGCAATGGACTGTTGCTCGCCCTGGTGGGGCTCGCGCTGTGTTCGGCGGTATTTGCCGCCGTGCACCACGCAGAAGTGGTCGCGCATCGCGTCGGCGAACCGTTCGGCACCCTGGTGCTGGCGGTCGCGGTCACGGTGATCGAGGTCGCGCTGATCATCTCGGTCATGCTGACCTCCGGTCCTGAGAAAGCCGGACTCGCGCGCGACACGGTGTTTGCCGCTGTCATGATCGTCTGTAACGGCATTGTCGGACTGTGCCTGCTGGTGGGCGGCATCCGCCATCGCGAGCAGGATTTCCAGATTCGCGGTGCGGCTGCAGCGCTCGCCGTGCTCGCGTCGTTGTCCGTGCTGACGCTCGTCATGCCGAACTACACCACGACTCATGCCGGTCCGGTGCTGTCGTCGTCGCAACTGGCGTTCGCCGGGGTGTCGTCGCTCGTGCTATATGGCGTGTTTGTGTTCGTGCAGACGGTCCGGCACCGCGACTACTTTCTTGCCGACGTGCCCGACGAAAACGCGCACGCCGCGCCGCCTCGCGCCGCGCTTGCGCTTACGAGCGGCGGCTTGTTGCTGGTATGCCTGGTCGCGGTCGTGCTGCTGGCCAAGCTATTGTCGCCGGTAGTCGAAACAGCGGTTGAAAACGCGGGCGCGCCGCCGGCGGTGGTCGGCATCGTGATCGCCGCGCTCGTGCTGCTGCCCGAGGGTCTGGCCGCAGTGCGCGCGGCGCGCGCAGACCGCTTGCAGAACAGTCTGAATCTCGCACTGGGTTCGGCTCTCGCCAGTATCGGCCTGACCATTCCGACCGTGGCGGCCGTCTTTCTGACGACGGGCGAACCGCTCGTGCTCGGCATCAACGGCAAGGAAACCGTGCTGCTGTTGCTGACGCTACTGGTCGGCACACTCACGCTCAGCACCGGACGCACCACGATTCTGCAAGGCGCGGTGCATCTGTCGCTGTTCGCCGCCTATCTGTTCCTGTCATTCGCGCCCTGACGCATTGCCTTCGACGCGAGCCCGCGTTCACTCTTCCCAATGCGCCGCGATCCAGTCGCGAAAGAGCTTCAGCTTTTGCTGATGCGCGACCGAGTCCGGATGCACGAAGTAGTAGCGCCACCCCGTCTTGAGCACGGTGTCAAAGGGCCGAACGAGACGCCGCGCGGCCACGTCTTCGTCTATCAGCGCGAGATCGCTGATGGCCACCCCGAAGCCCTGCAACGCCGCATTGGTCGCCATGTCGAGCGTGTCGAAACTCGGACCGTGTTCGGCGTCGATGGCGCGCGCGTTGACGGGGTCCGTTTCGGCAACCCTCGCAAGCCACATCTTCCAGTCCCGATGATCGCGAGTCGGATGCAGTAGCGTATGACGCGCCAGATCGCCGAGCGCGGTGAGCGGCTTGTCCTTCAGCAGATCGGGCGCACACACGGGCGTCAGACGCTCTTCGAAGAGCGGCACCGCTTGCACGTCCGCTCCCGGCGACGAGCCATAAATGATGGCCGCATCGAACGGTTCCAGCTGGAAGTCGACGTCGTGCTGCCATGTCGTGGTGATCTGCACGTGCAGCTCCGGATACTCGGCCTGGAAGCGCATGATTTTCGGCAGCATCCAGCGCATCACACAGGTCGGCACCTTCAGCGCGAGATCTGTGCGCTGCCGTGTAAGGCGCAGCGAGATCTCCTCGATGCGCGCGAAACTTTCCTTTACCGCCGGCAGCAGCAACTCACCTTCGGCGGTGAGCGTGAGGCCCTTGGCGTGACGCTTGAACAGCGGGAACTTGTAGTAGTCCTCGAGCGCGATGATCTGCCGGCTCACCGCTCCCTGCGTGAGACACAAATGGTCGGCGGCGCGCGTGAAGCTGCGATGGCGCGCCACCGTTTCGAAAATCTGCAGTGCGTTGAGCGGCGGAAGTCGTCGCATCTAAGTGTCCGGATAAGAAAAAGTCATTCTGGCCGGCACGCCGGCAGCCTCTCGCGCCGCACCCGCCGGCCCCACAGGATACGCGATTGCGCCCACTGCGACGAATTGCGGCGGACCCTGGCCGCATGCGTGTGGCTCATGCGTCAGGCGACGCACGGCTTCATTCGCTTCACCGGGCGGCGGCGGGCCCACGATGCCGGTCGCATGAGCTTACGTCATGGCCTCCATGCGGATATTTCGTTTGTTGAGGGATTTTGGCAAACCTAGAGTCCAGCTCATTCCAATACGCGTTTTACGACAGAGGACAAACCATGAACCAGCCCAAGCCCGTTCAACCGAAGTCGATCGCGCGCCGCGCGTTCGCCACTCTTGCCGCGGCGCTCGCCGTCACCGCCGCCGGCGCGCTGAGCGCGTTCTCGCCGGCCGCCCATGCCGATGCGCTGGATAACATCGCCAAAACGGGCACAGTGCGTATTGGCGTGTTCATGGACTATCCGCCGTTCGGCTCGATCGGCCCCGACATGAAGCCGATGGGCTACGACATCGACGTGGCCAATCTGATTGGCCGCGCGCTCAACGCAAGGGTGGAACTCGTGCAGGTAACGGGCGACAACCGCATGGCCTACCTCGCCGACCGCAAGACCGACATGCTGCTGTCGGTGGGCCAGACGCCGGAACGCGAAAAGGTGATCGACTTCTCCAAACCCTACGCGCCCTACTACCTCGCCGTATTCGGCCCGAAAGCCTTGCCCGTGAAGAATGCAGCCGACCTCGCCGGCAAGTCCATTTCGGTGGCGCGCGGCACGCTGGAAGACCTGAGTGTCACGAAAATCGCGCCGCCCACCGCGAACATCAAACGTTTCGACGATCCGAACGGAGCAATTTCGGCGTTTATTTCTGGTCAGGTACAGTTGATGGTCGTCGGCAACGACGTGGGCGCCACGATTCTCGCGCGTCATCCCGCGAACGATCCCGAGCAGAAGTTCTCGCTGTTCAGCTCGCCGGACCACGTCGGTCTGAACAAGAACGAGCCGCGCCTGAAGCAGAAAGTCGACGAAACCATCGCCAAGGCTCGCAGCGACGGCACCATGAATGCGATCTCGCAGAAATGGTTGCGTGCGCCGCTGCCTGCCGACCTCTGAATTTACGGTACGGAGTTTGACCTCACGATGAGCGCCAAGTCATGACCTATGCGTTCGATTTCAGCGGCTTCGGCCTCTATGCGGGCATGCTCGCGCACGGCGTGGCCGTCACTCTCGCGCTGACCGCCGTCTCGACGTTGCTCGGCGGCCTGCTCGGCATTGCCGGCGCGAGTGTCGCGGTGGCCGGCCCCGCATGGGCACGCTGGGTGGTGGCGAGCTACGTGGAGTTGATCCGCAACACGCCGTTCATCGTGCAGCTCTTTTTCGTGTTCTTCGGCCTGCCGAGCCTCGGCATTCATATCGACGAAATCCAGGCCGCGATTCTGGCGATGACGGTCAACCTGGGCGCCTACGCGATCGAGATCGTGCGCGCCGGCATCGATTCGATCTCGCGCGGCCAGATCCAGGCGGCCCAGGCGCTCGGCCTGCACGGGCGCCAGGTGTTCCGCTACGTCGTGTTGCCGCAGGCGCTCGCCAACGTGTTTCCCGCGCTGCTAAGCCAGGTGCTGATCGTGATGCTGGGTTCGGCGGTCGTGTCGCAGATCTCCGTGCCCGACCTCACCTATGCGGCCAACTTCATCCAGTCGCGTAACTTCCGCTCGTTCGAAAGCTACGTGATTATCACCGCGACGTATCTGCTGCTCTCCATTGCGCTACGCCAGATTCTCAACCGGTTTGGACGCGGCCTGTTCGCCGGGCGAGCCGCGCGCGGGTCGGAAAGCACGCCGCGCGGCTGGCGCGCGCGCCTCATGTGGCGAGCTCCCCGCACTCTGCCGACGGAGCGTTGATCATGGTCGAATTCACCCTTTGGGACATCGCCCGCAACCTGCTGCTGGCCGCTCGCTGGACGGTGCTGCTCTCGCTGATCGCGTTTGTGGGCGGCGGCCTGGTGGGCCTTCTGCTGCTCGCAATGCGCGTGTCGCCTGTCGCCTGGCTGCGCCGCATCGTCGTGCTGTATGTGGAAGTGTTTCAGGGCACGCCGCTGCTCATGCAATTGTTTCTGGCCTTTTTCGGCTTGCCGCTCGTCGGCGTGGACGTATCGCCGTGGGTCGCGGCCACTGTCACGTTGACGCTTTATACAAGCGCGTATCTGGTCGACATCTGGCGCGGCTGCGTGGAAGCCGTGCCGCGCGGTCAATGGGCCGCGGGCGCGAGTCTCGGCATGACATTCGGCCAGCAGTTGCGCTATATCGTCTGGCCGCAGGCATTGAAAATCGCCGTCGCGCCGACGGTCGGTTTTCTCGTGCAGGTGGTCAAGAGCACGGCGCTTGCGTCGATCATCGGCTTCACGGAATTGACCAAGACCGGCACGATGATCACCAACGCGGCGTTCCGCCCGTTCCCCATCTACGGCATGGTCGCCATGATCTACTTTGCGATGTGCTTTCCGCTCACGTGGTATGCACGCGTGCTGGAAAAGCGCAACAAGGTGGGCCAGCATCGTTAGCCACCAGCGCAGCGGCATGAACGCGAACTCACGGCTCGCGCAAAAAAAAGCGTCGACCGCCGCAAGACGGTTGACGCTTTTTTCATGTGCCGCTGGTCGACCAGATGAACCGGTGCTAACGCGCAGCTTGTGTCGACTTGCGCAGCTTCGCTACCTCGGCGGCCGTGACTGCCGGCGCGCCGTTGTTCCAGCCGGCGCGCACGAAAGTGAGCACGTCGGCGATCTGCTGATCGTTCAGCACCGGCGCGTACGTCGGCATTGGATACGGCGCGGGAATGCCGCCGATCACAAGATCTTCCGTGCCGTTGAGCGTGACGTTGATCAGCGACGACGCGTCTTTCTCCAGCACGTTCGGATTGCCGGCGAGCGGCGCGAGCATTGGCGCGAAGCCGCGCCCGTCGACGCCGTGGCAGTGCATGCAGTACGCAGTGTAGACGCGCGCACCGGCATCGTTGGCCGCACGATTGAGCGACACCCTGGTTGCTTGCGGATCGTACGTGTAAAGCGGCGCGCCGTTGCCGCCCGCCGGCGCCAGCGACTTCAGGTACGTCGTCATCGCGGCGATGTCGGCGTCGTTCAGCGCCTGCGTGCTGTTGTTGATCACGCTCGTCATCGAGCCGAATGCGGACGCGTGCCGATTCGCGCCGGTCTTCAGGAACGCCTGCAAGTCCTGATCGCTCCAGCGCCCGAGGCCGACGTTATGCTCGCCCGTCAGGTTGGCTGCGAACCAGCCATCGAGCAGCCCGCCGGTCAGAAACGCGCTGCCGCTTTCGTCGAGCGCCTTCTCCTGGAACGCAATGCCGCGCGGCGTATGGCACGAGCCGCAATGCCCCAGCCCCTGAATCAGATACGCGCCGCGATTCCACGCGATGTCTTTGCCCGGCTTGTTCTGATACACGCCCTTTTCGAGGAACACCATGTTCCAGAGCTTGAGCGGCCAGCGCATGTTCATTGGCCACTTGATATCCGACTCGCGATTGGCCTGCTGCACCGGCGCGACGCCGCTCATGAAGAATGCGTAGAGCGCCTTCATGTCTTCGTCGTTGACCTTTGCATACGACGGATACGGCATGGCCGGATACAGGTTGTGCCCGTCTTTCGCGACGCCTTCGCGCATGGCGCGCGCAAAGTCCTGCTCCGTGTAGCGGCCAATGCCGGTTTGCGGGTCCGGCGTGATGTTCGTCGTGTAGATCTGGCCCATCGGCGTGTTCATCGGGAGGCCGCCCGCGAACGGCTTGCCTTTCGGGGCGGTGTGACACGCCACGCAATCGCCTGCCTTCGCGAGGTAGGCGCCGCGCTGGACCAGCGCCGGGTCCGCTGCCGTTGCTGCCGTTGCTGCCGTTGCTGCCGCCGTGGCCGTCGCTGCCTGCATCAGCAGCGGCAACGCGACACCCAGCGCCGCGCCGAAACCCTTCAATGTGCTTTTCATATCGGGCTCCCGTTAAGCGGTTTGCAACTGGCTGCCCACCGGCAATTGCCGCAGACGCTTGCCGGTCGCCGCGAAAATCGCGTTGGTCAGCGCCGGCGCGAGGGCCGCCGTGCCAGGTTCGCCGATGCCGCCCGGCGCCTCGCTGCTCTTCACGATATGCACGTCGATAGGCGGCGCCTGGTCAATGCGCAGCATCCGGTAGTCGGTGAAGTTGTTCTGCTGGACGCGGCCGTCCTTGATGGTGATCTCGCTATAAAGCGCCCCCGTAATGCCGAAGATGATGCCGCCTTGCACCTGCGCCTCCACCGTGTCCGGATTGACCACCATGCCGCAATCCACCGCGCACACCACACGCTTGACCGCGACCTCGCCCTGTTCGACCGCGACCTCGACGACAATCGCAAAGTAGCTGCCGAACGCGTGCATGACCGACACGCCGCGCCCCTGGCCTTTCGGCAGCGCGCTGCCCCAGTTGGCCGCCTGCGCAGCGGTGTTGAGCACGTTCAGCGCGCGCGGCGTCTTGCCAAGCAGATCGTGCCGATACTTGACCGGGTCGACCTTCGCCTCGGCCGCGAGTTCGTCGATGAAACTCTCCACTACGAAGGTGCTGCGCGTCGGGCCGACGCCACGCCAGAACGCGGTGGGTATCGCGTGCGGCTCCTGACGCACGTAGTCGACCAGCTGGTTCGGCAAGTCGTACGGCAGGTCCGCGGCCACCTCCACCGCGTCGGGATCGAGCCCGTTCTTGAACGCGGGCGGCGCGAAGCGCGCGAGGATAGACGAGCCGACAATGCGGTGCTGCCATGCAAGCGGCTTGCCGTTCGCGTCCAGACCCGCGGAGATCTTGTCGTAGTAGTACGGGCGATACATGTCGTGCTGAATGTCTTCTTCACGCGTCCACAGCACTTTGACGGGCGCCGACACCTGTCGGGCGATCTTGACCGCCTGCGTGACCATGTCGAATTCCAGCCGCCGCCCAAAGCCGCCGCCGATCAGATGGTTGTGCACGATGATCTTGTCGGCGGGCAAGCCGGTGACGGCCATCGCCGCGTCGCGCACGCGCGTGGGCACTTGCGAGCCGAGCCAGACTTCGCAGCTGTCGGGCCGCACGTGTACCGTGCAGTTGATCGGCTCCATCGTGGCGTGCGCGAGAAACGGCTGCTGGTAGATCACATCGACGCGCTTCTTCGCGTTCGAAAAAGCCTGCGCGACGTCGCCTTCCTTGCGCGCCACCGCGCCGTCGCGCTGCGACGCATGCGCGAGATCGTCGACGATCTGCTTCATCGAAACACTGGCGTTCGCGCCTTCGTTCCACTTGATGTCGAGCGCCTGCAAGCCCCGTTTGGCAGCCCACGTGTGGTCGCCGATCACGGCGACCGCGTTGTCGATCTTCACGACCTGACGCACGCCGGGAATCTTTTTCGCGTGGGTATCGTCGACGCTCGCGAGCGTGCCCCCAAACACCGGACAATTGGCGATGGCCGCATAGACCATGTCGGGCACGCGCACGTCAAGACCGAAGCGGGCGGTGCCGTCCACCTTTTCCGGAGAATCGAGGCGCTTGACCGCCGTGCCGACAATCCTGAAGTCCTTCGGATTCTTCAGCGGCACGTTCTGCGGCGCGGGCAATTTCGCGGCCGCCTCCACCAGTTGGCCGTAACCGATGCTGCGATTGCTCGCCGCATGAATGACCTGGCCGGCCTGCGCATGGCAGCTCGCCGCATCCACCTGCCATTGCTGCGCGGCCGCGCTGATGAGCAGCGTGCGGGCCGTCGCGCCGGCCCGGCGCATCGGCTCCCATGCATAGCGGATCGAGGTGGAACCGCCGGTGAGCTGGCCGCCGAGCAGCGGGTCCATGAAGAGCTTTTCGTCGGGCGGCGCATGATCGAGCGTGACGGTGTCGAGCGGAACCTCCAGCTCCTCCGCAATCAGCATCGGAATGGAGGTGTACACGCCCTGCCCCATTTCGACCTTGGGAATGATCAGCGTGACCTTGCCTGCTGTGTCGATCTGAATAAACGCGTTCGGTGCGAACACACCGTTTTGAGGCGTTTCGTTCCCGTCGCCGCCGATCACGGACTTGCCCGCCTTCTGATCCTGACTGACGGCCGGCATGCTGAAGCCGAGCAGCAGGCCGCCGCCCGCCGCCGCGCCCACGCTCACCCCGAGCTTGAGGAATGTGCGGCGCGACAAGCCGCGTGGTTCATGCGATCCGGCTTGCGGGCGCTTCGCGTCGCGATGTGCATCGAGCAATCCTTGCGACATGT
Organism: Burkholderia sp. WSM2232; assembly: GCF_000472545.1. Lineage (GTDB taxonomy): Bacteria > Pseudomonadota > Gammaproteobacteria > Burkholderiales > Burkholderiaceae > Paraburkholderia. The sequence continues at coordinate 17,527 of NZ_AWZV01000037.1, read as the reverse complement.
CAGACTCCCTTCGCCGCATGCTTGATCGCCGCGCGGATGCGGTTGTAGGTGCCACAGCGGCAGATGTTGCCGGCCATGGCGGCGTCGATGTCCGCATCGCTGGGATTGGGGTTGCTCGCAATCAGCGAGGCCGCCGACATGACCTGGCCCGACTGGCAGTAGCCGCATTGCACGACGTCGAGTTGACGCCAGGCCTGCTGCACTTTCTGACCGGCCGGCGTGTTGCCGACTGCTTCGATGGTGGTGATTTTTTTGTCGCCGACAGCCGCAGCCGGCAGCACGCACGAGCGCACAGCCACGCCGTCGAGATGCACCGTACACGCGCCGCATTGAGCAATGCCGCAACCGAATTTCGTGCCGGTCAGACCGACAAGGTCGCGCAAGACCCACAGGAGTGGCATGTCAGGCGGTGCGTCGACGGTATGCGTCTCGCCGTTGATGTTGAACGTTGTCATGAGCGGTTCCTTGTGGGTTTATCTTTATTCGGCTCTTTAGACCAGCATGCCGATCAAAAGGCAATGACTTGCCGCGTTTATTCGAGAGTCCGGACTAATGTGCGATGCCCATGCGCGGCCCGCGAGAAGAGTCGCTGCACTGGTGCACTGTGAGGTCCGGCGATTGTAGCCGCGCGCAAAAAAGTTCGCCTGGAGCGTGCACGCGCTCATTCGGATTACGGAGGTCACCCTCGCATATGGTTGCGTGAATATGCCAGGTCATGGCGATCCTGGCCTTGCATCATGCGCAGGATATAGTCCTTGCGCTCCTCGTCGTCCTTGTAGAGGTGATATACGTAGGCGAGCGGGTCTTCATCCTGGTCGCGCTCCGCAGCGAACTTGTTGAACGTTGGATCGTGAGCCCACCATGCGTCATATTCGACGCTGAATTCGTTGATGGTGAATGTCGTGGTTTTCTTCTCGAAGTTGTGGCCATAGCGCACATCGCTAGCCGGGCCAATTTCCCATCGTTGCGCCTCGAGTTGAAGGTACATCCGCCCATCTTCCGCATACTGCACGAACGTCTTGCCCTCGACCGGAAACGCAAAACCACGCACGGGCAATGACTCTGATCCGGTAAGAGGCGTCAGACGGCCCGTTGGCTTTTCCAGCACCAGGCGCGGTCTGTTCGGCAGGGTGCGCACGACGATTTGGGTTTCGCTCATTTGACTTTCGCGATGCCTGCGAGAATGTCCATGGACGGGTTGGTGCGGGTTGCGCCACAGCGGAGTCAGGCGCATACGCCTGTGCCCCGAAGTTGCTGCCGGTTATCGACAATCTGGCGGACCCTTCGGCCGCCTGCTGTCGACTGCACGGGGAAACGTTATCGGACCCCGTCCAGCATCCGGTTTCCCACAATGCATTATGTTGTAGTCCAAAAGCACCAGCCCGAACCTCCACGCCGACCCCCAGTGCAAATCACCGCGCCAACGACACCACGCCATTGCAAAAGGCACCCAACGCGGCCCGTGGCGCGCATTTTTGTTAGCATGGACGCGACCGCACCGACCATCCGAAGGAGACGCATCATGAACGACCAGCAATGCACCCAGTTCCTCTCGGATATCCGCAGGCCGCTGCTCGCGCTGCACAAGGCGATACTCGATCACGAGCGCTCGGCGTATGAGAAGGAGTTCGGCCCGGTCACGCCCGCTGCATTTCTGCAGGTGCTGATCAACGGCTCGGGGTTCCGCTGGCTCACGCCGCTTTCCACGATCATCGCGAACGTCGACGAGATACTCGACGACAAGGAAGCCGATTCGGCGGACCGGCTGGCCGCGGCCGAAGCGGTCACCGGCCTATTTTCCACAGATCAGCCGAACAATATTTTCTTGCCGCGTTATCTGCCGCTGTTGCAGGCCGATCCGGGCATCCTGCATCTGCATGGGCAGGTGTCGCAGGTGCTGCGCGGCGCGCAGACCAGGTAGACCGCTCGCGCTCACTGTGTCGCTCCCGCTCGCTGCCATGACCGACTGGCCACTTCCCGAGACCTACACGTTCCGCGATCAGACCGTGCGCTTTGCGGTGACAGGAACCGGACCGCCGCTCGTGCTCGTGCATGGCACGCCGTTCTCGTCCTATGTGTGGCATCGCATTGCGCCTCATCTGGCGCAGGCGCGCACGGTCCATTATTACGATCTGCTCGGCTATGGCCAGTCGCAGATGAGCGATGGGCAGGACGTGTCGCTCGGCGTTCAGAACGTCTTGCTCGCCGAGCTGCTCGCACACTGGCAAGTGAAGAGCCCGGACGTGATCGCCCATGACTTCGGCGGCGCAACTTCGTTGCGCGCGCATCTTATCGACGGTTGCGAGTATCGCAGCCTGACGCTGATCGATCCGGTCGCACTGGCGCCGTGGGGCTCGCCATTCGTGCAGCACGTGCGCCGCCACGGCGATGCGTTCGCCGGCCTGCCGCCCTACGTTCATGAAGCCGTGGTGAGCGCCTATGTGCGCGGCGCGATCGCGCGCGACATCACTGACCAAGAGCTCGCGCCCTATGTCACGCCGTGGCTCGGCGCAACAGGACAAGCCGCGTTCTACCGGCAAATAGCACAAATGGATCAGCGCTATACCGATGAAGTCGAGCCGCGCTACTCGCAGCTGCGCTGTCCAACGCAGATTCTATGGGGCGAAGAGGACCAGTGGATTCCGCTGGAACGCGGCCGGCGTCTTGCCGGGGTGATTCCCGAGGCGCGTTTTCAGGCCGTGCCGCGCGCGGGCCACCTGGTACAGGAGGACGCGCCGGAGGCCATCGTCGCGGCGGCGCTGAGGTGGCTCGACTGACGCCGCCGCGTCAAGCGCTCAGCGGCGCTCTAGCCTCGTCCTTGCGGCAGATACGGCATCGGATCGACAGGTTTGCCGTCGCGACGCAATTCGAAGCCGACTGACACGCGCGAATTGTTTTCGTCGCCCATTTCGGCGATCTGCTGACCCTGTCGAACGATGTCGCCAGTTTTGACCAGCAGCTTGCGGTTATGCGAGTACGCGGTCAAAAAGTCCTTGTTGTGCTGCACGATAATCAGACTGCCGTAGCTGTTCAAGCCCGTGCCAGCGTACATGACCTTGCCGTCGGCGGCCGCGCGAACCGGATCGCCCGGCTTGCCGCCAATCTCGATGCCGCGCGTCTCGCCCGGCTGGAACGCTTCGACGACCCGGCCGCCCGCGGGCCACGCCAGCGCCACGCTGTTTGCCCGGCGCGTGACCTGTTGCGCGACTTCGCGCGCTTCTGCGGCACTGGGCGCTTGAGCTGCCGGCGAGCCTGGCAAACCCGCTACGGCGGGAGCCTGCGCGGACGACGCAGCTTGCGTGGCAGCGGGGGCCTGCGCGGACGATCCACTTGGCGTGGCTGCGGGAGCCTGCGCGGACGACGCACCTGGCGTGGCAGCGGCAGCTTTTGCCGCTGCCGCTGCGGCATTCACCGCCTGCACGGTTTCCGGCGATGCCACGCGCAACGCCTGGCCGTTCTTCAGCCGCGATGACGCTTTCAGTCCGTTCCACGCCTGCAACTGCTTGACGCTGCAATGGTGACGCTGTGCAATGCGCGCGAGCGTGTCGCCGCGCTTCACGCGATAGACCAGCGGCTGCGCCTTGCTGGCCGGCGCAGCCTGCGCCGCACCACCACCTCTCGCGGCATTCGCCGACGAAGGCGCTACGCCCGCGCCTTGCACGCTCGCTGCACCCGCCACGGGCACGCCCGACGCCACCGGTGCCACCGATGCCGCTGCGTCCTGCCCGGACTGCTGTCCGACGTTGGCGCAACCGCTCATTGCGAGCGCGAGCCAGGCGCCGGCGACGCCTGTCACCATTGCTCTGTCGAAGCGCTTTCCCATCATGTTCGACTCCTGCTTGTTCTGTCGGCGGGCCGGACGCCGCCTTGCCGCCTCACCACCGGACTGCGATGCGCGCGGTACGCTGACGCTCGCTCTTTCGCGTGGCGACCCGCCGAGCGTCTTGCGACCGTCACCGCTGGCGGGCGGCTGGCCCTACCGGTTTTTCGACTCTTCGACTCTTCGACTCTTCGACTCGTCGATTCGCCGCTCACGGCGGCGGCGATTTCGGGAGCTCAAGGCCGCCACTTTCCACAGATGGAACCAGATGGCGATTAAATTTCCAGCGGGATTGTAAAGTGGGTTTTACACAAAACGCGGTGCGTCCAACAGTCTGATACAAACTTTACGCACCTTCCTTTGAGCAAAGCGTTGTGCGTACAACCATTGCGCGCGCACCGAGCGCAACTCCAGCGGCACCGACGCCATCTGCATAACGGCACGCCAGTGCCAGAACTTGAGTCGCCGGTTCCAGAAACGCGATGACCGGGGCGCGCAGTCGGGTCGGGTACATGTCGGCGCCTGACGGTGCTCATCGTTGCGCTCGCGCCCATGCTTTAGGATTTTTCCGAAGCCGGATTAGGAAACGGACGATAGGTTGCGAAGCGCAAAAAAAATATTCTTAGGTTTTCCCTGAAGTGGACCGGCGGCGCAACGCCGGTCCACAGCTCAACGGAACACCTTCCCTTCAGAATATTTTTTTGCTTCGTCAGCCTGCATCCGGGCGATGAAGAAGTCGAGGCTCAAGTGGATTCTCTTACATCAGCCAACCGCTTCATGGGCGGTTTCTTCTTTGGCGCCATAGTCGCTACGGTCATCATGGTGGTGCTTTGCGTCGGCGGCGAATTTTCGCCCTTCATGGCGAAACTGCATGCGCTCGAGCAGGTCATCGCCACGGTCGTGATTTCACTGCTCATTTCCGATACCAAACCGCTTCTGTATAAAACCGTCTGGAGCGAGCGCCGCAGCAGCTTCATTCTCGACGAAGACCTCAACGCAACATTGCGCGGCAGAACCTTTGGCATTCCCGCCGGCGTGATGGTCGGCATTCTGGTTCAAAACCTTCTGACTGCTTAAGCACTGAGTCACGCACACCGCGCGCGCCGCCTAGAATTTATGACGGATCGCGGCGCGCACCACCACCTGTTTCGATGTCGATGAAGGCGCCTGCGCGCCAGGTATAAACGCTTCGTCGAGTATCGAATACGTCGAGTCGCCAGCGACCTGCTGGTATTCGCCCTGAATGTAGACGTCGGTTCGTTTCGACAGGTTGTAATCCGCCATCAGGCCGAACGAGTGGATTTTCGGTTTGACGCCGCCGCTCGACGCATCATAATTCTCGATCGTGTAGACGTACTGCGCGCCGACAAACAGCATCGGCGAAATCTGATATTTTCCGTTGAGCTCGAAGTTCTGATATTTCAACGAGTTCAGCAACACGCCAGGCGGCACGAGCGGCGTAGTGCCGAGATAGCCATTGCCGGTCGGATTCAAATATCTTGAATTGCTATATACGAACCCCGCGGTAGCCGGCCCAAAGCTATAAGTAATGCCACCGCCGAACACCCGCATGCGGGCGGCGAGGAAACTGGCGTCATTGGCCGTAATCGCGCCGTTCGCGCCATTGCCAGGATTATTCGCTCGCAAATAAGCGGCACTCACGAGCAGACCGCCATACGCGTACTGCCCGCCCAGGCTATATGCGCGGTTATTGCCGAAATTCGTGGCGTTGCTGAAGCTGTAGGTACCGCCGAATCGAAAGCCGCTAATTGACGGGCTTGTGTATTTAACCGTGTTGTCGAGGCGAAACGAGTTGTCGGTGTTGTCGTTGTCGTAAGGATGCGAGAAAAGCGAACCGGCCCAGTTGCCATTCGCCGTGCTCTGCGCAAGATAATCGACCACTGAATCGTATTGCCGCCCGAGCGTCAATACGCCATATCGCTCCACGCTCAAGCCGACAAAGGCCTGCCGTCCGAACAGGCGGCCGCCCTGATTCAGCCGCCCTGAACTCACGTCGAAACCATTTTCCAGCTGGAAGATCGCCTTGAGCCCGCCGCCGAGTTCCTCGGTGCCCTTGAGCCCCCAGCGGCTGCCTTGCGCGTAACCGCTTGCCAGTTCGTAGACGTGTCCGCGGCGGGCGTTGTTCGTGTAGTTGATGCCTTCGTCGAGTACGCCGTACAGCGTGACGCTCGTCTGAGCGGACGCGGCGGCGCTCCAGGCGGCTGAGACAGCGGTTGAAACAGCGAGCGCCAACACTTGCCTGTTCATGACGATCCCCCTGCACCCGAGTAAGGGCCTGACTCGATAGGACGCCTTCTTCTTGACTCTATGACAACGCGCTTCTGGAAGTCCGACGCGCTTGTGGGAAATCGTCACACGCCGGAACGCGTCCGTCCATTGGGTGTCGCGTGGATCTGTCAAAACGTTGCGAAATCTCCACTGTCCTAAAACGCCTGATCCGCTTGCGGCCCGGCGGAACGGACTCTGCAGTGTGCGGTTCTCAGCAGACTTGTCACAGAAAGAAATATAATCGCCCACTTTCGCGGCACCGAAGCGGAACTCCGCCGTGCTGCGGGAGTCATTTTTACTGCCCGATGCAAGCCCGCCTGCTTGCGGCAGGCCAAAGCGGCAACGCGAGTTGCGGCCGCCACGCAGCATCACTCCACTATTCCAAAGCCTTGTGAGACGCCCGACGCGCTAAAAGAGCGCGCCGTCGCACGGGGCTTGCTTTTGGCATAAAAACAATGCAACCGTCGCAATCCCGTTTAATCGAGCTCGACTTTTTTCGTGGACTCGTCCTGCTGATCATCGTGGTGGACCACATCGGCGGCAGTATTCTGTCGCGCATCACGCTGCATGCTTACGCGCTGTGCGACGCGGCCGAGGTGTTCGTGTTTCTCGGCGGATTCGCGACCGCCACGGCCTACGCAGCACTCGCCGAGCGGCGCAGCGAGAGCATCGCGCGCAATCGCTTCCTGCGGCGCTCGCTGGAAATCTATCGCGCATTTCTCGTGACCGCCGGGCTGATGCTGCTCGTGAGCGCAGTCCTGAACGCATTCAGCATCGAGGCGCCCAATCTCGCCATCACTGACCTGGACGACCTGATGGACACGCCGCTTGCCGCCTTGCGCGACATCGTGCTGTTGCGCCGTCAGCCTTATCTGGCGTCCGTGCTGCCCATGTACGCGTTCTTCGCGCTGCTCGTGCCGATGATCCTGCCGCTCGCGCGCAGCAAACCCTGGCTGCTGCTCGCGGGCAGCGTCGCACTATGGGCAGGCGCGCCGGCGATCGCCGCTTACCTGCCCGCCTCGCCGGACATGCATTGGGACTTCAACCCGTTCGCGTGGCAGTTGCTGTTCGTGGTCGGCGTGCTCGCGCGTTGCCAGCCGGTTTATCAGCGCGTCAGCCAGCACCGCCTGGGCTGGCTCGTGACGCTGGCCGCATGCTCAGTCGCGGCTGTCGCGGCTTATTACAAGCTCTTCATCGAGCGCGAGCCGCTCGATCCGACCTTCAAGCAGAACCTTTCCTACTTGCGGGCGGTTAATTTCCTCGCCATCGCGTGGCTCGTGGCCAAGCTGACCGAGCTGGGCTGGGCCAGGAAGCTCGCGCAGTCGCTGCCGCTCGTCGGCCTGATCGGGCGCAAAGGCTTGCTGTGTTTCATTGCCGGCGCCGTGATCTCGCTCGTGGTGGACTCAGTGCTGTATGCCGCCACCGACGGCTACCTGAACTATCCACTCGGTCTGCTCGCCGACGCATGCGCGGTCACGGCGCTTGTCGCCGTCGCGTGCGGAACCGAGCCGCTCAAGCGCCTCGTCACGCGTATGGTCGGCACGCGGCTTCGCACGTGGCCGTGAGTTTCGCGGGCCGGCCGTGGCCTACCAGGTCGCACCCTTGGTCAAAGCGTCTCGGGATGCTGATAGCATGACCGCCGCGTCCCATTTGACGTGGCTGCTTCCTACCGCGACATGCGTCTATTCCTACATTCCACGCTGGTCCTTCTGTGCGCCGTCTGCGGTGCATCGCCGTTCGCCAGCACCATAACGAGCCGCAGCTTCCATTCGCCCGCCTTGGGCCGCGACTGGTCCTACACGCTCTATCTGCCGACAGGCTACCGTCCCGACGCCGCGCGCATTCCGGTGCTGTATCTCCTGCATGGCAACAATGGCGACGCAAACGACTGGATCAGCCGCGGTCATCTGCAAAGCACGCTCGACACGCTCATCGAGCACCGCGATATTCCACCGCTTGCAGTCGTGATGCCGCAAGGCGGCACGGACTGGTACGTCGACCGCAAGGAAAAGATGGAGACGGCGTTCTTCGAAGATCTGCTGCCCGAGATCGAAACGCACTACGCAGTCTCCACGCAGCGCGCGGGGCGCATGATCGGCGGGGTGTCGATGGGCGGCTTCGGCGCATTGCGCTATGCGATAACGCAGCCGGAGCGCTTTTGCGGCGCGCTGCTGCTCAGTCCCGCCATTTACGCCAACGAGCCGCCACGCGGTTCGGCGGCGCGCCGCGTGGGTGTGTTCGGCGAACGTCAGTTCGATCCGCGCATCTGGCACGAGCTGAACTACCCGGCGCAATGGGAACGTTATATGAGCCGGCCCTATCGCGTGCCGATGTTCATCGCGGCCGGGGACGACGACCTCGCGATCCAGGCCGACGCCTCCCTGCTTTACACGCAGCTTCGACTCGCGGGCAATCCCGCGGCGCTGCGCATCATCGACGGCGGTCACACGTGGGACGTGTGGAGCGCGCTGCTACCGGGCGCGCTCAAATACACCCTCGGCTGCACGAAACTGCCGGCGCTCGAACATCCGTCGAACCAACGGCCCTAAGCGCCCGCCCCGCATCGCACGCACCCGCATCGCACGCACCCGCACCGCACCGCACGCACCGCACCACAACCGGGCGTGCAACTATTGCACGAGGTCGGTCCACAGCACCATCAACACGGTCATGAGCGCGGGGCCGATAAAGAGGCCAAGCAGCCCAAAGGTCTCGGCGCCGCCGAGAATTCCGAACAGTACCAGCAGGAAAGGCAGCCGCGTCGAATTGCCGATCAACACCGGCCGCACGAAATGCTCGGCGACGAAAACCACGATCGAACCGAACACCAGGAGGCCAATTGCATCGGCCACCGATCCCTGCGAGAACAGCCACAACGCTGCCAGACTGAACGTGATCGGCGCGCAGAACGGCAGCATTGCGGCAATCGCGGTAATGAGCGCGAGCAGCGCGACGTGCGGCAAGCCGGTGACGAAATAGGCGACGCCCAGCAACGCGCCTTCGCCGAGCCCAACCACCACCAGGCCCGATACGGTGCCGCGCACGGCTGTGGCCATGCGCTGGACAAGCTGCGCGCCGTCTTCGCCGAACCCGCGCTGCAAACCTCTCGCGAGGGCCCCGGACAGACGCGGCCCCGCCTGAAAGATCACGAACAAGGTCACCAGCATGAAGGCGAATACGGTCACCGCATGCACGGCGCGCGCGCCGAAGTGGCGCCCCAGCGTGACGACGGTGGTGCTGTGCAAGCCCTTCATCGCGGCCGAATCGCGCAGAGGCGGCGCGAGGTAGGCTTGCCACCACGCCTCGGCCTGGTGCACGCCGAACGGCAAATGGTGAATGAAGTCCGGCATCGCAATGCCGTTCTCCTGCGCCGCCTTGAACCACTCGCTCAGATCGTGTGCTTCGCGCAGCGCCTGAGCGATGCCGACGCCTACCGGCAGCACGACCAGCAACGCAATCGCGAGCGTCAGTGCGGCGGCGATCAGCGTGGTGCGCCCGCTCAGCCAGCGGCTACCCTCGACCATGCGCAGCAGCGGCCATAGCGCAATCGCGAGCACACCCGCCCATCCCACTACCGCAAGAAAATCGCGCACGACCCACAACGCCAGCAGCACGAGTCCGATGTAAAGCGCGAGCGAAGCGGCCTTCTGTTTCTTCACGCGCTCGGGCGTCAACAGTGCCTGCGTGGGGTGTTTCGGATACGCCGATTCGGACCCGGCGGCGGGTGGACGTGAATTCATGTTGACTCGAATGTGAATACCGGGAGTGCACGCGAGCCGACCCAAAAAAAGCAAACCCGTTAGACTGGCGGGACGCGCTCGCACAATGACCATGACATCTTAAAGGATGCGCGTGCACGTCTGCCTGGGCGATCTGGCTGTCTCACCAGCTACAACACTGCGTTGCAAAAAGCGCTCCTATCTGTTTTCCATCGACCGCACGCTCCGCTAAGGCGCGCCCATTCAACGCTCATAAAAAGTCAAGTCGGATTGTTGCTATTTGGGGAACAGTGTTTCAACGGGGACACAATGGCTTAGAAGCGCGCGCGGGACTAAATTCGGCACACCCACAAATACGGAGCCGACGATGATGACCCTGGAGTCCATCCCCCTTGACGGTACCAACGGCGTACGCATCGAGATTCTCGAGCGCTCCGACACGACGCTGGTGATCCGCTGGGTCGAGCCGGGACGATGTCATTACGGCGAGCAGCGCTGGCGGCGCAGGTCGGCGCATACGTCGGGAACGTGCGCAGTGTCGCGTCGCAAGATCCGCCGCGGCGACGCGGTGTTCAAGCCGGCCGAGCGGCCGGCGCCCGCGAACGCCTCGGCGATGATCTGTGCCGAAATACTCGGCGCGCTGCCTGCCGAAGCCTGAGTCGCCGTCGCCCTGTCCGCCGTTATGCGCCGCGAGGACCGCGTAACGGCGCAACGTGCGGCGCATCGCATCGCCGCCGCGTAAAACCGTATAAAAGCCACCGGATTGCGGCCCTTCGCCACGTGCGTTAAGGTGGACCTGCTTGCGTCACATCATCCTGCTGGCTGCACGCCTGACGGTACAGTGACACGCATCTCCACCCATCGCGCCGTGCGCGGCACGGCGCCGTTTAAGGGCACACCATGGCAGAAGACACGCCGCATCCGTCCGCCAGGCCGGACACCCGCGCGGCCAGCGCGCCCCCCGCTCCGCTAGTCGCTCCCCAGCAGTTTTCCACCGACGTCCTGCTCGAAAAGTACGCGAAAGGCGACGAGCAATCCGCCGACGACGTCTTCAGGCGCGTCGCGCACGGCGTCGCCGCGGCCGAACCGGCGGTGTTGCGCGAATCCGTGGAAGCGCTTTTCGTCGACAATCTGCGGCACGGCGCGCTCGGCGCAGGCCGCATCATGAGCGCCGCGGGCAGCGGGATCGCCGCCACGCTGATCAACTGCTTCGTGCAGCCGGTCGGCGACGCGATCCAGGGCGTCGACGAACAGGGCCTGCCCGGCATCTACGTCGCGCTGCTGCAGGCGGCGGAAACCATGCGGCGCGGCGGCGGCGTTGGCTACAACTTCTCCGCGATCCGGCCCAAGGGCGCGCGCGTTCATACCACGAGTTCGTCGGCATCCGGGCCGTGCAGTTATATGGACGTGTTCGACGCATCGTGCCGCACGGTGGAGAGTGCGGGCTCGCGGCGCGGCGCGCAGATGGCCGTGCTCGACTGCGATCATCCGGACCTGCTCGAATTCATCGAGGCGAAGCATTCGAAGGGCCGCTGGAACAACTTCAACGTATCCGTTGGCGTGACCGACCAATTCATGCGCGCGGTCGAGGAAGATGAGCCGTGGCAGCTCGTGCATCGCGCAGAGCCGTCGCCGGCGCTGCGCGCGGCCGGCGACATGCGTCAGCGCGACGACGGCATGTGGGTGTACAGCGAGCGGCCGGCGCGCGAGATCTGGGACCGCATCATGCGCTCCACGTATGACGTTGCGGAGCCGGGCATCGTCTTCATTTCGCGGATGAACGAAGACAACAACCTGCGCGCCGTCGAAACAATTCGCGCGACCAATCCCTGCGGCGAGCAGCCGTTGCCCGCTTACGGCTGCTGCAATCTCGGCCCGCTCAATCTCACGCGTTTCGTGCTCGAGCCGTTTGCGCAACTGAAAGGCCGCAAGCCCTCATTCGATTGGGACGGCCTCGCACAACGCACCCGCACACAGGTGCGCTTTCTGGACAACGTGCTGGACGTGACGCTCTGGCCGCTGCCGCAGCAATACGACGAATCGCGCGCCAAACGCCGTATCGGCGTGGGTTTTACGGGTCTCGGCGATACGCTCGTGATGCTCGGCCTGCGCTACAACTCGCAGGAAGGTCGCGACTTCGCCGTGCGCATTGCGCGGCTGATGCGCGACGAGGCGTACCGCGCGTCGGTGGAACTCGCGAAAGAACGCGGCGCGTTTCCTCTGTTCGACGCAAAGCGGTATCTGGAGCCCGGCACCTTCGCGTCGCGCCTGCCGGAGGACCTGAAGGACGCAATTCGCCGCGACGGCATTCGCAACAGCCATCTTCTGTCCATCGCGCCGACCGGCACAGTCAGCCTCGCGTTCGCGGACAATGCGTCGAACGGCATCGAGCCGGCCTTCTCCTGGACCTACAAGCGCATGAAGGTGATGGCCGACGGCAGCCGCGAATCGTTCGATGTCGAAGATTACGCGTACCGGCTGTATCGCGAACTGGGCGGCGACGTGAGCCGGCTGCCCGACTACTTCGTCAGTGCGCTGGAAATGTCCGCGCGCGATCATCTCGACATGATGGCGGCGGTTCAGCCTTACGTGGACACGTCGATTTCGAAGACCGTGAACGTGCCCGCCGACTATCCGTTCGAAGCCTTCGAAAGCCTCTATTTCGACGCATGGAAAAGCGGACTGAAGGGCCTTGCCACCTACCGCCCGAACGAAACGCTCGGCGCGGTGCTGAGCGTGAGCCCGGCTCAGGCGGACGACACGCTCGCCGAGAGCGACCTCGATCCGCTGCGTATCGCGATCGATCATCGGCCCAAGGGCGAGTTGCCTGCGATCATCGAGAAGGTCGAGTATCTGACGCAAGCCGGCAAGAAATCGCTGTACGTCGCCGTGTCGTTCATCGAGGTAACCGGGCGCCTGGGCGGCGAAGACGTGACGATCGAGCGGCCCATCGAGTTCTTCATTCCGACCGGTCAGCGCGACGAATCGCAGCAATGGATCACGGCGACCATGCGCTCGTTGTCGCTCGCGGCGCGCGGCGGTTTCGTCGCGCGTAATCTGCAGGACATGCGCAAGGTCTCGTGGGACCGCGGCCAGGTGCGGCTTGGCGAGGTGCAACGTCTGGACGGCCACCGCACGCCGCGCTGGCACGATTCGGAAGTGGCCGCGCTCGCCTTTGCCATCCAGCAGATCCTGCACCGCCGCGGCTTTCTTGACGCTGAAGGCAATCAGGTTCCGTCGCGCCTGCTCGCCCGCTTGCCGCGCGGACAGATGAAAGCCGAAACGGCGCTGCCCGCGGACTTCGGCATTCGTGCGCATCCGGCGGACGCGGAAACGCCGGAAATGGCACCGCCTGGCATGGTGCCCGGACTGCATACCATGCTCGGGCGCAAATGCGGTTCGTGCGGCGCGAACGCCGTTATCCGCAAGGACGGCTGCGACTTCTGCACGGCCTGTGGCGAGGTGGGCGCTTGCGGCTGAGTTAGCCGACTGACGCCTGAACAGCGGGTGGCTGCGGCGCGGCATCGTTGTCGATGCGCGCCGCACCCGCAACCGTCTTTTTTCGAGCGACTCAACGGGACCGTAGAATAGCCAGACTTTCTGCGACGAGAACCTCATGCCGGATATTTCGCCTCACGTCCCCCAGCCTTCCAACGACGATTCCAAAATGTTCGACCTTGCGCCCGTCTCGCTGTGGGTCGAAGACTTTAGCGGCGTGCGCGATCTGTTCGACACATGGCGCGCCGAGGGCGTGACCGACCTGCGCGCGTGTTTCGCCGAAGCGCCCGCACGGGTCGCCGAATGCGCGCGTAGCATTCGCGTCATCAAGGTCAATCAGAAGACGCTCACGCAATTCGAGGCTGCGGACTTCGACACGCTCAACGGCAACCTTGCTGCCGTGTTCCGCGACGACATGCTGAAGACTCATCTCGAGGAACTCTGCCAGTTGTGGGCCGGGCAATTGCACTTTACGAGCCAGACCGTCAACTACACGCTCACCGGGCGGCGACTCGACGTGCTGCTCAAAGGCTCTGTGCTGCCGGGGCACGAAGAACGCTGGGACCGTGTGCTCGTTTCGGTGGAAGACATCACCGAACTGGAGGGGGCAAGACACCGCGTGACGCTCGCCGAGGAATACGCACGCGGCCTCTTCGAACATTCTCCGGTATCGCTGTGGGTGGAGGATTTCAGCGCCGTGAAGCAATTGCTCGATGGGGCGCGGGCGGCGGGCATCAGCGATTTTCGCGTGTTTACCGATGTGCACCCGGAGTTCGTCGAACGCTGCATGCAGGAGATTCATGTGCTCGACGTGAACCAGCACACGCTCGACATGTTCGCCGCGCCCGATAAGAAGACACTGCGCGCCCGCCTCGCCGACGTGTTCCGCGACGACATGCGGCCGCATTTCCGCGAGCAGTTGCTGGACTTATGGGAAGGCAAACTATTCCAGCAGCGCGAGGTGCTCAACTATTCGCTCGACGGCAGCGAAGTGCACGTACACCTGCAGTTTTCGGTGCTGCCGGGACATGAAAACGACTGGGACCTGGTACTCGTCGCGCTGACCGACATCACCGCACGCAAGAAGGCGGAGGCTTACCTCGAGTTTCTGGGCAAGCACGACGTGCTGACGAAACTGCGCAACCGCTCGTTCTATGTCGACGAACTGAACCGGCTCGAGCGCAAGGGACCTTGGCCCGTAACGATCATCATGGCCGATCTGAATGGCCTGAAACGCGTGAACGATCAACTCGGCCATGCTGCCGGCGACGCATTGCTGCGCCGCGCCGGCGAAGTGCTTGCCAAGGCCATGGAGACGCCGTTTCAGGCCGCGCGCATTGGCGGGGACGAATTCGCGATTCTGATGCCGGACACGGACGAGCGCGGTGGCGCGGCGATGATGGAAGCGATCTGCAAGCTGGTCGAGATGAACAATCAGTTCTACCCCGGCTCGCCGCTCAGCTTTTCGATGGGCGCGGCGACCTGTCAGCGCGGCGACCGCCTGGAAGCGGGCGTACAGCGCGCCGATCTGCTGATGTACGAGGAGAAGCGCTCGCACTACGCCAATCAGCTCGACCCACAGGCGAGCGGTCCGCAATGAACCGCGGTGACGCTGGCCGCGTGCGCGTCGGCTTTCCCTACACCGCCGTCACGTAGCGCGCGACAGGCTTGACGATACGTGGCGGCGGCGAATCGTAGATTGCGCGCATGCGTTTGACCTCGTCGACGGGACTCAGGCCGAAAAGACGCTTGAATTCGCGGCTGAACTGCGACGCGCTTTCGTAGCCCACGCGCGCGGCGGCCGCGCCCGCATTCAGACCGTCCTGCACCATCAGCAAACGCGCGTGATGCAAACGCGTGGTCTTCACGTATTGCATCGGCGAAGTCGCCGTCACGGCCTTGAATTGCGCGTGAAAAACGGCGAGGCTCATGCCGGCTTCGGAGGCGAGCGTATCCACATCGAGCTGGCCGTGATAGTCCGCATGAATACGGCGCAGTGCTTTGGCAATGCGCCCGAAGTGATTCTGATGCATGAGCGCTGCGCGAATCGCATCGCCCTGCTCGCCGGTCAGCACGCGATAACAGATTTCGCGCACTATGCCGGGCGCGAGAATGCGCGCGTCGACCGGCGACATCAATGCGTCGAGCAAGCGCTGCACCGCGCTGCTCAAGGCTGGATCGAGCGGCGTGGAATAAATGCCGAGCGGTTCGTTGCGTGCAGCGCCCTGCGTTTCGTTGAGCGCCATCAGCAACTCGGCGACCACTGCCAGATCGACCCGAATGGAGATGCCGAGAAACGGTTCGTCGATGCTCGCCTCGGTCTCGCATTCGAACGGCAACGGCACGGACAGCACCAGGTATTGCTGCGCGTCGTACTGAAACACCTGATCGCCGAGATAACCCCGCTTGCGTCCCTGGCACACGATCACAATGGACGGCTCGTACATGACGGGCATGCGCGGCATCGGACTGTTCGCGCGCATCAGGCTAACGCCGTCGAGGCTCGAGCCGGTCATGCCCGGCTTTGGCGCAAGCGTGTCGAAGACTTCGATGAGGCGCTGCTGTGCGGCAGGGGCAGCGGCAATTTCGGCGGCAGACGGTGATGGTCCGGACGGTAACGGCGACATGACGATATAGTGACGGCAAGAGGATAATGCCTGAAATTTAGCATCAAACAGGCTGCTGCGCTCCATTCGCGGAGTTTTAGGCAAACCTTCAAGATATTCAGGTATTCACTGGCCCACTACGGGCTTCTAACATGGGAACCCTGCCTGCACGACCTTTTCCGCGCCTCGCGGCATGGGGTCGGCAGCTCACATTCGATGAGTCCGCCGTCGCGGCCCGCGCCGCTATTTGGCGCTGCTGTCCCGCGCCGCGAGGCCGGCTTCGAATGGCAAACCACGGCAAGGTTGGCTGCATCGGCGACGCACGTCGCCCATCTTCGGCGCCTTGCAATCTCACTCTCTTTGCCGGAGCTACTCATGAGCACGACGTATGCCTATGCTGCGAACGACGCCAGCGCGCCGCTCGCCCCGTTCGAAATCCAGCGCCGCGCACTGCGCGCGCACGATGTGCAGATGGAAGTACTGTTTTGTGGCGTGTGTCACTCCGACCTGCATCAGGCCCGCAACGAGTGGAAGAACACGGTGTATCCGGTGGTGCCGGGTCATGAAATCGTCGGCCGCGTGACTGAGGTGGGTCCGGATGTCACGAAGTACAAAGTAGGCGACCTGGTCGGCGTGGGTTGCCTTGTCGACTCATGCCGTGCTTGCGCAAGCTGTGCGGAAGGCCTCGAGCAGTATTGCGAGAACGGTTTTGTCGGAACCTATAACGGCGTGGACCGCGTCGACGGACAGATCACCTACGGCGGTTATTCGACGCAGCTCGTCGTCGACGAGGAATTCACGCTGCGTGTGCCGCAGAATCTCGATCCGGCTGGCGTCGCGCCGTTGCTGTGCGCGGGCATCACCACGTATTCGCCGCTGCGCACGTGGGGCGCCGGTCCTGGCAAGAAGGTCGGCATTGTCGGCCTCGGCGGCCTCGGCCACATGGGCGTGAAGCTCGCGCGCGCAATGGGCGCGCACGTGGTGCTGTTCACCACGTCGCCTTCCAAGATCGAGGACGCGAAGCGGCTTGGCGCGCACGAGGTAGTGATTTCGAAGAACCCGCAGGAGATGGAAGCGCATGCGAATAGCTTCGATCTGATTTTGAATACGGTGGCCGCGCAGCACGACCTCAATCCGTTCCTGAACCTGCTCAAGCGCGACGCAACGATGACGCTGGTGGGCGCGCCCGAGCACGATCATCCATCACCGCAAGTATTCAACCTGATTTTCAAGCGCCGCCGGCTGGCCGGTTCGCTGATTGGCGGCATTGCCGAGACGCAGGAAATGCTGGACTTCTGCGGTGAGCATGGCATTACTTCGGATGTCGAAGTGATTCCCATGCAGAAGATCAACGAGGCTTATGAGCGGATGTTGAAAAGCGATGTGAAGTATCGGTTTGTGATTGATCTGGATTCTTTGCGGAAGTGATTTCAGGTTTTTGGCTGGGGTGGGGTTTGTTCTAACCCCCTTGGCCTTTCCTTGAGATCACGGTGGTCTATTAGTGTTGCCCCTGTGCGGGGCGGCACTTACTTTCTTTGCCGCCGCAAAGAAAGTAAGCAAAGAAAGCGGGCTCAAACCGCCAGCTCATAAGTGGG
>NZ_AWZV01000036.1 GCF_000472545.1 Burkholderia sp. WSM2232 | reverse complement strand
ACCAAGGCGCTGCGCGCGGTCGGCCTGTCGCAGGGCCGTTACTACGACAAGGCGCTCGTCGACAAGGCCGAACAGGAACTGAAGCGCCAATACCTCACGCGTGGCTACTATGCCGCTGAAGTCACCACCACGATTACGCCGATCGACCGCAATCGCGTCTCGGTGCTGTTCTCGGTGGCCGAGGGGCCGAGCGCGAAAATCCGCCAGATCAACTTTATCGGCAACAAGGCGTTCAGCACCGGTACGCTGCGCGACGAGATGCAGCTGTCCACGCCGAACTGGTTCTCGTGGTACACGAAGAACGATCTGTACGCGAAAGACAAGCTCACCGGCGACCTCGAAAACGTCCGCTCGTACTATCTGAACCGCGGCTATCTCGAGTTCAATATCGAGTCGACCCAGGTGTCGATCACGCCGGACAAGAAGGACATGTATCTGACGGTTACGCTGCATGAAGGCGAGCCGTACACGATCTCCAGCATCAAGCTTGCCGGCAATCTGCTCGACCGCGAGCCCGAGCTCGCCAAGCTCATCAAGATCAAGCCGGGCGACCGTTTTTCGGCCGAGAAGCTGCAATCCACCACCAAGGCAATCGTCGACAAACTCGGTGAGTACGGTTACGCGTTCGCCACCGTCAACGCACAGCCGCAGATCGACCAGACCAACCACAAGGTCGACCTCACATTGCAGGTCGATCCGAGCCGCCGCGTGTACGTGCGCCGCATCAACGTGGTGGGCAATACCCGCACGCGGGACGAAGTGGTGCGCCGCGAAATGCGCCAGCTCGAAAGCTCGTGGTTCGACTCGAACCGCCTCGCGTTGTCAAAGGACCGTATCAACCGCCTCGGTTACTTCACCGACGTGGACGTCACCACCATTCCGGTGGAAGGCACGCCCGACCAGGTGGACGTGGACGTGAAGGTTGCAGAAAAGCCGACCGGCGCGATCACGCTGGGCGCCGGTTTCTCGTCGACGGACAAGGTGGTGCTCTCCGCGGGCGTCTCGCAGGACAACGTGTTCGGTTCGGGCACGAGCCTCGCGGTCAACGTGAACACCGCGAAGACCTACCGTACCTTGACGGTCACGCAGGTCGACCCGTACTTCACGGTGGACGGCATCAAGCGTATTACCGACGTTTATTACCGCACTTACCAGCCGCTCTATTACTCGACCGATTCGAGCTTCAAGATCGTCACCATGGGCGGCGATCTGAAGTTCGGCATTCCGTTCTCCGAAGTCGACACGGTTTACTTCGGCGCGGGTCTCGAGCAGAACAAGCTGGATGTCGACGCGAACACGCCGGCGTCGTACAAGCAGTACGTACAGGACTTCGGCCGCGTGTCGAACAACGTGCCGGTCACGGTGGGCTGGTCGCGCGACGCGCGCGACAGTGCGCTCGTGCCGAGCCGTGGTTACTTCGCGCAGGCCAACGCCGAGTACGGCACGCCGATCGGCAGCACGCAGTACTACAAGGCCGACATCAACGCGCAGTACTATTACTCGTTCGCGCGCGGCTTCGTTCTGGGCTTCAACTTCCAGGGCGGTTACGGCAAGGGTATGGGCGGCAAGCCGTATCCGATTTTCAAGAACTACTATGCAGGCGGTATCGGTTCGGTGCGTGGCTATGAACCTAGCTCGCTCGGTCCGCGCGACAGGACGACCGGCGATCCGATCGGTGGCTCGAAACTGCTGGTCGGCAATATCGAATTGACCTTCCCGCTGCCGGGCACAGGCTATGATCGGACCTTGCGCGTGTTCACGTTCCTCGACGCCGGTAACGTCTGGGCGGACGCGAGCAGCGCCGCCACGGCGAACGGCGCAAACGGCCTGCGTTACGGCTACGGTCTTGGCCTTGCGTGGATTTCGCCGATCGGGCCGCTCAAGCTCAGCCTGGGCTTCCCGCTCACGAAGCATACGGGCGACCAGTATCAGAAGTTCCAGTTCCAGATTGGGACGGCGTTCTGACCGCGCTGCGGACATTTCGCCAAACAACAGTATCGAGAGGATCACTTTGCTAACCGGTATGTTTTCGAAACGTGTGGCTTGCGCGCTGGCGCTGACAATGACGCTGGGCGTCGGCGTGGCACACGCGCAGGAAGCCAGGATTGCCGCGGTGAATTCAGACCGGATCCTGCGCGAGTCCGCTGCAGCGAAGTCGGCGCAGACCAAGCTCGAGGCCGAGTTTGCCAAGCGCGACAAAGACCTCGCGGACATGGCGCAGAAGCTCAAGTCCATGTCCGATGCGCTCGACAGGAACGGCCCGTCCATGTCTACGGCCGACCGCGCGCAAAAGCAGCGCGATCTGTCGCAGCTCGACACCGACTTCCAGCGCAAGCAACGCGAGTTCCGCGAGGATCTGAACCAGCGCCGCAATGAAGAACTGGCGGCGGTGCTGGACCGCGCGAACAAGGTGATCAAGCAGATCGCCGAGGCGCAGCACTACGACCTGATCGTGCAGGAAGCGGTGTACGTGAGCCCGCGCATCGACATCACCGATCAGGTGCTCAAGGCTCTCGCGGCTTCGGGCAACTGAAAGCGGCGTCGCGGGGCTCGCCACGCGCATTGAAGAAGGGCGATTACGAGCCCGGTCAGAAGGTCGCGGGGCACGCGCGCCGACAGGTGGCACCGACAAGTTGTACTGAACAGCAGGAGACAGGATAGGCATGGCTTTTACGCTCGAGGACATCGTTCAGCGGTTCGGCGGTGAAGTAGTGGGAGACGGTTCGCAGCGCGTCGGCAGTCTGGCGCCGCTCGATCAGGCAGGCCCGGACCAGCTGGCGTTCCTCGCCAACCCGAAGTACCTGTCGCAAGTGGAAACGACACGCGCGGGCGCAGTGCTGATCAACGCGGACGACCTCGCGAAGCTCGCATCCCGCAGCGGCCGTAACTTCATCGTCACGCCGAATCCGTACGCTTACTTCGCGCGCGTCGCGCAAACCTTCATCGACCTCGCGGCTCCGAAGGTCGCGCCCGGCATTCATCCGAGCGCGACGATCGACCCGTCCGCGCAGATCGCCGCGAGCGCGGTGATCGGACCGCACGTCACGGTCGAAGCGGGCGCCGTGATCGGCGACAACGTGCGCCTCGACGCGAACGTGGTGATTGGCCGCGGCACGCATATCGGCGCCGGTTCGCATCTGTATCCGAACGTGACGGTGTACCACGGCTGCAAGCTGGCCGAGCGCGTGATCGTGCACGCAGGCGCCGTGATCGGCTCTGACGGCTTCGGCTTCGCGCCGGATTTCGTTGGTGAAGGCGAGGCGCGCACCGGCAGCTGGGTCAAGATTCCGCAGGTCGGCGGGGTGTCGATTGCGGCTGACGTTGAAATCGGTGCGAACACCACGATCGACCGCGGTGCGATGGCCGACACGGTCATCGAGGAGTGCGTGAAGATCGACAACCTCGTGCAGATCGGCCACAACTGCCGCATCGGTGCCTACACGGTCATTGCCGGGTGCGCGGGCATTGCGGGCAGCACGACCATTGGCCGCCACTGCATGATCGGCGGCGCGGTCGGCATTGCCGGACATGTGACGCTCGCCGATCATGTGATCGTCACGGCCAAGTCGGGCGTGTCCAAGTCGTTGCTGAAGCCCGGCATGTACACCAGCGCATTCCCAGCGGTGAATCACGCCGACTGGAACAAAAGCGCGGCGTTACTGCGCAATATCGACAAGCTTCGCGAGCGTATCAAGGCGCTGGAAACCGCCGCCGCGGCCCGGCCGGACGGCAAGCCGGCGCCTGCGGCGTCGGGCGCGGCAGGCGCCGCACGGAGCGACCAAAGCTAGTTTTCCGGGCGGCCCGCCGCTACCGCGTAAAATGGCGGGCGAATATCAGGAAGCGAAGACGGTCGCCGTGACCCGGTGGCACGGCAGCCAGTTCATGGCGAGCGCCGGCAGCATGCGCTCACACCCCGCTGACAACCCACCTGCACCAGCATCCGCAGTCATCATCGCGCAGTCAATGCGTGAGCAGAAACACCATGAGCACCGAAAAAATCAATCTCGACATTCATAAGATTCTCACGCTGCTGCCCCATCGTTACCCGATCCTGCTGGTCGACCGGGTGCTCGAACTCGAGCCGCACAAGAGCATCAAAGCGTTGAAGAACGTGTCGATCAACGAGCCGTATTTCCAGGGGCACTTTCCGACCCGTCCGGTCATGCCTGGGGTGCTGATCCTCGAGGCGCTTGCGCAAACGGCGGCGCTTCTGACGTTCTCGGAAGAGCCGAGCGACCCGTCGAACACGCTGTACCTGTTCGTCGGTATCGACAACGCGCGCTTCAAGCGTGTCGTGGAGCCGGGCGATCAGCTCATCCTGAACTGCACGTTCGAGCGGCACATGCGCGGCATCTGGAAGTTCAAGGCGCGAGCCGAGGTTGACGGCGCGGTGGCGGCGGAAGCGGACCTGATGTGCGCGGTGCGTCACACGGACAAAGACGCCTGACAAAGAGGTCAGGGGCGCTGGAGTCGATAATCGGCTCGGGGTTCCACCCAACGTCCGGCCAGCCGGCGCCGCCTGTCGCGCAGCCGGCTTGCCGCAGCCCATCCAGACAACGCAACAGAATCAGAAGCGAGGACGCATGAGCAGGATTCATCCCACTGCGATCGTCGAACCGGGCGCACAACTCGACGAATCCGTCGAAATCGGACCGTACGCCGTGATCGGCGCCCATGTCACGATCGGCGCGCGAACCACGGTCGGTTCGCACAGCGTGATCGAAGGCCACACGACGATCGGCGAGGACAACCGCATCGGTCACTATGCATCGGTCGGCGGCCGCCCGCAGGACATGAAGTACAAGGACGAGCCGACCCGCCTCGAAATCGGCAACCGCAACACCATCCGCGAGTTCACCACGATCCACACCGGCACGGTGCAGGACGCGGGCGTGACCACGCTCGGCGACGACAACTGGATCATGGCGTACGTGCACATCGGGCACGACTGCCACGTCGGCAACAACGTCGTGCTGTCGAGCAACGCGCAGATGGCAGGCCACGTGACGATTGGCGACTACGCGATCGTCGGCGGCATGTCGGGCGTGCATCAGTTCGTGCGCATCGGCGCGCATTCCATGCTGGGTGGCGCTTCGGCGCTCGTGCAGGACATTCCGCCGTTCGTCATCGCTGCGGGCAACAAGGCCGAGCCGCACGGCATCAACGTGGAAGGCCTGCGCCGCCGCGGTTTCTCGCCGGACGCCATTTCCGCGCTGCGCTCGGCGTACCGTCTGCTGTACAAGAACAGCCTGTCGCTGGAAGAAGCGAAGGTGCAACTGCGCGAACTGGCATCCGCCGGCGGCGACGGCGACGGCCCGGTGGCAACGCTGCTTGCATTCGTCGAAGCGTCGCAGCGCGGCATCATCCGCTAAGCGATGGCACTGCAACCCAGTCCGCTGCGCATTGCGATGGTGGCCGGCGAGCCGTCCGGCGACCTGCTGGCCTCCTCGCTGTTGGGCGGCCTTGCGAGCCGCTTGCCAGGCACCACGCACTTCTACGGGATCGGCGGTCCGCGCATGATCGCCACCGGTTTCGACGCCCACTGGCCGATGGAAAAGCTCTCCGTGCGCGGCTACGTCGAAGCGCTGCGGCACATTCCCGAGATTCTGCGCATCCGCAACGACCTGAAGCGGCAGTTGCTCGCCGAGCCGCCCGCGGTGTTCGTCGGCGTCGATGCGCCCGACTTCAATTTCGGGCTCGAGCATCCGCTGCGCGAGGCGGGCATTCCGACTGTTCACTTCGTTTGCCCGTCCATCTGGGCGTGGCGCGGCGGGCGCATCAAGAAGATCGCCAAGGCGGTCGACCATATGTTGTGCGTGTTCCCGTTCGAAACGGCGCTGCTCGAAAAGGCGGGCGTCGCGGCATCGTACGTGGGTCATCCGCTCGCCGACGAGATTCCGCTCGAACCGGATACGCTGGGCGCGCGCCGCGCGCTGGGTCTCGCGCAAAGCGGTCCGATCATCGCGGTGCTGCCGGGCAGCCGCCGCTCCGAGATCGATCTGATCGGGCCGACGTTCTTCGCCGCCATGGAAATGATGCAGCACCAGGAGCCCGGCCTGCGTTTCGTCATGCCGGCGGCCACGCCGGCCTTGCGCGAGATGCTGCGCCCACTGGTCGACTCCCACCCCGGACTCGAGCTCACCATTACGGACGGCCAGTCGCAACTCGCGATGACGGCAGCCGACGCAATTCTCGTGAAAAGCGGCACGGTCACGCTAGAGGCCGCGCTGCTGAAAAAGCCGATGGTCATCTCGTACAAGGTGCCCTGGCTGACCGGTCAGATCATGCGCCGCCAGGGTTATCTGCCTTATGTGGGTTTGCCCAACATTCTGGCGGGCCGCTTCGTGGTGCCGGAAATTCTTCAGCATTTCGCAACGCCCCAGGCGCTTGCCGAAGCCACGTTGAAACAGTTGCGCGACGAAGCCAACCGGCGCACGCTGACGGAAATCTTCACGGAGATGCATCACGTGCTGAAGCAGAACACCGCGCAGCGTGCCGCGGAGGTCGTGGCGAGCGTCGTCGAAAAGCGCAGGGCGCGACCGTGAGCGAGCAACGCACCAAGGCCCGCACGGCGGCAGCCGCGCCGCGCCGCAAGGCGGTGGCCGGCGTGGCCAGTCGCCAGGTGGGCCTGAACTTCGAGACGGCGGACGACATTGTCTGCGGCGTCGACGAAGCCGGGCGTGGACCGCTGGCGGGCCCGGTCGTGGCTGCGGCCGTGATTTTCGATCCGTCGAAGCCGATGATTCGCGGCCTCGACGACTCCAAAGCGCTTACTGCGAAAAAGCGCGACGAACTGTACGAAAAAATCGTCGATCGGGCGCTCGCTTACTGCATCGCATCGGCAACGGTCGAAGAAATCGATTCGCTGAACATCCTGCACGCCACCATGCTGGCGATGAAGCGTGCCGTGGAAGGGTTGTCGGTCACGCCCACGCTCGTCAAGGTGGATGGCAACCGTTGCCCGACGCTCAGCATCCGCAGCGAAGCGGTGATCGGCGGCGACGCGCTGGTCAAAAGCATTTCGGCAGCGTCGATTCTCGCCAAGGTCACGCGCGACCGGATGCTGCTCGAATTGCACCAGACTTATCCGATGTACGGCTTCAATGCGCATGCCGGCTACGGCACGCCGCAGCATCTCGCGGCGCTACGCGAGCACGGGCCGTGCGAGCATCACCGGCGCTCGTTTGCGCCCGTGCGCGAAGCGCATCTGCGTTTAGGTACGGGTGTGGCGTTGCCGGCGGGCGAGATTATCGCCGTGCCGGAGATGCTGGCAGGCGGCATGCTGGACGATGCGATGCTCGACGGCGACGCATTCGGCGAACACAGCGGGGCGTGAACATAAAGCGCCGCGGCTATCTGGCGGGTCCCTCGAACAGACCGCGGTGGCCACACCGCGCCGCCCGCCGTCCAGTAACGTCGCCCAAACCCTTTCTCTGATTTCTCACCGCCCTCGCTGCCTGTGAAAGCCATCACCTCGCGGGACAATCCGCTCTACAAACGCCTGAAGGCGCTTGCCGGTTCGACGCACCAGCAGCGCCGCAGCGGCCACGCGCTGCTGGAAGGTTTTCATCTTGCGAGCGCCTATCTGGACGTCGCCGGGCAGCCGGAAATGTGCGTTGTGACCGAAGGCGCGCTTCGCCATGACGAAGCGCAGGCAATCGTCTCGCGCATCGACGGCCAGCGCATTGTCACGCTTCCGGATGCGTTGTTCGGGCAATTGTCGAGTGTCGTGCACGGCGTCGGCATGCTGCTGCTCGTGGAGAAGCTCGACGCGCCGTTGCCCGTGACCGTCGCGCAGACCTGCATCGTGCTCGACGGCGTGCAGGACGCGGGCAACGTCGGCTCTATTTTGCGCAGCGCGGCCGCCGCCGGCATTCAGCAGGTGTTCTGCGCGCCGGGCACGGCTTACGCGTGGTCTTCCAAAGTACTGCGCTCGGGCATGGGCGCGCACTTCCTGCTGCAGATCCACGAAGACGTCGACGCGCAGACGTTGATCGAGCGCCTCGCGGTGCCTGTGGTGATCACGGATTCGCACGGCGCTGAAGCGATTTACGACTGCGATCTGAGCGGCGAGTTGGCCTGGGTGTTCGGTAACGAAGGCGCGGGTGTGTCGCAGGCCTGGCGCGACGCGGTCTCGTTGCGCGTGACGATTCCTCAGCCGGGCGGCATGGAATCGCTGAATGTGGCGGCGGCCGCGGCTGTGTGCGTGTTCGAGCAGTGCCGGCAGCGGCGCGCCGCTGCCCGGTGATCGGCGGCTGTAGGGCGAGGCAAGAAAGGAGCCTTGGACAAACAGCGGCCGTGTGGGGTGGCAAAGGGCGCAGCCGCCCTTGCGGAGCGCCGGAAGAGGCCGCCGCGCTCAGAGAGCGCTAAGAGAAGCAGCCGCGCTCGGGGAGCGCGGAAGAGGGTGACCGCGTTGCGGGAGCGCCGGTAAAGGCAGCCGCGTTCGGGGGAGTGCTAAGAAAAGCGCCCAAGCTCGGGGAGCACCGGAACAGGCAGCCGCGCTCGGGGAGCCCGCGGACAAAAACAGCCGGGCCACGCGAGCGCGTCGGTGCGCCTCAATAAGACGGCCGATCCAACTTGATTTCCTGCAGGATCGTGGTCGCGATCTCTTCGATCGACTTGTGCGTGGACGATAGCCACTTGATGCCTTCGCGACGCATCATCGCTTCGGCTTCATTGATTTCGTAGCGACAATTTTCCGGCGCCGCGTACTTGCTGCCGGGCCGGCGCTCGTTGCGGATTTCCGAAAGCCGCTGCGGATCGATCGACAGGCCGAACATTTTCTGCCGATGCGCCAATAGCGGCGTGGGCAGCTTTCCGCGCTCGAAGTCTTCCGGAATCAGCGGATAGTTCGCCGCTTTCACGCCGTACTGCATGGCGAGGTAAAGACTAGTCGGCGTCTTGCCGCTGCGGGATACGCCGACCAGGATCACGTCGGCATCCGCGAGATTGCGGTTTGACTGGCCGTCGTCGTGCGCGAGCGAGAAGTTGATCGCTTCTATCCGGTTCTTGTACTCCTCGGTATCCGCATTCTGGTGGCCGCGTCCCATCGCGTGGCTCGACTTCAGTTCCAGTTCCTGTTCGAGCGGCTCGACGAAGGTCTGAAACATGTCGAGCACGAGCGCATTCGAGCCCTTGACGATCTGATTCGACGCACTGTCGACAAGCGTCGTGAAGACGATTGGGCGGCGCCCGTCCTGCTGGATCGCTTCATTGATCTTTTCTAGCGTGGCGTAAGCCTTTTCGGTCGAGTCGACAAAAGGCACGCGAACCAGGCGGAATTTCTGGTCGAACTGGGAGAGGATCGAATGCGCGAAGGTTTCGGCAGTGATCCCGGTACCGTCGGAGACGATGAATACGGTGGGCGGCATCAGTGGGGCAGGGAACGTGAGCGGCAAAAAGCGCTCGAATGGAACATGGCTGCTTCGATCTCGCTGCGCGGCGATGGGCTGCCGCGGGCGGCGTCAAAGCAGCGCGCCTTGGGCACCGCTACTGCGCCAGCACGGGCCGGGGACTCTTTGACGGCATTCAAAGAGCGCCACGGCACATTCGGGCGCGATTCGAGGCGCATTTCTCGTCCGACAGTCACATTTGGAGAGTCAGCACGGTAGAATAGCGGCAACCTGTTGGATAAGCAATTGCAGGCGATTGGCGTCTAACTTACCGCGAACGGTCGTTCATCGCGATGTTATCCGGCGTCAAATTGAGCAGATTGCGGCGGAACCGCCGCTAAATCCGTTCATTCGCCAGCTTCGTCGCACTTTCTGTGCGGCCTCGCGTGTCGCCCGGTGGCGCACGCGTCGCAAGCAAGGCGATTGCTTCTCCAACAGGTTGTGCAAGACGCGCGATCACGCTTTCAATGAGCGCCCCGCGTTCGAGCCCACTTGCACAGCCGTGAATTTCTTTCACACTTAGGGGCTTGTATGACTAACGCAGTTACCGTCGCAAAGGATAAGGCGTATGTAGTACCGTTCGAGCAGTTGCGGATGACCGATGTGGAAATTGTCGGCGGCAAGAATGCGTCGCTTGGCGAGATGATCAGTCAGCTCGCCGAAGCCGGCGTGCGCGTGCCGACCGGTTTCGCCACGACGGCACTGGCTTTCCGCGACTTTCTGCATCACAACAACCTGACCGAACGCATCGCCCAACGTCTCGAGACGCTCGACGTCGACGACGTGAAGGCGCTTGCCGAAGCGGGCAAGGAGATCCGTCAGTGGATCGTCGAGGCGCCGCTGCAGCCCAAGCTCGAGGCTGACATTCGCGCGGGCTTCGACACCTTGCAGAACAGCTCGCCTGAAGAGCTGTCGTTCGCCGTGCGTTCGTCGGCCACGGCGGAAGACCTGCCGGACGCATCGTTCGCGGGTCAGCAGGAAAGCTACCTCAACGTGGTGGGCATCGAAGACGTGCTCGACCGCATGAAGCACGTGTTCGCGTCGCTCTACAACGACCGCGCCATTTCCTACCGCGTCCACAAGGGCTTCACGCATGCTGAAGTCGCTTTGTCGGCTGGCGTGCAGCGCATGGTGCGCTCGGACGTGGGCGCGGCCGGCGTAATGTTCACGCTGGACACGGAATCGGGCTTCAAGGACGCCGTCTTCATCACGTCGAGCTACGGTCTGGGCGAAACCGTCGTGCAGGGCGCGGTGAATCCGGACGAGTTCTACGTCTACAAAACCACGCTCGCGCAGGGCAAGTACCCGATCATCCGCCGCTCGATCGGCTCGAAGCTCATCAAGATGGAATTCACGAAGGCCGGCGAAGAAGGCCGCGTGAAGACCGTCGACGTGCCGCACGAACAGCGCAACCGCTTCTCGATTACGGACGAAGACGTGATCGAACTCGCTAAATACGCGGTCATCATCGAAAAGCACTACGAGCGTCCGATGGACATCGAGTGGGGCAAGGACGGCCGCGACGGCAAGATCTTCATCCTCCAGGCGCGCCCCGAAACGGTGAAGAGCCAGGCTACCGGCAAAGCGGAGCAGCGCTTCAAGCTCAAGGGCCAGTCGAACGTGCTGGCGACCGGCCGCGCGATCGGCCAGAAGATCGGCGCGGGCCCCGTGCGTGTGATTCACGACCCGTCGGAAATGGACCGTGTGCAACCAGGTGACGTGCTGGTCGCCGACATGACCGACCCGAACTGGGAACCGGTGATGAAGCGCGCGTCGGCAATCGTCACGAATCGTGGCGGCCGTACCTGCCACGCGGCAATCATCGCGCGTGAACTGGGCGTGCCGGCCGTGGTCGGCTGCGGCGACGCGACGGACGTGCTGAAGGACGGCGCGCTCGTCACGGTGTCGTGCGCCGAAGGCGACGAAGGCAAGATCTACGACGGTCTGCTCGAAACCGAAATCACCGAAGTGCAGCGCGGCGAACTGCCGCCGATTCCGGTGAAGATCATGATGAACGTCGGCAACCCGCAACTGGCTTTCGACTTCTCGCAACTGCCGAACGCAGGCGTGGGTCTCGCGCGTCTCGAGTTCATCATCAATAACAACATCGGCGTTCACCCGAAGGCGATTCTCGAGTACCCAAACGTCGACCAGGACCTGAAGAAGGCCGTGGAAAGCGTCGCTCGCGGTCACGCCTCGCCGCGTGCGTTCTATGTCGACAAACTGACCGAAGGCATCGCCACGATCGCTGCGGCGTTCTATCCGAAGCCCGTGATCGTGCGTCTGTCGGACTTCAAGTCGAACGAGTACAAGAAGCTGATTGGCGGTTCGCGCTACGAGCCGGACGAAGAAAACCCGATGCTGGGCTTCCGCGGCGCGTCGCGCTACATCGCCGAAGACTTCGCCGAGGCGTTCCAGATGGAATGCGTCGCGCTGAAGAAAGTGCGCGAAGAAATGGGCCTCGACAACGTCGAGATCATGGTGCCGTTCGTTCGTACGCTGAAGCAGGCGGAGCGCGTGGTCGGGCTGCTGGAGAAGTTCGGCCTGAAGCGCGGCGAGCACGGCCTGCGTCTAATCATGATGTGCGAAGTGCCGTCGAACGCGATTCTCGCCGAAGAGTTCCTGCAATACTTCGACGGCTTCTCGATCGGTTCGAACGACCTGACGCAGCTCACGCTCGGCCTCGACCGCGACTCGGGCATGGAACTGCTCGCAGTCGATTTCGACGAGCGCGATCCGGCGGTCAAGTTCATGCTCAAGCGCGCAATCGAAACATGCCTGCGCCTGAACAAGTATGTCGGTATTTGCGGTCAGGGTCCGTCGGACCATCCGGATTTCGCGCAATGGCTGACCGACGAAGGCATCAAGTCGATCTCGCTGAACCCTGACACGATCATCGAGACGTGGCAGCAACTGGCGAAATCGTCGACGAAGTAAGCGCAGCGCGTGCCGCGTCCCAAGCGGCGCGCATAACCAAAGTGCGGCAGATCAAAGGCATATGAAGGCGTGCGGACCGGCGCCTTCCAATGCCGGTTTTTCGGCTGCGCTTCGTGCTATAAACACCCCGGTAGATCCGGGGTGTTTTGCTTTGTGGAGGTCGACGTGGCGCCAGGTGGATTGTTCTGGTGGGTCGGAGCGGGCGTGCTGGTCGTGCTGGAATTGCTCAGCGGCACGTTCTATCTGCTGATGATCGCGCTGGGTTGCGTGGCGGCGGCCATTGCGCATATCGCGGGCGCTACGGCCGACGTGCAGTTTGCCGTCGCCGCGGTGGTCGCGCTGGCGGCCGTGCTCGTGCTGAGGCGGTCGCGCTTTGGCCGCAGGCCGCGCAAGGAGGCGTCGAAGAACCCCGACGTCAATCTGGACATTGGGCAGACGCTGACGGTGCCGGCATGGGACCAGCGCCGCGCGCGCGTGAACTATCGCGGCGCGCAATGGGACGTGGAGCTCGCGCCCGGCGAGCCCGAAGACGCGCAGGTCTACGAGATCACGGAGTTGCGCGGCAGTTGTCTCGTCGTCGCGGCAAAGCAGTCTGCGAGACACCACGCCAGACCGCTCTGAGCGTCGCAAATTCGCCAATTTAATTAATCGAACTAAAGGTTGGAGGGCGTAAATGGATTCGACCATTGTCGGGGCGGTGCTGCTCGTCATCGTGATCGTGCTGGCGGCGCAAACCATCAAGATCGTGCCGCAGCAGCACGCGTGGGTGCTCGAGCGGCTGGGCCGCTACCACCGCACGCTCACGCCGGGTCTGAGCTTCGTGTTCCCGTTTGTCGACCGTATCGCGTACAAGCACATCCTCAAGGAAATTCCGCTGGAAGTGCCGAGCCAGGTCTGCATCACGCGCGACAACACGCAGTTGCAGGTGGACGGCGTGCTGTATTTCCAGGTCACCGATCCGATGAAGGCGTCGTATGGATCGAGTAACTTCGTGTTCGCAATCACGCAGTTGTCGCAGACCACGCTGCGCTCTGTGATCGGCAAGCTTGAACTCGACAACACTTTCGAGGAGCGTGACTTCATCAACCACAGCATTGTGTCCGCGCTCGACGAAGCGGCCGCCAACTGGGGCGTCAAAGTACTACGTTACGAAATCAAGGATCTGACGCCGCCCAAGGAAATCCTTCACGCGATGCAGGCGCAAATCACCGCGGAGCGTGAAAAGCGTGCGTTAATCGCCGCATC
This sequence comes from Burkholderia sp. WSM2232, assembly GCF_000472545.1. Classification (GTDB taxonomy): domain Bacteria; phylum Pseudomonadota; class Gammaproteobacteria; order Burkholderiales; family Burkholderiaceae; genus Paraburkholderia. The sequence continues at coordinate 58,721 of NZ_AWZV01000036.1, read as the reverse complement.
GGAAGGGCGCAAGCAGGAGCAGATCAACATTGCGTCCGGCGGGCGGGAGGCGGCCATCCAGAAGTCGGAAGGCGAGCGGCAGGCGGCGATCAATCAGGCGCAAGGTCAGGCCGCGGCGATTCTTGCGGTCGCCGAAGCGAATTCGCAGGCCATTCAGAAGATTGCCGCTGCGATCCAGTCGAACGGCGGCATGGAGGCGGTCAATCTGAAGGTGGCCGAGCAATATGTGAATGCGTTCGGCAATCTGGCCAAGCAGGGCACTACGCTGATCGTGCCCGGCAATCTCTCGGATATGAGTTCGATGATCGCGTCGGCGCTTGCCATCGTGAACAAGGGCAAGGGCGTGCCGGACGCGCGCTGAGCGCTTGCGCTCACACACCGCCAGCGGCTTGCTCGCCGACCTGTGAGCGCTCGCGCAGAGACGTGCATGTGCTTGCACGGAGACCTCCAAGTGCTCGCGCAGAGAACTCCAAGTGCTTGCACGGAGACCTCTAAGTGCCTGCGCGCAGATCTCCAAGTTCGCGCGCAGACCCCCCGGAGCGGCTCGGAGCGCTTACACGCAGCGCCTGAGCCGTTTGCATAGCGGTTCCCCGCGCCCGCCCGGCAGCCTCGGATGCTTGCGCCGCGACGCAGCTTACCCAGTCCTAACAAAAAGAATGGCCCGCATGGTTGAAGTGCGGGCCTTTTCGATGCGGGTTGTGAAGCAGCGCAAGCAGCACTCAGGCGCTCGGGCCAGGTGCGGCATAAGCACGCAAATAAGCGCACGAACAGGCACACAAAACAGGCACACAAACACGCAAACAAAACGGCATGCGCCGCCTGCCTTGCAACCCCACAGCCAGCTTTGAATATCAGGTAGGCGAGCGCATCAAGCGCGCCTTTTCGCGCTCCCAGTCGCGCTTTTTCTCGGTTTCGCGTTTGTCGTGCAGCTTCTTGCCCTTGGCGAGCCCGATCTCGCATTTAACGCGGCCGCCTTTGTAGTGAAAGTTCAGTGGCACGAGCGTGTAGCCGCGCTGCTCGACCTTGCCGATCAGCTTGCTGATTTCTTCGCTGTGCAAAAGGAGCTTGCGCGTGCGGACCGGGTCGGGACTGATGTGGGTCGAGGCTTCGGGTAGCGGGCTGATGTGCGTGCCGATCAGAAACAGCTCGCCGTTCTTGATCACGACGTAGCCTTCCTTGATCTGGCCGCGCCCGGCGCGCAGTGCCTTGACCTCCCATCCTTCGAGCACGAGTCCTGCCTCATAGCGTTCTTCGATCGAGTAATCGAAGAAGGCTTTTCTGTTGTCGATGATGCTCATGAATGGAAAGTGCCCAACTCGTTTAAAATCACGATTTTAGCAAAGCGGGGCAAGGAAAGCCCGCGGCGCCCGTCCACCCTTGCCACGTGCTGTTCAATTTATGGCAGATGTCCAGAAAACAGTGTTGATTCGCCATTCGGCGGAACAGATGTTCGACCTCGTCACCGATGTCGCCGATTACCCGAACTTCCTGCCCTGGTGCGGCGGAGTGGAGATTCGTCATCGGGACGAAACCAGCATGGAGGCGAAGATCGACATCAACTTCAAGGGCATCAAGCAGCACTTTGCGACGCGCAACAGCATGGAGCGGCCCACGCGCATCGACATGGAATTCGCAGACGGGCCGTTTCGCAAATTCACCGGCTTCTGGCGCTTTACGCCGTTGCGCGCCGACGCCTGCAAGATAGAGTTCGCGCTGCACTACGAGTTCACCAACATCCTGCTCGAGAAGATCATTGGACCGGTGTTCAATCACATCGCCAATACTTTCGTCGAATCTTTCGTGAAGCGCGCGGATCAGCGCTACGGCAAGGCATGAGCGAGCGTCTGTCGGTCCAGGTCTGCTATGCGCTCGCGAGCGAGCAGGCGCTCGTCACCGTGCAATTGCCGGCGGGCGCCACGCTCGCGCAGGCCATCGAGGCGAGCGGCATTCTGGCGCGTTATCCTCAGATCGATCTTGGTACGCAAAAAGTCGGCGTATTCGGCAAGCTGAAGCCGCTCGACACCGTGCTCGCCGACCACGACCGCGTCGAGATCTATCGGCCGCTGCTGGTGGACCCGAAGGTGTCGCGGCAGCGCCGTGTCGAGAAAAGCCGCAAGGCGGGTTCGATCGAAGGGCGCCGCTGGCTGAACAAGGACTCGCGCTAGCGGTTCGCCGGCGCTGGTGTTCGGCCGGGGCGCTCGCTGGTGGCCGCGAGTGGCCTCGTTACGGCGGCGTGGCGCGCCTCAGGGCGCCGACCCTTGCGCCTTTCCTCCGATTTGCGCCGTGCCGCCCGAATCGCCGTCCGCATGCTGGCGCACCGACCAGCACACACCGCCCACCAGCAACAGGATCGCGGCAATTTCCAGCGGCCGTGGCAGACGCGCGTCGTAGATGAACGCGTAGAGCAGCGCGAATAGCGTTTCGAACACGATCAGCTGCCCCGAAAGCGTGAGCGGCAACCGCTTCGAAGCGGCGTTCCACAGGCCGTTGCCAAGCCAGGACGCGCCAATCGCGAGCCCGAGATTCAACAGCCAGAAACTGTGCCAGCGGCTTGCTGCAAGTTCGCCCTGCGGGCCGCCTGCCGGCAGCGCGGCGGCGACCACCCAGAGCGCCGCGCCCAGCATGCCTGTCACCACGCCCCACAGCACGGACCACTCGTTGCCGCTGAAATGGGTCTGCCGTTGCAGATAGCGCGTGTTTTCGACCGCGAACCAGGTCCAGCAGCCGAGTGCGCCGACTGCGCAGGCAAGGCCGACGAGGCGCGTCGCGACACTGACCGAGGCGCCCTCTGCGGCAGTGAACACGTCGACATTGATGCAGCCAATGCCCGCCATGACCATGGCCAACGGCCACGCGAGGCGGGCGAGCGGCACCGCGCCGCGATCGCCGCGGCCCATCAGCGTGACCGTGACGGGCAGCACGCCGACAATCAGCGAGGCCGGCGCGATGCCGACCAGGTGGACCGCCGCCGTCAGCAGCAGGTAATACAGAAGATTGCCGGCCAGCGCGAGCTTGACGAGCGCGACGAGATCTTCGCGCGTGAGCCGCTTGACGAGCGAGCGCGCCGTGGGCAAGGCCGCCGCCAGCGAAACCACGCCGTACATGGTGTAGCGGCCGGCGGACAGCAACAGCGGCGAAAAGTCCGGCAACACGCGCGGGACCAGAAAAACCATGCCCCAAAGGGCTCCGGCGATGACGCCATATGCCACACCGCGCTGCATCGACTACTCCTGCGAGAAAAACGGGAATGAATGGTGCGCAGCGTAGCCGGTCGGGGGCGCGGGCGTCTTGTTTGATTCTGCATTCGGGCCCGAGCAAACGAAACGCGATCGAACTCAAGGCGAACCGCGAAGCGAAATCGACGGGTGGCAAGCCGCGAAAAAAAGCGCCCGAAATTCGCTAAGCTGCTGTTCGCGCAGTGAAAAGCGGGGAGGTATCGCGTATAATTCGCTTTTGCGCCTATAGGATTTGCCATGCGTCTGATCCAAACAGCACTCACGTTCGATGACGTGCTTCTCGTCCCGGCCTTCTCCGATGTTTTGCCGCGCGACACCAGCCTCAAGACCCGGCTGACCCGCAACATCTCCCTGAATATGCCGCTCGTGTCCGCCGCCATGGACACCGTCACCGAAGCCCGCCTCGCCATTGCAATGGCGCAAATGGGCGGCGTCGGCATCATCCACAAGAACCTCACGGCTGCCGAGCAGGCGCGTGAAGTTGCCAAGGTCAAGCGTTTCGAGTCCGGCGTGGTGCGCGACCCCATCACGGTGCCGCCGCAAATGAAGGTGCGCGACGTGATCGCGCTGTCGCACCAGCATGGCATTTCCGGCTTTCCGGTGGTGGAAGGCACGCAGCTGATCGGTATCGTGACCAACCGCGACCTGCGCTTCGAAGAGCGTCTGGACGAGCCGGTGCGCAACATCATGACGCCGCGCGAGCGTCTCGTGACGGTGAAAGAAGGCACCTCGCTCGCCGAGGCGAAGGCGCTCATGCACAGCCACCGCCTCGAGCGCGTGCTGGTCATCAACGACGCATTCGAGCTGCGCGGCCTGATGACGGTGAAAGACATCACCAAGCAGACCGAGCACCCGGACGCCTGTAAAGACGAGCATGGCAAGCTGCGCGCGGGCGCGGCAGTGGGCGTCGGCGCAGACAACGAAGAGCGCGTGGAGCTGCTCGTGCAGGCGGGCGTGGACGTGATCGTGGTCGACACCGCGCACGGCCACAGCAAGGGCGTGCTCGAACGCGTGCGCTGGGTCAAGCAGAACTTCCCGCATGTCGAGGTGATCGGCGGCAACATCGCCACCGCGGCGGCGGCTAAGGCGCTCGTCGAATACGGCGCAGACGGCGTGAAGGTCGGCATCGGCCCGGGCTCGATCTGCACAACGCGTATCGTTGCCGGTGTCGGCGTGCCGCAGGTTACCGCCATCGCGAACGTGTCGGAGGCGTTGCGCGGAACCGGCGTGCCGGTCATCGCCGACGGCGGCGTGCGTTTCTCGGGTGACGTCAGCAAGGCGCTCGCCGCAGGCGCGAATGCCGTGATGATGGGCAGCATGTTTGCCGGCACCGAGGAAGCGCCGGGCGACGTGTTCCTGTATCAGGGCCGCCAGTACAAGTCCTACCGTGGCATGGGCTCGGTCGGCGCGATGAAGGACGGCGCGGCGGACCGCTACTTCCAGGACAATTCGGCGAATATCGACAAGCTGGTGCCGGAAGGTATCGAAGGGCGTGTGGCCTACAAGGGCTCGGTCAACGCGATCCTGTTCCAGCTGATCGGCGGTGTGCGCGCGAGCATGGGCTACTGCGGCTGCCGCACGATCGCCGAAATGAACGAGAAGGCGGAATTCGTGCAGATCACCGGCGCGGGCTTGCGCGAGTCGCACGTGCACGACGTTCAGATCACCAAGGAAGCGCCCAACTACCACGTGGACTAAACGCCAATGAAGCCATTGCTGCGCGCTGTACTCGTCGTCGATGCGTTGTTGCTGCTCGCCTTCGGCGTGCTGTTCCTGCTGACCCCATGGACTTCGTTGTACGACGCGCTGCAGCTGGTGCAAACGCAGCCGGCTCTGGCCGGCCAGGCGTTTGGCGTTGCGCTCCTCGGGCTGGCGTGGCTTGCGCTGCATGCTGCAATCGACGGCGCGCTGACCTCGCCGGTGGCAAGAGCGGTCGGCCACGTGAACTGGCTGACCGGCGTGCTGATGCTGGTGTGGCTGCTCGGGCTGCACACGCCGGCGCTGACCGGCTTTGGGCAGATCGTCGCGGTGCTTACCGGGGTCGTGCTACTGGTACTGGGGCTGGGCGGCGTGCGTTTGTCGGGCGCGGTGCGGCGGCGTGAGAAGCTGCGCGTGGCTGAAGCCGCCGCGGCTGAGCGCGCCGACCGGCAGGCTGCCAAAGACGCCGAGAAGAACGCGGCAAACCGCGAGGCGAACCGTCGAGAGCCGGTCGTACCGGCTACGGCGGGGTTTCCGGTGTATCGCGCCGATCCGGTAACGGAACCGGCAATCGTGCCGCCGGTTGCTCCCGCTGTCGCTCCTGCTGCCGCTCCCGTCGTCGATTCGGCTGGCAAGCCTGTCGTGCCGCCCGCAACGGCTGCTCCGGCCGCGCATGCGGTGCCCACGGCGTCGCAAGCACGGCCGGTCAACCCCGCGACCTCGGCGCCATTGCATGCAAGCACGGGCGAAGCGCTGAGCCCGTCGGAGCGAGCGGCACGGGCAGAAGCCGCTGCCGCACGCGACGACGCACGCGACGCCGCCGCCGACTCGCCGCATGCGCCCCGGCCTCCGTTTCATGGTTGAGCCGCGGCGCGCCACTCGTCTGCTGAAGCAACCGCAGTCCGCGTGCGCCCGGCGCACTCGGGCCGCCACGGTGGTGGTGCGAGGCGTCGCGAACGAAGGGCTGGCAGAGTCCGGCTTCGTAAGTCGCAGCCGCGTTTCACCACTGCAAGCCCCGGCCATTCGTTGCCGCGTGGACCGCTTTGAATTCAACGCCGCGCTGTATGCGCGGCATTCCGTATCCGCTCACTTTTCATACCGTCCGCTGCCATGCACGACAAGATCCTGATTCTCGACTTCGGTTCGCAAGTCACCCAACTGATTGCACGTCGCGTTCGCGAAGCCAACGTGTATTCGGAAATCCATCCGTATGACGTCGATGCCTCGTTTATCCGCGACTTCGCGCCGAAGGGCGTGATCCTGTCCGGCGGCCCGAGCTCGGTCACCGAAACCGACACGCCGCGCGTCCCGCAGGTGGTCTTCGAGCTTGGCGTGCCGGTGCTCGGCATCTGCTACGGCATGCAGGCGATGGCCGAACAACTCGGCGGCAAGGTCGACATCGGCCATTTGCGCGAGTTCGGTTACGCCGAAGTGCGCGCGCGCAACCACACAAGTCTGCTCGAAGGCATCAGCGACTTCACGACGCCGGAAGGCCACGGCATGCTGAAGGTGTGGATGAGCCACGGCGACAAGGTGCTGGAAATGCCGCCGGGCTTCGCGCTGATGGCATCCACGGAATCGTGCCCGATCGCCGCGATGGCCGACGAGGCGCGCCGTTTCTACGGCCTGCAATGGCACCCTGAAGTCACGCACACGGTGCAAGGCCGCGCGATGCTCGAGCGTTTCGTCCTGCAAATTTGCGGCGCGAAGGCCGACTGGGAAATGGGCCATTACATCGACGAGGCGGTCGCGAAGATTCGCGAGCAGGTCGGCAACGAGCATGTGATTCTCGGCTTGTCGGGCGGCGTGGACTCTTCGGTCGCGGCGGCGCTGCTGCATCGCGCGATTGGCGATCAGCTCACGTGCGTATTCGTCGATCATGGTCTGCTGCGCCTGAACGAAGCTGAGCAGGTCATGGCTACTTTCGCGGATCACCTGGGCGTGAAGGTCATTCACGTCGATGCGAGCGACGTATTTCTGCGCAAGCTGGAAGGCGTGACCGACCCGGAAGCCAAGCGCAAGATCATCGGCGCTGAATTCGTCGAAGTGTTCCAGACAGAAGCCGGCAAGCTGACCGACGCAAAGTGGCTCGCGCAAGGCACGATCTACCCGGACGTGATCGAGTCGGCCGGCAAGGGCAAGAAGGCGACGCAGACTATCAAGAGCCACCACAACGTGGGCGGTCTGCCGGAGACGCTGAATCTGAAGCTGCTGGAGCCGCTGCGCGAACTGTTCAAGGACGAAGTGCGCGAACTGGGCGTGAAGCTTGGCTTGCCGCCGGCCATGGTGTATCGCCATCCGTTCCCGGGTCCGGGTCTGGGCGTGCGGATTCTCGGCGAAGTGAAGCGCGATTTCGCAGACTTGCTGCGTCGCGCGGACGCGATTTTCATCGAAACGCTGCGCACGTTCATCGACAAGGAAACCGGCAAGTCCTGGTACGACCTGACGAGCCAGGCGTTCGCGGTGTTTCTGCCGGTGAAGAGCGTCGGTGTAATGGGCGACGGGCGTACTTATGAGTACGTGGTCGCGTTGCGCGCGGTGCAGACGCTCGACTTCATGACCGCGCACTGGGCGCATCTGCCGCATGAGCTGCTGGGGCATGTGTCGAACCGGATCATCAATGAGGTGCGAGGGATCAACCGGGTGGTGTACGACATTTCGGGGAAGCCGCCGGCGACGATTGAGTGGGAGTGATTGAGACTGTTCCCAAGTCGTTCCGGGAGTCCGGTTTACATGTTTTTCCGTTTGAAAACACCATGTTATTGTCCGGTGTGCTCGGCTGTGATCCGGGCAATGCCTGCTGGAAATGTCGGTATCGTTGACGGTACAGACGTTTCCCCCTCGGACGGCCTTGGCCGATACCGTCAAACCAGTGACGGTATCGGCTGACGGTACACGTTCGAGGAGTCCCTATGCTCACAGACATGCAGTTGCGAGCGCTGAAGCCGGCCAATAAGATCTACAAGGTTGCCTATCAGCGCGGGCTATACGCCGCAGTGACGCCGTCAGGCGCGGTGAGCTTCCGGTACGACTACCGGGTGAATGGTCGCCGGGAAACCTTGGTTATCGGTCGGTACGATCCGTCTTTTCCGCACGAAGCCACGCAAGCGAGACGAGCTAGGATTTGGAATGGCTATTAGCCCGCCGGAAGCTCGGCTTCTACGCGATCGAGCCTACGGAGCAATCCAACGGGGAGAAAGTCCTTCACGTGCGAAAGTCGAGAAACGGGTCGAGGCGATCGAGGCACTAACGTTCGGTAAGTGGGCGGAGAGATACTTTGTAGACACTGCTCTTGCCGACTCCACACGAGCGATGCGCAAATCGGTGTACAAGCGGAATCTCCCATCGGAATTTGGCCGGCTGAAGTTAGAAGAGATCATGCCCGCACGACTGATGGCGCGCTGCGAGACGATCAAGGAGAGGGGCGCCGCGGCCCCCGCCGTGCAGGCGCGTTGACTAAAGGTGGACAATCCCGGGGAGGCCATTCGCCCGTCCGCCACCGCCAACTTCAGACCGTGCGATCCGGCACTGTCGCCTGCCGAAATCCACATGTTTTTCAGTGCGTTGGGACAGACGCCGACGATGAGTAGACTAGTCTTGAGGCCTTTTTTCAAAATCCGATTGAACAGGACGCCTTTGTACACGCCGTCACCGTATGTTCGCACTAAAAAAGCACTGTCCTGCCGAGAACGCCGTGGGTGAGCGGCCGCTCCTTCGTTTTTCCAAGGACCGCCAAGAGTCGATACTGTTGAAAAAGTCGCTGCGTGGCTTTTTCAGTTTTCCTGCACGAAAAGCGACCTCTCAGATCCGGCTACAAACCGCCGACGCACGCCCGGCCAGGGTAAGAAGACCGCCGGAAACCTCGCGACAAAGACGGCCAGCGACTTTTTCAACATATCGGTCGCGCTGCGTCAATCGGCTTTTCGAACCCATCGCTTGTAAGCGGTCGCTTGGATTTTGCTGCCCGGGAGCAGCCAGTCGGCAGCGCGTGCTCCCTAACCCGAGCGGTCTCGACACGTCACAAACTCTCACTGACCGTTTTCGAGCCTAAGTGCGACAGTTCGTAACGCTCGACGCCCCGGCAGAATGCTTCAACAACGGATTCGCGTTCGAACTCTTGCGTTAGCCTGATGCACAAATCGGGAACTTCCGAGCGGTGTCCACTGATTAGTTTGATTGCTCTTTCCTGTAGCCCGCAAACGTCTGCTTTGCGGCGAGCCGAAGGGCCCTAGCGGGTCGCTTTATGCCGATCGCATGTCGGCGTCGAGCGGCGACCGAATAGCTGTTGCGGCTATTTCATCAGACAATTGACCGGCTTCCCACGCAAACGTTAAACTGCGTGCGCGCTGACGAATTGACGCCCCAATTCACGTATTCGAATGGATCTAAGATATGCCGCAACTTGCTTTGCCGGAAATCTGCCGACGGATCTCGCTCCATCCACCGTACTTTGCGTTCCTCGATCTTCACGACCACGACACGCGCGGAGTCCACGGAACATTTCGGGCCGAGCATCAAACAGGTTATGAGCTGGGACCGGTCTGCGCTGGGGAACTCATCCGCCACCTCGCGACGCTCGGCTCGTGCGCCGCCGTACTCGATGAGACGTCAACGCCCACCTACTATCTGGGAACAAAAGGTCGTCTGAAGGTGGTCCGCAATGCATCGCCGGACGACCCGCAGGGTGAATTTCACGCGCGGTCGGAAGTGTTGTTCCAGGATAGAAAGTCACTGGTTGCGCATTCAACGGTTGCGCGTGGCCAGTACCTCGCACATTTCCATTGCGAGTACCAGGCGTTGCCCGCGCCTGTCTTTGCGCGCACGTTTCGCCATTACCACGCGTCACCCTCTTCGATTTCTAGCGACTCGCCCTACCGCGAACCCATCGAACTGGATTTCGGAATGCCGAATGACGACGTGTTAATCGCGCATAGCCGTCCGACGCCGGACGGCCGGTTCGCCGGTCACTTCCTCGAGTATCCTTCGTGGCCCGCGTCGCTTTATTGCGAGGCGGTCTCTCGCGTCGCCGGCCGACTTCTGCACTACATGCGAGATGAAGAAGTGCGCTTCACCGTGGCGCGCCTGGACATTGATGCATTGCGTCTGATGTCGGCGTCCGAGAGCGTCACGTTCCATGTGCGTTGCACGTCTGCATCGAAGCTGCTCTCACGCTACGTTTTCTGCGCCACGATACAGCGCGACGATGTGGTGGCTTCAGAAATCGAACTCGAAGTCTACGTCTGACACTCGTTCGCCAGGTGACAATGTGCCCACGCGAGCCGCAGCATCCGAATTCCTGCACAGATGGCCGAACCATGAACCGAATTGTTCTACCCGATGTCTCTGCGTTAGGTGACGACGACCGTGCTCAATATGCGCGCTTCCCGTCGAATCTCACGCGAGCGCTGTTGCGCACCGGTGGCTGCGTACGGAGCTACCTGGATATGGGCTTCGCCATGCGAACCACGCATCTCGAGCCCAGGCATTACGAACTTGTGATTCTGCGTGTGGCTGCATTGAGCGGTAGCGCCTATGAGCGCATGCAGCATCTGCCGCCGGCACGCCAGGCGGGTTGGTCCGACGAAGAAATCCATGCAATCGAGCTCGGACCTGGCGACGCACTGGACGATACTGCGCGAGCGTTGCTGGCGTTCGTCGACGAATGCGTCCGGGACGTCCGCGTGTCGACGCAAACATTCGAGCGGGCAGGAGAGTATTTCTCCGAAGGCGCGCTAGCCGACGTTACGCTGCTTACAGGCTTCTACATGATGACCGCGCGCTTTCTAGAAACCCTCGACGTCGCGTTGGACGACGCGCCGTGCGACGTGCTCATGACACGCTGAGCTCACGCCGCACGGCGGCAACCATCTGCGCATGCCTTCATCGGGATACCGGTCCGCGGTGCACGCTCATCGGCGCAACCTGCACGCTCATTGGGCAAATTGAAGGACGAGCCGCCTGCAAGAGAAAATCGCGCTAGTGACAGGCGGCAATGCCGAGATCACGGTGTAATTGAGTCGGTCCTATTCTTGGTTCGCCAGATCATCTAAGGGCGTCGGCGGCCCAAGCGTGGGATATAACAGGTCTCAAAAATCCAGTTGCGCCGCCCTCGGTCATAGACCATGCGAATGTCTCCTATTCGCGGGACAGCGGACCGGCGCCAATGCCAAAGAGTATCTCTAACGGGTCGGCGAACGTCACTTGGCGGCACCGGGTTGCGCCGCAAGAAGTGCATGCCCCCGTAGATCGCTAGCGCGCGTCGGCGCTTTGCAAGGACTTCACGTTGAATGATTTCCACGGCACATGCATCGCGGTCTAGTTTGCTAATCGGGTTGATGTAGTCGTCACGACTCGATTTGGCCGACCAGTCAATCGGCGGGGCGCCCAGCAACACCCGGATGCGCCGGCTATCCGGTAGCTGGGCATTCAGGTTCCTCACTTCGCGAAAAAGCCCTGCAAAAACCGGCCGATCTCACACATCGTGCGGTTGCGTAAGTTGACGACTCCACCGCGCTTGCAAACGAAGCAAGGTCGTCGCTTCGAACGATTGCTCATCAATTCCGTCGACTTTCGTCCGTCCCGAAGCGTGGATATATGGCGGTTCGCGGCGTCTGTCCGCCGGCTGACCAGATTAGAGGACCCTTGCGAGCCCAACCGAACCATCCACACGGCTCATGCCCGCGCGCTCCCGAACCGCATACCCACGCCTTTATGCCTCCCAGGAATGACTGTTATCGACGGAGCCTGCCTTCTTCGAACAGGCGCTGACCTTCATCATTTGCTCACCGTCAACCAACAGGACAAAAACGATGAGCAACTTCCAAACCTACACGATCGATAACGCCCCTGCCGCTTCGAAGGCCGGCCTCGAAGACACGAAGCGCGCGTTTGGCTTCGTTCCTAACCTTCAGGCACATATGGCGGAGTCGCCCGCGCTGCTCGCCGGTTATTCGGCGCTGTGGGACCTGTTCGCGAAGAGCACGCTGACGCCGCATGAACAGCAGGTCGTCTACCTGACCTCGAACTTCGAGAACAACTGCCACTACTGCATGGCCGGTCACAGCACGCTGGCAAAAATGATCAAGATGGACCCAGGCGTGATTGCCGCGCTGCGCGCCGGCACGCGGCTGCCCGATGCAAAGCTCGAAGCGCTGCATCGCTTCACCACGCTTGTGGTGCGTGAGCGTGGCTTTGTCCCGGACGCCGATGTCGACGTGTTTCTCGCCGCCGGTTACACCCGTCAGAACGTCCTCGAAGTGATTCTGGGCGTAGCGACGAAGGTGATGAGCAACTACACCAATCACATCGTCCACACCGAACTCGACAGCTTCATGGCCGGTAACGAGTGGACCAGGCCGGTTGCTGCTTAAGCAACCTCGTGCTCACGCAGCAAAAGCTCGATGCAGCAGAAGCGAAATCGCTGGGCGGGGTCAAGGAAATCGTGCCTGCGCATCAGTTGCTGGAGCGCGCGCACGCAATTGCCGCGACGATCGCAAAGCAGCCGCCGCTCACCGCCAAATACACGCGCATCGGACTGACACAGCGTCTGCGTCGCGTGATCGACGAAGGCATCGGCTATGGCCTCGCGCTCGAAGGCATCACTGCGGCGGGAGTGGCGCGCATTGCAGCCGCGCAGAACGCAGCCTGAATCCGCGGCCAGCAGTTCCTCGAATTCACTATTTCTCCCAAGGAGAACAAATCATGTCACTGCAAGACAAACTCGACGCATTCCGGGCCGACTTCAAGGCGGGCAAACCGCCGTTCAACGCACCGTCGGAGATTCATCCGGTGATGGAACGTGCCACGGCAGAACTGATAGCAAGCGGACAGGCGGCACGCGCAATCAAGGCGGGGGACCGCGCGCCGCATTTCAACCTGAAAGATCAGGACGGCAACGACGTGTCCTCCGCTGCGTTGCTGGGGAAGGGCCCGCTCGTCGTGACGTTCTATCGCGGCGTCTGGTGTCCTTACTGCAATATCGAATTGCAGGCGATCAACGAAGTGCTGCCGGAGATCCAGGCCTATGGCGCAAATGTCGTGGCACTCTCGCCGCAAACGCCGGTCAATAGCCGAAAATCAGTGCGCACCAACGAACTGGGCTTCCCGGTGCTGAGCGATGTGAACGGCCGGACCGCTGCGGACTTCGGACTGCGCTTTGCACTGCCCGACTATCTGGTCGAGTTGTACAAGAGCCTGAAGAACGATCTGCCGACGTTCAACAACGACCCTGGCTGGACCTTGCCGATGCCGGCGCGCTACGTCATCGGACAGGATGGAATCGTGCTGTATTCGGAGGTCAACCCGGATTACACACGTCGTCCTGACCCCTCAGACATGTTTCCAGTGCTGGAAAAGGCGACGGCCAGCGCCTGAGCCTGAGCGCTCGACGCTAGGCAATCACTACGCCGCGCCGGAGAGTCCGGCACGGCTTTTTGCTTCCATGCGGTTCGTAAAGGAAATTTGATGACACAACGTACGTTTCTCGTAACCGGCGCGACCAAGGGCATCGGGCTCGCGTTGACCAGACAGCTGATTGCCGCTGGCCACCACGTGGTCGGCCTCGCACGCGAAGCAAGCGATTTTCCGGGCGAACTGGTCCGCGTGGATCTGGCCGACCGTGCCGCAACCGGTGCGGCGCTCGAGGACCTCGTGCGACGTCACGCATTCGATGGTGTAGTCAACAACGTTGCGCTGGTCCGACCGCAGCGACTGGGTGAAGTCGCAATAAACGATCTCGACGACGTTCTCGCGCTGAATCTTCATCCTGCCGTCCAGACCGTGCAGGCGTTGCTTCCGGGCATGCGCGAACGCGCCTGGGGACGCGTCGTGAACATTTCCAGTCTGACGATTCTAGGCATGACGCAGCGCACCGCCTACGCAGCGGCAAAAGCAGCACTCGTAAGTTTCGCGCGTTCCTGGGCGCTAGAGCTGGCCGGCACGGGTATAACGGTGAACGCCGTCGCGCCTGGTCCGACCGAGACCGAGCTGTTCCGCGCGAACAACCCACCTGGAAGCGAGGGCGAGCGGCGCTATCTGTCGGCAGTCCCCATGGGCCGCCTCGGCAAGCCCGACGAAATTGCCGGGACAATCGCGTTTCTGGTTTCTGATGTAGCCGCCTTCATGACCGGTCAGACGCTGTACATAGACGGTGGTGCGTCAATCGGCAAGCTCGGGTTCTGACGATGTGCCTTCCTTGCCGGCAGATGTGACGCCCAGTACTTCCTCCACGAAGGTAACGAAGGCGCGTGCCTTCGCACTCACCAGGCGTCCGGCAGGGAAGACCGCCCAAAGGTCGATGGGGGGCAATTCCCAGTCGGTCAGCACCGCCTTGACAGTACCATCGGCAAGTTCCGGAGAAAACATCCATTCCGACGCGATCGCGAGGCCCATGCCCCCGAGCACCGTTGTGCGAATGCCCTCGGCGGCGCTGACACTGACGCGACCGGACACGACCACTGCTACTTCCTTGCCATTCTGGCTGAACGCCCACGATTCGCCCCCGCCGCGCAACGAATAAACCACGGCCTGGTGCTGACTCAAATCCGCGGGCGATTTCGGCACGCCTGCTTCCGCGAAGTAGCCGGGTGTGCCGACGACCAGCCTGCGGCCCCGCGCAATGCGACGAGCGGTCATAGTCGAATCGTCGAGCGAACCCATGCGCAACGCAACGTCCACGCCTTTTTCAAGCAGGTCGATGGTGCGATCGTCCAGCACGATATCGATCTGAAGATTGGGGTGGGCGTCCAGAAAGCTCTTGAGCGCAGGCAGGATGTGCAGCCGCGCAAAGGTCACCGCGGCGCCGATGCGCAGCACGCCCGACAGTCCGGTGGACGCGTCGCGCACCACCTGTTCAGCAAGATCCACTTCTTCGATAGCACGCCTTGCGTGCTCGTAGAAGCGCTGACCCGCATCGGTGGGTGTCAGGCCGCGTGTCGATCGAAAAAGCAGCCGCACGCCCAGTCGGTCCTCGAGTTGCGCGATCGACTTTGATACGGCCGGCTGGCCGAGTTTGAGCCGCTTTGCGGCTGCCGAGAACGAGCCTGCCTCAACGACGCAGACGTACGTTTCCATTGCTGCCATCCGGTCCATGGCGCTGCTTCTCCTTGAAGGACCGCAAAGTCCTTGTCGTGGCTGAGATGTTTCAAGCCCGAAGTCTATCGCGTCGGAACACGGTCAATGAGACTGGTGTTCACGAGCGGTCTGTGCAATTTGCACATTCCGCGGAAACGATCAGCAGAGATGAAGGAACGTTCATTTGACCGTGAAGCAGCGCAGCTCACCAGGGTATGGACTTGTTGTAGCGATCCGTGAAGCGCAGACCCGGAACCCCGAAGTTCGCCTCGATCATGTCCACCACCAGCGGAATACTTTCCGAAACATCCAGCGTCGCATTGCTGCCGCCCATGTCCGTTCGAACCCAGCCCGGCGCAACAAGAAGGAGGGCGCGCTTGTCTCGAGGGTGACGCTGCGAGAAGGCTTTCATTAACATGTTCAAGGCTGCCTTGCTCGAACTGTATAGTTCCCAGAATCCAGTGGAGTTTTCAATGCTTCCGATCTCGGATGACATCACAGCAATTACACCGTTCTCCGCGACCAGGTTGTGGAACATTTCGACGATCCTCATTGGACTGAGCGCATTGGTGAGCATCATGTCCAGATAGTCGCTTTCGTCCACCTGCAGCGGTGTGAGTTCGTTTGCCTTGCAAACGCCGGCGTTGACAAACAACACATCGAGCTTGCGACCATCGAGGCGCTCGTACAGGGCCCTTACCGATTTCAGGTCCACTACATCTACGGTCTCGGTGGTCACTCTTCCCGGACATTGCGCTTCCAGTTCTGCCAGCTGTGGAGACGATCCTCGCGACGTGGCGATAACGTCGTACCGGCGTCCACTGAACTCCGATGCAAGTGCCAGGCCGAGTCCGCGGGATGCACCAATGATCAGTGCAGTTTTGTCAGTTGCCATCGAATTTGCACTCCTTAAAGAAAAGAGTAGCCCTGTCTCGTCTCATGGAAACAACGAGACCAGGTTGTGCGCGCTTGACGTCAAGTTACCGGCCACACGACGTCGAGTCCAGAGCGTTGCCGTCATTGCAGAAATGACTAGCCGACATGCTCCAGTCCACTCGACGCAACGCGGCTACCGAGTGCGCGAGCGGGCACATGACCGCTCGCCGCACTGGCCGGTTAGCTTGCTTCCACCTCGCACAGCGCCGAGGCAAAAATCATCGCAGCGCCATTGAGCGGGCTGGGACGACTGCGCGCTGGCTGGTACATCAGGTCGCCCCGCCTGATCGCGCCGGCGCTTATAGCGCAGACGCCGCTGCTGCGCGCGGGCGGCACATGTCCGAAGTCGTTGCCATACGAGCCTCGTGCCGGATTGCGCGAGGCGCTGGCGAGCGACGACGTCCCGCCGATATGCACTCGGTCCGCGTCGACTCAAACGGCTTTTATAAAATCAACAACGGCATCCGCGATTTCCCGCGCGTGCGTCTCAAGCGCGAAGTGCCCGGTGTCGAGAAAACGTACTCGTGCGTTCGGCAGGTCACGCTTGTAGGCCTCTGCGCCTGGCGGGAGGAAGAACGGATCGTTCTTGCCCCAGATGGCCATTAGCGGCGGCTGATGCTCGCGGAAATACTTCTGGAAT
Organism: Burkholderia sp. WSM2232; assembly: GCF_000472545.1. Lineage (GTDB taxonomy): Bacteria > Pseudomonadota > Gammaproteobacteria > Burkholderiales > Burkholderiaceae > Paraburkholderia. Next base: position 42,140 of record NZ_AWZV01000036.1, on the reverse strand, counting down.
GCCGGATAAAGAGCGACATTGCTCGCATAGTCCCCGAAGAGGTCGAGTTGGATCTCGTCACGTTCGGGGCGGCCGAGATAGAAAGCGTCGAGGCCGTAGCCGTCCGGCGAAATCTGTGCCGGGTCACTGACGCCGTGCTCGTATTGCCAACGGATCGACGCGGGCGTCAGCAGTTCACGCAATGCCTGACGGTTGGCATTACTTGGTTCTCTCCAATAGCGCTGAATGGAATTCCAGCCCTCGGACAGACCCTCTTCGTACGCATTTCCGTTTTGCGAGACGATTGCCGTCACGCGTTCGGGATGGGCCATGGCCAAGCGAAAGCCCGTCGGCGCACCGTAGTCGAAGACATACAGCGCATAGCGTGCCATGCCGATGACTTCTGTAAAGCGATCCATTACCTTGGCGAGGTTGTCAAAGGTATAGGCGAACTGCGCACGCGACGGTTGCGCCGACAGCCCAAACCCCGGCAGATCGGGTGCCACGACGTGAAAGTGCCCGGAAAGCATCGGAATCAAATCGCGATACATGTGGCTCGAACTCGGAAAGCCGTGCAAGAGCAACAGACCCGGCAGGGAAGGTTGGCCTGCCTCACGATAGAACACTTCAAAGCCGTCAACGTTGGCGGTGCGGTAGCTGATGGATGCCATGGTATTTGCCTCGGGAATGTGTGAATGCACCGTCCCGCTTTTGATGCTGACGAGCGGCGGTGCGGTGAGGCCAATCATCGCCTGACCGGTGCACTTCGATAACCCGGCAAAAGAAAGAACCAGCCTTCCGTTGAGCGGAAGGCTTGTAGCGCTACGAAGCGCCGGCAAGACCCGAGCCGTCGGGCCCGACGGCGGGCCTGGCGGCTGCAATATGCGCGAGTCGCTCGCGAAAAAGCGGCGTTGCAAAGTCGAGAAAGCGTCGCAACTTCAATGGCATGTGACCGCGCGAAGCGTGTAAGAGGTGAACGGGTGCTGCGTCAGGCTCGAACTCTTCGAGGATCAGTTGGAGATCGCTTGCCTCGACGGCATCGAACACCTGATAGTGCAGCAACTGGGTCACGCCAACGCCTCTGACTGCGGCCTCTGATGCAGCGGAGGCTGTCGAAACGACTAGTCTCGCAAGAATCGGCACATCCACGGTCGCGGTCCGGGTGCCGGATTTTAGCCTCCACGCTGGAAAGGGCTGGGGGGTGTCCACGGTCACACACGGGATAGCGGAGAGATCTTCTGGTCGTTTCGGAGTGCCGTGGCTCTTGAGGAATCGAGGGCTGGCAGCCGTCACCATGCGCATGACGCCGATCGGCGTCGCAAACATTGAACTGTCGGGTAGCCGCCCAATGCGAATTGCCACGTCGACGTGATCGCCGACCAGGTCGACGTTCCGGTCGATCAGCACTAACTTGACCGTGATAGCTGGAAAGGTGGCGAGAAAGTCCGCCACGATCGGCAATACGTGAAGACGCCCAAACATGAGCGGAGCTGTGATGACCAGTTCGCCTTTGGGAGCCGTGAACTCGCCGCTTGCCTGTCGCTCTGCTTCTTCCACCTGATCGAGAATGCGGCGGGCCGCCTCCAGATATGCGATCCCAGCATCCGTCAATGTCAGCTTTCGCGTGCTACGGACAAGCAAGCGGCTGCCGATCAGTGCCTCAAGGTCCGAAATTTTGCGGCTGAGCGTCGCAAGCGGCACGCGCGACGATCTGGCGGCTGCGGACAGACTGCCGTGCTCCACCGCCAGTATCAGGAAAGACATCGCTTCTAACCGATCCATCGAATGTTCCAGTTCTTCGCGTACAAGTAGTGTCCGATGGATTTTCACACGAAATCTCGCGGCCTGGACGGGCGATCTCCGTTGCCGGAAGTCTCATTCGGACGACGTGTCGAACGCAAACGCCGGCCATGTGCGCGGCGTAGAAAGAAGGCAGGTTGTTACAGGCCAGAGGCAGCGCAAACGATTCGAAATTGGGCGCGTGTGACTGCTGATGATCGCGATCCGGCTCCGCGTTGAACTGTTACTTCCGGTAGCGGAAGCCTCGCATGACGGTTGCACGACCCTATCCACGTGGCCAGGCACGCCTGTTATGCCGCAGGGCTTCTCTCGTATGACGGTCCGGGGCAAGAAGGCGATTGGTCGCGGCCGACGCCTGTTCCGGCCAGGCATATGCGACCATGTTCGCAAGTTCGTCAGTGGCCTGTGCGGTCGCCTTCATCCAGTTCGAAAAGATCTCGGGCTCCGTCGGGCCGGGCAGCACCGCATTGATCGTGACGCCCGTGCCGGCGACGAGTTCGGCTAGCCCCCGCTTGCGGATCGATATCGGGACGACACACCTTCATCCAGACGCGGTCATGGACAGCGGACGCAAACCTGCGATCAGAGCGAGGTAACGCAAATAAGCATGCTAGCCCTCGTTGTGCCTGCATTAGCCCGCAAACTGATTGGGCTTGCCTTCGGCGTAGATGATCTGCGTGCCGTTGCCGGCGAGCCACTTCGCGAAATCCTCGCCCAAGCCTTCGTCGGTGACCAGGTAGTCAATCCTGTCCATCGCACCAAATGCCGCGAACTCACGTTTTCCGAACTTCCTGGAGTCGGCGAGAAGGTAGACCGTTTTCGCCGCATCGATCATCGCCCGTTTCACATGCAGGTCGATGAAGTCGGGGTAGGAGATACCCGACTCTTTCGAGACGCCACCGGCAGCGAGGAACAGCTTGTCGACGAACATTCCCTGGAAAAACGCCGACGCCTTTTCTCCCGAAACTGCGATCGTCTCCGGCTTGAACTCTCCACCTGTCAGCATGATCCGGTTGGTTGGCTCAGCGCCGAGGATGATCGCGATGTTCAGCGCGTTCGTCACGATCCGCAGGTTCTGCCGGTCAAGCAGGTTCTTTGCGAGTTCCGTCGTTGTCGCACCGCAATCCAGGATCAGGGAGTCGCCGTTCTGGATAAGCGTCGCGGCCATCCGGCCGATCATTGCCTTCTCGGGACTCGTTGGGAGAACGTTGGCACGATCGACAAGAGGCCGGGCTGAATTGGACTGAGACGTAACCAGGCGGACGTTCCCGTGAACGCGTTCCACGCGTCCAAGCTTCTGTAACTCATCGATGTCTTTTCGAATGGTTGGCATGGAAACGCCAAACTCGCTGGAAAGCTCCGAAAGCTTGACCAGCTTGGCAGCCTGCACCTTTTCGAAAATCTTTTCTGTTCTTGTCCGTTGGTCCATTTGCTCATCCCGCGAAGCGTCTGCGCGGCCTCGCCACGTCAGCCGATATTGTGCCCTAAACCGCCACCTTGTGGTCCGCCCAGGGGTTTTCCCTCTTTCTGTGTATTTCCCTTTGACTTTCTAACGAAAGTAACAGAAACTGAATTTCAAGCAAACAGGAAGTGCGGGAGCTGTGAATGGAAAACCCTTACAGGCAGTCGGGAGACGCCCTCCATCGGCGGGCGCAGGAAATCCGTAAAAAGATCTGTGTGATGAATTCCGCTGCCAGGAGCGGCCACACGGGCGGTGACATGTCCGAGGCAGACGTGCTCGCGGCGCTTTACTTCCACGTGCTCCGCTATGAGGTGCAAGCTGACCGGACGGTTAAATGGCAGGATGAATTCGTCCTCAGCAAAGGGCACGGCGTGGGTGGACTCTATGCCTGCTTTGCTGAACTTGGCTGGCTTTCTGACGATGAGCTGCTCACTTATCTGAAAGACGACTCGCGCCTGCCGGGGCATCCGGTGCGGCAGAAACTGCCGTCCTTCGTGACCGTCAACACGGGCGGTCTGGGGCATGGATTTCCTATCGCGGCAGGACTCGCCATGGCAAAGCAGCGTCATGCCAGCAACACGGAACGCTCACCCGGCCGAGTCTTCGTTCTCACGGGCGACGGCGAGCTCGAAGAGGGCTCGAACTGGGAAGCTGCGATGGCTGCGGCACATTTCGAACTGGCGAATCTGGTTGTGATCGTGGACCGCAACCGTCTGCAGCTCGCGGACTTCACCCACAACATCATGGATATGGATCCGCTCGACGAGAAATTCCGGGCTTTCGGTTTCGAGGTACATGACGTCAACGGCAACCAGGCAGATGCAATTTGGAAACTAATCGAAAGTCTGGACTACGGAAATGCAAAGCCAAAGGTCCTCATCGCCCACACGATCAAGGGCCGCGGCGTGTCGTTTATGGAGAACGTACCCGCATGGCATCACAAGTTCCCGGACGAAAAGCAACTGCAACAGGCATTGGAGGAACTGGATCATGCGTGAGTACGCCGATTTGCGGGACGGGGCGGTCAGCGCGCTCGGACGGTTAACGGCGCAGGGCCGGGATATCCTTGTGATGGTCGCGGACTCGACGTCCACTTCCAAAATCAACCCGTTCCTCGAAACCTACCCCGAACGGGTCATCAATGTGGGTATCGCCGAGCAGAACATGGTCGGCATGGCTGCCGGACTTGCGTTGGGCGGACATGTCGTCTTCACCGCCAATGCTGCACCGTTCCTCGTGGCCCGCGCTAACGAGCAGGTCAAGAATGACGTCTGCTACAGCGCGACGAACGTGAAGATGCTTGGTCTGAACGCCGGCGTGGCCTATGGTCCGCTCGCGTCGACGCATCACGCGATCGACGACATCTCGATCATGAGCGGATTCGGGAATGTGCAGATTCTCGCGCCCTGCGACGAGGTCGAGGTCGTGCAGATGATCGAATACGCTGCGGCCGTCGAGGGGCCGGTGTACATCCGGCTCGACAACGCAAAGTTTCCCATCGTGCACGACGCCAATTACCGGTTCCAGCCAGGCCGCCCGGACGTGGTGATTCAGGGCAGCCGAGTCGCCGTGATTGCGTTGGGTTCGGTGGTCGGCGAAGCGCTGGATGCATGTGAGTCCGTGAAGGCACAGCACAACATCGCCCCGACGCTCGTCAACCTCTCTTCGATCCGGCCGCTCGATCAGGACGCGCTCGCGAAGATCATTGCGGCTCATGACTCTGTCGTCACAGTCGAAGAGCATTCGCTTCACGGCGGCATCGGTGCGGTCACCGCGGTCCTCATGGCGCGACGTCAGCTTGCGAAACCGCTCACCATGCTCGGAATCGCTGAAGGCGAGTTCGCAAAATACGGCACACGTAAAGGCATCCGGCGCCACTACGGCATTGACGCAGAAGGCATTGCAAAAGCGATCCGCGCGCAGTGCGCGCATTGAACAGATAGCAAAGATTCAAGGAGACACGGGAATGGCAATTCAGTATGACATGTCGCTGCGTCACGGCGTCGACTTTGACTTCCGGCTCGACGGCAAGATCGCGGTCGTGACGGGTGGCCTGGGTGGTATCGCGATGGCCACGAATGCAGCGCTTATCGCAAAGGGTGCTCGCGTCGCGATTTTCTATCCCAGCTTCGAAGAACCGCGTGTGCGCGCTGCGATAGAAGAACTCGGGACGGCAAACGCCGCCGCATTTCCGTGTGACGTCGCGAACGAGGCCGATGTCGAGAAGGCGATGAAAGCAGCGCGTGATCACTTCGGCGATCTGCATCTTCTGGTCAATGCTGCCGGCTGCATCACGCTTACGAGCGCTGAGGACATCAGCGTGGACGAGTGGCAAAAGCAGATTGGGGTGAACCTCACCGGCCCGTTCCTGTGCTCGAAGCACTTCGCCCGGCACGTTCTTTCGAGCGGTCACGGCGGCAAGGTGGTCAACATCGCTTCACAGGCCGCTACTGTGGCGATCGACAAGCATTGCGCGTACACGTCGGCGAAGGCCGGACTGATCGGAATGACGAAGGTGCTTGCCAAGGAGTGGGCCCTGCGTGGGATTACGGTCAATACCGTTTCGCCTACCGTCGTACTCACCCCGATGGGTGCAGCCGCCTGGGAGGGCGAAAAGGGAGAAGCGATGAAGAAGCAGATCCCTGTCGGCCGCTTTGCGTACACGGACGAAATCGCCGCAGCAATCCTGTTCCTGCTCTCGAACGGAGCGGACATGATTACTGGCGCCGACATCATGATCGACGGCGGATACACGATTTGCTGACGGCACTTTGAGCGCAGCCGCCCGAGGGCTGCAACACGTTGAGAAAGAGACCAATCCGGAGACAAAAAATGCTGAAGAAATTTGCACTTGCTGCTGCCGTCGCTGCCTCGTTCGCAGCAGTTCATTGCGTCGATGCGCTCGCCGCTTCCAAAGGAACCATCGCAATCCTGGTCAATGCTCTCGATAACCCGTACTACGCGGCAGAAGCGAAGGGCGCTGATACTGAGGCCAGGAAGCTCGGCTACGACACGATCGTGCTGTCGCACGGCGAGGACGTGAACAAGCAGAACGAACTGGTCAACCTGGTGATCGGCAAGGGCGTCAAGGGCATCATCCTCGACAATGCGGACTCGAATAGCAGCGTCGCTACCGTTCGAACCGCCCAGGAAAAGAAGATACCTGTCGTCCTGATCAATCGCGAAATCCCGAAGGATGGCATCGCGATCGCGCAACTGAGTCACAACAACCTGCAGGCTGGAACCGAGGTCGCACAGAAGTTCGTGGAAGCGATCGGCGAGAAGGGCGAATACGTCGAGTTGACCTGCAATCAGGCCGACAAGAATTGCGTGACGCGCTCGCAGGCCTTCCACCAGGTGCTCGATCAATACCCTGATCTGAAGATGGTCGCCCGCCAGGACGCCAAGGGTGCGCTTCTGCCTGGCAAGCAGGCAATGGATTCGATCCTGCAGGAACACCCGAACATCAAGGGCGTGATTTGCGGTAACGGTCCTGTCGCCCTCGGCGCTATCGCATCGCTCGAATCGGCCGGCAAGAAGAACGTTGTGGTGATGGGTATCGATGGCAGCAACGATGAGCGCGATTCGCTCCTTCAGGGCAAGCTGAAGGCGAGCGTCATGTTGCAGGCGCAAGGCATCGCGATCCACGGGGTCGACCTGCTCGACAAGTACATCACAACCGGCAAGACCGGAGAAGCGGAGCGTCAACTTACGCGCGGCATCCTTATCACGAAGGACAACGCTTCGCACGTAAAAGACTTCTATTACACCAAGTAATTGCGGCGGTGTTAGAGCGGGTGCAGCGAGTGCTGCGCCTGTAGAAGTCTTGTCAAGAGAGGTTGTTATGGTTTCTTCCCTATCTGCAGCCCGGTTGACGATGGTTGTTCTCGGCGTCGTTTCAATTGCCGGGTGTCACGTTGTGACGGATACCGAACTGGCACAGATTCGCAGTCAGGGGCAGCATCAGGGCCCTGATGCAGAAAAGATCCTGAACGAACAACTGATCCCCTATGCGGACAAGAATGCCAAGCCGGCTGCGCAGGTGATCGGCGCTGCCGGTCAGAACTTCGATAGCGCGTGCAAGGAGTACGGTTTCCGCCAAAGCACGGCTTTCCCATGCAACTTCTGGATTCGCGTGCAAGGCAAGGTCGTCAAGGTTGACGATTCATCGCGCGTTGGAAAGGCATATGTAGACGTCACGCCTTCGTCCGGCGGTGATCCGGTGCACATCGCGCTCGAGACCGGCCCAGTGGTGATCGGCACCGGCGTTCGCGACGGGTTTCCAGGCGTCAAGTACAGTGACTTTGACGATCAGACGCGCTTCGCCGTATTTGGGCAGGATCTGAACAAGCTCGTTGTCGCGCGAGCGCAAAAATCGCTCAGGCTCAAGGTCGGTGACACGGTCGACGTCGCTGCGGTTTACAGCAGCTGGAGCGAGCCGACGGGTGAAATCCGCGCAATTCCGGTGGCCTGGAAATGAACGACTCCCGAACCATGAATCCGGTCAACGTCATCGAGACGCGTGGATTGTCCAAGGTCTATCCTGGCACTGCAGCGCTGGTGGACGTCGACTACACGGTGCGCCGCGGCAAGGTCAATGTGCTGATAGGCGAGAACGGCGCGGGCAAATCTACGTTGATGAAGCTGCTCGCTGGCGCAGAAGTCCCGACGTCTGGCGAGATCTGGGTCGACGGCAAGATTGCGCAAATCACTGACGTGCGTAGCGCTGAGAAGCACGGCATCGGCATCATCTTCCAGGAACTGAATCTCTTTCCGGACATGACGGTCGCGGAAAACATCTTCGCCGGCAACGAGTTGACGAGTTCCGGTGTGATCCGCAGCAAGGACGAAAACCATCAGGCAAAAATACTGCTTAACCGGCTGCAGATTCCGATCGAACCGCGCACGCGATTGGGCGATCTGTACGTCGGACAACAGCAGCTGGTTGAAATAGCTAAAGCCCTCTCCAAGCACATCAAGGTGCTGATCATGGACGAGCCGACTTCCGCGCTATCGAAGACGGAGGTCGAGATCCTCTTCAAGATCATTGCGCAACTCAAGGAAGAGGGCGTCACAGTTATATACATCTCCCATCGTCTCGAAGAGATCATGGCGGTCGGAGACTGCATCGCCGTTCTGCGTAATGGGCGCCTCGTTGCAGAAAACGACGTTGCGAATATCGACATTCCCTGGATCATCGAAGCGATGGTTGGCTCGACGAAAAAACGTTTTGCGTTCGAGCAGCACGCGATCGGCGAAGAAGTGCTGAAGGTCAAGGACCTTGCGCTGAAGCGCTCGAATGGGATCTACGCGGTTGACCATGTTTCGTTTTCCGTCAAGGCCGGCGAGGTCATCGGGATCTACGGTTTGATGGGAGCTGGTCGTACCGAGCTGCTTGAGTCACTGCTCGGTGCGCAGCCGCTCGCTCTCGGTGAAATAGAGCTGGCCGGCAAGGCGATTGAAGATCTCCGCATCCCAAAACGTATCGAGGCCGGCATTGCGCTGGTACCAGAAGACAGACAGAAGCAGGGCATGGTACAGCTGATGTCGATCCTCGAAAACATGACATTGTCGAGTCTGTCGAAGTTTACCCGGCGCCTCTCTTTCTTTTCACTCCGGCGTGACAAACAACTCGAGGCATCAACCGACATCGTCAAGCGTCTCGCGATCAAGGCCGCCTCTGTCGATGCACCCATCACATCGCTTTCCGGCGGAAACATGCAGAAGGTGGTGATCGGCAAGGCACTGCTCACATCGCCCAAGGTACTGCTGATGGACGAACCGACGCGGGGAATCGACGTGGGTGCGAAGGAGGATGTGTACAAGACGATCAGTCTGCTCGCGCAGTCTGGTATCGCAGTCGTCTACGCGACCTCGGAACTGGACGAAGCAATGGCTGTTTCCAATCGGGTCTTCGTGATGGCCAGCGGAAAGTTAACGGCAATCATGGAACGTTCACAGTTTGACAGCGAACGCATCGTGCGCGCGTCGACACCAGCTACAGCCGTAGTGTGAAGCAATTTGAGGCAGAAACCATGAACACCCCGAACAGCAGCAACCCTTCTATTCAGCCGGTTCACGGCAAGCACAACCGGCAGTTTTCCTACATGGCTTCCCGCATTGCGGTGGGCGTGCTCAAGCTGCGAATCTTCATTGCACTCTTTGCGATCATCATCGTGTTCTCGCTGGCAACGGAAAACTTCCTGTCGGCAAGCAACATGCTGATCATGGCGAAGCACGTCACAATTGTCGCCATCCTGTCGATCGGAATGACGCTCGTTATTCTGACAGGGGGCATCGACCTGTCGGTGGGTTCGATAGTTGGAATCAGCGGCATGGCTGCGGGGTATCTTCTGCTCGAAGGCGTCAAGGTCGGACACCACATCGTGTTCTTCAACCCCTGGGGCGTTACGCTGATTGCATGCGCGTTGGGCGCAATCATCGGTGCAGTGAACGGCTATCTGATCACGGCTCTGAATGTTGCTCCATTTATTGCAACGCTCGGCATGTTGTATGTCGTGCGCGGCGCGGCACTGCTGGTGAACAATGGCAGCACGTATGCCGATCTGGGAGGCAATCCCGCTCTGGGCAACACGGGCTTCGAATTTCTTGGAAACGGCACCATTCTGGGCCTGTCGATGCCCGTCTGGATCATGGTGATTCTCGCCGCCATCACTATCTTTGTCGCAAAGCGCACGCCGCTCGGCCGCCGCATCTATGCGATCGGTGGCAATGAGCAGGCCGCTCGCTTCTCCGGCATTCGTACGAACCGCGTGAAGCTGTTCGTGTACATGTTCTCGGGGTTTTGTGCGGCGATTGTCGGACTCGTTATCACTGCCCAGTTGCAGACGGCTCACCCGTTGACGGGCCAGACGTTCGAGTTGAACGCGATTGCGGCGGTCGTGTTGGGCGGTACGGCGTTGATGGGGGGACGCGGTACGGTCTTTGGTTCGGTTGTCGGTGCCTGCGTGATCAGCATTCTCGGCGATGGCATGGTGATGTGCGGCATCAGCGATTTCTGGCAGATGGTCATCAAGGGCCTCGTCATCATCTTCGCCGTCGTCATCGATCAGTTGCAGCAGCGCCTGCAGAGCCGCATGGTTTCTCTCACCGCTTGAGCGCCAGATCCGAACCGTCTTCAGGAAGGTGACATGCAATACGTTCTGGCCATCGATCAGGGCACAAGCGGTACCAAGGCGCTTGTTTTCGACCCCTCAGGACAGGTGCACGCTCGCGGCTTTGTAGCTGTCCCGTGTGCCCATCCGCGCACGGGTTTCGTCGAGCAGGATCCGGATCTGATCTACGAGTCGGTACTGCGAGCAGTAGCCATATGCCTCGGCGAGTTCAAGGGTGAGCGCAAGGACATCGCAGGCGTCGGAATCTCGAATCAGCGTGAGACTGTCGTGCTATGGGATGCGGAAGGTCGCCCCATCGTTCCGGCCGTGTCGTGGCAATGTCAACGTTCGCTCGCGATATGCGACCGGCTCAAGCGGGAAGGGAAGGCACCTATCATTGCCGAAAAGACGGGGCTGCTAATCGATCCATATTTCTCTGGTACGAAGCTCATCTGGTTGAACGAAAACGACGAGCGTGTGCACTCGGAAATCAAGGCCGGCACAGCCCACTTCGGTACAGTCGATAGCTGGTTGCTATATCGTTTGACAAGGGGTACGGCATACCGCACCGACTACACGAACGCGTCCAGGACGATGTTGTTCAATCTTGCGGAGCTGGAGTGGGATCGCGACCTTTTCGCAGATTTCGGACTGCAGGGTCTGCAACTGCCCGAGCTGCGCCCGTCGGCATCCGGTTTCGGCGCGAGCGATTTCGATGGCATTTTCGATCGGCCTGTCCCGATCGTGTCGATGATCGGTGACTCTCATGCGGCTGCCGTCGGCGAAGGGTGCCTGAGTCCCGGTGTTGCGAAGGCGACGATGGGCACTGGCTCGTCGATCATGATGAATGTGGGTAGCACGCCCTTGGCCGCCACCGATGGCCTTGTGTCGACTCTTTGCTTTGCTACTGAAGAGCGCGTGGACTTTGCACTCGAAGGCATCGTCATCAGTGCGGGTTCGACACCCTCGTTCCTCAAGGAGAAGCTGCGAATCATCAAGGACTTTGCAGAAGCAGAGCAAGCCTTCACTGAATACGACAACGGTGGTGTCTTTCTTATTCCCGCATTCTCGGGAATTGGTTGTCCGCACTGGAAATATCCGGGTGGCGCGCAGATCGTGGGCCTGAACTTCTCGACATCCTGGCAAAACGTCGTGCGGGCAGCGTATGAGTCGATCGCCTACCAGATCAAGGACGTGATCTCCGTCATGGAGGGCGCGGCCAATGTCCCGCTGCGTGAACTCTTTCTCGACGGTGGGCTGGTCCAGCGACCGTTCCTTCTTCAGTACCTTGCCGACACGTTGAACCGGCCTGTCAGTACGCTGATGCTCAGCGAGATCTCGGCCGCTGGCGCGGCAGCGCTCGCTGCGTTGAAGCTCGGATCAATCAGCTCGCTAGACACATATCGCGAAACACGGGTTGTATCGCGACGTGTCGAGCCGGGATCCGGCGTCGAAGCAGCTGCAAAGAACCACGAACAATGGTTGCAATGGATCGGACGGCTCTAGGGTCCGTCTCTAGTGGAGAGTGAAAGATGGCGTTCCAGCGGCGTTTTGAAAACAGGGTAGTGGTGGTGACCGGCGGTAGCCGTGGCATTGGGTTGGGTATTGCGAGGCGTTTTGCCGAAGAAGGCGCAAAAGTATGCGTCTCCGCGAACGAGAAGGCAGTGCATGACGCAGCAGCGCAGTTGCGTGATTCGGGCCTCGATGCCATCGCCATCGAAACAGATGTCACCAGCAAAGAGCAGGTTGTCGCGCTGTACGAGGAGGTTGCGGCGAAGCTGGGTGAAGTGGATGTTTCCGTGCAGAATGCCGGCGTCATCACTATCGCAAAGCTCGAAGACCTGACCGAACATGAATGGGACAAGGTACTTGCAGTCAACACTAAAGGAGTTTTCCTTTGCTGCCAGGAAGCTGCGAAGCGGATGCTGCGTGCGGGAAAAGCTGGCCGACTGATCAATACGGCATCGGGACAGGCTCGGCAAGGTTTCGTCTACACGCCCCACTATGCCGCGAGCAAGTTCGGCGTGCTGGGGATAACGCAGAGTCTGGCGAAAGAGTTGGCGCCGACTGGCATCACGGTGAATGCGTTTTGCCCGGGCATCATTACGACCGATATGTGGTCGTACAACGACGAAGCCTGGGGCAAGCTGCTGGGTGACTACAAACCCGGTGAACTCATGGCTGAATGGGTTGCAAACATTCCCATGAAGCGGGCTGGCAGCGACAAGGATGTCGCAGGTCTCGTCGCATTCCTCGCCTCGGAAGACGCGGCTTACATCACCGGGCAGACCATCAATGTGGACGGCGGTATGTTCATGTCCTGAGGCGAGTGCGTATGGTCGCGAGCAACGTTGCCCGCGACCTGCGCGACCGTCACGACATGCTTATGCGGTCTCCAGCAGGGAGAGCTTACGTACCGTTTCGCCGCAGGCACGCGCCACCTCCGCGCCCTTCACAACGAAATGATCAGTGAAAAACCTGATGTGTTCTTCACCGTGATGGAAGTGGTGCGGCGTCAGAACAGCAGAGAACACAGGCGTGCCTGTTTCGAGTTGGACCTGCATCAAGCCTGAAATTACCGCTTGAGCGACGAATTCGTGACGATAGATGCCTCCATCGACAACGAGACCCGCCGCGACGATGCCCGCATACCGACCGCTCTGCGCGAGTCGTTTCGCGTGGAGGGGTATTTCGAACGCGCCTGGCACTTCGTACAGATCGATGTCGTCAGAACCGTAACCGAATTCTTTAATGACATTCAGGAAAGAGCTCTTGCACTGGTCAACAATATCGCGGTGCCAGCACGCCTGAATAAAGGCAATCCGGGTGCGAGTGCCGCCGCAGGCAAATGCTGCTTGTGCTTCGACTGAGAGAGATTTGTTCATGGATTCAACCTGTTTTGTGTGAACAGGGCGAAGAACAGCCGTTTCCCGCACGCGCGGCAATACTGGCTGTCCTGTTCTCTTTCATCCGGACTATACCGTCGGCCCCGGAATCCAACCGGGTCTGCTGACCTCTGTTATCGCAGCAATGTCGCAACAGAGCGCTCGCGGGCTACGTCTGCGAAAGACGATTACCGCCGGTGGGGAATCGCACCCCGCCCCGAGAACGTGTTCTTGACGAACGGAGCGTACGTTATCACGAATGTGAGAAACCTGCGGCCCGTTCGCCATGATTGTGAAACGTAACGAATGGTTGAGGTATCGGAAATGCGACGCAAACTTGTGCTGGGGAACTGGAAGATGCATGGTTCCATTGGTGCAAACGGGCAACTGCTCGAGTGCGTTCGGCAGTACGTGGCGGAGACGTTAGTTGGCAACCAGCTGTCTGACGTTCTGGCATTTGTCGGCTTCCAGAGTCCGCATCGGTTCGTCATCCCCTACGAGCCTGTCTGGGCAATCAGGACCGGCCGCAGTGCGCCGGCCGCAAATGCGCAAGTGATCCATGCCGCTCTGCGTAAATACTTCCAGTCGATCATCGATTCGGCGTGTCGTGCTTTGGACAGCGTATCGCGTGTTGAAGAGGCCGCCAATGCCGGTATCAATTCGTAAATCGCGTACGAAAGCATCCCCGTGTATGCGGTGGTCGACCCAGACCTTGCTGCCATTACCGCACGAGTCAGTCCGTAGCCTGTCTCTCAACGCGCATCTGGCGCTCGAGGCGTGCAGGGCGCAAGACGGTAATCTCCACATGCTCAACGAGCTGACCCGGTTGACCTACCTGTCTTTCTACATGTGGAAAGCCGGCATAGGAAAGATCGACCTCGAAGTGTACGAGGCGGCTGAGGAAGCGCTGAATCGTGCGGTCGAGCGAGCCGAAGGTACCGGGGTCTGGCGTCTGCCTGAGTCGCACATTGGAGCGTTGGAGCAGATGTTGGTTGCGTACAACGGACAGATCGCGACGGTTTCTGCGCGGACCTACATAGAGGCCGTCTTCCGGCTGGACCGCGTTCTTTCACAGAACGCGCCCCAGTCGCCTGTGGCAAAGATGCTGGCAATCGAAAGAGGCAAGGTCTGTGCCGCTCGATGAGATGTGCGATCGGCAGAACATATTTCAGGTTTGTTCTCTTCGCGGCGGAACCGGCGATCTGTCCGTGCGCAAGATACTCCCTGCTGCTCTACCTGCGGACGCCGGGTGGAGAGCAGCCAACCACTAGCAGCCTCGTCCTGGAGCCCCGTTTCCCCTGTTCCTGCTTGAAAAAACAGGGCGCCCAAATCTCCACATTACCGCTGCGCCACTTAGTCCTCCGCCTTCCAGCACCGACCAAACCCGCTCACACCCACCGCGCTCGCTTTAGACGGGCCAGGCCAACAGCATGCCGCCCCAATGGCACAACACTTGCGACCCCCGGCTCTGCGGAAGCACCGACATGGCGCTTTCGCAAAGCAACAGCGCGACTCCGCGCCAGGGAGGCGAACATCGTGGAACCATCGCACGCTCCGGACGTATCCGCAGCACCCGGCTTACCGGTTGTCATCCTGTACCGGCAGCGGCGCGAAGCGTGCCGCGCCGGTCACGAAAGCGAGACCTTGCGCGAACTGGCGCGCCAGATCGCCGAACTCAAAGGCACGCAGGTGGCGGGCGAATTCCGCGACGCGCAGGCCTATCCCGCGAATCGGTATCTGATTCCCGACGATACCTTGACCCTTGCGCAAGCGCACAAACTCGGCGTTCGCTCCGTGCATGACCTGTATGGCGGTGTCGTGCCGTTCCCGTTCGTCGCGACCAAACTGATTGCGCACAGCCTGGCCGGCGGCGCAAGCGCCGCGCCGCCTGGCTGGTCGCGTGCACTCGGTGCACGCACCGCGTCGCTGGTGTTGCCGGGCTACGCAGCGTTTTCGCGCGACGACGCCCGCAGCGCCGCACGCGCGCTGTGGGACGAGGGCCGCGTGCGCGTGAAGCGTCCATATGGAATCGGCGGCGCGGGACAGGCGCTGATCGAGAAGGAAGACGAACTCGAAGCGCAACTCGATGCGCTAGGGGACGAGGCGCTGCAACGCGACGGCATTTCGATCGAGCGGCACCTCGAGGCACTCGACACGTTCAGCGTGGGACAGGTCATGCTCGACGATCTGGTTGTGAGCTACTACGGCGTGCAGCATCTGACGCGCAACAATCATGGCCACGATGTCTACGGCGGCTCGGACCTCGTCGTCGTGCGCGGCGGCTTCGACGTGCTCGAACGGCTCGATCTCACCGCAGACTTGCGCGAATGCATTGCGAAAGCACGCGCTTTCGATGCCGCGGTGCAGATCGACTACGCGGGATTCTTTGCGTCGAGGCGCAACTACGACGTCGCATGCGGCGTCGATGCCGCGGGCGTGCGTCATTGCGGCGTGCTCGAGCAGTCGTGGCGCGTGGGCGGCGCGACAGGCGCGGAAATCGGCGCGTTGCGCACGTTCCGGGCGAATCCGGACGCATATGTGGTGCGCGCCTCGACACGCGAAATATACGGAGAAAACGTGCACGTGCCCGACGGCGCCTGTCTCGTCTATCACGGCATCGATAGTCAGGCTGGACCCATCACGAAGTTCTATACGCTCGATCCCGACACGGTGCAAAGGAGCAGCGACTCATGACGGCAGACCGTTACCAGTTACAGATCAAGCTCGAGCGCGGCCATCTCGACGGCACCATGCTGATTCCGAAAACAGCCGTGCCGGGCGTGCTTTTCGTCCACGGTTGGGGTGGCAATCAGGAGCAGTATCTGGAGCGCGCGCGGCAGGCGGCGGCGCTCGGCTGCGTCTGCCTGACGTTCGACCTGACCGGCCACGCCCGCACGCAGAATGAACAGCAGACGGTCACACGCGAAACGAATCTCAACGACCTGCTTGCCGCATACGACACGCTCGCCGCGCATCCGGCAATCGACCGCGATTCGATTGCGGTGATCGGCAGCAGCTATGGCGGCTATCTCGCGGCCATCCTGACGGAGTTGCGGCCGGTGCGATGGCTGGGCCTGCGCGTGCCGGCGCTCTATCTCGACGACGGCTGGAACACGCCCAAGCGCGCGCTGCACGTCGAGCACGATCTGGTTGCATACCGCAAACGCGTCGTGCCGGCCGCGGAAAACCGCGCGTTGCGTGCCGCTGCGAACTTCGACGGCGATGTGCTGCTGGTCGAATCCGAGCATGACCAGATCGTTCCGCATACGGTGATCGCCAGCTATCTGCAGGCGTTTTTGCAGGCGCATTCGCTTACCTATCGGGTGATCGAGGGTGCGGATCACGGCCTTTCCGACATCGGCAGCCAGCGCGCCTACACGGACCTCATCGTGAACTGGCTCTCGGAGATGGTCCAAGGCTCGCGCGCCGGCAGCCGCGGCGCGGCGCGCAATCACGCCAAGGTCTAGGTGGGTAGGGGCGGCGGCTCGCGCTGCCATCGCCGCACGCATTTTCCTGCGCTGCACCCTGACACAAGACAGATCATACGGATCCCTGATCATCCGCATCGAACGATCCGGTTCGCACCTCCCCGCCGCGAACATAGCGCGTGATGATTACGCCGTGCGGCGTGCTGACCGAGTGCGCGAGTCTGAACGCAGACGCAGGCGCGTTCTCGCCGAATAGCCGCTTGCCGCGCCCGAGTATCAGCGGATAAATCACCAGCCGCAGTTCATCCACCAGATCGGCGGCGAGCAATTGGGCGACCATATTGCCGCTGCCGAATGTGAGCAAATCCGCGCCGGACTGCTGTTTGAGCGCGCGTATCGCGTCCGCGAGCGTGTCTGTGAGCGCGTGGCTCTCTTGCCACTCAAGCGTGTCGGGTCGATGCGTGGTCACATGCTTGGGCACGCCGTTCAAAAGATCGGCGATGCCGCGGCTCGGCGAACCGGCCGGCACGTGTGGCCAATACCCGGCGAATATGTCGTACGTGCGGCGCCCAAGGAGCAATTCGAACCGTTCGGCGAACAGTTCCTGCAAGTAGCCTGAGATTGCGTCGTCGGCATACGGCACGATCCAGCCGCCGAGGCGGAAGTTGCCGCTCGGGTCCTCCTCTGGACCGCCCGGCGCCTGAATGACGCCGTCGAGACTGATGAATGCAGAAACGGTGAGCTTGCGCATGAGCTTTCTCCGGATTGACGGACGCGATCGGTCCATCAACACGACGAGCAAGCCGCTGCAAAATCGACGGCGCTCCGGCCGTATCAGGCATGCCAGGCAGCGCTCGCGTGCCTCCCGCCGAGTGGGGGGCGCCGGGTGCCAGGTGCCGGCCGCCGGGCGCAGCAGGACGATCGCGTCACTCTGTCCGGCGACGAATCAGCGGGCAGCGCTGCAATCGGCAAGCTCTTTGCCTATAGCCGGGCGCTCGCAACCGTCGTGCGGTAGACCGCTGCGCCCGCCGGCACGCGGCTTCATCTATCCAGTTGCGCGGATTGGCGCGCATCGCGGTCCTTGCCGTTGCGCCGGTCCACGCTCGGCCCGCGAGGCGACGCCGCAGCGCAGGCTTCGAGCGCGACGACTGCACGCTTTGCGATATCGACGGTTTCGTTGCAGGCCTGGATATCTCGCAGCAGGCTGCAACGGGTGCCCCAGCCGAGTTTGGACAACGCGGCGCGCAGTTTGGCCAGTGCCGCTTGCGGCGAGCCGTTGTCGGCGACCAGCGAGGCGAGGTCGAACGCGCTGCCGGCCGGAGTCGTGACTACCGTCGGGCAAGCCGACACGGCGTCGGCGCTCGACACGAAGAGCGCCAGCGCGAGGCCGACGGTGCCCGGCCGCAAACCGGCGGGGACGGCGCAATGCGGGTTGATCGAAACGGTCATGGGAGACTCCGGACGGCGTCGCTGCAATGCAGATCGCATGTTACGGTCCAGTATCGGCGCGGCATTTTTCATTCTGCTTTCAACGGCCGAGGCGAGCGTGCCTTAACGCTTGCCACGCAGCCGCACAAGCGCCTTGCGATACTTGCGGCGCGTATAAGCACTCGCGTAAAGCGCGAGGATCAAGCCGACGCGGCCATCGCGAATATTCCCCTTGCGAATGTACCACTTCATGAATGCCCCCAACGGGCTGAACCAGCCCTTGAAGCTCAGCACGGCCGGGCGCTCGTGCCTGTTCACCAGGTCGAGCGCGGCGAGGTCCGTGTAGAGATCCAGCTTGCGCTTCATCTCCGCGGTGGTTTCGAACGTATGATGGATCAGCGGCGCTTCAATGCGTCCGCCGCTTGCAGCGCCCGTCAGCGTTTCATGCACGCTATGCCCGGTGAAACGCACGGCGCCCCGCCGATACACACGAATGGGATAGTCCGGGCACGACACCGGCATTAGTGCATGAATCCGCTTGCCCATCACCACCCAGTCTCGCCTGACCGCATACGCGTCGTGAGCGAAGCCGTGGGCCTTCAAGGCGGCAATTTCGTCGATCAACGCGTCGCTCGCAATTTCGTCACTGTCGAAGAACATCACCATTTCGTGCAGGCACTGGCCGTTGGCGAACTCGCGTTGCGCGCGAAAGTTGTCGAATGCGCGATGCACGATTCGCGCGCCGTGCCTTGCGGCAATTGCGAGCGTCGCGTCGCTGCTGCCGCTATCTACGATCAGTAAGTCGTCTGCGGCACGCTTCGCGGCTGTCAGCACGCGGTCCAGATGACGCTCGCTGTTGTGGGTGAGAACGTAAACGGATAAGGGGCGCAACGTGGCTCCTGCAATAGTCTGTTGGTCGGGTTCGCATTGTCCCCGCCCTGTCATGCAGTTTGCATACGCGCAAACTTTCAGTCCGACCCGCAGGAGCCATGCCTACACCACGAGGTCGTGCACGCCCTCAATGCCGGCTTGCTGGCCCGCCGGCTAAGCTGTTTGCAAGGTTTGCGTTGTTTTTTGGCGACTTTGTAAGCTACGCAAACTGCGATCATCTGCGTACAGGCGGCTTTTGCCGGGAAGTCGGCATGCTTTCATACAAAACACCCGATTTTCAGGCCCCGAAAACATCGCTACGATTTGTAAGGCGTCAGCGTTCCCAAACGTTCGGCGTGTGTGTTTGTTTAGCCGCAGCTTTGTCTGCGGCTTTTTTCTATGCGTTGCCTGGGCTGCCGGCCTGCGCGCACTTCGGCTCGCCAAACGGGGCGTGTCGCGGCTTTTCCCTAATGCAGCGGATGAACGCGGCGCCCGTTCTCTACCACCTCCCTTCGCCTGACTCGCACACGCGGCCCGTCGCGCCTACCGCTGTCTGTGCGCTTTGCTCTTCGCCTTCTCACTGCAACCCATCTCTCTGGTAAACCCGCTTGCACGGTATTTTTGATGCGCCTATATTTCTATACACCATCAACTATTACTATGCGATAAATCATGAGCAATGACGTGCTGTTCTCGAATCGCGGTCGTGTCGCGATCATCACGCTGAATCGCCCGGAGCGGCTGAACGCATGGACCACGCCGATGCGCGAGACAATCATCGAGGCGCTTGAGCGTTTCAACCACGATCCGGAAGTCGCCGCGATCATCATGACCGGCGCCGGCAATCGCGCCTTCTCGGCAGGGCAGGACCTCTCGGAAGCGCATGACTTCGACGGCGAGCGCGCGGTGGCGTGGGTCAAGGAGTGGCAGCGCTACTACACGGCGCTGCGCGGCCTCTCGAAGCCGCTCGTCATGGCGCTCAACGGCACAGCCGCGGGCTCGGCGTTTCAGGTGGCGCTGCTCGGCGATATCCGCGTCGGTCATGCCGGCGTGCGCATGGGGCAGCCTGAAATCAATGCGGGCATTGCCAGCACCACCGGGCCGTGGATCATGAACGCGATGCTCGGCATGTCGCGCACCATTGAGCTGACCCTCACGGGCCGTTTGATGGACGCAGAAGAGTGTCATCGCATCGGCCTGATTCATCACCTCGTCGACGAAGACAAGGTGTTCGACAAGTCGCTCGAAATTGCCACTGAACTCGCGGCCAAGCCGCCCGTCGCCATGCGGCTCGACAAGCAGCGTTTTCGCGAAATGACGGAGCCGGGGTTTATCGACTGCATCCAAGCGGGCGAGCGCATTCAGCGCGAAGCGTACGACTCCGGCGAACCCGCGCGCATGATGGAAGAGTTCTTCCGCCAGCGCGCGAAGTAGCCGCTCGCGGGCGAGGCGCGCGGGGCCGCTCGTGGTCGGCATGGTCAGTGCAATGCCCGAGCCGGTTTTCGTCGTGGTGCTTGCGCCCGCTGCAAGTGCAGCCGCAAGGCCAAGTCAAGCCGTTCCCATCTCAACCTTAGTGCGGAGACCTGAACAATGACGCAAGACTTCAACCCGGCACGCCGCCGCATTCTTCACGGCGCGGGCGCGCTTGCCGTGGCGGGCGCACTGCCGCTCGCCGCGCGTGCGCAGGCAAAGCAGATCGTGGTCTCGGACCCGGGCGGTCCTTACACCACCGCCTATCGCGAAGCGTTTTACGATCCGTTCGAAAAAGCGACCGGCATCAAGGTCGTGAGCGTCGCGCGCGAATCGCAGCCGGTTGCGCAATTCGCGGCGATGGTGCAAACGAAGAATTACGTATGGGACGTCACCACGCTTACGCTCTCCGCCGACATTCCCTACCTCGAAGCGAAGGGCCTGCTGGAACCCATCGGCCTGAAGGCGAGCGACTATCCTGACATCATGCCCGAAGCGATCACGCCGAACTGGCTGGGCGTGGACGTGTATTCGACCGTGCTTGCCTATCGTGCCGACAGGTTCAAGGACAACGGACCGAAAACGTGGGCGGACTTCTGGGACGTGAAGAAATACCCGGGCCGCCGCTGCCTGCGGCGCAGCCCGCTCGACACGCTGGAACAGGCGCTGCTCGCCGACGGCGTGCCGCTCGACAAGCTGTATCCGCTCGACGTCGACCGGGCATTCAAAAGCCTCGACAGGATCAAGCCGCACGTGAACATCTGGTGGACTTCCGGCGCGCAGGCGATGCAGGCGATCCAGAGCGGCGATGTCGACATGATCTCGACGTGGAACGGCCGCGCGCAAGCCGCGAAGGACGCGGGCGCGCCGGTCGCGATCGTGTGGAATCAGGGGCTTTATTCAATCGAAGGGTGGGGCATTCCAAAGGGCACGCCGCGCGCGGAGGCGGCAAAGCAGTTCGTGCGTTTTTGCGCCGACGCGAAGCGCCAGGCGTTGCTCACGCGCACGCTGGCTTACGGGCCGACCAACAGGAAAGCGTTCGAGACCATTGCCAAAGAGCGCGCGACGCTATTCCCCACGGCCCCCGACAATATCCGCGACATGCGGCTGCCGAGTCCGCAATGGTGGGAAGCGAACCGCCAGAAAGTCACTGAACGGTTCAATTCGTGGATCATTTCGTGAGGACTGCACGATGAGCTCGAAACTCGAGGCGATAGGCATTGCCAAGCGCTACGGCGACGCGGTGGCGCTTGAACCGACGGACCTCGCCGTGCAGGCGGGCGAATTCCTGACGCTGCTCGGGCCGTCGGGTTCGGGCAAGACCACACTGCTGCAGATGATCTCGGGCCTCGTCGCACCAAGCGCAGGGCGTATCGAGATCGACGGGCGCGACGTCACGCACGTTGAGCCGGGTAAGCGCGGCATCGGCATGGTGTTCCAGAGCTATGCGCTGTTTCCGCACATGAGCGTGTGGGACAACGTCGCCTATGGTCTGCGCATGCGCCGCAAGTCGCGCGACGAGGTGCGCGCGGCCGTGGAGAGTGCGCTCGCCATGGTGCGCATGACCGACTACGCGAAGCGCTTTCCGAAGGAGCTATCGGGCGGGCAACAGCAGCGCATCGCGCTGGCGCGCTGCTTTGCGTACCGGCCGTCGGTGATTCTGCTCGACGAGCCGCTTGGCGCACTGGACAAAAAACTGCGCGAGCACATGCAGTCCGAAATCCGCCGGCTGCACAAGGAGCTCGGTGCAACCTTCGTCTACGTCACGCACGACCAGGACGAGGCGCTGACGCTCTCTGACCGCATCTGCCTCATGAATCAGGCGCGCATAGAGCAGGTGGGCACGCCCGCCGACCTGTACGACCGTCCCGCAACACGCTTCGCGGCCGGCTTCATCGGTCATTCGAATCTGCTCGAAGGCGCGCTCGACGAAACCCGTGGCGCAAGCGGCGAGCCGATCCTGCTCGCGGCGGGCGGCCGCATTCCGTTGCCGGTCAGCGCGCTCGACACCATCAGGATAACGAATGGCAAGGGTGCATCCGGCGCTTCGGTTTCTGCGCCCGCGTCCGTTTCTGCTGCGCGCCACACGCTGCTCGTGCGTCCGGAAGCCCCGCGTTTCGTCGAGCCGGCCAGCGGATTCGTCGACGGCACAATTGCGGACGTGGTGTTCTTCGGCAGCGACACGCGCGTGCAGCTCGCGATGAACGACGGCAGCGAGCTCACCGTGCGCTGCGAGCGCAGTCTGTCGCCGCGCGTCGGCGACAAAGTGGGCCTCGTATGGGACCCGTATCGCACGACGCTGTTGCATAGCTGAAAGGGACTGGAATGACCATCGCTCTTCACGCGCACCGCGAAAGCGAAGCCTCGCGGCGCGGCCGCTCCATGTGGCTCGCGCGCAGTCTGCGCTTTTTGCCGATCGTGCCGACGCTTCTGTTCCTGCTGGTGTTCTTCGTGCTGCCCGTCGGCGAAATTCTGCAAGGGGGACTGGTCGGACCGGACGGCCAGATAGGCCTTGCACAGTTCGAGCGCATCGCGCGCACGCCCGTCTACGCGAAGGTGTTGTGGATCACCTTCGCAATTTCGTTCATGACGGCGGCGCTTTCCATTCTGCTCGGCTATCCGGTCGCGTACATGTTGAGCCGCCTGTCGGAGCGCGCCCGCGAACGCTGGCTGCTTTGGGTCATGCTGCCGTTCTGGACCAGCTACCTGGTCAAGACATACGCGTGGATGCTGCTGCTTTCGAAGACCGGCGTGCTCTCCACCATTGCGCTCTCGCTTGGCCTCGTACGCGAGACGAGCGGCACGATTCCGTCGCTGACCGGCGTGTTGATCGGCATGGTGCATTCGATGCTGCCGCTCGCCGTCATGACGATGCTGCCGGTTATGCGCGGCATAGACGACCGGCTGACGCAGGCCGCCGAAACGCTGGGCGCCGAGCGCAGCACGAGCTTTTTTACGGTGTTTCTGCCGCTGTCGTCACCGGGCGTGGCGGCCGCGGGCCTGCTCGTGTTCATTTCCAGCCTCGGGTTCTTTATTGTGCCTGCGCTTCTTGGCTCGCCGAAAGAAACGATGATCGCGCAACTCGTGATCTCGTCGGTGCTGGAGCTCTTCGACATGCGCTTTGCCGGAGCGCTTTCGACGGTGCTGCTCGTCTGCTCGATCGTGATCTTCTTCATATACGACCGTATGGTGGGCCTCACATCGCTTACCGGCGAAGTAGCGCAGCGTCAGCGCGGCTCGCGCGCTCAAGGGCTCAAGCTTGCGCTTCTGATGAGCGCCGGGCGCGTCTTCGCACCGATCATGATGCGCCGCCAGGCGCACGCGGAAGCGGGCGCGCGCGCGGCGAGCCCGCTTGGCTTCTATACATGCGTCGTGATGGTAGTGCTGGTTGCGCCGGTGCTGTCGGTGATCCCGTATGCGTTCACGAAGAGCGACTACATTGCGTTCCCGCCGAAGCTCTTCAGTGTTCGCTGGTTCGGCACCTTCATGGATTCGCCCGTGTGGCAGAGCGCGGTGATCCGCTCGTTCGAAGTGGGCCTCGGCACTGCGCTGCTGTCGCTGCTGCTCGGTTTCGGCGCCACGCTCGCCATGACGCGCATGCCGCGCCGCGCGAGCAAGCCCATGTTCGCGCTGCTGGTGGCTCCGCTTATCGTGCCGCGCATCGTGGTGGCAGTCGGTCTGCTGTACCTGTTCGGACGCTTCGGGCTGACGGGCACGAACCTTGGCCTCGTGATCGGCCATACGGTGCTTGCCATTCCGTATGTGGTCGTCACGCTCGCCGCGGGCTTTCAGCGCTTCGACTGGCGCCTCGACGACGCTGCGCGCGTAATGGGCGCGTCGCCGTTGCGGCGCATCACGTCGATCGTGCTGCCGCTGCTCATGGCAAGCGTGACCGCCGCATTCCTGTTCGCGTTCCTCGTTTCGTTCGACGACCTGACGATCGCGATCTTCGTTTCCGGCGGCATCAACTCGACGCTGCCCAAGCAGATGTGGGACGACATCCAGCTCGCCATCACGCCGACACTCGCGGCCGTGTCGACCACCCTTGTGATTCTGATTGCGCTAGTCGTCGCGGTTTCTTCGTGGCTCAAACGCAAGACGCGCTAAATCCCGGTCATTCAACTCGTTTACACATGCATCGTTATCCAGAATATTTTGCTCACCGCTACGCAAACGACGAACTCGACTGTGCGCCTCTGCTCGCGGCAGGATTGCGCCGCGATCCGGCGCGCACCATCGTCCATTTCGAGGATCGCGCGATGACCTGCGAAGAGGCCGCCCGGCAGGTTGCGCGATTGCAGCGCTGGTTTGCCGGGCACGGTCTTGTGCAGGGCGATCGCGTCGCCGTGATGCTCGGCAACAGTCCCGAGCATATCCATCTGATCTACGCGCTGCATCTGAGCGGGCTCGTGTGGGTGCCCGTCAATACGAAGCTGCGTGCGGCGGGCCTCGAATATCTGCTGCAGCACGCCGAGCCAAAGCTCTTCGTGATCGACGACGAGTTCGATGCGCTTACCGCGGAACTCGATTGCGGCACTGCGCTGCGCACACATCTGCCCGCGCATCTACCCGCGCATTTGCCTGCCTCGAAGGCTGACGACGCCAGCGCTGCGACCGGCACAACCACCGACTTCGCAACTCCAACAATCGGCGTGCACGATCCGCTGTGCATCATCTACACGTCGGGGACGACGGGCGCGCCCAAGGGCGTCGTATTCACGCACCGGATGATGCGCATTGCAAGCGAGGCGGCGTTACGCGTTGCCGACGTGCACGACGGCGACCGGCTGTTCCTGTGGGAGCCGCTGTGCCACATCGGCGGCGCGCAGATGCTGTTGCTGCCGTTCCTCGCGAACGTCACGTTGCATGCGGTGCCGCGTTTTTCGGCATCGCAGTTCTGGCAGCAGATCGGCCGCGCGGGCGCAACGCAGCTGCATTATCTCGGCGGCGTGCTGGATATCCTGATGCAGTTGCCCGCAAGCGAGCAGCCGGCGTCGCACACGCTGCGCGTCGCCTGGGGCGCGGGAGTGAGTGCTGCGTCGTGGCAGCCGATCCAGGCGCGCCTGAACGTATCGTTGCGCGAGTGCTACGGCATGACCGAATGCTCGAGCTTCGCGACGGCGAATCTGAGCGGCAAGGCCGGCTCGATTGGTCGCGCGTTGCCGTGGATCGACATCGACTTGCTCGATGAAAACGGGCAGCCGGTACCCAACGGCGAAGCAGGGGAGATCGTGCTGTCGAGCAAGGTGGAGGGCACGTTTTTGCCGACATATCTGAAGAATTCGGAAGCAACCCGCGCCGCGTTGCGCCACGGGCGGCTGCATACCGGCGACCGCGCGCGCCGCGATGCGGATGGCGATCTGTTCTTCATCGGCAGGCAGACGGACAGCATGCGGGTGCGCGGCGAAAACGTGTCAGCATGGGAAATAGAGCGTGTTTTCGCCACTCATCCGGCCATTCGCGTCTGTGCTGCAATAGGTGTCGCATCGGCCATCGGCGAACAGGACATTCTGCTCGACGTCCAGTTCAGGGACGAGCCGGTCGCGTGGCCCGCTCTGCACGCATGGGCGCGAGAGCGGCTCGCGAGTTTCCAGTTGCCGCGCTACTACCGTGCGGTGGCCGGTTTCGAGTTGACGGCGAGCGAGCGCGTCAGGAAACATCTGATCTCGCGTGATACGCAGGACGCATGGGACCGTCTGGCGACCGTTGCGCAATAGCTATCGCATATAGGTAGCTGATTAGGGCTATGCGATAATTTGCTGTTCGAACCAGACAGATACCGACGTGATGAGCGACGAGCCCAAAGCCGCACGCAAGCGCAACAGTAGAGCCGCAAAGCCGCGCGCAGAAGCGGCTGACCCGAGCGCGTCTTCGCTTTATGTGCAGTCGGTCGAGAAGGCGATGAAGGTGCTCACCGCGTTCGACGGCAGCAAGCGTCAGTTGTCGCTCTCCGAGATCTCGTCGTCCACCGGGTTCGACATGAGCGCGACGCAGCGCTTCACTTACACGCTCGCCGCGCTCGGCTATCTCTTCAAGGACCCCGACAGCCGCAAGTATGAACTGTCGCCGCGGCTTCTCGACTTCACCTACCACTATCTGACCTCGAACGATCTGGTCAGCCGCGCGACGCCTTATTTGCAGCAACTCGGGTCGGAGACGGAAGAGGCGACCAACCTCACGGTGCTGGACGACACGGACATTGTGTTCGTGCTGCGTATCGTCAGCCGCAATGTATTCAACGCGCACGTCATTACCGGCTCGCGTCTGCCCGCCTACTGCACGGCGCCTGGGCTCGCGATTCTGGCAACGCTGCCGGACGGCGAAATCGACGACATTCTTTCGCGCACTAACCTCGTACCCTATACGGCCTCCACCGTGTACGAGCCGCGCAAGATCAAGGAGCGGATCGTGCAAATCCGCAAGCAGGGCTACGCGCATACGGAAGACGAGTATTTCGTAAGCGACATTTCCACGGCGGCCGCCATCACGAACGCGCATGGGCGTGGCATCGGCGCGGTGAACATCGCAGTGGCGCGCTCGCGCTGGCAGGCACAGCGCGACGAAAAACGCTTCGCCGATCTGGTCATTTCCACCGCCTCTGCAATTTCCACGCGTCGCCGCATCGAATAGCGGGGCGGGTGTCTAGTGTTGCGCGGCAGGCGCCGCTAGCACGCTTTGTTGCCATTGCGCACGAGGCACGCTCCATGCTGTCTTTCTGTAAAACGGCAGGCGCCGTGAAACCGGGAGACAGAGATGAAAGCCTTGAAAGTTGCAGGCGTGGCATGCGTCCTGTGCATGACCAGCGTGGCTTACTCGCAACAAAGCGGTAACGCGCCCGCAAACAGCGGCACACAAAGCGGGCAGCAGGTCCAGCCAGGACCAGCCGGACAGACAGTGGACAAACCCGCGGGCCTCGGCACGCCGGGCAACAAGCCCGGAAGCCTGATGGACAAGCGCGCGAACGCGCTGTCGCCGGAGGGGGCGTCGGGGCCGTCGCGCACCGGCGAAGTCAAGCAGTAGCGGCAATGTACACGGCCGCAGCGGGGGCTATTGCCAGACGGCCTCGCAGGGGGCGAAGCACACGTGGACGACCCGGCAAAGGTGCGCCCGCAAGCGTAGTGCTCCGCTGCGCAGTCGACGACGGCCGCTGCTGCCCGAACGGTCCACTGGCGCCTTGCGGAAGTCCATCGCGTGCGGCCGGTTCCACGGTGCTTGACAATCTATCTGCAAGTAGATAGAGTTCGATACATGGACACGACAACATCAGTGCGCGAACAGATTCTCGATCACGCCATTACGTTGATCATGATGCGCGGCTATAACGGCTTTAGCTATCGCGATCTGTCGAGCCTTGTCGGAGTCAAGACGTCGAGCATTCACTACTACTTTCCGTCGAAGGACGATCTGGTCCTCGAAGCGGTAAGCGCGTATAGCAGCGAGGTACTCAGCACGCTCAAGGGCGTCGACGAATCGCTGCCTCCTGAGGTGAAGCTCGGCAAGTACGCAAAACTGTTTGGCCGCACGCTGGGCGACGGGCGCCAGATCTGTCTGTGCGGTATGCTGGCGGCCGACATCGAAACATTGCCTGAGAATATTCGGCAAGCAGTGCAGGCATTCTTCAAGGCGAATGAAAAATGGCTTGCCAAGGTACTGGCGGAAGGTTCGCAAGCGGGTACGCTCGCAGTGAATGGCAAGCCGGAGAATGCTGCGCGGGCACTGTTCGCGGCGTTCCAGGGCAGTGTGCTGGCAAGCCGGCTGTTCAATACAAGGGCGCGGCTCGAAGATGTCGAGGCCTCGGTTAGGGTTGTTCGGTGACAGCGCTCGCAGCCATAGTGGCAAGCGCCATCGGTGGGTTCTGATTTGCTGATGTGTCTATCTTTCAGTAGATAGAAAAGGTAACGCGCTGGTAGATTCAAAGCGGTATATGTCTGTCTCATGCTTTGCATTCGCCTCTATCGTTATAGAGAGAGGCAACTTCAAACCTGTTCAAAAGGAGCTTCACCATGTCGATCGAAAAAGTTCTGTATCGCGCTCATGCTCACGCAACCGGAGGCCGTGACGGCCGTGCCGTCGTTCCGGAAGGCAAGCTGGATTTCAAGCTGACCACGCCGCGCGAGCTGGGTGGTGCAGGCGGCGACGGCGCCAACCCTGAGCAACTGTTCGCGGCCGGCTACAGCGCGTGCTTCCTCGGTGCGATGAAGTTCGTGGCGGCTCGCGACAAGATTGCGATTCCCGCGGACGTCTCGATCGACGGCAGCGTCGGCATCGGCGCGATTCCCAACGGCTTCGGCATTGAAGTGGAATTGAAGATCTCGCTGCCGGGCATGGCTCGCGACGCTGCGCAGGCACTGGTCGACAAGGCGCATATCGTCTGCCCGTACTCGAACGCAACGCGTGGCAACATCGACGTGACGCTGACTATCGTTTAACCAGGGTTTAACGAAGGCCTCGGTCTATCGGGTCAATCGTCGAATGTATTGAACGTGGGTTCCGGCTAGGCGCGACGGCTTCGCGCTGCCGGAACCCGCTCCATTTCTGCCGCGCCAATCGGCCGCGGCCTGTCTTGCGCACTCGCGCCGCTCTCCGCGTAAACCCCGTCACAGGAAAACGCTCGCCGTAAGAACCGGGTAAGGGGCCGCTCTTAACGTATGGTCGAGCGCATCGAAACAACCAGAACACATCGCATGCGCGAGCGCATTGGCTTGCATTCCCAGCGAACTACCTCGGCGCGCGAAAACGTCCCATGACTGTGGCTCGTCCACAGCAGGGCACTGTGCACGCGGCGAAAGATACTCATGCAGGAGACGGAGATGGACCTGGAACTCGCGAACAAGATCAGATCGAGCGCGGCCTACCGCGAACTGGTGCGAAAGCGCTCGCGGCTCGGCTGGACGCTGACGGCGCTCGTGCTGATCGTCTACTACGGCTACGTGCTGCTGATTGCGTTCGACAAGGACGTGCTGTCGGCGAAGCTCGGCGCGGGCGTTACCACGTGGGGCATGCCGATCGGACTCTTCGTGATCGTGTTTACAGTCGTGATCACGGGCTTTTACGTGCGGCGCGCGAACAGTGCGTACGACGAACTCACCGACCAGATCAAGCGGGAGGCGGTATGAATACGCGCCGATCCGGAACTGCGGCCGCGCTCTTCGCCGCTTCTTCGACCTGCTTCGCGGCAGGCGCCGATCTGGGCCAGGCGGTCAAGCAGCCGACCAACTGGACCGCAATCTGCATGTTCGTCGCGTTCGTGATCGCGACGCTTTTCATCACCAAATGGGCTGCGCGAAGGACGCGTTCCGCGGCCGAGTTCTATACGGCGGGCGGCGGCATTACGGGCTTCCAGAACGGCCTTGCGATTGCGGGCGACTTCATGTCCGCCGCCTCGTTCCTCGGCATTTCTGCTGCGGTCTACACGAACGGCTACGACGGTCTCATCTACTCGATCGGCTTTCTCGTGGGCTGGCCGATCATCACGTTCCTGATGGCGGAGCGGCTGCGCAATCTTGGCCGCTTCACGTTCGCCGACGTGGCCGCTTACCGCTTCAAGCAAGGCCCGATCCGCGCCTTTGCCGCATCCGGCACGCTCGTCGTCGTCGCCTTCTACCTGATCGCGCAGATGGTGGGCGCAGGCCAGCTCATCAAGCTGCTGTTCGGACTCGAGTACTGGATCGCGGTGGTCATAGTCGGCGCGCTGATGATGGTCTATGTGCTGTTCGGCGGCATGACCGCTACGACGTGGGTGCAGATCATCAAGGCGTGTCTGTTGCTCGCGGGTGCGTCGTTCATGGCCTTCATGGTGCTGTGGCAATTTCACTTCAGCCCCGAAGCGCTGTTCGCCAAGGCTGTTGAAGTGCACGAAAAGAAAGCGTCGATCATGGGGCCGGGCAATTTCATCAAGGACCCCATCTCGGCCATTTCCTTTGGCATCGCGCTGATGTTCGGCACGGCCGGCCTGCCGCACATCCTGATGCGCTTCTTTACCGTGCCCAATGCGAAGGAGGCACGCAAGTCGGTGTTCTGGGCCACTACGTGGATCGGCTATTTCTACATTCTCACGTTCATCATCGGCTTCGGTGCGATCGTGCTGGTGAGCACCAACCCCATGTTCAAGGACGCAGCCGGCAAGCTGCTCGGCGGCAGCAACATGGCGGCGGTGCATCTGGCGAGTGCGGTGGGCGGCAACGTGTTCCTCGGCTTCATCTCGGCGGTGGCGTTCGCGACGATTCTTGCAGTGGTCGCGGGGCTCACGCTCGCCGGCGCGTCGGCCGTGTCGCACGACCTGTATGCGACCGTGTTCAAGCACGGCAAGGCCTCGAGCGCGAATGAGCTTTTCGTGTCGCGTATCACGACTGTGGTGCTGGGCGTCGTCGCTGTCGTGCTCGGCATCGTGTTCGAAAAGCAGAACATCGCGTTCATGGTGTCGCTGGCGTTTGCGGTGGCGGCTTCGGCCAATTTTCCGGTGCTGTTCCTGTCGGTGCTGTGGCGCGGCTGCACGACGCGCGGGGCGGCAATAGGCGGCTTCCTCGGTCTTCTGTCGGCCGTGCTGCTGACGGTGCTTTCAAAGGCGGTATGGGTCGACGTGTTTCACTTCGCGAGCGCGCCGTTCCCCTATGCGTCGCCTGCGCTGTTCTCTATGGCAGTGGGTTTTGCCGGGATCTGGCTGTTTTCGGTCACCGACAAATCGGCGCGCGCACGCATCGACCAGGCCGGCTTCGACGCCCAGGCGGTGCGCTCCGAAACCGGCATCGGCGCGGTAGAGGGCGCGAGCCACTAGGTCTCGCGTTGTAGTCATGCATCGGGGGCGGTCGCGGCGTTAGTCCCGGCCGCCGCCCCTCGGGCAGGCGCGTCCGGTCCTGCCGCGCCGATGCGGGCGGGCGCAGCGGCCCGCATCGCGAAGCGCACCGTTGCCTATAATCGGCTCCGATGGGGCGACGGCCGCGACGGTCACGCCGGCACGTCAGGCGGGAACCGTTAGAGAAGAAAAATAATTTCCCCTGCCGTGTCGATTCCGCGGGCGCTGCTTCGTCGTCCTCATAGCGGCATACAGTTGGCCGCCATCTGACCGATACTGACAGGAGACTCGCGATGACAATTCAGAAGATCACCCCTTTTCTCTGGTATTCGAACGAGGCCGAAGAGGCCGCGGCCTTCTACACGAGCATCTTTCCGGACTCGCGCGTCGTTCGGGTCACGGGGGTGCCAGCCGCCGGCGCGACCAAAGTGGTCGAGTTCGTGCTGTTCGGCCAGACTTTCTACGCAATGAGCTCGAGCGGCAACGACACGTTCAATCACTCGGTATCGCTTCTCGTCAGTTGCGCGGATCAGGCTGAAATCGACCGCTACTGGGATGCGCTGCTCGAAGGCGGCGGCGCACCCGAGGCGTGCGGCTGGCTGAAAGACCGCTTTGGCGTGTCGTGGCAGATTGCGCCGGCCGATGTCATCGCGATGATGGGCGACCCCGACGCTGACAAGGCGCGGCGCGCGGCCGAGGCAATGATGAAAATGGTCAAGTTCGATGTCGCCGCATTGAGGGCGGCGTACGAGGGCACGGCGGGCTAGGGCGAAGGCCAGGGTTAGCGCGATTCGCTCGCTAGTCAGCCGCTTTCCGGGCGCGCCGCGCCACAACCAATGTTGGCCCTGGTGAGAAGCCGCGAATCGAAGCGGGCGCTCTCTGCCGCGTGATGGTCCGTCTATCGGTTCAATGCGAGGACACGTATTCGGACCCGGTATGCGCGGGCGGAATCGCGAAACTGGCACGCATGCGTCGCGCTTCCGCAGCGGGCGTCAGCCCGAAAAGCCGCTTGAATTCCCGACTGAATTGCGACGTGCTCGCGTAGCCGACAGCCACGCTCGCGGTTTCCGCGGACATGTCCTGCCGCAACATCAGCAAGCGGGCCTGGTGCAGGCGCGTCGATTTCACGTACTGCATCGGAGAGGTCTGCGTGACGGCCTTGAAATGCGCGTGAAACGTGGGAATGCTCATGCCGGCCTCGCGCGCGAGCAGTGCGAGGTCGAGCGCACTCGCGTAGTCGGAATGGATGCGGCGCAGCGCTTTGCCAATCTTGCCGAATTGACCTTGCATGCCGAGCGCCGCGCGCATCGCATCGCCCTGCGGGCCGGTCAGCACCCGAAAGTACAGCTCGCGCAGCAGCGACGGGCCCAGCACTGCTGCGTCGAGCGGCCGGTTCAGCGCTTCGAGCAGGCGCAGTACGGTGTTTCGCAAGGGCTTGTCGAGCGGGCTCGACATCATGCTTTGCGGCGCGTGTCCGCTGTGCGGCAGCACGTGACCTTCTATCTGCGCAATCAGTTCCGCAGCCAGCTTGAAGTCGAGATGCAGGTAGATCGCGAGCAGCGGACGCTGTGCATCGGCGTCGGTCTCCATCGTAAACGGCACCGGCACTGAAATCGCCAGATAGTGCTGCTCGTCGTACACATAGAGCTGGTCGCCGAAGTAGCCGCGCTTGCGTCCCTGGCAAACGATCACGATGCCCGGGTCATACAGCACCGGCGTCGACGTCAGGCTGCGATCCGAGCGCAGCACGCGCACGCTCGCCAGCGCCGTGAGGTTGTAGCCTTCCTCGGGGGCGAGCGCACGCACGAGCCCGATCATTGTCTGGTGGGTTCGGCGGGAAGGCGCGCGCGACGCGCCACGGCTCATCTTGTTTGTTATTCGAGCTGTCATAGAAATAGGCAATAAAAAGCCATGATTCGACCTCAAACTTATGAGGCCGGAAGAATAGTATGCACTTTCCGTTTAACTCCAGGAAAGGCATCTCATGACATCGAACAGGATTTTGCTCATTACCGGCGCCAGCAGCGGCTTCGGCCGCGCTCTTGCACGGGAGGCGCTGCAGGCAGGTCATCGTGTGGTCGGCACCGTGCGAAGCGAGGCCGCGAGAGCGGAGCTGGAGGCGCTCGCGCCGGGCAGGGCGTTCGGCCGCCTGCTGGACGTGACCGACTTCGACCGGATCGACGGCGTCGTAGCCGACATAGAGGCAAGTGTCGGCCCCGTGGATGTGCTCGTGAACAGTGCCGGGTATGGCCACGAAGGCGTCATGGAAGAGGCGCCGCTTGCCGACCTGCGCCGACAGTTCGAAGTGAACGTGTTCGGCGCGGTGGCGCTGATGAAAGCCGTGCTGCCTTACATGCGCCAACGCCGGCGCGGCCACATTCTCAACATCACGTCGATGGGCGGCTTCATCACCATGCCCGGCATCTCGTACTACTGCGGCAGCAAGTTTGCACTCGAAGGAATCTCGGAAGCACTCGGGCAGGAGGTGCGGCCATTGGGCATTCATGTGACCGCCGTCGCGCCGGGCTCCTTTCGCACCGATTGGGCAGGGCGCTCCATGTCACGCACGCCGCGCTCCATTTCCGACTATGACGCGCTGTTCGATCCGCTGCGCAAGGCTCGCGAAGAGAAGAGCGGCAAGCAGTTGGGCGACCCGGTGAAAGCAGCGCGCGCGATGCTGGCTGCGATCGCGTCGGCGCAGCCGCCCGCGCATCTTCTGCTCGGGAGCGACGCGCTGGGTCTCGTGCGCAGGAAACTGACTGCACTGTCTGACGAAATCGCGACGTGGGAAGCGCTCACGCTGTCCACGGACGGTTGAGGCCGGTTTCCGCCTTCGCCTCAGCCCCCGCCTCCGCCAGCACCTGCACCTGCGCGCTTTCCCGCACGGCGCTCCAGGCTCGTGCCTGGGGCGCATTCTTTTACGTTGCATGAGTCACGTTGCACGAGTCGCCCGAGCACCCGGGCGACGGCTGAACTCTCGGCCTTCTCATAGGCGCCAATTCTGAACTCTCGGAATGCGCTGCTTCCCGCTTCCGTCTCCACGCAAAATTCCATTGCGGAATCAGTCACTTGCGGAAATCCTGGCAGGGCCGGCCATTGGCATAGGGCTTGCCTTATAAGCATCCACGAGCGCCTCGAGCGCCATTCACAAGACCCCACGGAGACATTCATGACCCTGCATTTGCCCAGCCGGCTCGCGCGACGCTAAAGCCGCGCGCTTCACTTCATCTTCAATTTGCCCGGGTTTTCCTGACGTTTGCCCACGACCGGCTCGACGAGCCACAGCCGGATGCGCCGACATCCGCATCGAAATGCGACGCGCCACGCCAGCGAGGCGCGCCAAGACAAGGAGACATGTTTTGTCCACACCCGCCCAGACCCACGACGATCCGCGTTCGAGCCTCGCGCCCGAAGCCGTGCAGCAGTCCACCTCGACCACCCGCTTCTGGCCTGAAGGCTGGTGGAAGTTGATGGAATACCGTATCGGCATTATCCCGTTGCCGGTCTATTTCATTCTGCTAGCGCTGATTGTCGGCTTCGCCGTGACGGGCAAGATGCCCGGTGAGATTTCAATGGCCATCGCCGTGCTCGCGTTCTTCGGTTTCACGTGCGCCGAGCTTGGCAAGCGCCTGCCGCTTCTGCGCAATATCGGCGCCGCTGCGATCTGCGCGACCTTCGTGCCTTCGGCGCTCACGTACTACCATGTGCTGCCCAAGCCGATCCTGCATCTCACGACCGAGTTCACGAAGTCGACCAACTTCCTGTATCTGTTCATCGCGTCGATTATCGTCGGCAGTATTCTCAGCATGGACAGGCGCGTGCTGATCAGGGGCTTTGTGAAGATCTTCGTGCCGCTTGCGCTGGGTTCGCTGGCGGCGGCCATTGTCGGCGTTGCGGTGGGCTCGGCATTTGGACTCGGCGCGCGCCATACGTTGCTTTATATCGTCGTGCCGATCATGGCGGGCGGTGTGGGCGAAGGTGCGATTCCGCTGTCGGTCGGCTATTCGGAAATCATGCACCTGCCGCAAGGCGAACTGTTCGCGCAGGTCCTGCCGCCCGTCATGCTCGGCAGTCTCACCGCGATCGTCCTGTCGGGCGCGCTCGACATGCTGGGCAAGCGCTTGCCGCATCTCACCGGCAAGGGGCGCTTGCAGATCGGCGAGAGCGACGAACTGGCTCCTGCGGAAGCAGAGTTTCGCGGCCATATCGACGTCACGCATATCGCGGCGGCCGGTATCACCGCGATCACGCTGTATCTGCTCGGCCTGATGTGCCGCAACCTGTTCGGCCTGCCCGCGCCGGTTGCCATGCTGTTCCTCGCGGTGCTCGTCAAACTGGCGCGCGCAGTGTCGCCGCAATTGCAGGAGGGCGCGTTCGTCGTCTACAAGTTCTTCTCGAGCGCGGTGACGTACCCGCTGCTGTTCGCCATTGGCGTTGCCATGACGCCGTGGGACAAGCTGATTGCCGCGTTCACCTTTGCCAATATCGTGACCATCGTCGCAACGGTCGCGACGCTGATGGGCACCGGCTTTGTGGTTGCCCGCAGGCTTAAGATGTACCCTATCGACACCGCTATCGTGAACGCATGTCACAGCGGCCAGGGCGGCACGGGCGACGTCGCGATCCTGACGGCGGCCAACCGCATGCAACTCATGCCGTTCGCGCAGATCGCCACGCGCATTGGCGGCGCTATCGTCGTCACGGTTACGCTGGTTGCGCTCGCGCATGGAGCGTGACGCGGCGCCGCGGCGCCTCTCGCGCGTGCGGTGGGCGAGCATCGGGTCTACGCGAGGTCGACATCAGGTGAGAATAAAGGGGATACCGCTGTGGGCGTGGGTGGTTGCGGCGGTGCTGTATGCCGGCATGGCCGCGGCAGCGGTCGAGCTCGCGTGGAATCGCGCCATCGACGCGCTCGCCGAGGCGGGCGCGCATCAGCTCGACCTGTACGGCGCGAGCCTGAAGAGCGAATTGGGGCGCTTCGAGACGATGCCTGCCATCGTCGCGCGACAGGACAGCGTGCGCGCGTTGCTAAAAGCCGGGCCGCGCGCTTCCGCTGTGCTTTTGCATGACGTCAACCTCTATCTGGAAGCGGTCAATCAGGAGGCGGGCAGCGTCGCGGTCGACGTGATCGACCGGCAAGGCACGGTAATCGCCGCAAGCAACTGGAATCAGCCGGTGAGCTTCGTCGGCACCAACGTGTCGTACCGGCCTTATTTCAAGGACGCGCTCGCGCGCGGCGCGGGGCGCTTCTTCGGTATCGGCACCAATACCGGCATTCCCGGGCTTTACTTCGCAAGCGCGGTGCGCGACGGCGGCACGCCGATCGGCGCGGCTGCGGTCAAGATCAGCGTCGACGAACTCGAGTCGGCATGGCGCCGGCCAAACGAGGCCGCGATGGTGATCGACCGCAACGGCGTGATCGTCATCTCGACCGTGGCCGCGTGGAAGTTTGCGGCGCTGCGGCCCATCACTTCGCAACAGCAACGCGAGATCCAGGCCTCGCGGCAATACGCAGGCCGCAATGTCGAACCGCTGCACTATCAGCGCGTCGGCGAATGGGGCGCGGACGCGTGGCTCGGCCGCTTTCCCGATCCGCGCCGTCCTCTGCACACCACG
This sequence comes from Burkholderia sp. WSM2232, assembly GCF_000472545.1. GTDB lineage: Bacteria > Pseudomonadota > Gammaproteobacteria > Burkholderiales > Burkholderiaceae > Paraburkholderia. Next base: position 5,295 of record NZ_AWZV01000036.1, on the reverse strand, counting down.
CGTTATCTCGTGATGGCGCGGCCTGCGCCGCAAGCGGGCGACTCGATCATGGTGCTGCTCGACGTCGCGAGCGCGCGGCGTCAGCAGGAACTCGCGCTCGGCTTCGTGACAGGAGGCTTTCTGATCGCAGGGCTTTATGCGCTGTATGCAGTGCAGCGGCGCCGCACGATTGCCGAGAAACTGAAAGCACAGGACGCGCTGCGCCGTGCGAACGACGAACTCGAAGCAACGGTCGCGCAGCGTACCGCGGCGCTCACGCAAGCCAACGAACGGATGCAGCAGGAAATTGCCGAGCGCAAGCGCACCGAAGAGCGCCTGCGCGCATCGCAGCAGGAAGTCGTGCATGCGGGCAAGCTCGCGGTGCTTGGGCAGATGGCCGCCGGTCTCACGCACGAGTTGAGTCAGCCGCTCGTCGCGATCCGGACGCTGTGCGATAACGCGCGTACGTTTTTCGAGCGGAACCAGCCGGCGCATGCAGTCGCCAACCTCGAACGGGTGTCGGGACTCGTCGACAACATGGCCACGCTCACTGGCGAACTCAAGGCATTTGCACGCAAGCCGGTTGTGGAACGCGTCGCGGTGTCGCTCGACGAAGCGGTGGCCCGTGCCTGCCTCATCTACGATGCACGGATTCGCGACGAGTCCGTGCAGCTCGACGTGCGGATTGCGCCGGGCACGCTGGTGTCTGCGGAGGCGAGCCAGTTGCAGCAGGTTATCGTCAATCTGCTGGGCAATGCGCTCGACGCGGTCCGCCACGAAGAAAAGCGCGTAATCGTGCTCGAAGCGGTTGAGTCCGCCGACAAGGCCCGCGTGCTTTTCTCGATTGACGACAGCGGCGCCGGTATCGCGCAGGACGTGCTCGACCATCTGTTCGAACCGTTCGTCACGACCAAGCCGCGCGGTCACGGCCTGGGGCTCGGGCTTGCGATTACCTCGCGCATCGTCGAAGCGTTCGGCGCGAAGATTGCGGCTGCCAATCGCAACGAGGGCGGCGCGCGCTTCACTATCGAGTTTGCATCAGCAAAGGGAGTAGCCGATGGGAGATGAAATCCGGGTTCTCGTCGTGGAGGACGACGAGAACGTGCGCTTCGGCGTCCAGCAGGCCGTCGAGCTGGCGGGGATGCGGGTGTCCGCATACGCGGGCGCAGCCGGGGCGCTCGCCGAAGTCGCGCCCGGCGCCCCTGTCGTGATCGTGTCGGATGTGAGAATGCCGGGCGTCGACGGTCTGCAACTGCTCGACAAGGTCATGGCCATCGACGCGCAGATTCCGGTGGTTCTGATCAGCGGTCACGCGGATATTTCCACCGCCGTCGGCGCGATGCAGGTAGGTGCGTATGACTTCATCGAAAAGCCGTTTTCGTCGGACCATATTGCGCGCAGAGTGGCGCGCGCAGTCGAAAAACGCCGCCTCACGCTGGAGGTGCAGGGCTTGCGCGCCGCGCTTCACAACTGGCAGGGCATCGAGGCGCTCGTGCTCGGCAAGTCCCCGGCAATGGCCGAGGTGCGCAAGAAGATACTGCGTCTCGCGGATACGTCGGTGTCGGTGCTCATCACCGGCGAGACCGGCACCGGCAAGGAACTGATCGCGCGCAGCCTGCACGAGTTCGGCGCGCGACGCGACCGGCATTTCGTTGCGCTGAACTGCGGCGGCCTGCCGGAACAGATTTTCGAAAGCGAGCTGTTCGGGCATGAAGCCGGCGCCTTCACCGGCGCGATCAAGAAGCGGGTGGGGAAGATCGAATGGGCGCATGGCGGCACGCTTTTTCTCGACGAAATCGAAACCATGCCGGTGTCGCTGCAGATCAAGATGCTGCGTGTGCTGCAGGAGCGCACAGTGGAGCGCCTTGGCGCGAACGAGCCTATCGCGGTCGACTGCAGGATCATTGCCGCCTCCAAGGCGGACCTCATGCAGCTTTCCAGCGAAGGGCAGTTCCGCTCCGACCTGCTGTACCGCCTGAACGTCGCGCAGATCGAATTGCCGCCTCTGCGTGAACGGCGCGAAGACGTGCCCTTGCTGTTCGAGCATTTCGTGCTGGCGGCCGCGCGCCGTTTCGGACAGCCCGCGCCGATCGTGTCGGCATCGCAGCTCTCGGAGCTGATGACGCATCCGTGGCGGGGCAACGTGCGCGAGTTGCAGAACGTCGCCGACCGTTTCGTGCTGGGGTTATCGGGCGACAGTCTGCTGAGCGAGGGCGGCAACGCGAGCAAGGGCGGCACGCTGGCCGAGCAGCTTGCGTACTTCGAGCGCATGCTGATCGAAGACATGTTGCGGCGTCATAACGGCAACGTCGCGGAAGCCAGCATCGAACTGGGCACGCCGAAAAAGACCCTGTATCACAAGCTTCGGCAACTCAAGATCGCCTCTCGCGATGTGCCGGGCGACGAGAGCGACGTGGACAGACCCTCACCAGCTGGCGGGTAGCGACAGGCATGGACCGGATACCACTCATCACGCAAGAGACGATTGAAGGCGCCATTCAGGGCTATCTGATCATGGGCATCACTCACTCGCAGAAGATCTTCCGGCCAGGCGACTGGCCCGAACGACTGAGCGGCGTCATTACGCTGTTCGTCGGCGAGCGGCGGCCGGGCATTCATGTCGCGTGCACGCGCCTCGCCATGCCGATTGTCGATGCGGGGACCAAGTGCCTGTTTGTTTCGGAGGAGTTGCGCTCAGTGTGCGCCGACGCCTTCGACTTCGTCATGCGCTTTGCAAGCGACAACGATCTGCCTGTTCAAACCCGCCGCGCGCAGAAGCTCGCCGCTCCGGAGGTCCTGGGGCGCGACGCCCCGTTGCTGTGAACCCGCACCATCGCTGTGCCTCGGCGCGTCAAAATACGACGCCCTGAATCCAGGGCGACTGGCGTTTTGTCGCGCAAACCCGCATCGCTTCGACACTTGCCTTGTATGGCATAGCCTTTGCATAGTGCATCCGCAAAGGATCAACGGCGATTCTTCCCAAATGCATTCGCAGCACGATACACGCAAGCAGTAACGAGCAGCTTTGGACAACGGCGTCCCCTGAAACCAGTCACGCGACCGGTTTCTCGGGACGCTTTTTTGTTTCTGGAACGACGATGGCAGACAAAGCAATCCGCATAGACCTTTTCAGCCTGCGCACACCGGCCATGCGCGCCTTCCATCTCACGTGGATGGCCTTTTTCGTGTGCTTTTTCGCGTGGTTCGCCTGCGCGCCGCTGATGCCGCTCATCAAGCGCGAGTTCGGGCTTTCCGCCGACCAGGTCGCCAACATCAACATCGCCGCCGTGGCTGTGACCATTCTCGTGCGGCTCGTGGTCGGCCCGATGTGCGATCGCTACGGACCCCGCAAGGTGTACTCGGGGCTCTTGCTCATCGGTGCGTTGCCGGTGCTCGGTGCTGCGGTGTCCACGGGCTACGAGAGCTTTCTGCTGTGCCGTCTGCTAATCGGCGCGGTCGGCGCGAGCTTCGTGATCACGCAATACCACACGTCGATGATGTTCGCGCCGAACGTGGTGGGCACGGCGAACGCGACTACCGCGGGTTGGGGCAACACCGGAGCGGGCGCCGCGCAGGCGCTGATTCCGTTGCTGCTCGCCGCGATCATCGTGCTGGGCGTGGGCGAGTCGTCCGCGTGGCGTGTGGCGCTGGTGGTGCCCGGTCTCGCAATGCCGGTGATGGCCGCGTTCTATTGGCGCTTCACGCAGGACTGCCCGCAAGGCAACTTCAGCGAACTGCGTGCACAGGGCGTGACCATCGACGGCGGCAAGAAGGGTGGCTGGGCGAGCTTTCGCACGGCCTGCGCGAACTACCGCGTATGGATGCTCTTCATCACCTACGCGGCGTGCTTTGGGGTGGAGGTGTTCATCCACAACATTGCGGCTATCTATTACGTCGACCATTTCCATCTGTCGCTGAAGGAAGCCGGCATGGCCGCGGGCAGCTTCGGACTGCTCGCGCTCTTTGCCCGCGCGCTGGGCGGCTGGGTATCGGACCGGGCTGCCGCGCGGCGCGGTCTCGAAGTGCGCTCCACGCTGCTGTGCGCCCTGATGATCGGCGAGGGGCTCGGCCTCATGTGTTTCGCGCACGCGAACAGCATCGCGCCTGCACTCGTCGCGATGCTGGTGTTCGGGCTGTTCACTCACATGGCGTGCGGCGCGACTTATGCGCTGGTGCCGTTTATCGATCGCAAGGCGCTCGGCGGCGTGGCCGGCATCATCGGCGCGGGCGGCAATGTCGGTGCAGTGGCGGCGGGCTTCCTGATGAAAGGGATAGGCGGCATACAGCAGACCCTCGCGACGCTCGGCGTGCTCGTCACGCTGTCGGCGTTGTGTGCGTTGGCAGTGCGCTTTAGCGGCGAGCACAAGGCGCGCGAAGCGGCGTTGAGAGAGCGTGCGCTCGCCGCCGCGAGCACCCAGAGCGTGGCCAACTAACCCGGCTTTCTGGCGCGCCTCGCGCATGCCGTGCGGCTGCGCGTTGCACGCCGAAGGTGCTGCGTCGCACCATCATTGCGCCTTCATGCATCGGAATGCGTCGGGCGTCGGCGTGCAGCCAGTGCGGCAAGACTCGCGGTAAGCCCACGGGGCGGGGCGTTCAGGAAGTTCTGCCTGAATGGCATGGGCCTTGCATTAATAAGGCTGCGGATCAACGGCGATCCTGCCAATTTGCAGCAAGCAGTCTGTTTCCCCGATTACTGGTTTTGGACAACGGCGTCCCCCGAATACAGTCGCAGTAGCGATTGCATCCGCGGGACGCTTTTTTATTGCCGGACACATCATGTCGCGAACCGCATCGCAAACGAACCAAGCCTCTGTCATGAACGTGGTCGTAATCGGTCACGGAATGGTCGGTCACAAGCTGCTCGAATGTCTCGTCGACGATCCGAAGGCTGCACTGCACATCACCGTGCTGTGCGAAGAGCCGCGTCCCGCCTACGACCGCGTGCATCTGTCGGAATTCTTTTCGGGCAAGTCCGCGGACGACCTCTCGCTTGTCGAGCCGGGCTTTTTCGAGCGCGAGAACGTGCTGCTCAAGCTCAATGCAAAAGCCGTGTCGATCGACCGTAACGCGCGCNCGGTCACGCTCGCCACCGGCGAAACGCTCGCCTACGACAAGCTCGTGATCGCCACCGGCTCCTCGCCGTTCGTGCCGCCGGTGCAGGGCCGCGAGCGGCGCGATTGCTTCGTCTACCGAACTATCGAGGATCTCGAAGCAATGCAGGAATGCGGCGCGCGCTCGAAGACCGGCACGGTGATCGGCGGTGGCCTGCTGGGTCTGGAATGCGCGAAGGCGCTGCGCGACATGGGCCTGCAAACG
>NZ_AWZV01000035.1 GCF_000472545.1 Burkholderia sp. WSM2232 | reverse complement strand
TACTAGCACAGGCACTGGCCGCCGAGATGGTGCAGCACGGCCAGGGCATGCAGATCGTTGCCACGTCGGGCGGTACTGGCATCGTGCTCAACGTGACGGGTACGCAAAGGGCGGCAGCGCCTGCCGAACCGCAGTTTGGACTGCGTTACTTCAGGCCGCTGACGACTCTCGGGATCGTCTGTATGTGCGGTCTTCTGGGAATCTTTCTGGACGTCACGATCGCTCCCGCTGGTCTGTATGCGACAGTCCCGGCATTGTTCATCATCCTCATGACAAACGAAGCGCTCGGTGCGCAGGCCAGATACAACGAAGTGGAAGACGTGTTCTACGGGCGTTCGTCCTGACTGCATGACGCCTACTTCCGCCGCCCCTGCGCTGCCCATACATCGACCGCGCGCCAATTGGTCCTTCGCGTCAATCACTTACGTTGGCTATGCGAACGTTGTCCACAGGTTTGCGAACACTTTGCGTGGACAACTCGCAGCATTTCTACTCTGACGTCCCCGCTCTCAAGCCTTCAACCCCGACCCCGCAGCAGCCTCGTCCCGCGCCTGCACCTGCAACACCGCATCGCGCTTGTCCAGCAGATGCTGCCGCAAAATCGCGCTCAGCTTCTTGCCGTCCCGCGCCTCGAGTGCCTTGAGCATCTCGTCGTGATCATGAATCGCGCGGTCCCACTTCGGGATCTGGAAATTGGAGCGAAAGCGCAGCGCCTGCAAGCGCCGGTTCACTGACACGTAAGTCTGTCGCAACGCCGAATTTCGCGCGGCTTCATTGATCTTGTCGTGAATCGCCTGATTGCGGCTGTAGTACCCAGCCAGGTCGTTTTGCGCGCGGCACGCGAGCATTGCGTAATGCAACGCCTTGATCTCGGCGAGTTCGGCGGCAGTCATCCGCTCGGCGGCAAGTTCGCCGGAGAAAGCCTCCAGCCCGCTCATCAGTTCGAAAGTCTCGCGCAACTCTGCTTCGGACATTTTCGACACCGACGCGCCGCGGTTCGGTGAAATTTCGATCAGCCCTTCGGCGGCCAACACCTTCAGCGCCTCGCGCAACGGCGTGCGCGAAATGCCGAGCGTTTCGCACAGCTCGCGCTCGTTCAGCTTCTTGCCGGGCTCCAACACACCTTCGACGATAAACCGTCGAATGTGCTCGACCACCGTGTCATGCAAGCGTTGCCGCTCGACCTTCGGCAGTGCCGGCGACGCCGGCAAGCTGCCTTCAAATTCGGAATTTTGCATACAAACGTACCTGAGGCCTCGTTGACTTCATTTTATCGGATCACCGCGAGCGGCGTAAGAGCGCGGGTAAACACCTGTCCGCTAAGGCAATTTTTGCCTTTCTAGTCGTCCCGGACGTCTGATATAGTTTTTTGCATGCAAAATTCAATCGGAGGAGCGTAATGCTGAAGTTAGATTTTCATCCCGCCGGCCGTCACTTCCTGCAGATTCCCGGGCCGAGCCCGGTGCCCGATCGCATCCTCCGTGCGATGAGTTATCCGACCATCGACCACCGCGGGCCGGAATTCGGCGAACTCGGTCTGAAGGTGCTAGACGGGATCAAGAAGATCTTCAAGACGCAGCAGCCCGTGGTGATTTATCCGGCCTCCGGCACGGGCGCATGGGAAGCGGCGCTCTCCAACACGTTGAGCCCGGGCGATCACGTGCTGATGTACGAAACCGGACATTTCGCGACGCTCTGGAAAAAGATGGCGGAAAGCCTGGGTCTGAAGCCGGAGTTTCTCGGCTTGCCGGGTATTGAAGGCTGGCGGCGCGGTGTTCAGCCGCAGATGATTGAGGAGCGTTTGCGCGCCGACACCGGGCGTTCCATCAAGGCGGTCTGCGTTGTGCACAACGAAACGTCCACAGGCGTGACCTCGGACATCGCTGCCGTGCGCCGCGCCATCGACGCCGCGGGCCATCCGGCCCTGCTGCTGGTCGACACGATTTCGGGCCTTGCGTGCGCGGATTACCGCCACGACGAGTGGGGCGTCGACGTCACCGTTTCAGGTTCGCAGAAGGGCTTGATGCTGCCGCCGGGCATCAGCTTCAACGCCATCTCGCCGAAAGCTCTCGCCGCCAGCAAGCACGCGAAACTGCCGCGCAGCTTCTGGGACTGGAACGAGATAGTGGAGATGAACAAGACCGGCTACTGGCCGTACACGCCGAACACGAATCTGCTCTACGGCCTGCACGAGGCGATCGACATGATTCTCGGTGAAGGGCTCGACAACGTTTTTGCGCGGCACGAGCGTCTTGCCGAAGCGACGCGTCGCGCGGTGCGAGCCTGGGGACTCGAGATCCAGTGCATGGACCCGGCCGTATATAGCCCGGTGCTGACGGGAGTGATGATGCCCGAAGGGATCGACGCGGACGCGGTTCGCAAGCTCATTTACGAACGTTTCGACATGTCGCTCGGCACGGGCCTTGGCAAGATGAAAGGGCGCATGTTCCGCATCGGCCATTTGGGCGACTGCAACGACCTGATGCTGCTTGCCACGCTCGCCGGCTGCGAAATGGGGCTGCGCCTCGCGGGCGTGCCGCTCAAGGAAAGCGGCTTGCCTGCCGCTATGAACTGGTTGAGCGAGCCGACGCAAGCCGCAGGTTTAAAAGCGGCAGCCTGAACCGACCGGCAAGCCAGGCCGGCAGACCGCGCCGGCAGGCTCACGGCAACGCATCAGTACAAAACGAAGAACGCAAGCAGGCATCAACGAAGTCAGTTCCATCATGAAGCCGCGCGCAGAACGCGGCCCTGAAATGCGATGGCGAGGCGGCGCGTGCCGCCTCGCACCGACGAAGCGCGCCATCTCAGGAGCGCCGTCGATACATGCAAACGGAGAGAGACGATGAAGCGGTTTCGTGTGACCAGTGCGACCAGTATTGTTCTAGTGATGCTCTGCATCATGTACTTCATCACCTATCTGGACCGCGTCAATGTGAGTACGGCGGCGGCGGGTTTCGGCAAGGAATTTCATCTCTCGCATACGGAAGTCGGCCTGGTTTTCTCGGCTTTCGCTTATCCCTACCTTCTGTTCCAGATTATCGGAGGCTGGGTCAGCGACCGTTTCGGCGCAAGGCGCACGTTGCTCGCATGCGGCGCGGTGTGGGGCATCGCCACCTTGCTGACCGGTTTTGCGGGCGGCCTGATTTCGCTGCTGGCGGCACGCGTGCTGCTCGGTTTCGGTGAAGGCGCAACCTTCCCGGCGGCAACGTCCGCGATGGCGCGCTGGGTCGCGAAAGAAAAGCGCGGCTTCGCGCAGGGCATCACGCATGCGGCATCGCGCGTCGGCAATGCGGTTGCGCCTGGCATTGTCGTACTCGTAATGGCGAATTGGGGATGGCGCGAATCGTTCTACATTTGCGGTGCGTTCAGCCTGTTGTGGGTTGTCGTGTGGGCGTTGACATTCACCGAGCACCCGAAAGACCATCCGCGCATCACGAAGGAAGAGCTCGAAATTCTGCCCGCCCCGAAAGCGAAGTCGGCAGGCGTGCCGTGGGGCAAGCTGTTTCGCCGCATGATGCCCGTGACGATCGTCTATTTCTGTTACGGCTGGACGCTGTGGCTCTTCCTCAGCTGGATTCCGCAGTACTTCCTGCACAGCTATAACCTCGAATTGAAGAAGTCGGCGATCTTCGCTTCGCTGGTGTTTCTCGCCGGTGTGGTTGGCGACACGCTTGGCGGCATTGTCACCGACTACATTTACACGCGCACTGGCAACCTCAAGCGCGCGCGCAGCTGGATGGTCTCGTTGTGCATGCTGTTCTGCCTGCTGTCGCTGATTCCGCTGATGTTCACGCACAACCTGTATCTGTCGATGGCGTGTCTCGCGTCAGGCTTCTTCTTCGCCGAAATGACGATTGGCCCGATGTGGGCTATCCCGATGGACATCGCGCCCGAAGCGTCGGGCACGGCGAGCGGCATCATGAATACGGGTTCCGCGCTCGCGGCCATCATCTCGCCGGTGGTGGGCGGTTTCCTGATCGACTACTTCGGCAACTGGGAATTGCCGTTTGTCGGCAGCATGCTGTTGATGGCGCTTGGCGTCGTGCTGGCGTTCCGCATGCAACCGGAGAGCAAGTTTGCAGGCGGTGCGGCCGACAAGGGGCAGGTCTCCACCAGCATGGGCGTGTAAGCGATGCTCCGGTCCTTGCGCGCCGACGCCATCAAACCGAGCACCTCGCCGCTCAGCCGCCTGCTTGCCGATGCGCGCCGCGATCACGCGACGCTCGGCAAGCTCGAGCCCAACAGCGCGCCCGCCAACGCAGACGAAGCCTATGCCATCCAGCACGAGATACTCGGCATCGCCGGCGCGCGGGTCGGCGGCTGGAAGATAGGGGCAAAGTCGACAGATGGTCCGATTCAGGGCGCGCCGCTGCCGGATTTCGATCTGCACTCTGACGGCGCTACGTTGCCGCGCACGGACTTTGCGCCGCTGGGACTGGAGCTGGAGATCGCTTTCCGCTTCGGCCGCCGCTTCGAGCCTTCAGCAACGCCGTATAGCGAAGCCGACGTGCTCGCGGCAATCGGCTCGTTCGGCGCGACCATCGAGATTGTCGCCAGCCGTTTCGCCGAGTGGCCCGACGTCGACAGGCTCGCGCAACTCGCCGATTTGCAGAACCACGGTGCGTTGATTGTCGGCGAGTTCATGCCGTATTACGACGATTACCCGTTTGCCGCGCCGCTTCTGCGGTTCGAATTCAACGGACGCGATGTCGTGGAGTTGACGCCCGCCAACCCGGCCGGCGATCCGCGGCGCCTGCTGACGTGGCTCGTCAATCACGCGAGCTCGCGCGGTATCGCAGTGACGCCGGACATGATCGTCACCACGGGTTCATACACGGGCATGTTTTTCCCGCGAAGCGCGGGCACGGCACACGGACGAATTGAAGGACTGTCGCCGGTCAGCGTCACGCTTTACTGAACCGCATTCGGGGCATTCAGCATGCCGCGTTCACTGTGCCTCACCGCATTCCCCTGGTGTACTGCATGCAGTGCAACACACGTAGTGCAACAATCATCGACGTTATGACGAATCCCACTTCCGCTTTGCTGGTCAAGCCGATTCATCTGGTGCCGTCGGCGGCGCGGCTGACAACGCCGCTCGCGCAACATTTGCGCAAGGCGTTGCGCGGCGACGTGCTGTTCGACGCCGCAAGCCGCGGCCGTTACGCGACGGATGCGTCCATCTATCAGATCATGCCGGTCGGCGTGGTGGTGCCGCGCGATCAGGACGACCTGCGTACGGCGCTCGAAATTGCGCGCAGCGAAAAAGTGCCGCTGCTCGCCCGCGGCGCGGGCACGAGCCAATGCGGGCAGACCGTCGGCGAAGCGCTTGTGATCGACACTAGCAAGTGGCTGAACAACATCGTCGACTTCAATGCACAAGCGCGCACCGTCACAGTTGAGCCGGGCGTCGTGCTGGATCATCTGAACGCATGGCTCAAGCCGCATGGCTTGTGGTTTCCCGTGGATGTGTCGACGGCTGCGCAGTGCACGATTGGCGGCATGGCGGGCAACAATTCGTGCGGCTCGCGGTCCATCGAATACGGCAACATGGTGCACAACGTCGGGGCCATCGACGCAATTCTCGCCGACGGCAGCGAAGCGCATTTCGCCTCCTTGCGCGAGCCGCCGCAAGGGCTGCGCTTGCAGCAGATCGTGGAAGGCGTGAGGCAGATCGCACAACGCGAGCGCGACGAGATAGCGACGCGCGTGCCGAAGGTGTTGCGCCGCGTCGCGGGCTACAACATCGACCTGTTCGATTGTCAGAACCCGCGCGCCTATACCGACGACGGCATAGCGAATCTCGCGCATCTGCTGGTGGGCTCCGAAGGCACGCTCGCCTTCAGCCGTCAGTTGACGTTGAAGCTCGCGCCGCTGCCCGCGCACAAGACGCTGGGCGTCGTCAATTTTCCGACCTTCTGGCAGGCGATGGATCTCACGCAGCACATCGTCAAGCTGAAACCGGTTGCCGTGGAACTGGTCGATCGCACGATGATCGATCTGGCGATGAGCAATCCTGCGTTTCGTCCGGTGGTCGCGAAGGCGCTGGTAGGCGAGCCGCAAGCCGTGCTGCTGGTGGAATTCGCGGGTGAGTCGCGCGACGCGCAACTGCGCTCGCTCCGCCAGCTCACCGAGTTGATGGCCGATCTCGGCTTGCCTGGCTCGGTTGTCGAAATGCCGGACATGAATGCGCAAAAGGCGCTGTGGGAAGTGCGCAAGGCCGGGCTGAACATCATGATGAGCATGAAGGGCGACGGCAAGCCGGTGTCCTTCATTGAAGACTGCGCGGTACCGCTCGAACATCTGGCCGAGTACACAAGCCGGCTGACCGAAGTGTTCCATCGGCACGGCACAGAGGGCACGTGGTATGCGCACGCAAGCGTCGGCACGCTGCACGTGCGGCCGATTCTCGACATGCGCCGCGACGGCGCGCCGAAAATGCGCGCGATCGCCGAAGAAGCTGCGGCGCTGGTGCGCGAATACAAGGGCGCGTATTCCGGCGAACACGGCGACGGCCTATGCCGCGGCGAATGGGTCGCGTGGCAATACGGTCCAAAACTGAATCAAGCGTTCGGCGAGATCAAGGCGCTCTTCGATCCGGAGAATCGCTTCAATCCAGACAAGATCGTGCGTCCGCCAAAAATGGACGACGCAAGCAACTTTCGTTTTGCGCCGGGCTACCGTGAACAGCGCATTGAGACCGCCCTCGACTGGTCCGCGTGGAATGTCGAGCGCGATCCGCTGACGGGACGCGAGAGCGCGCCGGGCAGCGGCAACGATCTGTCCGGCGGCCTCGCGAAGGCCGTTGAAATGTGCAACAACAACGGACACTGCCGCAAGTTCGACGCGGGCACCATGTGCCCGAGCTATCGCGTGACCAAAGACGAGCAGCATGTCACGCGCGGGCGCGCCAACACGTTGCGTCTGGCGATTTCCGGGCAGCTCGGCGAAGCGGGCCTCGCCAGCGACGACGTCAAGGAGACACTCGATCTGTGCGTGTCGTGCAAGGGGTGCAAGCGCGATTGCCCAACCGGCGTGGATATGGCGAAGTTCAAGATCGAGGCGCGCGCCGCACGTGTGAGGCGCCATGGACTCACGCTGCGCGACAAGCTGGTCGCGTTCATGCCGCGTTATGCGGCAACGGCGAGCCGCGCGCCGGGTCTGATGGCGCTCGCCGACAAGGTGCCGGTGCTGTCCGCGTGGTTCAAGCGCTCGGTTGGCTTCGCCAGTGACCGGAGCTTGCCGCGCTTTAGCAAGCCGTTTCTGTCGAACGTGAAGCCGGGCGTGAACTCGCGGGGCGCAGCGCTGAAGGAAGTGCTGCTGTTCGTCGATACATTCAACAACAACATGGAGCCCGAGAACGCGCGTGCTGCGCAACGCGTGCTGGAGGCAGCGGGCTACACGGTGCACTTCAATACGCGGCAAGGCGAGCGGCCGGTCTGCTGCGGCCGCACCTTTCTCGCGGCTGGGCTCGTCGACGAAGCGAAGCACGAAGCGCGGCGCATGCTCGATCTCTTCAAGCCGTTCGTTGAGCGCGGGGTGCCGGTTGTCGGCCTGGAGCCATCGTGCCTGCTGTCGTTGCGCGACGAGTTTCTGCATTACGGTTTTGGCGACGAAGCGCAGCGGCTCGCCAACGAGGCATTTCTGTTCGAAGAGTTTCTCGTGCGCGAGCAGCAGGCCGGACGCTTGCAGCTTGCGCTGAAACCTCTGGCCACGCAGCAGGCGCTCGTGCATGGCCATTGCCATCAGAAGGCATTCGACGCCTTTACGCCCGTGCAAACCGTGCTGAAGTGGATTCCGGAACTGACGGTCTCGACGGTGGAGTCGTCGTGCTGCGGAATGGCGGGCAGCTTCGGCTACGAAGCGGAGCACTATGCGACCTCGCAGGCGATGGCCGAGTTGTCGCTATTGCCCGCGGTGCGCAAGATGCAGCCGGGCACGATCATGGTCGCCGACGGTACGAGCTGCCGCCATCAGATTCACGACGGCGCGGGTGTCGAGGCGATTCACGTCGCTCGTGTACTGGCGATGGCGCTGCAATGAATGATGTGGCGTGAGCATTCGGCGTGCGCCTTCAGAGCTTGCGGCTTCATAGCTTGCGCGTTTCGTCCCAACCGCACAGGTATTCCAGGTGCGTCCGCGCGCTGCGCGACAAACGTCGCTAGCGGATCGCCACGGCCTGCCGGTACGCGCCCGGCGATACGCCCACGCCCTCGCGAAACCGGTGGCTGAAATGACTGGCGTTCGCATAGCCGCATAGCTCGGCGATCTGCGCGAGCGGCAGCGCGGTAGTGCGCAACAGCGTGCGTGCGCGTTCCAGGCGCTGCTGCGCGATCCATGCAGCGGGCGGCAAACCGAACGACTCGCGGAACATCCGCGCGAGATGGAACTCGGACAGCGCAGCCACCTTCGCCAGTTCGCCGAGCGTGAGCGGTTCTGCGAGATGGTTCTCGATGTAATCGCGCAGGCGCCGCCGTGTGGCCACCGACAAGCCGCCCTTCAGCGCGGCACCGGTGCGTCGCACGCCCTGCGCACGCAACAACAGACTCAGCACTTCGTGCGCGGTTTCGTTGGTGCGCAGCAGGCCGTCGGCATCGTCCCAGTGTTCGTTCGCAAGCAACTGACACAATCCGGCGATGCGCGGGTCTTCGAAATACGTGCGATCGGCGAGCGTCAGTTCCCGGGGTTCGCGGTCGAGCTCCTGCACAGCGCGCTGCGTGAAATGTTCCGGCAGGAAATACAGGTGCATGAAGTGCATGTGCCCGCGCACCCACCAGCGCGATTCGTGATCGCCGGGCAACGCGCACAGCCGCGACGGCGCGCCGTAACGGCCCGGCACTTTCTGGCGCTCGGTGCGATAGCCGCCGTCCAGATAGCACGACAGTGTGTGGTGGCCGGGCCGCTCGTAGACGGTTTCGGCGACTTCTGTCTCGCGTGTCCAGACGGCAATGGCAAGGCCGTCGCCGAGCCATGCGAAGCGCTCCAGGTTCGCATTCGAACTGCTGAGCGTGTGACACACCGACTGAATGCCGAACGGCGTTTCAGTGGCATCGGTCTCGGGGACGGGCGCGCTCGTGTTCACGGGACTGGCTTGGCGGTTGTCGTTTTTTGCGGAGATCAGCCGAGTATACGGCTCGCGACGCGCGACGACACGGGCAGCGGCGATGCACGCCGAAAAATGCGCAATCCTGGACAAGTTCCGCGAGCCGCGCTGCGTCATAGTGCGAGGCCCGTACTCGCTGTATGCAGGCCTCACCATGAATCTGTTCCTTTATGCGATTACCGTGCTGATCTGGGGCACGACGTGGATCGCGATCAAATGGCAACTGGGCGCGGTGCCGCCGCCGGTGTCGATCGCGTGGCGCTTCTGGATCGCCGCACTGCTGCTGTTCGCGCTGTTGCGCATCATGCGCCGGCCCATGTGGCCGCCGCGCGCCGCCTGGCGCTTTCTCGTCGCGCAGGGGCTGGCGCTTTTCTGCGTCAACTTTCTGTGCTTTTACTACGCGGAACAGGTGGTGCCGAGCGGGCTCGTCGCCGTGGTGTTTTCGACCGCGCCGCTTCTGAATTCGCTCAACGGACGGCTGTTCATGGGCCGCCCGTTGCAGCCTTCCGCGATTGCCGGCGCGATGCTTGGCCTCGTCGGCATTGTGTGTCTGTTTATTCAGCAAATGAGCGGGCATCTGGGCGATCACGCGGCCTGGGTCGGGCTGGGCATCGCGTTTCTCGGCACGCTGTGTTTTTCGGCGGGCAATCTGCTGTCGAGCCGGATGCAAGCCATGGGCTTGCATCCGTTCGCCACGAATAGCTGGGCGATGCTGATCGGCGCGAGCGTGCTGACCGTGGGCAGCGTGTTGGCCGGCTTTCCGTTCGCGATCGAGCCGTCGGCGCGTTACGTCGGTGCGCTCGCGTATCTCTCGGTGTTCGGCTCGGTGATCGGCTTTACCGCGTATCTGATGCTGGTCGGGCGCATCGGCCCGGAGCGCGCGGCTTATTCGACCGTGCTCTTTCCCATCGTCGCGCTGGCGGTGTCGACGGTATTCGAGGGCTACCAGTGGTCTGCGTTGGCGGTGATCGGCTTGCTGCTGGTGGTGGCAGGCAATCTCGTCGCATTCGACATGAGCCGGCGCATCTTCGGGCGGCGCGGTCATTGCAGCGACATGAAGCGTAAAGCGCACCCCTAAAAGCGCTGCGGGTGGTTTTTGCAAGCGCAGCGGGCGGTCTGTAGCAAAGCGTCGCAATGTCGCGAACTTTCCCCACGTCGCCGCGGTGCATGGCGGGCGGCGAGTGCGCCGGCTTGACTCGCGCGGATCGCGAATGGACGGCAACGCTTGATCGGTATATAACAAGCGTGAATGGATGGCTCGTTCATGACGCTTTAACGGGGAGATGCATCATCATGACGCAAGACGTAACACCCAAGCCGCCCACGGGCGACCGGCCCGATCTGGAAAACCTCGACGCGGCGCTGAGTCACGTGGATCAACAGGTGTCATCCGGCAGCATAGCGTCGGGCGCCGCGAAGGGCATTCTGTACAGCCTGATCGAAACGCTGGGCACGTTGGTCGGCGACCCCGACCTGCCCGAGCATGCCCGTTCGGGCTACGAAGGGTTGCTCGAAGCCGCTCGCGAAATGCGCGCGAAGCTGGACCACTAAGCGGCGTTCGCGACTTGTCCGCCTGGCACTGACGATTGCGATCGGCCGTGATCGGTTGCGATCGGTCATCGCGGCCGGTTGCCGCGCGTGGTGCCCGTCCGCTTCTGTGATAAAAAGGCGCACCGTTTTTCACCTTGCGCCTTTCCATGTTCTCTGCGTCCGCTATCGCGCTGTTCGCCGTCGGCATTGTCGTCGTGCTGATCACGCCGGGCCCTACCAATACGTTGCTTGCATCAGCCGGGCTGCGCCAGGGCGTGCGGCGCTCCGTGCCGCTCGTCGCCGCGGAGCTCGCCGGCTATCTGGTTGCCATTTCCGTGTGGGGACGCTTTCTCGCGCAGGCCGCGCACGCGCTGCCGTGGCTGCCCGCCGCGCTGCGGGCGGCGGCGGGTTTGTACATTGCGTGGCTCGCTGTCGACATGTGGCGCGCAGCCGTCGCGCTGCCCGACTCCACGCAGAAAGCGAACGGCATGCGCAGCCTGTTCGTCGCGACGCTGCTCAATCCGAAAGCGCTGCTCTTTGCGGGCACGATTTTTCCGGCTGACGCTTTTGCGCACTGGCCTGCGTACCTGGTGGCGATGCTGGTGTTCGCGTGCCTGCTCGCGCCCATTGCGCTTGCCTGGATCGCGTTCGGCGCGGCGCTCGGCAGCGGCAGGCTCGGCTGGCTCGACCCGGCGAAGATGCAGCGGGGCGCGTCGGTTGTGCTCGGGGTGTTTTCGCTGTCGCTTGCGTGGTCGGCGTTGCATTGATTTTGTGCTGGTATGGCGGTGATGGTGCCGCTGGCGCGGGCTGCTGCCATTGCCACTGCGACTGCGATTGCCCCTGCCGCCAGCAACCGCTGGACCGCTGGGCGCTGGACCGCTGATCGCTGACCGCTGACCGCTGACCGCAGACCCGCTGACCCGCTGATCGCTGAACAGCTGACCGCTAAACCGCTGACCCGCAGACCCGCTGACCGCTGACCGCTGACCGCTGACCGCTCATCCGCTCACGGCGACGCCGGGATCAGGCTCACACGTCTGTACTCGCATCCGCATCCGCGTCCGCCCTCGCCCTCGCCCTCGCCCTCGCCCTCGCCCTCGCCCCCAAGTCCGCGTTTGCGCCGAGCGCCTCCATCCATTCCGGCGCTGCCGACGTGATCTGCAATTGCGGTGTGCCGTGCCAATCCGCACACCGTTGCAAGGCCCGCCGCAAATCGCCGGCGAGCCGGGCGCTCGGGCGCACGCCCGCTTCCATATGCACCGATTTCAGCTCGAAGATGCCTTGTGCGCGGTGCGCTTTGGCATCGACGCGGCCGACCAGGCGCCCGCGGCTCAAGAGCGGCAGCACGAAATAGCCATACTTGCGCTTGGCCGCCGGCGTGTAGCACTCGATCGCGTAGTCGAAGTCGAACAGCGCGGCCGCTCGCTTGCGGTCCCACACGACGGGGTCGAACGGCGACAACACGGTCGTCACGGTTGACGCGAGTTTGCCGCTCGCAGCGTCGTCGACCAAGGGCGCGAAATCGCGATGCACGAATGTGTCATGTTTCCAGCCGGGCACCTGCACGGCGATCAACTCGCCCTGATCGGCCAGCGCCCGAAGATCATCGCGATACGGACGGCGCGGCAGCCGATAGTAGTCCGCCACCCAGTCGGCCCGCACGACACCTAGCGCCCGGCAGGTGCGGCGCAGCAGTTCGCTGGAGACGACATGCGCCGGCGGCAGATCGCGAGCGTCGTTCCAGTTCGGCAACACGCGTTCGGTCACATCGTAGACGCGCTGAAAATTGCGCCGCTCCGTCACCATCAGTTGCCCGATCGCAAACAGCACTTCCAGGTGACGCTTCTCCGGCTTCCAGTCCCACCAGCCGTTACCCTTGCCGGACTCGCGCGCGAAATCCGCCGAGCGAACCGGGCCGCTCGCGCGAATGTGCTCAAGGAGCTTGTCGATTTCGCGGCGATGCCTGGCGTGCCAGTCGGCCGCGTATTTCCAGCCCATGCCGCTCGGGTCCAGCATGCGATGGCGCAGCAGACCGTAGTCTTCGATCGGCACGAAACAGGCTTCATGCGACCAGTACTCGAAGAGTTTGCCTTCGGCGAGATGCTCGTCGAGCCAGTGTTGCGAGTAGGCGCCGAGCCGGCTAAAAAGCACGAGATAAGGGCTGCGCGCGACCACATGGATCGTGTCGATCTGCAATTGCGCCATGCGCCGGATTGCGTCGAGCACGTCGGCTTTGGTGGCCTTGCGGCGCGGCGGCGACAGCAGACCTTGTGCAGCGAGATGAAGCGTGCGGGCGGCGGACAGCGAAAGAGTCTTCACGCGAACGTCGTTCAGTAGGTGGCTGCGATGGAGCGGGCAGGGAGCGCGCCGCAATCGGCAGACGATACTTTAGCGTGAACGCGACGGGGCGGTGCGGGAAGGCGGTTCGGCGTGCCAGTGGCGCAACCGGGAGCGGACGTGAGGCCGAAGGGAAGCGTCGGCGCTTTGCGGCGCGGGTACGGTGCGGCGCGGGTACGGCGGGGGACGGCGTGCAGGCGGCCCTTTCTCCCGTTTGCGACGGCGGCTTACCAACCGCGTCCGTGGTGCTTGTCCCAGCCGCGGTGGCGGCCATGACCGTGGTGCCAGCGGCGCTCCCGGTAGTAGTCGTCGCGGTAGCCGTAGCCGTAGACCGGCTGAGGTGCATAGACGACGGGCGGGGGCGGCGCATACATCACCGGCGGCGCGGCGTAGATGGGGCCCGGGGTGTTGACGAACACGCCGACATCGACGCCGGCGAAGGCAGCAGTCGATGCGCAGGCGGCGACAAGTCCCAGGGCGGCAATCACGTTGGCGCGTGTGTTCATGCTTTTCTCCTGTGTCCAGCCATACGGTGACTGGTTTCGATCGTCAGCATTCGCTGTCGAATGGCTGACGTTCATATTACGAGGCAGAAAGAAAAGCAGGTGCAACCAGTTGCAGGTGTGTGTAACAGGGCATTACCCCGTGAGTGCGGCGATCCCGGCATATGAAAGCCGACGGGGTTTGCGGCTGCACGGCCGCGCCGCAGCCGTGCAGCCATGCGCGCCCGACCGCCAGCCCGCCACCGCGAGACCGCCACCGCGAGACCGCCACCGCGAGACCGCCACCGCGAGACCGCCACCGCGAGACCCGAGACCGCGAGACGCCCGACCGCCAGCCCGCCAGCCCGCCAGCCCGCCAGCCCGCCAGCCCGCCAGCCCGCCAGCCAGCCCGCCAGGCGTCGCCGTGCGGGAGCGCCGCCCCGACCACCGCCGCTCCCGCATGGCAACGGCAGCGGGAGCCCCACGTTCAAGCCAACTCAGGCCACGGAAGCAACCGCTTCTTCTGGGGAAAGTGCGAGCAGTTGGTGGATCTGCGCGACCACGGCAGCACCTTCGCCGACCGCCGCCGCCACGCGTTTGGTCGAACCCGCGCGCGCGTCGCCGATCGCATACACGCCCTTCACCGTGGTCGCGAGGTCGCACGCCGAGGCTCCCTCTGCGCCGGTGCCGGTGAGCACGAAGCCCTTGTCGTCCAGTTCGACGCCGCAGGTGCGCAGCCAGTCGGTGTTCGGGTCCGCGCCGGTGAAAAGGAACAGGTGCCGCGTGTCTATGCGGTCGGTGCCGTCGGGTAGCGGCTTTTTCAGCGCGACCGCCGCGAGGCCGCTCTCGTCCGCAACGAGCCGGCCGACTTCCGAATGCGGATGGACGATCACATTCGGCAACGAGCGGATGCGGTCAATCAGGTAGCGCGACATGGTCGCCTCGAAGCCGCTGCGCCGGATCAGTACGTGGACCTTCGCCGCGTGTGTCGCCAGATAGACGATAGCCTGTCCCGCCGAATTGCCGCCGCCCACCAGCACGACTTCCTGGCGCTTGCACAGCTTGGCTTCGACAGGCGACGCCCAGTAGTACACGCCGCGTCCTTCGAAACGGTCGAGTCCTTCGAGCGCCGGGCGCCGGTACACGGCGCCGCTTGCAATCACGATGGTGCGAGCGCTGATATGGCCGCCGCATTTCAGTTCAAGGCGGTACGGCGCCTCGCCGCAATGCAGCGCCTTCACGTTGACCGGAATCGCGACGTGCGCGCCGAACTTCTGCGCCTGCACGAACGCGCGGCCCGCCAGTGCCTGACCGGAGATGCCGGTCGGAAAGCCGAGATAGTTTTCGATTCGCGAGCTCGCGCCGGCCTGGCCGCCGGGCGCACGGCTGTCGAGCACGATCACCGAAAGACCTTCCGACGCCGCGTACACTGCAGTGGCGAGCCCGGCCGGTCCTGCGCCCACGATGGCGACGTCGTACACCATCGAGTCGTTCAGATCCGGCAGCAGACCCAGCGCGGTTGCCAGTTCGGGCATGCTCGGACGACGCAGCACCGAGCCGCCCGGGCAGATCACGAGCGGCATGTCTTCCGGCTGCGCGCCGAATTGCTCGACGAGACGCAGTGCTTCCTCGTCGCACTCGTCGATGGTGGAGTGCGGATGGCCATTGCGCGACAGGAAGCCCTGCAGCATGACGAGCCGCGCGTCGGTACTGCTGCCGATGAGGATCGGGCCGCCCGCGCCTTTTTCGATCAACGACACGCGCCGCAGAATCAGCGCGCGCATGATGCGCTCGCCGAGTTCCGCTTCAGCAACGAGCAGCGCGCGCAGCTTCTCCGGGGGAATCAGGAGCGCTTCGACATGGCTGAGCGCCATGCCGCTGACGAGCGCATGGCGTCCGGACAGTTGGCCGACCTCGGCAAGGAAATGCCCCGGTCCATGTTCGCCGATCACGACTTCGCGGCCGATACCGTCGCGTTGATAGATTTTCACGCGCCCTTCGAGCAGCACGAACATGCCCGGCCCCGTGTGGCCGGTCTCGAACAACAACTCGCCCGACTGCCATTTGCCCATTTCGCCGAACTTGCGCACGCGCTCGATCTCCGCCGCGGTGAGCGCGGGGAACATCTGATGCATGCGAGTGGACAGATTGGAGAAAGGCGCGTCGGCGACTACGGCCTCGGGCTGTACTTCGGGTTCTGCAGTGGAAAGCATCGAACCGCTCCTTCGGTGTTCATTGATTGACTGAACGAAGGCGCGACCACGCACGTCCGGCAGCGCGAACAGAGGCGCCGCGGCGTTAAACCGCTTTGGGCGCGATATGCTCGACGGCGGCTTCGGGCGGCGGCATGCCGGGCAGGGCCTCGACGGGCCGACCGGAGTCGCGCCAGGCTTCCATGCCGCCGCGCAACGGCAGCACATCGTCAAAGCCTGCTTCGTTCAACTGCTTGGCCATCCATGCGGCCGAAATTTCATTGGGACACGAACAGTAGATCACCAATTTCTGGTCACGCGGATAAGCAGCGACGATCTGGTCCAGTTGCCGTTCGTCGGCGAATTGCGAGCCCGGAATCACAAACGGGTCGAGCTTGCGTTTCTCGTGCGAGCGAATGTCGAACAGCACCGGCGTCTTGCCCGCGGCGACCAGCGCGGCGAGTTCGTCCACTTCCATACGCGCGGACGCGAGCTTGTTGATGAGCTGACGACGGCGAATCCAGCGGTACACCGCATACAACAGCAACAACGCGATCGCGACGGCGCCGGCTGTGCGCCCGAGCTGCCCCGCCGCAGCGAACACCATGTCGATCTGGTGCGCGAACAACGCACCGACGATCAGTCCGGTGCCCGACCACAACGCGGCACCAATGCTGTCGTAAGTGAGAAAAGTGCGGTAGCGCGTGCCCATGGCGCCCGCCATTGGAATCGACACGATCGACAAACCGGGGACGAACTTGGCGACGGCCAGCACGCGCACGCCCCAACGTCCGAAAAAACGCTCCGTTTTCTTGACGCAGGTGTCACGCGAAAGCGACAGCCGGCAGATGGTTTTCAGAGTGTTGCCGCCGTACACGCGGCCGGCCAGATACCAGGCGCTGTCTCCGATCAGCGTCGCGAATATGGACAGCACCAGCACCGGCAGCAATTGAGTGCCGACAGAGCCCGGATGCATTGCAGCCATCGCGCCGAACAACACGAGCGACGGCATGGCCGGCACGGGCAGCCCGATGGAGGCGGCGAGCACGTTGGCAAAAATGAGCGCCGGGCCGTATTGCTCGACGAGATCATGTAGCATCGACTTACATCCGCGGCCTTTTCAGGCCCGGTGCGCAGTAAAAGAGCAAAGGAGAATGGAGCGATTATGGACCATTTTCAAGGTATGCAAAGCCCTTGAAAATCAGCGGTTATTCGGGGTTGCGAGGTAAGCGCCGTTTGCCCGGCGGCCTGAGCGCGCAGGCCGCGGACAGCAACGCAGCGCAACCCGAACTGAATGAATAACACGTGAAGCTCACGAAGCCGCAATCGGCGCGGCAGTGAGGGTAACGGAAGCGGCGCGCGGCGAGTGCGACGGTTCACGCGGCGCTGTACCGCGCTCATTGCACCCACCGCGTTCACTGCATGGTGGCGCCCGTGCCTTTTTCCGCTACCGGTTGCAGTTACTGACGATGGTTGTGCTGTTCGCCCGGCAACTCGGCGCCGTGCGCGCGAATCGCGGCAATCAGCTCGGCCGGCGTGATCTCGTAGCGCACTTCCCGATGTATGCCTGGCTTGCGCTCATCGACCTCGATCAGCAGGATGCCTTTGCCGTCTTCTGTCGACTCGAGGCGCAGCGTGCGCAGTTCGCGCCCGGTTGCGTCGTCGTATTCGGTGAGCAGGGCCATTGACCCGGAGGACCCGGTAGTGCGCATCGAAGTTGTCCTTGTTCCGTTGTTGATCGAATCATTGTACGGGCAGCATGGCGCGCCGTCTGTCGCGCAAAGTTGACGCTTGAGCGATAGACCGACGCCGCGACGGCGGCCCTCAGCGCATTGAGTTTAACGCGACTCGTCGCCACGACGGCTGCATTTTTCCTGCCCCGTGGCGGTGCAGCCGTTGTTCGCAACTGTCACGCGCGTGACGTGCGGTAGGGATAGACGCAGTGGGCGGGCGAGTGCACCGTGATCGGCAAAAACGCCCGATGCGAGGGGCGCGCAAGAAGCGGTGCGCATCGAAAGGCCATGCGCGGCGCCGCCTGGCGCGCGATGCTATTGTGGGTGGTTGCGCTCTGCGCGCAAGCGCTCCAGTTCGCGCATCTCCTCGCCGCGCAAAGGCGCGTCGCCGTCAAGAAAGAATTCGTCCAGCTGCGGCGGCGCGATGGCGGTGCCGCTCAACATCGCATGAACCTGCCCGCGATGGTGAAGCTGGTGCACGAACAGATGCGGCAACACCTTGCCGACGCTCTCGCGCTGCACGCCGACCGCAGGCCCGCGATCGATCCGCACCTCGCGCTGCAAGTCGTCGCTCGCGAGGGATTCACAGAAGACAAGCAACTCCTGATCGCTGTGCGCCTGGGCATGCCACAGTTGCTCCGCACTCGAATAGGGCACTTCGTCGTCGAAAATCGCAAGGCCTTGGCCGCCGTCGATGAGCGCGTCGAAGTAGTAGCGATCCACCAGCAAGATGTGATTCAACGTGAGTTGCAACGACGGAAAGAAGCTCACCCTGCGCGCTGCGAACGCTTCGTCGGTCAAATTCAGGCACGCGCGATAAAGGCGCAAATTCGACCACGCGTTGTTGCGCGCCATCGCGGTGAAATGCGCACACAAGGCATCGCGCGGTGCGGTGCCTCGCGAATCGGAAGAAGTCATGTGGGCCTCCATGAATACTGCCGCGCGTGAGTCGGCGAGCGTGAGTTTGCGCGCATAAACCGCCGCATGCCCGCAACGCGTAGTCGGTGCGCTCAAACCGCCGTATGTCGGAACGCATAGGCGGCGCGCATAAACCGCCGAAGTCCGGACAGCGTCGTGCCGCTCTTACATCGCCGCATGGCGCGACGCATACTCTGCGCGCATAAGTCCTCGCGCTTCAGACACATCGCCGTGGCCGCGCCAAGCCTCCGCGCTCCAGACAGCGCCGTGGCCGCGCCAAACCTCTGTATTCCTGACACGGTCGTGGCCGCGCCAAGCCTCCGCGCTCCAAACAGCGCCGTGGCCGCGCCAAACCTCTCTATTCCTGACACCGTCGTGGCCGCGCCAAGCCTCCGCATTCCAGACATCGCCGTGGCCGCGCCAAACCTCCGCGCTCCAGACAGCATAGTCGGCGCACAAAAAAACGGCCCGTCTGCCTGGACGGGCCGCTGAACGCCGTTGTTACTCGGGTCAGTCTGCCCCTTACATCCATTGGGCACTGACGCTTGCATCGTGAGGCGTCAATACGTTGCTGTCGAGGTGGGAGTAATGCCGATCTTTCAGACCAATGCGTCCTCGTCCTGTCCGAGTGCCTGAACGTCGTCAGCACCGCGTGCAGATTGCCGGGGCGCGCTTGCCGGGACATCCGGTCCGGCGTCGGCTGAAGCCCGGCGACGGGCCGGCGCAGCGGCATGCGAGGCAGAGAAAGAGGCAGAGGCCGGCGCCGCCGCCGGCTCTGCCACGGTGAACAGGCGCACCGCCTCGCTGAGCACATCGGCTTGCGTGGCCAGACGCTGCGCCGTTGCCGCCGCCTGCTCGACGAGCGCGGCATTCTGCTGCGTGGCGCCGTCCAGATGCGACACTGCCTGGTTCACCTGGCGAATGCCCTCGGCCTGTTCGCTGCTTGCGTTCGCCACTTCCACGATGATTGACGACACGCGTTCGACCGCTTCGTCGATGGCACGCATTTGCGAGGTCGTGCGGGTGACCAGTTCGGTGCCCGTCGCAACCTCGGCGGCGCTTGCTTCGACAACCGACTTGATTTCCTTCGACGACGCCGCGCAACGTTGCGCGAGCATCCGCACTTCGCCTGCGACCACGGCGAACGAGCGGCCCGCTTCGCCCGCGCGCGCCGCTTCGACCGCGGCGTTCAGCGCAAGAATGTTGGTCTGGAAAGCGATGCCATCGATCACGCCAGTGATATCGGCGATACGTCGCGAGGCGGCTGTAATGCCGGCCATGGTCTGCTCGACCTGACCGGCGATCCTGCCGCCCTCCGCCGCGGCGGCCTGAGCGTCTTTCGCGAGATCGAGCGCGCGCACACTGGCGTCTGCGTTCGCTTGCACGGTGGTGGTCAGCTGTTCCATCGTCGCGGCGGTTTCCTCCAGCGAGGCCGCCTGCAATTCCGTGCGGCGCGCAAGGTCCACGTTGCCGCTCGAAATTTCGCGCGCGTTGTCCAGCATGCCGTTGATCTGCTCGCGCACGTCGTAGACGATCGCTGCCAGGTTGGCCTTCAACTGATTCAGTGCTTGCAGTACGTCGCCCAGATCGTCATGACGCGCGACTTGCAGATCGACGGTCAGGTCGCCGGCGGCGAGGCGGGTGGCGAAGCCGCGCATGTCATGCACCGGTGCGCCGACGTGCTTTGTTAGCAGGCACCACGAAACGAAACTAACGGCGCTTGCCGCGGCGAACGCGATCCAGAACTGCGTAGGCGGCGCACCTTGCCACGCGGCGAGGCCAGTCGCTGCGAGCGCGACCGGCGTGAGCGCATAGCCGCCAGCGGCGCGCGTCGCCACGGGCAGACGCGTCAGCGCCTGCAGACGCCCGCGCAGCCCGGTGCGTACCACGACGCCGCGCAGCAGCTTCACGCCGCGCGCTTCGCCCGCCCGCATGCGGGCGTACAAGGCTTCGGCGGCGCGCACCGCGTCGCGGGCGGGCTTGATACGCACGCTCAGATAACCGACCACAACGCCTTGCTTTACCACTGGCGTCACGTTCGCTTGAACCCAGTAATGGTCGCCGTTCTTGCGGCGATTCTTAACGAGGGCAGTCCACGGACGGCCATCGCGAATCGTGGCCCACATATCCGCAAAGGCTTCGCGCGGCATGTCCGGATGGCGGATCAGGTTGTGCGGCTGGCCGATGAGCTCGTCGTGCGTAAAGCCCGACACGGCGACAAAGGCCGGATTGCAGTACTCGATGCGGCCGGTCAGGTCGGTCGCCGAAACAAGCATTTGTGACGCGGGGAATTCGTACTCGTGCCCGGTGACAGGCTGGTTATTGCGCATGGCTTTCCTTGCTGTACTGTCGCCGCGCAGGGCGCGGTCTTACGTCGTTGCAAGGAATAACGGCATTGGCCCTGATGTCTTGAGGGATTCCCACCATTCCACTCAGGTTTATATGCGCCCGCGCCGTTAACGCAGGGTTCGGGTGAGTTGGCGCCGGAGCTGATTTACCAGTGCCGGATGCATCGCGCGGCACCTTCAAAACGACTACACTGCGCCGATGTAGGCCAGCAGACGTGGTTCGCCGGAAATCGCAGCGGTCTGCCTGCGGGAAGCGCAACATACTCGAGCCGATGCAAAAAATCCTTGATCGTACTCAAGAGTCACTCGCTCAAGCGTTTGCCTCGCTCGCAAAAAATTCGAAACGCCAGCAGCGGGTTTATCTCGCGACAATCGGCCTCCTGATGCTGATGGTGGTGGTCTTCGCGCTCGTGCTGGCGGTGGTTGCTGCGTTCAAGCAGCTCGAATACCGCCGTTCCTACGCCTCGCAGAATGCCACCGACCTGTCGCTGCTGCTGCATCGCGAAGAGTCGTTCCTGCGGCGCGCCGAATTCACCCTCGACTATTACTACAGCGCGACCGACGTGCGGCGCGCGCCCGAAGCGGTGGAGCAATCCATCGCGCAGAGCGGCGTGGCGCGCGGCAAGGTGGATCGGGTTGATGCGGACTTCGACATCCTGGTTGGACCGGCCACGCGCGCCGCCTGGGGCACGCCATCCGGCGACAAACTCGGGCGGCTCTACGAAGCGGCGCAATCCACGCTGGTGACGCAGCAGGCGTTCGAACTCGCGCAGCGCTCAACGCTGATCGGACTCGATGACGATTACGCCGTGCTTCTGCCTTCGCTCGCGGGGTCCGCGACGGATGCCGCCGCCGGAGCAACCCATCTCGCTACGTCTGCGTCGCAGGTGGAGGTCATCGCCAGGTTGCGCGAGGCGATCGAGCGCGAACTGCAGGCGCAAACGGGCAAGCGGGTGCCGGCTAAGGGCGAGCGCGTGTGGGTAGGGCCTTATCGCGACCCACTGGGCAACGCGCAGGTGATCTCCGCAGTGAGCGCGTATTACCAGGGGAACACGCCCGTCGCGCTGATCAGCGCAAGCATTCCGCTCGATGTGCTCGCCGCGCGCATCGCGCCGCCAGGCGGTGCGGGCATGACGCTGCTGATGTCGCCTGAGCGCCGCACCCTCGTGTCTTCGGCGGCACTCGACGCGCGAACCAGCGCCATGCTGCAACAGACGGTGGCCGCATCTGCGCCGCACGCTTTCCACTTCGGCCCGGAAGGGGCGGTTTTCCAGGAGCCGTTGATGCCCGGCTTCGGCTCGCTCGTCGGCTATGTGCCTTGGGGCGCGCTGGCGGCGGCGCTCGGCTGGCAACTGGGCGTGATCGGCGGACTTGCGTTGCTGGTGCTGCTCGCAATTGCGCTGACGGCGCGCTTTTTCGGACTGCGGCTTTTGCGCAGTGCGTTCGCCGAGACAACGCGCGCGCTGGAAAGCGAGACGCTCAATCACATCCTGGTGAGCGCGACGCCGATCGGGCTGTGCATCGTCCGGCGAAGCGATTATTCGATATTGACCGCGAACGCGCTCGCGCTCGAGCTGCTGCATATCGAGCCGGGCACGAGCCGCCTGCCGTCGCATATTGCCGCCGAGTTCCTTGCCGAGGCGCCGCATCAGGATTCGGCCGCGGCGTTTGCGCGGGTGGCTGCGTTTGTCGCGCCGGCTGAGTCGCTGCAGCCGGCGCATGCCGCGACCGCCCAATCTGGCGACGCTTCGACCTCGGCTGAAGCCGGCGCGCAGCCTGCCCAGTTCCTGCAGTTCACCTACGCACCCGCGCGCTATGCGGGCGAGGACGTGTTGTTCTGCGCGGTGCTCGACGTGACTGCTCAGCACACGCTCGAGCAACAGTTGCGGCACGCGCAGCAGACATCGGAAGCGATGATGCGTGCGCGCACGAATTTCTTTGCGGCGATGAGCCACGAAATCCGCACGCCATTGAACGCGCTGCTCGGCAACCTGGAGCTGTTCGCGCGCACGCCCGGGCTCGAGGCGCATAGCCAGCGGCTTGCCAGTCTGAACGTGGCGGGCGATGCGTTGCGCCGTGTCGTGAACGACATTCTCGATTTCTCCAAGATCGATGCGGGCGAAATGCTGCTGGTGCGCGAACCGTTTGCGCTGCTCGACGCGTTCGAGAACATTGCGCTTTCGTATGCGTCGATGGCCGGCGATCGACCCGTGCGCTTCTATTCGCTGCTGTCGCCGACGCTGGATCGCACTGTGGTGGGCGACAGGCTGCGCATCGCGCAGGTCATCAACAATCTGTTGAGCAATGCGTTCAAGTTCACGTCGAGCGGCAAGATCACGCTGCAGGCGGAAGTCGTCGGCAATGCGGAGGGTGAGCCGGTTTTGCACTGCCGCGTGTCCGATTCGGGGCCCGGCATGAGCGACGAGCTGGTCGCGCGCCTGTTCAAGCCGTTCGTGCAAGGTGAGGCGGGCGTGTCGCGCGGCGCGGAAAGCACCGGCCTCGGGCTCGTGATCTGCGCGCGCCTGTGCGAACTGATGGGCGGCGCGATTTCGGCGGACAGCGTGGTGGGCGTGGGCAGCGTGTTCAATGTATCGATTCCGCTCGCCGCGACACCGGACGAGCGGCCGGCGCAGCCGCAGCGAGCGGACCGCGGACCGCTCCTCGCGCTGTTCCACGACCGCCAGGTCGTCGATCTGCTTGGCCGCTGGCTCGAACATTTCGGCTGGACCGCCCACGTCGTGTCCACGTTGGCGGACGCGCAGGCGTGGTTGCGGGTCAACCGGCCGAAGGCGCTGATCGTGTCGGGCGCCTACGATCTCGCTACGATTGCTGGCTTGCGTGCGTTGCAGCGGGTGGGCGTCGTCTGGATCACGCGAGAGGGGCCGCATCGGCCGCAGGCGCGCGGCGAGGGCGTGCTCGAGGTAACCGAATTCAGCGGGACGGCAGTCCGCACGGCTATCGAGCTGGCCGCTGAAGGCATGCCGGTTGCCGCCCCTGCATGCGCGGCGTCTGACGCGCAGCCTGGCGCGGTCCCTGCGCTAGCCGCGCCTCCCGCATTGCAGGGGCTTGCGGTTCTCGTCGCTGAAGATAATCCGCTGATACAAAGTCTGATCGCCGAACAGCTTGCCACGCTCGGTTGCGCGCCGACCGTCGCGGCGGACGGCGCGCAGGCGCTCAGCCTCTTTCAGTCGACGCGGTTCGACGTCGTGCTCACCGATATCCACATGCCGGACATGGACGGTTACGGACTCCTCGCCGCGCTGCGCAAGCGCGACGCGCAGGTGCCGGTGCTTGCGTTCAGCGCGGTAGCCGAAAATCACGAGGCGCAGAGCTGGCTCGAGCGTGGCTTTAGCGGCCATGTGTCGAAGCCTGCTTCGTTGGGCGAACTGGAGGCCGCGTTGGTTGCGGTAGCGCCTGCGATGGAAGACCGGGTTGTTCGAGCAGGCGCGACAGAGGGGACGACAGAAGGAGCAACAGCGGTTGCGACGGCGGGTGCCAGAGCGAGTGCTGCAGCGGTTGCCACAGCAGGCGCCGCAGCGCCCGGCGTCATCCACGCCGCCGCGTCCGGCGCCATGCCTCGCGCCGACCATGCCGACCACGCCGCCGCGCCCGAGCCCGCGTCCCGGTCCACATCCACACTGCCATCCACGGCGGCGGCATCCACTCCGCCCGCCAAACCCGCCCCGCTCGCCGCCGACGACAAAGCCCGCTACACAGCCATGCTCAAGGAGCATTTGCGCAACGATCTGCCACGGCTTCTCGCCATCGTCGACGAAGAAGACCGGGAGGCGCTGGCCGGCTGGGCGCATAGCGCGAGCGGCGCATTTGTCATCGTGCAGGAGCCGAGGTTCGTCGAAGAGTGCAGGCAGTTGCAACGGCTATGCAACGACAGCGAACGCTGGACCACCGAAATGGACGAGCGCGCCATTTCGCTGCACGACGCCTTGTGCGACCACTATGGAATGGACGAAGAGTCGGCGCATTGAACCGCGCCCCACGCGCCGCGCTTAGCCGGGCCGCCGCGCGATGAAGTCGATTTCCACCAGCGCGTCGCGCGCCAATGCAGTCACGCCGATGCAGGTTCGCGCAGGCAGGGCGTCGGCGGGAAAGTACGCGCGGTAGATTTCGTTCATCGCCGCATAGTCGCGCTTGAACTCGGTCAGGAAAATGCGCACGGCGACCACGTGTTGCAGGCCGAGACCGAGGCCATTCAGCACGAGCATGAGGTTGTCCATCACGCGTTTCGTCTGCGCGACCACGCCTTCGGGAAGCGGTGCGGCGTCGTCGGTAGGCGAGGTCGGCATCTGGCCGGTGAGGAACACCCAGCCGTCGGCTTCGGTGGCGTGTGAGAAGGGGCCGACCGGCGTGGGGGCGCCGGGGATCATCCAGAAAGCGGGGGTCGGGCTCATGGAGCGTGCACCTCAAGGCTGCGAGTGTCGGGTGCACACCATAACCGGTCAAAAGTGGCGATGCCGGCGCGCCGACCGGCATCGTGCTCCGCAACCCGTTTTAAACCAGCCCGGTCGCGTAATAAACGCCGATCACGAAGAACACCGCCAGCGTCTTGATGACAGTGACCGCGAAAATGTCGCGATACGACTGACGGTGCGTGAGTCCGGTCACGGCCAGCAACGTGATCACCGCGCCGTTGTGCGGCAGCGTGTCCATGCCGCCGCTCGCCATGGCGACCACGCGGTGCAGTACTTCCATCGGAATGTGCGCGGCTTCGGCGCCCTTGATGAACACGTCCGACATGGCCGCGAGCGCGATGCTCATGCCGCCCGACGCGGAGCCGGTAATGCCCGCCAGCGAACTGACCGACACGGCTGCGTTGACAAGCGGATTCGGAATGCTCTTGAGCGCGTCGCTGACCACGAGAAAGCCAGGCAATGCAGCGATGACACCGCCGAAACCATATTCCGACGCCGTGTTGAGCGACGCCAGCAGCGCGCCCGCCACGGCTGCCTTGGTGCCGATTGCAAAGCGCTCGCGCACGCGACCGAAGGCAGTCAGCACGACGAGGACGATGCCGAGCAGAAGCGCGCCTTCGACAGCCCAGATGGCAACCACGGTCTTGATCGTCGTGGTGAGCGGTGCGTGGACGCCCGGCAGGATATCCGGCGCGACGGTGTACGAGGTGCCGTACGCGGTCGGGATCCAGCGGGTCAGCGCGAAATTTGCGACGCCCACCAGCACGAGCGGCGCGATGGCCAGCAGCGGATGCGGCAGTTGCTTCGACTCCACACGCTCCGGCTCGTTGACGAGCTCCGTGCCGTAGCCCTCGCCCGCCGCCATTGCGGCGCGACGGCGCCACTCGAGATAGCTCAGACCGACCACGATGATGAACAGCGAACCGATCACGCCGAGCGCGGGCGCAGCCCACGACGTCGTCTTGAAGAACGTCGTCGGGATGATGTTCTGGATCTGCGGCGTGCCCGGCAGGGAATCCATCGTGAACGAGAATGCGCCGAGTGCGATGGCGCCCGGCATCAGCCGCTTGGGAATATTGCTCTGCCGATACAGCTCGGCCGCGAACGGATACACCGCGAACACCACGACGAACAGGGAGACGCCGCCGTAGGTGAGCAGCGCGCACACCGCGACGATCACCGCATTGGCGCGCGAACGGCCAATGTAGCGAATTGCGGCTGCCACGATCGACTCAGAGAAGCCGGACAGTTCGATGACCTTACCGAACACGGCGCCCAGCAGAAACACCGGGAAATACAGTTTGACGAAGCCGACCATCTTCTCCATGAAGATGCCGGTGAATACGGGCGCGACGGCGGCCGGGTCGACCAGCAGGACGGCGGCCAGCGCGGCGATAGGCGCGAAGAGAATAACGCTGTAGCCGCGATAGGCGGCGAACATCAGAAACGCCAGCGCGGCAAGGACGATAACAAAGGACATTGAGTCTCCGGAAACTTGGTTTGTTCTACGTGTGCGCCGTCTCCAGCTAGCGACGGCATGGCGCCCGCGAACGCAGGTTCCATGCCATGCGAGCCGCAACGGCTAGCGCGCGGGGCGCGCCGGGCCAAAGCGGACAAAAGCCGGAGAACAGGGTGCTGCTGATTGTACCGAAACGTCTCCAATCGGGGACGCGAATCGTGCGATGTTTGTAGCTGTCAGGGTAAAACCCTTGTCGCGCCAGGTTGTCCGCGATCTCCCTAATGAGATAAGCTTGTCTACGATAAGAGACGAGCGGCAAGTAGAACGATAGACGGAGACAGCGACAAGATGATGAACGACTGGGCGGGACTTCCCGCCACCTATAGCGACGTGCTCCGCCGCGCAATGGACTCGCTTTTTCGCACTTTCGAAAACTTCAGCGAAGGCACCTTTATTGTCGACGCCGAAGCGCGCGTCGTCTGGATCAACAAGCGCTACGCGGCGCGCTTTGGTTTTGCCGACCCGCAGCAGGCCATCGGCCGCGACTGCGAAGCGGTCATTCCCAACAGCCTGATGCGCGAGGTCGTGAAGACCGGCAAGCCGATCCTGCTCGACATTCTGGAGACGGACCGAGAGCCACTCGTCGTCACGCGACTGCCATTGAAGGACGATTCCGGCGAGACGGTCGGCGCAGTCGGTTTCGCGCTGTTCGACGAACTGAAGGCGCTCACGCCGCTCTTTTCGCATTACTCACGCGTGCAGGAAGAATTGATCGCGACGCGTCAGTCGCTCGCGCAGGCCCGGCGGGCCAAATACACGTTCGGCAGCTTTGTCGGCACCAGCGCGGCGAGCCTGGAGGTGAAGCGCCAGGCGCGCCGCGCCGCACAGCTGGAATCGCCGGTGCTTCTGCTCGGCGAAACCGGCACGGGCAAAGAACTGCTCGCGCACGCGATTCACGGCGGCTCGGCACGCGCGAACCAGCCGCTCGTAACGGTGAACGTGGCGGCGATTCCGGACACGCTGCTGGAAGTCGAGTTCTTCGGCGCTGCGCCTGGCGCGTACACGGGCGCGGACCGCAAGGGGCGCGTCGGCAAGTTCGAACTGGCGAACGGCGGCACGCTCTTTCTCGACGAGATCGGCGATATGCCGTTGCCTTTGCAGGGCAAGCTGTTGCGCGTGTTGCAGGACAAGGAGTTCGAGCCGCTCGGCTCGAACCGGATCGTGCGCGCGGATGTGCGGATCATCGCCGCGACTTCGGCGGATCTGCCCGCGCTCGTCGCGGCGGGACGCTTTCGCGCGGATCTGTTCTACCGCCTGAACGTGCTGACCCTCCACGCGCCCCCGTTGCGCGAGCGCGCGTCCGACATCGAGGCGCTTGCGTATGCCATGCTCGAGGATCTGTCGAGTCAGACACGCAGTGGCAGCCACTACGAATTGCAGGACGACGCATTGCGCCTGCTGTGCTCCTATGCGTGGCCCGGCAACGTGCGGGAATTGCGCAATACGCTGGAGCGCGCCGTCATGCTGTCGGACAGCGAGCGCATCGACGCGCGCGCGCTCGCGCCCTTCATCGGTTCGGGGCAGGCGAGCGGCGGGCTCGGCGCGCAGCTTCCCGCGTCGGGCGGCAAGCCGCCGGCGGCCGCTGCCACCGATACAGCCGCGCAGCCGCTGTCTTGGAGCGACGCAATGGCGGCGTTCGAAAAACGCTTCTTGAGCGATGCGCTGCGCGCGAACGGCGGCCGTGTGATCGAGACCGCCGCGCAAATCGGCATGGGGCGGGCGACGCTCTACAAGAAGATCGCGGCGCACGGCATCGAGGTTTGAGCGAACCCGCTCTGCCGCGGGGGCACGCAGTGTAAGAGTCGCGTGGCACAATCGCGTGATCGAAAAACAAGACGTGATCGGGGTTTCACATGAACCGGAGCTTCTCTTTGCTTGCGCGCCGTGCCTACGCCATGCTGGTGGTCGCGGGCTGCGTCACGCTGGCCGGCTGCGGCAGCAGCGCGCCGCTCTTTCTGTCGGATGGCCGTCCGACTACGCTCGTCGAATGTCCCGCAGGTTCCGACTCCTGCGCGCAGCAGGCCGCCGCAAGCTGCGGCGGCGCATTCGACACGGTGCGCCGCTCCACGAGCAACGGCACGCTTAGCCTGATCTACGCCTGCCGGGCCAAATGAGTCAGCCGGCGCGCTGCGTCCTGCGCGCCGCCCCGACAGCCGCTGTCTTTTCGACGGCAAAGCGCCCGCTTTCGGTTTTAATCGCGGCTTCGACGGGAATTTCGACTCGACTCGCGCCCTATGCGCCTCATCATTGGCGCCGACAGCCGCAATTCCGATAAGTGCAGCAGCGTCATAAATATGTGCGTCTAATGCGCTCTGACGGCGAATAGCACGACTATGCGAATTGCATATTAGAGCGATGTTACGCGATTTATTCCAAACGGATCGACAGCGATAAAAAGTCACGGTATTTTTCCGCACTGGAGTGAAGTCGGTGCGCCAGGCAACGGAACGTGAAATCCCGCAGCAGTATTCTTTTTTCACAGGTTCGGTAGCGCATGCGATCAGCAGCTTTTGCCGGATAGCCGAGGCCGCCGGCAGAAGCGGGAAGAACTTTCCGATCGAAAAAACCGTCGGGTAAGAACGGCACGACCAGTGCAACAGGTTGCGTTTCGAATTAAGTCAACGAGTATTCCGGGGAAAAGAATGAATCACCACCAACTCGAAAAAGACATCCAACATCTCGAACACGTCATTTCGCACATTTCAGCTGAAGACCGTATACCGCTGTCGTATTGGCGCAATCGAATCGATTCCGTTTCCGGTGCGGTTCGTATGCCGACGCAGGTCAATCGCATCAAGCGTTTGAATGCGGCGCTGGCGGCTCTTGAAGAGAGGCAGAAAGACTGACGCGGGCGGGGGCCACTGCTTTATCACTTCCATCGACTACGCCACGCCGGGACACGCATCGACATGCAAGTAGCGGGATTTTCATCGGCCCGGCTCGCGGCCCTGACGAGGACTTTGCAGGACTACGTGCAGCGGGGCGATGTGTCCGGCGTGGTGGCGCTCGTGTGGCGGCGCGGCGCAACCGGCTACTTCGAGGCGCTCGGCCTGCGCGACGAGGCGGGGCAGTTGCCGATGGAGCGTGACACGCTGTTTCGCATTGCGTCGATGACCAAGCCGGTGACGAGCGCCGCCATCCTGATGCTGGTGGAGGAAGACCGGCTCGCGCTCGACACGCCGATCGCGCAGTGGCTGCCGGAGCTCGCCGCACCGCGCGTGTTGCGCGACCCCGGCGGCCCGCTCGACGAAACCGATGCGGTGCGAACGCCGCTCACCGTGCTCGACCTGCTCACGCACCGCGCCGGCTTCGCTTATCACTTCACCGCGACGGGGCCGCTCGCGCAAGCGTACGCGGCCGCTTTCAACGGCCTTGACTCGCACGGCGATGTTGACGCCTGGCTCGCGCGCATCGCCGAATTGCCGTTGATGTTTCAGCCTGGCTCGCGCTGGCACTACGGCATTGCCACCGACGTGCTGGGCGCGCTGATCACGAGAGTGTCCGGCATGTCGTTGGGCGAATTTTTCCGCACGCGGATCTTCGAGCCGCTCGGCATGCGCGACGCCGCATTCTGGGTGCCCGAGCCGCAGCTCGCGCGGCTAGCCACGGCGTATGGCGTGGATGCCGGCACGCGGCGGCGCGTGGTGGAGGATCACGCGTCGTCGAGCCGTTGGGCGAATCCGGCGCGTTTTCAGAGCGGCGGCGGCGGGCTCGTTTCCACTGCAGAGGACTACCTGCAGTTCGCGCAGCTGCTGTTGCGGCGGGGACGCGTCGGGGACACGCGCCTGCTGTCGCATCGCTCGGTCGATTTGATGCGCTCGAACTTCCTGACGCGTGACCAGCGGCGCCTGCCGGCTTTCGGTCATGTGATGTGGGCGGGACAGGGGTTCGGCCTGGGCCTCTCCATCGTCGACGACCCGGCGCAGCAGTTGCCGCAGGGCTATCGCTCGGTAGGCTCGTTCGGCTGGCCCGGTGCCTTCGGCACAAGCTGGTTTGCCGATCCGGTGGAAGATGTGATCGGACTCATGCTGATCCAGCGCCGCTCAATCGAGCCGTTTCCCATGGCAGTCGACTTCGAGCGCCGCGTGTACGATGCAATCGACGATTGAATGCGCGCGTGTCGTCGGCCTCGCTGCTGTTCTTTCAGGCGTCGCACTTTGACAGGCTGTCTATCCGGCGTTTTATTTGTCTGGTAGCGTCCGCAGTTCGGTTCGCCACAATCATTCGGAGCATCTGTCATGGCCTCATACAAGCAGTTGACCGCTCAGTTGGAAAAGCTTCACAAAGAGGTGGCGGCGGCCCGCGAAAAGGAGATCGCGCAGGCGATCGCCGACATCAGGCAGAAGATTGCCGAATACGATCTAACCGCCGAGGAACTCGGTTTTGCGAAAACTCGCCCGGCGGCGCGTAAAGGCGCCGCGGTCGCCAAGTATCGCAATCCTAAAACCGGCGAGACCTGGAGCGGCCGTGGCCGCTCGCCGGCCTGGCTTGCCGGCAAGAATCGCGATCGTTTTCTGATTGAAGCGTAGGGTGGGGCGGTGCGCCTTCGTACGCATGCGCTTGCACTTGCGCGCCGCGTCACGGGAAGCTCATAAACGGTGATGCTGTGAGCGGTTCTTTTCGCACCGCTCAGCAGTTCCCGAAAACGCTCACCTTTCGAAGCAGTCGGCACTGATTGCCTAAAAGCGAAGCGTCGTTGCGTCGACGTCCCAGTTTGCTTCGGTGAACCTGGCTTCGACGCTGCCCGCACCCCAAGTGTGGTGAGCCCATCAGAGTCTATGCGTCTCACCAATGCGCCGCTCAGCCGCGCCAGCCTTTGCTGGCGGGCATTCCCAGGCTGTACGAAGAATCGGACAGGGCTCGCCGACGCGCAAGTCATCGCTTCAAGACATGCGCCCGCAGCGGACCACGGCGTCGTGCAGGTGCGAGAAGCGCCTCGGCCGTGCTCACCTTTCGCTGTGCTACACACATTTGACGCGCCGAGTCCCGAAAACGCTCACCTTTGCATGCGTCGCGCTTGCCCGGCCCCTGCGTCTTTGTGCCCGTGTGGAGAAATCCGGAGTTGAGTTCGCCTCGTATCCAGTATCAAAACTCTTCGCGAGGCAGTGCCAGGCGCTGGATGCCACCACCCGTCATCGCATTTCACGCCACGGCAGAGCCTTAGGTGCGCCGCCCCCGCGTCGGCGGCTTTCCCACGTCCGCGCTCCCGGCGTGTATCATTCGTTCCCTGCGCTGTTCTGCGCTGGCGATTATCCGTATTGTCGAACGCTCGTTCCCGACCTGTTTTCCGACGCGGCCCGGTTGCCATTGTGATGCGGGTTCCCGACCCGAGTCGCGCAGCTCGACGCCGCCGCGCCACGCGCGGCAGCCCGGAGGCCATTCGCTTCCGGACCGCCGAACCCCTATCTGTGACCGCCAGACCCGATGTCAGTCTCCGAACTCAAACGCCGCCGCACGTTCGCGGTCATTTCCCACCCGGACGCGGGTAAAACCACGCTGACCGAAAAGCTGCTGCTGTTCTCGGGCGCGATCCAGATCGCCGGCACCGTGAAGGGCCGCAAGAGCAATCGCTACGCGACGTCCGACTGGATGGAAATCGAAAAGCAGCGCGGCATTTCCGTTGCGAGTTCGGTGATGCAGTTCGAGTACGGCGATGCGGTCATCAATCTGCTCGACACGCCGGGCCACGAAGACTTCTCCGAAGACACCTACCGCGTGCTGACGGCGGTGGATGCCGCCGTGATGGTGATCGACGGCGCGAACGGTGTCGAAGCGCAGACGCTGAAGCTGCTCGAAGTCTGCCGCAGCCGCAAGACGCCCATCGTCACCTTCATCAACAAGCTCGACCGCGAAGTGCGCGAGCCGCTCGAACTGCTCGACGAGATCGAGCAACACCTGGGCGTCGCGGCGGTGCCGTTCACGTGGCCGATCGGCATGGGCAAGGATTTCCAGGGCGTCTACGACATTCAGCGCGACCAGGTGCGCCTGTTCCGCGCCGGCCAGGACAAGGCAGGCGGCGAAGTGGAAACGTTGCAGGCTTTGAGCGACGAAGAAGGCGAACGCCGCTTCGGCCACGCCTGGGTCAAGGCCAAGGAAGAAATCGACCTGATTACCGGCGCCACGCCTGACTTCGACCGCGAGCAGTTTCTCGCCGGCCAGCAGTCGCCGGTGCTGTTCGGCTCCGCGATCAACAACTTCGGCGTGAAGGAAATTCTCGACGCGCTCGTGGATCTGGCGCCGCCGCCGTCGATGCGCATGACCGTGCAGCGTCCGGTGATGCCCGACGAGCCGAAGTTTACCGGCGTCGTCTTCAAGGTTCAGGCGAACATGGACCTGGCGCACCGCGACCGCGTGGCGTTCATTCGCGTCTGCTCGGGCCGTTTCGAGCGTGGCATGGCGGTGAAGGTGACGCGTTCGAACAAGACCTTCCGCGCCAATAACGTCGTGACGTTTCTGTCCCAGCGGCGCGAGACGGTGAGCGAGGCGTATCCGGGCGACATTATCGGGATTCCGAATCACGGCACGCTGAGTCTCGGCGACACGCTGACCGAAGGCGAAGCGCTGCAATTCGTCGGTCTGCCGTTTTTCGCGCCGGAAATTTTCCAGACGGTCGAAGTGGTCGACCCCATGCGCGCCAAGCAACTCGGCGAAGCATTGAAGCAACTCGGCGAAGAAGGCGCGATTCAGGTGTTCCGTCCGGAAGTGGGCGGTTTGATGATTCTCGGCGCGGTCGGCCAACTGCAGTTCGAAGTGGTGTCGCACCGTCTTTCGACCGAGTACAAGGTCGACGTGCGCATGGCGCCGGCGCGTTACCGCATGTCGCGCTGGGTAACCTGC
Source organism: Burkholderia sp. WSM2232 (assembly GCF_000472545.1). Lineage (GTDB taxonomy): Bacteria > Pseudomonadota > Gammaproteobacteria > Burkholderiales > Burkholderiaceae > Paraburkholderia. The sequence goes on along the minus strand of NZ_AWZV01000035.1, from coordinate 38,916 downwards.
GACGACCCGGCAGAATTGCGCCGCTTCACGGATTCATACGCCGCGCGAATTGCGCTCGACGCATCGGACGCGCCGACGTACCTCGCGTCGCACGTGTCGGAGATCGAGGTCGCGCAAAAGGCGTGGCCGAAAATTGTCTTCAACGAGTTGCGCGAGCACTCCGGCGCGCCGTTCAAGAAGGCGATGTAACCGGCACGGAGCCCGCACGCCGCAGGCGCGCTTGCAACAAGACAAAGCCGCGTAGTGCAGTCATGCACACGCGGCTTTTTCATTGCGGATTGCTGCCGCCGCATTGCCGGCTCCGACGGTTTGCGCCTCGTCAGCATTTCCAGTACTTCCTCCCGCAGCCGGTCAGCAAAACCCGCCACGTACTTGATCCCGGCGTGCTGCGACCCGACGTCGAGCCAGTAGCCGGGCGGGCCGCTTACTTGCACGTCCAGGAACTGGGCGAGGCTGCCGTCCGCCGGCTCCTCCACAGTCATGTCAGCAGGATATTCCGGAAGCGCCGCGCGTTTGCGTCACTTCGCCTATCCTGACGAAGACGCGCGCGCCGACAACCGAGCGGCGCGCCCTTTATTCGCGGAGTGCCTGTGACCGTTCGCAATCTCGACGCGTTGTTCCGACCCAGATCCGTCGCTGTGATCGGCGCTTCAGAGCGGCCCGGCAGCACCGGCGCGATGGTGTGGACGCGCTTGCTGGAAGGCGGCTTCGAGGGCCCGCTGTGGCCCGTCAATCCCAAGTACGAAACGCTTGGCGGCCACGCTGTGATCGGCGACACGGGCGACTTGCCGCAAGCGCCCACCGTCGCGCTGATATGCACGCCGCCCGCAAGCTGGCCCTCGATCATTCACAAGCTGGGCGGTTTGGGAACGCGCGCGGCCATCATCATCGGCGAAGCGCGCTCCGACGACGACCGGCTCGCGTTGCGGCATGCGCTTGCGGCGGCGCGGCCGCATCTGTTGCGAATCGTCGGGCCGGGCAGTCTGGGCGTCGTCACGCCGGCGCTGCGCGCGCAGCTCGGCGCGCCGTCCTGCACGGTGAAGGCGGGCGGCGTCGCCTGGGTGTCACAGTCGAACGCGCTGACCAATGCGGTGCTGGGCTGGGCGCAGGCGCGCGGCCTCGGGTTCTCGCACGCAGTGGCATTGGGCGCAGAGGCAGACGTGGACGCGGGCGACGTGCTCGACTATCTGGCGAGCGACCCCGGCACGCGCGCGATTCTGCTGGAGCTCGACAGCGTGCGCGCGGCGCGCAAATTCATGTCGGCGGCACGCGCGGCGGCGCGCAACAAGCCGGTGCTGGCGCTGCGCTCTGGGCGCGCCGATCCGGCAGACGCGCTTTACACCGCTGCGTTCCGGCGCGCGGGCATGGTGCGGGTGGACGCGCTCGACGATCTGCTCGACGAAATCGAAACGCTCGGCGTGGGCCGCGTCGCCGCCGGCGCGACGGCTACGCTCATCACGAGCGACCGCGGCCTCGCCACGTTGGCGCGCGACGCCTTTGCAGCGGCGGGCGAGACGCTCGCGCCGTGGCCGCAGGAAGCATCGCAGGCGCTGCGCGAGGCGCTGCCGCGCGCGGTGGGCGGCAACCCGTTGCAACTCGGCGACGACGCGCGTCCCGAGCATTTCGGCACCGCGCTGAAACTGCTGGCCGAACATCGCGGCACCGGCACGGCTTTCGTCGTGCACGCGTCGACGCACGGCGCGCCGGTCGGCGAGGTTGCGCAAGCGCTCATTGCGAATCAGCGCTTCGCGTATCGTGGTCTGCTCGCATGCTTTTTCGGCGGCGTCGATGCGGCGACGCGCGACGCGCTGCATGCGCAAGGCATTCCGGTTCACACGACGCCCCAGCGGCTCGCCCGCGCGTTCGCGCGTCTTGTCGACTACCGGATGGGACGCGAACTGCTGATGCAGACGCCCGACGGCCTGCCGGCCGAAGTGCCTGACGCCATTGACGCCGCGCAGACAGAGGCGCGTGCCGCGCTCGCGGCAGGTGAGCGCCAACTTACGGGCGAAGCCGCGGCAGCCTTACTGGGACGTTTCGGGCTACAGATCGAGGCGGCGCATCCCAAAGCGGACGTCAAGGCCGAGGCGCCCGCAGGCGATCCGGGAGACTGCGCCGAGAGCGATGCAGACTCGCTGCACAAGCCGGTGGTCGACATCGCGGTCGAGCTTCATGACGACGACAACTTCGGCCCGGTGTTCCGCTTCACGGCGCCCTCGGCCGACGGCGTTGGCGAGCCGCTGCGCATCTACGGCTTGCCGCCGTTGAACCCGACGCTCGCTCGCGACATCGTCACGCGTTCGCCGTATGCGCGCCTCGTTGCGCCGGAGCCCGCGCTCGCTGCATTGACTGCGCTGTCACAGGCCGTTTGCGATGTCGGCGAAATCGTCGGTCTGAGGCTTACGCTACGCGTGTACCGCGATCACGTGACGGTAGTCGATCCCACGCTCGCCATTGCGCGGACGCGCAGCCGGCTGGCGATTGTGCCGTATCCGCGTTGCTTCGAGGAGACGCTCGACTGGCAGGGTCTGCGCATCACGGTGCGGCCGATACGTCCGGAAGACGAGGCGGCGCACCACGATTTCGTCGAAGCGATGACGCCGGAGGATTTGCGGCTGAGGTTTTTCGGCGCCGTGGGCAGCTTCGATCACTCGCAGCTCGCGCGCATGACGCAGATCGACTATGACCGCGAAATGGCGCTGATTGCGACCGTGCAGAGCGAAGAGGGTGTGCCGCGCACCCTCGGCGTGGTGCGCGCGGTTGCCGATCCCGACAACGAAACGGCAGAGTTCGCGGTGGCCATTCGCTCGGACCAGAAAGGCCGGCGGCTCGGGCGGCTGCTGACGGACCGCATCATCCGCTATGCGCGGGCGCGCGGCACGCACTGGCTCGTCGGCGAGGCGCTGCGGGAGAACACCGCTATGATCGCGCTCGCCAAAGCGAGCGGCTTCACGATCACGCCAACGGAAGACCCGGGGGTGGTGGGTTTCCGGATGGCGCTGGACGAAGACGTGGACCAGCGCCGCTAGCCGCGTAGCCCGCGCAGGCAGCGCAGCCTGCAGTTAGCCCGCCAACCTGGCCGCTGCCTCGTCCACCTGTGCACGCGTCACGGCCAGTTCCTCGAGCCACGCATCCGCATACACGGCGCCGGTCTCGCGCTCGAGCCGCGCAATGGTGGCTGCGCAACGATTCGCATCCTTCGGCGTTGCGATGAACGATTTCACCGACTGTCCAGCCTTGAACGCATCGAACAACGGCACGCGAATGTCGTCAGGCAGCGCGCGCGTGGTCCACTGGTACGGCTTGCCATTGAACGTGAACGACGGCGGCAGCACGCGCTCCTTCTTCGCGGCCGGAATCAGACCATAGGTGCGAGCGGCTTCGCCGATCTGCTCGGGTGAAAACAGCTCGTCCGGGCTGATGTCGAATTGTTGGATGAAAGTCTCGATGCTTTGCATGGCCGCCGCGCGGTCGTCGCGGCGTTTTTGCGCATGAGCGACGATGTCGCGCAGTTCGTCGGCTTCTTCCGGTGTGATCGTGAAGCTCGACTGCTTCTGCTGGAGTTCGGAAAAACGCTGGAATTCGGAGTCGGTCAGAAGTTTCGCCATTGCTATTCGATGGGCGCGCACGAATGACTTCACGCGGCGTCGTTTTTTGAGAGGGCCGCCATTCTAAACCATGTGGGCGCGCTGCCCGCTTCGAAACCGGAGTTTGATGCCGCGTTTTCCGCGCTCAAGGTGCAATCACGCGACACTCGCGACTGGCAGACCGCTAACGTGCCGGTTATATGCCGGTTATGCGCCGCTCATGTGCCGCTCAAAGCGCCGGCTCGCGAAACATTGAAAGCGCCTGCACTGTCTCGCGCAGCAGCGCAGTCGCGGCTGCCAGCGTGGGCGCGACATATTCGTCGATACGCCTGAGGTACGGGCAGGTGAGCGCCGCGATCGCCTGGCCGGATGGGCCGAGCACGGGGAAGGTGACGTCGGTCACGCCGAACGTCTGCTGGCTGTCCTTCTGCGAAAAGCCGGCCGCCCGAATCCGCTCGCACGCTGCTTCGAGCGCCTCGCGGTCGATAGTCACTTCGCCTTTGACCTTGGTGTGCTCGGCGAGCATCTGCGCGCGCTGTTCGACCGTCTGGAATGCAAGCATCACGCGCCCGGAGCCCGTATCGATCAGACCGACCCGCGAGCCGAGACGCACCGACATACCCCAGGTGCCCGGCCCGTCCACCTGGGCGATGACGAGCAGATTGCCGCGGTCGTACACGGCCAGGTGACACGATTGCTCGGCGGCATCGGCGAAACGCTGCATGAGCGGCAACGCTTCGGAGATGAGCCGGTTCATCGGCGGGTGACGATGGGCCAGCGCGTACAGCTTCAGGCTCAGCGAATAACGGTCGCCGCCCTTGGAGCGCACCACATACTGCCGCGCGACCAGACGTTCGAGCATGCGGTACATCTCGCTGGCATTGCGCCCGAGCAGCTTCGTGATCTCGGCGCGCGTGAGTCCCTCTTTCTGCTCGGCGAGCAATTCGAGAATGTCGAGGCCTTTGTCGAGCGCGGGCGCGCGATAACGGTCGGCATCGTCTTTGTCGTCTGCGTCCATCGTGGGGAAATTCCGTGAGCTGTTCTCAATAGCCGGCGCTTGAGTGTAAGTGCGGTAGCTGTTTCCGTGCGAGCCGATGCGTCCAGGGAAAATACGGACCCTTGATGCAGTGCACATTCCTTGACTTCGAGAAGTCCGTATATGAATAATATATTCATTGGTGAATGAATGCACGCCATTGCCCGCCAATGCCCATAACAAAGCGCAGGACGAAGTGCCGGCTTACATCGCCGGCCACGCAGTTCAACAACGCATATCAGGAGACAGCCCATGTCGTTCGCGAAAGAGCCGCAGCCGGCTCGCCAGTCGTTTCGCCGTTCCTTCCGCAGTTCGTTTAGTCGGTCGCTTGCCACGGCGGCCGCGGCCGCATGCGTCGTCGGCTTTGCATTGGGGGGCGCTGCGCAGGCCGCGGAGGCGGGCAAGGTCGGCCTCGGCCTGCCGCTGCTGACCTCGCCGTTCTGGCAGTCGTACAACAACTATCTGCCGAAGTACGCGAAGGAGATGGGCATTGACATCCTCGCGCCGGTCAATTCGAACGGCGATCCGGTGCAGCAGATCACCGACATGAACAATTTGCTGAACCTCGGCGCGAAGGGCATCGTGGTCGGACCTCTCGATTCGGCCGCGATCAGCCGCGCGCTCGACGCCGCGACCGCGCGCAACGTGCCGGTAGTCGCCGTCGACGTCGCGCCGACTCAGGGCAAGATCGCGATGGTCGTGCGCGCGGACAACCACGCCTATGGCGAGAAAGCGTGCAAATACATTGGCGAGCATGTGAAGTCGGGCAAGGTCGTGCAGATCATGGGCGACCTCGGCTCGGTGAACGGACGCGACCGCTCCGAAGCATTCCGCTCGTGCCTGAAGGGCTATCCCGGTCTGAAGTTGCTGGAAATCCCGGCGAGCTGGAAGGGCGATGTGGCGGCCACCGGCCTGGATAGCCTGCTGACCGCAAATCCCGACGTGAAGGCCATCTACATGCAGGCAGGCGGCGTGTATCTGTCGCCGACGCTGCAAACGCTGCGCCGCAAGCAGATGCTGTTTCCGGCCGGCGACGCGAAGCACGTTGTGATCGTCAGCAACGACGGCATTCCGCAGGAGTTCGACGCGATCCGCCGCGGCGACATCGACGCCACCGTGTCCCAGCCTGCCGATTCGTACGCGAAGTACGGCCTGTACTACATCAAGGCGGCGTTGGCGGGGCAGACCTTCAAGCCGGGCCCGACCGATCACGGCAGCACCATCATCCAGCTGGCGCCGGGCATTCTCGAAGACCAGTTGCCCGCGCCGCTCGTGACGAAGTCGAATGTCGACGACAAGGCGCTGTGGGGCAACACGGTCAAATGAGCGGCCCAATGAGCGAGCTCACGTCATCCGCGCTCAATGCTTCGGTGGTCGAAGCATTGAGCGTCACCAAACGCTATGGCTCGACGGCGGCGCTGAACGACGTGAGCATTCGCGTGCTGCCCGGCGAGTCACATGCGCTGGTCGGGCGTAACGGCGCGGGCAAGTCGACGCTCGTGTCGATCCTGACCGGCCTGCGCAAGCCCGATACCGGCGAAGTGCGCTTTAACGGCGAGAGCGCGCCGCCACTTGCGGACCGCGATGCGTGGCGCGAGCGCGTGGCCTGCGTCTATCAACATTCGACGATCATTCGCGAGCTCTCCGTTGCGGAGAATCTGTTCATGAACCGGCAGCCGTCGCGCGGCGGCGTGATCGACTGGCGAACCATGCGCCGCGACGCGCGCGCCTTGCTCGACCACTGGAAGATCGACGTGCGCGAAGACGCGCGCGCCGGCGACCTGAGCGTCGAAGCACGGCAGCTTGTCGAGATTGCGCGCGCGTTGTCCTACGGCGCGCGCTTCATCATTCTCGACGAGCCCACCGCGCAGCTCGACGGCGACGAAATCAAGCGTCTGTTCCGGCGTATCGAGGAATTGCAGCGCGAAGGCGTGACGTTTCTGTTCATCTCGCATCATTTGCAAGAGGTGTATGAGATCTGTCAGGCAGTCACGGTCCTGCGCGATGCGCGGCATATCGTGAGCGCGCCCGTTTCCGCGTTGCCTCGCGAGCAGCTGATCGAAGCGATGACCGGCGAACGCGGCGGCCTGCTGGTCGCAGACGCGGCGGCGCGGGAGCCTTTGCCCGCGAGCACCGCGACCGCGCTGCAAGTGGATCAGTTGAGCGGCGCCGATTACGAAGACGTGTCGTTCCATGTGCGCCGCGGCGAAGTGGTCGGTCTGACGGGCGCGACGAGCAGCGGCCGCACGAGCGTAGCCGAAGCGATTGCCGGTCTGCGCGCGGCGAAGCGCGGCACGATCAGCGTGGACGGCGCGACGCTGCCGCCCGGCGATGTGCCTGCGGCGCTCGCGCACGGTGTCGGCTGCGTGCCGAAAGATCGCCATCACGAAGGACTCGTGTTGACGCAATCCATTGCCGAGAACGCGTCGATGACGATTGCGCGGCTCTTCGGCAAGTTCGGCATCGCGACCCCGGCGAGGAAAAACGCCTTCGGCCAGAAGATGATCGAAGCGCTCGGCATCGTCGCGCAAGGACCGGAGCACGTTGTCGCCGGTCTGTCGGGCGGCAATCAGCAGAAGGTCGTGATGGCGCGCGCGCTCGCCACCAACCCGAACGTGCTCGTGCTGATCGACCCGACGGCGGGGGTGGACGTGAAGTCGAAAGAGGCGCTGCTCTCCGTCGTGGAGCGCGTGCGCGAAGAAGGCAAGGCTGTGCTCGTCGTGTCGGGCGAGCTCGACGATCTGCGCACCTGTGACCGGGTACTCGTCATGTTTCGTGGCCGCATTGCGGCTGAATTTCCCGCGGGCTGGCAGGACCAGGATCTGATTGCATCTGTTGAAGGAGTGAGTCTCCATGAAGAATAGTCTGCCGAGTCCCGCGTTCAGCGCGGCGCAGGGTCAGGGTCCGCTCCATGCACCGGGGCCCGCGCCCGCGCCGCGCGGCAAACGCGGTCGCGCGCAGCTTGCGCGCCTGCGTGAGCTCGCGTTGTTGCCGGCGCTCGTACTGCTGATCGTGATCGGCGCATTCGTGAGCCCGAGCTTTCTCACGCGAGCGAATCTGATCAGCGTGCTCGGCGCTTCGGCGGCGCTCGCGCTGGTGGTGCTCGCCGAGTCGCTGATCGTGCTGACGGGCAAGTTCGATTTATCGCTGGAATCGACAGTCGGCATAGCGCCCGCTGTCGGCGCGATGCTCGTGATGCCGGCGGCGTCCGCAGGGTTCGGCACGCAATGGCCCGCGGCAGCAGGCTTGCTGGCCATTCTCGCAGTCGGCGCGGCGATCGGCGTGATCAACGGCTTTCTGGTGGTGCGCTTACGGCTGAACGCGTTCATCGTCACGCTCGCCATGCTGATCGTGCTGCGCGGCATGCTGGTCGGCGCGACCAAGGGCGGCACGCTGTTTGACATGCCGCCGTCGTTCTTCTCGCTTGCGACCACCATCGTGCTCGGCTTGCCGTTGTCGGTGTGGCTCGCCGCAGCGGCCTTCGCGATTGCCGCGTTCATGTTGCGCTATCACCGTCTGGGCCGCGCGTTGTACGCCATCGGCGGCAATCCGGAGGCGGCACGCGCGGCCGGCATTCGCGTCGAGCGCATCACGTGGGGCGTGTTCGTTCTTGGCAGCGTGCTCGCCTCGGTGGGCGGGCTGATCGTGACCGGCTACGTCGGCGCAATCAACGCGAATCAGGGCAACGGCATGATCTTCACGGTATTCGCGGCGGCGGTGATCGGCGGCATTTCGCTCGACGGCGGCAAGGGCACGATGATCGGTGCGCTCTCCGGCGTGCTGCTGCTCGGCGTCGTGCAGAACCTGCTGACGCTCGCCCAGGTGCCCTCGTTCTGGATTCAGGCGATTTACGGCGCGATCATTCTCGGCTCGCTGATGGTGGCTCGCCTCGCAAGCGGCGAAGGTCAGAACTGAAGCAAGGCCAACCCAACCGCCTCACGGAGAAACCATTTGACGAGCCGCACACAAGAAACCGATCCGCGACTGATCCTGCTCAGTCCGGACGACAACTGCCTCATTGCCGGGGCGCGGCTGGATGCCGGCACGCACATCGAGATCGAAGGCGAGCGCGTCACACTCGCGCGGACCATCGAACTGGGCCACAAGCTGGCGCGCCGCGATCTCGCGAAAGACGACAAGGTGCTGCGCTACGGCGCCGTGATCGGTCACGTCACCGAAGACGTGCGGCGCGGCGAGCATCTGCATACGCACAACCTGGAAAGCGATTACCTGCCGACGTACACGCACGACGCGGGTCATCAATTCGTACATCACTGATTTGCGCATAACGACGCGGCCTTGCGCCGCGCGGGAACGATCATGGCTGAGACATCCGTAGCAAGCGCCTCTGCGCAACCGCCGATGCTGCAGGGCTACCTTCGTAGCGACGGCCGCAAGGGCATCCGCAATGTGGTCGCGGTCGCGTATCTGGTCGAGTGCGCGCATCACGTGGCGCGCGAAATCGTCACGCAGTTTCGCGAGCCGCTCGACGCATTCGGCGACGCGCAAGCCGCGCACGAGCCGCCCGTCCCGCCGGTCCATCTGATCGGCTTTCCGGGCTGCTATCCGAACGAATACGCCGAGAAAATGCTCGAGCGGCTCGCCACGCATCCGAACGTCGGCGCGGTGCTGTTTGTCTCGTTGGGATGCGAGAGCATGAACAAGCACTATCTCGTCGACGCCGTGCGTGCGAGCGGCCGCCCTGTCGAAGTGCTCACCATCCAGGAGAAGGGCGGCACGCGCAGTACGATTCAGTATGGCGTGGACTGGGTGCGCGGCGCGCGCGCGCAACTCGCCGTGCAACAGAAAGTGCCGATGGCGTTGAGCGAACTGGTGGTCGGCACGATTTGCGGCGGTTCGGACGGCACCAGCGGCATTACCGCGAATCCGGCCGTGGGCCGCGCGTTCGATCATCTGATCGACGCGGGCGCGACCTGCATTTTCGAGGAGACCGGCGAACTCGTCGGCTGTGAGTTTCATATGAAGACGCGCGCGGCGCGGCCGGAACTCGGCGACGCGATCGTCGAGTGTGTCGCCAAGGCAGCGCGTTATTACTCGATTCTCGGCCACGGCAGTTTTGCGGTCGGCAACGCGGACGGCGGCCTCACCACACAGGAAGAAAAGTCGCTCGGCGCGTATGCGAAAAGCGGTGCCTCGCCGATTGCGGGCATCGTCAAACCGGGCGACATTCCGCCGACCGGCGGCCTGTATCTGCTCGACGTCGTGCCGGACGGCGAGCCGCGCTTCGGCTTTCCGAACATTAGCGACAATGCGGAGATCGGCGAGCTGATTGCTTGCGGCGCGCATGTGATTCTGTTCACCACCGGGCGCGGTTCGGTGGTCGGCTCGGCCATCTCGCCGGTCATCAAGATCTGCGCGAATCCGGCCACGTATCGCAATCTTTCGGGCGACATGGATGTCGACGCGGGCCGCATTCTCGAAGGCCGCGGCACGCTCGACGAAGTGGGCCGCGAGGTGTTCGAGCAGACGCTGGCCGTGTCGCAAGGCGCCGCGTCGAAATCCGAAATGCTGGGACACCAGGAATTCATCCTCACCTATAAGACGTTCGAGCCAGTCGGGCCCGGCTGCCTGCCGTCGAGCGCGGGCGCGCCGCGCCGTGTGATGGCTATGCAGCAGCAATGATGAATTGCAGTGAGCGCTGGCTGTCGGTGTGATACAAAGAACGTTCTACAGGAGACGCGTTAAATGACCGCAACGAACGGTTCAAAGGTCCGGCAGCGCCGCGGCGTTGGCCGCGGCACGCTGCAAGTGACGGGATTGAGCCTCGGCACCGCGCCGCTCGGCGGCCTGTATCGCGATCTGTCGGACGAAGATGCGCAGGCAACCGTCGCTGCCGCATGGGACGCGGGCGTGCGCTATTTCGACACCGCGCCGCATTACGGCAACACCAAGGCGGAGCATCGGCTGGGCAACGCATTGCGGCGCTATCCGCGCAGCGAATATGTTCTGTCGACTAAAGTCGGCCGCCGCTTCGTGCCGCGCACGACACCTTACGAGGGCAAGGAGGGCTGGCAGAACCCGCTGCCCTTCGAGGCCGTCTACGACTACACGCACGACGGTATTCTCCGTTCGTTCCAAGACAGCCAGCAGCGTCTCGGCATTATCGACATCGACATTCTGCTGGTGCACGACATTGGCCGTGTGACGCACGGCGAGATGAATTCCCACTACTGGCGGCAACTGACGCAAGGCGGCGGTTTTCGCGCGCTCGACGAATTGCGCTCGGCAGGCGCGGTTAAGGCAGTGGGACTTGGCGTGAACGAAGGCGCGGTAATACTCGAGGCGATGGCCGAGTTCGATATCGATTGCGCGTTGCTCGCCGGGCGTTATACGCTCCTCGAGCAGACCACTCTCGACGACCTCTTGCCGGCATGCGAGAAGCGCGGCGTCAGCATCCTGTTAGGCGGCGCGTTCAACTCGGGCATTCTGGCGCGCGGCGTCGAAGGCGATCTGAAATTCAACTACGGCGAGGCGCCGCGCGAAGTGATCGAGCGCGTTGCGCGGCTCGAGGCAGTATGCCGCGACCACGGCGTGCCGCTCGCGGCCGCGGCCTTGCAGTTTCCGTATGCGCATCCGGCGGTCGCCACCGTGCTGACCGGCGCGCGCAGTGCCGACGAATTGCGCGAGAACGCGGCGTCGTTCGAGTTGCCCATCCCAGCGGCCTTGTGGTCCGCGCTGCGCGAAGCGGGCCTGCTCGACGCCCGCGCGCCCGCGCCAGAGGACTGATCTGACGATGCATATCGACGCTCACCAGCACTACTGGGACCCAACCCGCGGCGATTACGGGTGGCTCACGCCGGAGCTGGAGATTCTGTACAGGCCGTTCGGGCCGGCCGACCTCAAACCGTTGCGGGAGCGAGCGGGCATCGGGAAAACGGTGGTCGTGCAGGCGGCCCCGACCATCGACGAAACGCGTTATCTGCTCGACATTGCGCGCGACGAGCCGTCTATTGCCGGCGTGGTCGGCTGGGTGCCGCTGCTGTTGCCAACCGCGCCGGCCCTGATCGGCGCGCTCGCCCACGAGCCGAAGTTCAAGGGCGTGCGGCCCATGCTGCAAGACCTGCCCGACGATACCTGGATCGCCAATCCGGATCTCGCGCCGGCCGTTGAAGCGCTGATCGCCCACGACCTCGCGTTCGACGCGCTGATCTACGCGCGGCACGTCGAACACGTGGAGACGTTCGCGCGCCGCTTCCCGGCGCTGCGCATCGTGGTGGATCACGGCGCGAAGCCGCCTATCCGTTACGGTCAGGCCGGCTGGCAAAGCTGGGCCGATGCGATTGCGCGGCTCGCCCAGTTGCCGCACGTGCATTGCAAGCTGTCGGGCCTCGCGACCGAGGCTTCGCCGGGCTGGACCGAGGAAACGCTGCGGCCCTACGTCGAGCATCTGCTGGCCACCTTCGGCCCGGCGCGGCTCATGTGGGGCAGCGACTGGCCGGTGCTCGAACTGAACGGCGATTATCTGCTGTGGCATTCGGTGGCGAACACGCTGCTTGCGTCGCTCGGCGAGGGCGAGCGCGAAGCGGTTTTCGGCGGCAACGCCGCTGCGTTTTATCGACTGTGACGTCGCGAGCAAAAGCGTCGCGAACACAGCTTAAGCCCACTCAACTGGAGTCGTAGATGACACAAAGACTGGCCGGCAAGACAGCATTGATCACCGCGGCGGGACAAGGTATCGGCCTTGCGACCGCCGAAGCGTTCGCCCGCGAAGGCGCACGCGTGATTGCAACCGACATCCGCATCGAGGGGCTCGCCGGCAAGCCGGTCGAGGCACGCAAGCTCGACGTGCTCGACGGCGACGCGATCAAGGCACTGGCCGCCGAAGTGGGCACCATCGACGTGCTGTTCAACTGCGCGGGCTTCGTCCATGCAGGCTCGATTCTCGAGTGCAGCGAGGAAGACTGGGACTTCGCGTTCGACCTGAACGTGAAGGCAATGTACCGGATGATCCGCGCGTTCCTGCCCGCCATGCTCGAGCGCGGCGGCGGATCGATCATCAATATGTCGTCGGCGGCTTCGAGCGTGAAGGGCGTGCCCAACCGCTTCGCGTATAGCGCTTCGAAAGCGGCGGTGATCGGGCTCACCAAGTCGGTCGCCGCGGATTTCATCACGCGTGGTATACGCTGTAATGCGATCTGCCCCGGCACGGTGTCGTCGCCGTCGCTTGAGCAGCGGATCGCGCAGCAGGCCGCGGCGCAAGGCGCGTCGCTCGAAGCGGTGCAGGCGGCGTTTGTCGCGCGCCAGCCGATGGGCCGCATCGGCAAACCGGAAGAGATTGCCGCGCTTGCGCTGTATCTCGCGTCGGACGAGTCGTCGTTCACGACGGGTTACGCACATGTGATCGACGGCGGCTGGTCGAACTGAAAAATGCGGCCGCATGAGTGCGCACGCTGATGTATTAACCGAACACCACTGAAACCCAGAGGAAAGTGCAACGATGAAACTGCTTCGTTACGGGCCGAAAGGCCAGGAAAAGCCAGGCTTGCTCGACGCGCAAGGCAAGATTCGCGACCTGTCAGGCGTGGTTGCCGACATCGACGGCGCGGCGTTGACCGACGCGGGCCTCGCCAAGCTGCGCGCGCTCGACCCGGCAACGCTGCCGGTCGTGGAAGGCAATCCGCGTATGGGCCCGTGCGTGGGCAAGATCGGCAAGTTCATCTGCATCGGCCTGAACTACGCGGACCACGCAGCCGAATCGAATCTGCCCGTGCCCGCCGAACCGGTGATCTTCAACAAGTGGACGAGCGCGATTTCCGGTCCCAACGACGACGTGGAAATTCCGCGCGGCTCGAAGAAGACCGATTGGGAAGTTGAACTCGGCGTCGTGATCGGCAAGCCTGCCAAGTACGTCGACGAGGCGAACGCGCTCGATTACGTAGCCGGCTATTGCGTGATCAACGACGTGTCGGAGCGCGAATGGCAGATCGAACGCGGCGGCACGTGGGACAAAGGCAAGGGCTTCGACACCTTCGGTCCCATCGGCCCGTGGATGGTTACGCGCGACGAAGTCGCCGATCCGCAGAATCTGAGCCTGTGGCTCGAAGTGGACGGTCACCGCTACCAGAACGGCAATACGAAGACGATGGTGTTCGGCGTCGCCAAGCTGGTTTCGTATGTGTCGCAGTGCATGAGCCTGCAACCGGGCGATGTCATTTCCACCGGCACGCCGCCTGGCGTGGGCATGGGTGTGAAGCCGAATCCGGTGTATCTGAAGCCAGGGCAGACCATTCGCCTGGGCATCGAGGGTCTCGGCGAGCAAACGCAGAAAACCTACGCGGCCGAGTAAGCCGTTCTTTGGCGGCGCGCAGGCGCTCGTGCTTCAGGCCGTAGGAGTGCCCACGCGCGGCAATTTCCGTCAACTGGCCGGTTCCTGCTCGCCGTTCTCGCCGATCCGGTTGACGGTGCCTTGCGCCACCGCGACCAGTTTCTCGCGGTTGCCGTCCATCACGAAGATATTGCACTGGCAGGTCGCCTGGTGGCGGCCTGCATACACCACCTCCGCCCGTGCGATCAGCGTGCCGTTCACCGCCGGCCGCAGGTAGTTGATCTTGTATTCCCCCGTCACAACCTTCGGCCCGAGCGAGAGCGCGCCGGCAAAGGTCAGCGCGTTGTCGGCCAGATAGCTGATCACGCCGCCGTGCACGAAGCCGTGCTGCTGCCTCAGTTCGTCGCGAATCGGCAGGCTCAGCGCGAGTTCGCCGGTGCCGGTGTACATCAGCTCGGCGCCTAGCAGCATGCTGAACGGCTGAGCGTGCAATGCGCCGCGCGCCCGGTCGAGTAGATCAGTCATTGTGATTCCTTCGAGGAAGGCCCGCGGTGGCAGCGCGCGCGAGCTTGCGCGCGTCGGTCCCTACCCACTCTAGGAAGCGCCCACGCACGCCGTCAAGGTGAATCGGAAATATCTGCGCGGCGTTGCCGGGACGAATGACGAAATTTCAGACGTTGGCCGACGTAAGTGCAACGTAAACGCAACGTAAGGCGAACTTTGACGAATTTGACCTTCAGCAAGCAGGCGTGCTGCCGTTAACCCTGACGTAGCTTCCGTAATTCTTTGCATTCAGGTGTTCACGATGTTCAGCAAGATAAAGGTCGCATCCGGCCTGTTGTGTGTTCTGGCCGCGTTCTGCATTTTTCAGCTTGTCACGGTGGGGTTGGGGTTCTGGTCGTTGACGCGCACCCATGACGACGTTGGCGATCTTTCGAACATAGCGCTCAAGCAGGTGAACGCGGTCAACGAAACCACGCAGCATCTGATGGACGCGCGCATCAACCTGTCGCGCGCCGGTACGCGTATGGTGCGCGGCGGCGCCGAGCCGACCGACATCGTCCAGCATGCCCGCGAGCAGCTCGCGGCCGCCGACCAGTCGTTCAACGCCTTCGCGAACGTACCGAAAACCAGCGACGAGAACAGCGCCCGCGCGGCGGCGCTCGGCGAGCGCTACAAAAAGCTGCACGGCGCGCTTACCGAGCTGGCCCAGTTTCTCGACGCGAACAATATCCAGGCGTTTCTCGACCAGCCGACGCAGTCGTTCCAGGACGCTTATCTGAGCGAGCTGCACAACTTCACGCAGTTCGGCAGCGCGGCGAGCCGCGCGTCGCTGGACTCGATCGACACCCGGATGGCGGCGTTCCGCGTCGTCAGCATTGCGATTCTGGTGGCGCTTGTCGGCGGGACCTTTGCGGTTCATCTTGCCTTGCGCCGCGGTGTGGTCGCGCCGCTGGAAGAGGTCGGCCGCCACTTCGAGCGCATTGCGCAAGGGCGTCTCGATCAGCCTATCGCCGCGCGCGGCACCAACGAAATCGGCCGGCTTTTCTCGGGCCTCGCGAAGATGCAGGCCAGTGTCGCCCGCACGGTGCAGACCGTGCGCGAATCCGCCGACTCGATTCATCTGGGCGCCGATGAAATCGCAACAGGCAACGCCGATCTTTCCGCGCGGACGGAGAATCAGGCGGCATCGCTTGAAGAAACAGCATCCAGCATGGAGGAACTCACCGCCACGGTGCGTCAGAATGCCGACCACGCGCGCGAGGCCAATGCACTCGCCGAGACCGCGCTCGAAGCGACGTCGCGCGGCAGCGAAGTGGTGGATAAGGTGGTCGACAAGATGCGCGGCATTGCGCAGAGTTCGGACAAGATCGCGGAGATCATTTCGGTGATCGACGGTATCGCGTTCCAGACCAACATCCTCGCGCTGAATGCGGCCGTGGAGGCGGCGCGTGCGGGCGAGCAGGGTCGCGGTTTTGCGGTCGTGGCCGGCGAAGTGCGCGGTTTGGCGCAGCGCAGCGCGCAGTCGGCGAAGGAAATCAAGACGCTGATCAGCGAGTCGGTTGCAGAGATTCAGGGTGGTTCGGCGCTGGTCGAGCACGCAGGCGAGGCAATGAGCAACGTGTCCGCGTCCATTTCGCGCGTCACGCAGATGATGGCGGAGATCAGCGCCTCGTCGCTCGAGCAGAGTACCGGCATCGAGCAGGTCAACCAGGCCGTGGTGCAGATGGACGAGATGACGCAGCAAAACGCGGCGCTCGTTGAGGAAGCGGCAGCAGCGGCGGCTTCGCTGCATCAACAGACGCAGCAATTGAAGGAGGCGGTTTCCGTCTTCGAAATTTCGGAGTCTGTGTTGCGCACACAACAGTTCGATGAAAACCCGCCCAGATCTGCGCAATTTGCGTTGTCGCGGATGCGCGCGATTTAAATTGTCTGCGCTCAAAAATCAGGCAGCGGGAAAAAGAAAATGGCCCGCAAAAGCGGGCCATTTTTGTATTGGACGCGAGCGCTCAGGCTTGCGTCAGCCTACCTCGTCGTACCGTGGGTACTTAGGCCGGCGTGATGTTCGCAGCTTGCTTGCCCTTCGGGCCTTGCTTCACTTCGAACGACACCTTTTGGTTTTCCTGCAGGGACTTGAAGCCGCTGCCTTGAACTTCCGAAAAGTGTGCAAAGAGGTCTTCGCCGCCGTCGTCCGGCGTGATGAAGCCAAAGCCCTTTGCATCGTTAAACCACTTCACAGTACCTGTTGCCATTTTTGATCCAGTAAATGTTGTGTATTGCATTCGCACCCGCTGTTTCTCAACCCGAGATCGAGCGCGAAGTACGAGTTGTATCACGTCTTTATGACGGACGCCAATCAAGCCGTATTCGGGTATTCCCCGGCTTCGGTGTTTTTTTGTCCTGGCAAGCGTGAAAAAACCCGCTTTTAATGCCAGGGTTAACCATTTGGCATAAAAATGCCGCGCGCCTTCAGCGCCGGCCTTGCCCGCTTCAGGCAGGCAAGGCTTCAAAAGCCGTGGCGAGGTGATAAGGCGTGGTCGACGGCATATCGGCGCGCGCGACCTCGCCGCTCGCCGTTTTGCATTCGAACCAGCCTTGCGGCCGCAGAAAGCGCTGCCGGAACAGTTCCATTTGCCGTGGCAAGACCGCGCGCACGGCCGCTTCGTCGTGGCTCGCGAGCGCGCGCAGATATTCAGTTTGTGCCCAGATGCGCTGAATCGGGTCTTTGATGCTTCCGTCTTCTTCGAGTGACGCGACCACGCCGCCGGTTTGCTGGTCCACGCCGAAGCGCTGCGCAAACTCGAACCCGCGCGCGAGGCTTTCCGCCAGACCCGAGCCCTCGAACAGCCCGCCCGCCTGCTTGACCAGCCAGAACCACTCGAACTGATGCCCGGGTTCCAGGCGATTGTCTGCCGTGCCGACCGGCAATTCGGCGATGCAACCCGAAGGCGCATGCACGAAGTGGCCAGCGACCGCACCGGCGAGGCGCCGCAGCGCGGCGTCGAAAGCGTTGTCGCGCGTGGCCTGGCGGGCGGCGAGCCATGCTTCCGTCAGATGCATCAACGGGTTCTGGATGGGCGTGCCGGTCACTTCTGCGAAGTCCGTGCTGAGCGCGGCGTTGAAGAGATCGCCGGGGGCGGCAAAGCGCGTTTGAATGAGCGCTGACGTGCGATGCACGATCTCGAGCGCGTCCCGGTTGCCGGAGCGCCGGCCATATTCGGCACATGCGAACACGACGAACGCATGCGTGTACAGGTCCTTGACGGTGTCGAGCGGGGCGCCGTGCTCGTCCACGCTATAGAACCAACCGCCGTGTTGTGGGTCCTGAAACGTGTGCGTGAGCGAGTCGAACAGAACCTGCGCATGGGCGGCGTCGCCGGCCTGCGAGAACACGAACAGTTGACGCGCGCACGCCATAGCCCGGTAACGCTGGACCGGCGCGGGACGATGATCTTCACCGAGTGCCTCATATGGCAAGCTGAGCGCGGTGTTAAAGCCCGCGTTGCGCCACATGGGCAGGATCACGCCGTTAAAGTGATCGCGCAGTGCGGCGGCGAGCGCGATCGTCGAGGCGGCGTCAAGGTTCGGGCTGGGCATAGTCAAATTCAAACGCGTTGATTCGCAGCGCCCGTGAGCGGGCCTGATTCCGGCGGCCGTGCGGGCGCGGCGGCGCACACAGGTATGCCACCTGGCGAACCGGCCGCAGCAGCGACAGCACGCGGCTTAGCATAATGCAAACGGATGCGTGCCGGCGCCCGAAATGAGTGAGGAAAACGCTGCAAAAATTTCAACAAGGAGAGAACGATGCTGGGTAATCTCGAACTCATCTCCCGCCTGGTGTTTGCGGCCGCGCTCGGCAGCGTCATAGGCTTCGAGCGCGAGCGGCTGTCGTGGGCGGCCGGCTTGCGCACTCACATGCTTGTGTGCGTGGGCTCGGCGCTGATCATGATCGTGTCGGCCTACGGCTTTGCCGACGTGCTCGGCGGCGAACACGTCGTGCTCGACCCTTCGCGGATGGCGGCCCAGGTTGTCTCCGGCATCGGCTTTCTGGGCGCGGGTTCAATTCTGCTGCGCGGCGAAATCGTGCGCGGGCTGACGACGGCGGCGAGCCTCTGGTCGGTCGCGGCCATCGGGCTTGCGGTCGGCGGCGGGCTTTATACGGCGTCGATCGCAGCGACCGTGATCATTCTGATCATCCTTGCGGGCATCAAGCCGCTCGAGCGGCGTTTCATTACGGTGAAGCAGCGGCGCCAGGTGACGATGCTAGTGGAGCGCGGCGCCGTGACGTTTCACTCGCTGCACGACGAACTGGGCGCGGCCAGCTCGCGCGTCAAACAGTTCGTGATGCAGCAGAACGACGAAACGCCCGAATGCGACGAGGTGATGATCACGCTGCATCGCGTGTCCAATGTCGAATATGAGGCGATTTGCACGCGCTTGCGTCAACTGCGGGGCGTGAGGGAGTTCCGGCAGGACGACGCGGCCGGTTGAAACGGAAAATCGTCGGCGAATGGCTTCGGCGGCGGTGGACGCCATGCGACAATGCGGTCTCGAAAAATTCCAATGGCATTGACGAGCGGTGCCGGCGCCCGCTCCCCGGCGACCACCGCGTTTTTCTCTATGGCAGATTCCGCAGTATCCAAGCAGTCCGGGCCTGAGCGCGCCGCTTCGAAGAAGCGTCGCCAGGCCACCGTCTCCACCGAAACCGAAAAGAAGCTGGCGCGCGCCGCGCGCTCTGCACAACGCCTCGCGCAACTGAGCGACGTCTCGCGCGACGACAGCACGCTCGACCTGTTCCCCGACGATCCCACCCGCGCCACGCTGGAAGCGATGAATATCGACATCCGCCAAGGGACGCTGCACGGCTTCGAATTGCCCGATGTGGTGCTCGCGGCGGTCGGCGCGCTGGATACGGCTGCTGACACCGCATCGCTCGATGCAAGGACCGGGCGCCGCTCGCCGCGCGCTGCAAGAACCGATGAGCCGGCCGCGGTCCACGCGCAATTGAGCGGGCTGGAGATCGAGCCGTTGCCGGCAGAGGCGGCGGCCGCGGCGCACGAACCGTCGGCCGGAGGCATCGCTGACGCGGGCCACGCAGCGACTGCGCCGCTCACGCCCGCGATGGCGGCCGCCACGGTGGCGCGTAGCATCACCGCGCTGCGTCAGGCCGCGGACCGGAGCGCCGCCGAGGCGGCAGAAGCGACTGGGTCGCGCAACGGCGCAAGGCCGGTGCAGCCGGTGCAGCCGGTGCCCGTGAAAGGGCGCGGCGAAGCGGCGGCCGGTGGGATGAGCCGGACTGACCGGATGCCAGCGTCGGCCGCGGGCCTGCCGGGTGAATCTGTGACGCTGGACACGGAACGGAGGTTGCCGCGCGAGGTGGCTGCTTCGGCGACGACCGATGCGAAAGTGCGACCGGCGGCGGCATCGGCGGTGATCACGGCGACGGACACAGAAGCGTCCGGCACGGCCGCATCGGCAGGCGTGGGTTCGGAAGCGCCCGCCTCGGCGGCATCGGCGGAAAGAGTTATAGGAGTGCCCGGCTCGGCGGCATCGGCAGGAGTGGGTACAGGAGCGCCCGGCCCGGCAGCATCGGCGGGGAAAGTTATAGGAGTGCCGGGCTCGGCGACATCGACGGGCGTGGACACAGAAGCGCCCGGCTCGGCAGCATCGGCGGAAAGAGTTATAGGAGCGCCCGGCCCAGCGGCATCGGCAGCAAGGGGTACAGGAGTGCCCGGCCCAGCGGCTTCGGGAGCAAGGGGTACAGAATCGCCCGGCCCAGCGGCATCAACAGGAAGAGGTCGAGAAGCGCCCGGGTTGGCGGCACCCGCAGGCGTGCGCACAAAAGCGCACGAAGCGCGACGCCCGGAAGCCGCCTCACCAACCGCGCCGGAACTCGACCGGGCGCGCGCGACGGCCTTTGCGGACACCGTCGACGCGTTGTACGGCGTGATCGCCGACCAGCGCCGCGCGGCCACCGATCATTCGCGCCGCATGAAATGGATGCTGTCTATTGTGGTCGGCGCGCTGCTGATGACCGTCGCAATTGGCATCACGCAAACCGTGCTTCTAATGCGTCTGACGCGCGAGACGACTGCACAGCAGCATCGCGTCGAACAGATGATGCAAAACCAGCAGGCCGCAATGTCCAGTCTGCTCGACACCCAGATGGCGATGGCCAATGCCGCCGCTCAGGCCGCCGCACAAGCCGCTGCACCCGGGGCCGCGCTGGCGCCGGCGTCCCCGGCATCGCAGCAGGCGGCCGCGGCGCCGGCGTCCTCCAGCGGCAAGCGCGCGGTCCATGCACAGCGCATTCACAAGTCGAAAACGGCCACCACGCGTTAGGAGTGCGCGCTGCCTGCCGGGCCGGCTGCAGCGCTCTCTCACCACCTCCCTCCGATAGATGCCGTAAGGCAGGCGTCGCCTGCCGCTCGTCGCAAGCCCGATGGGCCGCTCTACACTCTGCATGCTGCTGCCGCGACGCCGAATCGGACACGCCAGCGCCTCATTCCGCCGAAGCCAACATGCCGACTAGCGAACACAAATATTCCATTGAAGACCTGATCGCCGCACTCCTGCGCGACCAGGGCATACATGACGGGCACTGGGCGTTGAACGTCGAGTTTTCCGCTACGGGCGCCGCCGTCAAACAGCAGGAGCAGCCGGCACGCACGCTGCCTGGCCTGATCGTGTCCGTCAATAGCGCCACGCTGGCGGCCGCCGACCCATCGGCGCAAGGTGCCGTCGATGCGGCCGTCGTCAATCCGCGCAAAACTGCGGTGGCGAGGCGGCGCGCATCCAACCGCAAGCTCACGCCGCCCACCCTTCAATAGGCACAAGAGCCGCCGGCATGCCGGCAGCCGCCCGGCTCCCAAGAAACGGGGACGTTGTCATGTTGCAACGCAGTATGGCCTTTGTCCCATCTTCCAAGGCGCTCTTTCCCGTTTATGCTGCATTGCACTAGCTTTTGACTAGGGAAAACCCTATAATGCTTCTTAAGGGAAAACCCTAGCAATTGCAGCAACTAACCGGGAGTCGCCATGAGCTTCATCTTTGCATTGTTCCAAAAGGTCAGCGACCTCTTTGCGTCGCCCCACCTGCCGCTGGACGCGGACTACTCTTACGCGGCGCGTGCCCGCGAGGCCGAGCGCCAGCGTAAGGCGCAAGCTACGCTGTTCGGCATCAAGCTGACCGACTGATAGCAAGCAGTCCAACCGGCGTGCTAGTACCGCCGGGTGCGCACAAGAAGTGCGCGAGCATCAATTCGAGCCACTGCCCGCGAGAGCGTGCGGTGGCTTTTGTTTGTCCGGCGCGGAGGCCAACTCCGGGCCGCCTATTTTTCGGCTTATCAATAATTTCCCGTCCGAAATGGATGTAACGGCGGCTGACACGATCCTCTGGCGACCCACCCGCGTCCAATCCGGCAAGCGTTGACCGGCGGGCGTCCTGAGAGAAAAGACGGTTCCGCTATCCGCCCCTATCTTTGAAATGCACGCTTACAAGTGCTCACGTCTTCGTGCGGTTGGGGTCGTTAAAGTGGGTTCCAGACGCGCCGCATGGTGTGCGGGCCCGGAAGTCCGGGCCTGGACCAAGCGGCGTGGGCGTGATCCAACTTTGATGGGAGAGAACCATGAAAATTTTCAACAAGACATCGCGAACCGTTCTCGCAGCGTTGCTCGCCGGCGGCGCCATGCTGGCTGCAGGCGGCGCATCCGCTCAGGAACGTGTGATCGTCGACCACGGCCCGGCGCCGGTTGTTTATGGCGAGCCGCACATGATGCCGGTGGGCGTGTCGATCGATATCGGCTGGCACGGCGATCGTTATTACGACGGCCACCGCTACTGGAGACATGACGAGTGGATGCGCCACCATCCGCACGACTACGATCCGCGTCATCATGGCCGGGACGAACACCGTCCGCCTCCGCGCTACTGATCTGCCCGTGCCCCGCGCCGCTCTACCCGTCTACGCGGCGCGATTCCGGCAAAGCCGGCTTTTCCGTGAGAGAGCCGGCTTTGTCGCATTTGGCATGGCGCCTGCACGGGCTGCGCTATGCTTGAATGCTTTCATGGATGTGAGCGAGGGAACCCCGTGAACCAGGCAGACAAGTCAGTTGGCACAGCAAGCGCAGGAAATGCAGTGATAGGCGTGGTAGGCACGGGGCTGATGGGCGTGGGCATAGCGACGCAAAGCGCATTGCACGGCTTTCGGACGGTGGTCCACGACGTCGACCCGGCGCGCCTCGCGAGCGTCGCGCCGAAAGCGCAAGCGGTGCTCGACGAACTCATCGACGCCGGCCGTATCGGCCCCGAGGCAAAGCAGGCGGCGCTCGCGCGCATCGAGACGCACGCGGAACTGGAGGTCATGCGCGCCGCTGATTTCGTGATCGAAGCGATTCCTGAGGTGCTCGAACTGAAGCATCGCCTGTACGAAAAGCTGACGGTGTTGCTTGCCGATCACGCCATTCTCGCCAGCAATACGAGCGGATTTACTCCGGACCAGCTCGCCGCGCCGTTGCGAGCCAAAGAGCGCTTTGTCATCGCACATTTCTGGAACCCGCCGCACATGATTCCGCTTGTGGAAGTGGTGCCTGGAAGCGCGACCGGGTCCGACATCACCACAAAAACCGCCGCGTTGATGAGCGCTATCGGTATGGAACCGGTAGTCCTGACCAAGGCGATTCCAGGGTTTGTCGGCAACCGTCTGCAGTTTGCGGTATTGCGCGAGGCGCTGAACATCGTGCGCTCGGGCGCGGCGACGCCGGAGGTGGTGGACCGCGTCATGAAGGCGTCGCTCGGGCGCCGCTGGGGAATCGTGGGTCCGCTGGAAGCGGCGGACATGGGCGGCCTGGATACTTTCCTCGACATCTCGACGCATCTGATGCCCGAACTTGCAAAAGACGAAGACGTGCTCGACCTGCTGCGCGAGCAGGTCGACGCCGGGCGCGTGGGCGTGCGCAGCGGGGCCGGATTTTATGACTGGGACGACGTGCATCTCGCGCAAGTGAGCGAAGGGCGCAAGCGGGTGATTGGGCGAGGGTAGAGCCCACGCCGCGCCGGACTCTGCGGTATAACTGTTCGTTATTCTTTCCCTTGCTCCTAGCGAATGTCTCATTACTTCTACGATCCCGCGGCTGGCCACAATCTGCCGCACGATCCTTTCAAGGCAATCGTCGCCCCGCGTCTGATTGGATGGATCGCTTCGCGCGACACCCAAGGCACGCTCAATCTCGCGCCTTACAGCTTTTTCGGCGCATTTGCGACCTTTCCGCCGATCATCGGTTTTTGCAGCGAAGGGCGTAAAGACAGCGTCTCCAACATCGAAGCCACCGGCGAGTTCGTCTGGAATCTCGCGACGAAACCGCTTGCGGAGCAGATGAACCGCTCGTCAGCGCCGGTCGCGCCGCATGTGGACGAGTTCGAACTCGCGGGGCTCACGCCCGCGCCTGGGCGCAACGTGCGGGTGCCGCACGTTGCCGAGTCGCCGGCCGCGCTCGAATGCAGGCTGCTGCAGGTGGTGCGCCTGCACGATCTGGACGGCAGGCCGATGGACAACTATCTGTCGCTCGGTCAGGTGGTGGGCGTGCACATCGACGAGGCGTACCTCAAGGACGGCCTTTTTGATACTCACGCGGCGCAGCCGATCATGCGCGCCGGTTATCGAGCGGATTACGCGGAAATCGGCGAGATGTTCCAGATGTTCCGGCCCACCGCCTAGGGCGGTGGGCGCTGCGAAAAGCGGCGCGGTTCAGGCACGCGGAAAGCGCGCCAGAAGACAAGCAGGAGCGCTAGCCGGCGCACGCTTCCTGAACGCGAGCCGGGCATGCTCGAAGCCGCTCGCAAGTCCGCCCATCACGCCCTTTACCGCCCTTTACCGCCGCTTACCGCCCTTTAGCGCCGTTCGTTTTCCAGCTTGAACACGCTGACCACTTGCGCCAGACGCGCCGCGTGATCGCGCAGTTCGGCGGCGGCCTCTTCGGCCTGGCCGACAATCGTCGCATTCTGCTGCGTCGCTTCGCCAATTTGCGTGACGGCGAGGTTGACCTGCTCGATGCCACCCGACTGCTCGCGCGACGCGACGCTGATTTCCGCCATGATCGCGCGTACCTGGCCGACCTGCTGGACGATGCCTTGCATGGTGCTGCTGGCCTGCTCGGCGATCTGGAAACCGCTTTGCACGGTCGTCGTCGATTCGGCGATCAGACCTTCGATCTCCTTCACCGAAGCTGCGCTGCGCTGCGCGAGCGCGCGCACTTCGGAGGCGACGACCGCAAAGCCTTTGCCGTGCTCACCCGCGCGTGCTGCCTCGACGGCCGCGTTGAGCGCAAGAATGTTGGTCTGGAATGCGATGCCTTCAATCACACTCGTGATCTCGGCGATTTTCTGCGACGAGCGGCTGATGTCGCCCATTGTCGACACCACACGTTCCACCGCGCGGCCGCCTTCGAGCGCCGCGTCGGCCGCGCGCGTGACGAGCGTGTTCGCCTGCGTCGCGTGATCGGCGTTCTGCTGCACCGTGGACGTGATCTGCTCCATGCTCGCCGCGGTTTCTTCCAGGCTGCTTGCCTGGGTTGCAATGCGCGAGGCGATATGGCCGCTGCCCGTGGCGATTTTCTCGGTGCCTTCCGACATATCGGTCGACGCGCTGCGCACTTGCGAAACAATGCGCGCGAGACCTTCGCCGATGCCGTCTATCGAGCGCATCAGCCGGCCGATCTCGTCGCCGCGCCGGCTTGCGCTCTCGGCGACTCGCACGCTCAGGTCGCCTGACGCAAAGCGCTCCGACGCCTTGACGGCTTCTTCGAGCGGCCGGCTGACGAGGCGCCGCACCGCCAACAGGAACACCACCGCGAATACGCCGACCAGCACGAAGCCCGCGACGAGGAAACGATTGCGCGTCGCGTTGATTTCTGCCATCACTTCGTCGCGCGGCGCGACCCCGCCCACCAGCCATTGCCACTCGGGCACGGTGACGAACGAAACGAATTTGTCGCGCGCGCCTTGCTCGCCGAGCGTGGCGTCGGCGGAACTGTATTCGAGCCGGCCTTCCTTCATGTCGAGCATCTGCTGATACGGCGCGTTCGCATTGTCCGCGGCCTGGCCGGCCGCAGCCGGATGGACGATCAGCTTGCCGCGATCCGCGCCTTTCGACGCGTTCACCACAAAGTAATAGCCGCTATCGCCGATCTTCAGGTTGCGGATGCCGTCCTGCACCTGCTGGATTTCCTGATCGACGTTCACGCCGACAAAGAGCGCGCCGATCACGCGGCCGCTTGCGTCCGTCACCGGACGGTATTGCGTGATCCAGCGTTTGCCGAACAACGCAGCGAGCCCGGTGTACGTCTTGTTGGCGACGAGAAGTGCATACGCCGGTCCGTTGCGATCGAGCAGCGTGCCGATTGCGCGCGAACCGTCCTGTTTTTTCAGCGACGTCGTGACGCGCACGAAGTCGTCGCCGGTGCGCGCGAAGATGGTGGCCACCGCACCGCTGCGTTCCAGAAACTGGTCGGGAATACTGAAGTCCATGTTCAGTACCTTGTCGCCGGCTTTGAACACGGGCGTGGCCACGCCGTTCACGTCGATTTTCTGCGTTTCGTCGAGCGTATAGGTGCTCGGCAGGAAGCTCGCGAACAGCGAGGTCGAGCGGTCCACTTCGGCGGACAGCGCCTTGTCGAACAACGTGATCATTGCGGCGATCGAGCGGTCCTTTTCTGCGATGCGTTCGAGCACCTGGTCGCTGACCTGCTTGCCGGCGCTGCGTGTCAGCGCCCACGTAAAGGAGGCGAAGATCAACGCCACCAGCACGCATGACAGTACGGCGAGCCGGGCGCCGACGCTGGCACGGCGTAAAGAGAGAAGTTCCATGGGCGTGTGTGGAGTGAGAGGGACTAAGCATGCCGGGTGCTCAGGCACTTTCCGGCATCGTGGCTTGTTTACGGCCGCTGGTAACGGTTCCTTTAGCAAGCTGTAAGCATTCGTGTTGTTGCGGCGCCCTTCCCACGCCCAGCGGCGCCGCAGCCGTGCTTCTAGCGTCCTGGCCGCGTCTTAGCGCTTTGCCTTCCACGTGCGCAGCAGTAACGCGTTCGTCACCACGCTCACGCTTGAGAACGCCATGGCGGCGCCTGCCACCATCGGATTGAGCAACCCGAATGCCGCGAGCGGAATGCCGACCAGGTTGTAGACGAAGGCCCAGAACAGGTTCTGCTGGATCTTGCGCCAGGTCTTGCGCGAAATGTCGATCGCGTCGGCTACGAGCGCCGGGTCGCCGCGCATCAGCGTGATGCCGGCTGCATGCATGGCGACGTCGGTTCCGGTTGCCATGGCAATGCCGATGTCGGCGGCGGCGAGCGCGGGCGCGTCGTTGATGCCGTCGCCGGCCATCGCCACAATGCCCGCGCTGCGGATTTTCAGGTCGCGAATCACGCGGGCTTTGTCGTCGGGCAGCACTTGCGCGTGATATTCGTCGATGCCGAGCGCTCGCGCGACGCTCGCCGCGCTGCCGCGATTGTCGCCGGTGACAAGCACGCTCTTCACGCCCATTGCCGAAAGGCGGGTGACGGCGGCGCGCGCGCTCGGCTTCACGGTGTCGCCGAATGCCATGAGCGCGAGCGCGGCGGGCGTCGACGCATTGCGTTGCATGAGCCAGGACACGGTATTTCCCGCCGCCTCGAGTTCGCGAGCCCGCGCTGCGATTTGCGGCGACAGTTCAATGCCGAGTTCTTCGAGCCAGCGCGTGCTGCCGAGCGCAAGCGTACGGCCTTCGACTTGCGCTTCGACACCGCGGCCCGCCACGGCGCGCGCGGCGCTCGCGGTGAGCGCCGGCGCTTTGCCCGCCGCCTCGTACGCGTTGACGACGGCCCGCGCGAGCGGATGATCGCTCTGGCGCTGCACGGCGGCCGCCAGAGCGAGCGCCTCGTCGCGGTTCATGTCGCCGACCGGTTCGAACGCTGTCACCGAAGGTTGGCCGATGGTCAGCGTGCCGGTCTTGTCGAATGCCACGATAGTCACGCTATGAGCGGTTTCGAGCGCTTCGGCGTCCTTGATCAGCACGCCGTGCCGCGCCGCGACGCCCGTTCCGGCCATGATCGCGGCCGGCGTGGCCAGCCCGAGCGCGCACGGGCAGGCAATCACCAGCACGGCGACCGCGTTGAGAATCGCGGTTTCGCCGCCCGCACCCGCCAGCAGCCAGCCGATCAATGTGAGCGCCGCAATCGCCAGAATCGCCGGCACGAAGATTTCGCTGACGCGGTCGACCAGCCGCTGGATCGGCGCTTTCTCGGCTTGCGCGCTTTCCACGAGTCGAATGATCCGCGCGAGCGTCGTTTCGGCGCCTATCGCGGTGGTGCTCACGGCAATTGCACCCTCGCCGTTGATGGAGCCGGCGGTCACCGCATCGCCCACCTGCTTGGCCACCGGCAGGCTTTCGCCGGTAATCAGCGACTCGTCGATGTGAGTGCGGCCTTCGAGCACCGCGCCGTCTACCGGAACGCGTTCGCCCGGTCGCACGACCACGACGGTGCCGACCTGCACTTGCGCGAGCGGCACCTCGCGCTCGCCCGCGCCGACTCGAATGCGCGCGCTGTCGGGCCTTAGCGCCTGAAGCGCGCGGATCGCGTCGGTGGTCTGGCGCTTTGCGCGCGCCTCGAGCCATTTGCCGAAGCGCACAAGCGTGATGACGACCGCCGACGCTTCGAAATACAAATGCATGGTGTCGTTCGGATGGCTCGCGAGCTGATAGACGCTGATGCCATACGCCGCCGACGTGCCGAGCGCTACCAGCAGGTCCATGTTGCCCGCGCCGGCGCGGACTGCGCGGTAAGCCGCGCGGTAGAAGCGCGCGCCGAACACGAATTGCACGACCGACGCGAGGCCGAATTGCGGCCAGGCCGGAAGCATTGCGTGCGCGCCGAACCATTCGGCCGTCATCGGCACGATGAGCGGCAGCGTCAGCAGCGCGCAGAGGAGCACGGCCGCCAGTTCGCGGCGCGTTTCATTGCGTTTGCGCTCGGCTGCGCTGGGCGCGCTCGCGGCGGGAGCGCCCAGCGCGCCGGCGTCGGCGTCGAGAGCGGCGGCGGCGCCTGGCATCGGCGCGGCTTCCGGCGCGGCGACCGGCGCCGCTTCATAGCCGGCTTTCCTGACGGCCGCGATCAGCGCGTCCGCGCTGGTTGCGGCATCGGTCAAATTGACGGTCGCGGTTTCGGTCGCCAGATTCACGGACGCCGCGGCGACGCCCGGCACCTTCGCCAGCGCCTTTTCGACGCGCATCGCGCACGACGCGCAAGTCATCCCGCCGATCTCGAGTTCGGCGGTGCGGGCTGGAGCCGGATTGGCGCCGGTGGGGTGCGCGGCAGTGGCAAGTTCGGTCATGATGGCAATGGCTCGTGGCGGCATGGGCTGCGTAATGAACCCGGTAGAACCCAGTATCGACCCTCCCATGATGGGAAGGTCAAGGGGCTGTGTTCGTCGCGCGGCGACTTTGCTGCAATATGCTATTCACGCCTTTGCGCTTGCCTGGGGAGCGCGGATACGATACAACGCGATGTTGTCGGCGATGCGACGCAATCGGGCCGCGCTGGGTTTGGGAGACCGCGCGAGCACCGTTGCGCCGCGCCGGCGTCTCCCTTTGGACAGCACGTTCCGCCCTCTGAACGAATGATAAAAAATCGCCGAGCAGTGTTTACGAATTACTGGACCTGCGCATCGCTCGCAGGCCTCGCATTCCTGGCTGGTTGCGCCTCGACGCCGTCCACGACGCAAAAGTCCACCGGCTGGATCAAGGACGAAGTCGCCGATTCCTATGTATTCGGCTATCCACTGGTGCTGATGGGCGTCGCGCGCGACGCCGCGGTCGGCACCGAGCCCGGCCGTGCGCCGCTCAACACGCTGCGTCACGCGCAGGCGCTGCCGCCCATCGGCGCGGCCAATCCCATGCTGCCAAGCCTCGACACGCTCGACTCCACCGGCTGGCTGGACGTAGGCAGTGAACCGGTGATCGTCGCATTGCCCGATTCGCGTGGCCGCTATGTGGACGCCCGCGTTCTCGATATGTGGACAAACGTGGTCTGGTCGACGGCGGATCAATTCACGACTCGCGCGAACGGCATCAAGGCGCAGGCTATTGCGTTCGTCGGACCGGGCTGGCAAGGCGACCTGCCGAAAAACGTCAAGCGCGTCGACGTGCCGACCCGCAACGCATGGGTGAGCGTGCGTATTCAGTCGAACGGCACCCGCGACCTGACCGCCGTGCGCAAGCTTCAGCGCGCGATTCGCGTCGCGCCGCTTTCGGTCTATGTGGGCGACACACGCTCAGCGTCGATTGCGCCTGCCCGTAGTGCTGCGGATGCGGCCGCTGGCGCAGTGGGCGCTGCGGGCACGCCTGCCGCGCAGGTCGCCGCGCTCGACGCGAACGGCTTTTTCAACCGGCTCGCGGAAGCGCTCGGCGACAACCCGCCGGCGCCGGCCGATCCGCACGCGCTCAAAATTCTCTCCGATCTCGGCGTGACGCCGGGCGAGCCTGTGAAGCTGCCGGGCGCGGCGGACGCGATCGCCGCCGGTCTCGCCGACGGTCACGAGCGCGTGGTCACTCCTCCGTCGAACCTGCTGACGGGCAATGGCTGGAGCTGGTTCGGCGACGGCGTGGGCAACTACGGTCCGGACTACGCGCTGCGCGCTTACGCGGCCTATGCGCAACCGGGCATCGGCACGAAGGACGACGAAGTGCGCGCGGTCGTGACTCAGGACAGCGACGGCCACGCGCTGAACGGCGCGAATCGTTACGTGATTCGCTTTGCGCCGAATCAGTTGCCGCCGGTGCGTGGCTTCTGGTCGATCACCGCCTATACGAAAGACGGCGCGCTCGGCGAAAGCGCACCGGCCCGGATCGCGGTGGGTGATCGCAACGGCGCGCGCCGCAATCGTGACGGCTCGCTCGACGTGACGGTCTCGTCCACGCGCAGCCGCAGCGGCAACTGGTTGCCGGCGCCGCGCGCCGATCTGCAACTGGTGCTTCGCTTATATGCGCCCAAGCCCCAGGCCACGGACGGCAGCTGGCAACCGCCTGCCGTCGTGCGTCAGTAAATCTGCGCGAGTAGTCGGCCTATGTCCGGCTACTGCGCAAATTTCGAAGCCCGCCCGCGCGGTCCGTCAAACGATCGCGATAAAAATAGAATAAGGTCGCGACAGGATCGCAATAAAAGACGCACGCGCGGCTCCGCCGCGCGGGTAATTGTGTAAGCACGGCTTACATTTCTATCCCCGGAAAGATTCACGACTTATACTGCCGCTTGCGGGATTTTCGTGTCGCGGCGGGCTTGCCGCCGCATTATCCAGAACCAGGCATGGCAAGCATCAACAAAGCATCAATCGCCTCTTCCATGCAGACCATGCGCGATCTCGCGCAGTCGCGCCGCACACGTCGCGTCATGACAGGTCTGCTGATCTTTATCGTACTGTTCGGTCTGCTAGGCTTTTTCGCGGCGCCGCCGCTGATTCGCCACGTCGCCGAACAACAGCTCAGCAAACAACTCGACCGGCCCGCAACCATTGGTCGAATCGCGCTCAATCCATACACGCTGAAACTCGAGGCGGACCGCGTGCATATTGGCGAGCGCGGCGGCGCGGGCAGTTTCGTGGATATCGAACGGCTTATCGTTCAGCCGTCGTGGAGTTCGCTGTTTCGCGCGGCGCCGATTATCGACGAAATACAGCTTGATTCGCCGCGCTTTCATATTGTTCGCTACGACGCGCAGCGCTTCAATTTCACCGATCTGATCGAAAAGTTCTCGAAGCAGCCGAGCGCGCCGGACAGCAAACCAACGCTTTTCTCGGTGTCCAACATTCGTCTTGAAAACGGCCAGATCACGTTCGACGACAAACTGCTTGGCGCAACGCATGTGATCGATCAATGGAAGCTCGGCATTCCGTTTATCGCCACCTTGCCGTCCAAAACCGATATCTTCGTCGAGCCGTTGCTGCGCGCGCGGATTGACGGCAGTCCGATCGCTATCGACGGAAAAACCAAACCGTTTGCCGCGTCGCGCGAATCCGAGGTGTCGTTGCGCTTCGAGGGGCTCGACGTGCCGCGCCTTATCTCGTACGTGCCGACCAGACTGCCGGTGATCGTCCAGGCGGGCAAGCTCTCGACGGATCTCAAGCTCAACTTCGTGATGTCGAACGAGGCGCCTACGCTGCGAGTCGCGGGCACCGTCGATCTGAACGACGTCGACGTGCGCGATCCAACGAAGGCGCCGTTTTTTGCGGCCCGCACGATGCACGTCGCGGCGCGCACGCTCGAGCCGCTGAAAAGCCTCTATCATTTCGACGACATTCGTATCGACGCGCCAAGCGCAAGCCTCGCGCGCGACAGGAACGGCGTACTGAGCGTCGAGCGGATGTTCGCGCCCGCGCCCGCGTCGGCGCCTGCTGCGGCGAAGGCTGAAGCGGCAAGCGCGTCGGCAAGTGCGTTAGCGAGTACGCCGGCAAATGCATCAGCAAGTACGCCGGCAAATGCATCAGCAAGTTCGCCGGCAGTTGCGCCGGCGGCATCCGCGTCGGCGGCCACGTCCGCATCGGTGCCGTCCGCCGCGTCGGCGCCGACGTCCGCATCGGTGGCTTCAGCCGCTTCGGCTTCGCAGGCTGCGCATCAAAACGCAAAGGCCGCACCGCAAACCGCACCGCCGCTCGATCTGTCGATCAAACGCTTCGTGCTCAACGACGGCACGGTGAACGTGCATGACGAAGCGGCTTCGCGTCCCGTCGACGCTGGTATGCAAAAGCTGGCGGTCACGCTCACCGATTTCTCGACGCTCGGCACGGCGCCCGCGCACTACACGCTCAACACCAGCTTCACGCGCAACGGCGGCTCGCTCGGCGCGGCGGGCGCAGTGAGCCTGGCCGCGAAAACTGCCAGCGCCAAGCTCGATATCAAGTCACTGAACCTGCCGCTGCTGCAACCCTATCTCGACGCGGCAACGGCGGCGGAAGTGACCGACGGCGCACTTTCCGCGACCGCCAATATCGGCGCGAACTGGTCGAAGTCGCCGGCTGCGGTCATGGTCGCGGATACGCAGCTCGATCTGCAATCGCTGAAGCTGGCGCCGCGCGGCACCCGGCAACCGGTGATCTGGCTTGCGCAAGGCAGCGTGAAGGTCAGGCAAGTCGACCTGAACGCACGCACGGCAGACGTGACGAGCGTCGACACCACGGGGCTCGCCGTCGATGTGCAACGCCTGAAGGACGGCAGCATCAATCTCGCTTCGCTGGCAGGCGCGCATGAGACCGAACCGCAACGCACGGCGATTCATGCGGCGAAGAAGGCGCAAGCCGAAGGTCCGGCGTGGCACTACAAGATCGGCGAGTTGAACGTGAAGGACGCCACGGCCAATTTCACGGACAACACCACGCCGCAGCCGGTCAAGCTCGACATCGCGCCGCTGCAACTGAAAGTGCAGCAGATCAGCGACGACCTGAGCCGGCCGCTGCCCGTCGAACTGCAAGCCACGCTGAACAGGAAAGGCACGCTCGGCCTGAAGGGCGACGTCACCGCAACGCCGCTCAAGGTCGCAGTCAAAGTGAATGCGAACCGGCTGGACGCAGCCGCTTTCGAACCGTACTTCGGCAGCAAGCTGAATGCGACGATTGCAAGCGCGCTGCTCAACGGCAGCGGCGAGCTTGCGTTGAGCCAGGCGAAGTCGTTGAAGGCGGCCTATCGCGGCGACGTTGCACTCGTGGACGTGCGCATGCTCGACAAGGCAACTTCGGATCCCTTTGCAGGCTGGCGCTCGCTCGCGCTTTCCGGACTGAAGGCGGATTACGACGAGCGCGGCACGTCGGTGGACGCCGAGCGTGTGACCTTCAGCAGGTTCTACGGACGCGTGCTGCTGAACGCGCAAGGCAAGCTCAATCTGAACGACGTGGTCGCGCATGAAAGCGGCGCGGCGCAGTCGCTCACGCGCGACAAGAACGCCAGACCCGGCGCGGAACCCGTGCCGCTGACGCCGCCGACAGCCTCCGCCGTCGTGGCGGCCTCGGCACCCGTGGTGGCGTCGGCGTCGGCTCCGGCGTCGTCCGCTGCGCCTGCGCAGCCTGCTACCGTGACCGCTGCGACGCCGCCGCAAAGTCCGGTGAAGCTGCACTTCGGCCAACTGGTCTTGCAGCAGGGCCGCGTGACTTATACCGACAACTTCGTCAAGCCGAACTTCACCGCTAACCTGGTCGGCATTCAGGGCACTGTCGGCGCGTTCGGCACGCAGTCGACGACCTCCGCGCCCGTCGACATTGCTGCGAAGCTTGCGGCCAATGGTCCGCTGTCGATTCGCGGCAGCGTCAACCCGCTGATAGCAAAGCCCGCACTCGATCTGACCGCGACGGCACACGACATCGAGCTGACCAATCTCACGCCGTATTCCGCGAAGTATGCGGGTTATCCGATCACCAAGGGCAAGCTGAACGTCGATCTTCACTACAAGCTGGAGAACGACCAACTGAACGCGGACAACCACCTGTTCATCGATCAGCTCACGTTCGGCGATCACATCGAAAACGACACGGCGACCAAGCTGCCTGTGCGGCTCGCGATTTCGCTGTTGAAGAATTCGCGCGGCGAGATCGACGTCAATCTGCCGGTGTCCGGCTCGCTGTCGAATCCGGAGTTCAGCATCGGCGGGCTGATCTGGCATGCGGTGCTCAATCTGCTGCAAAAAGCCGTGACCGCGCCGTTCTCGCTGATCGCCAACGCGTTCGGCGGCAGCGGCGAGGAGTTGGGTTACGTGGAATTCGAACCGGGCCTGGCGCAATTGACTGACGTCGACACCAAAAAGCTCGACACGATCGTCACGGCGCTCAGTTCGAAGCCGTCCATCCGGATGGACCTGATCGGCCGCGTCGATCCAAAGGTGGACGAGCCCGCCTTGCGAGCGCTTTACGTGGATCGCCTCGTCAAGCAGCAGAAGATCAAGGACGTGGTGGGCAACGGCGAAAGCGTGGATCTGTCGGCTGTGAAAGTGGACGCGAACGAATACGACAAGTATTTGACGAAGGCCTACAAATCCGCGGACTTCAAGAAGCCACGCAATTTTGTCGGCCTGACCAAGAGCCTGCCCGACGACGACATGAAGAGCGCGCTCGCCGCCAACGCACCCATCGACGAGGCGAGCCTGCGGCGGCTCGCACAGCAGCGGGCGCAGAGCGTGCAGCAGTACCTGGAAGGCAAGATCGACAGCAGCCGCGTGTTTATCGTCGCGCCGAAGCTGGACGCCGATGGTATCAAGGATAAAGGCGCCACCACGCGGGTCGATTTCGGGCTCAAATGAGCGACGTCGCCGCGCGGCGTCCGCAAGCCGCCGCCGCGCGCGTGGCGACCGCGCTGTTCAGGCGGCGCGCGTCGGCTTTTTCAGGGCCGTCTGCTCGATAACGCGCGCGAGCGTGTCGAACGCGGGACCGATCCGGTCGTTCGGCACGCA
Organism: Burkholderia sp. WSM2232; assembly: GCF_000472545.1. Classification (GTDB taxonomy): domain Bacteria; phylum Pseudomonadota; class Gammaproteobacteria; order Burkholderiales; family Burkholderiaceae; genus Paraburkholderia. Next base: position 4,050 of record NZ_AWZV01000035.1, on the reverse strand, counting down.
CGCATAGCCGAGCAGCAGTCCGCGCCGCAGGGGCGGATCGCAACTGTAATAGCTCGCGAGCGGCCGCACGATGACGCCCGCGTCGAAAGCGGCCGCCGTCACGGCGCGGTCGTCCGCGTGGTCCGGCAGACCGAGCACCAGGTGCAAGCCGGCTTCGTCGCCCATGACAGGCAGTTCGCTGCCGAAACGCGCGGTGATCGCGTCGATCAGAATCTGCCGGCGCTCGCCATACAACGCACGCATGCGCCGCACATGCGAGGTGAGGTGGCCGTCCATGATGAAATCGGTCATCACCGCCTGCTGCATCAACTGCCCCTCGCGATACAGCTCGGCGATGCCCGTGCGGAACGTGTCCACCAGATGCTCCGGCGCGATCATGTAGCCCATGCGCAGGCCCGGAAAAAGCATCTTGCCGAGACTGCCCACATAAATGACCTGGCCCGCGTCGTCCAGACCCTGGAGCGACGCGAGCGGCCGGCTGCCGTAGCGGAACTCGCTGTCGTAATCGTCCTCGATGATCCACACGTTGTGCTGGCGCGCGTATTCGAGCAGCGTGCGGCGCCGCGCGAGACTCATCACCATGCCGAGCGGATATTGGTGTGACGGCGTGACGAGCGCAAGACGCGGCGGCTGCCGCAGATCTTCTTCGCGCGGGTTGAGGCCCTCGTCGTCGACCGGCACCGGCACGAGCGTAATACCCGACGACTGCAGCACGCTGCGCGCGCCCCAATAGCAAGGCTCCTCCACCCAGGCGCGATCGCCGACGTCGGTCAGCAGGCGTACTGCCAGATCGATGGATTGGTGAATACCCGTAGTGATGATGATCTGATCCGGCGTGCAATTCACCGAACGCGCGACGCGTAGATAGTCCGACAACGCGCGCCGCAGTGGACGGTAGCCACCGCCGGGCGCATAGGTGAGCAGATCGGGGTTCGCTTCCTTCCACAGGCGCGCTTGCAGGCGGCTCCACGTTCGCGCCGGAAATTCCGCGACATCGGGCACGCCCGGCATGAACGCGCCCCACTGTTTCGCGGATACCCCGGCCTGGCCGATCAGGCGCCGACCGCGGCTGGACAAGTCGTTCAGATCGCGCTTTCCCGGCTTGTCCTGCTCGTTCGCCGGCCCGACGGCCGCGACCGCCGGCTTTCTGCGCGTGTTGACGGCGGCCTTGTCGGGCTGCGTGTCGGCCACATAGGTGCCGCTGCCGGTGGTCGAGAGCACGTAGCCTTCGGCGGTCAACTGGTCGTACACATGCAGCACCGTATTGCGCGCGATGCCGAGATCTTCGGCCAGGGTGCGGGAACTCGGCAGCTTCGTGCCGGGCGGCAACTGGCCGGCCAGGATCGCCTGCTGCATCAGCCGCAAAGTCTGCCTGTAGAGCGGCTCCCCGGCCGCGCGATCAAGCCTGGCGGCGAGCCAATCCGACAAGATGATCGTGTCCAAGTGGTTCTATCCGGAATAATGAAATGGTTCCATATTGTAGAACCGTAACGGTCTATAGTGGGCCACGCAATTGATGCAGGCCCGCTGTGACGCAGCAGAAGCCGGCCCGACCGCAGAGGAGACTACGGCGATGAAAACGGATGAAGTGATCGTCAGCTTTCGAGGCGTGCGCAAGACGTACGACGGCGAAACGCTGGTCGTCAAACAACTGGATCTGGACATCTATCAAGGCGAATTCCTGACGCTGCTCGGGCCGTCGGGCTCAGGCAAGACGACCTGCCTGATGATGCTGGCCGGCTTCGAATTTCCAACCGGCGGCGAGATCTGGCTCGACGGCACGCTGCTCAATACGGTGCCGCCGCACAAGCGCAACATCGGCATGGTGTTCCAGAACTATGCGCTGTTCCCGCACCTCACCGTCGAGCAGAACGTTGCGTATCCGCTGACGGTGCGCAAAGTCTCCGCCGAAGAGCGCGCGCATCGCACGAACAACGCATTGAAGATGGTGCGCATGGAGAGCTTCGCGAAGCGTTATCCGGCGCAGCTTTCCGGCGGCCAGCAGCAGCGCATTGCGCTCGCGCGGGCGCTGGTGTTCCAGCCGAAACTCGTGTTGATGGACGAGCCGCTCGGCGCGCTCGACAAGCAGTTGCGCGAACACATGCAGTACGAACTGAAGTCGCTGCACGAGAAGCTCGGCGTGACCTTTGTCTACGTCACGCACGATCAGGGCGAGGCGCTGACCATGTCCGACCGCGTGGCTGTTTTCGACAAAGGCATCGTGCAGCAGCTCGATACGGTGGACCGTCTGTACGAATCGCCGTGCAACGAGTTCGTCGCCAACTTCATCGGCGACAGCAACAAGCTGCGCGGCACGATTGCAAACGTGAACGGCGAGTACTGCGAGTTCCATCTCGCCGACGGCACGCGGCTGACCGGCCGCAACATAGGCGGCGCACGGGCGGGAACGCCGGCCATCGCCTGCATCCGACCCGAACGCATGAAGCTCGCAACGGGCAGCCATGGCAACGGGGCCGTGCGGCCGGGCGCCAATGCGCTCGCCGGCGAAGCGCGCGGGCTCATCTATTTCGGCGACCACGTGCGCATGCGCTGCGGTTTGCCGCAGCAGGACGAGTGTTTCGTCAAGGTGCCGCTGGGTACCGACGCGCTCGAGTCTTTCGCGCCCGGCGCGCCTGTCGCACTGGAGTTCGCGCCGGAGCATCTGCGGGTATTCGCGGGGGCGTGAGCCCGCCAAACGCGCGCATGATTGCATGGAGCGGGGCAATCAGCAGCACATAACAAAGTCGCATGACTGAAGCTGGAAACCACCATTAAAGGAGAGCAACTCACCATGAGCAAGATCGGGAAATCGCGCTGCGCCATTGCTGTCGGTGCTGTGGCGCTCGCGCTGGGCGCGGCGCAGGTCAATGCGGCCGAACTGACGGTCGTCAACTTTGGCGGCGCCAACGGGGACGCGCAAAAGGCAGCCTTCAACCAGCCGTTCGAGTCGCAAACCGGCAACAAGGTGACCGCTGTCGAATACAACGGCGAGCAGGCCAAGGTCAAGGCGATGGTGGAGGCCAAGCATGTGAACTGGGACGTGGTGGAAGTTGAGTCGGGCGATATTGGCCGCGGGTGCGACGAAGGGCTGTATGAAAAGCTCGACTGGTCGAAGCTAGGCAAGAAGTCGGATCTGATTCCGGAAGCCCCGCAAACCTGTGGCGTGGGCTTTTTCGTGTGGTCGACGGCGCTCGCGTATAACGCCGACAAGCTGAAAACCGCGCCGAGCGGCTGGGCCGATTTCTGGGACGTGAAGAAGATTCCGGGCAAGCGTGCGATGCGCAAGGGCGCGCGCTACAACCTCGAGTTTGCGCTGATGGCCGACGGCGTCGCGCCGAAAGACGTCTACAAGGTGCTCGCGACGAAAGAAGGCCAGGACCGCGCCTTCAAGAAACTGGACGAGCTGAAGCCGAACATCCAGTGGTGGGAAGCCGGCGCGCAGCCGCCGCAGTTTCTCGTGGCGGGCGACGTGGTGATGTCGACGGCCTATAACGGCCGGATCGATGCCGCGCAGAAGGAAGGCAAGAACCTGAAGGTCGTGTGGAACGGCAGCATTTATGACCTCGATTACTGGGCAATTCCGAAGGGCTCGCCGAACAAGGCGCTGGCCGAGAAGTACATCGCCTATACGCTTTCGTCCAAGCCGCAGCAGGAGTACGCGCACCACATCGCTTACGGCCCGGTGAACGTGGCGGCGATCAAGGGGCTCGACGCGAAGACGCTCGGCAATCTGCCGAACTCGCCGGCCAATGGCAAGAACGCGGTGCTGCAGAACCTGTCGTTCTGGACCGACCATGGCGACGAGCTGGAGCAGCGTTTTTCGTCGTGGGCTTCGAAGTAATTGATGCGATGACGCGCCGCACGGCAAAGCCGTGCGCGCGCGCGGTTGCGTGTGGCAAGAGGCTTTGCATGGGGCCGGAGTAGCGCGCTGAAGCGCGAACTCCGGCCGACAGCCTTGCATGGGGCCGGAGTAACGCGCTAAAGCGCGAGCTCCGGCCGACAGCTTTGCATGGGGCCGGAGTAACGCGCTAAAGCGCGAGCTCCGGCCGA
>NZ_AWZV01000034.1 GCF_000472545.1 Burkholderia sp. WSM2232 | reverse complement strand
CCAACCCTCCAACCCTCCAACCCTCCAACCCTCCAACCCTCCAACCCTCCAACCCTCCAACCCTCCAACCCATCACCTCCCACGTCCGCACAGCCACTCACCCACTCCACCCCATCATTCCCCGCTGTCCACTCCATCGACATCGGAATCCGCAGCAGGGACACTCCGTGCTCGCACGCGCCGCCGGATCTCCGAATCCAGAATCAATCGCCCCCGCAGCTTCCCCTTCATCCGCTTCACGTATCGCGGCGCCTCCGTCATGTGCACCGTCATCAGCTCCCGCACCTTTTCAACATCGCGCTCGCGTGCCGCCTTCGTGATCGCCTTATGAATCTTGACGTTGGCCTGTCCGAAACGCTCATGCTCGGCCTGCGGCGTATCGTTACGGAACTCGATCAGTTGCCGGATCATCTCGTTGATCAACTCGCAGCTGAAGCGCAGAAACGGGTTAGGGTTCGCCGCCGCGAGGATGTCGTGGAAATTCACATCCTCCTGACGTTGCCGAACGATATCCTGGCCGCCGTGCGCCGGAGCCGGCCGATCGCAACACGCGATGCTCGCCTCGAGCGCCTCGAAATCCTGCTCCGTCAGGTACGGCACTGCGCCCGCCGCGAGTTCCGGCTCGAGCAGCTTGCGCACGGTGTAAATGTCGTCGATGGACACGTCCTTGAAGAACAGATAGTTCTGCAAAAGCTGCAACGTCCGATCCAGCGGCACCTCGACCACCATGCCGCCACCGCTCGGTCCGGTCGTTACCTTGATGAGCCCTTGCACCTCCAGCGACTTCAGCGCCTCGCGGATCGTACTTTTGCTCACGGAGAACAATTGCTGTAGCTCGACTTCGCGAGGCAGCCGATCCCCAGGCTTCAGATCCTTCTCGGTGATCAATCGCTTGATTTCCTCCGCGACCAGATCACCGCGCTTCTGCTGCTTGATTTCGATGGCGGCACCCGCTTTGGCTCGATCCAGGGCCATGTTTACGACTCCCATTTTCGTGTACTGCAATATCGGGGGCGCCGACGTTGACCGCCGTACATGCACAGTCGCCGCGTCGCCGCCAGGAATTTTGCCTTATTGACACTGGAATTTATTGTACCTACGATCCCTTCTAACATATCTATCATGATAAATAGAACAAAGCCGGAGTGGTGAATTCCTCGCGGCGGCCAGCAGGTTTTCGCAGTCGTTCAGTGCGTGTCTCTTCCAAGGAGCGTCATTTTGAATCGCCGAAATATGTTGAAGCTGGCCGCGCTGTCGGCCGTTCCGGGCACGCTGGGTTCGCTCGTTGCACGCAGTGCATTTGCGCAGGCGGGCAGCGTGCAATTCGCCTGTCCTGTGCCGATGTCGGGCGCATTCGCCGCCAACGGCAAGTACGCCGATCTCGGCATGAAGCTCGCCATCGAACAATATGGCAAGGTGCTTGGCGAGCCGCTCGCATATTCCGTGCTCGACACCGAGGGCAAGCCCGCGACGGCGGTGCGTCGCGTGCAGGAGATCGCGCAGCAGAAGAATGCGCGGTTCTTCGCCGGAGGTATTTTGTCGTCCGAAGCATTGGCGATGGGCAAGGAAGTGGAGAAAGCCGGCGGGGTTTTCATCACGACGGCGGGCGCGGACGAAATCACAGGGAAGGACTGTAACGACGCCACGTTCCGCTGGTCAGTACCCACCTATGGCGCGATCGAACAGACGGTGCGTCCGTTAAGCCAGATGCTGCCGAAGGCGAAGCGCTGGTACACCATCACACCGCAGTACGTGTTTGGCGATGGTCTGCTGTCTGCGGCAAAAGCGGTCTTCAAGGACAAGGGCATCGAGCATGTCGGCAACAGCTATCACTCGCTGAACGAAAAAGAGTTCAGCGGTTATCTGACGAATGCGGTTGCCGCCAAGCCGGACGTGCTGCTCATCCTGAACTTCGGCTCGCAATCGTCCGACACGCTTCGCCAGGCTGTCAGCTTCGGCATGAAGAACAATTGCACGATTTTGGTCGCCTGGGCGTCCGGCCTCGAGCAATTCGAGTCGCTGGGTGCCGACCTGTGCGACGGCGTCTACTTTGGCGCGCAGTATTGGCATGCGATCGATTCGCCCCTGAACCGCGATCTCGTCAAACGCACGCAAGCTGCGCTGAAGGTGAACCCCAATTACAGCCTCGCTGGCTCGTACATTTGTACGAAGATCCTGCTGGACGGCATCGTGAAGGCCGGTAACGTCGATCCGAAGAAAGTAGTCGCCGCGCTCGAGGGCATGAAATACGATGGTTTGACCGGTCCGGAAGAAGTCCGCAAGGGCGACCACCAGGTGCTGAAGAACTACTATCTGCTGAAGGGCAAGGCGAAAAACAAAATGAAAAACGCCGACGATTACGCAGATATCGTCAGTTCCGGACAATCGTTTCTGCCGCTCGACAAGACAGGTTGCAAGTTGGCCTGACGCGCCAAGCAAGGCAAGGCAAGCCAACCAAACGCAAACGCGCAACCAACACCAAACGCACCACAACCAGCGCCGCGGGGGGCTCGCAATGCCGCCGGCCTCCCGCCGCACGCATCAATGCACTCACGTTTCGCTTAACCATCAGACGGTGGCCATGAACGTATATCTACTGCAGATCGTCAACGGCATCGGCGTCGGGATGCTGTATTTCCTGCTCGCCGTCGGTTTGTCGATTGTGTTCGGCCTGCTGCGCTTCGTGAACTTCGCGCACGGTGCCTTCTATCTGCTCGGCGCGTACTTTTGCTATCAGGCGATGCAGTGGTCGATGAGCTTCTGGGCAGCGCTCGTCATCGTTCCCGTCGTAGTGGGCGCATTGGCATGGGTCGTCGAAAAGCTGGTTTTGCGGCATGTCTATGCGCAGCAGCATGAGTTTCATATTCTCGTGACGGTCGGCCTTGCTCTCGTCGTGCAGGAATGCGCGATTCTCGCCTGGGGCCCGCTGGGTGAAAACGTGCCTGTCCCCGACATGCTGAACGGCGTGGTGATCTGGGGCAGTTTCGTCTATCCGAAGTACCGCCTCTTTGTAATCGGCTTCACTGCGGTACTCGCCGCGTTGCTGTGGTGGGTGCTGGAAGGCACGCGTCTGGGCAGCGCGGTACGAGCGGGCAGTGAGTCGACGGAAATGGTGTCGCTGCTTGGTATCAACGTATTGCGCGTGTTCAGCCTCGTATTCGCGCTCGGTGCAGCCACCGCTGCGCTTGCCGGCGTGCTTGCCGCGCCGATTCGCGGAGTCGATCCCTTCATGGGCATCGAGGCGCTGGGTGTCGCGTTTGTCGTGGTGGTGGTAGGCGGCATGGGCAATTTCCTTGGCGCGCTGGTGGGCGGCCTCCTCGTGGGCATCGTGCAAAGCGTAATGAGCACGCTGTGGCCCGAGGGCGCGCGTCTGATGATTTACGTCGCGATGGCCGCTGTCCTGCTGTTGCGCCCTAACGGCTTACTCGGGAGAGCCGCGTGATCGACACTTCGAAATCCGCCGTCGCGAAGGCTGCTCCGCGCGCATCGGGGAACGCCCCGCGACTCGCGCTGCAGCGCTATCGCTTTCTGCTCCTCGCACTGCTGGTGGTTTGCATCCTGCCGTTGACGCTGCGCTCCGGTTCGCTCGCCACTGAAGTGCTGGTATTCGCGCTGGCCGCGCTAGGCTGCAACCTTCTGCTCGGCCATACGGGGCTGCTGTCTTTCGGGCAGGGCATCTTTTTCGGACTTGGCAGCTACAGCGCGGGCCTCGTGCTGACCAAAGCGGCGCTGCCGGTTCCCGTCGCGCTGCTGGCGGCAATCGCGCTTGGCGCGGCGGCCGCCGCGCTGGTCGGCTGGTTTTCGATCAGGCAGCGTGGCACCTATTTCGTTATGCTGACGCTAGCGTTTGGGCAACTGTTCTACTTCCTTGCCTACACGACGCCCGATGTGACTGGCGGCGACAATGGCCTGCTCGACATTCCACGTCCCGCGCTCGGGTTGTTCGGCAAGGAACTGATTGCGTTGACGTCCCCCTGGCAGTACTACGGATTCGTCGCGGTGCTGTTCCTCGTCGTGTTCTGGCTGATGATGCGCGTGTCGCATTCCGTATTCGGCCGCACGCTGCTTGCTATCCGTGACAACGAAGCGCGCGCCGCCGCCGTTGGCTACGACGTCAAGCGATTCAAGCTGATGGCCTTCGTGGTCTCCGGCGCGGTGACGGGTCTCGCCGGGGCGTTGCATGCGCTGATGACCGGTATTGCGCCGCTCTCCAACATCGACTACCACACGAGCGAAATGATCCTCGTGATGACGGTGATTGGCGGCACCGGCAATCTGTTCGCGTCCGTGCTCGGCGCTGCGTTTTATGTGCTGTTCGCCGACTGGCTGTCCACGTTATGGCCGCGCTGGCTGTTGCTGCTCGGCATCGTGTTGATGGCGGTCAGCCTCTACATGCAGCGCGGTTTGTGGGGGCTCGGCGAGCGGCTCTGGCAGGCGTTGCGCCGCGCGCCGGGAGACAACGCCCAGACAGCACAAACGGACCGGGCAGCCCGAGCAACCGATGCCGGCGACGACACCGCAAAGGAGCGCGTATGACCGAAGCCATTCTCAACGCGAGCGGCGTGGTGAAACGCTACGGCAAGTTCACGGCGCTCTCCGACGTCAACCTGCGCATCATGCCGCGCACCGTGCATTCGGTGATCGGGCCGAACGGCGCGGGCAAGACCACGCTCTTTCATGTGCTGACCGGCACTGTGCCGATCACGGCGGGCACGATTGTTTTCGACGGCCGGGACGTGACCCATGAGCCCGATCACAAGCGCGTGCGCGGCGGCATCGCGAGGTCGTTCCAGGTGACGAGCCTGTTCGCGAACCTGAGCGTACGCGAGAACTTGCGGCTCGCCGCGCAAGGTGTCGACGCCAGGCGTGCGCTCAATGCATGGACGCCGCCGCGCGGTGCACTGGCCCACGCGGATACCGTCGACGGCGTGCTCGAACGCCTTGCGTTGCAGCGCTTCAGCGAGGTCGCCGCGGGAGCGCTATCGCACGGTCAGCAGCGGCGGCTCGAAGTGGGTATGGCGCTCGCCGCGCGACCCAAGGCGATTTTTCTCGACGAGCCGACCTCCGGTATGGGCATCGACGATCTCGACGACATGAAGCAACTGATCCGCAGTTTGCGCGACGACTACACCGTCGTGCTGATCGAGCACAACATGGGCATCGTGATGGACATTTCCGACACGATCACCGTCATGCAGCAAGGCCGCGTGCTGGTGGAAGGCCGGCCCGACGAGATTCGCGGCGACGAGCGCGTGCGCAGCGCCTATCTCGGCAACATGATCACCGGAGGCCGCGCATGATTCTCGACGTGCAGGACATTCACGGCTTCTACGGTAAAAGTCACATACTGCAAGGCGTTTCGCTGCAGATCGGCGAGGGCGAGACCGTCACTCTGCTCGGTCGCAACGGCGCGGGCAAGTCCACTACGTTAAAGGCGATTGCCGGCATCGTCGCGCCGAAGAATGGCCGCGTGACATTCAACGGCACGACGATAAGCGGCCTGCAGCCGCACAGAATCGCTTCGCGCGGCGTGTGCTTCGTGCCGGAGCATCGCGGCATTTTCCGCTTGCTCAGCGTCGAAGAGAATCTGCGGCTCGGCGCGCGCAAGCACTCGCCCTGGCAGCTCGACGACATCTACCGTATTTTCCCGCGGCTCAAGGAACGGCGCACGAACGGAGGCGGACAGCTTTCGGGCGGCGAACAGCAGATGCTCGCCATTGGCCGCGCGCTGATGAATCATCCGCGTCTGTTGATGCTGGACGAGCCCGTAGAAGGTCTCGCGCCGGTGATCGTCGAAGAAATCGTCGCGCAACTGAAGCTGATTCGCGAGGCAGGCGTCGCGGTTCTGCTCGTCGAGCAGAACCTCGAAGTCTGCACGCAACTCGCGGATCGCCACTACATCATCGAACAGGGAGCGATCGTTTATTCGGGCGACAACGCATCGTTCGCCGCCGACCATTCGATCAAGGACCGCTATCTCGGCGTCGGCGTAGTCTGAGCCTGCGTCGACATCATTATGAGGAAGCATTGATGCAAGCTCATCACTCTCAACGCAGCGAGGCACATGCCCGTTTGCGCGTGGACGGCGACCGGCTCTGGAACAGCCTCATGCAACTCGCGCAGATCGGCGCGACGGACAAAGGCGGGGTGTGCCGGCTCGCGCTCACCGAACTGGATCGCCTTGCGCGTGACCGCTTCGTCGGGTGGGCGAAGGAGATCGGCTGCACCGTGCGGGTCGACGCGATCGGCAACATCTTCGCCCGCCGCGCGGGTTTGCGCGACGACCTGCCGCCTGTCATGACAGGCAGTCACATCGACACGCAACCCACCGGCGGCAAATTCGACGGCAACTACGGCGTGCTCGCCGGTCTGGAAGTACTGCGCACACTGAGCGATGCCAACGTGACCACGCTCGCACCGCTGGAAGTGGCGGTGTGGACTAACGAGGAAGGCTCGCGCTTCGTCCCGGTGATGATGGGCTCCGGCGTGTTCGCCGGCGCCTTCACGCTGGAACATGCGCTCGCTCAGTGCGACCGCGACGGCATCTCGGTACGCGATGCGTTGGCTGCTATCGGCTATGTCGGCGAAACCAGAGAACCGCATGCCGTTGCCGCGTATTTCGAGGCGCACATCGAGCAGGGCCCCGTGCTGGAGGCCCACGACAAGACCATCGGCATCGTGCAGGGCGCTCTCGGCCAGCGCTGGTACGACGTGACGGTGCAGGGCATGGAAGCGCATGCGGGGCCCACGCCGATGGCCTTGCGCCGCGATGCGCTGCTCGTTGCAGCGGACCTGATTCATGCGGTGAACCGCATCGCGCTCGATTATGCGCCGCATGGCCGTGGCACGGTCGGCTGGGTCGACGTGCATCCGAACTCGCGCAATGTGATACCGGGCCGCGTCAAGCTGAGCGTCGACCTGCGAGCCGCCGACGACGCGAGCCTCACCGCGATGGACGGCGCCCTGCGCGAGGCGTGCGAGGCCGCCGGCAAACAGCCGGGAATCGAGGTGGTGATCGAGCAAGTCGTGTACTTTCCGCCGCAACCGTTCGCGGCTGAGCTCGTCGCCGCCGTCAAGGAAGGCGCGGACATGCTGGGTCTTTCGTCGATGGACGCGATCAGCGGTGCGGGCCACGATGCGGTGTATCTCGCACGCGTGGCGCCCGCCGCGATGATTTTCGTGCCTTGCAAAGACGGCATCAGTCACAACGAGATCGAAGACGCCCGGGCGGACCATCTCGAAGCCGGCTGCAACGTACTGCTGCACGCAATGCTGAAGGCCGCGCAAAGCGTGCAAGCCGCGCCGGTGCCGGAGGGATCGAGCGTATGAAAATCCTGATTGCGCGCATGAACCACGAGACCAATACGTTCTCTCCGGTGGCGACGCCGTTGTCCGCTTTCGGCCAGAACGGCGCACACCCCGGCCCGAGTTTCGGCGACGACGCGTACCACGACAACAAGGGCATGCAGACGGCAATGGCCGCGTTTATCGATGCGGCTGAACGCGAGGGCGCGCAGATCGTGACGCCTGTGTCGGCTGCGGCGAATCCGAGCGGCCCCGTCGATGCTGCCGCATATGACGCGATCTGCGCCGCGATTCTTGCCGCCGCGCCCGGTTGCGATGCCGTGATGCTCGACCTGCACGGCGCGATGGTCGCGGAGAATTCGAACGACGGCGAAGGCGATCTGCTAGAGCGCGTGCGCGCCGCGTTGCCCGCGGCGCCGATTGCGGTTGCGTTGGATCTGCACGGCAACGTCACGCAAAAAATGATCGACAACGCGGACATCATCGTCAGCTTCAAGACGTATCCGCACGTCGATATGTATGAAACCGGCGCGCATGCCGCGCGTTTGCTGTTTGCGCAAATGCGTGGCGAGGCGCAGCCGGTGCTCGCGTGGTGCCAGCCGCCGCTGCTCACGCACACGTTGCGCAGCGCGACTGCCGAGGGCGCGATGAAGCGCGCGGTGGTCGCCGCCCGCGCCGCCGAGGCCGACGGCATGCTCGCAGTCTCGGTGCTGTCCGGTTTTTCGCTCGCGGATATCGAGGCGCCGTGCATCAGTGTGGTGGTGGTCGGCAACAAGGACCGCGCGCAAGCCGACGCGGTGGCCGAGCGCATTGCGCGGCAAATCTGGAACGAGCGCGAGGACTTCGTCTACCGCAGTGCGCCGCTCGCGGAGTCGGTTGCGCAAGCCGCCGCGCTCGCGAAAGGCGCCGACAAGCCCGTCTTGCTGCTCGATCACGGCGACAACTGCATGTCGGGCGGCACCTGCGACACCATGGACCTGCTCGAGGAAGCGCTTGCACAGAATCTCGACGGTATCGTCACTGGGCCGTTGTGCGATCCACAGGCGGTAGCCGCGTTGATGGCCGCGGGCGTTGGCAGCACAGTGACCATTACGATAGGCAACAAGGTGGAGAGCAGCAGCATTAAGCCGCGAGCTCCGCTTGCCATGACCGGCGTGGTGCGCGCGTTGACTGACGGCGAGTATGTGATCAGCGGCCCCACTTACACCGGACAACGCGCCCATATGGGCCGCGCCGCTGTGCTGGACACCGGCACAGTGAAACTGGTCGTGACGGAGCACACGCATGAACCGTGGGACCTCGGGGTGTTCGAAAGCGTCGGCATCGACCCGCGTCGCGCGCGCTTTCTGCTGCTCAAGTCGCGCATGTATTGCCGGCCGGTGTTCGAGCCTATTTCAGCAGGACTCGTGGAGTGCGACAGCCGCGGCGTGACGAGCTCCGATTATGGGCTCTTTGCTTTCAGGAACGTGAAGCGCCCGGTCTTTCCACTCGACGCTCACGCCGAATGGAATCCGGCGCACTGAACGACGCGCGCGCCTATCGCATCAATTCGCCGCGGCTCTTGTGCAGTTGAGCGAGACTCTCTATAATTCGCGCCTCTACAGGCTCGTAGCTCAGTTGGTTAGAGCACCACCTTGACATGGTGGGGGTCGTTGGTTCGAATCCAATCGAGCCTACCAACGCATCAGTGACGTAGACGAAAGCGGGCTTCGCTTTCGTCTACTATCCTGTCAAAGCAGTCGCTTCAGTTTCTTGCTTCCTGCCGAATCCAGCTCAAATCACGCGTTGTAATGTGGCGCCCGGCGTCGTTTGTGCATTGCGCGCGGCAGATTCAGCTTCGAATCCATAGAATTGCAACGCCGTCGTGCGAACAATCGCGTTCAGCTGGTTCGCGTCGAGGCCGGCATTCAGCAGCATGCACAAAGTCTCCCCATAGCTCGTCACCGTTTCGTATTGCGTGTGCGGCCAGTCGCTGCCCCACATCAAACGGTGCGTGCCAAAGTGCTCGATCAGTTGACTCGTTGCATCCGCAACGAAGCGCGAGCCCGGCGCCGTGCAGCGATACGCGCCCGACACCTTGACCCATACGCGGCCTGTCTTGCCATACGCGAGCAACGCCTTGAAGCCGCTATCCTGAGTGCCCAAAGCCGGGTCGGGACGGCCAAAATGGTCGACCACCACGCGCACGTCGCGCTCGAGCAGACAGTCGATCAGCGGTGCGAGATCGACGGCGTTTCTGTGCAGCTCGACATGCCAGCCGAGCCGCGCCACGCTGTCGAGCAACGCTGCCCATGACTTTGCGCCGAGGTTCGGCAGCGCCTGCTCCATCAGATTCAGGCGAATTCCCGTTATGCCAAGGCTGTGCATCTGCGCCAGTTCCTCTGCCGCGATGTCCGGCGCCACGACGGCGACGCCGCGCAGGCGTTCGGGCTGAGCGGACAAAGCCTGGAGCAGGTAGCGGTTGTCGGTGCCGAGAAAACTCGGCTGCACGAGCACCGCATGGGTCATTGCGTGTGCGTTCAGAAGCGCCAGATAGGTGTCGAGCGTTGCGTCGTACGCGGGCGCGTAGCGCCGCCCGTCGCTCAGGGGCAAGCCGCGCTCGAAAACGTGCGCGTGCGTGTCGACGCCACTGGGTGCAAACGGCAGTGAGGATGCAGATGCGTTCATGTTCAGCTACGCGGCGGATTCAGAGTGAGATGAGCGGTATCGGTGCCTTGCGTGCCGTCGGCGGACTGTTCCGGCGCCCCGCCACGCAGACGTTTGCCGCGCGTTTCCGGCAACATCAGCACGGCGAGCATGGCGAGCCCGTACGCGATGGCCGCGTCGATGCCGATGGCGGCGCCAAGCGACATCGAGTGGCTCATGTAGCCGACCAGCACGGGAAAACCTGCGGATGCAATCCGCCCAAAGTTGTAGCAGAAGCCAACGCCGGTGCCCCGCATATCGGCCGGATAAAGTTCGTTGAAAAGCGGGCCGAGACTCGCCGGAATGCCCGCGGCGAAAAGGCCGAGCGGAAAGCCGAGCACAAGCATCTGCGTATTCGTGAGCGGCAGCATCACATAGCCGAGCACGGTGACGATGCAGCAGAAAGCGAACAGCGCGATGTTGCGACGACGCCCGATGCGATCAAGCAGATAGGCGCTCAGCATGCAGCCGCACCAGAACGCGACGATCACGACCGCGAGGTAGCCGCCAGTATTCAACACCGACAGATGCCGCTCTTTCGCAAGGAACGTGGGAAGCCAAGTCATGATCGCGTAATAGCCGCCGTGAGCCCCGGTTCCGAGCACTGCACCGATGATCGTCGTGCGCAGCACGCGCGGCTGGAACACCTGCAGGATCTGAGCCGGAGCGGACACCTTCGCCTCCACGGCGGCCTCGGCCGACTCCGCGCGCACCGGCTCCTGCAAATTTCGCCGCACGAACAGCACGAGGCCGGCGGGCAGCAAGCCGACCGCGAACATCACACGCCAGGCGTGGTCCGCCGGCAGCCATGAAAACACCGCGGCATAGACCAGCACCGCAGCGCCCCAGCCAACCGCCCATGCGCTTTGCACCGCGCCCATTGCCTTGCCGCGATGCTCGTTGCGGATGGTCTCGGCCATCAGCACCGCGCCCGCAGCCCACTCGCCGCCAAAGCCGAATCCTTGCAGCGCCTTGAGCACCAGCAGTTGCGGGAAATTCTGTGCGAACGCGCAGAGGAACGTGAAGCCGGCGAACCACAGAATCGTCATCTGCAAAGTGCGCACGCGGCCGAAGCGGTCCGACAGCGCGCCCGCAATCCAGCCGCCGAGCGCCGATGAAATCAGCGTCACGCCGCTGATCGCGCCTGCCTGCGTGTGGTCGATGCCATAAGCCGCAATGATCGCCGGAATGGCGAGCGTGAACATCTGCACGTCGAGCGCATCGAGTCCCCATCCTGCGAAACAGCCCCAGAACGTGTTGCGCTCCACTGGCGTACTCGCTTTGTACCACCTGAACATGGCCATCTCCGTCCGTTATTCCCTGTTCGTATTCATGTATTCATATATATGACTGGATGAATTTTGCACCCGTTCGGCATGCCCGGTCATTGGGTAATAACCCTTGCTCCCCTCCAACCGATGCGATGCGGTACAGTAGTTACTCTTCTGAATAACTGTATGAATTCATGAATACGGCGTCTTTCGTGTCCCGCCCTGACGACCGGCTGCCCCGTTACCAGCAATTGCGCGACGATCTCGTCAGCCGTATTGCGGCTGGCGAGTGGGCGCCCGAAGAGGCTATCGCGACCGAGGCCGAACTCGGCCAGTTCTACAACGTCTCCACCGGCACCGTGCGCAAAGCGATCGATCTGCTGGTGAGCGACGGCGTGCTCACGCGAACGCAGGGCAAGGGCACGTTCGTACGACGGCCGCGCTTCGACTCGTCGCTGTTCCGCTTTTTTCGCTTCGTCTCGCGCGACGGCCAGCCGGTTCGCCCTACAGCGCGCGTGCTCAAGCGCGAGATCGTCAAACCGGCCGAAGAAATCCGCGACGCGCTGCGCATGAAGGCGTCGGAGAAAGCGATTCATCTGTCACGCGTGCGCATGATCGAAGGCCGAACCGTTCTCGCGGAGGAAATCTGGTTGCCGCGCTCGCGCTTCGAAGCACTCGCCAGCTTGCCGCTCGATCAGTTCGAAGACCTGCTGTATCCGCTGTATGAGCGCTTGTGCAAACAGATGGTTGCCTCGGCGACGGAAATTCTCCGCGTCGAACAGGCTACCGGCGAAACAGCCGCGCTGCTCGGCATCAAAACCGGCAGCCCGGTGATTCTGGTGCACCGCGTGGCCTCCGACTTCGCCGGCGCGCCATTCGAATGGCGCAGCACGCGCGGCGCGGCCGATACTTTTCAGTACCAGGTCGACATCCGCTGAAGGCCGCTTCGGCGCGCTTGCGCCGAGAGCGAGGCCGCCAGGGGCGCAGCCTACGCCCAATCAGGAACCCCCATGCACGTCTCGAACCCACGCTATGCGGGTATCACCCCATGGCGTTGTTTCGTGATTCATACAATCATATATATGACTGTATCAATTTTCGCCGTGGGACGCGGCAAGCGGAGAAAGCATGTCCAACGAACTCGCATTCGAGCAGCAGGTCATGAAGAAGATGGCGTGGCGGTTAATGCCGCTTCTCATCGTCATGTTCCTGATTTCGTTCATCGACCGGCAGAACGTCGGCTTCGCCAAACTTGAGATGGTGCACGCGCTCGGCATGACCGAAGCGTCTTACGGCCTGGGCGCGTCGCTGTTCTTTATCGGCTATCTGCTGTTCGAGGTGCCGAGCACGCTTGCGCTGCATCGCTTCGGCGCGCGGGCGTGGCTTGCGCGCATCATGATGACGTGGGGTGTCGTCACCGTGTTGATGGCGTTCGCCCGCTCGCTGCCCGTGTTCTATTCGTTCCGTTTTGCTTTGGGCGTTGCTGAAGCCGGGTTCTATCCGGGCGTCATCTACTACCTCACGCAATGGTTTCCGCAGAGCTATCGCACCAAGGTGCTGGGCTTTTTCACGCTCGGCAGTTCGCTCGCGAACATGCTTGGCTCGCTGATCGGCGGACTGTTGCTCACGCTCGGCGGAACGTGGGGCTTCGCCGGCTGGCAGTGGGTGTTCATCGCGACCGGTCTGCCCGCCGTGATCGTTGCGTTTGTTGCGCTCAGATATTTGCCGAATTCGGTGAGCGACGCGCCGTTCCTTTCGGCGCGCGAGAAGGACGTGGTGCTCGCCGCGCTCAAACGCGAGGCTTCCGATCAAGCAAAGGCCACGCATCCGTGGGCCGCGCTGCTCGATCCCAAGGTGTTGATGTTCGCGGCGACCTACATGCTGATGTCCACGTCGCTCTACGGCGTGACTTACTGGATGCCGACGCTGCTCAAGAGCGACGGCGTGTCGTCGTCGCTCAACGGCGTGCTCAACATGATTCCGTGGGCGCTCGCCACGTTGCTGCTGTTGTGGCTACCAGGCAAGCTCAAGCGCGAGCGTGTGGTGTTGAAGGCGATGAGTACGGTCGCAGGCATTGGCGTGGTGTGCTTCGCATCGAGCCTCGTGCTGCCCACGGCAACGCTGCGCTTTGCGGCGCTGTGCCTGGGCGGGGCGTGCATTCCCTTGCTGTACCCGTGCTTCTGGTCGCTGCCGCCGCGCTTCTTTTCGGGCGCGCGAGCCGCGGCGAGCGTCGCGGCCATCAATGCAATCGGCAATCTGGGCGGGTTCGCGGGACAGAACCTGATGCCTTACGTCGGCAAGACAGCACACAGCCAGATCGCGCCAATGCTGGTGCCGACCGCGTGTCTGCTCACATTGGGAATCGGCACCGGCATTGCCGCCTTGATTGGCGCACGCCGCCGCACGATGCTCGAATCAGCGGCGCTGCGCTCGAACTGACAGACGTTGCATGAGGAAGCGGCCGCGCCTGTGCACGGCCGCCGCAACCAGCGCCTGGCGTTGCGTCAAGGGCGCAGCAGGTCGAAGCTCGCCAGCACCAGAACGCCGGTCACGGCGATCAGCGCCACCGAGTGTTGACCGAAGTAGAGAAGCGCCGCCGCCGACCACGACGCGAGCGTGAACACCGCAAGCTTTTTCATCTGAACCTCACAACCTCAAAACCCCAGCGCCGCCGCAATGAGGCCGCTCACCACGCCGCAGATCACCACGGCCAACGCCACGACGCCAAGAACCCGCTTCGGGAACGAGCGGCCGAGCATTGCCACCGAAGGCACGCTGATCAGCGGCAGCGTCATCAGTAGCGCGCCGGCCGGGCCGGCGGCCATGCCGAAAGACAGCATGGCCTGAATGATGGGCACTTCGCCCGCCGTTGGAATCACGAACAGCGTGCCGGCGATGGACAACGCAACGATCCACAGCACGCTATTGTCGATATCCGGCCCGATGTGCGGAAAGAGCCACGCGCGCGCCGCGCCGAGAATCAGCACGAGCACGATGTATTCCGGCACGAGGCGCAGCGTCATGTTGCCGAGAATCTTGACCCAGCGCGTGAAGGCAGTGCCGGGCTCGTCGGCGGCGACGAGTTGCGCAATGGCTTCGCGCGACGCCTCGGCTTCCTTCGGAGTGACCATGCGGTTCACCAGATAGCCGAGCCCGAACACCATGACGAGGCCGAGCGCGAGCCGCAGGCCCATCCACTGCCAGCCAAGCACGAAGCCCATGAATACCAGCGTGGCCGGATTCAGCGCGGTATTGCCGAGCCAGAATGCGATAGCCGCGCCGGGGGCCGCCTGGCGCGCGCGCAGCCCGGCGACGACCGGCGCCGCGCAGCACGTGCACATCATGCCGGGCAGCGACATGAGGCCGCCTTTCACGACGCTGCAGAAGTCACTGCGGCCAAGCGCGCGCGCGACCCATTGCGGCGGAATCAGCGCCTGCACGGCCGAACCGAGCAGAAGACCCAGCACCATGGCCTGCCAGATTGCCTTGCCATAGGCGAGTGCATAGTCGATGGCGGCTTGCCACGACGCCCCAGGCGCGCTCGCAGAGGTGCCCATGAGAATGGACTTGCCGATGGAGTGTTGGCTCGCGGCAACGAACGCGCGGTTGTAGTACGGAAACCACTTCACATAGAAGAGTCCGACGACGGCGATCGCAAGGAACACGATCCAGCCGAGCGCGACGCGGGGCTGGCGAAGGGTTGGTTGCATGTTGTTCTTAAACGTTGATGTTGAGTCAGACGAGCGCGAACGAGTGCTTCTCGAGCTGTGCGACAAGCGCCCTGGCCTGATCGACGACGTCGGCGTCGTTCGGCCGGAACTGGATTCTCAGTGCTTGCGGCAAATGCACGAAATGCTGATGGCTGCTGCGCGCATATGCCGGGTCGTAGTGCTGTTCGATCAACTCTTGCGCGAGTTCGGCACGCCGGTTTTCGTCGACGAGCTTCTGCCAGCCGGCCACGCGCTCGCGGCTATGCAGGCCGATCAGGCGCTGCAATTGCGCTTTGAGCGACTCCGTATCGTCGAACAGATGCGCGTAGTCGTGAAGCAGGAAAGCGGAGCGGTCTTCACGGCTGGTCGTCACTTCCACGCAGGCGCCACGATGAAACGTGTCGAGCAGCGCGAGCGGCAGCGTGATTGCGCCGATGCGGCGGCTCTCCGCTTCCACGAACACCGGACGCGCCGGGTCGAAACCGCGCAGCGCGCTCGCGAGCAAGGTATCGAAGCCCTTTTGCGACGGCTGCGGCACACCCGCCCACGCGCCGAGGAGCGAGCCGCGATGCGCAGCGAGCGCTTCCAGATCGAGCGTCTGCGCGCCGGCTTCGTGAAGTGCCGCGAGTAGCCGCGTCTTGCCGCTGCCGGTCGGCCCGACCAGCGCGACATAGCGGAAGCGGGTGGGCAGCGTGGCGAGCGCCTCGACGGTGGCGCGCCGATAGGTCTTATAGCCGCCGTCCAGTTGCCGTGCCGGCCAGCCGATCATGTTGAACAACGTCGTGACCGAACCCGAGCGTTTGCCGCCGCGCCAGCAATATACGAGCGGCCGCCAGTTGCGCGGCCGGTCCGCAAAGGTGGTTTCCAGGTGCCGCGCAATGTTGCGCGCGACGAGCGCGGCGCCGACCTTGGTGGCCTCGAACGGCGAGACCTGCTTGTACATGGTGCCGACGATCACCCGTTCCTCGTTGCTCAGCACCGGCGCGTTCATTGCGCCTGGAATATGGTCCTCGGCGAACTCGAGAGGCGTGCGCACGTCGACGATTTCATCGAAATCACCGGCTTGGTCGAGGCTGACGAGGAGGTTTTTCAAGGGTGTACCGGAGCAGATAGAGCGCCAGAGCGACGGCCCACAAGCGAGGGCGCAAAAGCGGCGCGCGAAAGCGGATCAAAGGGGCGCCCGCGGGACGCCGAAAGACCGAAATTATCGCACGTGCCGCGTGCGGCAGCAGGCCGCTGCTTTCGAAAGCCTTTCGGGCGCGCCGGCCGCGGGCGCGCTTGCGTTACCCTTCAGACGACTTCGACACGGCCCGCGCCGGCAAGCATTTCGCCGATCACCCGGGCGTCGGCGAAACCGTCGGCGCGAAAGAGGGCGAGCACGTCATCCACGGCGTCGGGCGAGCAGGACACCAGCAGGCCGCCGGAGGTTTGCGGGTCCGTGAGCAGCGTGCGCGCATTGGCAGGCAACGTCGCCGGCAATGCAACGTCTTTGCCGTACGCGTCCCAGTTGCGCCCGGACGCTCCCGTGAACACGCCGGCCTCGACAAACTCGACCACACCCGGCAGCCACGGCAGATCGGCGTAGCGCACGCGCGCGGTCAAATTCGAGCCGCGCGCCAGTTCCAGCGTGTGGCCGAGCAGGCCGAAGCCGGTGATGTCGGTGAGCGCGTGTACGCCGTCGAGCGCGGCCAGTTGCGCGCCCGGCCGGTTCAGTTTGGTGGTCGCGCCGATCATGGCCGCGTAGCCGTTCGTGTCGAGCCGGTCTTTTTTCAGCGCCGCCGAGAGCACGCCGACGCCGAGCGGCTTGCCGAGAATCAGCACGTCGCCGGCTTTCGCGCCCGCGTTGCGCTTGACCCGCCGCGGATCGACCACGCCGATCGCGACCAGACCGTAGATGGGCTCCACGGAGTCGATCGAATGGCCGCCCGCGAGCGGAATACCGGCGTCCGCGCACACGGATTCGCCGCCTTTGAGCACCGCCGCGATCACGTCGTGCGGCAGCACATTGATCGGCATTCCGACGATGGCGAGCGCCATCAGCGGTTTGCCGCCCATTGCGTAGACGTCGGAGAGCGCATTGGTTGCGGCGATGCGGCCGAAGTCGAACGGGTCGTCGACGATCGGCATGAAGAAGTCGGTGGTCGCGACAATCGCCTGCTCGTCATTGAGCTTGTAGACGGCGGCGTCGTCGGCGGTATCGTTGCCGACCAGCAGGTCGGGAAAGAACGGCAGCGGCGCGCTGCGCCTGAGCAGGTCCGCGAGCAGACCGGGGGCGATCTTGCAGCCGCAGCCGCCGCCATGCGAGAGGCTGGTCAGGCGGGGCGAGGAACTGGCTGCTGCGTGAGTGTCGATCATATTGGCGCGTGTTTCTGGCTTCGAATGTTCGCATTATGAAGCCTGACGGCGTGGCGCGCTGCGATCCGCGCCGCGAGGCAGCGCGCCACGCCGGTCGTTTCATGCGACTGCCGTGAGTCAGGCGAGCCAGCCCTTGATCGCCGCGCACATCGCAGACGTTGAAATGCCGTAACGGTCATGCAATGTCGGCAACGCACCCGCGGCGAGGAACGCATCGGGCAGCGCGACCTGACGGAAGGGGCACGACACGCCTTGGCGCATCAGTTCTGCGGCGATCGCTTCGCCGAGGCCGCCAATCGTCGTATGGTTTTCCGCCACCACGATGAGCCGCCCGGAGCGCCTGGCCTCGCGCACGATGGTTTGCGTATCGAGCGGCTTGATGGTCGGCACGTGCAGCACGCCCACGCCGATGCGATCGCTCTCGAGCGCTTTCGCGACTTCCAGAGCGCGCATCGTCATGATGCCCGACGAGATCACGAGCACTTCGGCGCCGTCGCGCAGCATCTTCGCCTTGCCGAGCTCGAACGTGTAATCGTATTCGTCGAGCACCGCCGGCACGTTGCCGCGCAGCAGGCGTGCATAGACAGGGCCGTTGTGCGCGGCAATCGCGGGCACCATCTGCTCGATGTCGAGCGCGTCGCACGGATCGATGACGGTCATGTTGGGCATCGCGCGCATCAGGGCGAGATCTTCCGCGGCCTGGTGGCTCGGGCCATAACCGGTCGTCAGGCCCGGCAATGCACAGACAATCTTCACGTCAAGATTGTCTTCGGCAATGGCCTGGTGCATG
Organism: Burkholderia sp. WSM2232; assembly: GCF_000472545.1. GTDB lineage: Bacteria > Pseudomonadota > Gammaproteobacteria > Burkholderiales > Burkholderiaceae > Paraburkholderia. The sequence continues at coordinate 55,476 of NZ_AWZV01000034.1, read as the reverse complement.
AAGTCGTAGGCGCGACGCGTGGCGAACACGGCGTAGGTCGTGACGAACGGCTGTGCGCCTTCGTGCGCGAGGCCGGCTGCCGCCCCCATCAACAGTTGCTCGGCCATGCCCATCTGGTAGTAGCGCTCGGGAAATTCCTTCGCGAAGATATGCAGGTCCGTGTACTTGCCGAGGTCGGCCGTCATGCCGACCACATTGGTTTTCTGCCGGGCCAGTTCGACGAGGGCGTGACCGAACGGCGCCGGGCGCGTGAGCTGGCCTTCGCCCGCAATCGACGCGATCATCGCCGAGGTTTTCAGGCGCGTTTTGCTGAGGGTTGCGTTGCTCATGCCTGACTCCCGATCTCTTGCGACTTCGTGGTTTCCAGTGCTTCCAGCGCGAGTTGCCATTCGTGCGCGTCCACGCGAATAAAGTGATTCTTCTCGCGCTGCTCGAGAAACGGCACGCCGCAGCCCATACGCGTGTCGGCGACGATCATCCGCGGTTGCTGGCCAGGATGTTTGCGCGCCGCGTCGAATGCGGCGGCCACTGCGCGGATGTCGTTGCCGTCCACGCGTTGCGTGAACCAGCCGAATGCCTCGAGTTTTTCGACGAGCGGCTCGAACGCCATGATTTGCGTGGACGGTCCGTCCGCCTGCTGGTTGTTCACGTCGACCACGGCGATCAGGTTGTCCAGCTTCCAGTGGCTCGCGGACATGATGCCTTCCCAGATCGCGCCTTCGTCGAGTTCGCCGTCGGAAAAGAGCGTGTACACGAACGACTTCGAGCCCTTGCGCTTGAGGCCCAGACAGCGGCCTACCGCGATAGTCAGGCCGTGGCCGAGTGAGCCGCCCGACATTTCCATGCCTGGCGTATAGCTCGCCATGCCGGACATGGGCAGGCGGCTGTCGTCGCTGCCGTAGGTTTCCAGTTCTTCGGCGGGCAGAATGCCGGCTTCGAGCAGCGCCGCATACAGCGCGATCGCGTAATGTCCGTTCGAGAGCAGGAAGCGGTCGCGCTCTTCCCATTCGGAATCTTCGGGGCAATAACGCATTGCGCCGAAGTACGCGACGGCCAGCACGTCCGCGATGTCGAGCGCCTGTCCGATATAACCCTGACCTTGCACTTCGCCCATTAACAGCGCGTTTCTGCGGATTTGATAAGCATGCCCGGCAAGCACTGCCGTGGACGCATTGGATGGACTGTTCATTTGCTCTCCTGAATTCAGTCGAATAGTTCGGAAAAGGTCAGCGGTTCACGGATCTGGCGGGCACGAGGAATACGAGGCACGCGCCGAGCGTGACAGCCGTCGAGATGAAGATGAGTCCTGCGGTCGAGCGGCCCGTCAGGTCGTTGAGCCAGCCGACGATTGCCGGCGAGAAGAAACCGGCGAGATTGGCGAAGCAGTTCACCGCCGCGATACCGGCCGCGGCCGACATGCCGCCGAGCAGCGCTGTGGGCAACGACCAGAACTGCGACGATGAGGCGAGAATGCCGGCCGCCGCGATGCTCAGGCAGATAATCGAAGCGGGCACGCTGCCTAGCGTGGGCAGAACCGCAAAGCCTGCTGCGGCGACGAGCATCGGAATCGCGAGATGAAACCTGCGTTCGCGGCGACGGTCCGCGCTCATGCCGATCAGCGGCAGCGCGACGATGGCGCACAGATACGGAATCGCCGTGAACACGCCCACCCACAGCGGATCGGCGACACCCGATTTGCGGATGATGGTCGGCAGCCAGAAGGTCAGGCCGTATTGGCCCAGCACCACGCAGAAATAGATCGCAGCCATCAGCCACAAACGGCGGTCGCCGATGAACGAGCGGATCGACACATGTGCAGTGGTGTGCGCGTTGTCGCTGGCCACGTTGCGGGCAAGCAGACTCTTTTCCGACTCCGTGAGCCACTTCGCTTTCGCAATGCCGTCGTCGAGATAGAACAGAATCGCGACGCCCAGCACGAGCGAGGGCAGCGCTTCGAGCAGGAACAGCCACTTCCAGCCAGCCATGTTCATCGCGCCTTGCAGCGAATGCATGATCCAGCCCGACAGCGGACCGCCGAGTATGCCGGCAAGCGGAATCGCCATGAAAAAGAGCGACAGCGCCTTGGCTCTGCGCGTGGCAGGAAACCAGTAGGTCAGGTAGAGAATCACGCCCGGCGCGAAGCCCGCTTCGGCGACGCCGAGCAGAAAGCGCAGCGCATAAAACGCGGCAGGCGTCTTCACGAACACGAACGACGCGGAAATCACGGCCCATGTCAGCATGATTCGCGCGAGCCACTTGCGCGCGCCGACACGATGCAGGATCACGTTGCTCGGCACCTCGAACAGGAAGTAGCCGAGAAAGAAGATACCCGCGCCCATGCCGTAGACCGTTTCGCTAAAGCGCAGATCGTTGAGCATCTGCAGCTTTGCAAAGCCCACGTTCACACGGTCCAGATAGGCGCCGAGATAGCACAGCATCAGGAACGGAATCAGTCGGCGGCTGACTTTCGCGTATGTGCGCGACTCGAAGCTCGTCGCGCCGGCAGGCGCGTGCACCTCGCCGTCGATCGCCGAGGCGGTGTATTTCGATTTCATGTCTGTCTCCTTCCATGTGCCCCGGAGTTGGCCCCTCAGTTGGCCCCTCAGTTGGCCCCGGTGCCAGGAACATGGCCCGCCTACCGGCGGTGCTGTTGTCAATGAATGAGCATGCCGCCGTTTACGTCGAGCGTGATACCCGTCAGATACGTCGACAGGTCGCTCACGAGGAAGAGGCACGCGTTGGCGACATCCGCGGCTTCGCCCAGGCGGCCAAGCGGAATGCCCTTGATAATGTCGGCGCGCATGTCGGGCGTGAGCTTGTCGCCGGTGATGTCGGTCTGGATCAGGCCTGGCGTGATCGAGTTGACGCGCACGCGGTCCGGGCCGAACTCGCGGGCCATCGCGCGGGCGAGACCAAGCACGCCGGCTTTCGCCGCGCTGTAATGCGGGCCGCCGAAAATACCGCCGCCGCGTTGCGCCGACACCGACGACATGCACACGATGCTGCCGCTCTTCTGTTCCTTCATCGCCGGCAGCACCGCTTGCGACATGTACAGCGTGCCGCGCAGATTGACGTCGACGATCGCGTCGAAGCCCTCGGCGCTGATGTCGAGCGTGCGCACCGGCTGGGTGATGCCTGCGTTGTTGATAAGGCCGTCGATGCGGCCATAGCGTTCGAGCGTCGCGCTCGCGGCCTTCAGGCAGGCGGTTTTGTCGGTGACGTCGCAGGCAAGGCCGAGATGTCCCGCGCCGAGGTCGGCGGCAGCCGCTTTGGCGTCTTCCTCGCGCAGATCGAGTATGACGACCTTCGCGCCCTGTGCCGCCAGCGCTTTGGCCGTCGCCTTGCCGATTCCACGCGGCGAAGCAGCGCCCGTCACGATAACCACCTTGTTCTCGAGCAGCATCACGTGTCTCCTGAATGTTGATGTGATGGCGCAAGTGTCGGGCAGCCCGCGGCCTCCATCAACGCGGTACGGCTCAACTATGGTTGAGAAATTTTCAGGTGTTCGCTCGCGCTAGTGCGAGGCTTGCTGGGCGGACGTTTGCGGGCCGGCAGCCGGCACACGCAAGGGGCGGAATGATGGAATACCCTGGTGCGAGCCGGCCGTATTTTTCAGGCCGCGCGCTGCTGCTGGCCGATTTCCCGCTCGATCCATGCAATGAACCGCGCCACGCGCGGCAACTCCGCATTTTGCGGCGGATAAACCAGATGATGCGCGCCGACTTCGACCGCGTGCGAGTGATCGAACACCGGCACGAGCGCGCCTTCGCGGATGCGGACCGACGCGAGCATCAGGCTTTCCAGCGCGATGCCGAGACCGAGCGCCGCGGTTTCGAGCGACATGTACGAGCGGTCGAACGAGAAGTCGAAAGTCTTGTGCTTGGCGGAGACGCCGGTGCGCCCGAACCATTGCTTCCACTGCAGGAGCGGCGTTTCCGAATAGATGAGGCGATGCGCGAGCAGATCGTCCGGCGCGTTGACCGGGTGGTCGCGCAAGTAAGAGGGCGACGCGAGCGGCGCGATGAACTCGTTGCGCAGCGTGCGCACTTCCAGGTCGCGCCAGTTCGCGTATCCGTGCCGGATGTCGATGTCGTAATAGCCGCTCGTGAACGAGACGTCCTCGTACGAGCACGCGAGATTCAACTGAATGTCGCCGTTTGCTTCCTGAAACGATGCAAGCCGCGGCAACAGCCACATAAGCCCGAAACTCGGGCTCGAGTGCACGCGCAGAATCTGCACCTCGGTGCGGCTCGACGCGCGTTCGGTCGCCCGGCTCAGATCCGCCAGAGAACCTGTTACGTCCGACAGGTAGCGCTCGCCTGTCGGCGTCAAGACGAGGCCGCGGCCCGAGCGATAGAACAGCGCCTGGCCGATGACCGACTCCAGATTGCTGATCTGGTGACTCACCGCCGAAGCGGTCAGGCCGAGCTCCTCCGACGCGCGATTGACGCTCCCGGTACGGGCCACACTTTCGAAAGCGATGATGGCTTTGACGGGCGGGATGCGCATGTGAAGTCGTTTCGTGTTCGTTGTGAAGTGTTCCCGATGCTGTCCTCGGCCACCCAAGGGCAGTAGTGCGGTAAACCATGAAGCGGCTCGTGCGGTGCAGCAACGGCGCGAACCCAGTCGTGATTATCCGTCAATCGCGTGTGAATGCCCGGCCGGTACGCGCTTTGCTGTCATCTGTCCGGGGCGATGCGGGCGTCGGGACAGACGCGGATCGCTGGCGACAGGGCATGGAGGCGTGGCATGGGATGTGGCGCGAGGGGTGTCATGACGCTCAGGCAGGAAACGGACATTGCCGGCGAGGAAATGCTCAACATGCAGCACCTGGAAGCGAGTCCGGACGGCAGGTTCGTCGTGCTAGTGGAAACGGAGCGTTCCGAATGGGGCGTGCAGCAGCAAACCAGTTACCGGTTGCCTGCCGAACGCCTGATCGAGCTGATCAGAAAAGAGGGCGAACGGATGGACGGTTAGTGTTTTGCGCGGTGTGTTCCGCCCGGCTAATACCGAACGCTTCAGTTCACCGTATGCGCCGGCGCGCGCCGGCTGTGGCGCGCGAGCGTGTCGCGATAGATGCCCGGCACAAGCGCCAGTTGCGCGGGTGAGCCTTCCTGCACCACGCGGCCGCGATTGAGCACGATGATCCGGTCGAACGACTGCAACGTCGAAAGCCGATGCGCGATTGCAATCACCGTGCGGTTTTTCATGAGACGTTCGAGCGCAGCCTGTATGACGATCTCCGACGCGGTGTCGAGCGCCGAGGTCGCCTCGTCCAGCAGCAATATCGGCGAGTCCTTGAGTATGGCGCGCGCAATCGCGATGCGTTGCCGCTGTCCACCGGAGAGCTTGGTACCGCGGTCGCCGGCTATCGCATTGAGGCCCTCCGGCAATGCGGCGATGAAGTCCATGCAACTGGCGTCCTCGCATGCGCGCCGCACTTCGGCTTCGGTCGCATCGGGACGGCCGTAGCGGATGTTATCGAGTAGCGAGCGGTGCAACAGCGTGACGTCCTGCGGCACCACGGAAATCGCCGCCTGCAGACTTTCCAGCGTTACGTACGAGATGTCCTGCCCTGAAATGCGCACGCACCCATTGGCGGGCTCGTAAAAGTGCTGCAACAGCGCGAGCACCGTCGACTTTCCTGCGCCGGACGGGCCCACCAGGCCCACGCGCTCGCCTGCTTCGATATGCAGTGCCAGGTCGCTCAACACGCGCTTGCGACCCGGATAAGCAAACGAAACATTCTCGAAGTCGATTGTCGCCTCGCACACGACGAGCGGTATCGCCTTGGGCGGCTCGGGCATCGAATAGGGCATCAGCAGGGTTTGCGATGCTTCGGCGAGACGCGCCACGTGCTGCGTCAAATCGACGAACGCAACGGCGACATCGCGTGAGCCATGCAGAATCGCAAAGCCGAGCGAGCCTACAAGGACCACGTCGCCCGTGCTTGCCCGGCCTTGCGTCCAGAGCCAGAGAGTCCAGCCGAGCAGAACCGCCGAGAGCAACGCGGTGGCAAACGCATGCAGAATGCGTAGCTTCTCCAGATACAGCAGGCTGCGCTTGCGCGCGGCGGCCTCGGCATCCAGATGTCCGTCGAAGCGCCGCAATTCCGCGGGCACCGCGCTGAACGCGCGCACGAGGCCCATGTTGCCGATCACATCGACAAGCTCGCCGTCCACGGAAGCGGCCTGGCTCGCGAACGCTTCGTGCCGTGAGGTGCCTTTGCGCGCGAGCCAGAAAAGACACGCGCTCAGCAGCGCGGAGATCGCGACGAGCGCAATGCTCATCGGCAGGCTGACCGTTGCGACCATCACAATCGCGCCGATCACGGTGAGGGTGGGCGGCAACGCGGTCCACGCAACGGTGTTTTCGATCACGTACACGGCGTTTGCCGTCGCCGACACGCGGCTCGACAGCACGCCAGGTTGTTTGTCCGCGAAGAACGTCGGCGCGTGGCCCAGCAGATAGCCGAACATGTCCTGGCGGATGTCGCCTGTCACGCGCACGAAAGCGCGTGACGAGACCCAGCCGGCGACGCGCCACATGAGGTTGTCCGCGAAGATGAGAGCGACCAGCACGAAGAATGCGTACGCGACGGTTTGCGGATGAGCGCGTCCCTGAGGGAGCGCGTCGACCAGATTGCGAATCCCGTATTGCGAGGCAAGCGCGAAGCCGACTGCGGCGACCACGCTCGCCAGCACGATGACATGCGCCACCTTGCGGCGCGCGACATAGCGCCAGATGAGGCGCACCGGCCGGCCTGCATAGCGCGACAGGATGCGCGAATGCCGCCGCCCGCGTACGCGTCTCGCGCGCCCCCGATCGCCGTGCCCGACGCGTTTCATGATGCCCCTTTCGAACTTGCGCGCCGGCAGGCGACAGGCGTGCCTTGCATGTTGCAAGGTATTCCGTGTGACCGGCGAAGAGTCGGCGCAAGCGCCATGCCTCCCCTCGCGACGCTCGAGCCGTATGGACTGATTTGCCCTATGTGACCAGACATGCGCTTGGGGTGGCCGTTCGTCGCGGCATGTCTCCCGCGCTTACGTTTGCGTTTCGTCGTCTTCGGGTCGCGCGTCGAACTGAATCACGTGCTCGGCCAGCGAGCCGTTTCTTCGCTCTATGTACACGGTGCCGCGATACGTCACCTGCCAGCCGTCGCGGGCGGCAACGAGCGGCAGGTTGCCGCCCGCGCGGCTGTCGATGCCGCCAAGCCCCGTTGCAGGGGCGGGCACACTGTTCGCGAGCGTCGCGTTCGACGAGATCACGTTGTCGTGCCACGCCGACTCGTCTTTCCTCGCCTCGAGGTTTTTGCCGTCGGTGTCGACGGTGTTGTCCATCGACGCCGTGTTCGCCACATCCACGGAAACGGTGCGGCTTCTCGCCCGCTGCAGCGGGTCGGGCGAATCGGAGGTGAGCGCGTCCAGATCGACGGGCGGCAGATTGGCCGCGTTGTCCTTGCGCGCGCTCGGCTCCGCAGAGCCGGCGTTGCTCGAACTGCCGAATTCCTTCGCCTGCGTGTGCGCATCCGGAGAAGCCGTGCCGGCCGCGGGCGTGTGCGCCGGACTTTTTGCGGCCATTTCGTTCTGCTGTTTCTGGGTGGGGTTCTGTTCTGCGTTCTGCATTTTTGCTCCTGCCGTGAGGACTCGACGCCTGACGGCGTGCGTGGTTTTCCGCTAGCGCCGTTATAGCCGCTGCCGCTGTGCGATGTCCGCTCAAGAGCTTGTGCACTCATTCCGGGCCGGAAGGTGTGCAAAGCACGCGTAACTGCGCATAAGAAAGGCTTACGTGAAGCGTTGAAAAAATTGACTGGCGCCCGAGTCGCGATCGGCTTGCGTCGTCGCGATGGCGGGCGCCCTGGCGGATACTCGCAGCGAACGTTCCCGGAACGCGCGTTCGCCGCGGAGGTGGCGGGTAGTTTCGCGCGTCAGTATGCGAGGCTGGGGGCGGTGACGGCGCCGTAATAGGTCGCCGCGCCTGAGCCGCCTGTCGCCGACGGCGCCTTATAGCCCGCGATGAAGTGCCCGTAGATATACGGGTTGCTGCCGTTCACCGCGCCGTCGATGTGAAACGGCGCGAACGCGACAACCGGTACGGGGCTGCCGGTATCGAGCGAATTGACGACGGGCAGCAGGACATCCGCAGGCGAAGGCACTGCGTTGTAGATCGTATTCTTCACACCGGATTGAATCCACGTCTGGTCGCCGATATTCATCGGCAGAGGGTTGCCGTTGGCAATCAGGTTGCGAATAGAAGTGACGTCCTGCACGTTGTACTGAAACGAAGTCCACTGCCCGGAGCCCACGCCTGCCGCGCAGCCGGGGTATTGGTAGGTGGAGCCGATTTTGAAAACCTGCGGCAGACCGGTCGCCGGATCGTTCACGGGCTGCCCGGTCGAGGCGTTCCAGTACGCGGTATAGAGGCACAGCGAAATAGCCGTGGGAAACAGCGCGCCTGGTCCTGCATAACCGGGCGCCGAAATGACCGCGACCGCGGTCGCGCTGATCGGCATCGTGCTGATACCGAGAACCGGCGCGAGCACGAGCGACAGCGGTCCGCCGTTCTGCCCGGCGGCGCGGCTCACCGTGACCTGCACCGCGGGTTTGTCGTAGGCGCCCGGCGAAGGGACCGGCAGCGCCTGCATGCCCGCCGGCGTGCCGGTCACGTTCCAGTAGCCGGTCTGGACCTGGGCCGTCAAAAGCGAGGTGCCCTCGGTCTTGTTCAGCGTAATCGCGGATTGCGCCTTGGTTTGCGCCTGGGTCCAGTTCGGACTCGCGTAGTTCGGCCCGAGCGAGCCTGCGCCGGCAAGCGCGGCGGCGTCGGCGGCGTTTTGCAGTTCGTTGCGCACCACCCACGCGCGGCCCAGGTCGACAGCGAGTGCCGTGGTACCGATCAGCACAGTCAGGCACAACGCGGTCATCACGGCGACCGCGCCGCGTTGATGACTGAGCGCGGGTTCATGAACTTTTCTGGTTTGCATGTTGGACCTCCATCGCGTGTGGATTGCGCCGCTACTCGAGCGTCGAGACCTGTGCGCCGCCCGCTATTCGTAGTTCATCGTTGTCACGGCGCTGATCGGCACCGAGCCCACCAGCTGAGTGACGATCGAGCCGAGTCCGACGCCGCTATACGAATACGTGAGCGTCACTTTGAGCGGCTGGCCCGTCGTCGTGCCGGACGATTGATCTACCGCCACGCTCACCGGCGTCGACGTCCCGAAGGTGATCAGGTACGTGGACGCATAGTTCTGCGCGACGGTGGTGATCTGCGCGGGCGTGAGCGGCGGCACCTTGTACATGACGCCGGCGCGTGCCGCTTCCCGGCTCGCATTGGTAATGACGGCCTTGTCGTAGAGCGCGATGCTGAACTCGACCATGCCGAACACGAGCAGCAACAGCAAAGGCAGAATGAGACCGAACTCGACCACGGCGACGCCAGCCTCGCGGCGCGGCCCGCGTCTGCGCGAAGCGGCCAATGCACGCCCTGTAGGCGGTGTACGCGCTGCCGCGAGCCGCTGCTGCGCGCGCCCCATGTCGCCTGCGACGCCGCGGGGTTGACGAGGCGGCACGTCAGCGCAAGCTGCCGGCTCCGCTCCTTCCCGTGCAGGAAAATCCCTTGTTTTATGGTTCATTTGCTGTCCCCTGTGCGCGTTGCTGTTTTCTTTGCGCTGTATGGCGCTGTTGCTTCTTCATGCCCTCACGTACCGAGCGTGGGCAGCAGCACGCGGTAAATGTGAATGAACGCGGGCCCCATCAGCACCGTCATGAGTGCAGGGAAAATGCAGAAGATCAGCGGAAACAGGAGCTTCAGCGCGATCTTCGCGGCGCGTTCTTCCGCCCGCATTCTGCGGCGCGTGCGCAGCGTGTCCGACATCACGCGCAGCGAAGCGCCGATACTCGTGCCGAAACGATCCGCCTGGACGAGCATCGACGCAAACGTGTCGATGTCCTCGACGCCCGTGCGCAACGCGAAATTGCGCAGCGCCTTCTCCTTGGTGAAGCCCGAACGCAGTTCGAGCAGCATCAATTGCAATTCGCCCGCGACCTCGGGGCTCGCCAGCTCGATTTCACCGGCCACCCGCATGAGCGCTGCATCCATGCCGAGACCGGCTTCCACGCATACTGTGAGCAGATCTAGCGCATCCGGAAAGCCTTCGACAATCGCGCGCTGGCGCCGCGCACGGCAGCGTGCGAGCACAGCGTTGGGCAGGTAGTAACCGATGGCGGCGAGCATCGCGAGAATCAGTGCGCTCACCTCGAACTGTGCGTTGATGAACGGCATCTGTAGCAACGCGACGAGACCCAACGAAGGCAGCAGCAACGCAAGCACGGTCTTGGCCGCGAAATAGAGCGCGGCCGCAGTGGACGAACGCCAGCCCGCGTTCATCAGACGCAGGCGTAGCGGCGAGTCTTCCCAGCCTTCCTTGGGAATGGACAACTGCGAGATGGGCCGGGAGATGTCGGCAATTTTCTCGGCCCATCCCGGAGAGCCTGCAGACAGTGCCTGAGGCGCGAGGGAGACGCCGCCGGCCTGTTCGATGCGGCGCTGCATGTCCCTGGGCGTCATCCACCACATGACTGCGACGACGGCCGCGAATACCACCATGAACACGCCGCCGAGCAGCAGCATGTTTTGTGAGTCGAGCGTTTGCATCATGATTCTCCAGTGTGTGTCGTGACCACGCGATGCCAGCCTCAGACGCGAATCCGCACGATGCGCCGCATCCACAGCACGCCGAACACCATGGAAACCAGCACCGCCTCGATCAGTTTGAGGCCGGCCGGGTCTTCCCAGAGCACCGAGAGAAAGCTCGGATTCAACAGGTTCATTGCGCCTGCCGCCGCGAACGGCAACAGGCCGATGATCCACGCGGACAGGCGTCCTTCGGCGGACAGCACGCGGACCTGATCGAACAGACGCAGCCGTTCGCGCACCAGCGAGGCGATGCCGTCGAGAATTTCGGCGAGATTGCCGCCGGTTTCGCGCTGTATCAGCACCGCGATCACGAAGTAGCGCAGATCGGAAACAGGCACGCGCGTCGCCAGATTGAGAAGCGCTTCGTTGAGCGTGACGCCGTAATTGATCTCGTCGAACACAATGCGGAACTCGCCGCCCGTCGGCTCCGCGAACTCGTTGCCGAGCATGCCGATCGCACTCGAAAACGAATGCCCGGCTCGCAAAGCGCGGCTAATCATGTCCGCCGCTTCGGGCAACTGACGCTCCAGCATGCGCAGACGTTTGCCGCGAGCGCGCAGCATGCGCAGCGTCGGAAAGGCGAAAGCCCCCGCAGCGGCGAGCGCCGTCACGAGCATGGGCAACGGCAAAGGCGAGAAGCTCGCCGCAAGCAGCACGGCCACGCCGGCCACCACGCTATGCGTCGCAAGCCGTCCCACCGTGAGATTCAAGCCGGATTGCACGATGATCCGGTCCAGCAGATGGATGCGCGGCACACGCATCATCAGCGCATGGACCGGCGCGGAACTGCTCAGCATGCGCTCCTTGAGAATGGAGAGGCGCTCGCCGTTCACCTGGGCGCCGGCCGACAGCGCCCGGATGCGTTGGTCGAGGCGGCGCGCAGCGGGTCCGTGATGACTGTTCCACCATTGATACAGCCCCTCGATCCCGAGGACCACGGCGATGAACAGCAGGAAAGCGAAGGCGTAGAAAATCGGATTCATGAAAGCCTCACAAAGATGAGCCGCATGCCGCCGACGCCGGCATCATGCCGTGTCGAAATGCCTGGCCGGATCGTAGAGATTGTCGGGCAGCGCAATGCCGAAGGCCTGCAGCCGCTCGGTGAATCTCGGTCTCACGCCGGTCGCGCAGAAGTGGCCGCGCACCGCGCCGGTCTGATCCACGCCGGTCCGTCTGAACGTGAAGATCTCCTGCATGTTCACCATCTCGCCTTCCATGCCGGTCAACTCCTGAATGCTGACCACCTTGCGGCGTCCGTCGGTCAGGCGGGCGACCTGAACCACCACCGAGATTGCCGACGAGATCTGCTGGCGCAGATTTTTCGGCGGCAGTGCGAGACCGGCGAGGCTGATCATGTTTTCGAGGCGCGTGAGCGCGTCGCGCGGCGTGTTGGCGTGAATCGTCGCGAGCGAGCCTTCGTGGCCGGTGTTCATTGCATTGAGCATGTCGAGCGCTTCGGCGCCGCGCACTTCGCCAAGGATGATGCGGTCCGGCCGCATCCGCAGCGCATTGCGTACCAGTGTGCGTTGCGTGACTTCGCCGCGTCCTTCGACATTCGGCGGCCGCGTCTCGAGACGTAGTACGTGGTGCTGGCGCAGCTGCAGTTCGGCCGCGTCTTCTATGGTCACCACGCGCTCGCCCTCCGGAATGAAACCCGAGAGGATGTTGAGCAGCGTTGTCTTGCCGCTGCCCGTGCCGCCCGACACCAGCACGTTGACCTTCGCGCGCGTGAGCGCGTCGAGCAGTTCTGCCATTGGCGGCGTGAGGCTCTGCGACGCGATCAGGTCGCTCATTTGCAGCGGATTCACCGCGAAACGGCGAATGGACATCAACGGTCCGTCCACGGCGGAAGGCGGGATGATCGCATTGACGCGAGAGCCGTCAGGCAGACGCGCATCGACCATCGGACTGGATTCGTCGATGCGCCGCCCGACTCGCGAAACGATCTTCTCGATCACCTTCATGAGGTGCGCGTCGTCGTAGAACGTGACGTCCGTCAGTTCCAGACGGCCGCGGCGTTCGACGTAAGTGGTGCGGTGCGTGTTGACCAGAATGTCCGACACGGTCGGGTCGCGCAGCAGCGCTTCGAGCGGACCGAAGCCGAACATCTCGTCGTGAATGTCGGTGGTCAGTTGCCTGCGTTCCAGATCGTTGACGGGCGCCTTGTCTTCTTCGAGGATACGCGCGATCAGTCCGCCGATCTCCTGGCGGACCTGTTCGGCCGGCAAACGCGCGAGCCGTTCGAGTTCGACGCGGTCGAGCACGGCCTCGTGAACCTTGCGCTTGAGCGTCTGGTAGGCGGTGCGGGCGAGGCCGAGCGGCGCGCGTGCGCCTGGCTGGCGTTCCGGCAGCGCATGCACTGCCTGTGACGACATCTGTTCGCGAAGTGACATGAGATTCTCCTGGCTGACGTTATGACGCCGTCGACTGCCGCTGTGTCGCGGAGCGGCTGAACAGCCGGCTGAGCAGCGGTTCTTCGCGCTTCTTCTGCGCAACGGCGCCCGCCGACTGATTGACGATGCTCTGGGCGAGCGCCCGCACGCCGCGCGCGAGCGCGCTGCTGCGCGCCACCTTCAGCACGGGTTCACCGAGATTGACGGCCTCGGTAGCGGCTTGCGGGTCGTCGGCAATCACGTGCGAAGGGCGTTTGCCTAGCACCTGTTCGAGCGCGCTCGCCGCCCGTTCGTCATGGCGGCGGTGCCGGTTCAGCAAAAGACGCAGACGCTCGGGCGAATACGCGAGCGACACCAGCATTTCCTGCAGACGGCGCGCGGCTCGTACATACGGCATGCTGGCCTGCAGCACCATGTGAATTTCCGCGCTGCGGTCGAGCGCGACAATCGACAGCGCATTAATGCTCTGACCCAGGTCGAACAGCACGACGTCGTAACGCGGCGCCGCAACGCCGAGAATCCATTCCAGTTGCTCTTCGCGAATGTCGAGCGCCTTGATTGGATCGCCCGCGCCCGCGAGCACATGAAAGCCCGGCGTCACGTGCGAGAGCGATGCGTCGAGAAAGGCGGCGTCCATGCGCTCGATCTGCGCGCACATTTGCGGCAAGGTCGAGGGCGGTTCCTGATCGCTGACAAGAAACGCGGCGTCCGCGAACATCTGGTTCAGATCGACGAGCAACACGCGCTTGCCGTGCAGCGTCGCGATTGCGTGGCCCACGTTGGCCGCGATCAGACTGGTGCCGGCGCCGCCTTTGCACGAAATGAACGACACCATGTGCGTTTCGTGGCGCGCGTCGGCGGCGTGCGGAGCCATTGCGCGCTGCACGGCGTCGCCGAGAGCGCGCGCGTCGAGCGGCCAGTTCAGCACGTCGCGAATGCCGGCGCGCATCGCGGCGATCAACGTATCCGGCGATGTCTGCGGCAACAGCAGCAGGCAAGTGAGGCGCGGATAGCGGTGCACCAGCACGTTGACCGAGTCGAGTTCGGCGCGCTCCGGCGAAGCTGCGTCGATGATCAGGACATCGAACGCATCCAGACTGTCGCCGCGTTCGAGCAGCGCGGAAGGCGCGCCCTGCATGCGGGTCGAGGTGCAATTGCCGCAGTCCGTCACGAGACGAACGATCTCGGCCATTCGCCCCGTGTGCTCGGAGTTGATGAGGATATTGATCATGATGTTGTCATCCGCGGATTCATTGGCTGGTGGGCCCCCGCGGCGGCTCTCGCCGCGCGCGGGACGGGGTCGCCTAGTCGCCGTTGCCGGCCGCGGGCATGGCCGCGCCTTCGCCGGCGGCGCCGCGCCCACCCACGCCGATCACGAACGCATTCGCGGTTCTTGGCGGCGCCTTGAACGACGCGCTGTAGTTGGCCATGGCGCCGACGGCGGCCTTGCCGTCCACGCCGGGCGTGTACGGGTTTTTCGTTGCCGCGTCCGGATCGATGATCTGCGCGGCGGTGAAGCTCCTCACTGATTCGCCGAAGTGGCGGTCGAAGTCGGGCGTCGTCGACATGCAGCCGTTGAGCGCGAGGCACGCCGGCACGAGAAACGCAGCCCAGCGCGAGAAGGAAACGATGCGATTGGTCATGATGTTCTCCGGAAGACGCATTAGTTGTGAGCGCGAGCGGACGGCGAGCGCGGTTTGTCTGAGGGCTGCGCCTCGCGTGCGGCGATCTGCGCGGCCCTTGCTTCCACTTGCGCGGCGTGCGCTGCAGCGTCGTCGGCGGGCTTGCCGTTTTGCGCGGGCGTGACGGCTTGCGGCTCGGGCAGCGGCGCAGCGCTTGCGGCGGGCGTGGGCACCATCGCGGAGACGGGCGGTTCAGCCGCGGGCGGCATGGCCGGCGCTTGCGGTTGCGACGGTGCGGGAGCCATGGCCGGCGCAGGTGCCGGAGCCGGCATCGGCGGCGCGGGCTTTGTGCTGCCCGCCGGATCGCGGCCTTCCATGTTGCCCATCAGGTAGACGTCGGCTTCGTTCGGCGTTTTCAGACGGTCCGTTGGCAGCGGCAGACTGGCGGCGGTCTGCAGCGGCTTCACGAGGTGCGGCGTGATGATGAACACCAGTTCCGTGCGGTCCTGCTGATACGACGTGCTTCTGAAGAGCGCGCCGAGCACCGGCACTTCGCCAACGCCCGGTATCGCCTTTAACGTGCCCGACGCGTTGTTCTTGATGAGCCCGCCAATCGCGAAGGTCTCGCCGTCGTTCATCTGCACTGTGGTGGAGGCGCGGCGCGTGGTGATCAGCGGCAGTACGGTGAGGTTGTTGGTGTTCGTTGCGCCGACCGTGACGCCCGTGGACGACAGCTCCGACACTTCCGGCGCGACCTTCAGGTTGATGCGGCCGCCCGCGAGCACAGTCGGCGTGAACTTCAGGCCCACGCCGAATTCCTCTTCCTGCAGGATGATGGTCGACACGCCGTTCAGGTTGCTCTGCGGAATCGGAATGAAGACTTTGCCGCCCGCGAGGAAGGTGGCTTCCTGCCCGCTCAGCGTGACGAGATTCGGCTCGGCGAGAATCTTCACGAGGTTGTCGCCATGCTGGCCGTCTATCGCGACATTGAACGGCCGGTTGTTCGCCTTGTTCACGTCGACGATGCTCGACACGCCTGCGAGCAGGCTGCTGAGCAGCGCGCCGCTCCACGATCCGAAGCCGCCCTGAATGTTCATCGCCGCGCCCAACTGGTTGAGCACCGTCTTCGAGACTTCGGCAACCTTCACCTCCAGCATCACCTGTTGCGGCGAGTCGACGCTCATCATGTTCAGCACGGTGGCGGTCTTGCCGGCCGCATTGCCGTTGCCGTTCGCGCCGCCGTTGGCGCCCGGCAGCGTGCTGCGCGCGTACGCTTTTGCGATTTCCTGCGCCTGGGCCGCGGCCTGCGCGCTGGACACTCGGCCCGCGAGCACGAGGTCGCCCGCCACCGTGGAGACGCGGATGTTAGGCTCGTCTGGCATCAGTTGGGACAGCGAAGTTTGCAGGCCGCCCGAATCGGCGTTCACCACGACGTTGATGACTTCGCAGGCGCCGCTCTTGCCCTGCACGATCATGTTGGTGGTGCCCACCGCCATGCCGACCACATACAGCGTTTGCGGCGAAACCATGGTCGCTTGCGCGACGAGCGGGTTGCCTAGCGTGCGATTGCGCACCGGTTCCGCGGTCGGCATCAGCGTGGACTTGCCGACGGGGACCACCACGGTGCGCTGGTCGCTCTGCGTGCGCGTGCAGGCGGGGCCGCGTGCGGCAGCGCTTTGCATTGCGCTCGCGGGCTGTGGCGGCGCGGCATTCATGCTGATGGTCATCTGCACCGGGCCGTGCGGCAGGGGCATCGCGGCGGCTCTGGTGTTCTCCGGTGCTTCCTGCGCATACAAGCCGCGTGCCGCGAGCAGCGCGATACATACCGCGGTGGTCAGCAGCGCGGCGCGAATGGCGCTGTCCTTGCCGAACTTCTGTTGACTCGATTTCATTTCGTTATCTCCCCGTAGCCCGCTGCGAGCAAGCCGTCGTGCGTCAGACGCCGCGGTGTCGCTTGATTGCGTGTGTGATTAAAAGCATTCCTGACTGCCTTGTGTTCCCGACAGCACACCGACACAGTCGCGCTTCGGCGCCGGGCGCGCGACGTATTTCACCCGTGCGGGTGCTGCCGCAACAACGGTTGCAGGCGCCGGTGCGGCGGGCTTGCCGAGCAGCGTGATCTTGGTGGCGCCGCCGGTGGGCAACGGGCGGTCGTCGATCTGATTGCGCAGCACGAGCGAGAGGCTGCCCACACTGCGCGCGAGGTCGAGCTTCTCCGCCTGGTCCGGCGTAACTTCGAGCGTGACCGCGTTGACCACTTTCGGCTGCGTGTCGTCGCGGCTTACCTGCTGCGCGACCGCGAGCACCAGTATCTTTTCGAGCACAATCTTGGAGATGCTGTGTTGCGGGTCGGCCGTTTTTGCTTCGGGTTCCTGAGTGTTGACGATAACGTCGACATAGTTGCCAGGCAGCGCAAAACCCGCTACGCCGACCACATCGTTCACACGCACCGTGATGGCGCGCTTGCCTTCGCCGATTACCGCCGAGAGACCGCCCTTCGTGCCTTGCGGCGCGAGCTTCGACTCGATCACCGGCTCGCCGGGTTCGAGGCTCGTGCGCACCACGCGCCCGTCCAGCGCCTTCGGGTCCTTGAATGCGCCGGGCGGCACGCTCGCGGTCGGCCAGTTCACGGTGCGGATCATGTTCGCATTGAGCGGCTGTCCTAGGCTCACTTCGGCGGTGGCCACCGCGACCGGGGTGACGGCCGACGACGATGTCTGCAACAGCCATCGCGAGGCGAAGGCGACAGCGGCAAGACCCGCCAGCAGAGCCATTCCTAACATCACAATTGCGCGACTGGTTTTCATGGTGAGACTCCTTTCATGGGTTGCTGGGGCAGCTGCGGATCAAGCGCCGGCATGCCGTTTGTCGGATTGCCCGCTATGGGATGGATAGGTCTGGTCATGCTCAGGCGCGGCGCCGAAGTAGCAATGCCATGCGTGCGTCAGCCGGTATTCGGTAACCGTGGGTACGTCGCCGTGATACAGCGCGAACGAGCGCAGCACGCCGAGCAGATCGGCGGGGTAGCACGCGAGATACGGCGTGCGGCTACGCTGATGCAACTGGTTCAGCAGATACTCGAACGCGCCAGCTTCGATTTCGACGCCAAGCGCCGCGCATTGAGCGTCGAAGACGCGCCGGTAGTCGTCGGCGCAAAGCGCGCCGACGTGGATTTTCGAGCCGAGTCTGCGCAAGAAGGCGTTGTCGTTCAGTTCGGCGGGTGTCAGGTTGGTGGAGAACACCGGCCATACATCGAACGGGCTTACGAAGCGCGCTCCGGACTGCAGTGCGAACTGGTCGACGCCGCGATCGAGCGGGGTGATCCAGCGGTTCAACAGTTCGTTCGGCGCGACGCGCTGACGACCCAGATCGTCCACGACATACAGGCCCATGTTGGCCTTCATATGCGGCGGCGCCTGATAAAAGCCGCTATTGGCGTTGTACTGAAGATCGAGCAGCGCGAGCGTCAACTCGCCGCCTGACATGATGACCGGGCGTTCGCACACGCGCCAGCGGCGGTCGGTCACGCCGGCGAGCGCGCCGGGGGCCGCGTCCCTGTGCAGCAGCGGGTCGTGTATCTGGATCACGTCGCCGGCCACATACAGCGCATACGGGATGGGCACGGCGCCTTGCAACAGTCTGCCGAGGCGCTCGGCGAGGTACGTCTTGCCGCTGCCTGCCGGGCCGTACAGCATGACGGGGCGCCCCGCATTCAGCGCGGCTACGGCGCAATCCAGCAACGACATGTCGGCGATGAACCTTGCAAAGGCCGCGCGGACGTCCGACTGCGCAATATGGATACTTTTCACCGAATACGCGTTGACCACGCTAACGTACGTTTCCAGCGAGACAGGCGCGGGGCCGCAATAGGTGGAGCGGCTGGCTTCGTGAGCGGCCAGTTCGCGGCCCGCCTCGGTGAGGCGCAGATGGACGTCGACGTCGCTATTGCCCCGGTGCGCGATCTCGACGAGATGCTCGCGCACGAGAAAGCCGATGGTTTCCTCGAGTACCGCGGCCGTCAGGCAGTGCCTCGCCATCAGATCGCCCAGCGAAGATTTGCCATTCTGCAAAATGGACTTCAGCAACAGCTGCGCGATGAAGAGCGCAGGCAGGCCAGTGTCCGCAATGCTGCGCGGTGCGCGCAATAGCGTCGCGCAGGTGCTCTGCGTTCCCGCTACAGGGGCCTGCCCGGACTGCGTGGCGTGGTCCGTGCCTGGGTTGTTCGCGTTCATGTCTTGCTCCCCGATGTCGCGCGCCGCTTTGTGCGCTGCGAATGTTGCGTCCGTTGCTTCCGTTGCGTCTTTGCATCTGCCTCGCCGGATCGCTGTCCGGCCTGCTCTTACGAGCCGCTCATGCCGTTCCCGTCAGCAGCACCGCGATGGTTCCTGCCGCGATAGCAACGCCGTAGGGAACCGAGCCCACTGATTCGATGGAATCCCTTGCCGTGCCCGAGCCCTGCAACGCGGGATGCGCGATGACACGCAGGTTGGCCCACACCTTTCCCAACTGATGACGCCGCGCAATCAGCGCGAGCATCCATACGCCGCCTACCACGCACGTCACGAGCGCCGCGTAGAGCACGAGCAGCGGACCGATCCATGCGCCCACCATGGCGAGCAGCTTGACGTCGCCGGCGGCCATGCCGCGCACGAGGTAGAGCGGAAGAAACAGCACGAGGCCGGCGGCAGCACCTGCGAGCCATGCAATGGCACCGGCGCCGATTCCCTTCAGCCAGCACTGCACGATCAGCGCACTGATCAGACCCGCGGCGACCAGCAGGTTCGGAATGCGCCGGCACTGCATGTCCGTGCTTGCAGCAGCTACCACGAATGCGATGACGCAAGGCGCAATTGGCGGCAGAACATTGGCGGTAATCAGCATGGCGAGCTCTCCTGAATAGGCCACAGGGAAAAAATCGGGCGGTGCGATGGACGAAGGGTCGAACGCACCCAGTCCATCGGCACCTTGCGCGGATCAGGTCAGATAGCCAGCAATCAACATGAACTTCGCTTCGAGGTTCGTGCCGATGGCGGTTACCCCAGTGATAATGGCGAGCGCAATGAGCGTGGCGATCAGGCCGTACTCGATTGCGGTGACGCCTTCTTCGTCGCGCACGAATGCGTCAATAGATTGAATGAGCGATTGCATATCGACTCTCCTTTGAACTTGAAGACGGCTTTGGCGGCCGGGTTACAGTCGGGGAGGCGGGGCGGACCGTGCGTTTGCGCGCTTCATCCGCCTGCCCCGTCACGGCGTTACGCGAGCTTCGTGGAGATGAACAGGAACTTGGCGGCGAGGTTGGTGCCGACAGCCGTCACGCCCGTGATGATGACGAGCGCGATGAGCGTCGCGATCAGGCCGTATTCGATGGCGGTCACGCCTTGTTCGTCGCGAATGAATGCCTTGGTGCTGTTGATGAGCGATTTCATGGTTTATCTCCCTTAGGATGGCTAATTTAATGTCATCGGATGACGACGGTTGGGTACAGCGTGCTGCTTGACTACAAGGTGCTACACGAAATGGCGCCTCTACGCTGCGTGAGAACGCGGCCGGGCACGAGCCGCAATGGGCTCGCTATGATTCATGTGCTGATGGGCGTGCTGCCTGCATGGCAGCAGAACGGACTGGCGATGAGCCAGGGTTGGGAACGGCGCATTGACAACGGCCGCGAAATGCCGCGCCGTCAGGCGACGCGCAATGCGAATTGCGCCGGGCAACGCCGTAAGAATCTGAATGAAAGACCGCATCTTCCACTACTCCTTGTTTTCTTCTTTCACAGCCGGAATGTTCTGGTTGCTACCCGGTGTGCGGGTAGCAAGGGAACCCCCGTCGGCATCGATCTGGTCGTTGATCGTGTCGCCGGCTGTGCGCAAACATAAAGGCAAGGAGTGGGCCAGCTTGCATGGAGTCTCGAAAGCATCGGGCTTACAGTCCTCCAACTGCGTTTTTCTCGACGAGGGGGAGCGCAGATGTGACCGACTTGACTCAGAACTGCATCATTGGCGCGTCATGCCCCGCACCGTCGAAAGTCGCGCTCTTCCGCGATGCGCATGGCCTGGAACCCAGACTTAGGGATTTGACCCAGGTGAGCCAAAAGTGAATCGGGCCGTTAAATTAGGGCCGTTCTCGAGCGTGGAGGTTGACCGATTCGTTGCAACTTTGAAACCTGGCTAGTTGAAGCATGCGCTTCAGACCGGAATCTGGCGCTTTTGCACGGGTCTTCAGCGGACACTGCAGATAGTGCGTCACCGTTGCGTCATATGTGTCACGCAATATGATGGGCGGCCACCCTCGGCCAACAACACCAACAGGCTGCGCGCCGGCCGTTCATGTCGTGTTTCGAACATCCATGCCGGCAAGCACCTGGATGATGCCCGGCGCCAGACACGTCTAAAACAAGCATTCCATTCAAGGAAGACATCGTGTCTCGTTCAAGACTGTTTGCTCTGACAGCGATTGCCTCGTCGCTCATGTTCGCGACGGCCGCGCATGCTGCGGTCGATCTCATCGCGGTTGGTCAGCTTGGCGGCCTGACCGGCGACCTCTCGAAGGAAACGGCAGCGCCGCTCGAGAACGGCGTAGCGGGCAACCTGCTCGGCGGCCTCGGTTCGGGCATAGCGTACGCGGGATGCCATACGTTCGTCGCCGTGCCGGACCGCGGCCCGAATGCCGTGTCGTATAACGCGGCCATCGACGATACGGCGTCGTACATCAACCGCTTCCAGACCTTGCACCTGCGCTTGCAGCCGAGCGCGGCTGGCGCGCCGCTGCCGTATTCGCTGACGCCGAAGCTGATTGCCACCACTTTGCTGCATACCTCGGAGAAACTGGTTTACGGATCGGGCGCAGCGGCCGGCGTGCCCGACGGTGCCCCGGCGCTGAACAGCCGCAATCACACGCACTACTTCACGGGGCGTTCAGACAATTTCGATCCGACGCGCCTGTCGACCAATGATCGGGACGGGCGCTTCGATCCGGAAAGCGTGCGCGTGAGCAATGACGGCGAAAGCGTATACATCTCCGACGAATACGGCCCGTATGTTTACCGCTTTGATCGGCGCACCGGCCGGCGCATTGACGCTTACAAGCTGCCGGACATGTTTGCTGTTTCGACGTTAAGCCCGGTTGGCAACGATGAAATCGCGCAAAACACCGCAGGCCGCGTTGCGAACAAGGGCATGGAAGGTCTCGCAATTTCGCCGGACGGCAAGACGCTGTTCGGCGCCATGCAAAGCCCATTGATTCAGGACGGCGGCACAGACGGCGCATACACGCGCATTGTCAGGATCGACCCGCGCACCGGAAAAACCACGCAGTTCGCGTATCCGCTCACCAACATCGGGACCACGACGAAGCCGAAGTATCCCACCATCAGCGACGTGGTGGCCGTGAACGATCATGAACTGCTGGTCGACGAACGCGACGGCAAAGGCCTGGGCGACAATTCGACGGCTGCTTTCAAGCGAGTGTTCCATATCGACCTGGCCGGCGCGCAAGACGTCAGCAATACGAGCGGTCAAGCTGGCCTCGCGCCGTACGCCGTAAAAAAAGCGCTGTTCCTCGACGTGGTCGCGCAACTGACCGCGCACGGCTACAACGCGAACGACATTCCCGCGAAGCTCGAAGGGCTCGCGTTCGGCCCGGACGTCATGGTCGGCGGCGTAAAGAAACACACGCTCTTTATCGCGAACGACAACGACTTCCTCGGCACGGTCACCGATATGAATCATCCGGCGGGTATCGCCAATCCCAATCAGTTTTTCGTGTTTGCATGGGACGCGAGCGAACTGCCGGCCTACGTCGCGCAAAAACTCGCCGGCGCAAATGCGGGCAAAGGGCGTGGTCACGATGACCAGGCCTGCATGCCAGGTCACGACGACGATCACTGATGGACTGTTCACGTAGCGCGTGCGCGAAGGCGGGGCGCTGCGCGGCGGCGCCCGTGCACTGCGCTGGCCAGTCACGTGCGCCCGATTTGCGCGCCGCATGTTGTCCAACTGGCAAGCGAAAAGCAGACTACGGCGGCAAGGGTACGTCTTCGATAAGCTCGGCTTTTACAGCGCGGATTCTTCTGTCGACGAAATACCCGCCGCCTTCCGTGTAGTGCAGGTAGAGGCGCCCGCATAGCTTGCATGCCCATACAGAACATTGGTTGTATGGGAAGAAGCGAGGCGCAATGGGCGCGTTGGGGGACCAGTAGCTTGTCTTCTCCGGCAGATATTCGCTAAAGGTCGGCTCGGCGTGCTCTTCGGGCCGCAGTGTGCCGATCTCGTCGAACTGCGTTTCGTCCAGAGAAAGCGGTTGCGACTGCCAGCCGTCGAGCGGTGTTTTCGCGCATGCGCATGGGGCGCTTGCGCGCGCCTCGGCGAGGCGTGCGAGTTCGAGAAGCGTTGCAGCGTTCAGATATTGCGCCATGTGGCTCACATTCAGGTGTTCATCATCCGGTCGCGTTGAGGAGCAACCCAGGAGCGGTCGAAGTTGCCTTCGGCAATCGACTTCAAGGCCGTTACCTCTTTTGCATGTTGCCGGCGCGCGCCTTCAATGACGGCATCGACATCGGCTGGTGGGATCGCGAGCAGGCCGTCTTCATCGCCGACAATGATATCGCCAGGATGCACCACCATGCCACCCACGGTGACCGGCACGTTGATTTCGCCAGGTCCGTTCTTGTAGGGACCACGATGCGTGACGCCTCGTGCATACACCGGAAGATCGCGCTGACGCAGGGCGCCGACGTCGCGAATTGCGCCGTCGACGACGAGCCCATGTACGCCGAGGCTCTCTGCGAAGCTCGCCATGATTTCGCCCATTAGTGCTTGCGTGAGGTCGCCCGCGCCGTCGATCACCAGCACGTCGCCGGGTCTGCAGAAGTCGAACGCGCGATGAATCGCGAGGTTGTCGCCCGCGCGCGTGCGAACCGTCACGGCGGTGCCGACGAGAGGCTTCGGCCGATGATACGGCCGCAAGCCCAGCATGCCGCTTGCGCGCGCCATGTTGTCGCTGAGCAGTGAAACGGCGAGTTCGCGCAACGCATCGAGTGTTGCAGGCAGTGCCTGCGGCGCGGATTCGAATTCCCGCCATCCGATTGGATTCATGCAATAGCTCCTTGGGCCGCGAGTTGTCGATCGAGTTGACGCGCTAGTCGCGGATATACCGCACGCGCGTTGTCTTCGTAGATACGTTGCCGATCCACGTCGCTGAGCCATTCGATAGCGTCGATGTAGCGGCGGGTGTCGTCATAGTGGTGGCCTGTTTCCGGATCGATGCCTTGCACGGCACCTATCGTTTCCGAAGCAAACAGAATGTTTTCGACGGGGATTATTTTGGCGAGCAGTTCAGCGCCCGGCTGGTGATACACGCAAGTATCGAAGAACACGTTGTTGAGCAGATGGTCGCGCAACAGCGGCCGCTTCATGTCCTGTGCGAGGCCGCGATAGCGTCCCCAGTGATACGGCACCGCTCCGCCACCGTGGGGAATGATGAAGCGCAGCGTAGGGAAGTCCGCGAACAGATCGCCGGTGAGCAACTGCATGAAAGCGGATGTGTCGCCGTTGATGTAATGCGCGCCCGTTGCATGAAAGTTGGGGTTGCACGACGAGGACACGTGGATCATCGCGGGCACGTCGAGCTCGACCATTGCTTCATAAAGCGGATACCACGAGCGGTCCGTGAGCGGCAGCCCCGACCAGTGTCCACCCGACGGATCGGGATTCAGATTGCAGCCGATAAAGCCCAACTCTTCCACGCAGCGCCGCAATTCGTCGACACAGTTTGCGGGCGGTGCGCCTGGCGCTTGTGGCAACTGACATACGCCGACAAAGTTGCGCGGAAACAGCAAACAGACGCGGTGCACGAGGTCGTTGCACTCGCGCGACCATTGCGCGTTGGCTTCTGCTGTCGAGAGATGATGGCCCATGCCGGCGGCGCGTGGCGAAAAGATCGTGAGGTCGGTGCCGCGTTCCCGTTGAATGCGCAACTGGCCGGTTTCGATGCTTTCGCGGATTTCGTCGTCGCTGATGCCGGGGCGGGGTGGCGGCGTCTGCCCCTCTCTCACGGCGGCGATCTGCTGCGTGCGCCATGCTTCGTGCTGCGGTGGCGAGGTCGTGTAATGCCCGTGACAATCAATAATCATGGTCTGCAATACCTTCGTCTGGTTGTCGCAATGTGCGGTTGCCGGTTCGCTGCGTCAGGCGCGCTTCGCCGCCTCGCCGGTTGCGAGCGAGGCCGTTTCGTCCTCGCGTGCCGTGACTCGCATGGCGAGCGCGATGATCGTCGACACCAGCAGAAACGCGGCAATCGTCAGCAACGCAAGCTTGAAGTTGCCGGTCGCGCTGCGCACGAGGCCAATGCTCCAGGGCCCGACCAGTCCGCCGAATTGCGCGATGGTGTTGATGAGTGCAATGGTCGCGGCACCCGCGGCGCCCGTTCTGAACGAAGACGCAAGGCTCCAGAACAGCGGGTTGCCCGCATAGATGAAGAGACCGGTCACGCACAGCAGCACATAGGCGATGACGGGATTCGGCGCATATGCGCTGCCCGCAATTGCCAGCGCACTCATGAAGTACACGAACGCGAGGTGTTTCTTGCGATCGCCGGTGCGATCCGAACTGCGGCTGATCAGAAATGTGCCGAGTACTCCGAGCAGAGGCGGCGCGGCGGACAGAAAGCCGACTTCGAGGTTGGTGAGATGTCCCAGGCTTTTGACGATCTGCGGCAGCCACAGAAACAGCCCATAAATGCCGACCAGCGCGCAGCCGAACAGGCATGCGAGACTCCACACGCGTATATCGCCCGCCACGCGCAGCAGCGGATAATGAGTGTTGCCGCCCAAGGCGTCTCGCTCGGCGGCGAGCGTCGATTCGAGCCAGTGCTTTTCATCGGTGGAAAGCCAATCGGCGTCTGCTGGGCGCTCGGTCATGAGGCGCAGCGTAACAAGACCGAGCAGCATGGCCGGCACGCCTTCCAGAATGAACATCCATTGCCAGCCATGCAAACCGAGAACGCCGTCGGCCCCCGTCATCAGCGCCGTGGACAAGGGACCGCCGAGCACCGCCGAAAACGAACCGGCAATGATGTAGCCACCCACTGCGCGCGCCCGGTAACGCACGGGAAACCATTTGGTCAGATACACCGCGACGCCCGGCAAAAAGCCTGCTTCCATCACGCCAAGCAGAAAGCGCAACACGTAGAAGCTTGTATCGTTGAAGACGAACGCGGTGAGCGCGGCCACGGCGCCCCAGGTCAGAAGAATGCGCGCGATCCAGCGCCGCGCGCCGACCCGATGCAACAGCAGATTGCTCGGCACTTCCAGCAGCATGTAGCCGACGAAGAAAATACTGCCCGCAAAGCCGAACACAGCGGGGCTGAAGCCCAACTGTTTGTTCATGTCCAACGCGGCGAAACCGATGTTGATACGGTCGAGATAATTGAAGAACATCATCGCGAATAGCAAGGGCATCAGGCGCCCATATACCTTTCGCATGGTGGCGGCTTCGTCGTTCCGGTTCATGCTGTCTCCTACCTGGCGGCACGGCGACGTGGCCGTGCCTGCGTTCTTTGTCATGTGTGGCTCAATGATAAGAACGCGCCGGTGAGCAGTCCAAGACCGGTTGCTTATGCTTGTATAGGCTTTTGCTTATAGTGCGGCGTGCGCAATCGGCGGCGGCAGGCAAGCGAGGAACGCACGCAGATGGGGCGAGGCGTCCTCGGTCCTGAACGTCGCTGCGAGCGTCGAGCGGTATCTGGAACCCGGTCCCGCCAGGTGTCGATAGACAACGTCGCTGCGCCCAAGCTGCGCGACCGATTCGCCAATGAACGTCACGCCGAGCCCCGCTGCGACCAGCGCGATTGCAGTTTGAATTTCATATGCCTGATGAGCGACGAGCGGCGTCAGGCCCGCGTCGCGATACAACGATAGAACGGAGCGCTTGAACTGCGCGTTCTGGTGCTTCGGATAGAGGATCAACGGCGTATCCGCGAGATCGGCGATGGTTACCGTTTTGCGCGAGGCGAGCGGATGCCCGGGTTCAAGCGCGGCCATTACCCGCTCGCGCAGCAGCGGATAGGACGTGCAGCCTTCGATTGCCAACGGTTGCCGCCCAATGCCGATGTGAATGCGCATGTCGCGAAGTGCGTCGGTTTGCTCCTCGGTGAGCATTTCGAAAAGCTTCAGTTCGACTTGCGGATACGCATGATGAAACGCCTTCAGCGCGGGCGGCAGAATGCTGTACATAGCCGAGCGCGTGAAGCCGATGCTAAGCCAGCCGCGCCTGCCCACGCCGATTTCCTGTGTCGCGAGGCTCGCCTGTTCCAATGCGCCAAGTATCTGACGCGCTTCAGTGCAGAGATAGTGCCCCGCTTCCGTGAGCGTGAGCGGACGTCGCGCGCGATCGACGAGTTGCGTGCCGAGCCGCTCTTCCAGCGAACGGATCTGCTGACTCAAAGCGGGCTGTGCAATATGCAGCCGCTCTGCGGCGCGGCTGAAATTCAGCTCCTCGGCAAGAATCACGAAGCACTGTAGAGCCCTAAGATTCATAGCGATTCTGTTTGACCTCAGTACGCGCAGGATAACCTACACTGTCGCTTTTATCCGCTGAAAGACGAGGAGAAAGCCATGCGCCTGACCGACTTCGACACGCTGACCTTCGATTGCTATGGCACCTTGATCGATTGGGAAACAGGCATCTTCGAGGGCTTGCGGCCGCTGCTGGAGCGTGTCGGGCGAACGCTCACGCGCGACCAGGTACTGGAGGCGCATGCGCGACACGAATCGTCGCAGCAGAGGTACACGCCTTACCGGCGCTATCAGGACTTGCTGCCCGTGGTCTACAAGCGCCTTGCAGAAGAATGGGGCGTGCCGTATACGCTCGCCGATTGCGACGCGTACGGCAAGTCGATCCGGAATTGGCCTGCATTCGACGATTCCGCGGCAGCGTTGCAGTACCTGAAGCAGCACTACAAGCTGGTCATTCTCTCGAACGTAGACAATGATAGTTTCAGCTATAGCAATGCGAAGCTGCGGGTTGAGTTCGACGCGATATTCACCGCGGAGGATATCGGTTCATACAAGCCGTCGCCGCGCAATTTCGAGTACATGCTGGAGAAGCTCGGCGAACGCGGCATACGCAAAGAGACCATTTTGCATACCGCAGAAAGTCTCTTTCACGATCACAAGCCCGCGAATGCGTTCGGCCTCGCTTCGTGCTGGATTTATCGCCGGCATGCGAAGCAGGGCTTTGGCGCGACGATGGACCCGGGCTCACAGCCGAAGATCGACTTTCGCTTTAACAGCATGGCCGAACTGGTGGAAGGCCATCGCAACGCATTGGCGTAACGCCCGCGGCGTCACGCCTGCGCGTCGTGCGCCGGCGAAGCGTTACTGATCGAGTCCGCCCTGGCACAGGTATTTGATCGACAGATAGTCGTCGAGTCCGTACTTGGAGCCTTCGCGGCCGTAGCCTGATTCCTTCACGCCGCCAAAGGGCGCCGCCTCGCTCGATACAGCGCCTTCGTTAATGCCGATCACGCCCGCTTCCAGCTGTGCAGCCACGCGGTTGATGCGCCGTACGTCCTGCGTATAGAAGTAAGCGGCAAGGCCGAAGGGCGTATCGTTCGCGAGGCGGAGCGCCTGTGCTTCATCGTTGAAGCGGAACAGCGGTGCCACCGGTCCGAAGGTCTCTTCGCAGCACACCAGCATGCCGTCCTGCGCGTTGGTCAGCACTGTCGGCGCATAGTAGTTCGGGCCAAGTTCCGTCAGGCGCTTGCCGCCCGTCAGCACGTTTGCTCCTTGTTTTACGGCGTCTTCCACGTGACGCGCGATTTTGTCGATGGCGCGCGCGTTGATCATCGGGCCGATTTGCGCGTCCGGATCCGTTGCGGGCGCAACCTTCAGCGCGGCCACGCGTTTCGCGAGCAGATCGGCAAACCGCTCATACACGCCCTTCTGCACATACACGCGATTCGGGCATACGCAGGTTTGCCCGCCGTTGCGGAACTTGGCCGCGATGAGGCCGGCGACCGCTGCGTCGAGATCGGCGTCGTCGAAGACGATGAACGGCGCGTTGCCGCCCAGTTCGAGCGAGAGCTTTTTCAACGTGGCGGCCGATTCGCGCGCGAGATGCTTGCCGACCGGCGTCGACCCGGTGAACGTGATCTTGCGCACGCGGGCATCGGCGAGCCAGTCGGCCACCGCTTCAATGCCTTGCTCGCGCGAAGCCGACAACATGTTCAACACGCCGTCGGGTACGCCGGCTTCCTGCGCGAGCGCAGCGAGTGCAAGCGCGGTGAGCGGTGTGTCTTCGGCGGGCTTTGCGACGACTGTGCAACCGGCTGCGAGTGCGGGCGCGATCTTGCGGGCGATCATGGCGAGCGGGAAATTCCACGGCGTGATTGCAGCGACTATGCCGATGGGTTCCTTCACGGCGCTCATATGCTTGCCGCGCTGCTGCTGCGGAATGATGTCGCCGTAAATGCGCGTTGCTTCGTCTGCGAACCACGCGACATACGAGGCACCATATGCCACTTCGCCACGGCTTTCCGCCAGCGGCTTGCCTTGTTCCGTCGACATTAGCCTCGCGAGGTCTTCGGTGTTCGCGACGATCAGCGCGTGCCAGCGGCGCAGAATCTCGGCACGTTCGCGGGGCAGCTTGTCGCGCCACGCGGGCAACGCGCGAGCGGCGGCGTCGGTGGCGGCGCGCGCGTCCGCGGCACTGCTGTTCGCGACTTCGACGATCGTCTCGCCTGTTGCGGGATTGATCACAGGAAAGCGCGCGCTGCTCGTGGCGGCGATCCATTGGCCGTCGATCAGATTGAGCGGCCGGATCAGTTCAGTGCGCGTCAGTGCGAGAGACATTGCGTTGCTCCTTGGCTTGCCCGTTTCGCAGAAGCGGGGCTGCGGTTTGTTTGGCGTGGCATCGCGCGCCGGGGCGGCATGCATGCGGCCATGCGATAAGCCGATGCTACGCGTGTCGCGCAGTCAATGAATCGCCTCAAAAAGTGGCGTACGGTGCGTATATCGCTTTTTTTCGGGCGGCTACAGCATATTCTGCTGAATCGGGTGGCTGCTCTCGGTCACGTTGCGAAGCGTTCTCTTTCTCGTGCCGCGCAAGATGGTGATCCCGCGCGGGAAATGTGTCAGCGTTTGGAACGATTCTGGGACGTCGAGCTACTCCCGCCGCTTCCGCGCCTTCGCGCACTCAGACGTAAACGCCATGCTGGCCTGATCGGGCGTCATGCGCGGCGCGTCTGGCGCGTAGACCTTTTCGATAATGGAAGCAAAGGTCCGCCGGTCCGCATCGTCGTGATAGTACCTGGCGGCCTGGTCTAGCGCCTGCGCTTTCGTCTTTTTGTGGGCGCGCCATGAGGCGACCTGACCGGCAATATCTCCAATCGCAAAGCACTGCTCGCTGACCGTTTGTGCTGCGGCTGGAACGGCCGCTTGCGCAAGGCATGCTGCAAGCAATGCCGACATGACGACGCGTTTCATCAAGACAAATCCCGTTGGGCGCAAAGCCCGCAGTTTAACGCGGCAGCGCAGCATTGCTGCCCGCGTCGATTCGTCGCTGCAAGACGGCTACTTCTTGTCTGGCTCCGCTTCTGTGTTCGTGCCGCTCTTGCCGTTGCTTCGATTGGTGACGGCGCCGGTTTCGTCGAGTTGGTCGTCGAGGTCGTCGTCGTTCTCGTCGGCCGGCGGTTCTGCTTGCGTGGCCATGAACGAAGCGGCGATGGGGTGAAGGGGCGCGGTCAGGTGGATTGAGGTTGGCATCATGTCAGTGCTCCGGTCGTGGGATCGTATGCGTTTGAGCAAACCGCGAGCCCGCGCCGAACTGGCGGTTTGTTTGCGTGCAAAGAAAAAGCCGCCTGCGAAGGCGGCTCCATCCAAACCCGCAAACCACGTCGCACTCAATGCCCGAACGACTCGGCTTTCGACACGGCCGTATTGGACACATACGGCCGGGCCGCCTGCTTGATAAGCAGCGCGATGCACGCAATGATGCCGGCGACCGCAATCGTCGCGAAGATGCCGGCAAACGTGAAATGACGGCGCGTCAGTTCCGCCACGAGGAACGAGCCGGCGATACCGCCGAATCGTCCAATGCCGAGCATCCATGCGACGCCGGTGCCGCGGCCTTGCGTCGGGTAGAACGCGGCGGCGAGCGCCGGCATTGACGATTGCGCGGTGTTCATGAGCACGCCCGCCACGAACACGATCAGCACCAGCGCGCCGACATTGCCCGCCGCCTGGCCGATCAGATAGACGCTTACCGCCGTCAGCGCATAGCAGGCCGCGATGATCCGGTTTGCGTTGAAGCGGTCCATCAGCACGCCGCACACCACCGCGCCCACGCCGCCCAGTGGGAACAATGCGGAAATTAGCGTCGCGCGCTGCGGCGTCAGGCCGGCATCCTTCAGCAGAATCGGCATCCAGTTGATCGACGCGTAGAAGATGACGAGACCCATGAAGTACGTGATCCACAACATCACCGAGCCTACGATGTACGCGCGCGACACCACCACAGCGGCGCCTTTGCCGCCGGTTTGCGGCGCAGTCTCGGTCATCGTGAACGATTCTGCCTGTGCGGCCGAGCTCGACACTCGCGCCAGCGCGGCCCGAATGCGCGCGGCGGGCTTGTTGTTGGCGACCATATAGCGTACCGATTCCGGCATGCTGACCATCAACAGCACGAGCAGCACGAGCGGTGCGATGCCGCCGAGAATCAGCACGCTGCGCCAGCCGAAATGCGGAATCATCCACGCGGCGAGGAAGCCACCGAATGCCGCGCCAAGCGGAAAGCCGCAAAACATCAGATTGATGATGGTGGCGCGGCGGCTATCCGGACAGTACTCGCCCATCATCGTGACGGCGTTCGGCATGGCGGCGCCAAGCCCGACGCCAGTGACGAAGCGCAGCACCGTCAACTGCTCGATGCTCGCCGAGAAAGCCGAACCGAGGCACGCGGCGCCGAACAGCAGCACGGAGCCGAGCAGCATCGAGCGGCGCCCGAGCCGGTCGGACAGCGGCCCTGAGGCCAGCGCGCCGCAGGCGAGCCCAAACAGCGCCGCGCTCAGCACGGGTGCGAGCGCCGGTTTGGTAATGCCCCACTCAGCCAGCAACGACGGGGCAATGAAGCCGATGGCGGCCGTGTCGAAACCGTCGAGCAGCACGATCACAAAGCACATGAAAAACACGAGCCACTGGAACGGCGAAAACGGGTGCTCATTGAGGAAGGTCTGAACGTTCACAGCGTCGCTGCGATTCATGATGTGTCTCCTGACTGCAAAAAGGCTCGTCGGAGCGAGCCTTGTCTTACCTGACGGGCGCGCGCCGTTGGCGCCGCGCGATGCCTGCGCCTCGCACCCGGCCGCTGCATGATTCATGGTATGCGGACGGATAGGTCGTCGCCATCAATTTCGATGTGTTCGTATATAGAACTCAGATTCTCATAGCGAACAGGCGCCACTGTAAGGAGTGTCGGGGCAACGGGTCAACGCGGGATTACCCGACACCGTGGCCAGTTTGCGTCGAAAGCGACAATGGGCCGGCGAGGGGACGGAGATGGGACCGAAGAAGGGAAGGCGGAAAAGGGAAAGTGAAAAACAGAAGCCGCAGCGCGCCAGGGCGCGCCGGGTCAGACGAAAAAGTAAAGCGGAGGTAAGGCTGAAATGACGGCGGGGTCAGAGAATCACGTAGACCTTGCGCATGGTCTCATCCACTTCCCACAGGCCCTCGGTATTGGCTTCGAAAAACAGCGTGTCGCCGCTCGCGAAATGAACTGTCTCTTCATTGTCTGGCGTGAAGCGCCCGCGCCCGGACAGGATATGCATGACCTCCGCCTGTTTGACCGAGCGGCGGTACGTGCCGGCGGAACATTCGAAGATGCCGGTGTCGATCGCCTTAGTGCCCCTGATTACCCGCTGCACGCCGCGGACGCGGATTGGCGTGGTGCCCGGCAAGCCGGCCGTGCCCCAGTCCTCGAGATTGTCCAGATTCACGCTTTGTGTGATTTGTTGAACCTTCATGGCTTGATTCGCCCTTCACTATATGAATGCACGCGCCTGGTCAGAGGCCGCGGGTTGAAGTGTCAATAGTCTGCTCGATCTTGCCGAGGCGCACGACCGTCACGCCGGGGCGCAACTGCCGCAACGAAGGCATGACGAGCATGCAGTCGTCGTAAGGCGTGGTGACTGCTTCGCCGTTGGACCAGCCGATCACGGCGCCCGCTTCGGGAAAGATTTCGAGGCCGGTGTAAGGCCCCGCAAAGCGGAAATCCATGCTCGTGGCAACCACCGGTTGCGTGACCCGCACGATATGCTGCACAGGCGGCAAGGGCGCGAGCCAATCCGCTGGCAAATCGCTCTCGTCGACTACCCCCGCGAGCAGCAGAAAGCGCGCAGTAGTGTCACGCGCCACTGAGACGGCGCTCTTCTCCCAATGCTGTCCGCATTCGATCAGCAATGCGTTCTTCGCGCTCGCCGGGTCGCCGAAGCCCTCGTAATCGCGCATGCGGCGGCCTTCCGGATGCCCTTCGTCGCAGATCACGGTGGCGGGCGTGCCGAGCCGCACGGCAAGTTCGATGCCTTTTTGCAAAGGCCCCGCGACGATCAGCGGCTTGCTCTTCTCGTGCATCGAATGCAGGTCGAGCAGCGCGTCGACACTGTCGATTACCGGCCGCATCGCCCGGGCGCGTGCAAGTTCGCTGGACTGGCGCGCTGCATCGTCGAGCACCGCCGCGGTCCACACGCGGTTGAAATCCTGATCGACGAAGCGGGCTGCGTCCGGCTTCCCGGAATCGAAACGCCGGTATGCTTCCACGTTGGCAAACGCGAGCGTGAGCCGCCCACGGCGCGGCCGCAAGCCGCGGCGCAGCAGGTCGTCCACGACAATCGCGCCGCACACCTCGTTGCCGTGCGTAAGCGCGTTGATCATGACGTGCGGGCCGGCGAGGCCCGAGTCGAACGAGTGAACGTAAGCAATGCCCGTTGACGATTGCTCATGCGCCGAAATGTCGGGGAACTCGACTTCGATCGGATAGCTTTCCATGCTCGTGTTCGTGTCCGCGCTCATGCTTAGCCGAGCCTCGCTGCAATCGCCTGGCCGACTTCGGTGGTGTTCGCCTTGCCGCCGAGGTCGCCGGTATGCGGACCCTCGATCAGCGTCGCTTCGATGGCGGCCAGAATCGCGTCGTGCGCCTCGCGCTCCTTGCCTTGGTGATTGCCGAGGAAGTCGAGCATCATCGCGGCGGACCAGATCATTGCAATGGGATTCGCAATGTTCTTGCCGGCGATGTCCGGCGCCGAGCCGTGCACCGGCTCGAACAGCGACGGAAACTTGCGGTCCGGGTTCAGATTGCCCGACGGCGCAAGACCGATGGTGCCGGTGCATGCCGGACCGAGGTCGGACAGGATGTCGCCGAACAGATTGGTGGCCACCACCACGTCGAAGCGGTCGGGGTTCAGCACGAAGCGCGCGCAGAGAATGTCGATGTGCTGCTTGTCCCACGTCACGTCCGGGTACTGCGCCGCGATGCCGGCCGCGCATTTGTCCCACCACGGCATGCTGATCGCGATGCCGTTGCTCTTGGTGGCCACCGTGATCTTCTTGCGCTCGCGGCGTTGCGCGAGGTCGAACGCGAATTTCAGCACGCGTTCACTGCCGTGCCGCGTGAATACCGATTCCTGCAAAACGAACTCGCGCTCCGTGCCTTCGAACATTACGCCGCCCACCGACGAATACTCGCCCTCTGTATTCTCGCGCACGATCCAGAAGTCGATGTCGCCGGCCTTGCGGCCCGCCAGCGGCGAAGGCACGCCGGCAAAGAGCCGCGCCGGGCGCAGGTTGATGTACTGATCGAACTCGCGGCGGAACTTGAGCAGCGATCCCCACAGCGAAACGTGATCGGGCACGGTGTCGGGCCAGCCCACCGCGCCGAACAGAATCGCGTCGGCCGATTGCAGTTGCGCCTTCCAGTCGTCCGGCATCATCTGGCGGTGCTTCGCGTAGTAGTCGCAGCTTGCCCACTCGATGTGCTGGTACTCGAGCTCGAGGCCAAAGCGTGTCTTCACCGCGTCGAGCACGCGCAGCGCCTCGGGCATGACTTCCACGCCGATGCCGTCGCCGGGAATGACTGCGATCCGATATTTCTTCGACATGTTGCGCTCCTCCATGAAATGCCGTTGCTGATTCGATCACAGTTATTTTATTCCTGCTGTTTGGCTCTAAAATGATCGCTTTAGTTAAGCCACTGTGCACGATCCGTGTACAAATCCGGGCGCCCTTGAGCGCTACTGAGCGCCACTAAGCAACATAAGCGAGCCATGAACGCCGTTCCGTCACCCGATCTCGGCGATTTGCGCGTGTTCTGCGAAGTCGCGCGCAAAGCCAGTTTCAGCGCGGCGGCCGAGTCGCTGCAGGTGTCCGCGGCGTATGTCAGCAAGCGCATCAATGTGCTGGAGACTACGCTCGGCACGCGTTTGTTG
Source organism: Burkholderia sp. WSM2232 (assembly GCF_000472545.1). Lineage (GTDB taxonomy): Bacteria > Pseudomonadota > Gammaproteobacteria > Burkholderiales > Burkholderiaceae > Paraburkholderia. The sequence goes on along the minus strand of NZ_AWZV01000034.1, from coordinate 20,291 downwards.
CATCGGTCCACGCGCCGCGTCGCGATTACCGAGGCGGGTGAGCGCGTCTACACGTGGGCCGAAAAAATTCTCGACGACGTCGACCAGCTCGTTGAAGACGTTTCCACTACACGTCGCATTCCGGGCGGCAAGCTGCGCATTTCGAGCAGCTTCGGTTTTGGCCGGCGCTTCGTGGCGCCCGCGCTCGCGCGTTTTTCCGAACGTTATCCGCAACTGAGCGTGCGGCTCGACCTGTTCGACCGGCTCGTGGACGTGGCCGGCGAAGGCTTCGACCTGGACATTCGCATCGGCGACGAGATCGCGCCGCATCTGATCGCGCGGCGGCTCGCGTCGAATCATCGGGTGCTGTGCGCGTCGCCCGAGTATCTCGCGCGGCATGGCGCACCGCGTCAACTGGCGGAGCTGTCGTCGCATGCGTGTCTCGCGATCAAGGAGCGCGATCATCCATTCGGCTTGTGGCGTTTGACCGTGCGCGGCGAGGCGGCGTCCATCAAAGTCACCGGACCCTTGTCCACCAATCACGGCGAGGTTGCGGTGCAATGGGCGCTGGCCGGGCGCGGCATCGTGCTGCGTTCGATGTGGGACGTGCGGCCGCTCCTGGAAAGCGGCCAGTTGCAGCAGGTGTTGCCCGAGGTGACGCAGCCGGCGAACCTCTGGGCGGTGTATCCGGCGCGGCTTGCCCAGTCGGCGAAGGTGCGGGTTTGCGTGGACTTTCTCAGCGAAGAGTTCGCGCAATGGAGCCCGCCTGAGGCGGGCGCGTGATTGGGGTTTGCTGGTCGCGACTAATGCGTGGTGAATGCCCGACTAATGCCTGACTAATGATGATTCTGCGAGAACAGCGTTTCCAGCGGATAGTGGCTCTTCACGAACGGCGACTTGATGATCACGTAGCTGAAGTACTTTTCAATGCCAATGTCGCGTTCCAGCAAGCCTTCAATAATGCTCTGGTAGTGACTCACGCTGCGTGTGACGAACTTGAGCAGGTAGTCGTAGCCGCCGCTCGCAAGGTGGCACTCCACGATTTCATCCACGTCGCGAATCGCATTCACGAACTTGATGAAGTCTTCCCGCCGATGATCGGCCAGGGTGACTTCAGTGAAAACGATCTGCACGTCACCGAGCTTTTCGAGCTGGATCTGCGCGCCGTAGCCGACGATGTAGCCCGCCTTCTCCAGCCGCTTCACGCGAATCAGGCAAGGGCTGGGTGAAAGGCCGACCGCATCGGCAAGCTCGACGTTGGTTATGCGGCCTTTCTTCTGCAACTGGGAAAGAATGCGCAGGTCGATACGGTCTAGCTTGCAGTCGCTGCTCATCGTAACGTTGTGGCTCCGGCGGTTGAGGAAAGGGACTGAGGGTGCCCTCTACTCTAGCATGCAGCGGCAGTAGTTTTGACCTGGTGATTGGCCGTGGTTGTGCCGTTCAACGCAGCGCGAACCTCGGCTTGCGCGAGTACGTCGTTCAGGGTCTTCTCGAGCCGCTCGAACATCAGGTCGAAGTCCGATTCGGTGTACGAGAGCGCGGGCGCAAAGCCGAGAATGTTATCGCCGAACGCACGGAAAATCAGGCGGTTCTGATACGCGGCCGCGGCTATACGCTCGGACAGTTTCAACGCCGGGTCGAACTGCGCCTTGGTGTTCTTGTCGGCGACGAGTTCGAGCGCGCCGAGCAGGCCGCGGTGACGCGAGTCGCCCACCAGTGGATGCGCGAGCAGCGCATCCAGACCGCGGGCGAAACGCGGTGCGCGTGCCACGCCGTTCGCGAGCAGACCGCCTTCGTGATAAAGACGCAGCACTTCCAGACCGATCGCCGCGCTGACCGGATGCGCCGAGTACGTGTGACCGTGGCCGACAATCGCCTCGGCGTCGCCGTCGGCAATGCCTTGATAGATTTCGTCGGACATCAGCACCGCACCCATCGGCGCATAGCCTGCGGTCAAGCCTTTGGCGACCGTCATGAGGTCCGGCTCGACGCGCTCGCCCTGGCACGCGAAGAGCGGACCGGTGCGGCCAAAGCCCGTAATCACTTCGTCCGCAACGAACAGAATGCCCAGCTTGCGGCAGCTTTCTCGCATCGCCGTGAGCCAGCCGACCGGCGGCACGATCACGCCGCCCGAGCCTTGAATCGGTTCGCAGAAAAACGCTGCGACGTTGTCCGCGCCCAGTTCCGCGACCTTTGCTTCGAGCGCGGCGACGGAGGCGGCGATCAGCGCGGCGTCGTCGGCAAAATCATTGCGGTAGGCATACGGCGAGGGCAGGTGATGCTGGTTCGGCAGCGGCAGATCGAAATTGCGGTGAAACGCGGGCAGCGCGGTCAGCCCTGCGCCCATGCTCGACGAGCCGTGATAGCCGCGCTGCAACGCGATAATGTGCTTCTTCGACGCACGGCCCGTCGCGTTGAAGTAATGCGTGATGAAACGGATTGCCGAATCCACCGCATCCGAGCCGCCGAGCGTGAAGTACACATGCTGAAGCGAAGCGGGCGCGACTTGCACGAGTTTTTGTGCGAGCTCGATGGCGGGCTCCGAGCCGAAGTGAAAATAGCTCGTGGCATAAGGCAGTTTCTTCATTTGCGCGGTGGCCGCTTCGACAATGCTCTGCTGGCCATAGCCTACGTTCACGCACCATAAGCCGGAGAAAGCGTCGAGCAGTTCGTTGCCGGCCGCGTCGCGCAGGAACGCGCCGCTCGCGGATTCGAGCACCGTGACGCCGCGCGCCTCGTGCGCACGGTAGTTGATGACGGGGTGAATCAGATGCTGGCGGTCGGCTTCAATGAGCGATTGAATCGGCATGGTGGGTTCTCGTCGCGGAATGGGCTGTTGACGGTTCCATACTACTGACTGAGGCCGATTGCCCGCTTACCTAAACAATTGCCTGAAAAGCGCGCGCGACGCGTTTTGATGCAGGCCCTTAGCATTTTGTGCTGCAAAGGCCGGAAAGCGGCGGTGCGCGCGGATTGCGCCGCAGTCGATCCGGTCCGGCAGGCTCAATAGCCGCGGGTGCGGTCGACCTGACCGAGCATCGGCAGGCCTTCGCGATGACGGCGCAGGTTCTCGAGCACGACCTCGACGGCGGTGTCGGGCCGCGTCGCGCTGGCAATGTGCGGCGTGATGCGCACGCGCGGATGCGTCCACAGCGGATGACCGGCCGGCAACGGCTCGGGGTCGGTCACGTCAAGGATCGCATTGCGCAATTGGCCGCTCTCGAGCGCCGCCAGCAAATCTTGCTGATTCAGATGGGCGCCACGGCCGGTTTGAATCAGCGAGGCGCCGGGCGGCAGCTTTGCAAACAGGCTTGCATTCAGCAGGCCGCGCGTGGCCGGCGTGAGCGGCAGCAGGCAGACCAGAATGTCGGTGCGGGCAAGGAATGCGTCGAGCGAGGCTTCGCCCGCATAGCAGTCGACGCCCTCTATTTCACGCGGCGAGCGGCTCCAGCCCGCACACCCAAAGCCGAAGAGCCGCAGCCGCTCCAACACCGCGGTGCCTAGCACCCCAAGCCCCAGCACGCCGATGCGCCGTTGCGCGGCCGGTTTGAGCGGCAGTTCGCGCCACACCTGCTGCTGCTGCGAAAGCGCGTAGTCGAACAGATCGCGATGAATGGTGAGCGCCGCCTGCGTGACGTATTCGACCATGCCTTCCACGAGCCCCGGCTCGATCATGCGCACCACCGGCACGTGCTCCGGCACGCCCGACAGGTCGAATTGATCGACGCCCGCGCCCACGGAAAACACCACTTCCAGATTGGGAAACGTGCGGGTCGGCTCCTCGGGCGGCTGCCACGCGACCAGATAACGGATCGCAGCCGGATCACCGTGATTGGGCCAGATATGAAACGGCAGCTCGGGCGCCTTCTCGGCGAACAGCCTCGCCCATTGCAGGCCGCGCGCGGGGTCGGCTTTATAGAGTAACGCCATGACGGGTCAGAAAATTGCCTGATTGATGATGCCGTATTGCAAATAAGGCGACGCGTTGGCCGCCACGCTCTGCGGCTCTGCGTTGCGCACCATTCGGACCACGGTGTCCACGCGCGGCAGGCCGAGTTGTTCGAGCCAGCCGGTCAGGCCGCTGTCGCCGGGCGTGTCCATGCGCACGAACACGCCTTCGTTGAGCGCGAGCCAGTGGCTGATGAGCGCCTTCGCACGGCTCGAATCCGCGGAGGCGGGCGCGACCACCGGGCCGATCGCAAAGCCGCGACCAAAGCGGCGAAAGAGCGCGAAGCCGATCAGTTCGCCATCGCGATCCAATGCAATGCCGTCCGCGTTATCGAGCAGCGCCGGCAGCACAGCGCTGCGGTCGAGGCCGCTTGCCTGCGAAGCCAGTTCGACGAGCCGCGCGGTGTCGCTCGAACCAAGCGGCCGCAAGCGTTCGCCCGCCGGCAACGAGACGAGCGGCGGCTGGAACGCGGCGCCCTGGTGCTGATCGAGCGTGCCGGTCGAGCGAAAGCCCAGCTTTTCGTAAAGCGGCTGACCGGCGGCGGTCGCGTGCAGGAAGGTGATGCGGCCACCGAGTTCCTCGAGCAGCAACTCCATCAGTCTTCTGCCGATACCGAGTCCTTGCCGCGCTGGCGACACGATCACCATGCCGAGCGATGCGCGATCCACGCCGTACTTCCAGCAAAGCGCGGTGCCGATCACGCCGCTCGCATCTTCGGCGACAAAGCCCGTGCCCAGTTGTGCGACGAACTTCCAGTCGTCCGGGCGATGCGGCCATTTGAGTTCGACCGTCAACGCATGCGCGGCGGCGACGTCGTCGAGGGTAAAGCGTCTATATGTAATCGGGTCGGGCACGCCGTGCTCCTGAATGGCTAAAGACTTACGCGTCACTGTGTCATCCGGGGCGCGGTGTGACTAGGACGATCTTTTTATCCGCCGCGCCGAATAGGGCCGCAGCGCAATTCGATGCAAAACGCTCCGTCTGGGCGCGCATTACAGGCGGGTTCTGCTGCCGCGCGATTTTTGTCGGCGACATATGCCAGGCGCGCGGCTCTACGATTTTGTCATGACGAGCGCGGCGACGATGTCGCGACGCTCGCGGTTCCATTCAAAGGTCATCTACTCAGGGCACTTTCTCATGGACAGCTTCAATCCGGACGACGTCGCGATTCGCAGCGGCCATTTCATCGGCGGCGAGTATCTGGAAGGCAGCGGGCACGGCGCGCGCCGCCTGGACGTGGCGCGGCCGTCCGACGGCACGGTCTACGCGAGCGTGCCGGTAGCGGATGCCGACATGGTGGACCGCGCGGTCCAGAATGCGTGGCAGGCGTTTCGCACGAGCGGCTGGGCTCGCATGGCGCCGCGCGAGCGCGCGAAGATTCTGCGCCGTTTCGCGGATCTCGTCGAAGCCGACGCCCCCGCGCTCGGCCGCCTCGAGGCGCTTGGCTCGACCCGGCCGATCGCCCAGGCCGTTTCGTGGGACGTGCCTTTCACCGCCGAGGGCATCCGCTTCTACGCGGAGTTCGCCGACAAGCTGGGCGGCGACGTCGCCGCCACCGACCACGATCATCTCGGCATGACGATTGCCGAGCCGTATGGTGTGATCGGCGCGATTGCACCGTGGAATTTCCCGCTCGTGATGGCTTCGTGGAAGATCGCGCCCGCGCTCGCCGCGGGCAACGCGGTCGTGCTCAAGCCCTCGGAAATGACGCCATTTTCCGTGCTGCGCTTAGCCGAGCTGGCGGTGCAGGCGGGCGTGCCCGCCGGCATCTTCAACGTGGTTCAGGGCGACGGGCGCGCGACCGGCGACGAGCTCGTGCGTCATCCAAAGATCGGCAAGGTCACGTTCACCGGCTCGACGCGCACAGGCGCCGCGATCATGGCGGCCTGCGCGACAAGCGGCACCAAGCCGGTCACGCTGGAGTTGGGCGGCAAGAGCCCGCAGATCGTATTTGCCGACGCGCCGCGGCTTGACGATGTGGCGCGCCGCATCGCGGGCGCGATCACCGGCAATGCGGGGCAGGTGTGCGTGGCGGGCTCGCGGCTGCTGGTGGAACGCAGCCTTGCGGAGCCGCTCGCGGAGCGCATCGGCAGGATTTTCGCGGAGATGAAGCCGGGCGCCACATGGGCTGCGGGCACGACGCTCTCGCCGATCATCTCCGAGCCGCAGGCGGCGCGCATCGAAAGCATCGTGGAGCGCACGCTTCACGCGGGCGCCACATTGCGGCACGGCGGCAAGCGGGCCGAAGTGCGCGGCGCATCGGCGGGCGCTTTCTATATGCCGACCTTGCTTACCGACGTCAACGCCCAGTCGGAGGCCGTGCGCGAGGAAGTATTCGGCCCGGTGCTCACGCTGCAAACCTTCGACACCGAAGAAGAAGCGCTCGCGCTCGCGCAGCATCCCGAATACGGGCTTGCGGCCGGCGTGCATACCGCCGACCTCGGCCGGGCGCTGCGCTGCGTGCGCGCACTCGAAGCGGGCACGGTATGGGTCAACCGCTATGGCCGCACGTCGGACTTCATGATCCCCACGGGCGGTTACAAGCGTTCGGGCATCGGCAAGGATCTCGGGCGTCAGGCTTACGAGGCCAACCTGCGTTTCAAGAGCGTGCTGATCGACCTGCGGGAATGACGAGCGCGTGCTTCGGCATGCCGCGAGCCCAAGCCGGCTAAGGGTTACGCCGGAGCACGGCAGACTCTGCTGCGCAGTGGCCCAAAAACGCATGGTTTGTGTCACGGGCAGCGCGCGAATCAGGAGCATCTATGTTTTTGCGCTGATTAAATCTTTTACAGGAATGAGCTTTCTACTGCCGACCGGACGCGTATGCATCAGCGCCTCGCCTGGCCCCTTGCAAGCTAGTTGCTGTTTTCGCCAATGAGCTCGACGCGAGTTCACCACCACGATAGGACTACACCATGATCGATTTCGAACCGAAATACATCACCTTTGACTGCTATGGCACGCTGACCAAATTCCGCATGGCCGACATGACACGCGAGCTGTACGGCCACATCCTGAAGAGCGACGACCTCGAAAAGCTCGTCGCGTTCTACGCGGGTTATCGCCGTGACGAAGTGCTGGGTGCGTGGAAGCCGTATCGCGACGTGGTGGTCAATGCACTGCGCCGTGCGTGCGCGCGCATGAACGTGGAATTCGACGAAGCCGGCGCGCAAAAGATCTACGAAGCAGTGCCGACGTGGGGCCCGCATCCGGACGTGCCGGAAGGTCTGTCGCGCCTTGCGAAGAAGTACAAGCTGGTGATCCTCTCGAACGCGTCGAACGACCAGATCCAGAGCAACGTCGACAAGCTCGGCGCGCCTTTCCATGCGGTGTTCACCGCGCAGCAGGCGCAATCGTATAAGCCGCGCATGCAGGGCTTCGAGTACATGTTCGACAAGCTCGGCTGTAATCCGGAAGACGTGCTGCACGTGTCGTCGAGCCTGCGCTATGACCTGATGACCGCGCATGACATGGGCATCAGGCACAAGGCGTTCATCAACCGCGGCCATGAACCGTCCACGCCGTATTACCAGTACTACGAAGTGAAGGGCATTCCGGAACTGGCTGCCGAACTCGGCCTTTAATTGTCACAGGCGCGCGCGAAGGCCGGGCAACGGCTGGGCAACCAAGGCGCGCTACAAGGCCGCCCTGCAAGCCGGCGCTGCCGCCGCGCCGCCGACCGCTCGTCCGCCGACCGCTGGCCCGCTGACCGCAACCATGGACACGCATACGATGAAGCTCGATTCGTACTGGCTCGACACCGCGCCGCCGTTCATCGCGGCCTGCGAAGGTCCGGTCGACGGCCACGCCGATGTGGTCGTGATCGGCGCGGGCTTCACCGGCCTGTCGGCGGCGCAGGCGCTCGGCAAGCGTGGCGCGTCCGTCACGGTGGTGGATGCGGGGCGCGTGGGCGGCGGCGCGTCGGGACGCAACGGCGGCCAGGTGAATACCGGCGTGGCGCAAGACTTCGTGGCGCTTGTCGCGCAACTTGGCATCGAGCGCGCGAGCGCGTGCTACCGCGCGTATGCGGATGCGGTGGATACGGTCGAGCGTCTGATCGTCGAGGAGAACATCGACTGTGATTACGTGGCGAGCGGCAAGCTCAAGCTGGCCGCGAAGCCGCATCACTTCGCGCACCTCGAGAAGACGGCGGAGCTGATCCGACGCGCGGTGGACCCGCACGTAGAGCTGATCGACGGCGAGCGCATTCGTGCCGAAGTGCAGTCCGATAGCTTTTACGGCGGATTGCTGCAGCGTCACGGCGGCCAGATGCATATGGGCCGCTTCGTGGTCGGTCTTGCAGACGCCGCGGTGCGGCGCGGCGCAAGAATATTCGAGCACGCTCCGGTTACGTCGATAGTGAAGGACGGCGCGGCGCACCGTGTCGTCACCGCGCGCGGCGAAGTGCGCGCGAAGCAGGTGTTCATCGCCACCGGGCCGTCGCGGCATGGGCCGTTCGGCTGGTATCGGCGGCGCCTCGCGCCGGTCGGCTCGTTCATCGTGGTGACGGAGCCGCTGTCGCCCGCGCTGCTCGCGCAGATGCTGCCGAACCGGCGCGCCTACACGACCACGCGCCTGATGCACAACTACTTCCGCGTGACACCCGATGCGCGCTTGCTGTTCGGCGGCCGCGCGCGCTTCACGGCCTCCGAGCGGCCCTCCGATGCGAAGAGCGGGCGCATCCTTCAGCAGGGACTCGCCACGATGTTTCCGCTGCTCGCCGCTGCGCGCATCGACTATTGCTGGGGCGGTCTCGTCGACATGAGCGCCGATCGTCTGCCGCACGCGGGCCAACACGATGGCATCTATTTTTCGATGGGCTACAGCGGCCACGGCACGCAGATGTCCACGCACATGGGCCAGGTGATGGCGGACGTGATGGACGGCCGCACGGATCGCAACCCCTGGGACGAGTCCGAATGGAGCGCGATTCCGGGGCACACCGGCAAGCCGTGGTTTTTGCCCCTCGTGGGCACGTATTACCGTATCAAGGATCTTTTCTACTGAGGTCCCGCTGACGCATTCGTCGTTGCAGTCCCGCTGTTGTAGTCGCCACTCAACCCCGCAGCCCCCACAACTGCCCATCTCGCGGAGAAGTTCGATGAATAAGGAAAACTCACCACATGGCGCCCTTGACCTCGGCAACGGGCTCGAGCAATTGACGGCGAAAGGCGCGTCCCGGCGCGACGTGCTGCGTGCGCTGGCCGCAGCCGGGATGATGTCGATGACGGGCGCAGGTCTGCTGGCCGCGAGCAGTTCGGCGCTCGCGCAAGCGAAGCCGAAGCAGGGCGGCAAGATTCGCGTGGCCACGCAGTCGGCCTCCGCCGCGGACACGCTCGATCCGGCGAAGGGTTCGCTCAGCACCGACTACGTTCGCTGCAACATGTTCTACAACGGCCTGACCGAGCTGGATTCGCACCTCGGCGCGAAGATGGCGCTTGCCGAATCGATCGACACGAAAGACGCGACCGTGTGGGTCGTGAAGCTGCGCAACGGCGTGCAGTTCCACGACGGCAAGGCGCTCGCGCCCGCCGACGTGGTTTATTCGATCATGCGCCACAAGGACCCTGCCACGGCTTCCAAGGCGAAGACCATCGCCGAACAGGTGAAGGAAGTGAAGGCCACCGGTCCGAACGAAGTGACGATCACGCTGCAAGGTGCGAATGCAGACCTTCCGGTGATTCTCGCCACGTCGCACTTTCTGATCATCAAGGAAGGCACGAGCGACTTCAAGACGGCCGTGGGTACGGGGCCGTACAAACTGAAAGAGTTTTCGCCGGGTGTGCGCACGGTCGGCGTGAGAAACGACAAGTACTGGAAGCCGGGCATGCCGTATCTCGACGAGATCGAACTGATCGGTATCGGTGACGAATCGGCGCGCGTGAACGCTTTGCTGTCGGGCGACGTGCAACTGATCAGCGGTCTCTCGCCGAACTCGGCGGAACGCCTGAAGACTGCTTCGGGCTTCAAGGTGCTCGAAACGAAGACGGGCGGCTACACAGACCTGATCATGCGCGACGAGGGCGGCTTGACCGGCAACGACGATTTCCGCCGCGGCATGATGAACCTGTTGGACCGCGAGCAGATTCGCCGCTCGGTGTTTCGTGGCTACGGTGCAATCGGCAATGACCAGCCGATCGATCCGACCAACAAGTACTACCTTGCGGGACTGCCGCAACGCGCGTTCGACCCCGACAAGGCCAAGTTCTATTTCCAGAAGGCGAAGCTCGGCTCGACACCGCTGCAGGTCTATGCGTCCCCGGCAGCGGACGGTTCCGTCGAAATGGCGATGCTGCTGCAACAGGCGGCGGCGCGCGGGGGCCTCAATCTGCAGGTGAGCCGCGTGCCGGCGGACGGCTACTGGTCCAACCACTGGATGAAGCATCCGCTCGGCTTCGGCAACATCAACGCGCGCCCGAGCGCGGACGTGCTCTTCACGCAGTTCTTCAAATCGGACGCTCCGTGGAACGAAGCCAACTGGAAAAGCCCGAAGTTCGACCAGATGCTGGTCGCCGCACGCGGCGAGCCGGACGACGCAAAGCGCAAGAGCATCTACGGCGACATGCAGGTGCTCGTGCATGAAAACGGCGGCATCGGCATTCCGCTCTTTCACAGTTCGCTCGACGCGTACACGAGCAAGCTCAAGGGTCTCGGCTCGATTCCGCTGGCCGGTCTGATGGGTTTTGCATTCGCCGAAAACGTCTGGCTGGAGGCGTGACCTTGAAGTCAGGGCGCTGAGGCTTGCGGGCCGCAGCGCCGCTTTTTCCGCAATTTCCCGCAATACACGCACTACATGTCTGGCGCGTCGCTTTTACAGGCGGCGCGCATGCTTTGAAAAGGAGGCGACTTTCAATGAAAGCACACGCGCAACGACTCATCGCCGCGCGCCTCGGTCTCGCGCTGCTCACGCTGCTGCTGGTTTCGGCCATCGTGTTCGGCGTGACGGGATTGCTGCCTGGCGATGCCGCGCAGCAGGCGCTCGGCCAGGCGGCCACGCCGGAGGCCGTCGCCGCGCTGCGGCATCAGTTCGGGCTCGATCAGCCGGCGCTGCAACGCTACGGCGAGTGGCTCGTTCATATCGTCACCGGCAACTTCGGTACTTCGCTGTCGAATAACCTGCCCGTCAGCGAATTGATCGCCACGCGCCTGCCGAACTCGCTGGTGCTCGCCGGACTGACAGCGGTCGTGTCGGTGCCGCTCGCGTTGCTGATCGGCATTTCGTCCGCAATGTTCCGGGGCTCGCTGCTCGACCGTGTGCTGAATGTACTCACGCTTTCCACGGTTGCCGTGCCCGAGTTTCTGGTGGCGACCATCGCCGTGCTGATTTTCGCCGTCAAGCTGCGCTGGCTGCCGGCGCTCTCCTACCTGTCCGAGGTCAATTCGTTCGGCGCGCTGCTGCGTATCTACGCCATGCCGGTCATGACGCTGTGCTGCGTGATCGTCGCGCAGATGGCGCGCATGACGCGCGCCGCGGTCCTCGATCAGCTGAATTCGTCGTACGTGGAAATGGCGATACTCAAGGGCGCTTCGCCCGTGCGCGTGGTGTTACGCCACGTGCTGCCCAACACCATTGGACCGATTGCCAATGCGGTCGCACTCAGCCTGTCGTATCTGTTCGGCGGCGTGGTGATCGTGGAGTCCATCTTCAACTATCCGGGCCTCGCGAGCCTGATGGTGGACGCCGTGACGAACCGCGACATGCCGCTCGTACAAGGCTGCGTGATGGTGTTCTGCGCCGCGTATCTGGGGCTCGTGCTGATCGCGGACCTCTGTCAAATCGTATCTAACCCGAGGCTGCGCCGATGATAAGCCGACCTACCCGTCGCCCCATCCCGCATGCGGGCACCGAGCTGTACGACGTTGCCCGCGACGAAGCGGTGGCCGCCGAAGCGCCTGCAACGGCTGCCACGCCTGCTCGATCCAACGCCTTGCAACGGCTCGTGCAGCGCTTTTCGGTGCTTGGCCTGCTGGGCCTCGTGATTGTGCTGTTCTGGTTGCTGGTCGCTTTTGTCGGGCCGCTCGTCGCGCCGTATCAAGGGGGTGCGCTCACTTCCACGGAAATTTTCGGCCGTTACAGCGCGGCGTATCCGCTCGGCACCGACTACCTGGGCCGCGACATGCTGAGCCGCATTCTCTACGGTGCGCGCTATACCGTCGGTCTGGCGCTCGCCGCGGCCATGCTTGCAAGCGTGATCGGGACGTTCTTCGGTCTGCTCGCGGCGGTATCGGGCAGATGGGTCGACGAAGTGCTGAGCCGCCTGTTCGACGCGCTCATTTCGATTCCGAGCAAGGTGCTCGCGCTTGTGGTGATTGCGGCGTTCGGCTCGTCCATTTCAATGCTGACTACGGTGGCGGCGCTCGCCTACATTCCCGGTGCGTTCCGCATTTCACGCTCGCTCGCGCTGAATCTGATGGGACTCGAATACGTGCAGGTGGCCCGCGCTCGCGGCGAGGGGCTGCTGTATATCGCGCGGGTCGAGGTCTTGCCGAACATGATTCATCCGATGCTTGCCGACTTCGGCCTGCGCTTCGTGTTCATCGTGCTGCTGCTGAGCGGCCTGAGCTTTCTCGGGCTCGGCGTGCAGCCGCCGAATGCGGACTGGGGTTCGCTCGTGCGCGAAAACATCGGCGGCCTGTCCGAAGGCGCGCCTGCCGTGCTGATGCCTGCGGTCGCCATTGCCACGCTGACCATCGGCATGAACCTGCTGATCGACAACCTGCGGCGTCGCAGCCGTAGCCACGGAGACGCATGATGGCCGAGCGGGACATGATTGAAGTAAAAGGGCTGCGTGTCGTCGCGGGCGCGGCGCACGGGCCGGTGACAGAGATCGTCAGGGGCGTCGACTTCTCGGTGAAGAAGGGCGAGGTGCTCGCGCTGATCGGCGAATCCGGCTCCGGCAAGACCACCATTGCACTGGCGCTGCTCGGCTATGCGCGCGCGGGCTGCGAGATCAGCGGCGGCTCGGTGCGAATCGGCGACGTCGAAGTGCTGTCGCTCGACGCAAAAGGACGCCGCGCGTTGCGCGCGCGCGCCGTCGCCTACGTTGCGCAAAGCGCCGCGGCCGGTTTCAATCCGGCGCGCACGATCATGGATCAGGTGACGGAGCCGGCGCTGCTGCATCAACTGATGACGAAAGAGGCTGCGCGCGCCAAGGCAATCGAGCTGTTTCGAGCGCTCGCGCTGCCCGCGCCCGAGACCATTGGCGAGCGCTATCCGCACCAGGTTTCCGGCGGACAGCTACAGCGCTTGATGGCGGCCATGGCTTTGATCACCGATCCGGCGGTCGTCGTGTTCGACGAACCGACTACCGCGCTCGACGTCACCACGCAGATCGAAGTGCTCGCGGCCTTCAAGAAGGTGGTGCGCGAACTCGGCACGACAGCCGTGTATGTGTCGCACGATCTGGCCGTCGTTGCGCAGATGGCCGATCGCATCGTCGTGCTGAACGGCGGCGCGGTGAAGGAAAACGGCGCGGTCGCGCAAGTGCTGGATGCGCCCGCGGATGCCTACACGCGCCAGCTGCTCGCCGCGACGCGCCGTCCTGAGGCGCCGCAAGCGCCCCAGCAGGACCGCGCATCGGCACCGCCGCTCCTCGAGATTCGCGGACTGTCGGCAGGCTATGGCCGCATCGACCGTGACGGTGTGCCCGCCGTGCGTGTGCTCGACGACGTGAGCCTGATCCTGCCTCGCGGCAGCGCGCTCGGCGTGATCGGCGAGTCCGGTTCGGGCAAGACGACGCTGGCGCGCGTGGTGGCCGGTCTCGTGGACCGCGCACGCGGAGAAGTCCTGTTCAACGGCGAGCCGTTGCCTGCGCAACTGTCGCACCGTACGCCCGAGCATTATCGACAGATCCAGATCGTGTTCCAGAACGCGGACACCGCGTTGAATCCGAGTCATTCGATTGCGGACATTCTCGGCCGGCCACTCGCGTTCTATCACCACATGCGCGGTGCGGCCGCGAAAAAACGCATGCTTGCGTTGCTCGACCTCGTGAAGCTGCCCGCTTCGATCGCCACGCGCACGCCGGCGGGACTGTCCGGCGGCCAGAAGCAGCGTGTGAATCTGGCGCGCGCGCTCGCCGCCGATCCTGCGCTGATTCTCTGCGACGAAGTGACATCCGCGCTCGACACGGTGGTCGGCGCCGCGATTCTCGATCTGCTCGCCGAATTGCGCCGCGAACTGGGCGTGTCGTACATGTTCATCAGCCATGACATTTCGACGGTGCGCGCGATCTGCGACGAAGTGATCGTGCTGTATGCAGGCCAGCGCGTGGAAGCGGGGCAGCGCGACGTGCTCGCCGCGCCGCCGTATCACCCTTACACGGGCTTGCTGGTTGATTCGGTGCCCGAACTAAAGCCTGGCTGGCTCGACGCACGGCGTCACGTCGCCGCCTGTGCGTTGCCGGCGATGGGCGAGAGCGCTGCCGTGCCTGAGTTGTGTTCGTTCCGCGCGCGCTGCCCGGTGCGCATCGACGGTGTCTGCAATGTCACGCCGCCGTCGCTGAAGAAGTTGCCTTCCGGCGCGGAGATTCTGTGCCATCACTCGGCGGCCGAGCTGAGCCGTTTGCAGAATCTGGAGACGATTGCGGCATGAACCAGCGATTTGTACGGCTCGCCGAAACCGGTCGCAAGACCTTCCCGATTACCGTCGACGGCGAGGTGCGCGAAGCCGCCGAAGGCGACACGCTGATAGTCGCGCTGCTCACCAGCGGCAGCACGCTGCGCGATTCCGAATTCGGCGACGGCCGTCGCGCCGGCTTCTGTCTGATGGGCGCGTGCCAGGACTGCTGGGTGTGGACCGCGCAAGGCGAGCGCCTGCGCGCATGCAGCACGCCCGCGGCGCCCGGCATGTCGATCGTCACGAATCTTGCTGAAGCCGGGGAGGGTGTATGGCCCCGCGTGTAGTGATCATCGGTGCGGGGCCTGCCGGAGTGCGCGCCGCACAGACATTCGTTCAGGCCGGGCTGCGCCCTGCGGTCGTCGACGAAGGCCGGCGCGACGGCGGGCAGATCTACCGGCGTCAACCGGACGGTTTTTCCCGCAGCTACGACACGCTCTACGGCACCGAGGCTGAGCGCGCCGCATCGTTGCATCAGAGTTTCGATGCGCTGAAAAGCAGAATCGACTATCTGCCGGAAACGCTCGTGTGGAATATCTCGGCAAATGCGGTGCATACCGTTGCCGGCACGCGATACGGCACACTGCCGTTCGACGTGCTGATTATTTGCAGCGGCGCGACCGACCGGCTCATGCCCGTCAAAGGCTGGCACCAGGCGGGCACCTATAGTCTTGGCGGCGCGCAGGTCGCGCTCAAATCGCAGGGCTGTGCGATCGGCTCGCGCACCGTGATGATGGGCAGCGGGCCGCTGTTGTATCTGGTGTCCGCACAATATGTGAAGGCGGGCGCACAGATCGCAGCGGTGCTCGACACTTCGACGTTCATGCAGCGCCTGGCCGCGTTGCCGCGCCTGCTCGCCATTCCCGCCGCGCTGAGAAAAGGCATTGCGTTGACGCGGGTGTTGTCCGCGGCACGCGTACCGGTTTATCGCGGCGTGCAGCCAGTCGAGATAAAAGGCTCGCCGCGAGCGGGTGTGAGCGGCGTGGAGGTGGCGTTGCCAGACGGCAAGCGTCTGGAATTCGCGTGCGATGCGGTGGCGTTCGGCTATCACTTGCGTCCAGAAACGCAACTGGCGGATCTTGCCGGCTGCCGCTTCGTTTTCGATGGCGATGCACGGCAGTGGCTGCCCGAAATAGACGGCGACGGTCGCAGCAGCGTGAAGGGCGTCTATCTCGCCGGCGACGGCGCACGCGTGCGCGGCGCGGACGCGGCCGAGCGCACCGGGCGCCTCGCCGCGCTTGCCGCGCTGCACGACCACGGCGTGCAAACCCCCGGCATCGCCGATACGGACGCCTTGCGCGCCGAGCTCGCGCGCTTCTCACGCTTTGCGGCCGGCTTGCGCGACGCGTTCCCGTGGCCGGCGAAATTGGCCGCGTCGCTGCCGGACGAGACCATTGTGTGCCGCTGCGAAGCAATCACGGCCGGTGAACTGCGCCGCGTCGTGCGGGAAGCGGGCGCACAGGAAGCCAATCGCGCCAAGGCGTTTTCGCGAGTCGGCATGGGCCGCTGCCAGGGGCGCTATTGCGGGCACGCGGGCGCGGAAATCATTGCGGCGGCCGCATGCGTGCCGCTTTCGTCGGTGGGACGGCTGCGCGGCCAGGCGCCGGTCAAGCCGCTGCCGGTCGCGCTCACCGAGGAGGAGGCGCAATGAGCGCGACGCGTAACGAAGCTGATGTCATCGTGATAGGCGGCGGCATCATGGGCACGACGACCACGTTCTTTCTGCGGCAGCGCAATCGCTCGGTGATTCTGCTGGAGCGCGGGCTGACCGGACAGCAGGCGAGCGGCGTGAACTTCGGCGGCGTGCGGCGCCAGGGCCGCGCACTGCCGCAACTCGCTATGGCCAATCGCGCGCTGCGCACGTGGCAGCGCTCGGCGCAACTGCTCGGCAAGGACGTCGAATTTCTGCCGGTGGGTCATACCCGCGTGTGCTATCACGGGAAGGACGTCGAGAATTTCGTGCAGTACGCGCGCGACGCGCGTGCCTACGGACTCGACCTCGAAGTGCTGCAAGGGCCGGCACTGTTTCAGCGCTTTCCGTTTCTCGGCCGTGAAGTGCTGGCCGCGTCCATTTCGCCGCTGGATGGTCACGCGAATCCGCGCCTCGCCGCGCCTGCGTTCGGACGCGCGGCGGCGCGGCTCGGCGCGCAGGTAATGGAGAACACGGAGATCGTGCGCGTCGAAAAAGAGGGCGGCCGCTTTCGCGTGGAAAGCGCGCGCGGCGACGTGTACCACGCCGCTCAACTCGTGATCTGCGCGGGCGCGTGGGCCACGCGTCTGACCGAACAGTTCGGCGAGCGCGCGCCGCTCGCCGTGAGCGGACCGCAAATGTGCGTGACCGAGCCGGTGCCGTATGTGTTTCAATCGTCGATGGGCGTATTCACGTCCATCAAGCAGGAGGGCATTTATTTCCGGCAGATTCCGCGCGGCAACATCATCGTCGGCGGCGGGCTTGCGGGGCCGGCCGATGCGGTGACTAGCCGGGCGTCGGTGCTGCCGCAGAACACCGTGCGGCAGCTCGCGCAGATGCGGCGGCTCGTGCCCGCGTTGGCGCCGTTGCATGTGATCCGGGTGTGGAGCGGTGTCGAAAGCTATCTGCCCGACGGCGAGCCGGTGATCGGTCCAAGCAGCAAGGTCGACGGGCTCTTCTACGCGTTCGGTTTCAGCGGTTCGGGTTTCCAGATCGGTCCGGGCGTGGGCGAGACAATGGCGGAACTCGTGGATACGGGCAGCACGCCCATTGCGCTCGACAAATTCTCCATTCAGCGTTTTGCCGAGGAGCCGGCGGCTTGCCCTGGCATCGTCACGTCATGAAACAGTCCCTCAGCCTCAATGCCGCGCGGGCTTTCATAGAAGCCCATTTCAACGAGCCGGTGACGCTCGCCCAACTCGCCGCGCTGTCCGCGCTCAGCGTATCGCGCTTTGCGACGGTGTTCCGGCAGCAGTACGGCGCGTCGCCGTACCGCTATCTGTGCGGCGTGCGCATTCAGCGGGCGCAGACGCTGCTGCTCGAAGGCGTACCGGGCTCGGTGGTGGCGACCGAGGTCGGCTTCTTCGACCAGAGCCATTTTGGCCGGCATTTCAAGCGATGCTGCGGCATGACGCCGAGCATGTTCATTCAGCGCGCGGCGGCCAACGGCGGCAAGCACGGCGCCGACGCCGGCGCCGCACCAAAGGCTAACGCGCCGCGTTCAGCTTCCGCCATAAGGTCGTCTTGCTGATGCCGAGCGCGTCGCACACCGCGTCGCGGTCGCCACCGTGTGCGGCGAGCGCGGCGCGGATTTCGTCGGCTTCCACATGACGGCTGCGCTCGCGCAGCGTCAACGCGGTTTTCTTCGGGCGCGTGTGCGCCGGTTCGGCAATTTCAGGGGCGATGCTGCGCAGTATGTCGCGCGTCAGCAAAGGCGGATTGCCTGGTTCCGCGTCGTTGTCGGCGTCCATGTCCGCAAGCTCAACGGCAATCCGTTCGATCACGTTCTGCAATTCCCGCACGTTGCCCGGCCACGCATAACGCTGCAACGGCTCGGCAAGCACAGCGAGAACGCGCTCGGCGGCAGCGGCGTCGGGCAGGCGCGAGGCAAGCCGCGGCTCGCGCGCCGCGGCTTGCAACAGCAGCTCGACGGCGAGCGGCAGCAGGTCGGTTGATCGCTCGCGCAGCGGCGGCAGCGCAATGCTCAGAATGTTGAGCCGGTAGTAGAGGTCGGCACGAAAGCTGCCCGCTGCGATGCCCTCGGTCAACGCACGGTGCGTGGCCGCGACAACGCGGATGTCCACGCGTGTCGGCTCCGTCGAACCGAGCCGCACAACTTCGCGTTCCTGCAGCACGCGCAGCAAACGGCTTTGCAACGACAACGGCATCTCGCCGATCTCATCCAGAAACAAAGTGCCGCGATGCGCGACTTCAATCAGTCCCGCCTTGCCGCCCTTGCGCGCGCCGGTGAACGCGCCTTCCTCGTAGCCGAACAGTTCGCTTTCGAGTAGCGCCTCGGGAAACGCGCCGCAGTTGATCGCGACGAACGCGAAGTCGCGCCTTGCGCTCAACTGATGCATGCTCTGCGCGACCATTTCCTTGCCGGTGCCGCTCTCGCCGAGAATCAGCACGGT
The DNA here is from genome assembly GCF_000472545.1 of Burkholderia sp. WSM2232. Lineage (GTDB taxonomy): Bacteria > Pseudomonadota > Gammaproteobacteria > Burkholderiales > Burkholderiaceae > Paraburkholderia. The sequence continues at coordinate 1,641 of NZ_AWZV01000034.1, read as the reverse complement.
TGCGTCCGACCTCGCGTATCGCTGGACGAGCCCGCGCACGCGTTGCATCGCTTGCGAGACGCCGACCATATCGTCCAGCCGGTAGCGCGCGCTGAACTGCTGCACCCGTTGCCGCGAGCGCAGCGTGCGGTCGAGCCGTTCTACCGCGCGCGATTCCTGAAATGTCAGCACCGTGCCCGCTGCCGCCGCGCCGCCGCTTGCCAGCGGTCCGCGATGCACCACGTAGCTCGCGCCGCGCACGGTACAGAACGCGTCGCCGTCCGAGTCGGGGAGACTGCCCGCGAGGTCGGGCGCGAGTTCGAGCAGCGCGCGGCCCGCTGCATGCGCCGCGTCGATGCCGAGCACCGCGGCAAGCCGCTGGTTCATCGCCTCGACGCGTCCTTCAGCATCGAGTGCCACGACGCCGTCACGCAGATGTTGCAGCAGGTTGTCGAGCCGTTGGCGGCGCAGCGTCTCGCGCCGCGTCGCCTGCGCGACTTCGAGCGCCGTCTCGAAGCCGGCGCGCACCGATGCGCGCGAGTAAAGAAACACGGCGCCCATGCCCGCGTTCGCCGCGAGATCGGTGACGAGCCCGGGACCCACCACCACGTCGATACCGCGATCGCGCAGGTCCAGCACGACGCTTTCCGCGTCCTGCGCCGATTGATGGGAGGCGAACGTCACATCCAGCCCGAATGCCGCGACGAAGCGGCGAATCTCGTCGGGCGTGTTGCCATGCGTGACCAGTGCAACCTTCGCGCCGTCGCGGCGGGCGCGCGCGAGCGCGTGCATCACGTCGAACCCGGTCGGCGTAATCATGACGACCGGCACGGCCACGCGCGTCTTCAGATAGGCGCCGTTCGAGCCGCCCGCAATCACGACGTCGGGCCGGCCGGCGCCGGCAGCCTCGATTTCGCGCACGGCGTCCTCGAAACCTTGCGCGACGATGCGCAGATCCGCGCGCTCCACGTATTCGCCCGCGATGTCGAGAAACAGATCGCGCAGGCGGCTGATGCTGAGCGCCCAGATGCGCGGGCGCGGGGCGGTGTCGAAGGGGACGGTGCTCAAGGTGGTGGCTCGGAAGTAGACTCGTGCTGGCCCGCCTATTATGCGCGCATCGGTTTCATATTTGAAATGTAAGAATTCCGCTTATGAAACGGTCGAGCTTTCAGGGTTTGTGAGTAAGGTTGAAAATCAGGCACTTAGCGCAGGCGGCCAACGTCGGCCCGTTCCTTGCCTCTAAGGTGGCGGTCAAAGAATTTCCCACGCATCTGGAGACATACTGATGAGCGAAGCAGACAACAGCGCGAGCCCGGCCAACGCGGGTGCATTCAAACCGAAAAAATCCGTCGCGCTGTCCGGCGTTACGGCGGGCAACACGGCGCTGTGCACTGTCGGCAAGACCGGCAACGACCTGCACTATCGCGGCTATGACATTCTCGATCTTGCGGGCAATTGCGAGTTCGAAGAGATCGCCTATCTCCTCGTGCACGACAAGCTGCCCACGCAGGCCGAACTGAGCGCCTACAAGGCGAAGCTGAAGGCGCTGCGCGGCCTGCCCGCGAACGTGAAGGCTGCGCTCGAATGGATTCCGGCGGCCGCGCATCCGATGGACGTGATGCGTACCGGCGTGTCGGTGCTCGGCACCGTGCTGCCGGAGAA